>CAWFQG010000015.1:0-430834 GCA_963817825.1 uncultured Actinomycetota bacterium | reverse complement strand
CTTGGCCATCGGCACCTCACTCAACAGCCATTGCGGCGAGTAGAAGTACGCGAGCAGCGGGGTCCGTTGTCGCTGCGCCTGACGGATGCTGGAGATCAGCGCCGTCTCGCTGCCGCCCTGCACCACCTTGTAGTCCAGGTTCAGGTTGGCCACCAGCGCGGCGTCGTTGGTCACGTAGGCCGGATCCCCGTCGAGCAGCTGCCCCTTGTCGCCGGATTCGGAGGTCTTGAACAGGTGGGCGTACTTGTTGAGATTGCGCCAATCGGTGATGTCCGGGTACTGCTCGACCATCCACGGCGGCACGTACCAGCCGATGACCCCTTTGATCCCAGTGGAGCCGGTGCTCTGCGCGACGCCCATGTTGTCGATGTACTGCTTTCGCAGGTCGTCGTGACCCCAGTTCTCCAGGATCGCGTCCACCTGCCCGGTCGACATGCCCTGCCAGGAGACCTGCTCGGCGATGTGTTTCTGTTTGACCACACACCCGAGCACGTTCTCCGCGAGATACGTGATCACCGCCGCGTTGGCCTCGTACCCGACCCACGAGTTGATGGCCAGGTTGAAGGTGCCACACGGTTTGCTGCCGGGTTTCAACTGACCGCGGGCTTGCAGGTCCGAAACCTTGGTGGCGTTGCACCCCGAGATCAGCAGCACGAGCGCCGCGGCAACCGCGACCATGGCTGTACGCTTCATTCGCTTACCCGTCCTATCCGTCGCGATGCGGCCGCGGTCGTTCGGTCGAGAATCGTGCCGAGCAGCACGATCGCCAGACCCGCCGCCAGGCCCTTGCCGAACAGGCTGGTCTGCGCGAACCCGGCCACCACGAGGTAGCCCAGCGCGCCGCCGCCGACCAGACCGGCGACCACCACCATGGAGAGCACATATATAAGGCCCTGGTTGGTGGCCAGTGTCAGGGACCGAACGGCCATCGGCAGCTGCACCTTGGTGATCACCTGCCAGGTGTTCGACCCCACCGAGCGGGCCGCCTCGACCGTCTCGGGCGAGACACCGCGGATCCCGTCGGCCATGATCTTGATCGACACCGGAGCGGCGTACACGATCGCCGCGACGATGCCGGTGAACCGTGACGCCGAAAACAACGCCAGGAACGGCACCAGATACACGAACGACGGCATGGTCTGCGCGGCGTCAAGGAAAGGTCGCACGATCTTGTCCGCGGTCGGGCTGCGGCCCATCCAAACGCCGACCACGACCCCGAGCACAACCACGATCACCGTGGCCACCAGCACCGCGGCCAGGGTGTCCATGGTGTCCTGCCACAGCCAGAGCCCATGAGCGATCAAGAGGAGGCACACCGCCGTGATGAGCGCGGCCCATCGGCCGCCGACGATCGCGGCGATCGCGGTGAGCGCTGCGAACGTGAGCCACCACGGCGAGCTGTCCAGCAGCGTCTGCAACGGATCGAGTGCCCACGCGGTGACCACGTCCTTGATGCCGTTGGTGACTCCGGAGAAGCTGGTCTGCGCCCAGTTGGTTACCGCGTTCGCCGCGTTGATGATTGGCGTGCCGACATCGAGCCCGATGTGCACCGATCCGAGCTGCAGTGACGACGGGAAGAGCGCCACCAGCTGGTACGTGTAGGACAACCAGATCGCGATCGCCGTCACGACGGCGCCGATCACGATTCCTGGCCGCCGAAACCTGTTGGGCTCGGCCGACTTTCGCCGTTGGATCTCAACCCGCTCGCTGGCCGCTGTGGTGGTCCTGTCCAGGATGATGGCCATGATCACGATCGCCAAGCCGGCGTTGAAGGCGGTGCCGACGTCCTGGGTCGACAACGCCTGGACCACCACCTGGCCGAGACCCGGTGCGGCGATCAGCGCGGCGATGGTCACCATCGCCAGCGCGGCCATGATGGTCTGGTTGATGCCGAGCACGATGGTGCGCTTGGCCATTGGCAGCAGCGCCCCGAACAACTCCTGGGATCGGGTCGCGCCGAGTGACTCGACCGCTTCCCGAGACTCTGAGGGGACCGACCGAATGCCATGGGCGGTGAGCCGGATGACCGGGGGAGCCGCGTAGATCACGGTCGCGATGATCGCCGCGGCCGGGCCGATCAGGAACGCCAGCGTCAGCGGAGCGAGGTAGACGAACGACGGCAGGATCTGCATGAAATCCAGCACCGGGGTGATGAAGCGATTGAACCCGTCCGATATCCCGGCCCAGATGCCCAACGGGATTCCGATGAGCAGCGCTATCGCGACCGCCGCGATGGTCAGCCCCAGCGTCTCCATGCTCTCCTGCCACAGGCCCTGCAGGCCCATGAACAACAAGCCACACAGGGTGAGCAGCCCGACCTTCCAGTTGCCGAGCATCCAGGCCAGGAAGGTGAACAGCACCACGACACCGAGCCAGCCGATGTAGGGGACGGGTCGCCCGTCAACCGGGTGCGCGATCAGGTCGGCGATCGCGGTGCCGAAAGCGTCGATCACCGACCGGATCGGATTGAAGAAGTAAGTGAAGAGCGGGTTGGTGTTTCGGCCCTCGCCGACGCGGGTTTGCAGATCGGACAGCCACACGTGCAGCGGTTTCGTGTCGGCCGGGGCCAGGGCTAGAGTGTTGCGGCCGCGCAGGAAGAAAAACAGCACGATCCAGACACCCAGTACCGCGGCGATGGCCGCTATGAACTGTGCCGGACCGCGTTCGGAGAACCATGACGTCCGCGGCTGCGCTTCCGGAGCCTGCGGTGCCGGGGGTGCTCCTACCGCGATGGTGGCCATCATGCACCGCCCTCGTCGACCTTGCCGATCACCGCCAGGATCTCACTCCGTCCGACCATGCCCAGTAGCTTGCCGTCCGAGACCACCTTGATCGGCTTGTCGGCGGCGAGCACCGGGTCGACGGCATCGCGGATCACGGTGTCTGGCGTCATCTCCGGTCCGTCGAGCGGATCGCCGGGCCGCTTCTCGCGCATGATCCACTTGAGGGTGAGCACCCGGGAACGTGGTATGTCACTGACGAATTCGCGCACGTAGTCGTCGGCCGGTGCGCCGACGAGCTCGTCGCCGGTGCCGACCTGGACCATCGCTCCGTCGCGCATGATCAGGATCCGGTCGCCGAGCTTGAGCGCCTCGGACAGGTCGTGGGTGATGAACACCATCGTCTTGCCCATTTCGTGGTGCAGCCGGATCACCTCGTTCTGCATGTCGCGCCGGATCAGCGGATCCAGCGCCGAGAACGGCTCGTCGAACAACAGCATGTCCGGATCGCTGGCCAGCGCACGTGCCAGCCCGACGCGCTGCTTCATGCCACCGGACAGCTGATCCGGGTAGGAGTTCTCGTATCCGGCCAGCCCGACCAGCTCGGTGACCTCGCCGGCGCGTTTCATCCTGTCCTTCTTGTCGGTGCCACGGACCTCGAGGCCGTACGAGACGTTGTCCAGCACCCGGCGGTGCGGCAGAAGACCGAAATGCTGGAAGACCATGGAGACCTTGCGACGGCGCAGATCCCGCAGCTCTTTCTCATCCGCGGCCGTGATGTCGGTGCCCTGGAACACCACCTTGCCCTTTGTCGGCTCGATCAGCCGTGTCAGACATCGCACAAGCGTGGACTTGCCGGAGCCGGAAAGGCCCATCACGACGAACACCTCTCCACAGCCGACGTCGAAGTTGACGTCGCGTACGGCGACCGCGCATCCCGTCTTCTTCTTGATGTCCTGGACGCTGAGCCTCTCCATGCTGTCGTCGCATGCGACGTCGGAAGCCTTGGCGCCGAAGACCTTCCACAGTCCTTCGACGCTCAACTCCGCGTCGTCGCGGTCGGGGGTGGGCGGGGCGACCACCGCCGTGGGAGCGCTATCTGTGTGGATGGCCACCGGAATCTCCTAACTAATGGGCTGTCGGTCGTTCGTGGCGCGGCGGGCCTCGGGTTATCCCCGAAACCACCGCTCAGGCCGTGGGTTGGTGTTCTGCCATATGTGCTTGATCTCGCGGTATTCGTCGAGACCGGCTCGGCCGAGCTCGCGGCCGTTTCCGGAGCGCTTCATGCCGCCCCATTCGGCCTGCGGCACGTAGGGGTGGTAGTCGTTGATCCAGATGGTCCCGTGCCGCAGTCGGTGGGCGACGCGCTGAGCCTTGCCGGCGTCCTGGGTCCAGACCGCGCCTGCCAGTCCGTAGTCGGTGTCGTTGGCGATACGTACCGCGTCGTCTTCATCGGTGAATGTCTCGACGGTCAGTACTGGGCCGAACGACTCTTCCCTCGTCACCGACATGCCCGAGTGGCAGCCATCCAAAACGGTTGGTGGATAGAAGAAGCCGTCGCGCAGGCGTGCGTCGTCCGGTCGGCGTCCACCGCAGCGCAGCACCGCACCCTCGGATAGGCCGGCGGCCACGTAGGCCTCGACCTTGTCGCGGTGCGCGGCGGAGACTAACGGGCCCGTCTCGGCGTCCGGGTCGAATGGCCCGCCCAGCGTGATCCGCTCCGCGCGTCGGACGACCTCGTCGACGAACCGATCGTGCAGTGACTGCTCGACAATCAGACGGGCGCCTGCCGAACACACTTGGCCCGAATGCAGGAACACCGCGGTGAGCGCAAAATCCACCGCGGTCTCGAAGTCGGCGTCGGCGAAGACGACGTTGGGATTCTTGCCGCCGAGTTCCAGCGCGACTCGTTTGACGGTCGACGCGGCGGCCGCCATCACCCGGGTGCCCGAGGAGACACCGCCGGTGAACGACACCATGTCCACGTCGGGGTGCTCCGACAAGGGTGCGCCGGCGGCGGGTCCAGCGCCGAGAACCAGATTGGCAACGCCGGCGGGCAGGCCCGCTTCCTCCAACGCCCGCATCAGAAGAACCGCGGTCGAGGGCGTCAGCTCACTCGGCTTGAGCACCAAGGCGTTGCCCGCCAACAGGGCTGGTCCCACCTTCCAAATCGCTTGCAACAGAGGGTAATTCCACGGGGTGATCAGTCCGCAGACGCCGATCGGCTCGTAGACGAGGCGACTGATCGCATCCGCCTTTCCGGTGTCCACCACGCGCCCGGCTTCGGTGCCGCCGACGCCAGCGTAATAGCGCAGGCACGCCACGACATCGTCCATGTCGTACTCGGCTTCGACGATCCGCTTGCCGGTGTCGAGCGCCTCGGCGCGGATGAAATCCTTGCGGTCGCGGTCGATCAGATCGGCGGTGCGCCGCAACACGTCCGCCCGTTCGCGTTCCGGCGTATTCGGCCAAGGGCCCGCGTCGAAGGCTTCGCGCGCGGCGGCGATCGCTGCATGGGTGTCCTCGGTGGATGCCTCGGCGGCTGTTGCGACCAGCTGACCGTCGGCGGGACATCGGATTTCGCGGCGAGCTCCATCGAGCGCAGGGCGCCATTCACCCGCGATGTACAGATTCAGGTGTTCTGCCAAAGGCTTGGCCTCTCGCCCAGCAATGTCAATGTTGCGTATCGCGCAATAGAACCCTCTACATGCAACAGATTGAATTGTGCCGCATGTCACTGTCAAGGGGAAGAGCGAAACCAAATTCGCAGGTCGTACAGCGCCGAGCCGCACCCTTGACCGCCAAAGCCAGATCACGTTATGATGCCGGTCACACTCTGATATATCAGTTGTCGACAATCTGGTATTCAGAGGAACATTACCCGCCGCGGGCCTTTCGCGGCGCCGCCGATGGCTGAACGAACGGAGCTTTCGTATGAGTGTCCTCGACCAACACCTCGCCGATTTCGATCCCGAGGTTGCCGAGCTGATCGGCAAGGAACTCGAGCGCCAACGCAACGGCCTGGAGATGATCGCGTCGGAGAACCATGCGCCGCTGGCCGTCATGCAGGCACAGGGTTCGGTGCTCACGAACAAGTACGCCGAAGGCTATCCTGGCCGGCGCTACTACGGCGGCTGCGAGCACGTCGACGTCATCGAGCAGATGGCGATCGATCGAATCAAGGCGTTGTTCGACGCCGAATTCGCCAACGTACAACCGCATTCCGGTGCGCAGGCCAACGCCGCCGTCATGCATGCACTGCTCAAGCCGGGGGAAACAATCCTCGGGCTCTCGCTTGACTGCGGCGGTCACCTCACGCACGGGATGCGGCTGAACTTCTCAGGCAAGCTGTACCAGGTTGCCGCGTACGGCGTTTCGCGCGACGACTACTTGATCGACATGGATCAGGTGGCCGAGGCGGCCCGCGAGCATCGGCCTCAGATGATCATCGCGGGCTGGTCGGCCTACCCGCGCCGCCAGGACTTCGCCCGATTCCGGGAGATCGCCGACGAGGTGGGCGCTTACCTGATGGTCGACATGGCCCATTTCGCGGGCCTCGTCGCCGCCGGGTTGCATCCGTCGCCGGTGCCGCATGCCCATGTGGTCACGTCCACCACTCACAAGACCCTCGGCGGCCCGCGCGGCGGAATCATCCTCACGAACGATGCTGACATTGCCAAGAAGCTCAACTCGGCGGTCTTCCCAGGTCAGCAGGGCGGGCCGCTGGAGCACGTCATCGCGGGCAAGGCGGTGGCCTTCAAGATGGCGGCAATGCCCGATTTCATCGAGCGTCAACGGCGATGCATCGACGGCGCGAAGATCCTCGCCGAGCGGCTGTCTCAGCACGACGTCCGGGACGCAGGGATCGCCGTGCTCACCGGCGGCACCGACGTCCATCTGGTACTCGTCGACCTGCGCGATGCGGATATCGACGGACGGCAGGCCGAGGACCGGTTGGCGACGATCGGGATCACGGTGAACCGCAACGCTGTTCCGTTCGATCCGCGTCCGCCGATGGTGACGTCCGGTCTGCGCATCGGCACGCCCGCCCTTGCGGCTCGTGGATTCGAGATGGACGACTTCGCCACCGTGGCCGATCTGATCGCGCAATGCCTGATTGCCGCGCCCGACGCGGACACCGCGAAGCTGGCCCGCGCGGTCGGCGAGCTCGCCGAGCGTTATCCGCTCTACCCACAGCTGTAGCAAGGGGACTTTCAGTGACCATTAGTGTTTTCGAGCTCTTCAAGGTGGGCATCGGTCCGTCGAGTTCACATACCGTCGGTCCGATGCGGGCGGCCGCGGACTTCGTCGCCGATCTCGACGCGGCAGATGTGCTGGTCCGGGTTGCAGATGTCCGGGTGGAGCTGTACGGGTCGCTCGCGGCGACCGGCCGGGGCCACGGCACGCTGCCTGCGGTGCTGCTCGGCCTCGAGGGGCACCGCCCGGAAACGATCGAATCCGAGCAGATGGAATCCGGGCGGGAGCGGCTGCGCAATACCGGCAAGATCATGCTCGGCGGGCGAGTGCCTATCGCCCTTTCTGAGGACGACATCGCCCTGTACACCCGGTCTGTGCTGGACTACCACCCCAACGGAATGACGCTCACCGCATACGCCGCCGACGACAGCACGCTGCATCGGCAGACCTACTTCTCCGTCGGGGGCGGATTCGTCGTCACCGAGGGCGAGGCGGCCACCGATCCCGTCATCGCCGACGAGGATGACTCCTCGTTCTCCTCGGCCGCAGAGCTGCTCGCGCTCGCCTCGGTCTCGGGTAGGTCGATCAGTGACGTGATGCTCGCGTACGAGTTGCGCACTCGCAGCGCCGAGGAGGTGCGCGCCAAGCTGCTTCACCTTCGTGACGTCATGGTGGAATGTGAGCAGCGTGGCATCAGCCGCACGGGGCTGCTTCCAGGCGTGCTGGAGGTACGCCGGCGCGCGGGGCAGTGGCACAAAAGCCTCAATCAGGAAGACCCACAGCGTGATCCCCGGTACGCCGAGGATTGGGTAAACCTAGTGGCACTCGCCGTCAACGAGGAGAACGCGTCGGGAGGGCGCATAGTGACCGCACCGACCAACGGGGCCGCTGGAATCATCCCCGCGGTATTGCACTACGCAGTGCATTACACCGAGATGGGTGTATTGGATCCAAACGACGTGGCCGTGCGCTTTCTGCTCACCGCCGGCGCCATCGGGTCGCTGTACAAGGAGCGGGCGTCTATCTCCGGGGCCGAGGTCGGCTGCCAGGGCGAGGTCGGTTCCGCGTCATCCATGGCGGCCGCTGGACTCGCCGAAATTCTCGGCGGCACACCGGAACAGGTCGAGAATGCGGCCGAAATCGCGATGGAACACAGCCTGGGGCTCACCTGCGACCCCATCGCCGGGCTTGTTCAGATCCCGTGCATCGAACGCAACGCGATATCCGCCGGAAAGGCCATCAACGCGGCGCGCATGGCCTTACGCGGCGACGGCACCCACCGCGTCAGCCTCGATGAGGTGATCGCCACGATGCGGGCCACCGGACGGGACATGAGTTCGAAATATAAGGAGACGTCGGCCGGCGGGCTCGCGGTGAACGTCTCGGTGAACTACGTCGGCTGTTGAACCAGGATGAGCTCCGCGAACTGATCAGGGCACTCAAGCGGAGTGAAGTGCCCAACATCGTCAGCGAGGTGCAGGCGCACATCGATGAAGTAATGCTCCAGATGATCGGCCCACTGCCGCGGGAATAACGGATCATGCTGTGGCCACAGCACATCCGTCGGGGCGTGGATCTTGATGGCCCGCTCGGGCGGCAGCTCCGTCAGCGACTGCGCGATCGTTCCGGCGCCTGCGCGGTACCACGCGATCGATGCGGTGAAGGCACCCGGAAGCGCATAGTCGGCCACGAGGCGGTCCAGGTCATCTTCGGACAGTGTGAAATTCGGACCGGACCAGTGACTCCAGAAGTGCCGCAAGTATTCTCGGACGGCGTCGGGTTTGCCGTCGATCAATTGAGCCGCGAGTGGAAGCTGATGGAACGCCTGATACCAGAACTCACTCTGTGCCTGCGGGGTGAGCACGCGGTCGCCCGCGCCGGGCAGCGGAGGAGAGAGCACAAGGGCATGCACCAGATCTGGATGCATCCGTGCCACACTCTGCGCGACGCGGCTGCCGACGTCGTAGCCGGCGAGCACGACGTCCGTCAGACCCAGTTCGTGAATCAGTCCCACCACACTGCTGGCCTGGGCGCTGGCGCTGTAGAAATGGCGCACATCGACCGCATGCTTGTCCGAACCACCGAAGCCGCGCAGATCGGGAACGATCACGTCGGCGACATCGGACAGCAGCGGGACGACACGGCGATAGTCGTGGCGGTTGCCCGGCCAACCGTGCAGCAGCACCACCGGTTGCCCGCCGGCCGACCCGTGCCGGCCGAACGCCATCCGGAACCCGTCCACCGGTGAGCCGCGTGACGACATTCGTCAAATCTTGCCAACCGTCACCCCGCTTTGTGCAGAGTTGACGAATCACCGGTGATCACCGCCAGTATGTTGCGCCAGGAATCCGACGGCACATTGACGATGTCGCCGTGCGCCTGAGGACCGGCCATCGGCCAGCCGTCATCGTAATCACCTGCCGCCAAATGGATTACGCCCGGCATGTTGTCAGGATCGGCGCCATGTGGGCTGGTCGGACTGCCCTGCACCGCTTCGATCAAGTCGCCGGGCGCAGTCATCGAGAATCGCAGCACATCGGGGTTGCGGTTGTGCCAGTCGGACGGATCGTCGACGCCGACACCGGCTCCCGCAGCCGCCAGGTACAGCGTGCGGTCGGCCGTCAGGCCGAAAACTTCGGCGGTGCCCATGATGGAACCGCCATAGGAGTGGCCGATGTAGGTGACCGGGATGTGGCGTCCGGTGGCGTCCACCGTGCGGTCGACGTCTTCGCTGAACGCCACCAGGCGCGGCGCCATGTCCAGGGCGTAGCGCGGATCGGCCGCGTCGATGAGGCCTGTCACGATGTTGTCACCGCGCGGAAACGGACCACCCAGATAGGTGATTGTCGCGACCTCGCCGCGAGTGGCGGACACGAATCGCCTGGCCGTCTTCGTGTTCGCGGCCGAACCCTCGATGGTGGTGTTCAGCCCCGGAACCATGACGGCGACGCTCTTGGCGGTGGCCAGGTCGCCGTTGAGCTCGATCAGCGACGACCGGTCCGGATCGAACGCGAGAATCTGGCGGTCGATGCGGCGGCCGCTGCGGGCAGGGTCGTCGACCTCGGCGAGCAGACCCCGATAGAAAGCGATCCGGGTCTGCGCACCGGGGTTGCCGTCGCGGCGTTCGTCGATGACCGCCTGCGCGATATTGGCCCGGTTGGCCGCGACCCGCATCGGCCACGGCACACCGTCGGTGTTGCCGACCTGTTTGGGGAATTCGTCGACAAGCCGTTGGCGCTGTTCGGGTGTCATCGTCGCGATCTGCTTCGCGATCCGGTCCTGGCCGATCGCCGACCAGCCCGCGACGACATCGGCCAGCGGGATGGACCAGGCGCCGCCTGCAGGGGCCGTCGGCGCAGGCGGCGCATGCGGTGGGTGCAACGCCTCGACGATGTCGTTGGCCGCGTCAGCGTCGGCCGCACCCAGCAGGTCCAGCGCCGCCGCGATACGGGCGGTGAGCACGTCGCGGGTAACGGCGGGGCTGCCGCCGGACAACGACACCAGCGGTGACGTCGCGCCCTCGGTGACTGCGCCGTCGTCGGCGACGATGAAGCCGTTCGCGCGTGCGGCGGCCGCCAGGTCTAGCACGTCGTCTCTGGCCGAACCGATCTGATCGGCCCCGTCACGGGCAGCGACGGCGGCGGTGATCAAGCACCGCGTAGCGAGGGCACCGTCTGCGGAGATCGTCTGTGCACGGCGGCGAGCCGCATCGGCGGCCGAACCGGTCCAGAAGTCACGGCTGCCGTCGATTCCGCGCGCGACGGCGTCGAACTGTGCCTGCAGGTCGGTCGCGGCGGCGTCCCAGTCGTCGGCGGTCTGGCGCAGGGAATCCGGTCGCCACGCGTCGGCCTGCGTGACGGTCGGCCGGGTCACGGCCGGTGAAAGCGATCAGCGCTACGACGGTCGGCCCGTTCGAAGGCATCGGCCGACATCCGCGCCGCCATCGCCCACCCGCGCATGTTCGCGATGACGTCGGTGAGTTTGGCAGCGATGAGGTCAGGCGCAGGAACGCTGCCCACCGCTGAGCCCTTCAGCTGATCGGCCGGCAGTGCGGGCCAATGTATTTCGGCGATCGCATCCGCGGCTTCGATGACGTGGTCGGCAACGGCGCGAAGCGCGCCCAGGTCGACTTCGGTGTTTCCCCCCATTGCCTCATGCTGGCAGATCGCGGCACACGGGCGCTGAAGTTATCCACAGGTGACAGATGAACCGACCAGTGCTTTGTCGATAGAATGGGACCGTGGCCCGCCACGTGAAGCCCGACGAGTACGCCGCGCGCAAGCGCCAAATCCTGGCTACTGCACTGCAACTCATGCATGACAAGGGCTACGACCGGATGACCGTTCAAGACGTGCTGACCGACCTGCAGATATCGAAAGGCGCGCTGTATCACTACTTCGACTCCAAGCAGGCGCTGCTCGAGGGAATCGTCGAGGCGATGGGCGAAAGCGGATCGGCGGCGCTGGGGGTCGTCGTCGATGATCCGAATCTCGGCGCGATCGAGAAGCTGCACGCGTACTTCAACATGTCCACCGCATGGAAATCCGAGCACGCCACCGAGGTGGCCACCACCATGCGGCTCTGGCGGCACGAGAACAACGCCTTGCTGCGGCAGAAGATGTCGCAGGAGACGATGCGGTCGACGACTCCCTTGCTCGAGGCGATCATCGAGCAGGGCTGTCGGGAGGGCGTATTCGACACCGCGCATCCACACGAGGCGGCCATCATCATCGCGGGAATGGGCCTGCACCTTGCCGACGCGTTGATCGACGCGGTCGATGCGGACGGACCGGAACTGTTGGACACCAGTGGATCTCGGTCCCACAGTGTCATCGCTGCCTACACCGATGCGTTCGAGCGGATACTCGGCGCGCCGTCAGGCTCGCTTACGGTGCAGCGCTGACCGCGGGCAGTTGTCCGCGCTTGGCCCAGGAGACCACCGCCACGACGGCGGCCACCACCACCAACGTCAGCCCGCGATCGCCCGCGACCCACTTGGTGTATTCCCTGTCAGTGGTCAGCGGCGTGAAGATCGACTGCATCCACAGGTTGCGGCTTGCGTGCAGGAAGATCGGCGGCCACGATCAGCACGTAGCGACCGTTCCACTTACCCGGTCCGAGAGTGCTCAGCGGTCGCCCGAGGATGCGGCAGGTGAGGATGGCGGCGATCGCCGGCACCACATCATCCCGAAGATGTACGGGGCGTTGACAGTCTGAGTGGCGTTGATGAGAACCCAGAACGGCGCGTCCAGGCAGCCGGTCAACCGCAGAAAAAGCCCGACGGGCCGCCACACGAAAGGTGACCATACTGCGCGGCTGGTGCGCCGTGAGTCGAAACCACCCCGTAAGCTCGTTGAGGTGCAGCGGCGAATCATGGGCATCGAGACTGAATTCGGTGTGACCTGCACCTTTCATGGTCATCGACGGCTGAGTCCCGACGAGGTCGCCCGCTATCTGTTCCGTCGTGTGGTGTCGTGGGGGCGCAGCTCCAACGTCTTCCTGCGCAACGGCGCACGGCTGTACCTCGACGTGGGGTCGCATCCCGAATACGCCACCGCAGAGTGCGACAGCCTGGTGCAGCTCGTCACCCACGACCGCGCGGGCGAGCGGGTGCTGGAAGACCTGCTGATCGACGCCGAGCAGCGGCTGGCCGACGAGGGCATCGGCGGCGACATCTACCTGTTCAAGAACAACACCGACTCGGCGGGCAACTCCTACGGCTGCCACGAGAACTATCTGATCGTGCGGGCGGGCGAGTTCTCCCGGATCTCCGATGTGCTGCTGCCGTTCCTGGTCACCCGACAGCTCATCTGCGGCGCGGGCAAGGTGTTGCAGACGCCCAAGGCCGCCACCTTCTGCCTGAGCCAGCGCGCCGAGCACATCTGGGAGGGCGTGTCGTCGGCGACCACTCGCAGCCGCCCGATCATCAACACCCGCGACGAACCGCACGCCGACGCCGAGAAGTACCGCCGGCTGCACGTCATCGTCGGCGACTCCAACATGTGCGAGTCGACGACGATGCTCAAGGTCGGCACGGCCGCGCTGGTGCTGGAGATGATCGAGTCCGGCGTGGCGTTCCGCGACTTCTCACTGGACAATCCGATCCGCGCGATCCGCGAGGTGAGCCACGACCTGACGGGTCGGCGGCCCGTACGGCTGGCCGGCGGACGTCAGGCCAGCGCCCTTGACATCCAGCGCGAGTATCACGCCAGGGCCGTCGAACATCTGCAGACCCGCGAACCCAACGCGCAGATCGAGCAGGTCGTCGACCTGTGGGGCCGTCAGCTCGATGCCGTCGAAAGCCAGGACTTCGCGAAGGTCGACACCGAAATCGACTGGGTCATCAAGCGCAAGCTGTTCCAGCGCTACCAGGACCGCTACAACATGGAGCTGTCCGATCCGAAGATCAGCCAGCTCGACCTGGCCTACCACGACATCAAACGGGGCCGGGGCGTCTTCGACCTGCTGCAGCGCAAGGGGCTCGCGGCGCGGATCACGACGGACGAGGAGATCGAGGACGCGGTGAACACCCCGCCGCAGACCACCCGCGCCAAACTGCGCGGCGAGTTCATCAGCGCCGCACAGGAAGCCGGCCGTGACTTCACCGTCGACTGGGTGCACCTCAAGCTCAACGACCAGGCTCAGCGCACGGTGCTCTGCAAGGACCCGTTCCGGTCGGTCGACGAACGGGTCAAGCGGCTCATCGCCAGCATGTGATCTCTGAAGTTTGGATCGGTAGCGATCCGACCGGTGTCTACTCGTGTGCAAGCGCAGAACACCGCGGACCTGCACCGTCTGAACGAGGGGACCGATGAGCGTCAACTTCATGTCGCTGCCGATTGCGCGGTTGGCACTTTCCGGGCTGGGATGGTGACAATCCGCCGCCGCCACCGGAGGCGCTCGCGCCTCGGCAATGCCCGCCGATCGCCTTCATGTGCCCATGACGGCGACGCCAGTGGCCGGTGTGACGGACGGTGAGCCACGCATCGGGGTGGCGAGCGAGAGCACGCGCGATCCGAACTAGGCTAAGCCGAGTGGGGATCTCCAAAGTCGAGCGGCTGATGAATCTCGTCATCGCGCTGCTGTCGACCCGCACCTTCATCAGTGCGGAACGGATCCGGGAGACCGTGTACGGCTACTCGGACAGTGCCAGCGACGAGGCGTTTTCGCGGATGTTCGAACGCGACAAGAACGAGCTGCGCGACCTCGGCATCCCGCTGGAGACCGGCCGGGTGTCGCAATTCGACCCGACCGAGGGATACCGCATCAACCGCGAGGCGTACGCGCTGCCCGCCGTCGACCTGACCGCCGACGAGGCCGCTGCCGTCGCGCTGGCCACTCAGCTGTGGGAGTCGCCGGAGCTGATCACCGCGACCCAGGGCGCGCTGCTCAAGCTCAGGGCGGCCGGTGTGGACGTCGATGCCGGCGACGCAGGCGTCGCCATCACCTCGACGGCCGGAATGCCGGGCATCCGCGGTTCCGAGGAAGTGCTGGGAATCCTATTGTCCGCCATCAATTCCGGTCAGGCTGTGCAGTTCCCGCACCGGCCCGCGCGCAGCGAGCCCTACACCGTCCGCACGGTCGAACCGTGGGGTGTGGTGACCGACAGGGGGCGCTGGTACCTCGTCGGCCATGACCGCGACCGGGACGCGGTCCGCACCTTCCGGCTGTCCCGCATCGGCGCCGACGTGTCGGCCATCGGCCCCGCAGGCACGGTCAAGCCGCCCGACGGGGTGAACCTCCGCGAGATCGTGCACAAGGTGATCGGCGAGACGCCGACTGGGACGCAGGCCAAGGTCTGGGTGGCCGACGGTCGTGCCACCGCCCTGCGTCACCGGGCCGACGTGGTCGGACCCCGCGCGCTCGACGGACGCGACGGCGAGGAGATCAGCATCGACATCGGGATGTCCGACCGGCTGGCCAGGGAGATCGCGAGCTACGGCGCCGACGCGGTGGTCCTCGAGCCGCAGGCGTTACGCGACGATGTGCTGGACCGGCTGCGCGCCCAGGCGGGAGGCGTGGCATGAGCCCCCGAAGACGAGCGCGAGTGAGGATCGCAGCGAGGAACGAGCGAGGACCGGAGCGAGTGGGAGGCGAGGCATGAGCCCCCGAAGACGAGCGCGAGTGAGGATCGCAGCGAGGAACGAGCGAGGACCGGAGCGAGTGGGAGGCGAGGCATGAGCCCAGTTTCGGCACGGCTGGTCCGGCTGCTGAACATGGTCCCGTACTTCCAGGCCAACCCGCGCATTACCTACGCCGAGGCCGCGTCGGATCTTGGCGTCACCGAGAAGCAGTTGCGCGACGACCTCAACCAGCTGTGGATGTGCGGCCTGCCCGGCTACGGGCCCGGCGACCTGATCGACTTCGAGTTCTCCGGCGACACCATCGAGGTCACGTTCTCCGCAGGCATCGACCACCCGCTGCGGCTCACTTCGCCGGAGGCCACCGGTGTCCTGGTCGCCCTGCGCGCCCTGGTCGACGTGCCGGGAATGGTGGACCCGGAGGCCGCGCGAAGCGCGATCGCGAAGATCGAGTCGGCGGCGGGCACCGTCAACCACGGGGCCGAGGCCGCGGTCGACGAGCCGGCGCCGGTGGAGAGCCAGGCCGCGGCCGCCGTGCGCGCCGCGGTGCGGGGCAACCGCGCGCTGTCCATCGAGTACTACTCGGCCTCGCACGACATGCTGACCAGCAGGGTCGTCGACCCGATCAGGGTGGTCCTGGTCGCCGAGCACAGCTACCTGGAGGCATGGTGCCGGTCCGCCGAGGGGGTACGGCTTTTCCGGTTCGACCGGATCGTGGACGCGTCCGTGCTCGATGACCCGTCGGCGCCGCCCGAGCCGGCCGTGCAGGCCCCACCGGACACGTCGCTCTTCGACGCGGACCCCGCGCTGCCGTCGGCGACCCTGCTCATCGACCGATCGGCGTCCTGGATGTTCGATTACTACCCGTTGCGGGTGGTCCGGGAACTGCCCGACGGGGCTTGCGAGGCGGCGATGACCTACGCCTCCGACGACTGGATGGCCCGCTTCGTCCTCGGCTTCGGCTCGGGTGTGCGGGTGCTGGCACCCGAGGCGCTGGCCCAGCGGGTGCGCGAATCGGCCACGGCGGCACTTCGTGCGTATGGCGTCGGTGTTGAAGCGGGCGGGTAGACTCGGCCAAGACGTCTGGAGGTGACCAAATTGGGCGGTCTACAACCCTGGCACTGGGTTATCGTCATCGCTGTCTTCGTACTGCTCTTCGGCGCAAAGAAGCTTCCGGATGCGGCCCGTTCGCTGGGTCAGTCGATGCGGATCTTCAAATCCGAAGTCAAGGAGATGAAATCGGATCCCAAGCCGGAGACGCCGCCGGCCACCCCGATTGCTTCGGAACGCGCCGACACCCCGGCTCCCGAGCCCGAGCAACCCTCAGACAAACGCCCGGCCTGACCAAGGCCGAACAGTTGAGCGCGGCATGACGCCGCGTCTCTAGGACGTGCCACTTCCCAAGCCAGTGCAGACCCCCGGAATCCTCAAGAGACTCGATCCTCGTCGACGTCGTGCGCGGGTCAATCCGGACGGCACCATGTCGCTCGTCGACCACCTGCACGAACTGCGGAACCGGCTGCTGATCGCGATGGGGGCGATCGTCGTGACGACGACCGTCGGGTTCTTCTGGTACAGCCACAGCATTCTCGGGTTCCACAGCCTCGGCGAGTGGCTTCGCGGGCCGTACTGTTCGCTGCCCGCGTCGGCGCGCGCCACCATTGCGCCCAACGGCGAATGCCGTCTTTTGGCCACCGCGCCGTTCGACCAGTTCATGCTGCGGCTCAAGGTTGCGCTGGCCGCTGGCATCATCCTCGCCTGCCCGATCTGGCTCCAACAAATCTGGGCGTTCATCACACCTGGGCTGTACAAGAAAGAACGCCGCTTCGCGACGGTTTTCGTCGGCTTCGGCGCGGTGCTTTTCGTGACCGGCGCCGTGCTTGCCTACATCGTCATGGCGAAGGCGTTGCGTTTCCTTCTGACCGTCGGCGGTGACGTGCAGGTCACCGCGCTGTCCGGCGATCAGTACTTCGGATTCCTCATGAATCTGCTGCTCGTGTTCGGCATCAGCTTCGAGTTCCCGCTGCTGATCGTCATGCTCAACATGGTCGGCATGCTCACCTACGACCGGCTCAAGTCGTGGCGGCGTGGGCTGATCTTCGGGCTTTTCGTGTTCTCGGCCTTCGCGACACCGGGTTCCGACCCGTTCTCCATGCTGGCCCTGTCGGTGGCGTTGTCGCTGCTGCTGGAGATGTCCATTCAGATCGCACGCGTAAACGACAAGCGCAAGGCGCGCCGTGCCGCACTGGAGAACATTCCCGACGATCAAGCGTCCGTGATCGAGCCGCCGACGGCTGTGTCCACTTCGTCACGGCCTGTGATCGATGACGACGCCACTTAGCGGCGAACTCGCCGCCTTCACCGAGCATCTGCCGTTCAAGCTCGACCCCTTCCAGCAGCGTGCCTGCCAGGCGCTCGAGGACGGCCACGGCGTGCTGGTGTGCGCCCCGACCGGCGCTGGCAAGACCGTAGTGGGGGAATTCGCCGTGCACCTGGCACTGGCCGCGGGCCGGAAGTGCTTCTACACCACGCCGATCAAGGCGCTGAGCAATCAGAAACACAACGACCTGGTGCGCCGTTACGGCGCGGAAAAAGTCGGCCTGCTGACCGGTGACCAGTCGATAAACGGCGATGCCCCGGTTGTCGTGATGACCACTGAAGTGCTTCGCAACATGTTGTACGCGGATTCGACGACGCTGCACGGCCTTTCGCATGTCGTCATGGACGAGGTGCACTTTCTGGCCGACCGGATGCGGGGCGCGGTGTGGGAGGAGGTGATCCTGCACCTGTCCGAAGAGGTGCGCCTGGTCAGCCTCTCGGCGACGGTCAGCAATGCCGAGGAGTTCGGCGGCTGGATCCAGACCGTACGCGGAGATACCACCGTCGTCGTCGACGAACACCGGCCCGTCCCGCTGTGGCAGCACGTCATGGTCGGTAAGAGGCTGTTCGATCTCTTCGACTACCGGGCCGGCGACGCGACGAAGAACGGTCGCGAGCTGCTGGTGGACCCAGAACTGTTGCGGCACATCGCCCATCGCCGCGAAGCCGACCGGCTGTCCGACTGGCGGCCGCGCAGCCGTGGCGCCCATCGGGGTCGCCCGAGCATCTACCGAACACCGTCACGGCCCGACGTGGTGGAGATGCTCAACCACGAAGGACTGCTGCCCGCCATCACGTTCATCTTCTCCCGCGTCGGCTGCGACGCGGCGGTCAAACAGTGCCTACGGTCGTCGCTTCGGCTGACCACCGACGCGGAACGCGCCCGCATCGCCGAGGTGGTCGACCGCCGGTGTGTCGACCTGTCCGAATCCGATCTTGTCGTTCTGGGCTACCACGAATGGCGGGACGGGCTGCTGCGCGGTCTGGCCGCCCACCACGCCGGAATGCTGCCGGTGTTCCGCCACACCGTGGAGGAGCTGTTCACCGAGGGCCTCGTCAAGGCCGTATTCGCCACGGAGACATTGGCTTTGGGCATCAACATGCCGGCCCGCACGGTGGTACTGGAAAGGCTGATCAAGTTCGACGGCGAGCAGCACGTCCAGCTGACGCCGGGGGAGTACACCCAGTTGACCGGTCGCGCGGGCCGCCGTGGCATCGACGTCGAAGGTCACGCCGTGGTGTTGTGGAATCCGGATGTCGAACCGGCGGAGATCGCCGGTCTGGCGTCGACACGCACGTTCCCGCTCCGCAGTTCGTTCGCGCCGTCGTACAACATGACGATCAACCTGGTGAACCAGATGGGCCCGACACAGGCGCACCAACTCCTGGAACGGTCCTTCGCGCAGTACCAGGCGGACCGTTCGGTCGTCGGGCTGGTGCGCGGGATAGAACGCGGCGAGCAGCTGCTCGACGAGATAGTCGGCGAGCTGAGCGGTCGCGGTGATGAGCGCTCGCGCGAAGAACAAAAGACCGAGCCCTCGATCCTGGAGTACTCGCGGTTGCGCGCGGCGATCTCCGCTCGGGAGACGGCGCAGTCACGAGCGTCGCGACTGCAGCGCCGCAACGCCGCCAACGACGCGCTGTCGTCGCTGCGCCGTGGCGACATCGTCAACATCGCCAACGGGCGCCGTGCAGGCCTGGCGGTGGTGCTCGAGTCCGCCCGCGACAGCGACGACCCCAGGCCGCTGGTGTTGACCGAAAACCGTTGGGCGGGGCGCATTTCCTCTGCCGACTATTCGGGCGCCTCCGCGAAACTGGGCTCGATGACATTGCCGAAGCGGATCGAACACCGCCAGCCGCGGGTGCGCCGCGACATCGCGTCGGCGCTGCGGTCCGCGACGGCGGGCATGACCATCCCGAAGGGCAGGCGCAGTGGACCGCCGGCCGACCACGATGTCGATCCGGAGCTGGCCGGGCTGCGGGAACAGGTGCAGCGTCACCCCGCCCACCGCCTGCCGGACCGGGAGCAGAAGGCCCGGCTCGCCGAGCGTTACCTGCGCATCGAACGCGACAACGAACAGATTCGGCAGAAGGTCGCCGCGGCGACGAACTCGCTGGCGCGGACCTTCGACCGCATCGTCGTGCTGCTCACCGAGCGCGGCTTCATCCGCGACACCGACGGCGATCCGCGCGTCACCGACGACGGCAGACTGCTTGCCAGGATCTACAGCGAAAGCGACCTGCTGGTAGCCGAATGCCTGCGGGTGGGCGTGTGGGAGGGCCTGGCGCCCGCAGAACTGGCCGGCGTGCTGTCGGCAGTGCTCTTCGAATCTCGCGGCGACTCGCCCGGTACCCCGCAAGCTGCCGACATCCCGACCACCAAACTGCGCAGGGCGCTGGCCGACACCCGCCGGTGCGCCGCCGAGCTGCGGGCCGACGAGCAGCGACACCGGATCTCGCAGAGCCGTGAGCCCGACGAGGGTTTCGTCACCGCCGTATACCGCTGGGCCACCACCGGCGACCTGGCTGCCGCACTGGAAGAGTCGGACGTCGGCCGGTCGGGATCGCCGCTCTCGGCGGGTGACTTTGTGCGCTGGTGCCGTCAGGTTCTCGACCTGGCCGACCAGGTTCGCAATGCCGCGCCCACACCTGAGCTCCGCGCGGCCGCGAAACGCGTCATCACCGACGTTCGACGCGGCGTCGTCGCTGTTGATGCAGGGTAAGGTGTTGGCAAATCGGCGACCACTAGGGACTGAGGGAGAGAGATGAGCGGACCGCAGGGGCCTGACCAGACGCAGCCGTGGCCGGGTCAGGACCAGCCGTCGAGCGACCCGTCCAACCAGCCGCCAGCCTGGCAGCAGCCGACGCCGGGCCAGGATCAGCCGGCCTGGCAGCAGCCGACCCCCGGCCAGGAACAGCAGACCCCCGGCCAGGATCAGCCGGCCTGGCAGCAGCCGACCCCCGGCCAGGAACAGCAGACCCCCGGCCAGGATCAGCCGGCCTGGCAGCCGCCTGCATACACGCCGCAGCAGTACCCCTCCTACCAGCAGCCGGGCCAGCAGCCGCCTGCATACACGCCGCCGCAGCAATACCCGTCGGCCGAGCAGTTCGGCCAGCAGCCCACCGCCGACTACAACCAGCAGCAGTACCCGCAGTACGGCCAGCAGCCCGGGCAATACGGCCAGCAGCCGGGCCCGTACGGTCAGCAGCCGGGCCAGTACGGCCAGTTCGGCGCGCCCGAGGCGCCGGAGGGCTCCAAACGCTCGCTGGCCGTCATCGGTGGCATCGTCGGCCTGCTTGCCGCCCTCGTCGTCGCCGTGGTGGCGGTGCTTGGCTTCTGGAAGCCGGGCTTCTTCGTCACCACCAAGCTCGACGTCGGCTCGGCGCAGTCCGGCGTGAAACAGATCCTGACCGACGAGTCGAACGGCTACGGCGCCAAGAACGTCAAGGACGTCAAGTGCAACAACGGCACCAGCCCGACCGTCAAGAAGGGCGACACATTCAATTGTGAGGTCAGCATCGACGGCACCAAACGGCAAGTGACCGTGACCTTCCAGGACGACAAAGGCACCTACGAGGTCGGCAGGCCCAAGTAGGGCGACTACTCGAGCGTCGCGTTTTCGCGATTCATCGAGAAACTGTGCTCGCCGACTTCGCAGTGCATGACACCCTGATAACCCCACCGACAAAGGGCCGGCCCGTTCTCGATCCTGTGGCCCTGAGCCAACACGTCGGTATCCCGGGTGAACGTCGCCGTGTCGGAATGAATAAAGCGCGCAGGGCCTGAGCCATCGACGATGGTCTGTTTGGTACCTGCCGGAGCCATCTCGGAAGGAACCAGGTCGCAGCCCGCCATCGTGCCGCCGGGGGCGATCCCGCAGTGCATGGGATTGGCGTCCTTGAAGTCGTCGGTTTTGAAATAGACCCAGCCTGGATCGACGGGTGTTGTGTAGCGGCCGTGTCCCAATGGGTACGACGCGGGGCCGGTGCCCGGGAAGAACCTGTCGGACAGCGGCTTACCGTCAACTGCCGCGATGATTCTGGTGTATGCGGACTTGGCTGACTCCTGGGTTGCCGCCGGATCCAATCCGTGGGCGATCGTTTCGGCCGGAACGACGTATCCGATGACGGCGGTCGGTCCTGCGGCGTACGCGTAACCCTCCCCGCTTGGCGTCACGAAAGACTGCACGACGCGGTCCTCCATGGTGACCGTGCCGTTGCGGGCATCGGCGCCCAACCCGGACAGGAACGCGTCGACGAATGCATCGCCGTTGCCGGACTTCGCATTACCTGCAAGGACCTTGAGAGCCGCGAAGTGATCGTCACCGATCTTCGAATTCGCGGGGCTGTACTCGGCGGCGGCGGCATCGCAGAGATCGACAGTGACCGCCTGCCCTGCGGATCCGGGACCTGCATCGCCGGGGTCGATCGTCTTGACGAGAAATTCGGGAACTTTCGCGAGTAGGCCTGCGGGCCCGGTCGGACCGGAGCAGCCGACGGCCGCGGCCGTCGGCGATGACTGCACCGCCAATCCACCCAAAAGGACTAGTGCTGTTGCGAACGCCGATACGCCCCATTGCGAGAACACAGCACAAGCAAAGCTAGTTGCCAGGCAGCGCGTCAAGTGCCTTCTGCAGTCGGCTAATTGACGACGTGACGCCGTACTGCTCGGCGAGCTTGGCCACCTTGCGCGGATGCTCGGCGGCCAGCGGCAGCAGGTCCGATGGCGTAGAGAAATTCACGTCAGCGTCGACAGCGACCTTGACCACGGTTACTGCGGCGTCGATGTAGTCGGTCGCCGCCAGAAGTTTCGTCCGATATGCCTTCGACATTTTCGATTTCGGGTCGTGCGCCGCGGCCAAAATGCCCTCAAGCGAGCCGTGCTGGGCCAACAGTGTCGCGGCCGTCTTCTCGCCGACCCCGGGGACGCCCGGCAGCCCGTCGGATGGATCACCCCGCAACAACGCAAGCTCGGCGTATGCCGGACCGGCCCGGTCGACCGGAACACCGTAGGTGTCGGCCACCTCCGCCGGCCCCCATTTCGTCGCCTTCGCCAGTCCGCGGCCGAGATAGAGCACACGGACCGACACCGGTTCGTCGCGCACCAGCTGAAGCAGGTCGCGGTCGCCGCTCACCACGACGACGGGATCCTTGTGCTCGCGGGCGGCCAAAGTGCCCAGCACGTCGTCGGCCTCGCAGTCCGGCGCACCTGCAGTCGCAATGCCGAACGCGTCCAGGATCTCCATGATCATGTCGACCTGGGGCGTCAGGTCGTCGGGCACTTCTTCGATGTCGGGCTGGCCGGCGGGTTCCTCCTCGGCGACACGGTGTGCCTTGTAGGACGGGATCAGGTCCACCCGCCATTGCGGTCGCCAGTCGTCGTCGCGGCATACCACCAGCCGGGTAGGGCGCTCGCGAGTGATGACTGTGGCGACGGCATCGAGGAAGCCACGAAGGGCGTTGACGGGCCTGCCGTCGGGCGCGGTAATCGAGGAGGGCACCCCGAAGAAGGAGCGAAACCACATGCTGGCGCCGTCGAGCAGTAACACGGGAGCTGCCACGGTCACCGACAGTAGCGTGAGGTATGGCCTTCACCGTGAAACGAATCGACCATGTGGTGCTCAACTGCCGTGACGTCGACACCACCTCCGACTGGTACGTGCGGGTTCTCGGCATGCGCCGCGAAGTGTTCGGCGACAACCGGGTGGCGCTGCGATTCGGCGACCAGAAGATCAACGTGCGGCCCAGCGGGGCGCCGAACTGGGCGACCGGCGCGGTCGACGCTCCGGGTTCGCTCGACCTCTGTTTCATCGCCGATATCAGCGCCGACGAGGTCGGCGCACACCTGCGGTCCTGTGGCGTGACCATCACCGAGGGACCTGTCCCCAAAACGGGTGCACTCGGCCCGATGACGTCGCATTACTGCCGTGACCCGGACGGCAACCTGATCGAGGTCGCCAGCTATTCCGGGCGGGATTAGCCTCAGCGGTATGACATCCGGTCGATTCAGCACCGACGTGTACGCCGAGCGCCTCCGTGCCGCCGTGGCGGCGGCAGCCGACGCCGGCCTCGCCGGCCTCGTCATCACGCCCGGTTACGACCTGCGATACCTGATCGGTTCGCGGGCGCAGACCTTCGAACGGCTGACCGCTCTTGTACTGCCCGCGTCGGGTGAGCCGACGATCGTGGTGCCGCGGATGGAGCTGGCCTCGCTGAAGGAGTCCGCGGCCACCGAACTCGGTATCACCGTGCGGGACTGGGTGGACGGCGAGGACCCGTACCGAGTCGTTGCCGACGCGTTGGGCGGCGCGCCGGTCAACACGGCGGTCACCGACTCGATGCCGGCCCTGCACCTGTTGCCGCTCGCCGACCTGCTGGGGGCGGTGCCGGTGCTGGCCACCGACGTGTTGCGGCGGTTGCGGATGATCAAGGACGCCGTCGAGGTCGATGCATTGCGTAAGGCGGGCGCGGCCATCGACCGGGTGCACGCCCGGGTGCCCGCGTTTCTGGTACCGGGGCGGACAGAGGCAGACGTGGCCGCCGATATCGCCGAAGCCATTGTCGCCGAGGGGCATTCGGAAGTGGCGTTCATCATTGTCGGGTCAGGGCCGCACGGTGCCGACCCGCACCACGAGTGCTCGAACCGCGAACTGCGGGCCGGCGACATCGTGGTCGTCGACATCGGCGGACCCTACGAACCCGGTTACAACTCCGACTCGACGCGGACCTACAGTATCGGCGAGCCGAAACCAGAAGTGGCGCAGAGGTATTCGGTGCTGCAACGGGCGCAGCAGGCGGCGGTCCATGCGGTACGCCCAGGGGTGACCGCCGAACAGGTCGACGCAGTCGCGCGTGACGTGCTGGCCGAAGCCGGCCTCGCCGACGCTTTCGTGCACCGCACCGGCCACGGCATCGGGCTGTCGGTGCACGAGGAGCCCTACATCGTGGCGGGAAACGACCTGCCGTTGGCCGAGGGTATGGCGTTCTCCGTCGAGCCCGGCATCTACTTCCCAGGTCACTGGGGTGCCCGCATCGAAGACATCGTCATCGTCACCGCCGACGGCGCTGAGGCGGTGAACAGCCGCCCGCACGAGCTGATCGTGGTGCCTGCGGGTCCGAGCCCGTCGTCCTAGCCGCGGGCCGTCACAATGCCTTGCCCCTTCTGCGGCTCAGATATCGGAAAAGCCGGCGTCTGCCCGAACTGCGGCGCGCTGAAAGAAGGCGTCGCGATGACCGGATGGCGACCCGACCCGACGGCGCGCCACGAAGGCCGTTACTACGTCGCCGGGCGGCCCACCAGCCGGGTCCGTAACGGGAAAGCCCAAACGGCCGACCCTGACGGCGGCCGAATGCTGCCCGCATATCTCGACGTTCCGTCCGCGGCCAGGACGGGCATCCGATCGACGTGGCTCGGTACGGGTGTCGTCACCGCCGTCCTGGTCATGGTGGGGGCGGTCATTTGGGCCCTCCTGCTTCCACACCACGACTCGAGGTCGCCTGACGAGGACTACCTATTGGCCCTGAAAGACTCAGGATTCGCCGACCGCTTCAACTCCGACGCAAACGCGCTCGCCCACGGCAGGCAGGTCTGCAAGCAACTCGACGACGGCGGCCCGCAGCAGGGGCTGGCCGCGGACAAGCTGGCGGTCGACGCCTTCTGCCCACAGTTTTCGCAGGGCTTTCGCGTCCTCGAAACAGCAACCGTGTCAGGGACTTTCGTGCTGAAGGAGACGTCGAATCCATACCTCAGCTCGATCAGCTCGGATGGGACACGATGCCAGGGAGTGCACGGCTATTCCGATATCGGCGGCAGCACCCAAGTCGTCGTAAAGAACGGCAAGGGTGAGATCTTGGCGTCCACGGCACTCGGCGAGGGCCACGGCAACGACGAAACTTGCACGTTCTCGTTCACCTTCCCGATCACCGAGGGCCAGGACCGCTATGTCATATCTGTGGGCCACCGCGGCGAATTCAGCTACAGCTTCGAACAGCTGCAGCTGCACGGCGTCGAGATTCACCTCGGCGACTAGAACGCCTAGTGTGCGCCCCTGTCGAGCAGCTCCGAGCTGCCGAGCACCCGTTCGATCCGGACCTCGATGACCACCCGCCGCGGGTTGACCCGCGGGGTTCGGTAACGCTGGGCATACCGAAGTTCGGCATCCCTGACCGCCTCGGCGTCGGTGTTGACCGAAGCGCGGCCCTCCAGCGACAACCAGCGAGCCCCATCGACCTGGCTGAGCACCGCGATGCCGCGCTCCTCGGCGTTGACAGCCTTCTGCGACCCCCCGCTGGTGATCACGCGGGCGATGTGGGTCTTAGGGTCGAAGGTGAATCCGACCGCGACGACATGCGGCGAATTGTCCAATCGCAACGTGGTCAACATCGCCAGGTGACGCTCGGTCAGGAACGCCAGCGCGTCGTTGGTGAGCCGGGTAGTTGCGTTAGCCATCGGTTCCCAACGTAGCGCAGGAGATAATCGCAGCCGTGGATGACACGAGTGGCGGCCCCGTGGTGATTTTCGGAGGCCGCAGCGAGATCGGTGTCGAGCTCGCGCGGCTGCTCGCCCCTGGCGCCACGATAGTGCTGGCCGCCCGCCGCGCCGAGCGCCTATCTGAGCAGGTGGTGGCCCTGGAGAAGGCCGGGGCCGCCAAGGTCGACGTCCGCGAGTTCGACGCCGACGATCTGGCCTCGCACGCTTCGCTGGTGGCGTCGATCGAGGCGGACCACGGGCCGATCGGCACGGCGGTGCTGGCGTTCGGTGTGCTCGGCGATCAGGCTTGTGCCGAGAAGGATCCCGCGCACGCGGCGGCGGTGCTGCACACCGATTTCGTTGCCCAGGCAAACCTGCTGACCGTGCTGGCCGACAGCATGAGGTCGGCCGGTTCGGGCGCGATCGTGGTGTTCTCGTCGGTGGCGGGCGTGCGGGTGCGACGGGCCAACTACGTCTACGGGTCCGCGAAGGCCGGGCTGGACGGGTTCTGCAGCGGCCTGGCCGACGCACTGCACGGGTCGGGAGTGCGACTGCTCTTGGTGCGTCCCGGGTTCGTGATAGGGCGGATGACCGAGGGGATGAAACCGGCGCCCATGTCGAGCACGCCGCCGCAGGTTGCCGCCGCTACGGCGCGGGCGCTTGCCAACGGCCGTCGCACCGTATGGATTCCGTGGATGCTGCGGCCGTTTTTCGTCGGGATGCGGTTGCTGCCGCAGTGGGTGTGGCGGAGGATGCCGCGATGAGCGGTTGCGCGAAGAGCAGAGCGCACCGGTGATCGTCGTCGTCGGGATGGGCGCCGACGGGATGGCCGGGCTCGCACCGCCGTCCCTGGGTGAATTGCGCCGGGCCGCAGTGATTTACGGCTCACGGCGACAACTGGATCTGCTCGACGACAGCGTGCGCGCCGAGCGGCGGGCATGGCCGTCGCCGATGGTGCCCGCCCTTCGCACGCTGCTCGACGACGTCGAGGGTGACGTGCACGTGGTGGCCAGCGGCGACCCGCTGCTACACGGGGTCGGCGGCAGCCTTATCCGGCTGTACGGGCCCGACCGGGTCGCAGTGCTACCGCACGTGTCATCGGTGACGTTGGCGTGTTCGCGCGTCGGGTGGGCCGTACAGGACACCGAGATCATCAGCCTCGTCACCGCCGAACCACACACCGCGGTGCGCTTGGGAGGTCAGGCCGTCGTCATGTCACGTGACCGGACCAGCCCGGCCACGTTGGCGCGGATGCTCACCGACGGTGGTCGCGGAGATTCCGAGATCACGGTGCTCGAACAACTCGGCGGACCGGCTGAGCGGCGCCGGTCGGCCACGGCGCGGGAGTGGACGAAGCGGCCGCCGGGTGACGTCGACGACCTCAACGTGATTGCCGTGCGATACCTGCCCGACGACCGGCAGGCCGCGGTGCTGCCCGATGATGCCTTCGCACACGACGGGCAGATCACCAAGCAGACCATCCGGGCCGTCACGCTCGCCGCACTCGCGCCCCGGCCAGGTGAACTGCTGTGGGACGTCGGCGCGGGATCGGGCAGCATCGCCATCGAATGGTGCCGCAGCGCCCCGGGTTGCCGGGCGGTGGCATTCGAACGCGACGAGCAGCGTCGCAAGCGGATCGCAGACAACGCGGTCACATTCGGCGTCGAGGTCGAGGTGCACTTCGACGCCCAGGAGTCGTTCGACTTAGCGCCGCCGCCGTCGGCGGTCTTCATCGGCGGCGGCCTTACTCAAGCCGGGCTGCTCGACGCCTGCTTTGACCGACTCCCTGTAGGCAGCCGACTGGTCGCCAACGCCGTCACCGCTGAATCGGAAGCAGTTCTCGCGCAGTGGTATTCGCGACTGGGCGGCGAGCTGCGCCGCTTTCAGCACTACCACGGTGAGGCGCTCGGAAAGTTCACCGGCTGGCGCCCCGCGATGCCCGTCACGCAGTGGCTGGTCACCAAGCAATGACCGTCTACTTCATCGGCGCCGGGCCTGGCGCCGCAGACCTGATCACCGTGCGCGGACAGCGGCTGCTGAGCAGCTGCCCGGTGTGCTTGTACGCCGGCTCGATCATGCCCGACGACCTGCTGGCGTTGTGTCCACCCGATGCCAGGGTGGTCGACACCGGTCCGCTGACGCTCGAGCAGATCATCGGTGAAATCGCTGAGGCGCATGCGGCGGGGCTCGATGTGGCGCGACTGCACTCCGGCGACCCGTCTCTCTACAGCGCGCTGGCCGAACAGTGCCGCCGCCTCGCGGAGCTAGGAGTCGATTACGAAATTGTGCCGGGAGTACCGGCTTTCGCGGCCGCTGCTGCCGTGCTGGGCCGCGAGCTGACGGTGCCGGGCGTCGCGCAGACCGTCACGCTGACGCGGGTGGCGACGCTGTCGACGGCGATGCCGCCTGGGGAGGACCTGGAAACGTTGTCGGCGCCGGGCGCGACGCTGGTGTTGCATCTTGCCGCCGCGCAGGTCGACGCGATCGTCCCGCAGCTGTTGGCCGGTGGCTACCGCGCCGAAACGCCTTGTGCGGTGGTCGCCTTCGCGAGCTGGCCGCAGCAGACGGTGCTGCGGTGCACGCTGACCGAGCTCGCCGAGCAGATGCACGCCGCCGACATCACCAAGACGGCGGTGATCGTGGTGGGCGAGGTGCTGGCCGCCGAGGGCTTCGCCGACAGCTACCTGTACTCGGCCGATCGTGCGCGACGAGGGCGGCATTGATGCGGGTGCTTCTACTGGGCGGCACCGCGGAGGCCCGATCTCTGGCCGCGCGGCTGCATCCCGGCGTGCAGGTGATCAGTTCGCTCGCCGGTCGGGTGCCGGATCCCGCGCTGCCGCTCGGCGAGGTCCGCATCGGCGGTTTCGGCGGGGTCGACGGGATGCGGCGATGGCTGATCGACTCGCAGGTGCGCGCGGTCGTCGACGCCACGCATCCATACGCGGCCACGATTACCGCCAACGCCGCCGAGGTCTGCGCCGAGCTGAGGATCCCGCATCTCGTGCTGGCTCGGCCCGCATGGGATGCCGGCGATGCGACACTGGTCAAATCGGACATCGATGCCGCGAAAATTGTTGATGACACGGGGTATTCGCGGGTTTTTCTGACCACCGGTCGGTCCGGCACAACGCCTTTCAAGGGGCTCGACGCCTGGTTTCTGATTCGCGCTGTCACCGCGCCGGACCCGCAGACCATGCCGCGCCGCCACGAACTCGTGCTGTCGCGCGGCCCGTACCGCTACGACGACGAGATAGCGCTTATGCGCGACCACGGGATCGAGGCGCTGGTGACGAAGAACAGCGGTGGCGACATGACCCGGCCGAAGCTCGACGCCGCGGCCACACTCGGTGTCGCCGTCCTGATGGTGGACCGTCCGGCGCTGCCCGCAGGCGTGACGACGGTGTGCACCGTCGACGATGCCGCTGCCTGGGTCGGCCGTCAGCTCGATTCGTAGGACCTGATGAGGTCCAGCGTGCCCAGTTCACGGATCGCCCGGCACCCTCGGTGCAGCATCGTCAGCATCATCTCGTCGCCACGTTCTGTGGACGCCGCGAAGGCGAAACCGAGACCCGTGATCAACGGTGCCTGCAGCACGCCGAGGCGGTAGTCACGCCAGCAGGTGTCGAGGTCGTAATCCGTTATGCCGTAGCCGAGTAGCGCCCGGTGATACTGGGCGACGAGGTCGCGTTCGATGTCGGAACGGACGGTGGGTTCCAAGCTCGTGGCCGTGAAGTACCCGAGGTCTCGTCCTGGCAGCCCGATTCCCACGGTCTGCCAGTCCACCACGGTGATCCTGGTGCGGTCTGGATCGAACAGCATGTTGTCCAGCCGGTAATCGCCGTGCATGAGCGCATACCTGTCGGGCTCGGCCTTCAGCCAAGGAGTCACCAACGACATTGCACCGGTGAGGGTTTCCTGATCCTCGTCGCTGATGGAGCCGCCGAGCTTGTCGATCAGGATGCCGCCGGCCATCTTCGAGACCTCGCCGAGGCCGCCTGCCGCGACGTCGTCACCGGGTTTGGGCATCGCGATGCCTGCCAACTCCATCCACTCGGGATCGCACCAGCTCGGGCCGTGCAGCCCGGCCAGCGCCTCGACCGCAAGGCCCGCCTCCTGCGCATTGCAACCGGCGATCTGGTCGCCCTGCACCGCGGGCGCCATGTCGCCGAGGATAAGGACGAAATCCGCTCCGTCGTCGGTTATTTCGGAGTAGTAGCACGGTGGCACAGGGATGCTCATGCGGTCGGCCACGCGCGCGTAGTACTCGACCTCGGACCGGTAGCCGAGCGCGACACGTTCCCGGACCGCGTCGTCCTGGGCGGACAGTTTCACCGCGAACGTGCCGGGCAAGTCCGTATGACTGTTCGCGTAGGTAGCCCGTACCCGGTAGGTGGCACCCGTCTGGCCGGTGCCGATCGCGGTGACTTCAACGCTGCTTGCCTCGGCTCCCAGGACGGAGCCGAGCCATGCCGGCGTTACATCTTCGGGCGCGCGTGGAATGGTCATGGCTGCCGGACAGTATCAGAGCGTCGGGTACCTGCGGGGCGTGAACACCCGATCGTCGTACCACTGGGTCTGCGACGAGCCGACGATCAGTAGGCATCGCATATCGACGTCGGAGGGATCCAGGTCGGCAAGGCGCACGACCTTCACCTTCTCGCGCGGGCCGGACACGTCGCGGCCGATCACCACAGGAGTTCCCGGGTCGCGGTGTTCCAGAAGCAGGTCGCGCATGGCGCCGACCTGCCAGGTGCGGGTTTTCGACGCGGGGTTGTAGATCGCCAGCACCAGGTCGGCCCGGGCCGCCGCGGTGAGGCGGGCGGCGATGACGTCCCACGGCTTCAGCCGATCGGACAGTGAGATCACCGCGTAGTCGTGTCCCAGTGGCGCGCCCACCCGACTTGCGACGGCCTGTGCCGCCGTCATTGCGGGAATCACCCGAACCGCAACGCCCGGCCACTGTTTGGCTTCTTCGAGCACCGCGGTGGCCATCGCAAAGACCCCGGGATCGCCTGATGAGACGACGGCAACGGCTCGGCCCTGTTCCGCGAGCGTGCAGGCCAGTCGCGCGCGGGCCGGTTCGTCGGTGTTGTCGCTGGGGTGGCGGCGCTGTCCGTCGCGGGCCCGGATGCGATCCAGATACGGGCCGTAGCCGATGAGGTCGGTGGCCGCGGCCAGTTCGTGGCGGCACTGCGAGGTCATCCAGTCGGAGTCACCAGGGCCGAGGCCGACGACGGCGACGGCGCCTGCGGGTGCGTGCCGGACCGAGGTACCCGGCAGCATCGCCAACGAGAAGTACGGCACGTTGACGTCGTCGACCTCGTCGGCGGGCAGGACACGCTGCTGCGGTGTGCTCGCCCGCTCCACGTAGTAGGCGTCCCCGAGTCGTCCTGCCGACGAAAGCGCTTCCCGCACAGCCGGATACGACCGGCCGAGTTTGAGCACCACAGCGGCGTCGGTGTCGGCCAGCCTGCGTTTCAGCTCGTCGACGGGCAGGGTGCCGGGAATGATCGTCAGCACCTCGTCGCCCTGCACAAGGGGAGTGGCGGTGGCCGCGGACGCGGCGCTGACCGACGTCACCCCTGGCACGATCACCGCGTCGAACCGCTCGGTCAGACGCGTGTGCATGTGCATGTAGGAGCTGTAGAACAGCGGATCGCCCTCGGCGAGCAGCGCGACGTCGCGACCGGCATCCAGGTGGGCGGCGATGCGTTCGGCGGCCTCGCGGTAGAAGTCGTCCAGCGCGCCCGCGTACCCGCCGGGGTGGTCGGTGGTCTCTGTGGTCACCGGGTAGACGAGGTGTTCCTCGATCTGCCCCGGCCGAAGGTACGGTTCGGCGATGCTGCGGGCGATGCTGCGGCCGTGACGCGCGCTGTGATACGCGACGACGTCGGCCTGCGCGATCAGCCGTGCGGCCTTGACCGTCACCAGTTCGGGGTCACCGGGACCGAGCCCGACACCGAACAGTGTTCCCCGGCGAGTGTCGGCGTTCGTCATTCGGCGCTACTGGCGATCGCGTTGACGGCGGCGGCGGCCATTGCACTCCCGCCGCGTCGGCCGGTGACCACGAGATACGACATGCCGCGTGGGCGGGCGACGAGTTCCTGTTTCGACTGAGCGGATCCGACGAACCCGACCGGCCCGCCCAGCACGGCGGCCGGAGTCGGCGCGCCGTCGTCGACGAGTTCCAGCAGCCGGAACAGTGCGGTCGGCGCGTTGCCGATCGCGAGCACCGCCCCGCCGAGACGGTCGGCCCACAGCTGCATCGCGGCGGCCGAGCGGGTGATGTCCAGGCGGCCGGCCAACTCGGCGGCCCGCGCGTCGGCCACCAGTGAGACGACCTCATTGTCTGCGGGCAACCGGGATCGCGTGATCCCTGCCGCCACCATCGATGAGTCGCACAGCACCGGTGCGCCCGCGGCAAGCGCGGCGGACGTCTTGGCGACGACGTCGTCGCTGTACGCGACGTGTTCCGCCACGTCGACCTGTCCGCAGGTGTGGATCAGCCGCACCACGACCCGGGCGACGTCATCGGGAAACCGGGACAGATCGGCCTCCGCGCGGATCGTCGCGAACGACTGCCGGTATATCTCGTCGGCGTCGCGGATGTAGTCGAGCACCCGCTCACCCTACGGGGACGCGGTGCGCAGCCGGTATCCGTCTCCCGCGGCGATCAGCACCTCGCCGACGGGTGGGCTGCCGCAGGCGCGCTCGCAGCCGACGAAGTGCCGGTGGATCCCGTCGCCGCTGCTCAGAGCCTCGGTGGCGTCGGCGCGGACATCGGCCGCGGAGTGTTCACAGCCGGGGCTGCCGGTGCAGGCGCTGATGTCGAGCCACGGTGAGTGCTCGTCGAATACCAGGCCCAGCGGCGCGAGCACGCGCAGGGCGGTGTCGGCGACGCCCGCATCGAGGTCGCAGACGACTACCGAGCGCCACGGCGTGATGATCATCGGTGCGTCGATCGCGGCGAGGTATTCGGCCACCCGCGCCTGCAGGACGCCCAGCGGAACGGCAGCGCCCAACGCGGTGCGGCCGTCGTCCTGGGTGATCCAGCCGACGGGTGGCCGTGTGGCGGGTGGAAACGTCGTCCCTGGCTCCGCGCATTGGGGGAGGTCACTCACCAGAACCGTGGGATCGGCGAGTTCCGTTATCCGCCAAGCATTTTCCCGAGTCTCGACGAAGCGAAGTGCGATCGATATCAGCGTGGGCACGGCCTCGGATGCCGCGATCCGAACACCGGTGTCCCTGCCGGCCAACAGCACGGCGACAGAATCGCCTGCCACCTGCGCACCGACGTCGGCACCCAGACCGGAGACATCGCCACGTCCGTCGTCGATGCCGAACAAGAACCGGCCGGGCAGCTCGGCCAGCGCGGGCTCACCCCGGATCGCGGCGTCGAGCCGATGCACCCATTCCCGTACGTCGGCGCGCCCGCCGACCCGGCCCGACAACGGTGAGGCGACGATGTTGCGCACCCGTTCGTGGGTGGGCGAGGGCAGCAGCCCTGCCGCTGCGACGGCGTCGGCCACCGCCTCCGTGTCGGTGATGGCCCGGATCTGGATGTTGCCCCGCGACGTCAGCTCCATGGCGGCCGAGCCGAACCGGTCGGCCGCGTGGGCGAGCGCCTCGAGCTGGGCTGGTTCGATCATCCCGCCGGGAAGCCGGACCCGTGCCAGCGCACCGTCGGCGGCCCGGTGCACCTGCAGCGCACCGGGGCAGGCGTCCTGATCTCTGGTGCGGGCCATGAGGCCACGCTACGTGGCGCTACGCACTGGGGTAGTGCACTACGCGTGCGTCAATAGCCCGCCGTTTCTAGTTTTTTCCTATGACGAGCCCGCGGCATTCGAGCACGGGACAAGGGCGGTTGGAGTACCTGAAATGACCACATTGGACACCAAGGCTCGCGAGAATAAGCAGCCGACGACTTCCGAAACCACACCGACGCCGTCTGTCGAGCAGTCCGCAGGCAGCGCCGCTTTGATCACCGAGCAGCAGGTGCTGTTCGGCTCGGCCGCCGCGTTGGCGCCCGCGCCCGCACGGCACTGGAACGTCTCCGCAGCGGTGCGCGCGATGTTCGCCAGGCCCGAAAAGGCGCATTCGCAGCGGCACTACCCGCAGCGGTACAGCTATTTGGAGCACTCGGCCATGTCACGGGAGATGTATCGCCTCTAGAAAGCCGTGGCGGTCGTCGCCGGCTGACAACATCTACATCTCTTGAGAGGAGAACGACGATGTTCGGTCTCATCGCTTTTGCAGCGATCCTGGTCCTGCTGATTGCACTTACCGGCCCGGGCTATTCGCAGTCGTGGGCGCAGCGCTGGGGAGTCTCAGGCCGCTGACTCGGCTTCAGCCGGCCAGTGGTACCGGGTTCACCACATCCGAGTAGTGCGACGCGTCGCCTACGACCGCCCGGCTGGGTGTGCCGTAGACATCCACAGGGACGTCACCGGCCAATGTCACACGGATGAGGTTGCGGTACTGGTCGTCGTAGTCGGCGACGGCGTAGTGCTGAGTGGCGCGGTTGTCCCAGATGGCCAGGTCGCCCGGCTCCCAGTTCCAGCGAATGGTGTTCTCCAGCTTGGTGATCCGCGTCTGCAGCAGGTTGAAAAGTGCTGCCGACTCCGCTGAACCAAGTCCGACGAAACGTTTGACGAAGTGGCCGAGGAGCAGCACCGGCCTGCCCGTCTCGGGGTGAACTCGAACGACCGGATGCTCGGTCTCGTAGTAGTCGGACACGAACTCGTCGCGGTACTGACGCTCCTCCGCAGTCAGTTCAATCCCGGCTGCGCTTTGCGTGGCGTAGTCGTACTGGTTGGTGTGCACCGCCCACAGATTGTCGGCCAGCGCGCGCAGCGGTCCGGGCAACTGGTCGTACGCGGCCTCGGTTGACGCCCAGGTGGTGGTTCCGCCGTAGGCGGGCAGCGTCACCGCCCGCAACAGCGACGCCTTGGGGATCCGGTCGACGAAGGTGACGTCGGTGTGCCAGCTGTTGGCCTTGTCATAGCGCGAATCGATGGGCAGCAGTCGGTGTCCGCGCGATGTCACTGTCGGGTGGGCGGTCGTCGGTGTGCCCAACGTGCGCGCGAACGCCAATTGTCCTTCGTCGTCGAGGTCGTGCTGATCGCGGAAGAAGATCACCTTGTGTTCGAGCAGCGCGGCGTTGATTTCCCCTGCGGTCGCGGCGTCGATACCGGCTCCGAGTCGGACGCCGTCGACTCGTGCACCGATGTTGGCTCCGAGCTTGACGACGCGAACGAGTGAAGGCATTCGCGCACGGTGCCGGGCGGATTGTGCGTCCGCAAGGGTTCGGCTCAGAGAAACCGGAAACCGGGCCGAAGGTGACGGCCGCCACATCTCCTAGGGGTGTGTTCTGTGCCACACGAAATGCTCTTTTGGCGCGGTGTCGGGCGTAGGTTCCTAGCTACTGCACTCGTGTCTAACAACACTTGTCACGGAAGGAACGACGATGTTCGGACTCTTTGTTTTTCTAGCGGTCGTGGTTCTACTCATCGCCTTCACGGGTCTGCCATATCCGCAGTCCTGGAAGCAGCGCTGGGGCAACTGACCGGCTAACGCCCGCGTGCGCTCATATAGCGCACGACCTCGCTTCGGCGCAGGTTCATGTAGGAACCGCGTCGGAGAATCTCGTCTACGCCGTAGCCCTGGGCTTGCAGCGCCTGAACGAACTTCACCCGGTTCGGCTGCGGGCGCTGGGTTTTCGGTTTTGCAAACCGAGCCTCGGGAACGTCGAAGGTGGACGCGGCACTTTCGCGCCTGACGACGACGGGATCGCGGCGGTACTTGCCTTCACGCATGTCCGTCAGCGCCCGCTCGCCGGCCGCCCCCTCGAGCACCACATACTCGGCATTCGTCTTGGTCTGGCCGATCTCGACCACCGTGAAGCCCTTGGAGTTCTGGCGCACACACGAATTCTTCGTGCAGTAGGTGAAGCCCAGCCCCACCCGTTCCGCGAGAATCTCGTCTCCACACGTCACGCATTTCATCTCGTCGGGTAGAACGAACCGAGGACGTCGAGCGTTCCGGCTCATGCGGTACGAATGGTGGGTGCCAGATCCGACCGTCCTGCTGCTGTCGACGTCCGACACCGACCTGATCACCGCCCGTTCCAGCGGCGCACAGTATCGGTGGGGCAATCCCGCGCGGTTCGTCGACGGTGAGCTCGAGGAGCATCTCGACGGGGTGGACCTCGTCGTGATCCGCATCCTCGGCGGCTACCGGTCCTGGCAGGAGGGCGTCGATGCCGTCGTCGGCAGCGGGGTGCCGACTGTGGTGGTCAGTGGCGAGCAGGCGCCCGATGCCGACCTGATGACCCACTCCACGGTGCCGGCGGGCGCGGCCGTGCAGGCGCACATCTACCTCGCCCAGGGTGGCGTGGAGAATCTTCGGCAGCTGCACGCGTTCCTGTGTGACACCATGCTGATGACCGGCTACGGCTTCTCCTCGCCGATCATCACGCCGACCTGGGGCCTGCTGGAACGCAGGGCAGTCGAGAGCGCAGGCCCGGTGATCGCCGTGCTCTACTACCGCGCCCAGCAGCTGGCAGGCAACACCGGATATGTCGAAGCGCTCTGCGGCGCAATCGAAGACGCCGGAGGTCGTGCACTACCGGTTTACTGCGCTTCGCTGCGCACCGCGGAGCCGGAGATGCTGGACGTGCTGAAATCGGCCGACGCCATGGTGACCACCGTGCTCGCCGCCGGGGGCGCCACGCCTGCCACCGTGTCCGCGGGCGGCAACGACGACGCATGGAACGTCGCACACCTTGCCGCACTGGACATCCCGATCCTGCAGGGGCTCTGCCTGACCAGCCCGCGGTCGGTATGGCAGGACAACGACGGCGGTCTCAGCCCGCTCGACGTCGCGACGCAGGTCGCCGTCCCGGAGTTCGACGGCCGCATCATCACAGTCCCGTTCTCGTTCAAGGAAATTGACGACGAAGGCCTGATCTCCTACGTCGCCGATCCGGAACGCTGCGCACGCGTCGCGGGCCTTGCGGTGCGGCACGCGCGGCTGCGTGCCGTCTCTCCTGGGGACAAGCGCGTGGCGGTGGTCTTCTCCGCGTATCCCACCAAGCACGCCCGCATCGGCAACGCGGTCGGGCTCGATACTCCGGCGAGTGCCGTTGTGCTGCTGCGGGCGATGCGCGACGCAGGGTATGCGATCGGGGATATCCCTGGAGTCGACGCGCGGGACGGCGATGCGTTGATCCACGCACTCATCGAGCGGGGCGGTCAGGATCCGGACTGGCTCACCGAGGTTCAGCTGGCGGGAAACCCAATTCGAATGTCCGCCAACGACTACCGCACGTGGTTCGCCACGCTGCCCGCCGAACTCACTGACGCGGTGGAAAAACACTGGGGCGCGGCGCCGGGCGATCTGTTCGTCGACCGCACACACGACAAGGAGGGCGAGATCGTCATCGCCGCGCTGCAGGCAGGCAACGTGGTGTTGATGGTGCAGCCGCCGCGGGGCTTCGGTGAGAACCCCGTCGCGATCTACCACGATCCGGATCTGCCGCCGAGCCATCACTACCTGGCCGCATACCACTGGCTGGACAGCGGTTTCAGTGCCGACGCGGTGGTCCATCTCGGCAAGCACGGAAACCTCGAGTGGCTGCCCGGCAAGACGCTCGGCATGTCCGCGGCGTGCGGCGCCGACGCGGCGCTGGGCGACCTTCCGCTGATCTATCCGTTCCTCGTCAACGACCCGGGGGAGGGCACCCAGGCCAAGCGGCGGGCCCACGCGACGCTCGTCGATCACCTCATTCCGCCGATGGCCCGGGCTGAAAGCTACGGGGACATCGCGCGATTGGAGCAGCTGCTCGACGAGCACGCCAACATCGCCGCGCTCGATCCCGGCAAGCTGCCCGCCATCCGGCAGCAGATCTGGACACTGATGCGCGCCGCGGAGATGCACCGCGACCTCGGCCTGGAGGAACGGCCCGAGGACGACTCGTTCGACGACATGTTGCTGCACGTCGACGGTTGGCTGTGTGAGATCAAGGACGTCCAGATCCGCGACGGTCTGCATGTGCTGGGCCAGGCGCCCTCCGGTGAGACCGAGCTGGACCTGGTGCTGGCGATCCTTCGGGCCCGACAGTTGTTCGGCGGCGACCAGTCGGTGCCGGGACTGCGGCAGGCCCTCGGCCTCGCGGAGGACGGCACCGACGAACGTGCTGCGGTTGACGACGCCGAAACCCGGGCCCGCGCACTGCTCGCCGAACTGCAGCAGGCCGGCTGGGATCCCGCCGTCGCCGAGAACCTCACCGACATTCCGGACGTGGCAGCGATTCTGCGGTTCGCCGCCACCGAGGTGGTGCCGCGTCTCGCCGGCACCACGGGAGAGGTCGATCAGATACTGCGCGCCTTGGACGGTCGTTTCATCGCCGCCGGTCCGTCGGGTTCGCCGCTGCGGGGTCTGGTCAACGTGTTGCCGACCGGGCGCAACTTCTACTCCGTCGACCCGAAGGCGGTGCCGTCGCGGCTGGCATGGGAAACCGGTAGCGCGATGGCCGATTCGCTGCTGACCCGTTACCGCACGGACCACGGCAGCTGGCCGCAGTCGGTCGGCCTTTCGGTCTGGGGGACGTCGGCGATGCGCACCGCGGGCGATGATATCGCCGAAGTGCTCGCGCTGCTGGGCGTTCGACCGGTGTGGGACGAGGCGTCACGCCGCGTCGTCAGCCTTGAACCCATCGCCTTGGCCGAACTCGGCCGACCCCGCATCGATGTCACGATTCGGATCTCCGGGTTTTTCAGGGACGCCTTCCCTCATGTGGTCACGATGCTTGACGACGCGGTGGCTCTTGTGGCCGACCTGGACGAACCTGCAGAGGACAACTACGTACGCGCTCACGCGGATGCCGATTTCGCCGAGCATGGCGACCAACGCCGTGCCACCACAAGGGTTTTCGGTTCCAAGCCGGGTACCTACGGGGCCGGCCTGCTTCAGCTGATCGACAGCCGCAACTGGCGCGACGACGCCGACCTGGCGCAGGTCTATACCGCATGGGGCGGCTTCGCGTACGGCCGAGGCCTCGACGGCGCGCCCGCCGCCGACGACATGAACCGGCAGTACCGCCGAATCGCGGTGGCCGCCAAGAACACCGATACCCGCGAACACGACATCGCCGACTCCGACGACTACTTCCAGTACCACGGCGGCATGGTGGCCACCGTGCGGGCGCTGACGGGCAAGGCGCCAGCCGCGTACATCGGCGACAACACCCGCCCGGACGCCGTGCGCACCCGAACCTTGTCCGAGGAGACCACCAGGGTGTTCCGCGCCAGGGTGGTCAACCCGCGCTGGATGACGGCCATGCGTCGGCACGGCTACAAGGGCGCGTTCGAGATGGCCGCCACTGTCGATTACCTGTTCGGCTACGACGCCACCGCAGGCGTGATGGCCGACTGGATGTACGAACAGCTGACGAATTCCTATGTCCTCGACGATGAGAACCGTAAGTTCATGACCGAGTCGAACCCGTGGGCCTTGCACGGGATGGCGGAACGGTTGCTCGAAGCGGCCGACCGCGGCATGTGGGCGCAGCCCGAGCAGACCACGTTGGACGGCCTGCGCACGGTGCTCCTGGAGGCGGAAGGAGACCTCGAGGGATGACCGCTACCGTGGTCGAGTGCCTGTCACCTTTGCCGACATCGCCAAGAGCGAATACATCCTGCTGACCACATTCACCAAGGACGGAAGGCCCAAGCCGACCGCGATCTGGGCGGCGCCCGCCGGCGACAAGCTGGTGGTCATCACCCAGGAGAAGTCGTGGAAGGTCAAACGGATCCGCAATACCGCGCGAGTGACCATCGCGGAGTGCGACCGGAGCGGCACCCCCAAGGGCGACGCGGTCGAGGCGACCGCCGCGATCTTGGACAAGTCGGCGAACGGGGCGACCTACGACGCGATCGGGAAGCGCTATGGGCTGATCGGCAAGACGTTCAACGTTTTCTCCAAGCTGCGTGGGGGAATGAAGAACAACGTGACGATCGAACTGAGAGCGGTGAACTGACGAATGGCCCCGAGCTTCAAGGACGTCTATGACGAGAAGTATCTGCTGCTGACCACCTTCACCAAGGACGGAAAGCCGAAGCCGACCACCGTGTGGGGGGTGCCCGAGGGCGACAGGCTGCTCATCATCACCGATGACGGGTCGTGGAAGACCAAGCGGATCAACAACACTCCGCGGGTGACGATTCAGAAAGCCGGCGCACTGGGCAAGGTGAAGGGCGAGTCGGTCGAGGCGGTTGCGCGCAACCTGCCCAAGGCGGAGACTCGGCGGGTGTTCGACGCGGTCATCAAGCGCTACTGGTGGCATGCGTGGTACTTCATCCCGCAGGCGATCATCCGCGGCGGCATCGACAAGGTTCACAGCGCCATCGAGGTCACCGCGCCGGCTCCGGCGTAGGAACCCCACGGCGTTCCGGAGCGTTGGCAGAGCATGGCGATACGGCTGTTCCTGATCTACGCCGTCGTCGAACTGGCGGTCATGGTGGCGCTGGTCTCGACGATCGGATTCGGCTGGACGGTGCTGGCCCTGCTTGGCGCCACCGTGCTCGGTTTCGTGCTGGCCGGTTCCCAGGTCAAGCGCCATATCGGCCGGTTGCGGTCCGGACTTACCACGCCCCAGGGCGCGGTCACCGACAGCGCTCTCGTCGCGCTTGGCACCGTTTTGGTGTTCATTCCCGGCCTGGTGACGACGGCTGCTGGCCTGCTTCTGTTGCTCCCGCCGACCCGTGCAGCCGCCCGTCCGCTTCTGACGGCCGTTGCCGCCAGGCGAATGCCGCTGATCACGGTCGTGACCGCCGCGGCGAGCCGGCCGGTCGCCGGTTATGGCGATTACATCGACGGCGAAGTGATCGACGTCGTGGACGTCGACAGTGACGTTGTCGACATCGAGCCGCAAGCGTTGCCCCGCAAGACCGACTGACTTGACGACGCTCCTGCTGGGCGGCCGGATTCACAGCCCGGCTATGCCGGACGCCACCGCAATGGCCGTCCGCGATGGCACCGTCGTCTGGTTGGGCAGCGACGACGTCGGCCGCGCCCAATTCTCTGATGCCCAGGTCGTCGACCTCGACGGCGGCTTCGTCGCACCTGCCTTCGTCGACAGCCATGTGCACCTCACCGCGACCGGCCTGGCGCTCGTCGGCCTCGATCTGCGTGCCGCCACCTCGGTGCGGCACTGCATGCAGCTGATCGCCGAATACGCGAAGGCACATCCCGAGGGGCCCATCTGGGGCCACGGATGGGACGAGTCGGGCTGGCCCGAACCGACCCCGCCGAGCACCGACGACCTGGACGGCGTCGTGGGGGACCGACCGGCCTACCTGGCCCGCGTAGACGTCCACTCGGCGGCGGCGTCGACCGCGTTACGACAGCTCGCGCCCGACCTGCCCGCCGCCAACGGGTTCGACCGGCAGCGCCCGTTGACCGCCGACGCCCACCACCTCGTCCGGGCCGCCGCGCGGGACCGGCTGACCCGCGAGCAGCGGGCAGGCGCCCGCGCCGCCGCACTCGACAGCGCTGCGGCCAACGGAATCGTCGCCGTCCACGAATGCGCGGGCCCGCAGATCGGCGGCATCGACGACTGGCAGGACCTGCGCGCCACTGCGCACGGCGTCGAAATCGCGGGGTACTGGGGCGAAGCGGTCACCGACCGCGCGCAGGCCGAAGACCTGGTCGAGGCGACGGGCGCGCGTGGGTTGGCCGGGGATCTGTTCGTCGACGGTGCCCTCGGATCGCGCACCGCGTGGCTGCACGAGCCGTATGCCGACGCACCGGAGGGCTGCGGCAACACCTATCTCGATCCGGACGCCATCACCGCACATCTACGGGCCTGCACCGAAGCGGGCATCACGGCGGGTTTCCACGTGATCGGCGACGCGGCGGTCAGTGCCGTCGTCGCCTCTCTGCAGCACGTGGTGGACCAGCTGGGGGCGCAGGCGGTCGCGCACTGCGGCCACCGGCTCGAGCACCTGGAAATGGTCGCCCCCGAGCAGGCGGCCCGACTCGGTGCGTGGGGCGTGATCGCGAGCATGCAGCCCAACTTCGACGCGCTGTGGGGCGGCACCGACGGGATGTACGCGATGCGTCTCGGCAGGGACCGAGGCGTCCGGCTCAATCCGCTGGCGCTGTTAGCATCCCAAGGCGTGCCTCTCGCCTTCGGCTCCGATTCCCCGGTCACAAGCATGAATCCCTGGGCGACGATCCGGGCGGCCACCCTGCACCGGACACCGGAAAGCGCGGTATCGATGCGGGCGGCGTTCTCCGCGGCGACCCGCGGCGCGTGGCGCGCAGGCGGTATCCGCGACGGGGTGACTGGAACATTGGTTCCCGGCGCGCCCGCGTCCTACGCGGTATGGGAGACCGACGAATTGGAAGTCATCGCCCCCGACAACGCCGTGCAGCGGTGGTCGACCGACCCGCGGTCGCGGGTGCCCGGCCTGCCGCGGCTCGGCGCCGACGACCCGCTGCCACGCTGCGTGCAGACCGTTCACCGAGGTGCCGTCATCCATGCCTAAGCGGACAACGCGCCGCGGCCGGGCCCGCGCCGACGACGACATCGACTCGTTGCCGGCGCTCACCGACGAGCCCGACGTCGATGAAGAGCCCGACCCAGAAGAAGCGGACAACCGGCCCGCCCCGACCGTCGAATCCGATGCGCGCCGCGAAGTTCCCGAATGGGTCAAGCGGTTCGGTGCGGCGGTGGTCGCACGGCTGCCACGCCTCAGCGCCGCCATCTTCGGCGGGCTCCTGCTGTGCGCCAGCTTTCCGCCGTTCGGCTGGTGGTACACGGCGATTGTCTCGTTCGCTCTGCTGGCCTGGGTGCTGACTCGCAAGGACACCAAACTCGTCGGCGGATTCGGTTACGGCTTTTTGTTCGGCGCGGCTTTCTATATCCCGCTGTTGCCGTGGACCGGTGGGATGGTGGGGCTGCTGCCGTGGCTCGTTCTCTCGCTCCTGGAGGCCGTGTTCCCCGCCGTATTCGGACTGCTCGCGGTCGCGGTCGCGCGCCGGTTGACCGGGTGGCCGGTCTGGTTCGCCGGCCTATGGGCGCTCGCAGAGTGGGCGAAGTCGACAGTACCCTTCGGTGGATTCCCTTGGGGTGTAGTCGGTTTCGGTCAAACCGATGGGCCCTTCCTGCCGCTGGCGCAGATCGGCGGCGCACCGCTGGTGTCATTCGCGGTGACGCTTCTCGGCTTCAGCCTCGCCGCGCTGACGTTCGAGATCGTCGACTGGTGGCGACGCGGTGGCGACGCGAAACCCAACACGGGACCGCCCGCAGTCGTCCTGCCTGGAGTGTGCATCTGCCTGGTGCTGATCTCCACGGCCGCGATCTGGCCACAGGTTCGGCGCTCCGGTGCGGGCTCCGCCGACGAGCCGTCGGTGAACGTCGCGGCCGTGCAGGGCAACGTGCCCAAGCTCGGACTGGACTTCAACTCCCAGCGCCGCGCGGTGCTCGACAACCACGTGCGGGAAACCATGCGGCTGGCCGACGACGTGCGCTCCGGGCGCGCGCCGCGGCCGATGTTCGTCATCTGGCCGGAGAATTCGTCGGACATCGACCCGCTGGCCAACCAGGACGCAGCCGACCAGATCTCGGTCGCGGCGCAGGCGATCAAGGCGCCGATCCTGGTCGGTGGCGTCCTCGCGGCGCCGGGTTACACCCGCGACAGTCCGGTGTCGTCCAACTCGGTCATCGTCTGGGATCCCGAAACCGGTCCCGGTGACCGCCACGACAAACAGATCATCCAGCCGTTCGGCGAGTACCTGCCATGGCGAAGCTTCTTCAAGCACCTGTCTCCGTACGCGGAGCGGGCCGGCTATTTCGTGCCCGGCAGCGGCAACGGCGTGGTCACCGCGGCCGGTGTGCCCATCGGGGTGTCCACGTGTTGGGAGGTCATCTTCGACCGGGCGCCGCGTGAGTCGGTGCTCAACGGCGCCCAGGTGCTGGCCGTTCCGTCCAACAACGCCACGTTCGACGAGGTGATGAGTACCCAGCAGCTGGCGTTCGCCAGGCTGCGGGCCGTCGAGCACAACCGCTACGTCATCGTGGCGGCCACGACCGGGATCAGCGCGGTGATCGCGCCCGACGGGCGGGTGCTGGCCCGGACCCAATTCTTCGAGCCGGCCTACTTCGACCTGCCAATCCGGCTGAAGACGCAGTTCACGGCCGCAACGCGGTGGGGTCCCTACGTGCAGGGCCTGCTCGTGGCCATCGGCATCGGGGCCCTGATCGCCGCGATGCTGCACAATGGAAGGTTCGTGCGTCGTCGCAGGCCGGCGACCGGCGCCAGCGGTCACACCACACCGTCCGATGAGGACGGCACCGAAAGAGGAACCACATGAGCGGCCCTGGGCCAGCAGAACGCCCGAGTCAGCGCACTCTGGTCATCATCCCCACCTACAACGAGCGGGAGAACCTGCCCTTGATCGTCGGCCGGGTTCACAAGGCCGTGCCCGACGTGCACATTCTGATCGTCGACGACGGAAGTCCCGACGGCACCGGCCAGCTCGCCGACGAGCTGGCACTCGGCGACCCGGACCGGGTGCATGTGATGCACCGCGCCAGCAAGAACGGACTGGGCGCGGCGTATCTCGCCGGATTCGCGTGGGGACTCAGTCGCGAGTACTCAGTCCTGGTCGAGATGGACGCCGACGGCAGCCACGCACCCGAGGAGCTGCACCGCCTGCTCGACGCCGTCGACGGCGGCGCGGACCTCGCAATCGGATCCCGCTACGTCCCGGGAGGGGCCATCCGCAACTGGCCGCGACGCCGGTTCGCGCTGTCCAAGACCGCCAACACCTACGCCAGGGTGTTGCTCGGCGTCGATGTGCACGACATCACCGCGGGCTACCGGGCCTACCGGCGTGAGGTGCTGGAGAAGATCGACCTGGCCGCCGTGGACTCGAAGGGCTACTGCTTCCAGATCGACCTGACCTGGCGCGCCATCAACGACGGCTTCGTCGTCGTCGAGGTCCCGATCACCTTTACCGAGCGCGAGCTGGGCGTGTCGAAGATGAGCGGGTCGAACATCCGCGAGGCGATGGTCAAGGTCGCCGAATGGGGACTTCGCGGGCGCCTTGATCGCGCCCGCGGTGTGGCCGCCAGCCGAAGCTAGCCCAGGGCTGGGTCAGCTGCCGCGACGCCGCGTCTTGATGATGTCGAGGCGCTCCTTGAGCAGCTCGTCGAGCTCCTCCACCGAGCGGCGCTCCAACAGCATGTCCCAGTGTGTCCGGGGCGGCTTGACCTTCTTGGGCTCCGGCACGTCACCCTCGATCAGGGTGCCCTCCATGCCGTTGCGGCACAGCCAGGTGCCCGGAATCTCGGCATCGTCGGCGAACGGAACATCGAACACTTCGCCGTTGTCTGTGCGGTACCGGGCTACCTGACGGGGCGCCAAGTCGTGGTTGCGGTCGGTCTCGTAGCTCACGGCGCCGAGGCGACTGCCTCTCAGCACGCGATCAGCCATCGTCAAACACTCCTTTGAAACGCATTTTGTCCGGTTGAACAACGCTGCCGAGTGGCAGCCAGTTCCCGACTCAACCCTTAATGATACCGGGATATGGGGCGCAACCGGTCTACAGTCGGGATCCGTGGACACCGGCACCAGAATCCGTCGACGTTCCCAGACCTGCCGCTGGTGCGGTCGTGAAGTGGCAGACGCCACCCTCGGCAGGCGCAGGCAGTACTGCAGGCAGTCGTGTCGGCAGCGTGCATATGAGCAGCGCGCCCAGGTGAAGGGCACGTCGTTGGCCCCGGACTCCGTAGTGCTGAGCGCCGACGAGGCCTGCGAGCTGTCCGATCGGGTCTACCAGGTCAGATGCGCCGCCGAAGACGTCGCCACCGCGATCGACGAGGGCGCGAAGCCCACGGAGCTGCGGGAGCTGTGCGACGCTCTGATGAGGGCCGCAAAGGCGGCAGACGGCTGGCGATGAGGGTGGGAACCCGGCATGTGGCGTTTCGACCGTTTCGTCCTGGACACCCAGCGATATGAACTGCGCCGCGACGACGAGGTTGTCCGTGTCGAGCCGCAGGTTTTCGACGTCCTGACCCAGCTCGTCGGCAACCACCAGCGGTGCGTCACGAAAGAAGAGCTGTTCGACTCGGTGTGGGGCGGCCGGTTCGTCGGCGAGGCGGCATTGACCAGCCGAATTAAGGCTGCGCGACGGGCGCTCGGCGACGACGGTGAGTCGCAGCGCTACATCAGGACGGTGCGCGGCCGCGGATACCAGTTCGTCGCCACCGTCGTCGACGACGCGCCGGCCCCCGTCGACGAACCGGAGCCGCCGGAGGAACCGCCGCCGCCACGACAGCACATCGCGTTCTGCCGGGCGGCCGACGGCGTTCGGCTGGCCTATGCGGTAGCGGGGGAGGGGCCGCCGCTGGTGCGCGCGGCCAACTGGATGACGCACCTCGGCTACGACATCGAAAGCCCGGTATGGCGACACTGGGTGCAGGATCTGTCGTTGGGACGGACATTCATCCGGTACGACGAACGTGGCTGTGGCCTATCGGACTGGAGCGCAACGGATTTCGGCTTCGACGATTGGGTCAGTGATCTCGAGTCGGTGGTCGAGGCGCTCGGGCTGGATCGCTTCCCGCTGATGGGTGTCTCGCAGGGCGGCGCTGTCGCCGTGGCCTACGCCGCACGCCATCCCGACCGCGTAAGCAAGCTCGTGCTCTGCAGTTCGTACGCGCGCGGCCGTGGGGCGCGGGCGGTGAACGAGGAGGAAAGGCGCGCTGCAGCATTGGATCTCGACCTCGCCCGGGTGGGCTGGGGCCGGGACGATCCCGCGTTCCGGCAGGTGTTCGCGGCGCAGTTCCTGCCCGATGGCACGCGGGCGGACTGGGCGGCCTTCGACCAGCTGCAGCGGCGCACCACCTCGCCGGAGAATGCGGTGCGCTTCCTCGAGGAGTTCGCGCGGATCGATGTGCGGGATGAGGCCAGCCAGGTGTCCTGTCCGACGCTGATCGTCCATTCGCGTGACGACCATCGACAGCCGCTGCGATTCGGCGAGGAACTCGCCGCCCTGATTCCGGATTCGCGGCTCGTCGCGCTCAGCAGCAACAACCACCTACTGACCGCGCAGGAACCGGCCTGGCAGGTGTTTCTCGACGAAGTGGAGGCCTTCCTCGCGGACTGAGCTCAACGGTTCGCACCGATGCTGCCCTGAGATCTCCATGGAATCTCCACACATTCTTCATGTACCGCAGGTTCGCGCCGCCCATGCTGGTCCCATGAGAAAACACATCCGCATCCTGTTCATGGGTGTCATCGCGCTGTTGGCCCTTGGCATCCTTTCCGCTTGCTCTAGTGGCACGTCGACCAAATCGACGGAGTCCACTGGGGCCTCACCGGCGTCCTCCGCGACACCAGCTCCCGCCACCGCGGCACCGTTCCCGAAGTCGGCGAAGTACATCGCCGATATGAAGGCGGCCGACGGTAAGACGATGACCATCGGCGTCGCCGTCGACGGCGACCAGATCGCCGCCTACGCCTGCAACGGCACCGACGACGAGGCCTGGTTCTTCGGCAACCAGAAAGACGGGAAGATCGACATCACGTCGCGATTCAAAGACACTTTGAGGGCCGACTTCGACGGCAAGGACGTGGTCGGCGATCTGACCATGAATGGCGTCGCCTACAAGTTCACCGCGGCTTCGGTCCCGGCGCCTGCAGGTATGTACACCGCAGAGTTCGAAGGCGTGCGTGCATCCTGGGTGGTTCGTCCCGACGGCAGCGCTATCGGCGTGCAGTTCAACGGCGGTATCAGCGGCCGCGACTTCGAGCAGGCAGAGTTGCAGCAGCTGAACGAACTGCAGTTCCGCAACAGCGTGCGCAACAAGCGGCAGCTTCAGCAGGCTCAGCAGATCGTCCTGCTGGCGAACCGCTCCGCGAGTTCCACCATCAACGGCCACAAGGTGACGCCCGTCATCGTCGACGGCAACTTCCGGTTGTGATCACAGCCGAATAGGACCAGTGCGCAACGGCCCTGCTGGAGTGAGTGTTTCGCAGCTCACTCGGCAGGGCCGCGGTCTTTCTCTCACGCAGAGTTCAACCCTTCATCGGTGCCGACAGGCTGCGTAGCCTCGGTTCCACCGTGACGACACCCACCCTGTCCGCCGGCCCGACAGCCCCCGGGCGGCGGAGTGACCGCAAGTGGGCCGCCATCCGCATGGCGTCGCCGGTGGTCCTGCTCGCTCTGTGGCAGTTGGGCAGCGCGCTCGGCCTCATCCCGCAGGACGTCTTGCCCGCACCGTCCCTGATCCTCGGGGCCGGCGCCGAACTCATCAAAAACGGGCAACTGGCCGACGCCCTCGGGGTGTCTGGCGTTCGAGTGGTCGAGGGACTGGTGCTTGGCGGGATTCTCGGCGTCGCGCTGGGAACTGCCGTTGGTCTGTCGCAGTGGTTCGAAGCCACAGTCGACCCACCGATGCAGATGGTGCGTGCCCTGCCGCACCTCGGCCTCATCCCGCTGTTCATCGTGTGGTTCGGAATCGGCGAACTGCCGAAGGTTCTGCTGGTCGCGCTCGGCGTCAGCTTTCCGCTGTACCTGAACACCTTCTCGGCGATTCGTCAGGTTGACCCGAAGTTGTTCGAAACGGCACAGGTGCTTGGGTTCTCGTTCTGGCAACGGTTGCGGGTCATCATCATCCCCAGTGCCGCGCCGCAGGTGCTGGTCGGATTGCGGCAGTCGCTCGCCATCGCGTGGCTGACGCTGATCGTCGCTGAGCAGATCAACGCGGACAAGGGAATCGGGTTCCTGATCAACAACGCACGTGACTTCCTGCGCATCGACATCATCATCTTTGGCCTGATCGTCTACGCGCTGCTGGGAATCGGTACCGACGCCATGGTCCGGGCACTGGAGCGACGAGCCCTGAGGTATCGCACATGACCGTCGCCTCAGATCGGCGCACCGCGCGTGCGGGCGAGTTGCGTGGCGTCAACAAGTGGTACGGCGATCGCCACGTGCTGACCGATGTCTCGGTAGCGATCGACCAAGGAGAAATCGTCGCGCTCATCGGCCGCAGTGGCTCAGGTAAGTCGACCGTGCTGCGCGTGTTCGCAGGCCTGTCGAATGACCACACGGGCGAGCGCACGGTCACCGGCGCTCCCGCGCTTGCGTTCCAGGAGCCACGGCTGTTCCCGTGGCGGGACGTGCGCGCCAATGTGGTGTACGGACTGAACCGGAGCAAGCTCGTCCGCGAGGAGGCCGGGCGTCGGGCCGACCGGGCGCTGGCGGACGTCGGGCTGGCCGATCGCGCCGAGGCCTGGCCCTCGACCCTGTCCGGCGGACAGGCGCAACGGGTTTCGCTTGCCCGCGCGCTGGTTGCCGAGCCGGAGCTGCTGCTTCTGGACGAGCCGTTCGGCGCCCTGGATGCCCTGACTCGGCTGACCATGCGCGGATTGCTGCTCGACCTGTGGCGTGAGCACGGATTCGGCGTGCTGCTCGTCACGCACGATGTCGACGAAGCCGTCGCGCTCGCCGACCGGGTGCTCGTGCTGGACGAAGGGCGCGTAGTGCACACGCTGACAATCGACAAACCGCGCCCCGCGGCGGGGGAGGCACCCGCCGAAACGGGGCACTACCGCGCCGAGCTGCTCGACAAGCTCGGCGTGGCGATCTGACAAGACCATTGACGAAGGGAACAGATATGACCGCATCTCGCCGGCCGTTGGCGTTTCGGGTTGCCGTCCTTGCCATCCTGGTCGGGATGCTGGCCGCATGTGTGTCGCGCCAGGAGAGCTCCGGCGCCACGGAAGCGCCGCCGACCGTGCCGCTGTCTGAGCTGTCCGGACTGACTCTGCAGATCGGCGATCAGAAGGGCGGCACCGAGTCGCTGCTGCGTGCGGCCGGGGCACTGGATGGCCTGCCGTACAAGGTTGCCTTCTCGACGTTCACGTCCGGCCCGCCGCAGATCGAGGCCGCTACTGCGGGGAAGATCGACTTCGCGATCACCGGCAACACTCCGCCGATCTTCGGTGCGGCATCCAACGCCAAGGTGAAGGTGGTCGCGGCGTATGACGGCGGAGGCAACGGGGATCAGGTTCTGGTGCAAGCGGATTCACCGATCAAATCCATTGCCGATCTTCGCGGTAAGCGCATCGCGGTCGGCAAGGGTAGTTCGGCGCACGGCCATATCCTTGCGCAGCTGAAAAACGCCGGCCTCAGCCCGTCGGATGTGCAGCTCGTGTTCTTGCAACCCGCCGACGCGTTGTCGGCCTTCACTGCGCACCAGGCCGATGCATGGGCGATCTGGGATCCCTACACCGCGCAGGCCGCCGAACAGTTGCCGGTTCGCAGTATCGGCCAGGCACGTGACATTACCAACGGCTACTGGTTCGGCATAGCATCCGACCAGACGCTGGCCGACCCGAAACGGAACACCGCGCTTTCCGACCTGCTCGTGCGATTCGAGAAGGCCGCTCGATGGGCCAAGGACCACCCCGACCAGTGGGCGCAAAGCTATGCCGCTGCAGTGGGTCTCGATCCGAAGGTCGCCGAAGTGTCGCAGTCGCGCAGCCTGAGACTGCCGACCGAACTCGACGACGAGGTGGTGGCCTCCGAACAGAAACTCGCGGACCTTTTCGCCGAGTCAGGCCAGATCGCCTCACCGGCACCGAAGTTCGACAACTGGGTCGACCGCCGATACAACGAGGCTCTGCGTCCCCTGCTGATCAGCACTAACTAGGAGAGACATGCCAGCCAAATTCTTTTGGTTCCTGCCCACCAACGGTGACAGCCGGTCCATCGTCGGCGCATCGCATGCGTCGTCGCATCACACCGTTCCTGCGAACTACCGGGCACCCAGCCGCCGTTACCTGGCCGAGGTGGCCCGCGCCGCCGACCGACTTGGGTACGAGGGGGTGCTCACCCCGACAGGCACGTGGTGCGAGGACGCCTGGCTGACAGCGGCGGCGCTGCTCTCGGAGACCGAACGGCTGAAGTTCCTCGTCGCCTTCCGTCCCGGTCTGGTGCCACCCACGCTGGCCGCCCAGCAGACCGCGACGCTGCAGCGGTTTTCGGAGGGCCGGGTGCTGCTGAACATCGTCAGCGGCGGCGACGACGTCGAGCAGCGCCGCTTCGGAGATTGGCTGAGCCACGACGAGCGCTATGCCCGCACGGGCGAGTTCCTGCACATCGTCAAATCGACGTGGGCCGAGGAGTCCGTCGACTTCAACGGCCAGTACTACACCGTCAAGGACGCCAGGGTGTCGGCGCCGCCGAACCCGTTGCCGCAGATCTATTTCGGGGGCTCATCGGGTGCCGCGCTGCCGATCGCCGCAGAGTATGTCGACGTGTACCTCACCTGGGGGGAGCCGCCGGAGGCCGCGGCGGCCAAGATCGAACGGGTCCGCGCGCTGGCCGCGGAACGGGGTCGCAGCGTGCGGTTCGGGATTCGGCTGCACACCATCAGCCGTGACACCTCGGCGGCGGCATGGGCGGTCGCCGACGAGCTGCTGGCCGAGCTGACGGACGAGCAGATCGCCAAAGCCACTGAGCTGCATGCGAAATCGGAGTCCGAAGGCCAACGCAGGATGACCGCTCTGCACGGCGGGCAGATCGACCGGCTCGAGATCTACCCCAACCTGTGGGCGGGTGTCGGGCTGGTTCGCGGCGGAGCAGGCACGGCACTCGTCGGCAGCCACGAGGAGGTCGCCAACCTGATCTACGAGTACCACTCGCTGGGGTTCGACGAGTTCATCCTGTCGGGCTACCCGCACCTCGAAGAGGCCTACTGGTTCGCCGAAGGCGTGCTGCCACTGCTTCGTCAGAAGGGTGTCGCCTGAACCGGCTCAGCAGCTGTACTTCTCGCCGATGTCTGCTGGCGGTGTCACCTTCTGCAGACATCCGAACGGGACGATGCCCGCGTCGCTGAACCGGACGGCCGACTGATGAGCGTAGTTGACGCAGTACAGTCCCGCCGGGTCTGACCGGCAGCGGTAGTCGCCGAAGGCGAGTGCATCGCCGTACCGCAGTTCAGGGCCAGTGCCGGTGCCGAACCGGCCGGGATCGCCATGCGCAGAACCGATTTCGATGCTGGGACCGTCGAAATCGACCCATCCGCCCTTCCACTGGCCGTACACGTCGGGCGGTTGAAGTGGCGGAATCACCAGATCCACCAGGCAGGCCAGCGCGCCGCCGGAGTTCTTCGAGTCGGTCATGCAATTCGTCTTACCCGAGGGTGTAGTGAAGGCGACGTCGTCGCCGAGTTGCGTCGTGGCCCCTTCTCGGGTCGCGGTGTGGAACTGACCTACGTCGACCGGGTTTCCCGATTCAACGAACTTGATCACGTCGGCGACATCGGCTCCCGGTTCCGGCGGTTTAGCCGGAGTCGGTGACGTGGGCGTAGTCGTGCGCGGCGTGGAGGTCGTCGTGCGCGTCGGTGCCGACACGGAGCTCTGGGATGTCTCGGCGTCTCTGCCAACCCCCTGTGAACAGCCCCCGACCAGCACAGACGCCGCAATAAGCACAGCAATCCGCATAGTGGCCAGGCTAGCGGGCCGGTCGCCGAATGCCAGCCAGGCGCGGCGTGGCGCGTCTTTCGATACGGTCGGAAGATGCACGAACACATCGTCCGCGCAAACATCAGGTCCGGAACCGTCGAGGGATTCACGCGCGACGGCGTGCACCGGTGGCGGTCCATTCCCTACGCCCAGGCCCCGGTCGGCCCACTGCGATTCCAGGCGCCGCGGCCCGTGCAGGCGTGGCCCGGTGTGCGTCACTGCCACGGGTTCGGCAACTGCGCTCCGCAGCAGCCCATGTACACGGCGCTCGGTGTCGGCAAATATCAGCCGATGGGCGAGGACTGTTTGACGCTGAACGTCACCACGCCGAAAAGACGCCGCGACGAACCGATGCCGGTGATGGTGTTCATCCACGGCGGCGGCTACATCCTCGGCAGCTCTGCGACGCCGATCTACGATGGCGCGGCACTCGCGCGCAAGGGCTGTGTCTACATCTCAGTCAACTACCGGGTCGGCGCACTGGGCTGTCTCGACCTGTCGTCCCTGTCGACGCGTGACATCACCATCGACGACAACCTGTTCCTGCGGGATCTGGTGATGGCGTTGCGCTGGGTGCGCGACAACGCCGCGGCCTTCGGCGGAGACCCTGAGAATGTGACGATCTTCGGCGAAAGCGCGGGCGCCCAGGCGGTCGCGACCTTGCTGGCGGTGCCCGCTGCCAAAGGTCTTTTCGCGCATGCAATTTCGGAGAGCCCGGCCAGCGGAATGGTGGGCACTCCCGACGTGAGGGCCGAATATGGGAAGCAGTTCGCCGCGCTCTTTGAAGTGGACAAGAACGACGCCGCGCAAGCATTGATGGCAGCCAGGCCGGCCGATCTGGTGAACGCGCTCGATGACCTGATCAAGCGGGCACGGACGGGTGTGCTCGGCGCTTTCGCGGTTGGCCCGACCAGCGGCACCGACTACCTGCCGCTCGACCCGGTCGAGGCGATGCGGACCGGCGCGGCTCACCCCGTGCCTCTCATCATCGGTAACAACGCGCATGAGGGCAGGCTGTTCACCCGTTGGCTCAAGCTGCTTCCGACGAACGAAGCGATGATCGAGGGCCTGCTCGGGGGCCTCCAACCCGACCAGCGCGACCGCATTACCTCTGCCTACCCCGGCTATCCGGACGAGGCCGCCTGCATTCGCCTCGGCGGTGACTTCGCATTCGGCACGGCGGCGTGGCAGATCGCGGAGGGCCACAGCACCCACGCGCCGACCTATCGGTACCGCTACGACTACGCGCCGCGAACGTTCAACTGGTCGGGTCTCGGCGCCACCCACGGCACCGAACTCTTCGCCGTCTTCGACGTGTACCGCACCAGGTTCGGCTCGCTGCTCACCGCGGCCGCCGACGGGCGGTCGGCACGGCGGGTCAGCGACGACGTGCAGACGCGCTGGCGCGAGTTCGGCCGCACCGGTGTGCCCGGTGACGACTGGCCGGCCTACACGCACTCCGACCGTGCGGTGATGGTGTTCGACCGCCGATCACACGTCGTCCACGATCCGCACGCCGAACGTCGGGAGGCATGGGAAGGCTTTACGTTGGCGGCAGGTTAGGCGGGATTGCCGGGCTTCTCAAACGCGGCTCGTACCTCCCCGCTTGATCGTCGCCCGGCTGGCCGAACTCCCTGCGCGGAGTCGGCCGATGTGATTGCGTGATCGGGTGAGCTACCCACTGGATCCGCTATCGGCTGACGAGTTCAGAGCAGTTACGGAGATCGTGGGGCCCGTGATGCCGGTCGACGTGGTGTCGTTCTGGCTCAAGCCATATGGGTTCTTCGACCGAAACCCGGCACTCGACGTCGTCGGCACGCCGCCGGACACCTGCCACACGGACACGACGAGTGCCGGTCACTAGGTTGGAGCGGCCGCAGGACCTGACCGCCGAGTGGCTGACGGCTGTCCTCGGTGCGGGCACCGTCGAACGATTCACCACCGAGCGGATCGGCACCGGCCAGATGAGTGAGTGCTACCGCGTCGCACTCGAGTACTCCGAGGGCACGGGGGGCCCGGATTCGGTCGTGCTCAAGGTCGCGGCCACCGATCCGGCGAGCAGGCAGACGGGTCTGGCGCTGGGACTGTACGAACGCGAAGTGCGGTTCTACACGGACATCGCACCAGGCATCGGCGGTCCCGTCGCGCCCTGTTATAGCGCGGGGTTCGACGCGGAGACAGGCATCTTCCATCTTCTGCTCGGTGATGCCGATCCCGCTGTGGTGGGCGATGAGATTCGCGGCGCCACAGTCGAACAGGCGATGCTCGCGTTGACCGAACTCGGTCGACTGCACGCTCCGCTGATCGGCGAGAGCGCGATGGCCGACGTGGAGTGGCTCAACCGGGAGGCGCCGATGAACCAGGCGCTTATCGCGCAGTTGTACGCCGGGTTCGCCGAACGCTACGACGAGCGCATCGCTCCCGCCCACCGCGAGGTGTGTGAGCGGTTGGTCGCCAGTTTCGACGCGTACCACGCCGAGGCATCGGATCGTGTTCACGGGCTGGTACACGGTGACTACCGGCTGGACAACATGCTGTTCGGCGCGCACGGCGCCGACCGGCCGCTCACGGTGGTGGACTGGCAGACCGTCACGTGGGGACCCGCGATGATCGATGTCGCGTACTTCCTCGGCGGCGCGCTGCCCGACGACATTCGCCGCGACAACTATGACGCGTTGCTGCGCGCGTACCACAAGTCGCTGGGGCCAGACCCTGCAATCCGATTCGGCGATGTCCGTGAGGGTGTTCGCCGGCAGAGCTTCTTCGGCGTGATGATGGCGATCGTCTCGCCGATGCTGGTCGAGCGCACCGAGCGTGGTGACGAGATGTTCATGGTGATGCTGAAACGCCATGCCCAACACGTGCTTGATACCGATGCATTGGCGACTCTGCCCGCGCCTGCCGCACCCGAGCCCCTGATGCCCACGGCCGAAGACGAGGAGGCCCACGCGGCGACCAAGGAGCCGCTGTGGAATGAGAGCTGGTACTTCGACTTCACCGACGCGCTGCAGGGTGTCGGCGGGTGGATACGGCTCGGGCTGTATCCAAACCAGCACACGGCATGGATCAACGCGCTCTTGTGCGGCCCGAACATGCCGACAGTCGCCCTGAACGACTTCGAGGTAGTGCTGCCCGACGACCCCGGCGCCGTCCGCACAGATTCCATCGATCTCACGCTCGACGCGACCGAGCCGTTGGAGACATACAAGGTGTCGGTGCGCGGACATGGGCACGCATATGACGATCCGGCCGCGTTGTTGCGCGGCGAAGCCGGCAGACCCGTCGAGCTGACGATGAATCTGGTGTGGGCGACGGCGGGCGCGCCGTATCAATATCGCATCACCCCCCGCTATGAGATCCCCTGCAGGGTGTCGGGCACGGTCGTCGCCGACGGTCGCACATTTTCGATGGAGAGCGTGCCAGGGCAGCGCGACCACTCCTGGGGCGTGCGGGACTGGTGGAGCATGGATTGGGTTTGGAGCGCACTGCATCTCGACGACGGCACGCATATCCATGGAGTGGACATCCGCATCCCCGGTGCACCGCAGATCGGTGTTGGATACGTCCAGCAACCTGGTCAACCGCTTGTTGAACTGCAGGTCGTCACCGCACAGGAAACGTTCGGCGACAACGACTTACCGCGCACAACAGCGGTCAATTACGGTGACCTGAACGTCACGGTCGACGTCAAGGGCCATGCACCGGTGCTTCTCACCGCCGCCGACGGCCGGGTGAGTCATTTCCCGCGCGCATGGGCGACGGTCACCACCGACGATGGCCGCACTGGTGTCGGCTGGGTCGAGTGGAACCGAAACCAACGATGACGGTGCTCCAGTCCGCGGAACGCATCTTCTCGCCCGCAGTGGGTAAACCGCCGAAAAAGGAAAGCAAGAATTTCGCAACGGCGACACGGTGACCTGGCAGAGTCACGGCGGCACCGCCGAGGGCACTGTGGAAGAGAAGATCACTTCAAACACGGCGCTCGCGGTGTGACTCACGTCAGATGAGCGCTGGCGTCGCCGAGGTCGTCTCGGTTCAGGCCCATCGGCGTGGCGGCGGGCACGTCTCCGGCCGCGACGACCGCCCGTGCGATCGGGGTGAGTGCTCGGAACAACTCCTCGACTTCGGCATCGGCGAGCGGTTCGAGTGCGCTCAGGGCAAGTTCGTCGGTGGTGTCCTCGATGCGCTGTTTGAGCTCGCGGCCGGCATCGGTCAATGTGCCGTCGCTGTCCAGCAGGCCGCGGCGGCCCAACGCGTCCTGATGGTCACGCCATTGGTCGTCGTCGTAGTCGCGGCTGCGCATGACCATCTCCTTGGGCACCCGGCCCGCCGCGGCATGCAGCACGTTGCATTCGCGGCCTGACAGGCCCGCCGCGGTCAACACGGCCACGTGCGCGTCACCGCGTTGTTCGCGAAGCAGGGTGACCGCGTGCCAGAGCATCGCCAGCGGTTCGGATGGCCAGGGCAGCGCCGCGTTGGCGGCGAACAACGGCCGACCGTCGAGCGGCGCCCCGCGGGCCGCTTTCGCCGCCAATTCGGCGGCGGTTTGCGCGTCCTCGTCGGTCACGCCATAGCGCCGCAAGGTGGCGACGGCCGAGTCCAGGCGGGCGCGCAACGCCAAATCGGGCGTGGCCACCTCCCAGGCAGTGGGCAACGCCTTGGCGACGCGGCTGGGGGCGAAGTTGTAGAACAGCGCAGTCACCACCTCTGTCGGCACGATGCCCAGCGGGGCGGATCTGCCCGCGAAATATCCCATCCAGAAGCCCCGGAAGCCCAGACCGTCGAACGCGGCCCGGCTTTCCGGCGAGAAGTAGGTGACGGCATGCACCGGCTCGAATCGATCGAAGAAGCGACGCGCTAGCCCCGGGACCCTGGTGTCGTTCACAGTTAATTACCTCCTGGCAATATAACCCTGTATTTCCTCATCCAATCTACGCAGCACGTATATATAGCAAATATCAGAGAAGCTCCATGAATCCGTCGACTGCCGCCCTTGCCGCAGCCCGGGCGCTGTGCTGTGCGCTGGCGGGCTGCAGCATGAACGTTGGTGGGAACAATGTACCGACGGTCGCCAAGGGGGCACTGCAGGCAGATATATCGGGCGGCTGACGAAGGCAGGCGAGCACCCGCAGGCGGTCACGTGCAAAGAGGATCTGGTCGGCCAGGTGGGCAGGCCGGCACACTGCGAGGTCGTCGTGAGTTCGACGAACAGCTTCGAGCCGATCATCAGCAAGATCAACTACAGCTACGGACCCAAGTCCTGATTGGCGTCGATGGAGAACTCGTCGACCACTGCTGTCACCGCCTCATCGATGATCGCGCGCATGGCACGCTCGGCGGTGGCTTCATCGCGCAGTCGGATGGCGCGGGCGACCTCATCGTGTAGCTCGATTGCCGTCGGGTTCGGTGTGCTGGGCATCATGTGATGGTGCGTCCGGCCGGTCAGGATTTCGGCCACCACATCGTTGAGCGCGCGAAACATCTCGTTGCCGCTGGCTTCCAGAAGTGTGCGGTGGAAGACCTTGTCGGCAAGCAGGTAGGACTCGAGGTCGCCGGCTCGCCCGTGGATCACCATGTCGGACACCGCGGCCGCCATGATCCTGCACTGGTGCGGGTCGGCACGGCGGGCGGCCAAAGCCGCTGCGGCAGGCTCAAACCCGCGTCGCAACTCCGATAGCGTCACCAAAAGCGCTGCGCGATCATCGGATTCGAGGCGCCACCGAATGACTCGTGGGTCGAACACATTCCAGGTCGTCGACGGCTGGATGGTGATCCCGACGCGGCGGCGGGACGCGACCATACCCATCGACTCGAGTACCCGTATTGCTTCGCGGGCGACGCTGCGGGAGACACCGTGCTCGGCGCTGACGGCTTCGAGGGTCAGCACCTGCCCGTCCTGGTATTTCCCGGAGGCGATGCCCGTTCCGAGCGCGGTCAACAGATTGCGGTGCAAGGCGCCGACGTTTGAAGGCGAAGCCACCTATACATCTTGTCATAGCTTTGCTATGAGTTACTAAGAACATATGTTTCCGTGACAGGGTTACAATCGTATGCTTATTGTTGCATGCTGTGTGACGTCAAGCACAACCGGGTAGGTGGAGGGGTATGGGGTCACCAATCGTCGTCATGGGCGTATCAGGCTCTGGCAAGTCGACGGTGGGCGCCGCCTTGGCCCAGCGTCTGCGGGTCCCGTTCGGCGACGCGGATGATTTCCACCCGCCCGCGAACATCGTGAAGATGACGGCAGGCCATCCGCTGAACGACGATGACCGCTACCCGTGGCTCGAAGCGATCGGGGAGTGGCTGGCCGCGCGGTGTGCAGACGGCGGGGTCATGAGTTGCTCGGCACTCAAGCGTAAGTACCGCGACCAACTGCGGCGGAATTGCCCCGAGGTGATCTTCCTCCACCTCGCCGGGTCACCGGAGGTGATCGGTCGGCGCCAGGCCAGCCGTCCGGGCCACTTCATGCCTGCCTCGCTGTTGGCTTCACAGTTCGAAACACTCGAGCCACTTCAGTCCGACGAACGCGGCGTCAGCATCGATGTCGACCAGGACATCGACTCCATCGTCGAAACCTATCTCGCGCTATCTGCTTCGCACGCAACAGAACAGGAGACGAAATGACCCCGGCACTCACTGTCTTGGCGGCCGACACCAAGCTGGCCGAACCCGTCGCGGCAGGCTGGCAGTTGGTGCTCGCCGCCCTCGCGGGCATCGCGGTCATCGTTGTGCTGATCACGATCGCCAAGCTGCATCCGTTCCTGGCGCTGATCTTCGGTGCGGTGACGGTGGGCATCGTCGCCGGCCAGAACGTGGGGGATGTCCTCGACTCCTTCAGCGACGGATTCGGCACCACCGCTGCAAGTGTCGGCATCCTGATCGCGCTGGGTGCCATGTTCGCCAAGTTGCTCGCCGACTCGGGAGGTGCCGACGAGATCGTGGACACCATCGTCGGTCACGCGTCGCCGCGGGCACTGCCATGGGCGATGGCACTGGTCGGCGCGATCATCGGCCTGCCGATGTTCTTCGAGATCGGCCTCGTGCTCCTGATGCCCGTCATCTACCTGGTGGCCAAGCGCTCGCAGTTGTCCCTGATCGCGGTCGGAATCCCGGCGCTGGCAGGTCTTTCCGCGATGCACGGACTGGTGCCACCGCACCCAGGGCCGCTCACCGCGATCGGCCTGTTGCACGCGGATCTCGGCCTCACGCTGGCGCTGGGTGTGGCCGTCGCGATCCCGACCGTGATCGTGGCCGGCCCGCTGTTCGGTCGGCTCGCAGGCAAGTGGGTCGTGCTGGACGTTCCGGATCGGTTTGCCGCCGACGACTTCTCCGGCAACGGCGGAGGCGGCGCGGTGGCAGCCGAGTCAGGCGGTGACGGCACCGCTACGACAACCCAGACCGCCACCAGGACGGAACGGCGACGCCCGTCCTTCGGCGTGACACTGTTTTCGGTTCTTCTTCCCGTCGCGCTGATGATGGGCAAGGCGCTCGCCGACATCATCATCGATGACAAAAACAGCGTCGTGCGACAGGTTTTCGACATTCTCGGTCGTCCCCTGATGGCGTTGTTGATCGCGGTCATCGTCGGCATTTTCACGCTCGGGCGCGGCGCCGCGATGACCCGCGAACAGATCACCAAATGCCTTGAAACGTCGTTGCCGCCGGTCGCAGGCATCATCATGATCGTTGCTGCCGGCGGTGGCTTCAAGCAGGTGCTGGTCGACACGGGCATCGGTACGAAACTGGCGGAATGGGCTACGGCGGCACATATTTCGGCCATCCTGCTGGCCTGGGTGCTGGCGGTGCTGATTCGGCTCGCCACGGGATCGGCGACGGTCGCTACGATCACCGCATCGTCGTTGATGCTCGGCCTCGCCGAAGGCATGAGCACCGGACAGGTCTCATTGATGGTGCTCGCGGTGGGCTCGGGCTCGCTGTTCTTCTCCCATGTCAACGACGCCGGCTTCTGGTTGGTGAAGGAGTACTTCGGGATGAGCGTGGGTCAGACCATCAAGTCGTGGTCGATGATGGAGACCGTGCTGTCGGTCACCGGACTGATTCTGGTGATGCTGCTAAGCATCGTGATCTGACGCCAGTCAGCGCTTGACGACTTGGGTTCCGCCCGCGAGCTCGTCGTGCTTGCCCTGTTTGGTGGGGCTGGCGTTGATCGTTATCGCGATCACGATGATGGCGATGAACGCAAGAAGGCCTCCGATGAACGGGACGATCGGCAGAAGCGTCCACGCGTTTCGAATCGCAGACTGCTGCAGGGTTGGCTTTGTCACGCCGCCGGGGCCATGCACGCGTAACCCGAGAAGTTTCTTCCCGGGTGTCCACCCCTGGCCGGTCTCGAACGCAAGAAAGTAAAGGAACATCAGTAGGCCGGTGAACAGGCCGGTCACCCAATAGTTCGACAGCGTGTCGGTGACGAGGATCAGCACGAAGCCGACGATCCCGACGATGATGCCGTCGATGACGCGGGCGAGGAAACGGGAGAGCAGCCCGCCCGCATGTGCTGCAAACGGTGGCGGATAGCCGGTCGGGTCGCCGTACTGTCCGGGCGTCGGATCGGTTGTCATGTCGCTCCTTACCGTGGTGGCAATGAGCGACAATCTACCGTTCGCCTCGCGCGAGCGCCGTACCTCAGTTCAAGCGACGGCGCTGTTTCTTCGCCTGTTTACGGGCCTTCTTCGTCTCTTTACGCGCCCGTTCGCGCGCCAGATCGGCGCGTTCCCGCGCTACCTCGGCGAACTCGGGTGCGCGTTCGCGCGCGACGTCGGCGATCTCGGCGGCGCGTCCGCGAGCCGCCTCGGCGAACTCGGGTGCGCGTTCGCGGGCGACCTCGGCCAGTCCGGCTGCGCGTTCGCGGGCCGCTTCGGCGAGTTCGGGTGCGCGTTCGCGGGCGACCTCGGCGAGTTCCGAACCGCGTTCGCGCGCGATGTGCGCGAACTCGCGTCCCCGCTCAGCCCCGATCTGCAGTCCGTGGCCGAACTTCTCAGCGATTGCGCTGTCGGCGAGAGCTCCGCCGGACGCGGCGCCAACCGGGAGCGCGGACGTCACGGCGTCGGACACCTTGCGAGCCGCGCGTCGGCCGCGCCAGCCGAGTGAGGGCTTACCCTCGGTGTCGACGGCGGCGATGATCAGCCCGCCGAGCAGGCTGAGATCGGTCATGAAGGCCCGTCGTTCGTCGGACTTTCGTTGCGGATCAGTCTCGTTCCAGAACATGTGCCCGCCCAGGCTTGCTGGTACGACGGTGAATGCCAGCGTTGCGGACGCCAACCGCGGCATTTTGCCCGTCGCCAGGAGCAGCCCGCCGCCGATCTGCACGGCGGCGTTGACACGAGCGAAAGTCTCGGCATCGGAAGGCACGTTGGCGCCGACGGGGTCCGGCAGCTTGCGCATACCGTCGAGCGCGGGCCGGGCCGCGTCGGCGGCGGGTTTGGGGTTACGAAGGGCATCCACCCCTTGCCCGATGAAAGCCACTGACAGAAGGGGGCGCGCGATGCGGCGGATCAACATGGTCGGGGAGTTCCCCCGGTCAGCGCTTCGCAAACCCTAGTAAGACCTGTCAGTTCGGCGACGTAGCGGCAGCGGAGTGACGAACCAGAACACGATCAACGCCACCAGTGTGCAGGCGCCTGCGATCCACGCACCCGGCGTTCCGATGACCGTGTCGAAAACGACAACCGTGACACCGGAAAGAGCCGCTCCAAGGAGAATCAGCCCGGCGATCGCAAAGCCGTGCGACGCCGACACGATGGCATCCAGCCGGTGTCGGCGGAACAGCACGCGATGCAGACCCACCGGTGCCACCAGCAACACGGTCGAACCAATCGAACACGCGACCGTAATGAGATACATCGTGCGCATGGTGCCGTCGAGCACCGTGAAGCGCTGTTGGAATGGGAGCGTCAAAAGGAAGCCGGTGAGCAGCTGCACGCCGGTCTGTACCACGCGCAACTCCTGCAGCAGGCTGGACCAATTGCGGTCCAGCCGTTCGGCTTCCGTCTCGTCGCGATCCGCATCCCACTGCTTCTGCGCGTCGGGATGCTCGATATTCACGATCCCATTGTCGCAGGGCACGCGCGGGTCGTGGCCCGATCTCGGGTTTCAGCGTGCGGCGTAGCGCAGCAGCGAGATGCCCGACGGGAACGCCTTCGGCGGCTCGACCAACTGCAATGCCGAGATCGAGGCACCGTCGGGGAACAGCCGCCTGCCGCGGCCCTGAACGGCTGGATAGACGAACATCCGATACTCATCCACCAGGCCGCCCGCGATCACGGTGTGGGCGAGGCTGATGCTGCCGGTGAGCACGATGTCTTTGCCCGGTTCGGCCTTCAGCGAGCGCACCCGTTGCACCGGATCTCCGGAGACCACCGTCGAGTTCTCCCACTGCGGGTCGGTCATCGTCGTCGACACCACGAACTTGGCCACGTTGTTGAGGTAGTCGGTGATGCCGGTCGAGTCCTCGCTCTGGTTCGGCCAGTAGCTACGGAAATCCTCGAACGTCTGCCGGCCGAGAAGCATCGCGTCGGCCTGCGCATCTTGACGGTGCGTCTCGGCCAACAGTTCGTCGTCTTGAAGCTGCGGGTCGAACCAGTCATCGAGCATCTCGATCGACCCGTCCAGCGTGATGTTCTGGGTGATCACGAGTTTTCGCATACGCATACAGACTTCACGCCAGTGCTGAACTCATCGCGCGGTTTCGGGGTAGCTTCGCAGACGTGAGTCTCGTCGCTGGTGTCGACTCGTCAACGCAATCGTGCAAGGTCTTGGTGTGCGACGCGGACACCGGTGCAACCGTGCGCTCGGGGACGGCCCCGCACCCCGACGGCACCGAAGTGGACCCGCAACTGTGGCTGACCGCCCTGCAGACGGCGATCGAGGCGGCCGGTGGACTCGACGACGTCGCGGCAGTTTCGGTGGGCGCCCAACAGCACGGCATGGTGTGTCTGAACAGATCCGGCGACGTCGTCCGAGATGCGTTGCTGTGGAACGATACTCGCTCCAGTGCGGCGGCAACGGAACTCGTCGACGAGCTCGGCGGTGCAGCGGAATGGGCGAAGCGGGTCGGCGTGGTGCCGGTGGCGTCGATCACGGCGGCCAAACTGCGCTGGCTCGCCGACCACGAACCCGAACACGCCGCGGCGACCGCGGCGGTGTGCCTGCCGCACGACTGGCTGACCTGGCGGCTGACGGGCTCGACCGACGTCGGCGAGCTGCGCACCGACCGCAGCGATGCCAGCGGTACCGGATATTTCTCCGCGGAGAACGGCACCTACCAACCTGATCTGCTTGAGCTGGCCATGCGGGGCCGGCGGCCTGCGCTGCCGACCGTGCTGGGCCCACGCGACCCCGCCGGACAGATGATGTCCGGCGGGGCCACGCTCGGTCCCGGCGCCGGCGACAACGCATCGGCGGCGTTGGGGCTCGGCGCCCAACCGGGGGACTGCATCGTCTCGCTGGGCACGTCCGGAGTGGTGAGCGCGGTCGGGCACGCCGCACCACACGACGCCGAAGGGATCGTGGCCGGCTTCGCCGATGCGACGGGACGCCAACTGCCGCTCGTGTGCACCCTCAACGGGGCGCCCGTACTGGCCGCGGTCGCCACGATGCTCGGCGTTGATTTCGAGAAATTGGACCAACTGGCGTTGTCGGCGCCCGCGGGCGCCGGCGGCCTCACGCTCGTGCCGTACCTCGAGGGCGAACGGTCGCCCAACCTGCCGAATGCCGCAGGCGCGCTGCAAGGCATGACGGCGCGCAATCTCACTGCGCAGAACATTGCCCGCGCCGGCGTAGAGGGACTGCTTGCGTCGCTGGCCTACTGCCTCGACAAGATTTCCGCGCAGGGTATCGAGGCCGAGCGCATCATCCTCGTCGGCGGCGGGGCGCGCTCCGAGGCTATTCGCGTTATCGCGCCCGCGATCTTCGGCAAGCCCGTGTTGGTTCCGACGCCGGGGGAGTACGTCGCGCTGGGCGCCGCCAGGCAGGCGGCGTGGACGCTGTCTCGTGCGGACTCGCCACCGGGATGGTCGCTCGGAATCACCACGATGTTCACCGCCGACCCGACGCCGGAGGTCCTCGACCAGTATCGGCGGGCGCAACCGCTGACACTGGGACAACCTGAGCGGTGAACTTCGCGTGGGAGCAGCTGGGTGACGGCGTACATCGCTGCCGTCTGCCGTTTCTCGACGTCACCGTCGGGTTGGTGCGCGGCCGGACCGCCACGTTGCTCATAGATACCGGGACCACCCTGACCGAGGCCGACGCCATCATGGCCGACGTCGACGAGATCGCCGGCAGCGCCGTGAGCCACATCGTGTTGACACACAACCACTTTGACCACATCCTTGGCTCGTCGGCCTTCGTCGGGACCGCGGTGTACTGCGCGCCCGAAGTCGCGGCGACGATCGCGCACCGGACCGAACACCTGCGCGACGATGCGGTGCGCTACGGCGCCGAGCCCGACGAGGTGGCCCGGGCCATCGCCGCGCTGGGGACACCCGAGGACCTCGTCCGTCACGCGGAAGTCGATCTCGGCGAAGAGTCTGCCGATCCGGCCATCGACCAGGACTCCGATCCACTCGCGTGGCCGGCCACGCTGACCCGGGTCCTCGACGTGGGCGGACCCGACGCGGTGTTCGTTGCCGGGCACGGCGCATGCGTCGACGCGACTTTCGTTGAGCGCCAGCGACGGTGGTTGGTCAATCAAGTGTGACGGATTTCGCACTATCAGCGTGACGTAATTCATTGCCAAAACAGGGCTTTGCAGGGCACCCTAACTTCTTTAAATCGCGTGACTGAAGGATGGGAGGTGCCCCATGGCCGACCTCGACTTTGCCTACGACCTGACGCTGGACGAGGCCCGCAGACGCACCGCAATGCTGGAGGCGATCGGCGACGACTGGGACCCGCTCGCGGTCCTCGCCGAAGAGGACAGGGCGTACGACATGCTCTATTCCAATCTCGACGACGAGCAGCAACGCATCTACAACGAGCTGGTCAGCGCCGGGGTGCTGCCGGAACGGGCGGCGGACCGTGTTACCGATTGACCCGACCGCGGACCGCGCCCGGCGGGCATGGCTGGAATGCCCCCGTTGCGGCCACGGCAGCGCCTGCGCCACCTGTCAGAGCAGCCGCAACTGCGCCAACCATTGGCAGTACCTGCTGAGCAACCACGGCACTGTTGTGCATCTGCAATGCCCGACCTGTGCCTACCTGTGGTCAACGGACACCCGCAGACGCGCTGCCCGGCAGAAGAAAGCCGCCTGACCGATCACACGGCGGGGCGCGGCCAGTCGGGCCGCGGCAGCTTCTCGCCGGGCGCCGGCCGCAGACGATCGAGCACCACCCGCAGCGGCGGCCACGTCGACCTGCCGCGTCGGGTCACCGCGTAAGCGGTGAACTCCACCTTCGGATCCGACAGGGGAAGCACCCGGACGCCGGGGTGTGTCGGCCTGCCGATCGGCAGCAGGCCAACCCCGTATCCGGCAACGATCAAATCCTCCACCAGATCGAGGCTGTCGATTTCATGGGCGATCCGCGGGGTGAATCCCGCGAGCGATGCGAGTGTTCGCACGGCGTCTTCGTCAGCGGTGTTGCGGGAGTTGACGATCCACGTCTTATCCGCGTATTCGCCGATGTCGATTCCGCCAGCGCGGCCGGCGGGAACGGCAAGTCCCCACTGAACCGTCCACAACGGCACGGATTCCAACACCGCGCCTGGCGACGCGGGCGCGAGGTTGTAGTCGTAAGTCAGTGCCAGGTCGAGGTCGTCGTCGGTGAGCAAGGCGAATGCCTCGAGCGGCTCGTATTCACTGATCACAAACCCGACCCTGGGATACCGCTTTGCGAGGTCGGCCACGATCGGCAGCAGGGACACCCGAATGCCGGTGGCGAACCCACCGAGTCGGACGGTCCCGGCCGGCTCTGCACCGGGATCGAGGTCGAGACGCGCGCTGTCGACGGCGGCCAGGATGGTGACTGCGTGCTCTGCCAGCCGCTGCCCGGCGGGCGTCAGCCGGACCCGCCTGCCCTCGGGTTCGATCAGTTGGGTGCCGGTGTCCTTTGCGAGCGCAGCGATCTGCTGCGACACAGTCGACGTGGTCAGGTGATGGGCCTCGGCGACCGCACGCATCGAGCCAAGCCGCGATAAGGCGAGGAGCAGCTGCAGCCGCCGGGTGTCCATGACTAGCGCATCAGGCTGTCGGCCGAGAAGCCGTCTGCGGTCGCTTCACGCGACGCAAACAGCCAGCGGTCCCCGGCCGGTACCAGGGCGTCGCGGTAGCGGCCCCAGTGGTCGACACCGATGTTGGTGAGCGCGAGGAAGTAGCTGCTCACCTCTACCCGATCCCGGGTCACCGTAGCGAATCGCACGCTCGAAACATGGTGGCGCACATGGGTTAACGGGACTGAGCCCTGCGCGAATCGGCTCACCTGCGCGCTCAGCCCCGCCATGATCGCCGACGGTCCGACCATCGGCTCTCCGCCGGTGAACGAGAGGGCGCCATCGGGCGCAAAGCAGGCCGCGACATCCTCGATTCGATTGCGGTCGGTGCCTGCGGTGTAGTCGGCGAGTGTCTGCCGCACGGACTCGCGGATGGCCAGTTCCCAGATCTCCATGCTTCTACTGTTCACGATTACCGAACAATATGTCCAGGAAAATCACGTGGACGTGAACGGTAATCGTGCCGTTCAATGCAGATATGTCTGACAACCAAGCCCGCACCGGAGCCTTCATGGCGGTGGGGTCGATGGTGACCGTGCAGCTGGGTTTGGCCATCGCAGTCACGCTGATCGACCGCATCGGCGTCGAGGGAGCCGCGTGGTTGCGGCTGGCATGGGCGGGCGTGCTGATCCTGGTGATCGTCCGGCCACGCGCCGCGAGGTTCACCAGGTCCACGTTCTTGGTGTGCGTGCTGCTCGGCGTGGTGACCGCCTCCGTGACCATGCTGTTCATGGCGGCGGTTGACCGGATTCCGTTGGGCACGGCGAGTGCGCTGGAGTTCCTGGGGCCGTTGGGCGTCGCGGTCGCAAACGGTAAGGGCGGACGGCGCGTCACGTGGCCGGGGCTCGCTGCGATCGGTGTCGTACTGCTCACCGAGCCCTGGGCGGATTCCGTCGACCCGGTCGGTGTGTTGTATGCGCTCGGCGCGGCCGCGTGCTGGGCGGGGTACATCCTGCTCACCCAACGGGCAGGCGATGAGGTCTCGGGAATCAACGCTCTGGCGGTCTCGATGCCGGTCGCGGGTGTGGTGGCGACGATCGTGGTGGGTCCGGCCGTGTTCGACCGGATGACGCCGGACATCCTGCTGATCGGAATCGGTCTGGCGATTCTGCTGCCCGTGGTGCCGTTCGCGTTGGAGCTGCTGGCCTTGCGCCGATTGACCACCGCCGCGTTCGGCACGCTGATGGCCCTCGAGCCGGCGTTCGCGATGCTCGTCGGTCTGCTGATCCTGCACCAGGTGCCGGGTCCGGCAGGCGTCGTGGGTCTGTGCTTCGTTGTCGCCGCGGGCATCGGTGCGGCGCGGACGGGTGCCCGCCCGTCGCCTGTGCCGGCCGAAGTCGGCTGACGCTACCAACCACGATCAAGATTGCGATGATCTGCCAACATGACATTGGGCCACCGGAGTTTGGCACGGCGCGTGCCTTGCGGGTAAGTGCACCGCCGGTTGATACTCTGCGCGACATGGCATCCGGAACGTCGGAATCACCTTTCGTCCGCGCGGTCAACGCGTTGGCCGTCGCCCTGATAAATGCGCCCGTGCTGGGACGGATAGTCGGCCGAGGCCTGGTCGTGATCCGTTACGTCGGCAGGCGCTCCGGCGAGACCTTCGAGATTCCGGTCGGCTATCGACGCTCTGGTCACGACCTGATCATCGGCGTGGCGTCACCCGACGCGAAGAACTGGTGGCGCAACTTCCTCGGCGACGGTCGCCCGATAACTCTGCTGAATCTGGACGGTCGGGATCGCAATGGGCACGCTGTCTCCAGTAGAGATGCCCGGGGGCGCGTCTCGGTGAAGGTGCGACTCGACGCCTAGAGCCGGTCAGTCGACTTGCTTGCGCCGCACCAGTGTTCCCAGGCCCAGCAGGATCAGGCTGATCACCAGGATCGCGGTCGCGAGGACGTTGATCTGTGGTGGGACCGCGGCCTTGACGGCGGCGTTCACGTACAGCGGATACGTCACGGTCGACCCGCTGACGAAGTAGGTGATGATGAAGTCGTCGAGTGACAGCGCAAACGACAGCATCGCTGCGGCCACGATGCCCGGAACGATCAGTGGCAGCGTCACTTTGAAGAACGTGCGGGCCGGGTTGGCCCCCAGGTCCATCGACGCGTCCTCCAGCGTCCAGTCGAACCCGCGCATCCGTGCCCGCACCGTCATCGCGATGAAGCTGATCTCGAAGGCGATGTGTGCAATCAGGATCGTGACGTAGCCTGCGGCCCAGCCGAGGTCGAGGAACAGAGTCAGCAGCGCGGCGCCGAACACGACCTCCGGGGCAGTCAGCGGAATCACGAGGAACGTGTCCACGGCGCTCTGCCCCCGGAACCGCTGGCGCACGAGGGCTATGGCCACCAGTGAGCCCAACACAACAGCGATCGCGGTGGAGACGGCGGCGACGTTGAGGCTGAGCTTCAGCGCATCGGCCAGGGCCGGATACTTGAACGGGTGCGCCCAGTTGTTGAGGGTGAAGCCCTGCCACGTGTAGTTGAACTTGCCCTGCGGGTTGTTGAACGAGAACAGGATGATCACGAAGATCGGCACGAAGAGATAGAGCAGCACCAGTCCCGCAACTACCCGCAGTAGCAGATCGCCCCATTTCGGACTGCCCTTGATCGTTTTGGGCTCCGTGGCTGGCCGCTCCACTGCCTCGACCACGACGGGCATTCCTTGCGAGGTCATACGAGATCCTCCGTGCCGAGCGCACGGGTGTAGAGCATTACGCCAACGAGGATGATCGCCATCAAGACCATGCTCAACGCGGCGGCGGCGGGATAGTCCTTGACCACCAGGAACTGTTTCTGAACGACGTTGCCAATCATGGTCGTCTTGGTGCTGCCTAGATAGTCGGCGTTGATGAAGTCGCCCGATGCTGGGATGAAGACCAACAGGCTGCCCGCCAGCACACCCGGCATCGACAACGGCAGGATCACCTTGGTGAAACTGCGCCTGTTCGACGAGTAGAGGTCTTTCGAGGCCTCGATCAGCCGAGGATCGATCTTCTCCAAGCTGACATACAGCGGCAGGACCATGAAGATGATCCAGTTGTAGGTCAGGCCGCCGACGACCGCCCAGCTGGTCGACAGTAACCTGCCCTCGCTGGGCAGCAAGCCCACCGTGCCCAATGCGCTGACCACCCAACCGTCGTCGGCGAGAATGGTCTTCCACGCGATCGTGCGGATCAGGAACGTCACGAAGAACGGCAGGATCACCAACCCGAGGATCAGATTCTTGTAGCGGCCGGCCTTGAAGGCGATGACGTAGGCCAGCGGAAATGCCAGCACCAGGCACAGCAAGGTCGCGACCAATGCGTACGTGAAGGTCCGGATAATCTGGTCCTGGTACGCGCTGAATGCGTGAGCGTAGTTGCCGAACTTCCATGCGAAGGTCAGCGTGGGCAGGTAGATCGAGCCGCCGGAGGTCGACAGCGACGTCTTGAGCAGCGTGAAGAACGGCACCACGAAGAAGATTCCGAGGTACGCGAGCGCCGGCAGGATCATCAAGTACGGAGCGATCTTGCTCCGCTGCCGACTGCTGCTGGCGACACCTGCCATCTGGTCAGCCGCCGGTGACCGCGGCGTACGCGTTGTTGAATTCCTGGGTCTGCTCGTCGCTCAGCGGTGCCTTCCAGGACTTGAGCTTGTCCAGCGTCGCCTGCGGTGGGTTGATCAATGGGTTGGACCCCACTTTTGGATCGATCTTGTTCAGTTCGTCGGTCATGTCAGACAGGACGGGCACGTACTGCACCCCGACGACGAGCCTTGCATAATTGGCGCGGTCGTAGAGATAGTCGATCCACGCCTCGGCCGCCTTCTGGTTCTTCGTCGTGTAGGGGATCACCTGGGTGTCGATGAACCACGTGCCGCCAGACTCGGGAACGACGAACTCAAGGTCGGGGTTGTCGTGCTGCAACTGCACCACGTCTCCGGAGTAGGCCTGGGCGATGGCGACGTTGCCACTGCTGAGGTCGTCCCCGTAGTCGTTGCCGGTGAAGCGACGGATCTGGCCCTTGTCCTTCTGTTCCTTGATCAGGTCGACCGCCTTCTGCACGCCCTCGGTGGTCGGGTCCTCGATCGAGCTGCCCTGGGAGAGCATCACCAGTCCAAGCCCATCCTGGGTGTCGGACAGCAGACTGACCTTGCCTGCGAACTTCGGATCCCACAAGTCGTCGACCGTCGTGATTGGACGACCGGTCGCGGCCTTGTTGTAGGCCAGTCCGACCATGCCGGTCATGTATGGCGCCGTGTACTTGCGACCAGGGTCCACCGCCGCGTTCAGCAGGTCGGGGCGTAGGTTCTTCTTGTTCGGCACGGCGGAATCGCTGATCTCGTTGAGCCAACCCAATTGCTTCAGGCGGGCGGCCATGAACTGGGTAGGCACCACCAGGTCCGCGCCGATGTCCTGCTTGCGTGACAGCGGCTCCTTGTTCTTGGCGAACCACTGTTCGTTGTCGTTGAAGTCTTCCTTGTAGTCCACGGTCAACCCCGACGCCTTCTGGAACGCGGCGACCCAACCGTCGGCCATGTACAACGGCCAGTTCGAGACCCTCAGTGTGCCGGTGGCCGGGCCTGCGCTCTCCGAGCTAGACGTCGACGTCGAACCCGCCTCGTTCTTAGAACCACAGGCGGCCAGGAACGACGGACCGAGGGTCAACGCTGCCGCAGCGGCGACACCGCCGCCGATGAATCGCCGGCGCGACGTGCGGGTTGGCCGTAAGTCGGGCAGCCATTCGGAGATCGATTTCGGTGAACATTTCGCGGGGCATGGCGACTGTGCCTTTCGTGGATTTCCGGGGGGCAAGGGGGACGGGTTGACGGTGAACCGTCACGAGTCGTCGAGCATCTCCTCGAGATCCTCGGTGGTGGGAATGTCAGCGGCAGGCAGCACCAGTGACGCCTCGGGTGCCCAGCTGACGTGAACCTGGTCGCCCGGGCGCAGCAGCGGCAGATCCTGCTCCGGTCCGACGTGCGCCACGATCGTCGAGTCGTCGGGCGCGGCGAGGGAGAGCCGCACGACTGGGCCCTGGAACGTGAGGTCCGTGACGGTGGCCGGCACCGTCGCGACATCGCCGGTCGGCGGGTCCATCGAAACCCGGACTCGTTCTGGACGGATCATCAGGGTGGCGTGACCGCCGGGTTCGATGGTGGTATCACCCGGTCGTGCCTTCAGCGAGGTGCCCAGCACCTCGACCTGGACGAAGTCACGGTTGGCCCGACCCGGATCTGCCGGCCCGGCCAGAGGTTGGCCTGGCCGATGAAGCTGGCGACGAAGACGGTCGACGGCCGGTCGTAGATCTCGGTGGGGCTGCCGATCTGGTCGACATTGCCGGCGTTCATGACCGCGATGCGGTCGCTCATCGTCAGCGCTTCCTCCTGGTCGTGGGTCACGTAGACGAACGTGATCCCGACCTCGCGCTGGATGCGCTTGAGCTCGAACTGCATCACCTGGCGCAGCTTGAGGTCGAGGGCGCCGAGCGGTTCGTCGAGCAGCAGTGCGCTCGGATAGTTCACCAGTGCGCGGGCCAGCGCCACGCGCTGTTGCTGTCCGCCCGAGAGCTGCGCGGGCTTGCGCTTGGCGAAGTCGGTGAGCCGCACGATTTCGAGCAGTTCGTCGACGCGCCTCTTGACCTCGGCCTTGTCCTTCTTCATGCTTCGCGGTCCGTAGGCGACGTTGTCCCACACCGTCATGTGGGGGAACAGCGCGTAATGCTGGAAGACGGTGTTCACGTTGCGCTTGTGCGGCGGCACACGCGAAACGTCCTTACCTTCCAGCCGGATCGCGCCCTCGGTCGGCGTCTCGAAGCCGGCGATCATCCGAAGCGTGGTCGTCTTGCCACAGCCCGACGGCCCGAGCATCGAGAAGAACTCACCCGAACCGATGGAGAAGTCTGCTTCGTTGACGGCGACGTAGTCGGCAAAGCGCTTGGTGACATTGTCGATCTCGACGACCGGACCGCCCTTGGGGCGTTCCGTCCCGTCCTGTTCCGTCTTCTGATTTGCGGCGGTGGTATGTGTCCCAGTCAGGGCAAATCCTCCCTAAAGCCCCCGTAGCTCCGGGGTAAACAATCGCGGATTCCGTCGCGGTTCGCAAGCGATTCCGCAACGAATTTACATTTTCACAATGGAATCACTCGCGCTCGGCATTGCTGACGGTCAGATTTCGCGGATGCGCCCGCGACGAAACCACGGCCGGCGGCTGGCACCCGGCTGTGAGGCGTGAGAGGTGTCAGTTTAGTTTCGCAGTCGGCTGTCCGGGGGTAAGAGCTACGGATGGCGACGATTGACGTGGCAGTGCCAACCGACCTGGCACCGCACCAAGCCTGGAAACTGGCGTCGGACCTTCATCGCTTCGACGAATGGCTGACCATCTTCGGCGGCTGGCGAAGCGATGTGCCCTCGGTGATCGAACCCGGCACCTGCGTGTCGTCGTGCATCAAGGTCAAGGGATTCCGCAACGTCATCCATTGGCGGGTCACCCGCTATGACGAGCCCGAGCTGATCGAGCTCCGCGGTGCGGGGCGCGGTGGCGTCCGCATCGCACTGACGATCGAGGTGCAAGACGATCCGCCCGGCGCGCGGTTTCACGTCATTGCCGAGTTGTCCGGTGGCTTGCTCGGCACATCGGTGGGCCGCCTGGTGGCGCGCGTCCTGCAGTCCGAGGTACGCAAGTCGGTGACCAACCTCGCGGCGCTGCGTTAGCCCCATTCGTGGTTCATGGCACGGGATTCGTACCGCGCCTCGACGGATTCGATTCCGCGCGCCCGCACCCGGGACAACCCGATGAGCACCATCGCCAACCCCGCGGTCATCGCGCCTCCGATAAATATGGCGACGAAGCTGCTCTCCAGCGGTACGGCACTGCCGTTGGCCGACCGTCCGAGCAGGACCGCGACAAGTGCGGCTGCGATCGAGCTTCCGATCGTGCGGGCGATCGCGTTCATGCTCGTCGCCACACCGGTCTCGCCTGCGTCGACCTCGCTGACGATCAGCGCGGGAAGCGCGCCGTAGCCAAGGCTGATGTAGCCGTTGGCCAGAATGCTGGCAACGATGACCTGCCACGGTGCTGAATGCGCCACGGCGACGAACACGAAGCCGGTGATGCCCGCGGCCGCCGCAACCGTGAGCACCGGTCGGGCGCCGAAGCGGTCGATGAACCTGCCGCTGACCAATGCGACGACAAAGCCGGTCAGTGCGCCGGGCAACAGGTAGACGACGCTGGCTTCGAGCACCGTGGCGCCGAAGCCGTATCCCGCTGCGCCGCCGGGCACTTGGACGAACTGGGTCAAGCCGAGGAAGGCGAAGTACAGTCCCATGCCGACGAAGACCGTCGCGAGGTTGGTGAGCATGATCGGACGCCGGGCCAACATCTCCACCGACATGAGCGGTTGCGCCGTCCTCCGCTCCCAGAACCACCAGCCGATGAGGACGATGACGCCGCACGCGGCGCAGGCCAGGGTCCACGGCGATGCCCAGCCCCAGGAATGGCCCTGGGTGATCGCCAGCAGAATCGCCGACAGCCCCGCCGCGAGGCCTGCGGCGCCCAGCCAGTCAATCGAGCCCGTGCTGCTGCGCGGTCTCGCGGGGACGACGAAGATCACGACCGCGATGACCAGGACGGTGAAGCCGGTGGTGAGCCAGAAGACGCGGTGGTAATTGGCGCCGTGGTTCATCAGCAGACCGACGACGACGAGGCCGGTCCCGCCCCCGAAGCCCAACGTCCCGGATAGCACCGACATCGCCGACACCATCCGGTCTTCGGACAGCTCTTCCCGCAGAATCGCGATGCCGACCGGATAGAGGGCGAACGAGGCGGCCTGTAGTACCCGGGCGAGGATCAACAACGGCAGCGACGACGTGGTCGCGGCGAGCACCGAGCCTGCCAGGACGACGACCAGCACGATCAGCAGTACGCGCTTCTTGCTGTGCAGGTCGGCGAGCCTGCCGATGAGCGGTGTCGCCGCGGCGGCGGCGAGCAGGTTCGCGGTGACCGCCCAACTCACCGCGACGGTGGACGCGTGGAGTTGGGCGGCGATGATGCTGAGCACTGGAACGACGGCGGTCTGCAGCACGGCCACTGTGAGGACCACGACGCTCAGGCCCGCGATGAGCGAGCCGGGGCGTCGACGCGGCCGATCGCCGGGGGCGGGGGAGCGTGTCGGTTCGGTCTCGACCACGCACGCTCCTTTTAATCGTTAGCCCATCTTCGGTTCTACCGATTATGGCCCGCGGCGGGGACGCGGCGACGGCGTGGTCGAATGGATGGATGTCACAAGGGGGCCAATCGGGTAGCGCGCTGACCGCGCCCACGTTCAGCGGCCGGACGCCGTCGGGCGCGGGGGACCTGTCCGTCGAGACGCACGGCATCGCGCCGATCGCGGGAGGCTCAGCGGTACGGCAGCCCGCGGCGGCTCTTCACGGTCTGGTTCGCGCCGCAGGTCAACATGACCGGCGTATTCACCGGGGCGCTGGCGGTCGCGTTGGGGCTCGGGTTCTGGCTCGGCATGGCCGCCATGGTCATCGGAACGGTGCTCGGCTCGCTGGTGGTGGGTTACCTGTCGACGTGGGGTCCGCGTACCGGCGCCGCACAGCTACCCAACTCTCGGATGGCGTTCGGACCCGGGGTCGTGCTACCCGGGGCGCTGCAGTGGCTGTCGTCGATCGCGTGGGATGCGCTGGTCGGGTTGTTCGGCGGCGAAGCGCTCGCCGTGCTTCTCGGCATTCCGTTCTGGGGCGCTGTTCTCATTGTCCTCGGCGTGCAGGGCGTGGTCGGATTCTTCGGCTACGAGATGATCCACCGGATCCAGGCCGTGCTGACCGTGGTCCTCTTCGTCACGTTCGTGGTGTTCGCCGTCAAGCTGGCCGCGGGTCACCAGGTCATCACGCCCGCGACTGTGCAGGGAGCCGACCTGGTGGGCGCGTTCGTCCTCGAGGTGACGATCGCGCTGAGCCTGTCGATCTCGTGGGCCAGCTACGCGGCCGACTTCAGCCGCTATCTGCCTGCGAACTCGTCGCGCGCCGCGGTCTTCGGATTCACGTTCGCCGGAATCGTGTTGGCGTACATCTTCGTTCAGGGCATTGGGATCGCGGCCGGGGATCTGGTGTCCGACCAGACCGCCGAGGGTGTCCGGTCGGTGATGGGTGGCGGCATCCTGGGCGCGCTGGCACTGCTCATCATCGCCCTGGCATCGATCGGATCGGGCGTGATGAACGACTACAGCGGGTCGCTGGCCCTGCAGACCATCGGGGTGCGCCTGCGCAGGCCCGTCTCGGCGGTCGTCGTCACCGTGATCGCGTTCGCGCTTATCCTCTGGCTGCATGCCGGCGACACCGCGTCGCGGTTCCAGAATGTGCTTCTGTTTGTGAGCTACTGGATACCGGCGTTCGTCGCCGTCGTGGTCATCGACTGGCGGATCCGCGCCAAGGGAAGAGCGACCGTCAATCCCGCCGAGGAGCACACCGATCGGGGCGATGCCGTCGCCGCGGTGGTCGCCTTCGTGCTGGCATACGGCGCCGCGGTGCCCTTCATGAACACGTCGCTGTTCACCGGCCCGGTCGCGAAGGCATGGCACGGCGCCGATATCGCCTACTTCGTCAATTTCTTTGTCGCGGTGCTTCTTTACGGCGGCTATCGGCTGCTGCGTGCGCGGCCCGCGAACTTGGACAAGTAGAGCCAGGTCGGTTGATAGCCGTGCCGCTCGTACAGGCGGATGGCGTCTGCGTTTCCGGCGAGCGCGCCGAGAATCAAGTCGTCGACGCCGAGGCCGTGCAGATGCGTTTCGAGGCGCTCGAGCAGTTCTGAGCCCAGCCCGCTTCCGCGGTAGGACGGCAGCACGCTCAGCGACTCGATCTCGCCGATCCGATCACCCGTCGTCCAGGTGTCCTCGATCCACGAGTCCGCGACCGGCATGACGTGGGTCAGCCCGTATCCGATCGGTTCCTCGTCGACCAAGGCGAGCAGAAACAGGGTGTCCGGTTTCGTCAGCAGCTCCTCGTACAGCGACCTGCGCGCGCGCCAGGTCTCGGTGTCGCTTACGTAGGGCGCGAGCTCGGGCATGCTCTCGCGGTGGCGATGATGAACCGCCACCCATAACGGTTCGACGAGGTCCAGGTCTTCGGCGCTGCCGGTACGCAGCCGCCACGCGGATGCCATCAGGCCACGCTAGCTCACAGGCGCGTCACGCCATCGGCGATGGCGTGGAGCTTGTCCGGGTTGGCGACGTTGTGGATGGCAACGATCCGGCCGTCGTCGTCCAGGTCGACGGTCAGGGTGGCGATGGTGCGACCTCCACCACTGAACACCACACCGGGGCCGCCGTTGATCTCGACGACTTCGGCTGTCATGGAGCTGATTTCGACACCCTCGTAGGGCCGGCTGGCCGCTCCGGCCAGCCAACGCGCCACCTTGTCCGCGCCGACGATCGGCCGCATCGCCTGCCGAACCTTGCCGCCTCCGTCCGTCCACAACGTGACGTCCGGCGCGAGCAACTCCATCAGCTGGTTGATGTCGCCGCCGGTGGTGGCGGCGAAAAATCGCTCGGTGACCGCACGCTTCTTGTTCTTGTCCGCCTCGAACCGCGGTCGGCGCGCCTGGATGTGGTTGCGGGCGCGGTGGGCGGCCTGGCGAACGGCCGACTCCGAACGGTCAACGGCGTCAGCGATTTCGGCGTAGGAGAAGTCGAAGACCTCCCTGAGCACGAAAACGGCGCGTTCCAACGGGCTCAGGGTTTCCAGCACCACGAGCATCGCCAGCGACACCGACTCGGCGACCGCGACGTCCTCGGCGGCATCCGTCTCGGTGAGGATCGGCTCCGGAAGCCACGGCCCCACATACGTCTCCCGCTGGCGACGCGTCGACCGGAGGCGCTCCATCGCCAGGTTGGACACGATCCTGGCGAGGTAGGCCTTCGGGTCGGAGACCTGGGAGCGATCGGCCCCCGACCACTTGAACCAGGCATCCTGGACGACGTCTTCGGCGTCAGCGACCGAGCCGAGTAACCGATACGCGATGGCGAACAACAGCTTCCGATACTCGGAGAACGTCTGTTCCTCGGTGCTCACCGGTTCGGCCCGCCACCGCGGCGCCATGTCATCGATCCGATGCCCGGCAGCGCCCTGATCAGCCGGTAGGTGCTCCACGGGCTGGAACTCACTGTTTCTTTGTACGCCGCCGCGAGCCGGCCGGAAAGGTAGAAGCGGCCGGGGCTGTCGTCGGCGTGAGTGAACTGGACGACGGCATCGTGCCTGCCCGAGGCTGACGGGCTGGTGGAGGTAGCCGAAGCGGAATGGCTTGGGTTGCTTGCCGTTCAATTCGCGCACGATGGAGGTCGCGGCGTGCAGGGATGTCGGGATACCGCTCTGGCAGGTGCCGTGGATGACGCCGTAGCTCTGCCGGATCGCCGCCGCATCGCCGACGGCGTAGACGTTCCGGTGCGACACCGAGCGCAGTGACTCGTCGGTGATGATCCGGCCACGGTCATCGACGTGAAGGCCCGCTCCATCGGCCAACGGAGACACGCGAACCCCCGTGGTCCACAACACCGCCTGTGCCGCAACAACTTCGCCGTCGGCGAGCGCCACGCCATCCGCCATGACCTTCACGATGTCGGCGCCGGAACGCACCTGCACGCCCAGTCGTGCCAGGCCCGCGTACAGCCTCGCCCGCGCCTTCTCGCCCATCATCGAGCCGGGGTCCTCGCGGCTCAACAGGACAACGTCGAGATCGGGATGCTGCTCGGCGATCTCGGCGGCCGACTCGATGCCGGTCAGACCGCCGCCGGCTACGACGACGGTGGCGGGGCCCAGGCGAGTCAACTCGTCGGCGAGCACCGCGGCCTCGTGAGCGCTGTTCAGTGTGTAGCCGAACTCGTCGACGCCAGAAACGGACTGCGTGTCGGCGACACTGCCCAACGCATAGACCAGCGTGTCGTAACGCAGCACGTACTCGTCGTCGATGCGGACGGTCCGGGCGTCGGCGTCGATCGACGTGACCCAGCCCTGGACGAACTGGACGCCGGTACCGGCGAGCCGGTCGGGAATTTCCAGGTCGGCCAGTTCCTGGCCGGACGCGGTCTGGTGCAGCCGCAGGCGTTCGGTGAACCGGGTCTGTGGGTTGACCAGCGTGATGTGTACGTCGTCGCGGCCGTTCAGCCGGCCGGCCAGCCCCATGGTCGCGCCCATGCCTGTGTATCCGGCACCGAGAACGAGGATCTCCGTCATCGTGATTTCTTTCGCGTTGTCGTCGGCTTGATAACCACGAGACGCATGCGGCGGCCGGATTTGTGACATCCGGGAGGAACGTCGTCAGGAATCTGTTATCGCCTCGCGAGTTTGTGCCGCGCTCCGACTGGTTATCTGGTCTGCATGCGTCCGGGGACACTCGCCAAATCGGCTGCCGCAGTTTTCGTCACCGCAGGGGTCGGCGGTCTGGCGAGCCGCCCGGCAGAGTCGGACTGGTATGCCAAGCTGCGCAAGCCGTGGTTCCAGCCTCCGCGGCAGGTTTTTCCGATCGTCTGGCCGCTTCTGTACGCGGACATCGCCGCGGTTTCGGCCTCGACCATCGATCGGCTCGAGGACCAGAAGCAACCGGACCGGGCACGGGCTTACACCGCCGCGCTGGCTATCAACCTGGTCCTGAACGGGAGCTGGACGTGGCTGTTCTTCACCAGACGCAAGCTCGGTGCCTCGGCGGTGGCGGCCGCGGCGTTGACCGCGAGCAGCGCCGACCTGACGCGAAGGGCGGTCGAGGCGCAATCCAACAAGGGCGCGCCGCTGGCCCTCTACCCGCTGTGGTGTGCATTCGCGACGCTTCTCTCCACGCGTATCTGGTTGTTGAACCGCAGACCCCTCGATTAGTCGTACCGTGGCCCAATGGCTAAGTCAGAAGCCGAGCACCAGGAAGACGAAGAGGATCGGCAGCGCCTAGCCGACCGCGTTCTGGGCATGCTGGAGGACGCGGGTGAGAGGGCGGCGGCCGAGCATTAGACGTAGTGCCGAATAATCCGCAAGCCGCTTGTGACAGCAACAACCGACGCGAACCCACCGATGAGACTGGCGGCGATCATGTCCTCGGTCTTGTCGGGCGGCCAAAGAGCCCACAGGCTCAGGGCGGTGACTATGACACTCGTCAGAAAGACGCCCCCGTCTAAATAGAGCTGCCGCTTACCCGCAGCCTCGATATCGGCGAGCTAGGCCGCGCTGGCGACGACAGTCCCGAAATGTGGCTACCTGCGCCAGATTTCGCCGAGTTGGCCCCGAATCAAGGCGGCCACGTGGTCTTGTCCGCTTACCTTGTCTGGCCAGTTCGTGTAGACGGCGATCAGCGCCTGTAGGCGGTCTGTTGCGGTTTGTCGCGCATTGAACCACGCCACGAACGCCGCGATCGCCGCACCGCAGACGGCGCCGATGGGGGCCGATGACGTCCTTTGCGCCAAGCTCCGCTGCTGCGGCCAGCACTGTGACCATGACGCAAAGTGCGGCACGACATGTCGATTGGTAGCGCGTTCTTCTGAGCGCGAAAGCAATTGGAGTAGCCGATTACTTACTGCCGATCGCGGGCAGGGCGCAAACTTGGGAAGCAGGTCCCGCGACGATCGGAGAACCATCGATGTCAGCCGTCCCGCGGATATTCGTGCAGATCCCGGCGTATCGGGACACCGAGTTGTCGGCCACGCTGCGCGACCTCTACCGCAAGGCGGCATGCCCGGATCGATTGCACACATGCGTGGTCTGGCAGCACGAACCCGACGAAACACTGCCGCGTGATATCCGCGAGTTACCCGGTCTGCAAATCATCGACGTCGCCGCGGACCGAAGCCAAGGCTGCAACTGGGCCCGCGCGCTCGCCCAGGCGCAGTGGGACGGCGAGCCATTCACGCTGCTGCTCGACTCGCACCACCGATTCGTCAGGGGCTGGGACGAGCTAGTGCAGTCGATGTATCGCCAACTCGCGGACGCGGGCGCGGCCAAACCTCTGCTGACGGGGTATCTGCCCGCATACCGTCCGGATGCGGAGCCGGGCGGGCGCGGTAAGCGGCCCTACATGATGGCGCCGTTGTCTCGCGACGAAGGGGTGCTGACGCGTCTGACGAGCTATCCCATCCCGTTTTGGACCACGCTGACTGAGCCGCTCCCGGCTGAGTTTCTTTCGCTGCACTTTGTTTTCACCGCCGGGACGTTCAACAGCGATGTGGTATTCGATCCGCAGATCTATTTCTTCGGTGACGAACTTGTCACCGGCCTGCGTGCGTACACGCACGGCTATGACATGTTCCACCCGCATCGCATCATTGGCTGGCATTGCTACGACCGCGGCGGCCGAGTGCCGCATTGGCAGGATCATCCCGAATGGCGACGCCAGCATGAGCGGTCGCTGTCACTGATGCGCGACCTTTTCAGAGGCCGACCTACCCCGATAGAGCTGGGCGCCGTGCGCAGTGTCCACGACTACCAGGACCTGATTCTCACGGAGCTGGTCGCATGAGCACGGTCACCGATGAGCTCGGTGTCGGTCGTCTCACATGGATCGACGGGTTCTTGGCCGCAAGCGAATGCGAATTCATCTGTGAAGAGCTCGATTTCGCCTTCTGGCGGCCGAGTCGGGTCGTCAACCGGAACTTCGGCGACGAACTCGTATACTTCCACAGTCCGCAGCGGACAAGCCAGTCCACCGATCAATGCTGGTTCAGTGCGGAGCTTGACGCGGCGGTCGATGGGATTGAACAACGCGCGTGCAAGCTCCTCGGGATTGATCAGACGAATCTCGAACCGTGGCAGGCGGTCCGGTATCGCAACCGCGGCCGCTTTCGGTTGCACCACGACGCAGGCTTGTTCGCAGGCGATCCGGAAGGGGAGCGCGTCGTCACGATGCTGCTATACCTTCAGACGCCATTGGAAGGCGGCGACACCGTGTTCCCCGATCTCGGCATCCGCGTCCCGGCCATTGCCGGGCGGCTCGCGGTGTGGAACAACCTGAACGCCGCCGGCACGGCCGACCCGGCCATGCGGCATGCCGCCCAGCCCGTGCGGCGTGGGGGCAAGACAGTCCTCACCACCTGGTCGCGACAGCACCCCGTCCGAAAGGAAGATTCATGATCAGTGAAGAGAAGTTCATAGACCGGGTCATTGCCGAGTACGGACCGGTAATCGACATACGAGAGAACCCGCAGGCGGTCATCGAGATCATTCGAAAGTTCCACGACCTGGCCGCGGTTCCCGACGGTGGCCTGCCACCCGGCGGCGTCGGGCCGCCGACCAGCGTGCAAGGCGACGAGCCGACAAACGCCGAGATCATGCGGAAGCTGCTGGACATCCAGCGGACGGTCGGCAGGATTCAGAAGGACCTCGGCGGCAAAACCGGCTAGTGCACCGGACGAGCGGGCCCGGGGCTGGCTGAACGCGGGTTATGTATGCCATCATATATAACGTGGTCAGCACACCGCGGCAGCGAATGGTGGTATCCGCAGCACTGTTGATTCGTGAGCGCGGCGCCCACGCGACCGCGATCTCCGACGTGCTGAAGCACAGCGGCGCACCGCGCGGATCGGCATATCACTACTTCCCGGGCGGCCGCATGCAGCTGCTCGAAGAGGCCACCGAGTACGCCGGCACCTATATCGCGGCCAAGATCTCCGCGGCGGAGAACTCGATTGACCTGCTTGACAGCTTGGTGGACGGGTATCGCCATCAGCTGGTGCGCAGTGACTACCGCGCGGGCTGCCCGATCGTCGCAGTGACGGTCGAAGCGGGCGAACCCGACAACCCAGAACGCTCGACGAAGGTGATCGAGCGCGCCGCGGCGGCGTTCGCGCTGTGGACCGACCTGATTGGCCAACGTCTGGTGGCCGAGGGCGTCGCCGCACTGCGCGCCGAGGAGCTGGCGATGCTGGTGACGACCTCCATCGAGGGCGCGATCGTCGTCGCCCGGGCGTCGCGTGACGTCAAACCACTTGATCTCGTTCACCGTCAGCTGCGCGCACTGCTGCAGGACGCGACCACCGAAGGGAACTTTCGATGACCAGTGACTGGCAGTCGACGGCGTGCATTCTGTGCGAGTGCAACTGCGGCATCGTGGTGCAGCTGGAGGGTCGCAGCCTTGCCAAGATCCGCGGCGACAAGGAGCACCCCGCGTCGCAGGGCTATACGTGCAACAAGGCGCTCCGGCTCGATCACTACCAGAACAACCGCAGCAGGCTGACGTCGCCGATGCGTCGACGCCCCGACGGCAGCTACGAGGAAATCGACTGGGACACCGCGATCACCGAGATCGCCGACGGCTTCAAACACATCCGCGACACGTACGGCGGCGAGAAGGTCTTCTACTACGGCGGCGGTGGCCAGGGGAACCACCTCGGCGGCGCCTACGCCGGCGCATTTCTCAAGGCGATCGGTGCCCGGTACCGGTCGAATGCGTTGGCGCAGGAGAAGACCGGTGAAGCGTGGGTCGACGCTCACCTGTACGGCGGGCACACGCGAGGTGAGTTCGAGCACGCCGAGGTCTCGGTTTTCGTCGGCAAGAACCCGTGGATGTCGCAGAGCTTCCCGCGTGCCCGCACAGTGCTCAACGAGATCGCCAAGGATCCGGCCCGCACGATGATCGTCATCGATCCGGTAATCACCGATACCGCCAAGATGGCCGACATTCACCTGCGGGTGCGGCCGGGAACGGATGCGTGGTGCCTCGCGGCGATGGCCGCGGTGCTGGTGCAGGAAAACCTTTGCAATGACGAGTTTCTGGCCGAGCACGTCAACGGCGCCGATGCGGTCCGTGACGTGCTCCGGCAGGTGCCGCTGGCCGACTATGCAGAGCGGTGTGGCGTCGACGAGGAGTTGATCCGCACTGCTGTGCGGCGCATCGCCCGCGCAGGCAGTGTGGCGGTCTTCGAGGATCTCGGCATCCAGCAAGCGCCCAATAGCACGCTGTGCTCCTATCTCAACAAGCTGTTGTGGATTCTTACTGGCAACTTCGCCAAACGCGGTGGGCAGCATCTTCATTCGTCGTTCGCACCGCTGTTCACGTTCGGTGGCGTGGGCCGGACGCCGGTGACCGGCGCACCGGTGATCTCGGGCCTGGTGCCGTCCAACGTCGTACCTCAAGAAATTCTGACCGATCATCCCGACCGGTTCCGGGCGATGATCGTCGAGAGCAGCAACCCCGCGCATTCGGTGGCCGACTCCGCTGCCTGCCGGGAGGCATTCGCCGCTCTGGAGCTGATGGTGGTCATCGATGTCGCGATGACGGAGACGGCCCGGCTCGCCCACTATGTGCTCCCGGCGGCAAGTCAGTTCGAGAAGCCAGAAGCGACGTTCTTCAACCTGGAGTTCCCGCACAACACATTTCATCTGCGGCACCCCATCCTCGAGCCTCTGCCGGGCACGCTTCCCGAGCCGGAGATCTGGGCGCGGCTCGTGCGTGCCCTCGGCGTGGTCGACGATGCCGACCTGCAGCCGCTCCGCGAAGCCGCCGACGAGGGTCTGGAGAAGTACGCTCAGGCGTTCCTCGGCGCGGTGGCCGCCAACCCCGCGATGTCACGTGTGCTGCCCTTCGTTCTCTACGAGACGCTGGGCCCGACGCTGCCTGACGGCCTGACAGGCGCGGCCGCATTATGGGGACTCGCCCAGAAGACAGCGATGTCGTATCCCGACGCGGTGCGTCGCGCCGGTCACGCCGACGGCAACGCGCTCTTCGAGGCGATCCTTCAGGGCCGTTCCGGTGTGACGTTCACCGTGCACGAATACGAGGACGACTTCGGGTTGATCGCCCATGCGGATCACAAGATCGCCCTGGCGATGCCCGAAATGCTCGAGGAGATCAGCGGATTGGGCGATGCCCCATCAACGCTGACGAGCGAGGAGTTCCCGGTCGTGCTGTCCGCCGGCGAGCGCCGGGCGTACACGGCCAACGACATCTTCCGTGACCCCGGCTGGCGGAAACGCGACGCCGATGGAGCTCTTCGGGTCAGCGTCGAGGACGCACAGGCACTCGGTCTGGTCGTGGGCGGACGCGCGCGAATCACCACCGCGGCAGGTAGCGCCGAAGCGAGCGTCGAGATCAGCGAGGCGATGCTTCCTGGCCACGCGTCGTTGCCCAACGGCCTTGGCCTCGACTTCGTCGACGATGACGGTGAAACGCATGTTCCCGGAGTGGCTCCGAACGCGCTCACGTCAACCGGATGGCGAGACGCCTACGCGGGCACGCCATGGCACAAGCATGTGCCCGCCCGCATCGAAGCGGTAAAAGCCGCTGCCGCCGCCGCGGTCTAGATTGCTCAGCCCGCAGCCTCCAGTGTGACGTCGGAGATGCTGGTGCGGCTCTGCCCGTCGGTGGTGCCCAACTTCGTAATCCACAGCAGCACATTTGCCGTCTTCGTTCGGTTGTTCACAGGGATGCGATTGTGTCCCGGCTGTAGAGGCACGCTCTGGGTCAGTTCACTCGTATCGGACAGGCTCGTGGGCGTGGCGCTGTCGGCCGCACGGATCTGCACCTCGGTTCCAGTGCTGGGCACGTCGATGGTCACCGCGCTCAGCGCCGTGGGCTCAGGCAACTGCAGAATCAGGCCGACGCCCTGCTTGAAAGTGGGGAAGGGGTTGGCATCCACATAGACATCGGTAGGCCAGGCTGTATCCGGATCTCCGTCGATCGCAAGGCCAGCCTGGTCGGGATGGTCCGGCGGGCCGCCGGGCGAGAACACAGTCGCTCGCTCGGGCTTTAGCAGCGGTCCGGGGCCGCTGTTGGACCAGAGCCCGAAGCCGTGCGTGAAGAAGACGGCGAGGCCCACGATGACAGCGATCATCGCGATCACCGCGGCGATCGCGATGTGCCCTTTGCGTCCCTTCGGCATCCGGGCTTGGTCGGCGTCGCTGGTTGTCGTCGGCCGTCGCTTGCGGGCGCCCACCGAGTGATTGACAACGGTGTCGGCCAACAGAATCCTGCCGTCCCAGATGCCGGTGACTTCGACTACGTCACCGTCAGCGAGCTGTCCGGAAACGGAGGCGCCTCGAATCTCGACAGGAACGACAGTGTGTGGTCGTCCCGTCGACTCGTATCGCTCGACACGAAATAACCAGCCCTCTGAATCCTGCCCGGATTCGGCCGGCTGTCTCCGCACCGCCTGCGCAGTTCCGTACACGGTCATGAGGTCCAGCCGCTTGGTCTGTGGCGGCGCGCTCGAGATCTCCTCGTTGGCGACATCGAGAGGCGCGGTGTGCTCTGCGGGATCGCTAGTCGGCGCGTGGTCCTGCGCTGGAGGGACCGGCGGGGGTGAGGGCACCCCGGCCAGCGCGTGGGCGAAGTCGAGGCAGCACGGATACCGATCGTCGGGGTCCTTGGCCAGAGCTTTCGCCATGACGGCGTCGAGGTGAACTAGGTCGGGACGGCGGTCTGACAGTTTCGGCGGCGGCGTGTTGAGGTGGCTGCCGACCACGACCGCTCGATTGGAATGATCGAACAAGGGGGCACCGGTCAATAGGTGAAACGCCGTAGCGGCCAGAGCGTACTGATCGACCCGCCCGTCGATCGACCTGCTGGTCAGCTGCTCGGGCGCCGCGTAGGTGACGGTTCCAATGGCCATGTTGGCCTCGGTGATCCCGCTGATGTCGTCGGTCTCTCGGGCGATGCCGAAGTCGGTCAGCAGAACTCGGCGTCGACCGCTCCCGGACGGGGTGGTCACCAGGATGTTCGCCGGCTTGACGTCTCGGTGCAGCAGGCGACGTTCATGCGCGAAATCCAGCGCCTCGGCAACCGCGGTGACAATCTCCACGACGTCCGGGTAGGGCATGCCCCTGGGGTAGCGCTGTTCCAGCAAGTGACGGGCGTCGGTGCCCTCGACGTAATCCATCGAGATCCACAGCCGTCCGTTGAACTCGCCGCGGTCGTGAACGCCGACGATGTGCGGGTGCCATAGCGTCGCGGCCAGCTCCGCCTCGCGATTGAATCTGGCGCGGAACTCCTCGTCTGCCGTGGCGTCCAGCGACAAGATCTTCAGCGCGTCCTCGCGGGGCAGGCGTGGGTGCTTGGCCAGGTAGACCTCGCCCATGCCGCCTGCACCGAGCAGTCGCTGAATGGAAAAGCCGGCGAAAATGTCACCGTCGCTGAACGGCATAGTCGAGAGCCTACAAAACGTCCGACGGCACGAGGCTGGACCGCGCAACCGCGGGCTGACACAGGCTAAATGCAGCTGATGCGATTATCGTGCGCAAATGACCGAGACCGAGGTCGCGCGGGCGGCGCGAGCGCTTGCCGCCAAGAGTGGTGCGGCGACCACGGCCGAGCGCGACGAGTTGGTGGCGCCGACATCGTCGATGCGTTCGACGAGTGGGTCCGCGACAAGATTTCGAGCACATCGTCGCCCCCGGTTCCCCTGCCTGGCTGTGCTCGGCGGCGCGGCCGGCGTCGGCCTTCTGGTGCTGCTCGTGATTTCTGTACTGACCGTGTCCGACGACTCGAAACGCCCGGCTGTCGAGATGGAGCAGGCGCCGTCAACCGCCGCGGCGCCGACACGCGCTGTCACCAACCCTCCGACAAGCGCGACCGTACCCTCGATTCCGGCGCCGGAACCGGCTGAACTGGCACCCCGTGAAGTGCCGACGGCGCAGAACCAGCCGACGGTACAAGTGATGGCCCCGCAAGCACCGTTGACTGCCGAGACCATGCGGCCCGAGCCGCCATCTGCCCCGCCATCGCAAATGTTTCCGCGGTTGCACATGTGGTTTCCGCACTTGTTCCCCGAGGGTTAGTTGCGCACGGGAATCAGGTTGTCGCCCTTGTTATTCGAGCAGGGACTGCGCTCCCAACCCTAACTACCAGGCTGTAGCACTGTTGAGATTCGGCTTCGCCACTTACAATGTGCCGCTACACCATTCGTCAGTGGGGAGGTGTTGACATGGCGTGTACCTCCGACAGCGGTTTCCAACCCGATTTCTTCAACAATATTGCCTCTGTCGCCGTCGTCCTGCTGTTCACAAAGGTGGTCATGCACAGGACGCGACGCGGAATCGCGGCCAAGGGCTGCCTCGCCACACTGCACGTGATCACCCTGCTCCTGGCCGGGGCGGCAATTGTGATCTCGCTGTGGGCAACCGGCATATGCACGATGGATCACTGCCTCCATCAGGCCGCATGGATACTTCTCGCCGCCGCCGGGATCGGTTTGTCGATTGACCTTGTCATCGAGGACGTGGGCAGCGTCCGGGGCTGGGCAATTTCGAAGAGGGACGCTTAAGCCACCGACTCTTCGCGAGTTGGTATCACCCGAGACCCGGCCGCTTCTGCGGGGCACCGTGCACACCCTCGGTGTAGGCGGTCTCGGCGTGCTGGGCGAGATCGATTCCAGAGATCTCGTCCTCGCGTTGGATACGGAATCCAAAAATGACGTCGATGACCTTGCCGATGATGAACGACATGATGAACGCGTAGATCGCGACGACGGGGATGGCCAGAGTCTGCTTACCCAGCAGCGACAGACCGCCGCCGTAGAACAGTCCCTCGACGCCGCCGGACACCACCTGGGCGGCCAACAGCCCGATCAGGAAGGTGCCGACCACACCGCCGACGAAGTGGACACCGACCACGTCGAGGGAATCGTCATATCCGGCCTTGAACTTCCACCCGACCGCATACGAGCACAGGACCCCTGCCGCCAGTCCGACGACGAATGCGCCTATGGGGGCGACAAATCCACACGACGGTGTGATCGCAACTAGGCCAGCCACGACGCCCGAAGCCGCGCCGAATGTCGTGGGTCTGCCGTCGCGGATGCGCTCTACGGCGATCCAGCCCAGCATGCCGAGGCACCCCGCGATCAGGGTGTTGAGGAAGACCACGGCCGCCTTACCGTCGGCAGTGAGCGCCGAGCCGGCGTTGAAACCGAACCATCCGAACCACAGCAATCCCACGCCGAGCAGAACGAACGGGAGGTTATGCGGTCGCATCGCCTCGGACTTGAACCCGATCCGCGGACCGAGCACGAGCGCCAACGCCAGTGCAGATGAACCCGACACGATCTCGACGACGAGGCCGCCCGCGTAGTCGACCGTGCCCAACGACGCGAGCCAGCCGTCAGGCCCCCAAACCCAGTGGGCGACTGGCGCATAGATCGCCACGGTCCACACCGCGATATAGATCATCCACGCCGAGAACCTCGCCCGGTCGGCGATCGCGCCGCAGACGAGCGCGGCCGTGACGATCGCGAAGCCCAATTCGAAGGTCAGGAACAGGAGTTCGGGAACGTTGGACCGGACAGTGGTCGGGTCGAGGCCCAGCAGCCCGACATGGTCCAGATTTCCGATGAGACCGCCCCCGGCGTCCTTGCCGAACGCCAACGTATATCCGGCAAGCAGCCACACGATGGTGACGACGGGGATCGAGACGAAGCACATCATGATCATGTTCAGCACGCCCGTCGACCGGACCATACCGCCGTAGAAGATGGCCAGGCCCGGTGTCATCAACAGGACCAGTGCGGTACAGGCGAGCAGCCACGCCGTTGCGGCCGGGTCGATGTGCATGCGGACTCCTTCGTCTCGGCAAAACGGTCGGACGATTATGGCCGGTAGCGGACCAGGACACCGCGATGGGGAAGCAACACGATTCCGCGTCGAGCCTGCCGGTCCTGATCCTTGTGCACAGCTTCGAAACGTCCGGCGCGCAGAAGTGTCTGGAGCATCACGGTCAGCTCGACAAGGCTGAAGCTTGCACCGAGGCAACGCTTGATGCCTCCGCCGAACGGAATCCAGGCGTAGGTAGGCGGACTGGCGTCGAGGAATCGCTCGGGCCGGAATTCGTCTGGGTTGTCGTAGGTTTCGGCGTTGAGGTTGACCTCGCCGATGTGCGGCACGATCCGGGTACCGGCTGGCACGGTGTACTCACCGAGCCGATAGTCGGCTGCGGTGTAGCGGCCGGTGAAGGGGGACGGGGGTCGGATGCGCAGCGTCTCGTAGACCACGGCTTCGGCGTACCTCGTCGATTCGCCCGCTTCTGCCTCGGCACGCACTTTCGCGAGCGCATCCGGGTGGTGCAGCAACAGGTCGATCATCCAGGCCAGCGTGGTGGCGGTCGTTTCGTGTCCGGCCAACATCAAGGTGACCAGATCGTCTCGAATCTCCTTGTCCGTCAGGTACTCGTCGTCCTCGCTGCGAGTGGTGAGCAGCAGCGACATGATGTCGGTGCGGTCGTGCAGATCCGAGTCCTGACGTCGCGCGGCGATCATCGGCGTCAGCAGTTCGTCGACTCCCTGGTTTGCGCGGTCGAGCGCGGGCCAGCGTCTCAAACCTCCCAGCGAGTGAAGCGCGACTCGAAGAATCAGTTGCTCCGAGGACCCCAGATCGAGCAGCGTCTCGAAAGGACGGCCGAGTCGGGTGCGGTCATTGCGGTCCTCGGCGCCGAACATGACACGGACGATCACGTCCAGTGCGAGGTCGCGCGCCGCGCGCAACATGGTGAACGGCTCGTTCTTCGGCCAACCAGCAGAGCGCCTGTCGCGTGCTGTCCTCGATGATCGGCCGGTAGTTCTCCAGCGCCTTGCCGTGCAGCGATGGGGTCAAGAGCTTGCGGCGTCGCAGGTGCTCGGGTTCGTCCTGGACGAACATTGAACCCGTCCCATAAATGAGGGCGGACGGACGCACACCGCGACCGCCCAACAAGATGTCGGGCTTCTCGGTGAATACCTGCTTGACCAGTCCCGGATCCTTGATCAGTACGACTGGTATGCCGGGCAGCGGAATCGACACCACGGGCCCGTAGGTGTCGAACAGGCGTCGCACCAGCCAATTTCCGGCGACCAGGTAACCGGCACCGCATGCGGCTGCTACGAACGGGCGGAGCAGGGGTATGGCCCGCGGGCCAGGTGGTCGGCGAGCGATGGCGGCCGTCGCGGAGAGGCCGTCGGGGGCGGTCAACTCAGCGCCATCCAGATCCACCCATGTCTTGACCATAGGACAGTCCCGGCGGGGCTGGGTCGATCTCGGGACTCCTGGCGCGGCGACCGCGGCGACCCTTGCCAGATTCGGGCAATTGGTCCAAGATTCCCGGGACAGTCATTAGCTGGATCCGGGTGGAGGCCGCCGCGTGGCATTCGACGTAGATGCCCTGCGGACGAAATACGCCTTTGAACGGGATCGGCGATTGCGCCCTGACGGCGTGTCGCAGTACGTCGAAATCGCCGGACCCTTTGCTGAGTTTGCCAAGGACCCCTGGAGCGATCCGGAGTTCGCGCGAGAACCGCTGTCGGACGAGGTGGACGTCGCGATCATCGGAGCCGGTTTCGGCGGACTCCTCACCGGAGCTCGGCTACGGGAGCATGGCGTGCAGAGCATCCGGCTGATCGACAAGGCCGCTGAGGTAGGCGGGACCTGGTACTGGAATCGGTACCCGGGCATCGCGTGCGACGTCGAGTCATACGTGTACATGCCGTTGCTCGAGGAGCTGGGCTATGTCCCGACCGAGAAGTACGCCAAGGGCGACGAGATCTTCGCCCACTGCCGGCGGATCGCCGAGCACTACGACCTGTATCGCGACGCCCTCCTACAGACCGAGGTCAACGAGATCCGTTGGGATTCAGCGCTTTCACGATGGATCATATCGACCAACCACGGTGATGCGATCCAGGCGCGTTTCGTCGCCATGGCCAATGGATACCTGCAGAAACCGAAACTTCCCGGCATCGAAGGAATTACGGCGTTCCGCGGCCACGCTTTTCACACCAGCCGGTGGGATTACGAATACACCGGCCCCGATCTAGACAAGCTGACGGACAAGCGAGTAGGCATAATCGGAACCGGCGCCACCGCGATCCAGTGCGTTCCGCACCTGGCGAAATCGGTCGAACACCTGCTGGTTTTTCAGCGCACCCCGTCGACCGTCGATGTTCGGGGAAATCGTCCGACCGACCCGACGTGGTCCGCCGATTTGAGTGATGGCTGGCAGCGCCGCCGTATCGAGAACTTCCAACTGCTCACGGCGGGCGGCGAAGCCGACGAGGACCTGGTCGACGACGCCTGGACCAGCATCGTCAAGAAGCTCTTCGTCATGAGGCAGACCCGCATCGCGGGGATTCCCGACGAGGAACGTTTGCGCACAGCGGATCTGGCCGACTTCGCGAAAATGGAGGAGATCCGGGCCCGGGTGGACTCGGTCGTGTCCGACCGGGCCACCGCGGAGGCGCTCAAGCCGTGGTACGGCTATTTCTGCAAACGGCCGTGCTTCCACGACGAGTATCTACACACGTTCAACCGAGACAACGTCACCCTCGTCGACACGCAGGGCAGGGGTGTCGAGCGGATCACTGCCAACGGTGTCGTGGTGGACGGCACCGAACACGACGTGGACTGCCTTATCTTCGCGACCGGATTCGAGGTCGGCACCGACTATTCGCGGCGGACCGGCTTCGAAATCGTCGGTCGCGACGGGTTGACGCTCACCGACAGGTGGCGCGACGGCGTGTGCACGTACCACGGCCTGAGCGTCCATGGATTCCCCAACTGCTTTGTGCTGAGCATCGCGCAGTCGGGCTTCACGGTGAACTTTCCCTATCTCCTCGACGTGCAGGCGCGCCACGTGGCATGGCTGATCGCGTGGGGATTGGACAACGGCGCAACGGAGTTGGAGGCTACCGCCGAGGCGGAAGCCGCCTGGGTCGAGACGGTCGTCGCACGGTCCGGCGCCAGCGCGCAGCGGGCGAAGGCATGCACGCCCGGGTACTACAACCGCGAAGGCCAGGCGAACGCCAAGACGCGTCAAGGCAGCTTCTTCTTCGGCAGCCCGGTCGAATACGACGACATCCTCGCCGCGTCGAGAACACCCGGTGCACCCGAGGGCTTCGAGATCTCCCGGCAATCGGGCGCCCTCCACTCATGACCCAGGACCGCCGATACATCGCCGGTCGACTGCGGGCGCTGACCCGCCGCAGGCCGTCGCCGCGAGTCGTGATCATCGGGGCGGGATTCGGTGGACTGGCGGCCGCAGTGGCGTTGCGGCGCAGAGGCATCGACGATCTGTTGATCATCGAACGCGCCGACGGTGTCGGGGGCACGTGGCGACAGAACGTCTATCCGGGCGCAGCCTGCGACATTCAGAGCCACCTGTACTCGTTCTCCTTCGCGCCCAATCGGGCGTGGACCCGCACCTACGCCGATCAGCCGGAGATTCTCGCGTACCTCGAGACGGTTGCCGACGAGTTCGACCTCCGCCGTCACCTCATGCTCGGCACGCACGTGCAGACAGCGCGATGGAACGCCGGCGCACGGCACTGGGAAATAGACGTGAGCACCGGCGACGCGAATCGCACGCTCGTCGCCGACGTCGTAGTCAGCGCCGTCGGGTTGTTTGGCTCGGCAAGGTATCCCGACATCCGCGGTCTCGGCGACTTCTCCGGCGACGTCATGCACACCGCGCAGTGGGACACCACCGTCGACTTGACCGGCAAGCGGGTGGCGGTGATCGGTACCGGGGCCAGCGGCGTGCAGGTCGTTCCCGAAATTGCCGATACCGCTGCGAAACTGACGGTTTTCCAACGCACGCCGCCGTGGATGGTGCCGAAACCGGATCGCGCCTACAGCACCACAGAACTGGCCCGCTTCCGCAGGCGGCCGTTGGCGACCTACCGCGAACGGTGGCGACTGTGGAAGCTGCAGCACGACAACACCGCCTTGACCCCCAACCACCCGCGACTGGCCCCAGTCCAAGAACTGTCCGAGAACTTTCTCCGCAGCAACGTTGATGACGAAGAACTGCGCGACGCGTTGACGCCCCGCTACCCGTTCCGCTGCAAGCGGGTCCTGCTCGGAGACAAGTTCTACAAGGCCCTTCAGCGTCCCGACGTCGACCTGGTGACCAGTCCCATCGACCACGTCGCCGATGGCTCGGTCAGCACAGAGTCCGGCGACTCATACGACGTCGATGTGATCGTCCTCGCGACGGGATTCGAAACCAGCCGATACCTCTCCGGTCTCGACGTCGTCGGGATCGACGGCCAACGCCTGCACGACCGGTGGGGAGATGACCCGCGGGCTTATCTCGGCGTGGCGGTCAGTGGATTCCCGAACTTCTTCATGCTGTACGGACCGAACACCAACCAAGGCGCAAACTCCATCATCTACATCCTGGAAGCCGGTGCCCGCCTGGCGGCGAGCGCAGTGAGCCGGCTCGCGCGCCGGGGCGGCCATGTGGATGTGCGACCCGAGGCCGAACACCGGTTCAACGAACAGATTTGGGCCGACCTCGAGCAGACGATCTGGACGATGTGCGACAGCTACTACAGATCACCAACAGGGCGGATCGTCACCCAGTGGCCCTATTCGGAACTCGACTATGCGCGCGCGACGTGGCGGCTACGGGTCCGCGACTGGGTACACGCCGGCTCGTAGTGACGCGATGACATTGCAACGCATGCCGAACACAACGGCGCTGCTGATCGACGGTCGGCTGGTGCCGGGCAGTGGCGGCACATTTGCCACCATCAATCCGGCCACCGAGGAGCCCCTTGGTGCAGCGGCTGACGGAGATGCCGTCGACATGGATCGCGCAATTGCGGCTGCCCGTGTCGCATTCGACCAATCGGATTGGCCACGAGACAGCGAGATGCGGGTGCGGTGCCTTCGGCAGCTACGAGACGCACTGAACGGTGAGATCGACCTCCTGCGGGAGATCACCGTCGCCGAGGTCGGTGCCCCGATTTCGTTGACTTACGGCGGCCAGTTACAAGTTCCCGTAAACGATTTGGCGTTTCCCGCGGCCATCGCCGAAAAGTATTCGTGGAGCACGGACCTCGGAGTGGCCGCACCGCTCGGCGTGCTCACCAAACGAACGATTGTCCGCGAACCGTATGGCGTGGTCGGCGCGATCACACCGTTCAACTTTCCGCACCAGATCAACCTCGCCAAGATAGGTCCGGCCCTCGCCGCAGGCAACACGATTGTGCTCAAGCCCGCGCCCGACACCCCGTGGTGTGCCGCCGAATTGGGCCGGATCATCGCCGAGAAAACCGACTTTCCTGCGGGTGCGGTCAACGTCGTCACCTCGAGTGACCCGCGCATCGGGGCGCAGCTGGCCGAGGACCCGCGGGTGGACGTCGTGTCGTTCACCGGTTCGACCGCGACGGGCCGTGCGGTGATGGCCGCCGCGGCGCCGACCGTCAAGAAGGTCTTGTTGGAGCTGGGTGGAAAGTCAGCGTTCATCGTCCTGGACGACGCTGATGTGAGCGAGGCGTGTGCGAAGGCCGCTGTGGGGGCGTCACGGCACGCCGGGCAGGGATGTGCGTTCACGACGCGACTGCTGGTTCCTAAAGGACGCTATGACGACGCGGTTGTTGCCGCCGCCGACGCGATGAGACAGATCAAGGTCGGGGATCCGTCCGACCCGAATACGGTTTGTGGCCCGCTGATTTCGGCCCGGCAGCGCGACCGTGTCGAGAGGTACCTCGAGCTGGCTGTCGACGAAGGTGGAGAGTTTGCGTGCGGCGGCGGCCGGCCGGACGATCTGCCGGCTGGGTTCTATGTCGAGCCGACATTGGTGGTTGGGCTGACCAATGATGCTCGGGTAGCTCGCGAGGAGATCTTCGGGCCGGTGCTGACCGTTCTGGCCTATGACGACGATGCCGACGCCGTTCGGATCGCCAACGACTCGCCATACGGGTTGTCGGCCACGGTGTACGGCGGTGAATCCAGCCGCACCGAATGGGTGGCATCCCGGCTGCGGGTGGGCACGGTGAACGTCAACGGCGGGATGTGGTACTCGGCCGACATGCCGTTCGGCGGTTACCGCCAGTCGGGTCTCGGTCGCGAGATGGGCCTGGCCGGCTTCGAGGAGTTTCTGGAAACCAAGGTGATCGCCCAAGCAGGTTAGTACGTGAGAGCTGTTGGGGGACTGCATATCTCGGCCGCAAAACGTCACAGTGACGAAATAAATGTGGGTCGCTGGATGGGGGCAGGGGACCGAAACGGGTCCCCTTACTGATCCTTGGACGCGAGGCCGGCAGGGGCCGAGTCGAGCGCGCGGTGGATCGCGTCGGCGAGTGCCAAGGCGGTCTCCTCGGTGAGTTCGAGCGCGACGCGCGCGGCCGGCCCGAGCGCGGGATTGAGCATGTCGATGTTCACCGTGTGGCCGTAGGGGGCATGAACCGGGTGATCGACGTACACGGTCGCCTCACTGACAGCGAACCAACCGTTGGCGCCCTTGCCGCTGCCGTCGACTTCGATCTTCTCGGTGAGATAGGTGCACATGCGATCAGCCCCCTAAATGCGTGCCGAAGAAGTCATTGATGCGGCGCCATCCGTCGACTGCGGCGTCGACGCGGTAGGCCGGTCGGTCGACCGAGAAGAACGAGTGTCCGGCGCCGTCATATGAGATGAAGGTGTGATCCTTGGTCAGGCGATCGAGTTCGGCGTCGAGGGTGGCCACCGAATCTGGTGAAGGGTAGCGGTCCTCTTTTCCGAACAGCCCGAGTAACGGGCAGCTGAGATTGGGCGCCAGTCCCAGGATCGGCTGCATCGCGCGGGGCATGCCTTCCGGAGGGTCTTCGACGACGAACGCGCCGTAGCAGTCGATCGCCGCGTCGATCTTCAGGGAGCAGGCAGCAAGAAATGTATGTCGCCCACCGGAACAGTGCCCGATCACGCCTATCTTGCCGTTGGCGCCATCGAGGCCACGGAGGTATTCGGCCGCACCGGCGACGTCGCCTACCAATCGCTCGTCGGGCACCCCGCCGGCAGCGCGCACGGTCGCGGCTGCGTCATCGGGATCTGCGCCCGGCGCTTCGCGCGAATACAGGTTCGGCGCGACGACCTGGTAGCCGTCGACGGCCAGGCGGCGCACGAACTCCTTCGTCTCGCGGTCGTAGCCAGGCATGTGGTGAATCCACACCACGCCGCCACGGGATCCGGGTGCGAGCGGTACGGCCCGATACACCTCGATCTCATCGCCGCCGTGGCCTTTGATCGTGATCGTCTCCGCCTGGATGGTATCCGGGCTGATCGAACTCATCGCTGTGTCCCTTTCTGTATCGCCACTTGACATACGACTCCAACTTAGTCTCGACGGCTCGAGTGCAAGCTGACAGGTGATCGCCGGGTCCCGGCGCGCTGTGAGAGCTGTTGGGGGACTGCGTATCTCGCGCACCGAAACGTCACGGTGACGAAATAAACCTGGGTAGCTGGATGGCGGCAGGGGACCGAAGCGGGCCCCGTTTCAGCGCGAGCGTCAGCTGCCTGCTGCGGTCGCCGCCGCCACCTGCTCCACGACTGCCGAGAGGTCGTAATAATCACGCCAGCGCGTGATCCGGCCTTCAGGACCAACGTCGAAAACGCCGACGAGCTCGATGGCTATAGATTTGCCGGCTATTTCACAAGTGTCGACCCGCTCGGTCAAGACGGTGCCTCCACTCGATGCGAGGGCCTTGATGTCGAGCGTGGTATTCGGAACCATCGCCAACATCGACTGCAATTCCGTTCTGATGGCGATGATACCGGTGTGGACGCCGCGTGGGCCGTCGATGAATACCGCGTCGTCACTGAAGAAGCCGATCACCTCGAGACCTGTTGGTGCACTACGTATCTCGGCAATAAAACGTCACAGTGACGAAATGTGCACGGGTGGCTGGAAGGGGGTCGGACCCCGAAGGGGGCCCGCGGGACCATCATCGGGCGACTTGATGGCTCCCGCCATTTCGGTCATCGTCTGCTGAGCGCATCGTGGTGCGGCGACTGTACGAGTTCCTCCGTCTTATGCGCCCGCGCTACAGGAGAGAGTCCCGAAGGGGCAGTGCTTCGGCGCGAGTGCCGGAAGCTTTCGGTGACGCCTGCGGCCTCTACTCGCAGGTCATCTAAATGCCGATAAGCCACATTATGTCAAGTTGTGGACGGGGAACCGCAGGCCGGCCCTCCCCTCAAATAGCCTGCCTAACGGCTATCTTCGGTTGTTCGCGTGGGTCTGGAGCCGAAGTTTGAAGGCGTGGTAACGCCTTCAGCCAGCGCCCATGTCGCGGTGCGCTAGAAGAGTTCCGGTGTCGTCGGTGTTGCGTCATCGAGAAATGCACTCACCAACGGCGCCAAAAATTCCGACTCCCCCGACATACCCACGTGCGACATCGCCACCAGTGTGCCGCCGAACTTTCTGCAACACTCCCGTTCGCCGCTGCCTCCGCATCACCTCCGCCGCGTAGCTTGAACATCGCCAGCGCGTGTTCAAGCTTCACACCGTCCGCATCACCGACGATGACCATCGTCTTCGCGGAGATCGAACGCATCTCCTCGTCGCTGATGTTCTGGTCGTTGACGTTCAAGTGCTTCATCTTCTCGAGGTACGCGTCGTAGGCCTTGGGGTCCGGCGTGTGTTCCTTGAATGCCTTCTCAACGGGCGTGCCGGCGAAGGCTACGGCGCTGAGGCCCCCAATGGCTTCGAACACCGACGGGTACCAGCCGTCCTTGCGGAAGGTGGCTGACATCGAGACCAATTTGCTCACGATCGACGAGTGACGGATGGCTAGCTGCAGCGCGACCCCGCCGCCTTGTGAGTAGCCCATCACGTCCGCGCGCTCCACCTCCAGAGCGTGCAGCAACGCTCAGATAGACCTCCTGGGCGCGACGAACTCATCGTTCGGCAGTTCGGCACCGTCGAGGAACACCGACAGATCGCCAAATCGCGCATGCAGTTATCCGCCGACATCGCGGAGCTACCGGCAGAGACTCTGTAGTGCGGCTGTAGCGTGAGCGACCGTGAACTTCTCTCGAATGTCTTCCTCCATCGCGTTCGCCGTCTGTGCCGCGTCGTTCATCTTTGTGGTCACCGCATGCGGCTCCGACAAAGACACGTCATCGGCGAGCACGTCCTCCGGCGTCGAAGTGAGCGCGGCCTCCGCCACCGAGACGCCCACCGCAGGCAGCACGTGCCCAACGGCGGCGCCCGAAAGTGGGGGCACACCCGAGTGGACGCTGCCGGGCGCGACCGGCAGCGTCGCGGTCACCGGATCCACGGATAAGGCGGAGCCGAGCGTCAAGGTGGAAGCGCCATTCAGCGTGACTGAGACCCAGGTGCACACGCTGCGGGGCGGTGACGGGCCGGTCGTCGCAGACACGGCCACGGTTTCGGTCTGCTACATGGGCGTCAATGGACGCGACGGCACTGTGTTCGACAGCAGCTACGAACGGGGAGCCCCCGCGCAATTCCCGCTCAACGGTGTCGTGCCGGGCTTCCAGAAGGCGATCGCGGGACAGAAGGTCGGGTCCACGGTCGCTGTCGCGATGACCTCCGCCGACGGCTATCCCGAAGGTCAGCCCGCTGCTGGAATTCAGAAAGGGGACTCACTGATCTTCGCGATCAAGATCCTCGACGCCTCGAGTTGAGTCGAACCCGGTACGCCTCGTCATTCACGCAGAGACCGTGAGTCGCTCCGCTCCGCAAGTGTGAGAGCGCCTTCGAGGAGCAGTCGGCTAGCCAACACGAGCTTGCCTGGTTCATCGAGAGGTCCTGGGATGTCCTCCGGCGCGAAGACACCCGCGGTTTCTATGAAGCGCAACGCCTCCTCCAGGTGCACTGGTACCCAGAGATCCTTTCCATAGAAGGAAAGCCGAAGTCGATCTGAGAACCGGCCGATGAACCAGCGACAGGTCTGAGGTTTACGCAGCGGGGTGTCGGACTTGAGGTCAGGCAGACGATCGAGGTTGAGCAAGTGGTCTTTCAGGTCCGGCCGCCGGAAGAATTCTGCGTTCGTCGCGGCGTCGTCCACGATCGCGTCCCACTCGGTGCACTCCAGGGCCCGTTGGCACAGATCTCTGAGTGAATCGGCTGCCGCGGCCCGCATGCGATCGTTGCTGCCGAAACCCAACGGCAGTCCAGCTCGGAACTCCGGGTTTCGGCGGATAACCAGCTGTAGCGCCGACTCGAGGGCAGAGCTCCATGTCGTGGCGAAGATGCCCAAGGTCAGGTGTAGCGACGCGCGATCGCAGGCTTCTGCGGCATGGAGAAATCCGCGTGGAATGTAGAGCATGTCGCCCGCATGAAGGAGCACATCGAGTACGGGATCGGTGGTGTCCAGGTCTGGCGGCAGCATCTCTTTCTTGAATGTTTGCGACTTCAGCGGCAATGCCACCAAGGGCGAGTAGATACGCCAGCGCTTCATGCCGGACGTCTGCAGGAGGAAGACGTCGTGGGTGTCGTAATGCATCGGGAACCCCGCGGCCTTCGGCGGGGTCAGATATGCGTTGACACTTACCGATGCGGTGAGCGCTGAAGACAGTTCGAAGTGAAGTTCGCGAACCGATGCCCAGCGCTCCTGTAGGGACGAGAAGATCAGCGTCGCTCCGGCACGGTATGCCTGGTATTTGGCCTCGACGCGGCCGGCACTTCGGTTCTCGTCGCTTGGCGAGTGTCCGATCGGTGTTTCGACGACTCCATTTCTGACGACTCGAATGGCCGACGACCACAATCCTCCGGAGTTCGACAAGAGTGCGTCGGCATCGGTCAAGTCGAAGAGCCCGGCGTAGTGATCGGCGTCTTGTCGTCCGACGTGCAGCGGTTGACGTTCCCAGTAGTCCGAGATGAAGCGACTGTGCTCAACTGGCTGCAGGAAGGCATCGAGAAATGCTGACGCCCGACCGTCGTCGCCGTGCACGAATGCCGCCTAGCGCATATCAGTCCGTCGGGTCGTCGTCGATGACGACTTCCCGGATCGTGATCTCGATGTCATCTGTCGGGTCGGAATCGATGACTACCGGCGGAATGGTGATGTCAGCGCGATTGATGGTCAACATCTCGTCGTCTGACAGAGTCGCCTGAATCTTGTCGACCAGTTCACGTTTGAGGCCATCCGCTGTGCCGGACAACCGGACCCGACGCTCCTCGGGCATGGTGACCTCCTCATCGGCGCCATCGGCGGATGCTTGACTCTCGCCTCTCGACCGGTATCTCTGAAGCCGAAGCTACCACCGGTCATTTGGACAAACCGTCGATTCGCCAGGCTGGAAATTCGGCGTAGCGATGAAGACTCCCCCGCGGTGGAGGTTCGGATCGTTGTGCGGCGGAACGGGACAGCCGATCGGGCAATCACTGAGACTTGAGCAGCGGCCGCAGATCGTCAAGACGGTCGAAGAGATGCCAGATGTAGGACGACGAACCATTTTCCCGATGGGCGTGCAGGTCGGCCAGTTCCCGATCGTCGCAATAACTCTGGAACGCTTCCCTCGAATCCCACTCGACGAGGATCAGCACCTTGCGAGGTTCGATTGCGCCGGTGATCGACTCGCGGAACTGGCCGAGGGCTACGACGCGCCCGCCATGCTTAGCGACTTCCTCCGGGGAACGCTTCGAATACGCCAGATACTCGTCGCGGTCAAAAATATCGAAGAGGTTCAGCGCATATACCGTCACAGGCGTGACGCTACCCCTCGCCCCCAACGACCCATGAAAGTTCGGATGGTGTGCGGCGGCACCGAGCAGTTCTGCTGCCGCACTAACCGTTCGGGCAACTCGTCGTCGGGATGAAGAGCGACCAGCACCAGCCCGGCGGTAGCGGTGGTGTCAGGTTTGGTGGCGGTGGAGGTGGCGGCGGCGGAGTCGCTCCCTCAAAGATGTTCGACGCGACGTTGCCCTGCCCGTGGTAGACGTACCAGTAGGTGTGGCAGACATTTTGATCCCACACCACCGGGTTCACCCGCAGATTTCCGGTCTGCACCGGCGGGTCCCCCGGGCACCACGTGCACGGGCCTTCGGGGCTTTCCTCCGGACACCCGGGCCACGACCCTAGAGGCAACGGAGCGCCCGGCAGGGCCTGCGCGGTGCCGTCGGCTGGCCCCAACCCGGCGATCCCAAGGCCAAGGCCAAGCGACATCAGCGCTCCGGCGATGATCCTCGTTCCCTTGATCATGATTTCGTCCTCTGCTCATGCCCGCGGCGCTGCCATCCTTCTAATCGGACAAGACGCCCGTCCTGTTAACCGTTCGGGCAACTCGTCGTCGGGATGAAGAGCGACCAGCACCACCCCGGCGGAAGGGGCGGAGTGAGATTCGGCGGAGGCGGCGGTGGTCCGGGCGGATTCGGTCCGTCCCAGATGTTCTGCGCGACGTTGCCCTGCCCGTGATAGACGATGTAGTAGCTGTGACAGACGTTGTTGTCCCAGATCACCGGATTCACCCGCAGATTTCCGGTCTGCACCGGAGGATCCCCTGGGCACCAGGTATACGGACCGCTCGGAGGGGTTCCGGCATGGGCGGTGCCCTCCCCTAGCCCCAGACCGGCGATCGCAACGCCGGCCGACATCAGCGCCCCGGCGATGATCGTCTTTCGCTTGTTCATGGTGTGTCCTTCGCTATTGCGCCCCTCGTACGGGGTTGCTAGCAAGTCCACAGGAGCCGGAGGTCTACCGATCCCAAGAATCAAGCAGAGCCCGACTGCTGCCGCGACATGCGCCGCACGACGAGAACGGCTGTCGCCAAGGCAGTTCGCAGGATTGATCAGTCGGCGCATCTGACTTGGGGAGTCAGCTCGCTGCCCACTCCTTGGCTTGCCTGAGTTCGTCGAGACCGAACATCTTGAGTTCGCCCGGCACCATCCACGCGAATGCGTGTAGCGCGTGGGCGACCCAATCCTTGTCGGAGACGACCGCAACTCGCTTGAACGCCGAGTGATGCCCCACGAGCATGCCGAGACCGAGCTTGAGGTCCTCGACAAGGCCGCCTCGCCCGAAGCCCTCGTAGTCCGGCGAAATGACCTCGACGATCCTGATCTCCCCTGTCGTCAGGAGGTCGTCCATCGCGGGCTTGAAGTCTCGCAAGTCATCGCCGCGAATGCGGCCCGAGACGCGGATGCCTACCACTCCTTCGGGCATGTCTGGCAGGACCTCGATCATCTTTTCTCCTTCCCAATTCGTCGGCTTCCCCATTGCCAATGTCCCACAAGTTGCCGCTACCCTGACGCCATGAGCAGCAACCGAGTACCTGGCGGCGAGGTACACAAGTTGCCCGCGGACCTTCGAACGGCATTGATCGCCAACGGCACGGCACTGGCCGCTTGGAAAGACATCACGCCCCTGGCGCGCAATGAGTTCATCTGCTGGGTAGAGGACGCCAAGCAGCAGGCGACCCGAGAGCGCCGCATTCGCCGGACGCAGGAAGAGCTCGAGGAGGGACAGCGTCGGCCCTGCTGCTGGCCGGGCTGCAAGCACCGCGAGCGCACCGGGCGGAAAGCGCCAGCCTAGTTCTGTCGCGGCAACAGTTCGGCGGCAAAGGCTTCCAGAAAGTCTGCTGTGCTCATGTTCCCTGCCGGCCTGATCACGAACTTGGTCAGCCCAGCGGCGGTGTAGTCGTCGAGACGGCGGTGCAGAGTTGGCCAATCGGCGGCCACTAGATCGGACGGATCAAGATCAGGTCGGCGCTTGCGGATCGCAGCGAGGACCGGTGCCGGCAGTTCGCCGTTGCCGACCGCGAGATTGATTCCGTAGTGATCCGGTTCGATCTCGCGGCCCGCCGCACCCGCGGCCTTGTCGATGGCGATTCGTGCCTGGCCCGCCTCGGTCGGCGTGAGGAAACTCCCCAACCAACCGTCGCCGAGCGCGCCGATGCGCCGGAACGCCGCAGGCGTTCCACCGCCGATCCAGATATCCAGCGGCGGATCGGGTTTGGGGAGAATCTGAGAATCCCGAACATTGAAGTAGTCACCGACGAACGTGACGTCGTCATCCCGCAATGCGCTGCGCAACAGCCGTAGCGACTCGTCGAACACCGCTGCGCGCTTCCCGTCGGGCACCACGAACAGGTCGCGTTCGGAGGGCAACGCCGAGCGCAGCCCGAAGACAGGCAGAACCCGCTTGGGTGCGAGGGCCGACAGCGACGCGAGCTGTTTGGCGACCAAAACCGGGTGGCGGCCGGGAAGCACAGCCACCGAGGTGCCCACCTTCAACCGCTTCGTGCGCGCGAGCGCGAACGACATCCCGACGAACGGGTCCACCGCCTTCGAGTACACCAACTCCGAGAACCACAGTGAGTCGATCCCGGCGCCCTCGAGATGGTCGACCATATCGGCCAGTTGGTCAGGGCCCACGTCGGCTCCCAGGCTTACTCCGAAGCGGATCTTCACATGCGCCTCCTCGTGTCAACGGTCTCACGTCATAACGACAGAAGGGGCGTGCCTACTCCCCTGCTACTACCCTGGGTTCGGTGGCAAGTGTGCTGTCGGTCAACCTGGCTCGTGTCCGTGCCAATCCGGACGCGCCGTCGGTGTCCACGGGTATTGACAAGGTGGCGACAGACGAGGCGGTCATTGTTCGGCCGCCGGGACCGATGCGTGGCGGTCTCGGCAGCGGGCTGGTCGGTGACACGATCGGAAATCACAAGGTCCACGGCGGCGACGACCAAGCTGTCTACGTCTACGCACGGGAAGACCTGGACGGTTGGGAAAGCGAGCTCTCCCGCTCACTGACGAACGGAATGTTCGGCGAGAACCTCACCACGTCGGGGGTCGAAGTGACCGAGGCGAGGATCGGTGAACGCTGGCGCATCGGCGCCGATGGACTGGTGCTCGAAGTGTCCGCGCCCCGTATACCGTGCCGCACCTTCTCGGCGTTCCTGCAGCTGGACAACTGGATCAAGACGTTCACCGCGTCGGCGAAACCCGGTGCCTACCTGCGCGTTATCTCCCCTGGAACGGTTCGCGCAGGCGACACGGTCGCCATCGAGCACCGCCCCGAACACGACGTGACTATCGGCCTCGTGTTCCGCGCCCGCATGACCGACCCGGACCTTCTTCCCCGGTTACTGGTCGCCGACGCCCTCTCGGCAGAACTCAAGGACTTTGTGCGCCGCAGGGTTGGCTAGGCTCACGGTCATGCTGTCCAACGCTCTCGGCGCCTTTCAGCGATGGCAGTATCGCGGCGGTCGCCCGCATTGGTCGGCCCGTATCTCGAATCGGTTGGGCGCCATTGCCTTTGCCGCGGGAATCGGACCCGGTCACGCTGCCACGGTTGAGGTTCGCGGCCACAAGACCGGGCGGATGATCTCGTTCCCCGTCGTCGTCGCCGACTACCACGGTGACCGCTACCTGGTGGCCATGCTCGGCCAGAAGGCGAACTGGGTGCGCAACCTCCGCGCCGATGATCACGCGGTGCTGCTCACCGGCAGAAAGCGCGAGAACGTCTCACTGGTCGAGGATCTGTCCGGTGACCGTGCCGCCATCCTGCGGCGGTATCTCGACCTCGCACCCGGCGCACGCCCGTTCTTTCCGATCGACCGGCGTGCGCCGTTGGACGAGTTCGAACGAATTGTCGGCGACTACCCCGTGTTTCGGTTCGTCTGACTCCGTTCAGTTTCTCGGCCTGGGTGTGCTTTGTGCAGATCGGCGAGGGAGTTCTCAAGGCCACCGTCAAGACGGATCTGTACCGCGGCGACCGCGATCATCAGCGCCGCGGTTACCAGGTGCACCACCGCATCGGTGGTGTTGTTCGGGAATGTGAAGACAAAGGCGACCTGGTGCGAAAAGAACGCCCAGAGGCCCGGCAGCGCTCCTGCTACTGCCGCGATCAGAAGATAGAGCACCGACCACGATTTGCGCATCGCGAACACCAGTCCGGGTGCGAATAACGCCAGCCCGGCGACGGCATGCCAACCGTTGTAGTCCATCCCCAGCACCTGGGCGGTCGGCGCGCCGGGCCCGGTCGCAAAGCTTGGTTCGGCGATAAACCCGATCACCGCCTGGATGACGTGAAAGCCGGCGATTACCAGCAGACCGATCTGGGCGAAACTCCACTTCATGGCGCACCTTCGTTGGTGATTCGGTAGGGCTCACGGTAAATACTACGCTTAGTAGTAGATGTTGCCAATGGTTCGGATTGCACGTTGAGCAGGTCTGCTCCGTCACCGGTCGCCGACGGCCTATCCTCAGCGGAGTTCCGGCTTTGGTCGGTCGAACCGCAGACGAAAAGCGAGACGCTCGTGGCCGATTCCGCCGAATCCGAAAAGCGAACCCTGGTGCTGACCGCGTTTCCCGCTGAGGCCGACGCGATTCTCACCCGCACCACGCTCGACGAAGGCTCCGTTGTGGTCGTCGACGGTCACCACTATTACCTTGGCGCACTCGGCGGTAAGAAGGTCATCGTCGCAATGACCGGCATCGGCATGGAAAACGCCGCCGACACCACCGAAACAGCACTGACCCACTTCACGCCCGGATCCGGCATCTCCATCGACGCAGTGGTTTTCGCCGGCGTCGCGGGTGGCTCCGGCCGAACCGAGATCGGCGACGTGGCGGTGCCCGCCCGGTGGACCTCCGATGGCGGCGCCACTTGGTGCGGTGTCGATCCCGGCATGCTCCAGACGGCCGGCGACCTCAGTGTCGACCTCGAGAGCACCAGCACCATCGCAGATCCCGCCTGCCGCATCTGCGGTCCCCTCGCCCGCCTGAAGCTGATCGACCTGAAGCGCGAACCGGAACTCTACGTCGGTGGCGACGGCTCGACCGACGACAACAACAACGGTACGGCGTTTCCCTCAATCCCCTTTGGCGGGGCCATTTTCGGCCCTCAGCCGCTTTCGGCGCCGGACTTCTCTCCCTTTTTCACCGGGAACTTCTTCCGGGCGCTGGGGCCCTTCCTGGTCCGGGGTGTCGTGAGCAACATCGCGGGGTTCTTGACGGATCAGCCTCCCGCCGTGGATGCGGTCGACCAGGAAACCGCTGCAGCACAACAGGTTGCCGAGGCACACGGCGTGCCGTTCCTGGGTGTGCGCGGCATGTCCGATGGGCAAGGTGACCCGCTGCACCTGCCGGGCTACCCCTTCACGTTCGTCGTCTACAAACAGATCGCGGCCGACAACGCCGCCGTCGTCACCGAGGCCTTCCTGGAGAGATGGGGCGGCGCCTGAGCCTAGGTGCGGGCGCGGCTGTAGACCGCGTCGTCCTCGATGTCCGACCGAGATCGATCGGCCAGAGCCAGGCAACAGATCACCGTGATGACAGCAGCGATGACGATGTAGATCGAGATCGAATAAGGCGTGCCGGTCTCGTGCAGCAGCCACGTCGCCAACAGTGGCGCCGGGCCGCCTGCGAACACCGATGCCAGTTGGTAGCCGAGTCCGGCACCGCCGTACCGCAGATGCGTCGGGAAGCTTTCGCCGATCAGTGCGGCCTGCGGCCCGTACATCATCGCGTGGATGATCATCGACAGCACGACCACGATGAAGATCAGCGCGGCCGGGCCGTGGGTGAGCACGTAGAAGTACGGGAAGGCGAATAGCCCGATGATGACCGCACCGGCGGTGTACACCTTTCTCCTGCCCACCGTGTCGGACAGGTGCGAGAAGAATGGGATAGCCGCGAGTTCGACGGTGGCGCCGACGAGGACCGCGGAGAGCACGAATGTCTTGCTGTAGTGGTGGACTTGCACGACGTAGGTCAGCACGAACGTGGTGAACAGGTAGAACGGCATCTGCTCGGCGAACCGGACGCCGGCCGAGAGCAGGATCTCCCGCCAGTGATGCTTGATCGCGTCCTTGACCGGGGCGGTCGCGGTTTTTCCTTGTTCCACGATCTTGGCGAACATCGGCGTCTCGAGAATTCTCAGCCGGATCACCAGACCCACCCCGACCAGGATCAGGCTGGCCAGGAACGGTATCCGCCATCCCCAGGAGTCGAAGGTTTCTTCTGACATCGTTGCAGACAGCAGCGTCATGCCGCCGGTGCCCAGCACCAGACCGACGGGAACGCCGACCTGGGCGAAACTGCCGAGTAGACCCCGCCGCTTCTGGTCGCCCCATTCCATCGTGAGCAGTACCGAGCCGCTCCACTCGCCGCCGACGGCGATGCCCTGCAGGACGCGCAGGAACACCAGCAGCAGCGGCGCGGCGACGCCGATGGTGGCTGTCCCGGGCATGAGGCCGATGACCGCAGACGAGATACCCATCACCAGCAGAGTGATGATCAGTGTGGTCTTGCGGCCGATCCGATCGCCCCAATGCCCGAAGATGGCCGCCCCGATCGGGCGTGCGGCGAAACCGACGAAATACGTTGCGAACGACTGCATTGCGCCCGCGTACGCGGAGGACGCGGGGAAGAACAGGTGCGGAAAGACAAGTGCGGCAGCGGTGTTGTAAAGGAAGAAGTCATACCACTCGATCGTCGTGCCGATCGTGCTGGCCATCGCGGCCCGCCGCACCTGTACCTTTTGGGTTCCCGAATCGGCTTGTACCGCGCGGGTGACCTCATCGTCACCGATAGTCATCGGCTCGCCTCCTTTTGACCGAACTGTGTTGACAGTTAGTTGACAGTCTGTACCGGGACGGCCGGATTCGGAAGAGCACCAGTAGAACTCCCGACTGCTGGCGGTCGGCCACCGAATACTCGGCGTGAAAACTTCTGTTAGCTCGCGAGTTTGGGTCCGGCGGCAGTGGCAATAACTCTGGTAGCGAAGAGTCGACCGTTGCGGCGGTGTCGATGTTCCCCTGGAACGTCGACAAGATTCCGGTGAACAAAATCGGTATGACAAGTTTCGCCAGCGGCTGTTCGGGGAACTAGCAATCTGCGGTTCGGCAAACGCCGAGCGGACAAACGCATACCGATAAAGGGGCTTGCTGAGTCGGCAGCGCCCTCGTGGCATCGGCGCGCGGCAGGTGGCCTCGCACGAGCGAGTTTGCATTCGCGGGGACACTGCCAGTTCTACAGTCGTGACGTGGCGCAGACGAGCCCGGCCGTTGACAAGGTCCAATTGGCGGCCGACCACGTGGGAGCCACCGTGGCGCAGCTCGAGCGCCGCATCTACGCGCGCTTCGGCGAGCGCGGGCTGACGAAGGTGGCGCGGCGACCTGGCCCGCCTGGTGTCTTGGTTCAGAGCGAGGCGGCAGAAGATTTCACTGCTCCCGCGCTGATCACCGAGCGTGTTCTTGAGCGATTGCGCATGGACGGACTGACACAAAGCCCTTGCTAACAGCTGGGGCACTTCTGGCGACATACTGCGTGAAAAGTGGTCCACGGCCGCAGGCCGGCAGCTCGCGGGTTAGGCTGGGCCACGTCGGGTGAGAGGTTCGGAGGGCTTAGATGGCCATTGTGAAGCGCGGGGTACTGGTTTTCGCATGTGCGGTGGCTTTCGCCGCCGCACCGTTGGTGGCCGCATCGCCGGCCGCGGCCGACAAGACCTGTCCGTGGGGCACGAAACTTACCCATTGGGATACCTGCGTCAGTGGTGCTTCTGGCGCGGCCCCGCCCGCCATCCCTGTCGCGCCGGCGGGGCCCGACAGCGGTTTCGTCAATAACCCGAACGGATTCGGCTCGGTCAACGGCGTTCCCTGCAGTCCCGAGCACTACGGCACCTGCTACGGGATGATTCAAAACGGAGGCTGACTCCCGCGCAGCGGATCGATGAGGTTGCGAAAGCTGGCCGCCGGATAGATCGACGCGCCCGCGCTTCGGACCCGATTGGCCAACGCGCTATCCGATGTCACCACGGTGAGGTCGTCGGGTCGGTCGTCCGACCGAACCCGTCGCACGATTTCGTCATCGGCCGAGTTGGCGGCCGCCTTCGGAGCGTGCGCTATCTCGATCACCGATGAGTCGATCGGTGGGGACATCGGCCGCTCGAAAACCACCGTCACAGGGTCATCCTGCGTCGCAGCCCAACGCTCGAGCTGTTCGACCAGCCGGACCAACGCGCCTCGGCGGTCCTTCCACCAGCCATCCGGTCGACTGCCGACCACGTTCATCGCGTCGACGATCCACCGCCGGGTCATCGGCGGTTAAGCACGGCTGCAAGCTGCTCGAAGGTGAGGGTCCAGCCGTTGTCGAAGCTTTCGAATTCCTCTGGGGGCAACAAGGAATGCTCGATCGACATGAGTGTCTCGTCGTCGCCGACGGGCTCGAAGGCGACGTTGACGACGCTCTCCGACGTCGGGTCCGGCCAGTTGGAGTTGGCCCACGTGAAGCTGAGCAGACGCGGGCGGTCGATGGTCAGGAACTGTCCGGTGATCAGAACGCGGGTGCCCGAGTCGTCGACGTCGAAACGGACGCGTCCGCCGATGTGGGGTTCGACGGTGACGTCGAGCACGCGGACCGGATGCGGGCACATCCACTCCTCCAGCGCCTCGGGATCGAGCCACTGGTCGAACACGACGTCCGGCGCGGCGGGCATCACGCGTTGGACGCGGACGGTCGCCGTTTGGCTCATCGTGTGCGCCCCTTTCGGCGTAGTCGCTGCGCGAGTGCGTCGGCCCGCGTCGACCAGAAGTCCGTCTGCTCGTTGATCCACTGCTGAGCCATGGTCAATCCCTCCGGTCGCAGGGAGAGCCAGTGTTCGCGGCCCCGCACCTCCCGCTGAACCAGCCCAGCCGACTCCAGCACCCCGATATGGCGCGACACGCCCGCGAATGTCATAGGCAGAGGAGCGGCCAGGTCGGTGATGCGGGCGTCTCCCTCGCGCAGCGTCTTGAGCAGCCAACGGCGGGTCGGATCGGCAAGTGCGCCGTAAGCGCGGTCCAACACCTGATCTTCAACCATCTTGTTGACTATAGCCGGTTTCCCGTGTTGTGCTGTTGGGTAGATATTCAACAGAGATGTTGAAGGTTGAAGACCAAGGACCAAGGCAGCGAAGAAGGAGAAGGTATGAAGACGCCTCCGATCGTCTCGGCTCAGGAATGGGAGTCCGCGCTTGCGGACATGCTCGTCAAAGAGAAGGAGTTGACCCGGGCGCGCGATGCGATGTCGGCGATGCGCAGACGGATGCCGTGGACGCCCGTCGAGAAGGACTACGAATTCGAGGGGCCCGACGGCAAGCTGACCCTGCTCGACCTGTTCGCCGGCCGGCGCCAACTGCTCGTCTACCGCGCGTTCGTCGACCCGGGCGTGCACGGCTGGCCCGAACACGGTTGCGTCGGCTGTTCTTTGATGGCCGACCACATCGGCAACCTGGCGCATCTGAACGCCCGCGACACCACCCTCGTCTACGCGTCGCGGGGGTCGCAGTCGGACATCGCGCGGATAAAGAAGCGGATGGGGTGGACGCATCCGTGGTACACCATGCTTCCGAATGCCGACGCTGCCTTCGACGTCGACTTCGGCGTGGACGAATGGCACGGAACCAACGCGTTCATCCGCGACGGCGACCGGGTGTTCCGTACCTACTTCATCAACAATCGCGGCGACGAAGTGTTCGTCAACACCTGGGACTTCCTCGACATGACCGCGCTCGGACGTCAGGAGAAATGGGAGGACTCACCGGAGGGCTATCCGCAGACCAAGCCCTACGAGTGGTGGTGCTGGCACGATGAATACCCCAATCACGAGCCATCACGGTGGTTCGGCGAACCCGACCCCGACGACCCCAACGACCAGCGGCCGGCTCTGGAGCTCGAAGCGTGACCGGCGTGCTTGTCGCCGATCCACGCCTGGTGACGCGCATCTACCACGAAACGAGGGAGCGCGTCGCCGAGTTGGTGGCCAGACTGGACGATGCGGAGTTGGGCGTTCTCCTCGCGGCGTGTCCTGCCTGGTCTGTGCGGGATGTGGTGGCGCACATGGCAGCGGTCGCCGACGACTGGGTGAGCGGTCGATTGACGGGACCGCCCACCGACGAGCAGACAGCGGCCCAGATTGCCCGCTTCGACGGGGCTACCATCACCGAGATCCTGGCGGCGTGGGCCGATGCGGCCGCGAAGCTGGACGGCATCGCCGAAACTGATGGCGCAGAACCGCCGATCGGTGACATCACCTGCCACGAGCACGACATCCGCAGCGCTATCGGCCGGCCGGGAGCCCGTGACTCCGCTGCCGTCTGGTACACATCCGACCGGTTGTTGTCGAACCTTCGGACACCTGTGCCGGTGTGCGTGACGGTCGAAGATGCCGGATATCGGAGTGGACCAGACGATGGTGGCGCCGAAATTCAGCTGTGCACAACACGATTCGAGGCGTTGCGCTGGCGCACAGGCCGCCGCAGCAGGGCTCAGCTCGCCGCCATGGACTGGTTGGGTGACCCGACTCCGGCGCTCGACCATCTGTACATGTTCGGCCCGGCCGACGCCGACATCGCCGAATAGTCAGGACAGGCAATGAAATCGGATTCACCGCACCGCGACGCGGTCAACAACGCACCGACGTCCGCGCCCGTCGATCGGGCCACATTCGAAGCTGAAATCGACAGGCTCCGCGCTCGCGAGAAGACACACATCCGGGAAGGCGACGCGATCGCCGCAGCACGGCGACGTCTGCCTGTGGTCGAGGTCGACGCGACCCTCGAGTTGATCGGGCCCAACGGACCGCTCGCCCTGCTCGACGCGTTCGACGGGCGCCGTCAGCTCATCGCCTACTACTTCATGTGGTACCCCGGCAGGCCCGCGCCGGAGCAGTGCGAGGGTTGTACGTGGGTCACCACCCAGGTGCAGGAGCTGTCCTATCTTCATTCCCGGGATATCACCTACGCGGTCTTCTGCCAGGGACCGTTCGATGAGAGCTACCGATACCGCGACTTCATGGGCTGGACCGTGCCGTGGTACTCCGCCCTGCCGTCTCTCGACGAACTCCTCGTCGGGCGCACGGCCGGCATGATGCACATCGTCTGTTATCTCCGCGACGGCGACCGGGTGTTCGAGACGTACTGGACAACCCGTCGCGGCGTCGAGGCAATGGACTACAGCCTCGCCCTCATGGATCTCACCTCCTACGGTCGCCAGGAGCCGTGGGAGGACTCTCCCGCGGGTTGGCCGCAGGACTGGACGGTCGACGGTTCCAACACGCGGATCGACGGGCGCCCCATTCCCCAGTGGTCGCGGCTCGAAGCGGGACGCTCCGACGACCTCACCGACGGCACCGTAGAACGCTGAGGACGGGATTTCGGGGATATCGTCACGTGGTGGATCGGGTCGACCGCCTGTTGCCGCGCCTGGCCGTACCGGCGTTGTCGCTGGGTGCTTTTGCGCTCGGCACGAACGAGTTCGCAGCGATGGGCTTGCTGCCCGACATTGCCTCTGGTCTGTCGATCAGCGAGCCGAAGGCCGGGCACATGATTTCGGCCTACGCCTTGGGCGTGGTCGTCGGTGCGCCGGTGATCGCTGCGTCGACGGCACGGATACCGCGCAAGACGCTGCTCATGGCGTTGATGGTGATGTTCACCATCGGCAATGTGGCAACCGTTTTCGCCCCGAACTATCTTCTGTTGATATCGGCGCGATTCATCGCCGGTCTGCCGCACGGGGCGTACTTCGGCGTCGCGGCGTTGGTGGCGGCGCACCTCATGGGTCCTGCGAACCGCGCCAAGGCGGTTTCACACGTCATCACCGGGCTGACCATCGCGACGATCGTGGGTGTTCCGTTCGCCGCCTGGTTGGGCCAGGTCGTCGGCTGGCGGAGCGCGTTTATCATGGTGGTGCTCTGTGCTCTGATCACTCTGGTGGCGCTGTGGTTCTGGATGCCGACACTTGACGAGATGCACGCGACTAGCCCGCTGACTGAGCTCGGTGCACTTCGGCGGCCGCAGGTCTGGCTGGCGCTGATGACCGGGATGGTCGGATTTGGCGGTATGTTCGCCGCATACACCTACATAAGCACCACACTGACCGATGTGGCAGGCCTACCCCGCGCGTTAATTCCGTTGGCGTTGATGATCTTTGGCGTGGGGATGTTCGTCGGAAACCTTGTGGGCGGCCGGATGACCGACCGATCGGTGATCGGGAGCCTGTACGCGTCCATGGCCGGGCTCGGCATCCTGCTGGCGGTGTTTGTCGTGGCGTCGCACAACGCGGTCACCGCGTTGCTGGTGTTGTTCGGCATCGGCGCCGCCGGGACCGCGATCGCTCCGGCCCTGCAGACCCGACTGATGGACGTCGCCGACGACGCTCAGACCCTAGCGGCGGCGCTCAATCATTCCGCACTCAACATTGCCAACGCGGCAGGAGCCTTCATTGGCGGCCTCGTCATCAGCGCCGGGTATGGCTATACCGCTCCCGCGGCCGCGGGTGCGGCCTTGGCTTGCGGAGGGCTTGTCGTCCTGACGATTTCGATCGTGTTGCAGCGCGCCGGTGCTCGGCCGCACAGCGCTCGATTCAGCGGGCGCCGCGGACCAACCGACCTGGGCGTGCGCCGGTGTCGACGCCGCCGCGGCGAGTCACCACTCCGTTGACGATCGTCGCGGTGTAGCCGGATGCCCCCTGGACAAGACGCTGCCCACCTGCGGGCAGGTCATACGCCATCCGTGCGGGGTGCAGGGTCAGCGCATCCATGTCGATGACGTTGAGATCGGCCTTCTTTCCGACCTCGACGACACCGCGATCGGTGAGTCCGAACAGCTGCGCTGTGTCGTGAGACTGCTTGCGTATCACGTACTCCAGCGCGAGCTTCTCGCCCCGATGGCGATCCCGCGCCCAGTGCGTCAGCAGGAATGTGGGATATGACGCATCGCAGATCATGCCGCAGTGTGCGCCGCCGTCGGACAGACCCGACACCCCGGCCGGGTGGGTCAACATCTCGCGTATCGCGTCGTGGTTGCCGTAGTAGTAGTTGTAGAACGGCAGCATCAGCATCGACGTTGCGTCGGATTCGAGCATCAGGTCGTACAACGTGGCCAATGGGTCCTCGCCGCGATCGGCGGCGATCTTTTCGACGGCACGGTCGGGAGTCGGTTCGTAGTCGGGGGGATCACCGAGCGCATAGAGCCGGCCGAGCGAGTACTGAACCAGCGCGAACATGTTGTCGAACAACAGTTTCGGGTCGGGCGGCAGATCGTCTTCGGACAGGATCGCCGCCTTGACTGCTGGATCGGCGAGACGCTGCGCCAACTCCTCTCGGCTGCATTCGGCCTTCAGCCGACGGAAGGTCGGACGATGGGTGAACGCGTGATGGCCGGGGAAACCGAACAGCATGCCGAAGGGTCGCGCGGCGATCTGCGGGTACAACTCGCTGCCTGCCGCGTGCGCCGCCGCCGAGATGTCCAGTTGTTCGCGCCAGAGGTCGGGCGCTGCGTCGACCTGGATCATGCCGAAGGAAATCGGCCGGTCGATCTCGGCGCCGAGGCGCTGCATCCACTCCAGTTCCTTCTTCGGCGCGATGATGTCCTCCCCCGCAATCCCCTGGGGAGCCAACTCGAACACCGCCCGGCCGCCTGCAGCCATCGCCCGGCCGAGACCGAACAGCTCGTCCTCTGCGGCGTAGGTTCCCGGCACGGGCTCTCCGTCGATGGCCCGGTGACCGATCGTCCGCGAGGTTGAGAAGCCCAGCGCACCGGCCTCGACCGCCTCCTGCACGAGGCGTCCCATCGCCGCAATGTCCTCAGGTGTGGCGGGCTCGTTGCGGGCGCCACGCTCACCCATCGCGTAGGCACGCACCGCGCCGTGCGCGACCTGGCTGCCGACGTCGATGGCGAGGTTGTGCTTCTCGATCACGTCGAGGTACTCGGGATAACTCTCCCAGCCCCAGGTCATTCCCTCGGTGAGCGCACTGCCCGGAATGTCCTCGACACCCTCCATCAGGCCGATCAGCCATTCCTCTTTGCCTGGCCGCACTGGGGCGAAGCCGACCCCGCAATTGCCCGCGACGACGGTAGTCACGCCGTGGCCGCTCGACGGCTCCAGCAGGCTGTCCCAGCTGACCTGACCGTCGTAATGGGTGTGAATGTCGACGAATCCCGGCGCAACGACCTTCCCGGTCGCGTCGATGGTCTCGGCGGCGTCTCCCTCCAGCGCGGGATCGCCCGATCCGCGGCGACGCACCTCGACGATCTTGCCGTCCCTGACGCCGAGGTCGGCCGCGAATCGATCCGCGCCGGTTCCATCGACGACCGTCCCACCTGTGATTTTGAGGTCGAACACGATTACTCCCTCGAACTCCGTGCCAGCCACTTATCGTGGTCAATGTAACACCGTTACAGACAGGTGGCGTCGGATCAGGAGGGTGAATCGTGACGCACGCAGCGCGGGCAGAACCCGCGGTCGGCAACCCGGCTCACACTCGCCGCGAGGACTCGATCGGCACGCCGCCCCAACGGCCCACTCTGGTGCCGAAGGAGCGCTACTACTCGACGGCGTTCGCACAGCTCGAACTCGAGCGGATGTGGCCGAAGGTGTGGCAGGTCGCCTGCACGGTCGATCATGTCGCGGAGCCCGGCGATTATTTCGAGTACCAGTGCGGCCCCATTTCGGTGGTCATAGTTCGCGGCGACGACGGTGCCCTGCGCGCCTTTCAAAACGTGTGTCGCCACCGGGGCAACTCACTGTGCACCGGCGCGGGCGCAGACCTGAGCGAATTGAAGTGCGGATACCACGGCTGGACATGGGATCTCGCCGGCGTCCTAAAACGAGTGCCCAACCGCAAGGGCTTCGGGTCCCTGCCGATGGCCGAATTTCCTCTCGTCGCGGTCGGCGTCGAGGTGTGGGAACGGCTCGTCTTCATCAATCTCGACGTCGACGCGATGCCCTTACGCGAGTTCCTCGAAGCCGTGCCAGACGACATCGCCTGGTGCGGGCTCGGCGACTTCCGTTGCTACGCAACCATGACCATCGAGGTCGATGCGAACTGGAAGACGATCGCCGATGGGTTCAGCGAGACCTATCACATTCAGACGTTGCATCCCGAGCTGCATCGGTGCATGGACGATGTGTATGCGCCTCAAGTGATCTGGGGACACACGGGCAAATCCGAGCAGATCTACGGCGTGCCGAGTCCGCAGATCAAGGAGGCGCTGACCGACGACGACGTGTGGGACGCGTACGTGGCCACCCAGGGCGCATTGATGGGCGTTTCGGAGGACACTCCGTTCCCTGCAGACGGGCGCCGTCCCGGCCAGTCGGTCGCCGACGTGATCGCCGAGCGGACAAGGGCATTCGCCACCGAGCGCGGTGTCGATTTGAGTTGGGCCTCCACCGACCAGATGATGCGGCTGCACCAGTACAACGTGTTCCCGAACATGACGCTTCTGGTCAACGCCGATCACCTGACGGTCATGACGTCGCATCCGGGACCCGACCCCGATCGCGGCGCACTGGTGATGATCTTGTGGACTCGGATGCCGCCGGGTGCGCCGCGCGTCAAGCCGGTCGACGTGCGCATGAAGGCCGATGAGGCACACCCCGGTCTGGTCTTGACGCAGGACATCACCGTGTTGGCAGGACTGCAGCGCGGGCTGCACCAACCGGGGCTCACACACGTAACGCTGTCCAACGAGGAACGGCGCGTCATCAATACGCACCGCAACCTCGAGCGCTATCTGGATCTGCCCGAGTCCGAACGCATGACGGGGGGTGAGACACCCTGACCGAAGCAGTCGATGCCGAGGCGGTCCTGGACACTGCAGCTCGTCTGATCGACCTCGACGGAGTGGATGCCTTCACGATGCGCCGCCTCGCGGAGCAGCTCGGGGTTGCCGTCACATCGATCTATTGGCATGTCGGGGGCCGGGACAAGCTCTTCGACAGCCTGGTCGATCGGTTGCTGAGCCAGATGGCTCATCTGCCGGTGGAAGGCGACAATCCCGTCGATCGCATTGCGTCACTTGCCCGCGCACAGCGCACGGTTCTGATCGAACGACAGCACCTTCTCGCCATCGCGCACGAGCGTGATCGAACACCGCTTTTGTTTCTGCCGATTCAGCAGACTCTGGCGGCTCAGTTGGCCGAACTGGGGGTGACGGGAACCGATGCCGCACTGGTCTTGCGGGCGGTACAGGTTCACGTGATTTCTTCTGCGGTGATGCAGTTTTCGGCCGTCCGTGGTGCCAAGCATGACGAGGAGGATCCCTCGCTCTGGACCGATGACTGGCCTGATCAGTCGCTCGTCGAGGCTCTGCAGTCCCCCACCGACTATGACGCCGTCTTCGAGTACGGGCTCAATGCACTACTGGCGCCGCTGCGGACTCGCGACGGCGGCGGGTAGCGCCCCACAGTCCGACACCGATACCGACGATCGCGCCGCCGAGCCCGATCACCTGCTGCGAGCGCTTCATTTCGTGATGCACACTCATCCCGCCAAGCAGATCGGCCGCATCGGCACCCCCCGAGGCCAGGAACCAGCCGCGGGTGTCTTTGCCGCGGAGCGCCGCGGCCATCAGCAGCCCTCCGATCAGAGCGTCGCGGTATCCCATCGAGCGCAATAGCAGCCGCGCGGTCGGAGCCGGCTCATCGGGATCGCCCCACAGGCGGTTCGCACGCAGCGGGTCGACGAGGAAAGAGACACCCGAGGCGAGGCGGATGCCGCCGACGGCCAACGCTGCACGGTCTATTGACATGACATGAGCCTAGGTGGCGATGACTTAGGGATGCCGCAGGAGTCTGTACAGACATGAGCAGATACGTTCCACGGCTGGTGCTGTACATGTCGGCGCGATGTCACGCATCTGCGTTACCGTGTCGTGCGCTGACACTCGGTGGACAGCCTGTGGACATCTACCGTTAACCAGACCCGACTGTGATCGACAGGTGACGAGCACTGACCCCGCGATCGACGGGCTGCGCGCCGACTACGACGCAACGCCGTACACCTCGGACGCGTTTCCGCAATCGGCGCCCGGCCAGCTGGCCGCGGTCGCGCACTTGTTCGGCTTGAAGACACCCGAGGTGTCCGGCGCCCGGGTGCTCGAAATCGGCTGCGCCACAGGCGGCAACGCCATTCCCTTCGCCGTCGCGCATCCGCATGCGCGTGTCGTGGGCATAGATCTCTCACAGGTCCAGATCGACATTGGGCGTACCCGGGTGGAGGCCCTGGGCCTCGACAATCTGGAGCTGCTCGCGGGCGATATAGCGGGAATGGACCTCGGTGGACTTGGCCAGTTCGACTACATCATCGCCCACGGCGTGTACAGCTGGGTACCGGAAAACGTGCAGGACGCGATTCTGTCGGCCTTCCACACGATGCTGGCACCAGAGGGCGTGGCCTACCTCAGCTACAACACCTATCCCGGCTGGAAGACCAAGGAGGTTCTCCGCGATGCCATGCTGCTGGCCAGTGGCGGCAGCGTGACCCCGGAAGAGAAAGTGCGAAACGCGCGTGGCATGGTCGAATTCCTGGATGAGGTGGCACCGGCGAGCGGCGTGCTGGCCAGGGTAATCGCCGAATCACGCGCGTTCTCTGAGAGTTTCGGGGATTCCTACCTTTTGCACGATGAGCTCGAGACGTTCAACGCACCGTGCTATTTCTACGAAATGCTACAGCGGGCAGGCGGTCATGGGCTTTCCTTCCTGGGCGAGGCGCGCCCGGAGTCAATGGTTCCGGCCAATCACGGTCCCAAGGTCGCGGAGTACATCCAAGCGAAATGTGCCGGCGTCCAAGTGCTGGTCGAACAGCACTTGGATTTCGTCGTGAACCGCCTGTTCCGAGAATCGCTTTTCGTGCATGCCGAGCGCGCCCCGCAGATCAACTACAACCCGGACCGCAGCCGTTACGGGCGTCTGCATTTCGCCGCTCAGACACCGCCCGTCGACGGGCAGACTCACGTCGACCACTCACGCCAGGAGTACCAGCTATCGGACGGGTCAACGCTGTTCACCAATGATCCCGGCATCAAGTCGGCACTCGATGCATTGACTGCCCGCTGGCCGTGGACGGTGTCACGCCAAGAGCTCGTAGACGAGGTTCGGGCGCGTCTTGCTCTCGCGGGTCTCACCGCCAGCACCAAGGTCCCGGCGAGCGTCGACAATCTCCTAGGAGTTCTGGTTCTACAGGGGCACGCGCGTTTTCGTCTGGACCCGGTGTCGCCGGAGCCTGCGTCCACGCCGCTGCGGCTGTTCGAGCCGATCCGGCGGATGGCAGAGATTTCGCGTGGGGAGAGTGAAACGTCGATCTTCAACATTTGGCACGAGACGCTGCTTCCGTCGCCGGTGGACCGGCATCTGCTGCCACTGCTCGACGGCAGTCGCGATCGCGATGCACTGCTTCAGGCCCTTCTTGACGTTGATCGGCAGACACCCATCGAGATCGACCGCGACGGCGAGCGGGTAACAGACGATGCCGAACGGCGAGATGCGCTGGCCGAGTACGTCGACGCGCTGCCCGCACACCTTGCGGAGATGAAACTGCTGTGACTCGAGTCAACTCTTCCGCTCAGTCGAAGTTGTTGCCCGGGCAATCGACGTCAACGTAGACGGTCGCGATTGGTTGTTCAGCGGTGGGGGGCCCGTCGGGGTTGTGGATCCCCTTGACCGAACATTGCGACAACGACACGTTGGACTGGCCGCCAACCCAGTTGATCCGGACGTTATAGCCCTGCGCCGCCAGATCTCGCAGGGTTTGATCGGCTGGCTCGGCCCCGGCCACCGGCCAAACCGGCTCGGCCGTAGCGACTGGGGCGAGCGCAACCAGTGCAGTCGTACCCAAAACAACCGTGATCGCCGCGACGGGGCCTCGCTTGAACAACATCAACGACCCTCCGCCGCAAACCAGTGACTTCGCCTTCAAGGATGCTCCGATTTCGAGCATCCGACCATCGCATTGCCAAAGCCACAACGGATTTGGACCGAATTCTCGGCGTCCGCGGTTAGCCTAGACGGCGCCTGCGGGCTCGCCACCGTCCTCATCGCCGGGGCCGGACGGAGTGTCGGGAGGCGCCGACGGCCCGGGATCGACTCCAGTCCCGCCGGCGCGCTGGCCGAGGTCTGAAGAATCGTATCCTTCTGGAATGCCTGGCAGATCGGGAGCGGTCTGGGGGCCGGGATCCACTCCTGTGCCACCAGCGGGCTCGCCATCGTCCCAGAGTGAGTCGTCGCTTCCGGCGGCGACGGCAGTGACGGTCCGCTCCTGTGCGAACGCGCCGACCTGTGCCGGACTGGCCGCCATCGCTGGTGCAGCGGCGGCAAGCGTGATTGCCGCCATGGCCAGAGGCGCGAGCACCACAGAGGCGATCTTTGTTGCCTTCGTGCTCTTCATGATGTGCTCCTTGATCGCGCTGTAGGGCGCTCATACGCCGCATACGTCAAACAATGGCGATGCGGCGGGGAGATGTCGTCGCTGCTGGCACCAAACGTGCCCCCCGGCTAGCCGTAATCTCAGCGCTGGAGGTCAGCTGCGCGGAGTATCGCGTCGGCTGACCGGTCTATGTCGTCGTCCGTCGTCGCCCAATTCGAGATCGACACCCGAAGCACATACTGGCTGTTCCAGGTCGTGCCGCCGAGCCAGCACGTCCCGTCGCGCTGCACCGCGGCCACCACCGCCCGGTTGGCGTCATCGCCGCCGGGCAGTCGCACCAACACCTGGTTGAGCACGACGTCGTTGACGATCCGTGCGCCGGGAATCGCGGCCAACCGTTCGGCCATTCGCCGGGCCTGCGCGCAATTGCGCTCGACGAGTTCGGCGACGCCCGTTCGGCCCAGCGACCGCAGCGCCGCGTAGATGGGCACCACGCGCGCACGCCGCGAGCTCTCGGGCACATAGTTGGTGCTGTCGCGCTGACCGGGATCGGCGACCAGGTAGGGGCCGGCGAGGCTCATCGCGGCGACGTGTGCGTCAGCGTCGGCGACAATGGCCATCGCGCCGTCGTAGGGCACGTTCAGCCACTTGTGAGCGTCAACCGCCCAGGAGTCGGCCCGCTCGACGCCGCCTGTCAGATGTTGCAACGTCGGTGACGCGGCGGCCCAAAGACCGAACGCGCCGTCGACATGCAGCCATGCGCCGCGGGCGCTGCAGGCGTCGGCGATCGGTTCGAAAGCGTCGAAGGCGCCGGTGGCCACATTCCCCGCCTGGGCACAGACGATCGTCGGCCCACCCGACCCCGCCAGCGCGTCCCGCAGCGCCTCGGGTCGCATCCGGCCCTGGTCGTCGGCGGCGATGCGAACCGGGGTGCTGGCGCCGAGTCCGAGCAGACGCAGCGCGGTGTCGATCGTCGCGTGCGCCTGCGCGCCGCACAGAACGCGTACAGGCGGAGCTCCGATGAGCCCGTCGTCCTCGACGTTCCACCCGGATTTCGCGAGCACCGCGTTGCGGGCAGCGGCTAGACACGTGGTGTTGGCCCCCTGTCCCCCGGTGACGAAGCCGATGCTGGCGTCGGCAGGCAGTCCGAAGAGGCCGAGGGTCCATTCGGACACGATCTCCTCGATGGCCGCCGCCGCTGGCGACAGAGAGTGGAACGCGGCGTTCTGGTCCCACGCCGAGACCAACCAGTCGGCGGCCAGCGCGGCGGGCAGCGCTCCGCCGATCACGAATCCGAAGTGACGTGGCCCTGCGCTGGCAACCAGGCCGGGGTCGGCGCCCGCCACCAACGCGTCGATGACAGCGGACGGGTCCTGCCCATGGGCAGGCAAAGGGCCCCCGAGAGCGTCTCGCACGCCGCTTGCGTCGACCCGAGCGGCAACGGGGCGCTCATCGAGACCGCCGAGAAATTCGAGTGCGTGCTGCACGGCGGTGGAGAGGCCGGTGGTGCGATCGTGCATGGCGAAACCCTATCGGCGGTCGGCGATTACAGGCCGAACTGGTCCTCGACGATGCCGAGCCAGATCTGCGCCGCATCCATCGCCACCTTCTCGCTGATGAAGGCGTGTTGCGTACCGGTGTACATGTCGCGGAACGCTCGCTCCAGGCGGGTGCCTTCGCGGATCGAGCTGGTGCCTGCCACCAGATGCGCCCACTGCGTGCACTCGCGGGCCACATCGGTGGCGTAGACGGCCGCCGCCCGCGTGTCGGCGCGCAGCATCGGGGTCAGGTCTTCGCCGGAGCCGACCGCGGACTCGGCGGTGGTGAACGCGTCGAGGATCAGAAGGCGCGCGGCGCGCCAGGCGGAAACGTGGAGGGCGAGGCCCTTCTGGAACGTCGGGCGGCTGGCCAAGGACGCCATGTCGCTCATCCGGAACTTCGTGGCGGCGAGTTCCTGGACATCGTCGAGCATGCTCTTCGCAACCCCGAGCGCCCACGACGCGTGACCTGCGGCCGTGACAGGCATCAGCCCCATGCGCGTGGCCGGCGACGTGCCCCGCCGCGGCTCGCGGCAGAAGAGCGGAAAGGTCCGGTGTGAGGGCACGAAGACATCCTCGGCGGTGTAGTCGTAGGACCCGGTTCCCTTGAGGCCCTGGACAAACCAGCCGTCTTTGAACGTGATCTCGTCGCGGGGCACCACCGCCACCTGCATATCGGGTACACCCTCGCTGATCCAGCGCATTTCCCCGTCGTCCATTGGGAAAAAACCCGCCGCCACGTATTCCGAGTGACCGGTCCCTGATCCGAAGCTCCACGACCCGCTCAGCCGGTAGCCGCCCTCGACGACACTCCCCTGCCCGTTCGGGAAGAACTGGCCGCCCATGGTGACGTGGTTGTCGTTGGCGGTAAACACCTCGGCGAAACCTTCGTCGGGCAGATAGGCCGCGGCGGCGAACGACGACGGCATGTTCGCAATCCCGATCCAGCCGAACGAGCCGTCCTGCCAAGCCATTTCGATCCAGGTCTCGATCATCTCCGAAAAGGACGGCTCGACACCGCCTGCTGGAACCGGGTTGAACGCAGACATCAGCCCGGATGCCCACATCTCGTCGACGATCGCGGGGGTGAGTGAGCGCTGCCGCTCGGACTCCGGGGCTTCGGACTGCACCAGCCCGCGCATCCCGCGGGCCAATCCGATGACCCGGTCAGGCGCTTCGGCTATCGACGTCATTCGCCTGACACTAGCCGCGCAGAATGGGCCCGAAGGCCGGATCGGACACGATCCGAGTCGGCGACGCCGTGCTATTCCCCGAACCCGCCGTCTAGATAGGCGGCACGGCACGCGCGACGGGCCAGCTTCCCACTTGTGGTGCGCGGGATCGCCCCTGCAGGCACGAGACGGACATCGGCGACCGAGAGGCCATGGTGGCGTGACAATTCCGCGCGGATGGCGTCGATGGCGGGCGCCGGGTCGGCGCGGCGGGTGCCCGACGCACGTTCGGCGACGACGACGAGTTGCTCTCCGACGTCGGTAGGCACGGAGAACGCCGCCACGTATCCCCGTCGCACAATCGGGCTCGCGTCGGCCGTGCTGGCCTCGACTGGCTCGGGATAGTGACGATGGCCCTCGATCGTGATCAGATCCGCGATACGACCGGTGACATACAGCTCACCGTCGAGGTAGAACCCCAGATCTCCGGTCCGCAGCCACGTCGCGCCCTCTGGAGCGTCGTCGGCGTGGCTGTCCGCTGACTGTGAGTAGAGAATCGCACCGAAGGCCTCCCGTGTCTCGTCAGGACGATCCCAGTACCCTCGGCCAATATTGTTGCCGCACAGCCAGATTTCGCCGACGCGGCCGTCGGGAAGTTCGGCGGCGGCGTCGGGATCGACGATGACACACCACTGACTGCGGGCAATTCGGCCGCACGACACGTGCGCCACGGCGTCGGGGGCCTCGGCAGCGACGCGCACGACCTCGCCCCTCGCCAACTGGTCGCGGTCAAGGTGGGCCACGGTCGCTGTGTCGTCAGGTGCAATGGTCGACACGAAGAGGGTCGCCTCGGCGATGCCGTACGACGGTTTGAACGCCGTCGTCGGCAATCCGTGGGGCGCGAACGCAGCGTTGAAGGCCTCGATGGCCCTCATACTCACCGGTTCCGAACCGATGATCAGCACGACGTTGCTCAGGTCTACGTCGTCATCGGGTGACGGCAGAGCGCGCTGCGCCGTGTACTCGTACGCGAAGTTAGGTCCGGCGGTGACCACACGGCCATCCCGCGAGCCGTCTGACAACGCGTGAATCCACCGCTGGGGGCGCCGGATAAAAGCCGTCGGTGACATCAGCGTCGAGTGGCCGCCGTACACCGCGGGAAACCCGACCATCGACAGGCCCATGTCGTGGTAGAGCGGTAACCAACTGACACCGTGTGTGTTTCGGTCGAGTAGATCAATCGACAGGATCATCTGCACCAGGTTGGTGCCCACCGCGCGGTGGGTGATCTCCACGCCGACCGGCTCCCGGGTGGAGCCCGAGGTGTACTGCAGATGGGAGACGTCGTCAAGGTCGAGAGCAACCGGAACAAACGCATCGCCGGCCGAGTCGGGGACGTCCTCGATGTTGATGACATGCGGTCGTGGCAGCAGCCCGATTTCGTCCAGCGACGACTCGACGGCCGCCGTCGCCGCGGACGTGGTCAAAACGACGGTGGGACGTGAGTCGTGAAGTGCGATCGCGAGGCGCTCGGCATGACCCTGCAACTCAGGGGCGAACAACGGGACCGCGATGGTCCCCGCCTTGAGAGCGGCGAAGAAGCCGGCGACGTAGTCGAGACCCTGCGGAGCGAGTATCGCCACCCGGTCTCCGTGAGACGCGACTCGCTGGATCCGTGCGGCGACCGCCCGCATCCGCATCCCGAGTTGTTTCCAGGTCAGTTCGGTGACATATCCGTCGGTCGATCTGGTGTGGTCCAGATAGCGATAGGCAGCGGTCTCACCGACATTCGCGATGTTGCGGTCGATAAGCGAGATCAGCGTGACGTCCGGCGGCAGAACGATGTGGCCGGCGGCGTCGAGGGTGTCCTCGATCCGCAGCAGGCCCTCGGGGGCGGTGAGACTGGGCCGTGATTCGACAGTCATGAGGACAGAATAGTTACTGTTACGAGCAGTTGCACTAACCTGCGCTGTGGTCATCGTCACTCCGATCGGCAAAGATCGGCGTGTGGATGAACCGCGACCGACCGTTCCCGCACTTTTGCAGCGGAGCGTGCGCGAGTTCGGTCAGGAGACGTACCTGGTCACCCCGACTGATCGGCTCAGCTATCAACAGGCGGAGCTCCGGTCTGCGCGCGTTGCCCGCTGGCTGCTGAATGAGGGCGTCGGCAAGGGCAGTCGGGTCGGGCTGTTCTTCGCCAACGGCGTCGAGTGGGTGATCTGGTGGCTCGCGGTGTCACGGATCGGCGCGCTCGCGGTCCCTCTGAGCACTATGTATGCGCCGGCCGAGCTCGCAAAAGTGGCGCGGCTCGCCGACATCGGGCTGCTGGCCGCTCCGAGTCATGTGCTCGACATCGACGTGGCCCAACGTTTCGAGGCCGCGTGGCCGGGGCTCGTCACCCAGCCAACCGGTCGGCTTTCCGTGACCGCGGCTCCCTATCTGCGTCGGGTCGTACTCACCGGTGACTCGGACCGGCGTTGGGTGACGCGGTGGGACGACGACACCGACGCGTTGGTTCCGGAAGACGTGCTGGCCGCCGTCGAGGAGGAGGTGTCGCCTGCCGACCCAGCCATCATGGTGCACACGTCGGGGTCGACCGCGGACCCGAAGGGTGTGGTGCACACACACGGCACGCTGGTGCGGCAGACGTCGACGTGGCCCAGCGCCATCCGGATGGTGACGGGCTCGGGACCCTCAGCCACAATCCTGTGCGCGATGCCGTTCTTCTGGGTCGGCGGTCTGCTCGCCACGACGGGGGCAATGCACGAACCCATCACCCTTCTCGTGCTGCCTCGGCTCGATGCCGCGACGGCACTCGATCTGATCGAGCGTGAGCGAGCCACAGGGGTAGTCGGCTGGCCCGCCTTCACCCAGCGGCTGCGCGAGCACTCGAGCTTTGCGAGCCGTGACCTGTCCAGCGCGCCGATGCTCCGTGACGGGCCGCTGGACATCGCGATGACGGATGTGCCCGATGGATTTCCCGTGCACCGGACCATGTCTGAGACCGCGGGCGGCTTCGCCTTCACCGAGATGAACATCGTGGACGAGGACGGCAAGCAGGTGCCGGATGGAGATGTCGGTGAGCTACTCGTGCGTGGCATCGGCGTGATGGCGGGATACAACAAGCGTGAACGCTGGGAGACATTCGACGACGACGGTTGGTATCACACCGGTGACCGGGTCTACCGGAGGGACGGCGATCCTCGGTTGTTCTACGTCGGACGCACCAGTGAGCTCATCAAGGCGGCCGGAGCGAATGTGTCGCCGCTCGAGGTCGAGGCCGTCATCGAGCAGTTCGCCGACGTGGCGCAGTGCGTGGTCGTCGGAATCGACGATCCGGTGCGGGGCGAAGAGGTGTGCGCCGTCCTAGTGCCTGCCCTGACGGGCATCGACGTGCAGTCCGTGCGGGCCCGCACTCGTGAACAGCTGTCGGCCTACAAGGTTCCGACCCGGTGGGCGGTGGCAATGAGCACCCAGATACCGACATTGCCGAGTGGCAAGCTGAATCGGAAAGGTCTGCGGGCGTTGGTTGTTGACGGAACGCTGAAAGCCGTACCCGGCTAGTACGCCCGCGCGACATAGGCGACGGCCCCCGCGTCGTCGTCATGGTCGGGCAGTGCCCCGTCGCCGAGTTGGAGGCACCGCACCGTAAGGCCTTGCGCGGCCAGGTGCTCTTCACCGGAGGGGCCGACCACGTCCCACGGCACGCGGGCGACACCTGTCTGCGCCGCGTCGCGCACCTGGTCCAGCGTCGCGCAGTCGGAGATGAACGCGTCGCGTCGTGCCGTCGCCGCGTCGAGCATGTCCGTCTGGATGCGAACCGGCAGCAGTGCCACCTCGTCGACGACGTTGGTCAGCGACGCCGTGGTCTTGGCACGGGTGTCACGCCGGTAGATCACCGCGACGTTCTCGGCGACATCACGCGGGCCGAGTTCCACCCGGATCGGCACGCCCTGCAGGTCGTACTCCGTTGCCCGCCAGCCGAAGCTCTGCTCGACGGCGTCATCCAGGCGCACCCGCAAGCCGCGAATCGTGAGTTCGTCGACAAGTGCCGAGGCCGCGCGGATTACGCCACCATCGGTGTCCTTGACCACAACGACCACGATCTGGGTCGGCGCCAGCGCCGGGGGCAGAACAAGCCCGAAGTCATCCCCGTGGCACATGATCAGCCCCCCGAGCATGCGAGTCGACGAACCCCACGATGTCGTCCAGCAGAGCTCCGCCGCGCCCTCGGCGCTTCGGTAGCTGATGTTGAAGGCACGGCTGAACCGCTGGCCGAGCTCGTGCGATGTGCCCATCTGCAAAGCCTTGCCGTCACGCATGATGGCCTCGCAGGTCATCGTGTTCTGCGCCCCGGCGAAGCGTTCCTTGGCGGTCTTACGGCCGACGATCACCGGGATGGCGAGCACATCGCGCATGAAGCCCTCGTACACGTCATGCAGGACGCCGCGGGCGTACCGGCGCGCATCCGCTTCGGTGGCGTGCGCTGTGTGGCCTTCCTGCCACAGGAACTCAGTCGTGCGCAAGAAGATTCGTGGCCGCAGCTCCCACCGCACGACGTTCGCCCACTGATTGAGAAGCAGCGGTAGGTCGCGGTAGCTGTCCACCCATTTGGCCATGTATTCGCCGAAGATCGTCTCGCTGGTCGGTCGGATGGCGAGCGGTTCGGCCAACTCCTTGCCTCCGCCGTGCGTGACGACGGCCAACTCGGGACTGAACCCCTCGACATGCTCGGCCTCGCGCTCGAAGAAGCTCATCGGAACCAGCAAGGGGAAGTAGGCGTTGTGGGCTCCGGCGGCCTTGATGCGGTGGTCGACTGCCGCCTGCATGCGTTCCCATATCGCGTACCCGGTCGGCCGGATGACCATCGTGCCGCGCGCCGGGCCGTTCTCTGCGAGTTTCGCCTTGGTGAGCACGTCCTGGTACCACCCCGGGAAGTCTTTTTGCTGAGCGGTCAGCACTGCCATCTGTGTGACGGTAGCGACCGGGGCGTGCGAAAGTCGCGCGGTTTTATGGCTCGATCACCACGCGCAGCGAGCCGGTCGACTTGTCGGCGGCGACGCGGAACGCCTCGGCCGCGTCCTCGATCGGAAACCGATGGGTGATCAGCGACTCGGCCAGCTCCGGCCTCTGCGCGAGCATCGTTGCCGCGCTGAGGTAGTCGCTTCCGCCGTCGTGGCGGCAGAACCCCATCGATGGAATCGTGCGAATCTCCTTCATGAAGCACTCGTACTGCGGCCATCGCACTTCGCCGTCGTAGGCACCCAGCACTACCACCGTGCCGCCGGGATGGGCGAGTTCAACGGCCCGATGCAGCCCGCTGCCTGAGCCTGCGGCTTCGATCACGATGTCGTAGTCACCGCTGAATGCCGACGCCCCCAGCCGTTCGCCGACGTCGCGTTGGTGTGGGTGGCGCGCCACCAGGCTCACCTCGGCCGCACCCATGCGCTGTGCGGCGGCCACCGTCAGGAGGCCGATCGCACCCCCGCCCACGACCGCCACTCGCTGCTCGGGGCCCACGCCGGCGAGGCGACATGCGTGCCACGCGACGGAGGATGGTTCGATCAGGCACGCGTCCGCCGTGTCCAACCCAGCCGGGAGCGGAACCAGCGACCGCGCAGGCGCCTTGAAGTACTCGCTCATACCGCCGTCCGTGAGGGCACCCAGAGCGGTCGGCCCCTGCACGCACAGGTTGTACCGTCCGGCGTCGCACTGGTCGCAGCCGTCGCAGCCGAACATGGTCTCTATCCCGACGGGGGTGCCGTCCTCGGTCACGCCTGCGAGTTCGTGACCCAGGATCATCGTGCAGCCAAATCCGATGTACACCTGGTCGGACGCGCAGATGCTCGCCGATCGAATTTTGACCAATTCGCCTGCGCCCACAGGTTCGTCGACGTCGACGACGGTCACCCCGGGGGGCGTCGATCTCACCGCGCGCATGAGCCACTGTCACACAGGGACGGCTACGACCGGGTCGCCTCGACGAAATAACCGCGCGGCACATCGGGCATGTCCATGGGGACCGCGGGGGCGTGCCACCGGTTGAATTCGTTGCCCACCTGTGCGATGTCGGTCGTGATGGCCGCCCAGCCGTGTCGCTCGGCCAGCTCACCCGGTGCATCGGTGCCGAACAGCCACGGGGATCCCCGCTCGGCCATGGTCTGCAGGAGTGTCGCCATCATCGGTGACTCCAGCAGCGTCTTGCCGACAACGTCGTACAGCAGTGCCGAACCGCGGGCCGAGAGCGTGTTCACGCGGTCGAACAGCGTCCTGACGGCGCTCTCGTCGAGGTATTGGAGTAGGCCCTCGATCAGCCAGACCGTGGGGGTATGCGGATCGAAACCACCTGCCTGCAGGGCGGTGGGCCAGTCGTCGGCGAGGTCGACACCCACCGCTACGCGGTGACAACGTGGCCGGTCGTCGGCGAGGAGGTCCGCCTTGGCGGCGACCACCGCAGGCTGGTCCAGCTCGTAGACGGTGGTGCCGTCGGGCCAGGTCAGCCGGTAGGCCCGCGCGTCCATCCCCGCCGCGAGGATGACGACCTGCTTGGCGATCTCGGCGGCGCGAAGCAGTGCGTCGTCGAAGAACCGGGTGCGCACGACGATCTGCATGGTGGTCCGCTCACCGGTTGCGGCGATGGCCCCGGCCAGCAGCTGACGGCCGGTGTCTCCGGCCAGCTTGTCGGCGAAGGGGTCGGTGAAGAGCCGGTTCTCGCGGGTGGATTCATGGGCGCGGATGGCCGCCACCAGCAGTCCCGTGCTGGCCACCGCCTCTCGAGTCTTGTCCATACGTCGATCATGTGCTTCCAACGGGCGGTTGGATTGGATATTTTTTCCGTCCCCGTGGTTCATCGCGCGGCGGTGAATGCCCGAAACTCGCGGACGAAATGAGCCTGATCGAAGTAGCCGAGATCGGCGGCGATCGTTGAGCCCCTTGACCGACCGGTGTCGAGGCGTCGCAGTGCGGCCTGCAGCCGTCGCACTCGCAGGTAGGCCTTGGGCGCCAGGCCCACCTCTGCCCGAAATGCCGTAGTCAGCCGTTCACGTAGTGTCGTTCCCTCTGCGCCCCAAAGATCGGTCAGGCCGACGCAGGTATTCTCCAACTCACCCAAGGGAATTCCCAAGAACGGCAACGCGCCACCCGGTCGGAAGTGGATCGTGACCACTGCCTGGGTGGCGTCGATGCGGGTGATGTACGACGCGGTGCCCGCTCCCGCGATGAACGCGGGAGGCACGTTCAGCCGGGTGCTCGCATCGAATGCGTAGAAGTCGATCCGTTGTCGGCCACCGACATCGATGATGATGGTGGCCGCTCCGCGCGGGAGTGCGCGACTCTGGTGAGGGTCGCCGAAGTCGCGTCCCCAATACCCGAAGTAGTCGATGTACTCGGCGAGCGGAGGTAGCGGCGGGTACAGCTGCGGTCCCGCGCCGGACGACGCCGTCACCACGTGAACTCCTCGATCGTCAGGGTGTTAGGTCGAGCAGCGCCGTGCCTGCCGCGAAATCGATCGGCACCGACACCTGGTCGTGTGTGATGAGCCAGTTTCCGTCGATCTTCCGGAAGCCGGTCGTCGCCCGAAGCCAGAGATCGGTGTGGCCGCCGTTCTTCAACGTGCCGCTGATCCGGTTGATGCTGTGGGTGAACGCCACGTCGTCGCCGACGGTGACCGAGAGGTGGTGAACCTCGTAGCCGAGCGGATGCTGGTACGCCTCGAACACGGCGGACCAGTTCCTCCGCTTGGCGTCCACCCCCACGTGCTGCAACGGCGGTTCGAAGTCGAACGACACCATATCCGGAGCATAGAGCGACGTTGCAGTCTCGAGATCCGCGTCGCGAATCGCCTCTGCCAGCATGCCGATCCGCTGCCGGATGTCGGCCTCGTCATTCTCGTGTTGAGTAGTCATCGTCGCCTCCTGCGCCCGAAACTACCCACTTCCAGATGCCGGTTACACCCCGCCGCGGCTCGCGATCATCATCCGATGACGCGGCCCAGGTACGGCGCCATGTTGGCCGTGCGCACCGGCGAAACCGTGACGACCGGATCGCCGGCCTCCACCATTTGTCCGTTGCCGATGAACAATGCGACACTCTGGCTTCCGTTGGGGCCGTAGAAGATCAGGTCGCCGGGCAGCGCCTGCTGCGGCATGATCTTGCGGCTGGCGTTGTACTGCGCACCGGACGACCGCGGCAATTTGATGCCGACGCCGGCGAACGAGTACAGCACGAGGCCGGAGGCGTCGAATCCGACGACGCTTGCTGTGGGGTCAAATCCGACGACGTGGCCGGCCCGGTCCAGCCCGATGGCGTTGTCGGCCGGGCCGCTGCCGCGGGTCGGGCCGTTGGCGTCGCCGCCACCGAAGGAGAACGGAACACCGCGCTGCGAAAGGGCGCGCGCGATCACGTACTGGACGGCCTGCTGGCCGCTCAACGGCTGGGTGAAGGTATCAGCGGTTGCCGCACCGGGCGTCGCCAGCAACAGCGTCAAGCCGACCACAACGGCGTAGATGCGTCTCATTTCGAACTTCCACTTTCTCTGATTTCACCGTGACCCGATTGGGTGACCCGTTGGTGGACAGATGTCACCACAGCTACATCTACAACCGGCGCGGGCGCCGACACGACTGCGGCGCCCCGCGCTGTCAAATGAGTGGCCGTACCGTGACCGAACGGTGATCGTTGCACTTCGGGATGGCTCTCTGACAACCTGAACAGGCCGGTTGAGCGGGAGTCAGTTTGGTGAGCGAGTTCTTTCCGTACTACTTCGATCGCCGGTTCATGCCCATATGGCTCGGCGCCGGAGCGCTCCCGTGGCGAGACGGCGTCACCATCACCGACGACGACCGATTCGTCGCGACCTTCGGTCTGCTCCGGGTCCGCACTCCCCTGGACAACATCGCGGACGTACATGTCACCGGTCCGTACCGGTGGTGGACCGCGGTGGGCCCCCGCCTCTCGTTCACCGACGATGGTTTGACGTTCGGCACGAACCCCCGCGGCGGGCTGTGCGTCCACTTCCGCGAAAGAGTCCGGCGTGTTATCGGGCTCCGCGACCACTCAGCGTTGACGGTGACAGTGGCTGACCCGCATGCGCTTGAAGCCAGGCTTCGCCGGGACAGGGAATAGTCACGGCGACACGTTGTTGACCGAATGGTACAGAACAGACTGGAGGAGGCACTTCACATGACGACGAACACCCCCGAGGACGGCCAGATCACCGCACTGGTCACCGGCGCGAACCGAGGGCTGGGGCGCCGGTTCGCTGAAGAACTCGTTGCGCGCGGGGCCAAGGTTTACGCGGCCGCTCGGAGGCCCGAAGCCATCGACATCCCCGGTGTGGTGCCCGTCCAACTCGACATCACCGACCCGAACTCGGTGCACCGCGCAGCCGAGGTCGCGTCCGATGTGAACGTGCTTGTGAACAACGCAGGTGTTTCCACTCGCGCGGGGCTGCTGTCGGGTGACCTCGACGATGTCCGGCTGGAAATGGAAACGCACTATTTCGGCACACTGAACGTCACCCGCGCGTTCGCCCCGGTCATCGAAGCCAACGGCGGTGGATCGATTCTCAACGTGTTATCCGTGCTCTCCTGGGCGCACGCCCCGTCATCGGGCGCATATTCCGCGGCCAAAGCCGCGGCGTGGGCGATGACCGACGCGGTCCGGACCGAGCTCGCGCCGCGCGGCATCCACGTGGGTGCCCTGCACGTCGGGTACATGGACACCGACATGGCCTCCTTCGCCCCTGCTGATCAGAAGTCGGATCCGGAGTTCGTCGCCAAACTTGCGCTCGACGGCCTGTTCGCCGGCGAGCCGGAGATCCTCGCCGACGAGCTGACGCGAACGGTGAAGGCGCAGTTGTCAGAAACCGCGGCCAGAGCATGACCACCGGAGCCGATTCCGTTGTCGCAGGACGAGAACCGGAACTGAGCGGACAGACCGTCGTCGTCATCGGGGGCAGCGCGGGTATCGGGCTTGAGACTGCCCGACGGGCCAAGTCGGAGGGCGCCCAGGTCATCCTCACCGGCCGCAATCCCGATCGGCTCGAACGAGCGGCCTCGGAGGTGGGTGCGCACAGCACCGCGGCTTTCGACGCCAACGACGCAGCGTCTCTGCAGGCGTTCTTCAGGGATGTACCAGGGACGGTCGACCACGTGATGGTCACCGCGGGTGGGCCGAGCTACCGCCCGCTGCTCGACATGGACGCGGAGCAGGTGCGCAATGCGCTCGGCGATCACGCCGGGCTAGACCTCGAGGTGGCCCGCAGCGCTGTGGGCAAGATGCGGCCCGGCGGCAGCCTGGTTTTCATGGGAGGCACCGGCGGCAGGCGTATCGACCACCGGCTTGGCATCGTCTCCGCCGCCACCGCGGCCTTGCCCCCGTTCATTGCGGCGCTGGCGCTCGAAATCGCGCCGGTCCGCGTCAATCTGGTCGCCGCAGGGTTTGTCGACACCCCGCTGTCGGCGTCGCTGCTCGGCGACCGGCTGGAGGAAAGGCGCAGCGAACTGCGGGCGAATCTGCCGATCGGCAGGGTCGTCACCGCTGCCGACGTTGCAGCGCTGGCCGTTCACCTGATGACCAACACCGCCCTGACCGGCGCGACGTTCGACATCGACGGCGGTCAGCAATTCGTGTCGTGAGAACCCGGACCCGCGGGGCCCCGCGCCGTGCGGATTCCGCACAATCGGCGAAACCTCCGCCGTAATGTTGAAGCATGGCCATCGTCGAAGCTGATGCACAGCCCTTAACACCGTTCGAGCAGGACGTCGCCGCGATGCAGCGGTATTTCGACAGTCCACGATTCGACGGCATCATCCGTCTCTATTCGGCCCGCCAGGTGGTGGAGCAACGCGGCACGATTCCGACCGACTACACGGTGGCGCGAGCGGCCGCGTCGGCCTTCTACGACCGCCTGCGGGAGCTCTTCGCCCAGCGCAAGAGCATCACCACCTTCGGACCCTATTCGCCGGGGCAGGCGGTGACCATGAAGCGGATGGGCATCGAGGGCATCTACCTCGGCGGCTGGGCGACGTCGGCGAAGGGCTCCACCACCGAGGACCCCGGCCCGGACCTTGCCAGCTATCCGCTGAGCCAGGTGCCGGACGAGGCCGCCGGCCTGGTCCGCGCCCTTCTGACCGCCGACCGCAACCAGCAGTACCTGCGCCTGCGGATGACCGACGAGCAGCGCGCCGCGACTCCGGCCGTCGATTTCCGCCCGTTCATCATCGCCGACGCCGACACCGGCCATGGCGGAGACCCGCACGTGCGCAACCTGATTCGCCGCTTCGTCGAGGCCGGTGTGCCGGGCTATCACATCGAGGATCAGCGGCCCGGCACGAAGAAATGCGGTCACCAGGGCGGAAAGGTCCTGGTTCCCTCCGACGAACAGATCAAGAGACTCAACACCGCCCGCTTCCAGCTCGACATCATGGGCGTGCCCGGCATCATCGTCGCGCGCACGGACGCCGAAGCCGCCAACCTGATCGACAGCCGTGCCGACGAACGCGACCAGCCGTTCCTCCTCGGCGCGACCAACCTCAAGATTCCCTCGTACAAGTCGTGCTTCCTGGCGATGGTGCGGAGTTTCTACGAGGCAGGGGTCAAGGACCTCAACGGCCATCTTCTCTACGCTCTGCCAGAGGGCGAATACGCCATGGCCACCATGTGGCTTGAGCGGCAAGGCATTCTGGCCCTGATCACCGAGGCGGCCGCGACCTGGCGCCAGGACGGTGACCAATCCGTCGACGGCCTCTTCGACAAGGTGGAGTCGCGATTCGTCGAAGCCTGGCAGGACGACGCCGGGCTGGAGACGTACGGCGAGGCCGTGGCCGAGCTGCTCGAATTCCGGGAACGAGAGGGCGAGCCGCTCGACATGAGCGCCGCCGACTGGCGAAAGTTCGTCGAGCGCGCCTCTTTGTATGAGGCGCGGGAAAAGGCCAAGGAGCTGGGCGCCGACGCGGGGTGGGACTGCGAGCGGGTGAAAACCCCCGAAGGCTACTATCAGCTCCGCGGCGGCATCCCGTACGCGATCGCGAAATCACTTGCCGCAGCGCCATTCGCAGACATCCTCTGGATGGAGACCAAGACTGCCGATCTCGAGGATGCCCGGCAGTTCGCCGATGCGATTCATGCCGTGTACCCCGACATGATGCTGGCGTACAACCTCTCGCCGTCGTTCAACTGGGACACCACCGGCATGTCCGACGACGAGATGCGCCGGTTCCCAGAGGAGATCGGCAAGATGGGCTTCGTCTTCAACTTCATGACATACGGCGGACACCAGATCGACGGAGTCGCCGCCGAAGAATTCGCCGGGGCGCTGAAGCAGGACGGCATGCTGTCACTGGCACGGCTGCAGCGCAAGATGCGTCTGGTCGAGTCGCCTTACCGCACACCGCAGACCCTGGTCGGTGGACCACGCAGTGATGCCGCGCTGGCCGCGTCGTCCGGGCGCACGGCAACCACAAAGGCCATGGGCGAGGGCTCCACGCAGAGCCAGCACCTCGTTCAGACCGAGGTGCCGAAGAAGCTGCTCGAGGAATGGCTGGCGCTGTGGAGCGAGCACTACCAGCTCGGCGAGAAGCTCCGCGTTCAGTTCCGGCCGCTGCGCCCGGGCGGCGAGGTACTCGAACTCGGCATCTATAGCGAGCACGACGGTGGCGAAGAGAAGCTCGCAAACGTGCTCGTCGACCCCATCAAGGATCGCAACGGCCGAAGCATCCTCACGGTGCGCGACCAGAACACCTTCGCCGAGAAGCTGCGCAAGAAGCGGCTGATGACGTTGGTCCACCTGTGGCTGATCCACCGATTCAAGGCCGACGCGGTGTACTACGTAACGCCGACCGAGGACAACGTCTATCAGACCGAGAAGATGAAGTCGCACGGCATCTTCCGCGATGTCCACGAGGACGTTGGAGAGATCGTCGTCGCCGACGTAAATCAGCCGCGCATCGAAGAACTGCTCGCGCCCGATCGCGCGGCGCTGATGCGACTGATCCGCAAGGAGGACTAGTGTCGTGAGTCGTTAATTCATGCGCAGTAGTTGGCGAGAGATGTAGGTGGACTTGGGGTCGAGCTGACCTGACCTACACCGGCTGCGCTACCTAGCGGCGAGATTGCACGCAGGGTCGTTAATCGAGCTGCACACCGCCAACAGCCCTGAGTGCAATTTCGGCGCTACTGTCGTGATTCGTGATTCGTCTGCCGTGGTTGCCGACGGATTTCCGTATGTGATCGGGCGGTCGTGGCCCACGCGAAGGGGGCGGGAGTTGTTGCGGGTCTGGATCCCCGTACCCATGTTGTCGGCGTTGAGTGTTGTCGGCGTTGAGTTGACGCATCTAGGTGTGGGTTCTGGTCACGAATTAACGACTCACGACACTAGGGGCCGAGCTGTATCCGGGAATGACCCAATCAATGAATGGGTCAAACAGGGCGGATGGCCATTGTTTCCACGGCCAGTTGTGACGTGAAACGCGCCGATCACCGGGGACGCGCCGGCGGCGATGCTCACCCGACGTGGCATGTGGCCGGTTCTCTCCGGTTAAGTGCGGGTGCGCGTGGAAAGTCGTCATTGACGTTATTGACTTGCCCGTCGGATAAACATCGAGTGGTTCCCTACATTTGTCGCAACCGACAACGGCGAATCTGCTCGACGCCATTTCAGATCGGCGTACGCGCCGTTCTTCTCGTCCCGTTAGGCTTATCTGTGTGGGGCGGGTAAATCGGCTGATGGAACGTCGCGCCCTCCGTCGCGCCGCCGACCTGGCTCTCCTGACGTCGTTGGGCAACGCTTCGCCGGGTCAGCCGGGTGGTCCCCCAGATCGGGACTTTCACTACACGCGGTCCGACCGGCCAGACACCGGCCCGCCAGCCGACCACGAGCCGATCACGGCGCCGATTCCGGTGGCCGACGTCGAGGATCATGCGCCCCACAAGCCGGACGGCTACGACTGGGACCACGAGCCCCTTGCGCAGAGAGCCACGGTTGCGCCTGAGCCCGTCGATGTCTACGAGCTCGTGCCGGATCGGCCGGACGACCGCTGGGACGACGGCCCGCCCGCCGAAAACGTGGAAGTCCCCGTGGTCGACCTGCCACTGCCTGACCTCTGGCCCACCACGCGGTGGTACCGAACCAAGCCGGCGCTGGCCGTCCTTGCGGCGGCCGTCGTCCTGGCCGTGACGTCCGGCGGTTGGCTGGTGTTGCGCAGCCCGGACACCACCGCCGAGCTGTCGTCGGTGCAGGCGCCGACCAGTGTCCCGCCCGCACCCAGCAGTCTCCGACCCACGGCCGTGAGCGCTCCACAACCGTCCCCTGCGCCCGCGCCTCCTCCCCCGCCACCGCCTCCACCGCCAACGGCTGAGCCAACCTATTCTGCGCCGCAGTGGCAGTATTCGGAGCCGCGGCGCAGCACGTCGACCCCAGCGCAGAAACCGCAGACCGAGGTGACCCGCGCGCCGATCAGCGTCGCACCCGTGCCGCGACCGGTGCTCGGGAGCAACTCGAGCACTCCCGGCGACGCTCCCGGCGAGAAACCCCGCCGCCACGGCTGCTTCGGGTTCTGCTGATACCAGGCGACGAGATTCGCATGCCAACAGACATCGACCACGCGCCGTTTCTGCTTCTGTCCATCCGTGGCGAGGACGCAGCCGCAGACGACGAATATCAGGCGATGATGCGATTCGCGGGGATCGATGAGAACGGCATGCACCGAATCCGCCTGACCCACCGGTCTTTAGGGTCCATCGACCTCAGCGAGTGGTCAGGCGTCATCTTGGGCGGCGGACCGTACAACGTCAGCGACCCTCCGGAATCGAAGGATTCGACCCAGCAACGAGTCGAGTCCGAGCTGTCGTCTCTCATCCGCCGAATCGTCGACCGTGACTTCCCGTTTCTCGGATGCTGTTACGGCGTCGGGATGCTCGGCTCCGTCATCGGTGCCACCGTGGATCGCAACTACCCCGAACCGGTCGCCGCCGTCACCGTCACGCTCACGCAGGCGGGCCGTGATGATCCGTTGTTCGCAGATCTGCCCGACGTATTCGACGCGTTCGGCGGGCACAAGGAGGCGGCCAGTTCGCTTCCGTCCCATGTGGTTTCCCTTGCGTCTTCCCCCGACTGCCCGATTCAGGCGTTCCGGGCAGGTGCCAACACATATGCCACCCAGTTCCATCCCGAGCTCGATCTCGAGGGCATCCTGACCAGGATCGACGCCTACAAGGACTATGGCTACTTTGCGCCCGAGTCGGCCGAGTCACTGAAATCGGCGGCACGGCAACGGAACATCGAATACCCACCGACGATTCTGCGGCGATTCGCCGAGCGGTATGCGCGACGCAGGTAACCGGTCGGTCTATGCCAGTGATTCACGGATACTCGGGCGTCCAGCGCACCTGCGCGATGCGTGCGGTCAATTCTTGGTCGCTGCGTGGTGGAGCGACACCGTCTGCGACCGCTTGGCGGCCGACGGCATGCGCGATTCGCACGGCGACGTCGGGCAGGTCCGACCATGCGGGCAATAGCGGCTGAGCCGGGTCGGAGAGTGCGGGCGAGGCGTCGCCAAGCGTGGCCGCCGCGACCCTCATCATGTTGTCGGTGACCCGGGTGGCCTGTGCCGCGATGACGGCCAAGCCCATCGCGGGAAAGATATAGACGTTGTTGCACTGCGCGATTGGCACTTCGACGCCGCCGCGGTGCAGCGGCGCGAAGGGTGAGCCGGTGGCGATGAGCGCGCGCCCATCGGTCCACTCGTCCAACTCGGCCGGGTGCGCCTCGGCGTGGCTGGTGGGATTGGACAGCGGGAAGATGATCGGCCGCTCGGTCTTGGCCGCCAGCTCGCGCACGATCTCCTCGGTGAAGGCGCCGGCCGCGGTCGACAAACCCAGAAGAATGCCGACGTCGACGTGATGCACGACGTCGGCCAGCTGTGCCGGGCCCGAAAGCCCCCAGTCGGCAACGCGGTTCGCGGCCTGGGCGAACTTCCGCTGTCCGTCGGACAGGTCGGCCCTGTCGTCGGTAAGTAGTCCGACGACGTCGACAACCCAGATCCGCTGCGCCGCCTCTTCTTCGGACAGTCCCTGCGCCACCATCTCGCGCCGCACCATGTCGAGGACGCCGATGCCGGCCGAGCCCGCGCCCAGCATCACGACCTGCTGCTGCGACAACGGGCGGCCTGCGACCTTCGCCGCGCCGTGCAGGGCGCCCAGCGCCACGGCGGCGGTGCCCTGGATGTCGTCGTTGAAGGTGAGCAGTTTGTCGCGGTAGCGCTCGAGGATCGGCAGCGCGTGCGCGGTCGCGAAGTCTTCCCATTGCAGGAGCACGTCGGGCAGTTGTTCGTGCAGGGCGGCCACGAAGTCGTCGATGAACGCGTAGTAGTCGTCGTCGCTGATCCGACGGTGACGCCAGCCCAGGTACTGCGGATCTTCCAGGAGTTCGACGTTGTCCGTTCCGACGTCGAGCACGATCGGCAAGGTGCGGGCGGGATCGATACCGCCGATCAGGATGTACAGCGAGAGCTTCCCGATCGGGATGCCCATCCCGCCGATGCCCTGGTCGCCCAGGCCGAGGATGCGTTGACCGTCGGTCACCACGATCACGTCGGGGTTGCGGTGCGGGCGGTTGGTGATCACCTCGGCGAGCCGGTCGCGGTCCGGATACGAGACGAACAGGCCCCGCGGTCGCCGGTAGATCTCGCTGAAGCGTTGGCATGCCTCACCGACCGTCGGGGTGTACACGATCGGCATCGTTTCGGGGATGTGGTCGCGCAGGACCCGATAGAACAGGGTCTCGTTGCGGTCCTGCAGCGCGCGCAGGTAGATGTGCTTGTCGAGATCGTCACGGCGCGTGGAGAACTCGTGCCAGCAGTGCTCGGTTTGCTGGTCGAGCGTCTTCTCTGCCGTCGGGAGCAGGCCCAGTAACCCGTATCTGCTGCGTTCATCGCGGGTGAACGCGGTGCCCTTGGTCGTCAGTGCGTCGAACAGCTTGGCTTGCCCCGTCAATTCCTCAGGCATGGAGTTGGTCCCTTCGGCCGGTCCTCTGCGACAGATACAACGCTAGCGGTGTGAACACGTGGCAAACGTTCGGGTCCGACGATTGCCCGCCTCGTCGGGTATCCGACAGGATCGGGTGTGTGCCGAACGTCGATTTCTCGCTGTTGGAGGTGCCCCGAGCGGTGCCGGTCGATGATCCGGAGGCCTACTTGCGGGCAGCGATCGCGTGGCACTTCGGCGAGGACACCGGTTCGGTGTTCTGGCTGCGGGCCGCGAAGGACCTGACTTTCGACCCGCTGACCGACATCAAGACGTTCGAGGATCTGCGGCGCTTCCCCAATCTGGTGAACGACCTGCGCGGCGTGGCTGTCGAAGACCTGATCCCGCGCGGTTACGGGTCGCCGCCGCCGGTGCCCCAGATCTTCGAGTCCGGCGGCACGACGGGGGCTCCCAAACGGACTGCGCAACTTCCGGACTGGGTCGAGCAGGTCGTCGCGTGGCAGACCGAGGACTTCATCGTCGGCGGCTTCGCACCGGGCCATGGCTTCCTGTGCATGATGCCTAGCGGACCGCATGGGGTGAGCTATTTTTCGCGGCGGATCTGTGAGCGGCTCGGCTCCGCCTTTCACCCGATCGACCTCGATCCCCGGTGGGTGAAGAAGCTGGCCGCCCGAAACAAAACCGGGGAGGTGACTGGATATGTCGACCACGTCATCGAGCAGGCCAGATGGATCCTGCAGACCCAGTCCGTTGCGAACATGCACACCACCCCGCCGTTGCTCGAGGCGATCGCCCGCAACGACAGCGACGTGGACCTGGTCAACGACAAGATCCGCTGGCTCCTGCTCAGCGGTGCGCACGTGGATGCCGACACGCTCGACGTGCTCCGTGACATCTTCCCGAACACCACGATCACGATTGCTTTCGGCAGCACCATGATTCTGTCGCAGGCCACGACTCGAGTGATCGACACCGACTGTGCCGCATTCGCTTTCGATCCACGGACGCCCTACGTGGTGTTCTGGGTGGTCGATCCCGAGACCGGCGAGACAGTGCCGTACGGAGAGCGCGGTCAGGTCGTGATGAACCACATCAGCAAGGGCATGTTCATCCCCAACAACCTCGAACGCGACAGCGCCATCCGGCTGGCCGGGCCCGACGGGCAGATCGGCGACTCCGTCACCGCGGTCAAACCCGTCGAGACGTTCGAGGGCGAGGCCGTCATCGAAGGTGTGTATTGATCGCGATCGACGCCCTTGGCCCTGCAGGCGAGTACCGTTCACGCAACCGCGAGCTGATCACCGACACCGCGGGAGTGCCGGTCGCCGAGCTGACGATCACACCGAAACTCTTTGTGGCGCGGGCGCTGGCCGCACAACGGAAGATGCAACCGCTGCCGGTCCCGCATCGGCAGGCCGCGTTGGCACAAGCCGCAGACGCGTTTCTGAACTCGGCGGTCTGCGGGCTGGACTTCGAGAAGTACGTGCAGCTCGCCAGTCGGGTTTCCGGTCTGCCGATCGCCGCCACACGCCACGGTGCTCGCGCAGTGTCCGACGGCCTGACGGCGGCTTTCGATGCGGTGCTACCCGCCCGCCCGTCGGGTACCACCGTTGATTGGCGAGATCAGCGCACGCCTAGCGGAGGTGCCGTGTGGGTCCGCCGCGGTGAGGTGTTCGCCGTGCACGCGTCGGGTAACGCGCCGGGCGTGCACGCGGTGTGGCCGCAGGCGCTGGCGTTAGGCTATCGGGTCGCGGTACGTCCGTCACGACGCGAGCCGTTCACCGGGCACCGGCTGGTTCACGCCCTGCGCCAGAGCGGGTTTCGCGATCAGGATGTGACGTTCCTGCCGACTGACTACGCAGGCGCCGACGAGCTGATCGGCGCCGCGGACCTTGCGATGGTCTATGGCGGCCAAGACATCGTGGACAAGTACGCCGACGATCCGACGGTCTTTGTCAACGGACCCGGACGAACGAAGATCCTCATCACCGCCGACCGGGATTGGCACGAGTACATCGACGTGATCGTCGACTCGATCGCCCATCTCGGCGGAATGGCCTGTGTCAACACGACGGCGGTGCTCTACGAGGGAGATGCCACGGAGTTGGCGCACGCGATCGCCGAGCGGCTGTCGACGATCGCTCCGTTGCCGATCACCGACGAACGCGCCGTCCTGCCCACCCAGCCGCTGGCCAAGGCGCAGGCGTTGGTGGGCTATCTCGCGGCCAGGGCAGCGGCGACGACGCCCGTACTCGGCGCAGATCAGGTCGTCGCGGACTTAGGTGACGGTCATGCGGCACTGCGCCCGGCCGTGCACCTTCTGGCGAAGCCCGACGCCGACGTGCTGAACATCGAACTCGCGTTTCCGTGCGTGTGGGTGTCGCCGTGGGCGCGAGAAGACGGCATCGCCCCCTTGCGCCGCTCGCTGGTCGTCAATGTCATGACCTACGACGAAGGGTTGGTCGACGACCTGCTCGCCGAGCCAAGCATCAGCAACGTGTACCGCGGTAAGCACCCGACCTACTACACCGCCCCCGGCATGCCCCATGACGGTTTCCTGGCGGATTTCCTGATGCGGTGCAAGGGATTCGTCGGCGGATAAGCCACCGCCCCTAGCGGAGCGGGATGAACCGCTTCAGCTTCCCGGTCGCCTTGTGGCGTTGGAGTCGGTCAACGACTCGGATGGCGACCTCGGGATCGGAGAGCCCGTGCCTGCGCAGCGCGTCGACCAACGAAGACGCCAGCGCATCCACGTCCGGATTACCGACCGCGAGAACGTCGGCACCGCGGACGGTCTGGTGTACCTGGTACTCGGACACCCGCGGATCGGTTCCCAGAACGTAGCGGAACACGCTCGCTGGGATAGTGACTGTCTCGTATCGGAAGTCGTCGTCGCGTCGGCCGCCGATATCGGCTACTCGTGCATACGCGCTTCCACAGACACATGGATCCGACAGCCAATTGACTTGGTCGCCAAGGTCATAGCGAATGAACGGGAAGGTGCGGTTGGCGAGTCCGGTGGCGAGCGTTCGGGTAGCGGGCTCGTCCGGTCCGACAGGTGCGCCGCTGTCGTCGACACGCTCGAGCACAACTTCGTCCTCGCACACGTGCAGACCCTCGCCGCGAGCACAGCCGATGGCCTGCACGCCGATTTCGGTAGAACCCCACAGATTGTGAACCGGCGCGTTCCATGCCTCGCGAATTGCTTGCCGATCTTCGTCGAGTAGCGGCTCGGAGTTCGTGCTTATCCGCACGGGGTGAATATCGAGTCGTCCTGCTAAACAGGCGCGGGCAAGTTGTCCGATCACCGTCGCGTAACCGACGAGGTGGGTGGGTTCGGCGGCCGCGACCGATTCGATGGTCTGGTCGATCGGCGCACCCGCCGGTATCACCACGGTTTCCATCCCCGGCGATGTCGGCACGTCGAACAGGGGTGTGCTGGCATGCGGCGGGGTGCCCGCCGCAAGAACGGCAAGCCTCGCTGGGGAATGCGGTTCGCGTCGCTCCTCTCGCGCCTGCACGCGCCAGGCTAGACAAGCGGCCGATACGAAGAACTGCCAATCCCATGCGTAGACGCCCCGTACGCCGCTCGACCCACCGGAGCTGAAGATCTGCTGGTCGCTCGGCGTGTACGAAAACCATTGCTGCTCAGCCAGAATCTGCTCGGCGCGCTCCCGGGTCAGATCCGGAACGGTGACGATGGCGTCCCACTCGTCTTGTGCCTGCAGCTTGGTCATCATCGGCACCCGGGCAAGGTCTGCGACGGTGACCGCAGCTGGATCGATGCCTGTCAGGCGTCTGGCGTGAAACGGCGACCGTTCGCGCGCATAGATCAGAAGAGAGCGCAGCCGCTCGGTTTGGTGGTGATCGATCTGTTCCCGCGACCAGTAAAGCCGGCCGATGTGATCCTCGAAGGCGGCTTGCACCGCATGCAGGTGCGCTGCGCGCAGCCGCTGATAGCGCTCCTGCGTACCCGTGACAGCGGACCGGGCAGCTCGCGTCACAGCAGGCCGCCCAGAAGGCCGCCACCGCCATTATTGCCGCCTCGCGGTTCCTGGTTCGGTAACGGTTGCCGCGTTTCGGGTGCGACGCTGATCGGCGCTCGAGTGGACGGTGAGTTGGTCGCGCGCGTTTGTGGTTCACGGTTCGAGGTCGTCGGCTGGGGCTGCTGCGGCGCAGGCTGTTGTGCGGGCCCCGACTCTATGGTCTGCGGCGTCGGATTCGGCCCCTCCGGAGCTGTCGCCGCTGGCGGGACGGGTGCGGGCGCAGGTGTCTCGGTAGGCACTGCGGCGGACAGTGGAGTCGCGCCGAGAGGTGCGTCGGCGGTGTCGCCGTCGGCCCCGTCGTCATCGAGGGGCTCGAACAAATCGTCAAACCGACTAGAGAGGTCGTCCTCCCCCAGCATGAGGAGATGCTACAGCCGGTGGTACAAGCGCCGGCCCGCGGCGGTTCCCTAATCCCCCGCCTCGTAGCGGCGTGAATCAGCCTGCGGCGTTGGCCCGCAACGGTGGACAGTCGCCGTTCGGGCCTGCGACCAACTCGAAGTGCCATATCTCGTTGGCATAGATCTGACAGAGACCGAACCGAGAACCATTGCGGATCAACCAATTATCGGCCGCTGGCGGACCTACATCGACAGCTTTGCCCTCCACGTGCCTGGATACTTCGGGAGACGCGACGTACTGCTGCGCGATGTCCACACTGCCGTAGGTGCGCACGGCGTCGTTGAACAACCGCTGCTGGAACCCCTTGGTCCGCCATCCCGACGTGATCTCCACGTCGACTCCGTCGGCCGCCGCGCTACGTGCCGCGTTCTGGATCGCTGCCAGCAAGGGCGGGTCCAGCCACCCGACCACCGGGTTCGCCACATCGAATGGCGTGACCGTTCGATTGTCAGGGATGTAGCCGCCGATTGTGTCGGTCGCGGCGGGGCCGATCGAGAACGGCTCGTCGTCCGGAGCGGGCCCGTTGGGCAGTTGGGTGGACGTATTCGCGAGAACTTCGCTCCCCGCGGCCTGTGTCGCCACCGCTGTTTCCGACGTCGTGCACGCACCGAGCAGCAGCGCCAGCCCGATGCCGACGAGCGAATTCATCCGCAGCGGCATAGCGGAAAGACTATGGCAGGCTCGCGACATGGACCTCCCGCAGCCGGATCCGACGACTCCCCATCTGGCTGACGTAGTGCCATCCATGCTCGCGGCGATGGGTGTGGCGGGGTTCGAAAGACGTATCAACCTGGCCGACGAGGTCCGCGGCGCATGCGTCCTGCTGATTGACGGGCTAGGCGCGGAACTCCTCGACACCCACGCCGACGATGCCCCGGTGATGGCCGCATTGCGAGGGCAGACGCTTCAGGTCGGATTTCCCTCGACCACGGTGGCTGGGCTGGCTGCGGTCGGCACCGGCTGTCGGTCGGGCGAGCATGGATTGGTCGGCCTCTCATTTCGGCTGCCGGGTGTCGGCATGATCAACCCGCTGCGGTGGCGTCCGCACCCCTGGGGCGACGATCTTCGCGAAACCGCGCCGCCCGAGCGCGTGCAGCCCATGGCGACGACCTTCGAACGGGCAGCCTCGGCCGGCATCGCGGTGAGCGTGGTCTCCGGCGCCGAGTTCACCGGTTCCGGCTTGACTCGCGCGGTGCTGCGAGGTGGTCGCTATATCGGGGTGCAGGCGCTCGGAGACCTGGCCGCGTGCGTGAAGTCGGCCGTCGCCGATGGAGGCTTCTGCTATGGCTACCACGGCGAGGTGGACCTGCTCGGCCATATATATGGTCCGGGTTCGCCCGCATGGCGGATGCAGTTGCGGGAGGTCGACCGGCTGGTCGAATCCGTTGTCGAGGGCCTCCCGCCCGGCGGCCTGCTGGCGGTGGTGGCCGATCACGGCATGGTGGCGGCCGACGCCGCTGACGTGGTGGACGTCGACGACTGCGCACCTCTGCTCGACGGTGTGCAGGCGATCGGCGGTGAGCCGCGAGCCCGGCACGTCTATGTCGATGACGGCGCCGCCGACGCCGTGCTCGCGGCGTGGCGGGAGACGCTGGCGGACCGTGCATGGGTGGCAACGCGAGACGAAGCGATCGCAGCGGGGTGGTTCGGTGAGCGGGTCCGCGACGACATCCGGCCACGCATCGGTGATGTGGTGGCAGCCGCCCGCGTCTCGGCGACCATGGTGCGGCGGGCGGTCGAACCGGTGGAGTCGTCGTTGATCGGTCACCACGGCTCACTTACCACCGCCGAGCAGCATGTGCCCTTACTGCTGGCCTACGGCTGATTCAATGCGTCATGCCAGTTCGGCCATGGGTGCGACGGCTGCACCGGTGCATCGGGGTACTGCTCGATCCAATGATTAGCGATGGCCCTGATCGGGTACGCGTTGAGGTGATGCAGCTTTTCGCGTCCCCGCCTTTCCGCGGTCACCAGGTCGGCCGCTTCGAGCACCGCTAGGTGCTTGCTTACCGACTGCCGCGCCATCGAAAGGCCCGCGCACAGCTCGCGCAAACTCTGTCCGTCGCGCCTCCTCAGCGTGTCGAGCAACAGACGCCGGGTCGGATCGGCCAGCGCCTTGAGCACGTCGTCAAAACCTGACATTTCTCCGTATTATGCAGCCGCCTGGTTGCATAACTCAAACAGGCAGGCTCCGGGCTACTTGTCGGTGGTCACACGCAATTATTTGCTGAATGTGCAACCGTGTGCGAGAACCGGAGCATACGTGATCGTATCCGGCGGATGCATCTAACCGAGATTGACTCGATTGCTGCATCCGCACATTAAAACCTAAGTACCACAACTGATTACAATCTGTAATTCCGAATTTCTCACAGACGACGACCTTCCGAGTCATTCGAATATGGCTGTAGGACAACAATGTTCATATAACGCACAAAGTGAAAAGCGCCACAGGTTCAGTGAGTTGTGAAGGAACTCACAGATTTTGAGACCTGAATTGCAACTCTGTTACTGTCCGACGCCATGTTTGCTATCGCAACGGCATCGCTGTTGACGCTCGTGAATTCGCTGTCCGGTACGCCCTACGTCACCGGTGGGGATTCCCCCGGGGGCACTGACTGCTCCGGGCTGGTCTCCTTCGTGACGAACGCGGCAACCGGTCGGCCGATCTACGGCGACAGGTTCAACACAGGCAATATCGAAAGCGCTCTCAAGGCGCGGGGCTTCCAGTACGGCACCAAGCCGGGCGCGCTGAACGTCGGTTGGAATCGCGGCCACACCGCCGCCACGCTGCCGGATGGGACGCCGGTGTCGTCCGGCGAGGGTGGCGGCGTGAGGGTCGGCGGCGCCGGCGCCTTCCAGGGACAGTTCTCCAAGCACATGTACCTCGAGATGGCGCAAGACGCTGTAACGGCACCCGAGGACGCACTGCCTCCTGACGTGGAGCCGCCACCTCCTGGCGACCCGCTGTCACCCGAGGGCGAGATCGTCTCGGTCGGATTCGAAGCCCCGCAGCCTCCGCCCCCCGCCGAGGTGCCCCCGCCCGGAGCCCCGTTGCCGCCTCCGCCTCCGGGCGAGGAGCTGCCCCCGCCACCAGGCGAGGAGCTGCCTCCGCCGCCTATCCCGGCGTAGGGCAACGCACGTCGCGCGCGACTAGTGTCGTGAGTCGTTAATTCATGCGCAGTAGTTGGCGAGAGATGTAGGTGGACTTGGGGTCGAGCTGACCTGACCTACACCGGCTGCGCTACCTAGCGGCGAGATTGCACGCAGGGTCGTTAATCGAGCTGCACACCGCCAACAGCCCTGAGTGCAATTTCGGCGCTACTGTCGTGATTCGTGATTCGTCTGCCGTGGTTGCCGACGGATTTCCGTATGTGATCGGGCGGTCATGGCCCACGCGAAGGGGGCGGGAGTTGTTGCGGGTCTGGATCCCCGTACCCATGTTGTCGGCGTTGAGTGTTGTCGGCGTTGAGTTGACGCATCTAGGTGTGGGTTCTGGTCACGAATTAACGACTCACGACACTAGATGTGTGCGATGACGTCCCCGGGGATTGGGTTAGGTCCCTGGCGAATGCGCGACCATTGGCGGTCAGCGTGACCCGTACACGTGATGCGGGTACGCTTGCTTGCCAACGCACAGTTCAGTGCATCTCCCTTGTGTAGCCACGTCCAAGCCGGCCCGAAACGCCGATCCGACTCGGGCGAGGGTCCGCATCCATCGTGATCGCGTAACGCAGAATGGTTAACGCGCCTGCAATGGCTGACATCTTGTGACGATGCTGGATGACGGGAGAAATCTTGGTCGCCAAACCTATGACTTCGTCAGGTCGATTGCGTGCCGGGGGCCGACACCAAAAACATCTCTACACCGCAAACAACCTGCGAATCAAAGGTTTTCCGCCGGTCGACTGGTTTCCCTCAGCGCACTCACTGCAGTAATCGTCGCTGTACTTGCCTTCGCCGGGCTGATCACGCAGTGGGGCCGCCGACGATTCGGTGCCTGTCGCCGGCGCTTGGCAGCCATCCTCGCCTGCCGAGCGTGCACCAGTTCCGCAGCCCTCGGCCGACATTCCCGTCGAGAGTCCGGTCGGCGAGTCCGCCACACCCTTCCCGTCAGACGACAGGACCTTCATCGATTCGTCGGCGCGGTGTCCGGGAACCAAGCCCGCGTTCGCAATTGCCCGCACACCGGGTCACTGGTGGTCATCTGCGCGGAACAGATCGGACGATACGAGTATCTGGGCGTCAGGCTCAGTGACGCCGCGTTTCTGCGGGCGGATGCGCAATCCAGTTGAGCGCGTGGATTTCTCGCGCAAAGATCCGGCGTCGTCTACGCCGTCTCCCCCTCCGAGTTGAAGGTGACGCCGGCAACACCGTCATCAAGCAGGAACCGATGATCGAGTACCGCGAGGTGCCGCGATAACGCGGTGCCGAAACGACGTTCGCCAGATGTTTCCGCGTCAGCTCGGCTTGGACTCAACGTTAAAATCGACGTTGTCGCCGTCGACCTTCGTCACCTTCATATGTGCGGTGTATTCCCTGCCCTCGGGTCCGGTGAACTTGCAGTCGAATTCGACCCCGACCTTCGCGTCCACCCCTGACGGGCAGCTCACGTCTTTCGGCTTGAACTTCGTCTGGCGGGAGACGACATCGACCACGGACTTCGCGGCTACGTCGGGTTTGATGGTGGGACCGCATCCGCTGACGAGAACGGCCAGCGGGGCGAGGACCAGCAATGCACGTCGCATCGTCGCAGTATTGCAGATTCAGGTGCAACGGGATTACCGACCTCTTCCCGGCAACTGCCGCGTTCAGGGTTCGGCGAATACCATCCCGGCATGGGTTACCCCGCCAGCGTGCCCGCCCAGCGGGCGAAGCCGCCGATGTCCGGTGCCGACCTCGCCGTCTCGATCACCGCGCTCGTCCTCACCGTGATTCTCGGCAGCGCCGCGGCGGTGTTGGGATTGTTCTCCCTTGCATTTCTTGATAACTGCCCGCCGGAGACCTGCAGCGTGGATGGCGCGGTGACCGCGGTGGCGACGGCGTTGGTCGTCGCGGCCGCCGTCGGCGCGGTCGGTCTGACGGTCACGATCATCCGGCTTCGTCGACGCAAGCCGGCGTGGCCGTTCGCCGTCGCCGCCCTCGTGCTGTGCACGATCACTTTTCTTGTCGGAGGCGTCGGCTACGCGGCGGCAGTCGGGGCATGATCGACAGGTAGTCCGATGAAAGGAGCCGGTGATGGCAACCGACCTGACGCTCTATCTGGACGACCAACCCGGTGAGTTGGCCCGGGTCGGTGACGTCCTCGGCAAGGCGGGTGCCAACATCGCCGGGTTGTGTGCGCTGACGACCGGCGGTGGCCAGGTCGAGGTTCACATCCTTGTGCACGACGCGACGGCTGCGTTCGAAGCACTGCAGCGTGCGAGGGTCAGGATCGCCGCCGAGCAGGAGGTGTTGGTTCTTGAGGTCGAGGACCGGCCCGGCGCACTGGGAGAGATCGCACGCAGACTGGGCGACGCGCGGGTGAACCTGACCCTTGTCTATCTCGCGACGAATACCCGGCTGGTGCTTGGCGCCGACAATCTCGCCGACGCGAAGGCCGCGATCGGTTGACGAGCTAGCTCCTGCGCCTGGACCGCTTCAGCGCAGCTTTCGCCTCCTTGACCACATCGGCGGCTTCGCGGCTGGCCTGCTTCGCCTTGTCGTAGGACGATTCAGCCGAGCTGAGGCTGAGCTCTGCCTCCTTGAGGCGCTCCAGCATCTCGTCACGACGCAGCCGGGCTACCGCGAGATCCGTTTGGCGGTCGGATAATTCGCTGTCCGCGTCGCCCTTGGCCTGTTCGGCACCGGCCAACGCGGCCTTGGCTTTCTCCCGCTCGCGCGCGCTCGCCTCGTTCTCGGCGCGGGGTTGCCTGCGGGTGGGCTTGTCGGGCTCAGCTTTGGCCTTACTGCTACGCGTGGCGCTGACTACGGCGGTGGTGTCTCCGAAATCGCCGAAGCCAGACCACTTTTCGGCCTTGACCAGGCTACCGAGACGGGCGGCCACGTCTGGGTCTGCGATCGCGGCCTGCAGTGTTGCGGTGACGTCCTCACGCAGCACTGCAGGCGGGTTCGTCACGTCGGCGCCGTCGAGCGCGGCGCGCGTGAGTTCGTCGACAAGCGACCGCTGCTCGGCGGTCAACTCGCGGATCGTCGCGCCGTTCATCGCAGCGTGCGCTGCCCGCAGCCGTCCACCTAGATCGGTGAGCGAACGTATGACGTCGTCGTTGGTGTGGGCGAGCAGGTTGACCACCCACGCAGCTACGGTCGGCTTGCGGGCGGCGCCAATCCTCTTCGCGGCGGACGCGTCACCGCGCTCCTTGGCCGCGGCGACGAGTTTGGTGCGCAGGGCGGTGAACGCCTCGGGCCTGACCTCGTAGAGTTCGTCCAGCTCGTCGTCGGCCATGACGCCATGATGCGCCATGATGTACGGAAGCCGAACAGACGCTCACAGCCGACATGCAACACTCAGGGCATGGTTGTCGCAATCGATCGCCCGAAGCTCGAAGGAAACGTCGCCGTCGGCGAGGACCGCCAGATCGGGTTCGCCGAGTTCGGCGCTCCGCAGGGCCGAGCCATCTTCTGGCTGCACGGCACCCCCGGCGCCCGCAGGCAGATCCCCACCGAGGCGAGGGCGTTCGCTGAAGCGGCCGACATCCGCCTGATCGGTATCGACCGGCCAGGGATCGGGTCGTCGACGCCTTACCAGTACGAGAACGTCCTCGAGTTCGCCGACGACCTGCGCGCTATCGCCGACACGCTGGGCATCGACAAGATGGCCGTCGTCGGCCTCTCCGGGGGCGGTCCGTACACGCTGGCGTGCGCGGCGGCGATGCCGGAACGGGTCGTGGCGGCGGGCGTCGTCGGCGGTGTCGCGCCGGCGGTGGGTCCCGACCGCATCGGCGGTGGCCTGATGGCCCTTGGGTCGCGCGTGGCGCCACTGCTCCAGGTGGCAGGTCTGCCGATCCGGCTGACGGCCCTGACCCTGGTCCGTCTGATCCGCCCATTCGCGGGACCGGCGGCGGACCTCTTCGGCCTGGTTTCGCCGCCCGGCGACCGGGCGCTGATGGCGCGCCCCGAGATCAAGGCCATGTTCCTCGACGATCTGTTGAACGGCAGTCGCAAGCAACTGGCCGCGCCGTTCTATGACATTGTCGCCTTCTCCCGTGACTGGGGATTCCGACTCGACGAGGTCAAGGTGCACGTGCGCTGGTGGCACGGCGATGCGGACCACATCATCCCGTACGCGCACGGCGAGCACATGGTGTCGCGGCTCCCCGATGCCGAACTGCACCCCATGCCGGGTGAGAGTCACCTCGGCGGGCTCGGGCGCGCCGAAGAGATACTGCGCACCATGGTCGAGCTGTGGGACGAGAGCGGCGTCGACCGACACTAGGATCGGCGTGCCATGAGAGCGATAGTCCTGCTCGCGCAGAGCGCTCAACTCGACCAGGCGGGCACCATTCATGCGCTCGGCCTCGGCTGGACGTCCAGCTCCACCCCGGTACCGCAACATGCGTTGGTCATTTTCGTGGAAGTCGAGTGGGCGGAGCTCAACAAGTCGTTTCCGATCCGCGCCGAGCTGGTCGACAGCGACGGCGTCCGGGTAGCCCACACCGAACACGGTGTGATCAAGGCCAAGCACAAGCCGGTGCACCCCGAGGGAACCCCGGTCACGATTCCGTTCACCGCGACCATCCCTTCGCTCAAGCTCACCGCCGGTCAGCGTTACCAGTGGCGGGTGTCGATCGACGATGAGATGCATGAAGACTGGCTGGCCGGCTTCACGGTGACCGAGGACGATTAGACCGATGGCAATGGTCGAATTGGACGTGCGTCAGGCCTGACGTCAGTCCTGAAGAACTGCCGGATCTTTCGCACCGAGCAGTGCTCGCCGCAGCAGGTGCATCGCGACGGTCGTCGACCGTTCCCGGATGTCGGATCTGTTGCCTGGCAGGAGAAGAGTTCGCGTCAGCGTCGGGCCGTCGGCGAGCATCACGGAAAAGCACACCGTCCCGACCGGCTTGTCCGCGGTTCCGCCGCCAGGCCCCGCGATGCCGGTGGTCGCGACGGCGGTGTCGGCACCGAAGCGGCCCAGCGCGCCGGCGGCCATCGCCTCGGCCACCGGCTCCGACACCGCCCCGTGCGCCTCGATCAGGTCCGCATCCACGTCGAGCATGCCCGTCTTCGCCTCGTTGGCGTAGGCCACCACTCCGCCCGCGACATAAGCGGAGGAACCCGGGATGTCCGTGAGCCGTGCGGCGACCAGACCCGCGGTACATGACTCCGCCGTCGCGATCCGGCGGCTCGCCAGCAGCTGCGCCACCTGATCATCGACCCGTGCGCCGTCTTCTGAAAAGATCTGGCGCGCATGGCGTTCGCGCAACACCGTCATCAACTCGGCATAGGCTGGTGCGGCGTCGGGCTCATAACGCGTCACGACCTCGAGCTCACCGCGACGCAGACACGTGGTGATCTCCAGCCGCTCGAAACCCTCGACGCGCCCCTCGGCATCGCGCAGTGTCTCGGCAAGACCCGACTCCGGAAGCCCGAACATGCGGACGGTGTCCTGCCGGTAGTTCGTCCGGCCCGCGATCGCCTCCTGTACGTCAGGTGTCTCCACTGCGGTCAACCACATCGGCTGCAGCTCACGCGGCGGGCCAGGCAGCACGACGACCGTTGGTTTGCCGGGCACGACGACGCCGGGCGCGGTGCCCACCGGATCGATGATGCGGGCCCCGGCGGGCACCATCGCCTGCTTGCGGTTGGCCGCCCGCACCGCGTCGAAGTCGACGTCGGCGAACCGCCCCCTGAGCCGCTGCAGAATGGCGGCGATCTTCTCCTCGAGCTCATCGTCGAGCACCAGCTTGCGCCCGCAGAACTGCGCCACGATCTCGACCGTCATGTCGTCGGCCGTCGGCCCGAGGCCGCCGCTGGTGACGATCAGGTCGACGCCCTCGTCGGCGAGAAAGCGCAGCTGCGCGGCGATGTCGCTGGGCCGGTCACCGCAGATCGTGATGTGAGCGAGCTCGACGCCGAGTTCGAGCAGCCGGTCGGCGATCCACGGGCCGTTGCGGTCGGCAACACGCCCAGTGAGTACCTCTGTCCCGGTGACGACGATGCCTGCGCGTGCGCTCACGAACTATGCATACACGACGACCCGTGTGCGGCAGCGGGAGCCGCCGTCGCAACGTCGCGAATGGCGTCTACACGAACTCGCGCGCCGCGGTGCGGCACGAGGATGACGTGCTTGACCTTCTGCCGCTCGCCCGCAGCCTCGGTGGTGCACAACGCAACCCGTCGCAACACCTCGCGCAGCACGACCCGCATCTCGACCATCGCGAACGTCGCACCGAGACAGCGTCGGTTGCCGCCACCGAACGGCAACCAGGTAGTGGGCCCTGGTGTAGCGCCGACCATCCGGTCGGGGTCGAATCGATCGGGATCCTGGTATTGCTTGTCGCTGCTGTGCACCAACCCAATTCCCGGAGCGACCATGACGCCCGCCGGGAGCCGAAAGCCCGCCAGCTCCACCGGCTCGGTGAGGACGCGCCCGACGTCGAAGACCACCGGACGAATCCGCAGAGTCTCCTTGGCGACCGCATCGAGGAATTCGTCGCCCGCAGCATCACCGGCCGCGCTGGCTTCGGCGGCCGCTACCGCCTTGTCCAGGATCGCTGGATGTCTGGTCAGCCGCTCCAGCGCCCACGAGAGCCCGGTCGCCGTCGTGTCGTGTCCCGCAACAAGGAGGGTGATGAGCTGATCGCGAAGCTCTCGGTCGGACATTGCGGTGCCGTCGTCGCTGCCGGCCCGGACCAGCATCGCAAGCGCGTCGGTGCGCGTCGCAAGGTAGCGATCGGCGCGGCGGTCCGCGATCTCGGCGTACAGCAGGCGGTCTGCCTCCTGCACGTTGCGGCGCAGTGTCCTCCACGGGCCGAACCGCTTCAGCTTCGGGTTCGCGATCGCCAGCGATGCCAACGGGGTCACGTTGAGCAGCTTCGGCATGACCTCGCGCAGCGCCGCGAGTCGAGCGGGATCCGACGCTCCGATCACGGTCCGCAGGATCACCTCGAGGGTGATCTCGGACATCTTGGGGGCGACCGAGAAGTCGGTGTCGACCGGCCAGCCCGCGACGTTGGCCGCGGCAATCTCGGCCATGACCGGGGCCTGCCGAGCCACCGCGTCGCGGTGGAAGGCGGGCAGCATCTGGTGCCGCCGCTCCCGATGCACGTCGTCGTCGATCACCAACACGGAACTGTCGCCGAGCAGGCCGCCCAACATCGCGTTCGCCTCGCCTGCGTGATAGACGCTGGGACTGCCCGCGAACACCTTTTTGATCTCCGCCGGGTCGTCGAGGTATACCAGCGTGCCCATGGTGGCGATGCGAATGGTGAACACGCTGCCGTAGCGGCGTCGGCATGCCGATATGAACCGCGGCCAATAGCGGGCCATCAGCGCCGCCTGAAATGCGGCGGGCAGCCGGGGACCCGGCGGAAGTGCTAGGCGCGCGGTGTCGGCCATGTCCCGAGCATACGAGCCGCACCGCGGCCGATTGCGCGATCAGACCGGGCGGTAATGTCATTCTCGTGACGGCGCCGAAGTCCCTGCGGGAGTTGTTCGACCAGATCGGATTGCTGGAGGTGCCGTCCACGGACGACACCGTTGTGATGGAGATGCCCGTCGACGAGCGCGTGATGAACACCGCGGGCGGACTGCAGGGCGGGTTGATAGCGACGATGGCGGATGTGACCGCCGGGCAGCTGGCGGCCCGGTGCACGCCGTTCGGCAACGGCATCGCCACCACGGATCTGTTCATCCGCTATCTGCGCCCCATCAAGAACGGGCCGGCGCGCGCGGTCGCCAGGATTCTGCGCACGGGTAAACGGTCCGTCGTCATCCAGGTCGACGTCTACCGCGGCGACGACGGTGAGCTCGGTGCGACTGCGACGGTCAACTTCGCGGCCGTCGGATAGGCAAGGGGTCATGGATCTTTCGGGTGTGGGCATCTGGAGTCACCAGCTGCGCTATGGCGATCCTGCCGCCGCTGCCGAGGCCGCCGCCGAACTGGAGGAGCTCGGTTACCGGGCGCTGTGGATACCCGATGTGGGTGGCACGTCAGTGCTCGACTCGGTCGGTGAACTGCTGTCGGCGACGAACGACATCGTCATTGCGACAGGGATCCTGAACCTCTGGATGAACGAGCCCGCCGCCGTGGCGTCGTCGCATGCGTCGCTGACGGCCGCGCACGGCGACCGGTTCCTGCTCGGCATCGGCGTCAGCCATGCACCGCTCGTCGACTCCATCGAGACCGGCCTGTACCGCAGACCACTAGCGGCAACCGCGTCGTTCCTCGATGCGTTGGACACTGCGGAGCAACCCGTTCCCGTCGGCGCCCGCGTGCTCGCGGCGCTCGGGCCGAAGATGCTCGAGCTCGCTGCGGACCGGTCCCGAGGAGCTCACCCGTATCTCGTCACGCCCGAGCACACCCACCGTGCCCGCGAGGTGTTGGGCGCGGGCCCGCTGCTGCTGCCCGAGCAGACCGCGATCCTCACCGACGACGCCGACGAGGCCCGCGCGATTGGAACCGGTTGGATCCGTAGATATTTGGCCATGCCGAACTATGCCAACAACCTGTTGCGGCTCGGCTTCTCCCCCGATGACGTGGCGTCGGTGAGCGACCGGCTGCTCGACGCGATCATCGTGTCGGGCGACGAGGACGCGATCATCGGCCGGGTCAACGAGCACCTGTCGGCGGGCGCAGACCATGTGTGCGTCCAGGTGCTCACCGCTGATCTCAACGAGTACCCGCGTGACCAGTGGCGCCGCATCGCCGCCGCACTGCACTAGCGACCGCTATTCGGTCCTGGCCAGCACCTCACGAACCAGCTCCACTTGGGTCTGAGGGTGCAGGAACGCGAACCGGCCGACGGTCTCGCCCTCCCATTTCGTCGGCGGGATGAAGGCGACCTGATCCTGGTGCAGCCGCTGTGCCCACGCGTCGTAGTCCTCAGGCTTCCAGCCGAGCCTGCGGAACAGCACCACGCCGAGGTCGGGCTCGCGGATCAGCTCCAGCTGCGGCGCCGCCTTGATCAGCTCCGCGGTCTCGCGGGCAAGGGAGACGGCGACCTCGATGGCGTCGCGGTACGCCTGCAGACCGTTCACGGCCAGCGAGAACCACAGCGGCAGCCCGCGCGCCCTGCGGGTCAGGTGGTAGGCGTAGTCCGACGGGTTCCACTCCCCATCGGAGGTGTGAATGACGTCGAGGTATGAGGCGTCCTGAGTGTGTGTCGCACGGGCCAACTCGGGCTCCCGATACAACAGGGCGCAGCAGTCGAACGGTGTGAACAACCACTTGTGCGGGTCGAGGATGAACGAGTCGGCCTGTTCGAGCCCGTCGTACTTGGGGCGCAGCGAGCGCGCGAATATCCCGGAACCGCCGTAGGCGCCGTCGACGTGGAACCACCAGCTGCGCTCTCTTGCCAGCGCACCGACGCCGGCCAGATCGTCGATGATTCCGGCGTTGGTCGTCCCCGACGTGCACACCACCGCGGCGATGCCTGGGGTGTCGGGCGGTACGGCGTCGCGGACTGTTTCGGCGGTCAGCCGGTGGTCCGGTGTGTCGATCACGAGCGCGTCCATCTCCAGCAGCCGCAGCGTGTTGATGATCGACGAATGCGCATCACCGCCGACCACCACCCGCAACCGTCCGATGGCACCGCGGCTCTTCGCGGTCTCGCGCGCCACGGCGAGGGCCGACAGGTTGCCTGCCGAGCCACCTGAAACGAAGCAGCCGCCCGTTGAAGGCGGCAGACCCGCCTCGTCGGCGATCACCCGCAGCACGCTGTTCTCCGCCGCGATCGCGCCCGACGCCTCCAGCCACGAGATGCCCTGAATGGACGCGCATGACACCAGCATGTCGAACAGCAGGCTGGCCTTCGTCGGCGCCGCCGGGATGAAGCCGAGGAACCTCGGGCTGTCCGCCGAGATCACGCTGGGCGCGATCACCGATGTGTACACGCCGAGCACCTCGTCCGGGGGCCGCGGGGTGTCGCGGATCAAGCCGTCCAGGCGGCCATACAGTTCGTCGGCGGGCAGCAGGCCCTTGTCGAGGGGCACAGGGTTCATCCGCAGCCGGTTCTCCGCGTACGCCAGCACGCTTCGCACCATCTGTTCGGTTCTCTGGTCAACCTCGTGCATGGCACCTCACCTCTATTCGATCGGCACTACCGCCGATGGAGTGTTGTATCCCGCGACCCGGACGAACTTGGCGACCGTGTGCTCGGTTGGTACGACGCCGTGCAGCTCGACCGTCTCGCCTGGGAACACGGTGACGTAGTTGTCGCTGTATTCGATCGGCAGGATCTCGTCGCCGTCTGGCGTGGCCGTGATCTCGGCCCGCTCGAAGAAGGCTATGCGTTGGGTCGGGTTGTGCAGGCTGATCGTGACACCGTGCTCCCCCGCCTGGTCGGCTCGCTGCGCGGTCACCTGCAACGGGACCTTCGGCATCCAGTTCAACGGGGTCATGTCCGCCCAACTCACCTGCTTCAGCTCGAACGCCCAATCGTTCGTCGGATCACCAAGATCGTCCCGCTGCTGCGACTGCCAGTAGACGTTTTCGCCAATAACGGTTCCAGACTTGTCGACGAGCTCGCAGCGCACGAAGAAGACGCTCGAGTCACGCGCCACCTTCGGCAACGTCATGGCATCGACGCTCCCACCCGAGGGCACGCTGAGGTTGTCGGCTACCCGGTCTTCCCGCATCCGTCCCGCCAGGTCGTAAACACGGAGCCGCACCCGCAGATCGGAGCGGTCGTTCGGGGTCTGGTTCACCAGCGTGACGTGCGCCTGGGTGTGATCCCCCGTGGCGTAGGAGTCGAACACCACCGACAGCGGCTGAAGCCCCTTCTTGGCGCCGTAGTACGCGCCTCCCGGCCGCAGGTAGTAGTCGAAGATGTTGCCGAAGAACGACGGCCAGTGGCTGTTCAGCATCCAGTAGATGGTCATCTTGTGGCTCGGCCACCCCTCGGCGGCGAACACCTCGAATTGAGCGCGTGTCGATTCGTAGTGCGCCAGTTGGGCTTTGCGGCTGAACTCCTCCGCGTCGACCGACGGGCCGTACCGCCGATCCACGGCCCGTTTGATGCTGCTCAGCGTGGCGTTCTTCGGGTTCGAGCCGGCATGGAAGTACCAGGTGTCGTTGATCGGCCAGAGCTTGTCCGGCGGGATGAACTTCTTCAGGCTCGCGAACGGCGGGATGTGTTCATTGTCGCCCTGTTCGGCCGTGGACCCGCGGGTGGCGCCGTAGCGTCCGCTGAACCAGTAGCCGGGTGGCCGCCAGCTGTACGGCCCGGCCATGTGGATGCCGTCCCAGTCCCGCTCGCCGCTTGCGTCCCTCGCCAAAGACGAGACGGTGTCGACGGTGGCGTTCTGCCAATGCGAATCTGCAAGGATCTCATCGTATTTCGCGAGCACATCGGGCGGCGGCTTGCCGTCGCTGGCGTTCGCCCAGATGAATACCGATGGATGCGAGCGCAGCATCAGGATCTGCGACCGCAGACTCTCCTGGGCGACCGCGCGGTCTTCGTCGTCCCACTGCGACCACTTCTCCCACTGGTTGCAGCACATCCAGCCGAACATGAGCGGGATTCCGAGCTCGTCGGCCTTCTCGACGATGTGCTCACCGGGGAACTTCCCCTCCAGCCGGATCATGTTGAGCCCGAGATCCTTCACGTAGCGCAGGATCGCGTCTTCGCGGTCGGGGTTGTAGGAGTACAACAGGTCCGGTGTATAGGCCGCGCCTCGGATCAGCAGATCTCTGCCGTTGACCGTCAGGTAGAAGTTCCCGCCCTTGCCCAGGTTGGGGAACTCGCTGTCGGTATCCCGGTGTTGGGAGACGGTTCGGATTCCGAACCGCAGGTCGGTGGCGTCGGATACCTCGCCGAACTGTTGAAACTCCATCCGGAGGTCATAGAGGTTCGGCTGGCCGAGGGTGTAGGGCCACCACAGGTCGGGCTTGTCGACCGTCAGCTGCGAAAACTCGTCCGGGCTGAGGGTGACCTCGCGGACCTGCCCGGGTAGCAGCGTTACCGGCTGTTCGACGTCGATGCTCGGTTTACCGGCCCGCGAGATCCGCGCTCGTACGGTGCCCCGCACCTTTTCGGTCGAGTAGTTGTGGACGGTGGTGTGGACGGTCAGGCGCGCGGAATCCGTTCGCGGGAGGGGTAATTCGGTGTTGACGACGGAAGAGTCGACGGTGACCGATCCCGCGGCCTTCAGGTAGATCGGCTTCCAGATGCCGGCATTGCGGTCAGCGACGAACGAGTTGCCCCTGTCGGGGTTCTTGCCCGGGCCCTGGTATCCCAGATAGTTCCAGTTGATCCAGTCCCACCAGCTGTCCGCCAGCTCCACGCCGTTGATGTCCTGAAGCGCCTGCTCGGGCGTGACCTTGATCGCCAAGGTGTTGGACTCCCCCGGCTTGATCCAGTGCGCCACGTCGATCTGGTGAGCGTTGAACATGCCGACGATCTGGGTGTTGCCCGCGATCAGGTGGCCGTTCAGCCAGACCTCGGCACGGTAGTTGATGCCCGGCATCTCGAGCAGGTAGGTGCTGTGGCCCGCAGGCGCCTTGAACGACGTGCGGTACCACCAATCCTGCTTGTACAGATCCTGCGGCACCTCGTCGAGCAGGTTCTTGCCGTAATAGAGATCGGGGTAGGTGCCGTCGTCCTGGAGCGCCTCGAGGACCGTGGAAGGCATGTGCCGGATGGCGTGCCAGTCCCCGCCCGCGTTGTCAGGACGTGAGACGCTCGCGCCGTCTGCGGTCAGGTCCTTGGCGGATGCCAGCTGCCAGCCCTCGGCCAACTCGATCTGGTCGGGTGGCGACAGCCGCGGTGCGAAGGTCGGGACCGACCCAGCGCACGCCAACAGCGACAAGACGATGAAGATTCTCAGGAGAGAGTTGCGACGCTCGGTCGATATGGCACTCTCCTCTCCGTTAACGAAGACCCTACGGCTGGTGACGGTATCCGGCTGATTGTCCTCCAGAACCGTAGTCTCGGGTGATGCCAGCGGAGCCGTCGGGTCGGGTCGCGGAGATCGCCGCGAGCCCTCATGGACCACAGGTCGGCGCGTTCTTCGATCTGGACGGCACGCTGGTCGCGGGGTTCACCGCCACCGCGCACGCCGGCTATCGCATTCGGCGTCGGCAGGCGCGGATCGGCGAGGTCCTCGGCGTCTTGGAGGCATCGATCAGATACCGCCTGGGACGGATGCAGTTCGAGCGGCTCATCGTCCGCGCCGCAGGCTATCTGAAAGGTGAGTCGCTCGCTGAACTCGATGATGTCGGCGAGCGGCTTTTCGTGCGACACATCGCATCCCGGGTCTACCCGCACATGCGTGAGATCGTGCAGGCCCACCAGCAGCACGGCCATACCGTGGCGCTGTGTTCGTCGGCGCTGACCATCCACGCTGAACCGGTCGCTCGTGCCCTCGGGATAACCCGGCTGTTGTGTAATCACTTCGACGTCGACGAGAACGGCATACTGACCGGTGACATCACGCGGCCGATCATCTGGGGTACTCGGAAAGCCGATGCGGCACAACGGTTCTGCGAAGAAAACAGCGTCGATTTGCACCATAGCTACTTCTACGCAGACGGCGACGAAGACGTGGCGTTGATGTATGCGGTCGGCCATCCCCGCCCGGTGAACCCGCGTTCGGGGCTCGCCGCAGCGGCCTCGGCCAACGGGTGGCCGGTTCTGCGGGTCGCCGTCGCCGGCCGCGGGGGCCGACCGTGAGCGTCGACGAAGGTCTGCTCGTCGCGTGCGGCGGTTTCCTGCTCGCGGTGCTGTGGATGGACCTGATCTTCGACACCCAGGTTCGCGGCCCGCAGGCAGGGGAGCTGCCCGAGCCGGTGCTCTCATCAATCGCGGGCTATTACCGTCGAGCGATCACGACATCACGGCCGATGAGCCGCCTGATCGCCGTCGTTATGGTGATCCTGTTGGGTGCGTTGGTGTTTCGGAGCATCGGCGGGCACGACCCGGGATGGCTCATCATTGCGTCGGCCGCATTCGCAGGCATACCCATACTGCTGGCTCTGACAAGGACGGTGCCGAACGCTGTTCGCCTCGGCAACGCACTGAACGGACCGGCAGATCAGTCACGGCTCGCGCGGTCTGTCCTGCGCGATCACATCGTGTGTTTCGTATGCATGTCGGCATTCCTCGTGCTCCGGTTTGTGCACGCCGCGATGACCTGACCGGGTTCAGCCCCCCCGAACCCGGTTGACGGTCGCGAGGATCTGGCCGGCGACCAGCTGCGGCTGATACAGCATGATGTTGTGGCCGCTGTCGGTGTTCGTCAGGTTCACGGTTCCGAGCGCATCGGCGAGCATCGTGTTGGCCCGGTGTATCTGATCGAGTGTGTAGTTGTCGGGCTTGAGCGCCACGGGGGGCTGGAACTTGTCCGAGCTAAGCACGATGGCGGGCACCTTCGGTAGCGGCGGCGCGGCCTTGACCAAGGCGAAATCGTTCTGCGCGAGGAAGCCCTCGCTATCGGGATCCGGCATCGGCTGGGCAGTGTCACGGTAGAACGCGGCATTCTGTTCGGCGTTGCCCACCGACGGCAGGAACTCTGACACCGGATCCACCAGCACGAGGCCGCTCACCAATTCGGGATGGCTGCGGGCGAGCAGATCGGCGATGAGGCCGCCGTAGGAGTGTGCAGCGATGACGACCGGCGTTGAAATATGGGCTGCCAAAATGAGTTTCACGATGTCGTCGACATCCTGCTGGATGGAGTGCGGTTGCCGTACGGGGGTGGATCGGTCGGTCCCGTCCGGCCGGGTGTTCGGCCGGTCGTAGGTACAGATACGCGTGCCTCTCGCCACGCTGGGCTGAGCGGCGGTCGTGCTGGGTTCGAGGCGGGCCTGGGTGATCAGGTCGTAGGGCGACGACCGCACGGGGTCGTCGCCGGGCACCTCGACGTTCCACGCCTCCGCGTAGCTGCCCTTGCCGGGAATGACGAACACCGTAGGCGAGCCAGTCCCCTGGCAGTTCAGGTACAGGCTTCGACCGGGGGCGATCTCGACAAGCCCCGAGAAGTCCGGGTCAGCCGCGGCGGACGCACATCCAGACAGCGCCATCACCGCCGTCAGTGTGGCTATCGCCGTCGCCTTCAGGAGCGCCATCCGGTCACCGTATTCGGCCGTCTTCTGTTTGGTGAGCCCTTCAGCGGGCAATCCCCCGAGCGGGGTCGGGGACACATACTAGGAAACCGAGGGACATCGAACGTGAACGCGCGACGCTTAATCCTGTTCATCGGCGCGGTGGTACTCGTCGCCGGTGTGATCGCCTTGCTTGTGCCGGTGTCCGTGACCGGAGACGGTCAGTCGATCGGCTGCGGAAATGCCGTTGCGGCCGATTCGTCCGAAGCCGAGGCCGCCAATGGCAAGACCGTGGCGAATGTGCCGATCCTGAACCAGATAGTGCCGCACACGGATTACGTCGCGAATTGTCGGGACGCAGTCTCGAGCCGACGGTCGTGGTCAATTCCGTTGGCGGTCATCGGCGCCGTGGTGCTGGCAGGTTCGGTTCTGGTGCCACGGTCGCGGATTGTTTCGTAGATCACACTTCCGGGCAGTCCTAACAGCACAGCGGGGAACCAACCATCAGAGGGGACGCCACCGTGGCGAGCGAACAGCAACAGACGCAACAGCAAGATACTGAGCAGCAGGACGACCGGCCGATGACCGAGAAGCCCGAGGTCACAGACGAGCACAAAGAGAAGGCCAAGGAAATGCGGAAGGAGTACGACGAGGACCGTCCGACGGTTGCCCTGCCCGGCAGCGACAACACTGTGACCGGCACGGCCGTCAACGATTGGCTAGACGATGACGGCAACCCAAAGTTCAGCGACCAGTCGGAGGGCGACCCTGACACCAAGGACGCCTAAATCGTCCCTTTCGGCACCCCATGGGTATGTTCCGCGGGCCAGGCGTACTAAACTAGAACACGTTTCAGTTTCGCCCCCCGCGCCCAAGGAGCAGTCATGCACACGGCCATCTGCGACGCCCTGAACATCGAGTTTCCGATCTTCGCGTTTACACATTGCCGCGATGTGGTGGTCGCGGTGAGCAAGGCCGGCGGTTTCGGCGTTCTCGGCGCCGTCGGTTTCACCCCGGAACAGCTCGAGATCGAGCTCAAGTGGATCGACGACAACATCGGCGACCACTCGTACGGCGTCGACATCGTCATCCCGAACAAATACGAGGGCATGGACTCCGACCTGTCGGCCGACGAGCTGACGAAGACCTTGCAGGACATGGTGCCGCAGGAGCACATCGACTTCGCCCGCAAGATCCTCTCCGATCACGGTGTGCCGATCGAGGGCAGCGGCGCCGATGCATTTCAACTGCTCGGCTGGACGGAAGCCACCGCCACCCCGCAGGTCGAGGTGGCGCTGCGGCATCCGAAGGTGACCCTGATCGCCAACGCGCTCGGCACACCGCCGGCCGACATGATCAAGCACATCCACGACGCGGGACGCAAGGTGGCCGCGCTGTGCGGCTCGCCATCGCAGGCGCGCAAGCACGCCGATGCCGGCGTCGACATCGTCATCGCGCAGGGCGGCGAGGCGGGCGGGCACTGTGGTGAGGTCGGCTCGATCGTGCTGTGGCCGCAGGTCGTCAAGGAGGTCGCGCCGGTCCCGGTGCTGGCCGCAGGCGGCATCGGAAGTGGCGAGCAGATCGCCGCGGCGCTGGCCCTCGGCGCACAGGGCGCATGGACCGGATCGCAGTGGCTGATGGTGGAGGAAGCAGAGCACACAGCGGTTCAGCAACAGGCCTACGTGAACGCCAGCAGCCGCGACACCGTGCGGAGCCGCTCGTTCACCGGCAAGCCGGCGCGGATGCTGCGCAACGACTGGACCGAAGCCTGGGAGCAACCGGACAATCCCAAACCGCTCGGAATGCCGTTGCAGTACATGGTGTCCGGCATGGCGGTCGCCGCGACCCACAAATATCCGAACGAGAGCGTCGACGTGGCCTTCAACCCCGTCGGTCAGGTCGTCGGCCAGTTCACCAAGGTCGAGAAGTCGGCGACGGTCATTCAGCGCTGGGTCGCCGAATACCTCGAGGCGACGAACAGGCTGGACGAACTCAACGAAGCCGCGAGCGTCTGATCGCTAGGGCGTCGGAGGCCCCGGGGCCTCCGACGGCGCCAGACCGGGCAGCGCTGGTCCTGGCGGCGGACCGTCGATAGGCGGAGCACCGTCGATCGGCGGCGCATCCGGTGCGGGCGCGCCGGCCGGCAGCGGGGTACCGGGCGGCGCCTGCGGCCCGGTGGGCATTCCGTTCGTCGGCATGGCACTGGGGTTCATCGGGCGCTGCGTCAGCAGAAGGAGCGCATCCTTACCGCTGATGTCCTGGGTCTGAACCGCGTGCCAGAGATCGCGCAGGTACGACGTCGTCCGGCCCTGCCCCTGGTCGATCGGAACATCGGTGGTGCCGGGCGGAAGGTTCTGCGGACTCGACAGATGCGGTACCTCTGCGGGCGGCGCGGGATCAGCCGCTGGGGCGGCGGGCAGCGCGGAATCAGCCACTGGGGCGGCGGGCAGCGCGGAATCAGGCGCGGGGGCGGCGGGCAGCGCGAGATCAGGCGCAGGCGTGGCCTGAACCGTGATGGCCTGCTCCCCGGGTGCCGGTGGCGGTGGAATCGGACCTTCTTGGTCGGCCTGCGCGGTCGGCGCAAGCGTGACGGCCGCGAACGCGCCGAGCGCGCCGCATGCCACCGACAGTGGCCAGATTTTGTCGGACTTCTTCACCGACGCCCCCCTCGCTGTCAGACGGTGCTATTGGGTGCTTCAGTCTTGATACTCCAATTGTTACACCTGTGCACTGTGTGACCAAGCCGTTAGTTAGAAAATGCTGCCGGGAACACGTTTCACTTAAGAGATTCGAGGACTTTTCAGATCCTGCTTCACCCAGTCCGATCTGTGGTGTAGCAATGCCTTGAGGGCACTAGACAACGTCGTATGAGGAGTCCATTTATGCCAAGTCCGAACCTCCCACCCGGCTTCGATTTCACCGACCCCGACATCTACGCCGAGCGGCTGCCGGTCGAGGAACTCGCCGAGATGCGGAAGGTGGCCCCGATCTGGTGGAACGCACAGCCGAACGGGAATCGTGCATTCGGCGACGACGGCTTCTGGGTGGTGACCAAGCACAAGGACGTCAAGGAGGTGTCGCGGCGCAACGACGTGTTCTCCAGCAACAGGAAGACCGCGCTGCCCCGCTACCGGGACGAGGCCGAACCCGAATCCCTGGAGGGGGGCAAGGTCGTCCTGCTCAACCAGGACGCCCCGCACCACACCCACCTGCGCAAGATCATTTCGCGGGCGTTCACCCCGCGCGCCATCGAGTCCTTACGCGACGAGCTTCGCGAACGGGCACACGACATCGCGAAGGCCGCCGCGGTGGAAGGATCCGGCGATTTCGTCGAGCAGGTTTCGTGCGAGCTTCCGCTTCAGGCGATCGCCGGGCTGATGGGTGTGCCCCAGGACGATCGGAAGAAGCTGTTCGACTGGTCGAACCAGATGGTCGGCGACCAGGACCCCGAGTACGCCAGGAATGACCCGTCGGCCGCAGCGGTCGAGCTGATCATGTACGGCATGCAGATGGCCGCGGAGCGGGGGGCCAACCCCGGCGACGACCTCGTCACCAAACTGGTCCAGGCGGATGTCGAAGGGCACAAGCTCACCGATGACGAGTTCGGCTTCTTCGTCATCCTGTTGGCGGTGGCCGGAAACGAGACCACGCGAAACTCGATCACCCAGGGCATGATGGCCTTCACGGAATTCCCGGACCAGTGGGAGCTCTTCAAATCCGAACGCCCGGCGACCGCGGCCGACGAGATCGTCCGCTGGGCCACCCCCGTCACGTCCTTCCAGCGCACCGCGCTCGAGGACACCGAATTGTCCGGCGTGCCAATCAAAAAGGATCAGCGGGTGGTGATCTTCTACCGTTCGGCCAACTTCGACGAGGACGTCTTCGAGGACCCCTTCAGGTTCAACGTTCTGCGAGATCCCAACCCGCACGTGGGGTTTGGCGGCACTGGGGCGCACTACTGCATCGGCGCGAACCTGGCACGGATGACGATCGACTTGATCTTCAACGCGATCGCCGACGAAATGCCCAACCTCACACCGATTTCCAAGCCCGAGCGGCTACGGTCGGGGTGGCTCAACGGCATCAAGCACTGGCAGGTCGACTACACGGGGAAGACCGCGGTCGCGACGTAGGCGTCGGGTAGTCGATGATCGAGCGCCAGTAGTCCTCGGGGATCTCCTGTCCGGACCGCAGCACGATCGCCAGCCCAGTGGCCATCGCGATCCCGAGCAGGCCCAGCCATAAACCTGCGACGGCGATGACGGCCCACAACACTGTGGTCACGGTGGGCCACGGCGAAAGCACGGCAAGCACCGGCGCGAAGAAGAACCCGGTGCCGATGTACCAGGACGAGCCGGCGCGGTCGGACTTGAGCACGAACCGCAGCCACCGCGGGATCGACAGGTCTGCGGCTTGACCGTCAGGCATGTCGTTCTCCTCTCTGGGCGACACCTCTACGGTGCCCGCGGCAGGTAGCGGACGCAATTACTTGACAGGTAAGGACAGATTGGTCTGACCACTTGACCTCTGGCCTTTGATCGGCCATCCTCGGCACATGGCCCTGCAACCGGTGAACCGGCGTTCGGTACCCGAGGACGTCTTCGACCAGATCGTCGCCGACGTGCTCAGCGGAGAGATGCAACCTGGTCAGACACTGCCCAGTGAGCGCCGACTCGCCGAGGTGCTCGGAGTATCCCGCCCGGCCGTGCGCGAGGCATTGAAACGCGTGTCGGCGGCCGGCCTGGTCGAGGTGCGCCAGGGCGATGCGACCACGGTGCGTGACTTCCGTCGGCACGCAGGCCTCGACCTTCTCCCCCTGCTGTTGCTGCGCGCCGGTGAGCTCGACCTGTCCGTCGTCCGGAGCATCCTCGAGGCCCGGCTGCACAACGGGCCGAAAGCAGCACAGCTGGCGGCGGAGCGGCGGCAACCGGGTCTGGCCGCGCTGCTCGACGAAGCGGTGCGCAACCTGGACGCCGAGCACGACCCGGTGGAGCGGCAACGCCACGCGTTGACGTTCTGGGATCACGTCGTCGACGGCACCGACTCCATCGTCTTTCGGCTGATGTACAACACGCTTCGGGCCACCTACGAACCCGCGCTACCGGCGCTCGCCACCGTGATGGCCGCCGAGGTCGGCCGGCCCGAGGCCTACCGGGAACTCGCCGACGCGATAACAGCAGGCGATCCCGATGCCGCCAAGCAGGCGGCGATCGACCTTCTCGAACCCGCCAGCGTGGCGATGCTCGCCGTGATCACGAGCCTGGAGGAACAGCGATGACCATCTCCACCGAACGCCCCATGCGCAAGGGTTTCACGCTGCAGGACGCCGGGCGCGAGTTCTGGAAATATCACTCCCCCTGGATCATTGGCGTGACGCTGGTGGCCGCGGTCACCGCGCGAATCGCCGTCGGAGACTGGCAGGCCACCGACGCGTTGGTGCCGGTGGTGATGCTCGGATTGTTCCCATTCTTGGAGTGGGCCATCCACGTGTTCATCCTGCATTGGCGGCCCAAGCGCATCGGCAGGCTGACCATCGACCCGCTTCTTGCTCGTGACCATCGCCGCCATCACATCGACCCCCGTAACGTTCGGCTGATTTTCATACCGTGGAAGGCCCTGCTGTGGGCGCCGCCACTGACGATCGCGGTCGCACTGCTTGCGTTTCCGCGGTTGGGTCTTGGCCTGACCTTCCTGGTGTTGATCAGCGCCCTCGGCCTCGTGTACGAGTGGTGTCACTACCTCATCCACAGCGACTACAAGCCGAAAACCCTTGTGTACCGAGCGATCTGGCGAAACCACCGCCAGCACCACTTCAAGAACGAGCACTACTGGTTCACCGTCACCAGCTCGGGTACGGCGGACCGGGTGCTCGGCACCTACCCCGACCTCAGCGCGGTCGAGACGTCGCCGACCGCGAAGAACCTGCACGCGCTCGAGTCTTAACCCGCGGTCGGCGGGCCGGTCCTGCGCCGGCCCACCGCCGAAATTCCATATCCCAGAACGAGAATGAATACGGCGAGCACACCGATGTTGGCGATGACGACAGCCATTCCGACCGACTCGGGGTCAAGGAAGTAGTAGGGAGCCCTGCGCCCCGCCCTGTTGAGCACGAGCAACACCAGCACCACATAGACCGCCGGGTAGACGAGCCACACCAGCGGCTGCCACCAGGGGACGGTGCACTGCCCGCGACCGACCAGCAGCCAGTCCACGACTGCGAGAGTCGGTACGACGATGTGCAACAGGACGTTGGCCGGCGTGTATCCCATGCTGTAGTCGGTCAACAGCAGATTCCAGATCACCCCGGCGACAACGACATAGAGGACAACCGCTCCCCGAAGCCCGGCGCGGTCATCGGGCCGCGGGGCGAACAGGGTCCAGAGGTAGTACCCCTGCCGCAAGCACGTTTGCCTGGTAGGTGAAAGTCACCAGACGCCAGAGCACACCTGACCGCGACGACGTCTCGACGGCGATCAACGCGACTACCACCGCCGCCACGATCAGGACGCGAAGCAGCACCCGCAAGGGGCCCATTATCCAGGCGGTGGTGGCGGAGCTTCCGGTGCAGGCGGAGGCGGGACCAGCAGCGGATCCTGCGGCGGCACGACATCGGCCGGCGCCGGATCGTCGGGCATGCCGATGCCGGACAACTTCTCCTTGAGCCGGTGCAGAATGCCGGAGTTTTCTTGTGGCACGGGTGTCACCGGTGCGGGCACGAGCCCGGGCACCGGAGTCACGCCCTGCGGAACCGGCGCGGCACCGGGGGCCGCCGGTGGAATCCCAGCCGATGTTCCGTCCACCGGGGCTAGCGGATCGGGCGCCGGCGCGTCGGGTGCAAGCGGATCGGCGACGGGTTCCGGGTCAATCGCTACATCCGGCGGCGGTGGAAGTTCCGCAGGCGGAGGTGGCGGCGGCAACGCCACTTCGACAGTCGGCGGTGGGGCGGCCGGTGCGGGGGCCACAGACTTCACCGCGGCAGGCGCGTTGGCGATGTTGGCCGCCACCGGCTTCTCGGCAGGCTTTGCGCTTTCTCCGGCAGTCAGTTGCAGACCGATCGCGAGCGAGCCCGACACCACGAAGGTCACCACGCCGACGCCCAACATGACACCGGCCGCGCCGAAGTGGGAGAACGGCCTGGATCGCGGGGCTGTCGTTGGGACGCGCCCGGAATCGCCGCCCGTTTCATCGAGGAAGAGGTCAGGGCCGTGGGTCGACGCCATGGCGGCGCCCCGGGCAAGTGCGAGTTGGGCTTCGGCGGGCACGAAGACCGGCACAGACAGCACGTCCTCGAGGTGCGGTGTGATGGCTTCGAGCTCGCTGCCGGAGCCGACCAGCACCAGCGCTTCGGGCTGCCAGGCGGCCTGGGCGAATATCGCGCTCAGCCAGCGCGCAAGATCCTCGTCGGTGGTGACGGCGTGGTTGACGGCCGTCTGTACGGCGTCGCCGGCCGTATCGACCACCAACACGACAACGGCATCAGGCTCGATGACACACACGGCGGTGACCTCGTGCCCGATGACGCTGGCGATACCACGGGCCAGCGCTTCGGTGGCCTCAGGAAGTCGCACTGCGACCACATTGTCGAAACCGGACTCGGACAACGACTCCAGCAGAAGTGAAGCCTCCGTGTCGGCGTCTTCGCTCCACGTGATGCCGATCGAATGCAGACGGTGGCCGCGCGCCGCAGCGATCGCCTCGGTGCGAAGCACAGCAGCCGTCGCCTTCTCCGAAGTGTTGACAGCGCTGACGAGGCCACGGTCGTGAACCGCGATCTCGTCCCTGTCCATCGTGGCGCCGTCGGCGTCTTGGCCTTCGACAAGAACGAGCCCAACGGTGGTCGGCGTCATGGACAATCCGAGCACCGCGTCCATTTGCACCCCTTGGACCTCGACTTCTGGGCGTGGTCTTTGTCAACTACCGGGGTGAGACTACCTGCATCTCGTGATGCAGACCGCCTCGGGCGGTCACGCCTCCCGCTGGCTTGATGCCTAGCAAACCAAGGGAACGACGGACCACGACTAGACGAGCGGTGGGTGTTTGGGCAGCAAATCCAAAGTATTGCTGATCCGATTTCAACCGGCCAGAATGTCGGCGAAGGCGGCCTTCTCGATGTTCCCACCCGAGAGGATCATCACCGTCCGGCCCGGTGGAGTCACGCCCTGCCGGTACGCGGCCAATGCCACCGCCCCACTGGGCTCGCTGACCAGATGGGCACGGAGCGCGAGTTCACGAACAGCGGCACGAATCTCGTCCTCCGACACCGTGATCATCTCGTCGATCACCTTTTGTAGATGCGCGAAGGTCAGCGCTGAGGGCTGCGACCGGAGGCCGTCGGCGATGGTGCGGTTGCGGTCCTCGATCGACCAGTCCGCCCGCTCACCTCGCCGGAGTCCCTCGGTGGCGTCAGCGGCGAGTTCCGGCTCGATGCCGAATACCTTGGCCTTCGGGCACCTGGCCTTGATGGCGGTGCCGATACCGGACGCCAATCCGCCGCCACTCACCGGGATCAGCACGTTATCCACCTCCGGCATGTCCTCGGCGATCTCCAAGCCGATCGTGCCCTGCCCAGCGATCACGTCCGGATGGTCGAACGGCGGAATCAACACGCCTCCGGTCTGTTCGACGATTTCCGCGGCCACCTTCTCGCGCTGGCCCGGCTTGCAGAGCACGACATGTGCCCCGTGGCCGCGGGTCGCCTGCACCTTCACGTTCGGGGTCTCCTCCGGCATCACGATGTGAGCGGGGATGCCGAACTCCGCGGCCGCGTAGGCGACGGCCTGGGCGTGGTTTCCGCTCGAGTAGGCGACAACGCCTCGCGCACGATCCACATCGTTCAGGTTGGCGATGGCGTTGAAGGCGCCCCGAATCTTGAACGCGCCGATTGGCTGCAGGTTCTCCGGCTTGATCCAGAGCGGGCGGTCCGCATCGGCCCACCGCGCCGGAATCAATGGCGTTCGAACAACCGCATCCCTGACCCGGTCGGCCGCTGCCTGTATATCGTCGACGTTGATCAGCTGCACGGCTTATTCGTATCAGGGCCCAACGCCCTTTCGGTCACGTTCGATCGGCGCTGACCCCCAGCAGGCCGCGCACCATCCGTTCGGCCATCACTTCGTCGTGCGGGGCGCCGGCCAAATGAATGGCCAGACCTTCGACCGCGGCGGTGATCGCTGCCCCCAATGTCTTCGCCGGAGGTCCGGGAGGTATCGAGGAGTCCCGCCGTCCCGCTGAGATAACGTTGCCGAACCTCACCGCGAGGTCCTTGCCGATCTCGGCGACCCTGCTGCCGACGGGATGTTCGCGACCCTCGAACTCGACCCGCAACGCCATCATCACGCGCGCGATGTCGCGGCGGCAGAACACGATGTGACCGCGGGCGAGCGAGATCAACACGTCGACCGGCGCGCCGGCCTGCGCGGCCGGCTGCCAGACCTCCCGCTCCCACGTTTCGGCGACCCAGTCCACCACGGCGAGTGCAAGTTCCTCCTTGCCCGCGAACAGGTGGTAGAGCGCGCCACGCGTGTAACCGGCTTCGGCCGCGACCTTTTCGAGGACGAGATTGCCATACCCATAGCGCGAGAAGCCCCTCGCTCCCGCTTCGAGGAGGGCGGCCCTGGTGCGTGCCCGTCGCTCGGCCTGCGTACGCGGCCGCGAATCCCGATCCGATATAGATACATGCATGTACGTATGTTACTTTAGGAGTCAAGGAGGATCCCGATGAAACTCCCGAACAGCGCACACTTTTCACAGCCGTGGCGAATCCACGACCTCACCCGCGACTTCCGGCTGGAGGACGTCTGGGCACTGCCCACCCCTGGCGGGCCCGATGACTTCCCCCGGCTGGTCCAAATGGGGACATCGTTCGGCGGGGACCGGAAGCAGTTCTCCCTCGTCGGCATGCTCTTTGCGATCCGAGAGGCGCTCGGTCGTGTCCTCGATTGGGACGGGCCCAAGGCCGCTGACGACCCGACACGACCGAGCCTGCGGGCACGGCTGCCTGCGGATCTGCGCGACGCGCATTCAACGGTTCGGCCGCCGATGGGCTTCACGCCGCTCTATCAGACGGACAACGAGTGGGCGGCGGAGCTCATCAACCGGACGGTGCACGGGGTCATCCACCTCGGCTGGGTACCGGACGGAGTCGGCGGCTACCGCGGCCAGATGGCGATCCTGGTGAAGCCCAACGGCCTGCTTGGGAACGCGTACATGGCAGCCATCACGCCGTTTCGCTATCTCATCGTTTACCCGCGAATGTTGAAAGGAGTTGGTCGAAAGTGGTTGTCGTACAGCGACGATCGGTTGTAGCGAACGAGGGGTACGACTATGCGGACGCGTTCGAGGCGCCGCTCGATGCGGCCGACACCCGTTCGGCAGAAGAGCTGGTTCGGGCGGGTCTGAAAAAGGTCCCACGATGGCTGGGTGCGGTCGTGTTGGTGGCGCACCGACACGTGCTGAGGCTGGAGCTGGCGCCCGGCTCCTCGCCGAATCATGTTCTGGGCTGGGAGATCCTGGCCGCTGAACGCGACAGCATCACGTTGCGCGCGACCGGCCCACTCATACACGGCATTCTCGTCGCAAGACGGGTTCCGCCCTCGAGCGCCGTGCTCGAGACGTTCGTCGGCTACCGGCGGCCCGTGTTGGCCCGCGCAGTCTGGGCCGCCGTCGCGCCCATTCATCGCGCGGTCGCGCCCTATCTGCTCGGACGGGCGGCTACGGTGTCGTAGCCCGCTTGACGCGCCATCCGTAAGCTGATATGAACGGTAAGTGGTGACTTACGGAATGGTTCTGGACTCGCTCGCTGACTCGACTCGGCGAGAAGTGCTCGACCTGATACGCCGCAAGCCTTCGTCGGTACAGGAAATCGCGGACCAACTGCCGATCAGCAGGCCTGCGGTGTCGCAGCATCTGAAGATCCTCAAGGACGCAGGCATTGTGACATCCCATCCGGTCGGGACTCGTCGCGTCTACTCCGTTACCACCGATGGCTTCGAGGTGCTCCGGCAGTGGCTCGATGTCATGTGGCGCGACGCTCTCGCGTCGTTCGCCGCGTTCGCCGATAACCAGCCCAATGATTCAGGAGGCAGCTCATGACCACGATCACCGACGTCCGCCGCGAGATCACCGTTGCGGGAACGCCGGAGCGCGCGTTCGACCTCTTCACCAACCACATGGTCGAATGGTGGCCTGCCGAGCACCATTTGGCGGGTTCGCCGGTGGTTGCGATGACGGTCGAACCGCGCATCGGCGGCCGGATCTACGACAGCTGTGAGGACGGCAGCGAGTCGGTCTGGGGACAGGTCACCGAGTGGGATCCCCCCGCAGGCTTCACCTTCGCATGGATGATCAGCGGCACCTGGCAGCTCGAGACCGACGTGGAGAAGGCGTCACGCGTCTCGGTGACGTTCACCGCCGAGGACGATCGGACACGAGTTGTCGTGGTGCACAAAGATTTCTGGCGGCTAGCCGAAGGGGGTCAGGGTATGGCCGGCGCGGTCGGCGGTGCCGAGGGCTGGGGCTCCGGACTGGAGCGCTTCGCCGAGTTCGCAGAGAAGTAACCGGGGTCTGGCATTGCGTTAGGTGATCGCCGAAATCGAGGCGCACAGAACGGTACTGTCAGCGCATGAGCGATCAGCACAACCACGGGCCGCAGCGCGACTTGCCGCCGGGACTGGCTGAGCAGCTCGACTTGCCATACGCCGGCCTCGCGTCATTCGGGCACCGCCCTTTCCTGACGGAGGTCGAGCAACTCGAGTCCTGGCAACCCGACGTCGCGATCGTTGGTGCACCGTTCGACGTGGCGACGACGAACCGTCCTGGCGCGCGGTTCGGTCCGCGGGCGATCCGAGCCACCGCCTACGAACCGGGCACGTATCACTTGGACTACGGGTTGGAGATCTTCGACTGGCTCGAAGTCGTCGACTTCGGCGATGCGTTCTGTCCCCACGGCCTGACCGAGGTCTCGCACCGCAACATCCGCGAACGCGTCCACGCGGTCGCGTCCCGCGGCATCGTGCCGGTCATTCTCGGCGGTGACCACTCGATCACTTGGCCCGCGGCTACGGCGGTCGCCGACGTGCACGGCTACGGCAATGTCGGCATCGTGCACTTCGACGCACACGCCGACACCGCGGACATCATCGACGGGAACCTGGCCAGTCACGGCACCCCGATGCGCCGCCTGATCGAATCCGGCGCGGTGCCCGGCACCCACTTCGTCCAGGTCGGCCTTCGCGGCTACTGGCCGCCGCAGGACGTCTTCGAGTGGATGCTCGAGCAGGGCATGACGTGGCACACCATGCAGGAGATCTGGGAGCGCGGCTTCAAGGAGGTTATGCGCGACGCCGTCAGCGAGGCGCTGGCGAAGGCCGACAAGCTGTACGTGTCCGTCGACATCGACGTCCTCGATCCCGCACATGCACCCGGTACCGGCACACCGGAGCCGGGCGGCATCACCAGCGCCGACCTTCTCCGCATGGTTCGTCAACTCTGCTACGAGCACGACGTCGCGGGTGTCGACGTGGTCGAGGTTGCGCCCCCTTACGACCACGCCGAGCTGACCGTGAACGCCGCGCATCGCGTCGTGCTCGAGGCACTCGCCGGCATGGCGGCCCGCCGCCGCGACGCCTCAGACAACCCCACGCCGCCCGGCCCACCTGCGCGTTAGTGGACAATGAAGTCATGAGTGGAGTCCTGTTCTTCGACGGCGCGTGCGGGATGTGCACCCGGTCTCGTGACTTCCTGGTCAAACTCAACCGCACCGGCGACATGCACACCCAACCGCTACAGCGAGCCGGCACTGCGGAGCGACTCGGTATTCCACAGGACCGACTCATGGAGTCGGTGTGGTGGCTCGACTCATCGGGCCGGGTCTACGGCGGCGCAGAGGCCGCAAACGCGGCTGTCGCTGCGGGATTGGGCACAAACCTCCCACTCCTGGTCTATCGGATTCCCGGGATGAGGTCGCTTCAGAACGCCATCTACCGGTGGGTCGCCGATCACCGCTACCGCTTCCGTGGCAAGACCCCGTACTGCGAGTCGCATCCCGTCGCCTGTTGAACCCGGTGGGCGTGAGCGAGGCGGCCATCCGGCCCACCACCGTCGAAGATCTCGACGCGATCGGCGAGATCTACGAGCAGCACGTGCTGACCGGGGTCGCGACCTTTGAGACCGCCCCGCCCGATCGGCAGGAATGGGCACACCGATTCCGAGGGATCGTCGACGGTGGCCTTCCATTCGTCACCGCGGAGGTCGACGGCGCGGTCGCGGGTTATGCGTACTGCGCACCGTGGAAGTCACGGGCTGCATACCTGCACACGGTCGAAGACTCGATCTATCTGGCACCCCATGCAGTGGGCCGCGGCATCGGCGGACGCCTGCTCGATGCCCTGCTGTCCGGCTGCTCAAATGCGGGCATCCGTCAGGTCATCGCCGTCATCGTGGATGATGGCGCCGACGCTTCCCTTGCGCTGCACCGTAATCGGGGTTTCGTCGACGCAGGCCGATTGACCTCGGTCGGGTTCAAACACGGCCGCTGGTTGGACACCGTGCTGTTGCAACGCAGCCTCAACTGAGCTGGCCGGCGATGTCGGTCCAAGCCGGATTGTCGTTGCGGTGATCGGCCATATTGCGGCATTGCCCATAGATGCGCATCGTTCCGAAGTCCGGTTTGTCGACGTTCTGGTGAAAGGTCGTCGTGACTCCGTCCCTGGTCAGCTTTCGGCCGAAGTGCTCCCCCATCGACGGCGACTCGGACCAGCCATCGGCCACAAGGGCGTCGGCGATCTCGCGGATGCGTTTGGTCGAATTTGGTTGGGACAGAGCGAAGTCCAGGTACAGCGCGGGTTGATAAGGCGGGTCCTGCTCGTTCGTGCAGGACAGGAAGGTGTAGCTGCCCGTGACAGCTTCCAGTTGAGCAGCCGTCACAATCTGCCGTGCCGCGTCAACCACCTGGTCCCTGGACTGCTGGTCGGTCATCGGCGTCTGGCTGACCAACACGCCGACCTCGGCCGGCCGTGGCTTGTCGATGACGACGAACGCGACGGCGAGCACCAGCGACATCGTGAGCGCGGCGAGCAACAGCGCTCTCGCGCTCGGTGCCCGGAGCCATCGGTCGTCTCCGCCGCTCATGGGCCAAATCTACGCACGCCGCCGCCTTCAACCGACGCGACGCCGACGATCTCGGTAAGCGGGCACCGCTGATCGGTGTTCTGCCGCTGCGGTTGTGGCGCTGGTTCAGTAAACGCTAGCTCTTGACGAGCGTGAACTGACAGATGTCGGTGTAACCCTCGCGAAAGAGATCGGCGCAGCCGGTCAGGTACTTCATGTACCGGTCGTAGACCTCCTGGGACTGGATCGCGATCGCCTCGTCCTTGCGGGCCTCGAGGGCCGCCGACCAGATGTCCAGCGTGCGCGCATAGTGCAGCCGTAGCGGCTGGACAAGCTTGACGTCGAAGCCCGCCTTGCTGGCGTGCTCTTCGACGACGTTGACCTGAGGCAGATCTCCCCCGGGGAAGATCTCGTCCATGATGAATTTGAAGAACCTCAGATTGGTCATGGTGACGGGCAGTTTGCGTTCGGCGAACTCCTCGTCGCTGGGCTTGACGATGGTGTGCAGCATCATGACGCCGTCTGCCGGCAGTGACTGGTAGGCCATCTTGAAGAACTCGGAGTAGCGGTCGCGGCCGAAGTGCTCGAACGCACCGATTGACACGATGCGATCCACCGGCTCGTCGAATTGCTCCCAGCCACGTAGCAGTACGCGCTTGCTGCGGGGGCTGGATTGCTTGTCCAGAAGCTGTTGCACATGCGCCTGCTGATTGCGGCTCAGGGTCAGGCCGACCACGTTGACGTCGTACTTTTCGAGCGCGCGGTTGATCGTTGCGCCCCAGCCACACCCGATATCCAGCAGCGTCATGCCGGGTTCGAGGCCCAGCTTGCCAAGGGACAGATCGATCTTCGCGATCTGTGCTTCCTCTAGCGTCATGTCATCGCGCTCGAAGTACGCACAGCTATAGGTCTGCGTCGGATCGAGGAAGAGCCGGAAGAAGTCGTCGGACAGGTCGTAGTGCGACTGCACGTCTTCGAAGTGCGGTTCCAGCTCCGGGGTGTCCGTCGGTGTTTCTGGCAAGGTACGGCCTTTCGGCGCCTGCAGTCCTGCTGGCATAGAGGTCAGGTAAACGCTTTGCGGTTTGTCCAGGCGGGGCGCGGTGGCTTCGGCCCACACTGGCTCCGTAGAGGATAGCGGGTAGTGCTGAAAGGCTGGCTAAGGGCAACGGTTGACACTGTCAAAGACATCGTTGACTCTGTCAACTATGTCGATGTCCACCGTGAACGAGGTACGCGGATTCAACCGCTTCTACACGCGCGTCCTGGGGTTACTGCGGCCGCAGCTAGTCGGCTCGGCGTTCAGCCTCACCGAGGCACGCTTGCTGTACGAATTGGCGCACAACGACCAGATGGCGGTCACTGAGTTGCGCGGCGCGCTCGATTTGGACGCCGGGTATCTGAGCCGGATCCTCTCCCGCTTCATCGCCGACGGACTCGTCGACCGTGAACCCGCGGCGACCGACGCGCGCCGCCAACTCGTGCGCCTCACGCGCGCGGGCCACCTAGCCTTCGCGGAACTCGACACACTTCAGGCCGACGCGATAGATCGCTTGGTCGGCCCGCTGAGCGGTGACCAGCGCTCGGAGCTCGTCACCGCGATGGGCCGCATCCGGCGAGTGCTCAACGATCACCGCCCGTCGCCCGGGCTCGTGCTGCGCGCCCCCGAGCCGGGTGACCTCGGATGGGTGGTCGAGCGGCACGGCGCCCGCTACGCCGCGGAATACGGCTGGGGCGTCGACTTCGAGGTCCTGGTCGCGCGTATCGTCGCCGACTTCGGTGACCGTCGGGACGGCAAACCCGAAGCCGCCTGGATCGCCGAGCTCGACGGCGAACGGGTCGGCTGTGTCTTCTGCACGGCTGCGCGAGACCCCGACACCGCGCAACTGCGTCTGCTCCTGGTGGAGCCGCAGGCGCGCGGCACAGGCGTCGGCACCCGGCTGGTGGACGAATGCCTTCGTTTCGCGCGGCGATCCGGATATACGCGAATCATGTTGTGGACCAACGATGTTCTGACCGCTGCCCGGCGAATTTACCAGCGGGCCGGCTTCCAGCTCGACCGCAGTGAGCCGCACACCAGCTTCGGCTGTGACCTGGTTGGCGAGTACTGGTCCCGCGACCTGTAGATCAGGCCGCGGGCGCGGCGCCCAACACGCGCTGGATGTCGGGCTTCATCGCCTGCAGCTGTCCACCCCAGTACCCCCAGCTGTGGGTTCCGTTGGGCGGGAAGTTGAACACCCCGTTGCTGCCGCCCGCGCGTTCATAGCGGGCCTGGAACTCCTTGTTTGTGTTGATCGTCAAGCCCTCGAGGAACTGCGCGGGGATCTGCGCGTTGCCGAGGCCGGCGTCGAGATCCGTCGGATTGCCGTTGCCGCTGTAAACCCAGATGCGGGTGCCGTTGGAGACAAGCCGGCCTATCTGCAACATGGGATCGTTGCGTTGCCACGCCGGGCCCCCGTAGGGGCCCCACATGTCGAGGGCGTTGAAGCCGCCCGCGTCGGCCATGGCGACGCCGATGAGCACCGGCCACAGCCTGTTCGACGTGTTCACGAAGCCGGACAACGAACCCGCGTACACGAACTGGCCGGGATGGTAGGCGGCCAGAACCAGCGCCGCTCCCCCAGACATCGACAGACCGACAACCGCGTTACCGGTCGGGCTGACGCCCTTGTTGGCCGCGAGCCACCCGGGGAGCTCCGATGTCAGGAACGTCTCCCACTTGTAGGTCTGTGTGGTGCCGTTGCCTACCGCGGGCCGGTACCAGTCGGTGTAGAAGCTGGACATGCCGCCCACCGGCATCACCACCGACAGCCCGGATCCGTCGAACCAGCTGAATGCACCGGTCTCGATGTCCCAGCCGTTTCGGTCGTCCCGCGCCCGCAGTCCGTCCAATAGGTAGACCGCACGAGGGCCGCCGCCCTGGAACTGAACCTGGATGTCACGACCCATCGACGGCGACGGCACACTCAGCATTTCGGGTGCCGCGGCCGCGTTCGGCGTGCCGCCCAGGATGCCTATCAGGCCTGTCAGAAGTATCGCCGCGAGTGCGGCTGCCGAGAACCGGCGAATGGAGGTATTCGAAGATGGGCGGAGGGCATTCATTGGCGTTACTTCCCGTCGTGCGTACAGCCCCGACAGCAGGGATATCGCCGGCCACGAACGAGCAGTTACACCAGCTTGCGCGGCGGGGGACAATTTCAGTGCAGGTCTCGGTACACCAACTGGCCCGTGGAACGTGGAGGGAGACCGACTATGACCCACCCCGACGACATTCCCGTCGACAGCGACGAGGACGAGGCCGGACTGGACGCTGCCAGGATCAACCCTGCGCGGGCGGCGGAAGCCGACGAGGCGGACTTGATCGAGCAGGCGACCGTCGTTCCCCTCGACGACGACCGCGGGTTCGATCGCTGACTACGCGCCGCTCAGGCGGGCCCGCCCTGTCGCGCGCGTTGCCCGTCGGTTTGCTTCAGGAGAAGGCCGAAGCCGTTCTCCCGCAGGCTGATCCTGAGCTGTAGCGGTGCCTCGTGAATCATCAGCCACGTGTGCAGCGCGGCCTTCTGCTTCTCGACGCATGCGTGCGACATGCCCAGATCCCGCAGCAGGATGCACGCGGTGGCCGGCGAAGTGCCGTCCTCCGGCGTCGCCGTCGATCCGACGGTGTCGAATATTCGATGTGAAATTGAGACGGTCATCGCTTCCCACCTCTATCAATTTTTCCGTCGTCACCCGTGTCAATGAAGTGTAGAACGGTTTTGCTAACCGGGTGATTGGAATTGGCGATTTCACTGAGTTGACATGCTTATGCACGTTTCACGGAGCGCCGCACCCACGTTGCTGACGCCGCCGGGCCTAATGCCAACTAGGTGAGATTGCGCTCGCCGGAGACGTCATACTCGGCTACCGATGCGGACACGAACGCGGCGGCCTGCTCCTCGCCTGGCCCGCTTCCGCGAAACGCTTCCACCGCGTCCTGAGAGCTCCATCGTTCGAATATGTTGACCCGCGTTGGATCGAGCAAATCGGCCGAGATCGCGAAGTCGAGGCAACCGGGCGCGTTTCGAGCCTGCTCGACCACAGCCGCGCACCCAGCCAGATAGCCATCCCGCTCTTCCCGACCGACAATGACATGTCCCGCGACAATCACCATGGCAGTCCTCCTCGCTCTCCGAACGGGCAATACAACTGAGACCACGGGTGAACGGGGAACTCATCGATCGAATATCCGAAAGGAAGCAATGAAGTTACGAGATGCGCTCGACTCGATCGTGCCGGACCCGGCAGCCGCCCAGGTGTACGGGCAGCCGTATGAAACCGCGGACGGAGTCACAGTCGTCCCGGTTGCCAGGGTGCGTGGGCGGACGAGGCCGGGCGCGGCCGACCCCGATCTGCGCGTTAACGCGAGACCGGTGGGGGTGTTCGTCATCAAAGACGGCGAGGCGTCCTGGGTGCCCGCCGTCGATTCGACGCGGATCGCAATGATCGGCGCGCTGACCGGGCTGGTCGCAGCGACCTTCGCTTCGCTGGCTATGGTTCGTCGTCCACCATGGCCCGACCTGCACGGGACCGTCTCTTACTCCAAGCCCAGATGAGTGCCACGACGATCAATGCAGTGAGCACCACAATCCAGGGCCATGGCCCATGCCGGTGCACCCAGCCGGCGAGCGCGCCCTGCATACGCCCCGCCGCCGCGATGACCGGATCCTCGGGGCTGCCGCCCGCATTGAACAGCCGGACTTCGTAGTAGCCGTAGTAGCCGACATAGAGGCCGACCAGGATCAGCACCGCCCCGCCAATTCGATTGACGTAGGGCAGGATTCGCCGCATCCGGTCCACCAGTGCGGAGCCGGCCAATGCGACTGCGACGGCGAGCGCTCCCACCACCAACGCGACGCCGGCGGCGTAGGCCACGTAGATCCATACCCGGGTTGCGACGGAAGTGCCACCCACGCCGGCGCCGGTTACCGCGAGAAACGGGCCGATGGTGCAGGACAGCGAAGCGACCGCATACCCCACGCCATAGCCGAACATAGAGCCGAGCCTGCCGGTCGGCGCCCAAGAGGCACTGCGGGACAACCGATTTGGCAGCAACACCGAGAGCTCACGCCCGGCTAACAGCCAGATACCCAGTGCCACAAGCGCGATGCCGATGACGGTAGTTACATAGGGCATGTACCGCTGAACTGTCGAAGCAACCGACACGGTGAGGAACCCGAACGTGCCGAACACCGCGAGGAAACCAAGCGTCATCGCCGCCGTCGCGGCCAGTGCGCGACCCACGGCTTTCGCCGCGCCGGCTTCCGAGACTCCCTCGCTCCCCCGCACCACCAACGCGAGGTAGGCCGGAAGCATCGCGAAGCCGCACGGGTTCAGCGCGGCCACCAGTCCGGCGGCGAACGCCAGCCCGACCAGGTCTTGTTGCACTCGGCGTTATGCCGTCAGCGCCGAGACACGCTCCTGCAGTTCCTGCTGCGGCATCGCCGACGTCGGGTTGTTGACGAACGTTGATGTGCCGTCGGCGCGATAGAACTCGTAGGCCGGCTGCCACGGCACGTTGTAGCGCGCCCAGATGGAACCGTCGGCGTCATTGAGGGTTGTGAAGTTGAGGTTGTACTTCGACACGAAGCTCTGCATCGCCGCGACATCGGAGCGGGCGGCGACACCAACGAACGCCACCTTGGGGTTGGCGGCTGCGACACTGCTGACCGACGGCGCCTCGGCGTTGCAGAACGGGCACCACGGCGTCCAGAACCACAGCACGGCGGGCTTGCCTTGTAGCGACGAGCCGTTGAACGCAGCGCCGCTCAGCGTCGTTCCAGTGAAGTCCAGGCGATCGTCCGCCAGCGCGGCCGGCGGGCTACTCAGTGCCATCGTGACGACGGCTGCGGCCATAGCGATGGTTAATGACCTGCTCAAACGTATTAGACGACGGATCATGACGGCTCCTCCCTGCGCCCGAATTACGTCGGACATACGTATGGGGTAACACTATTGACACGCGATGGTTCGTTCTGAGGTTCACCGATATCCGCAAACTGGACGGAGGTGCGCATTGGCCGCCCAGAGCCGGTTGGCCGGGGTGTTCGGCCTCACGGGCGCCGGACCTCAACTGTCCAGAGTGAAATGTTGTCTATCCAAAGGAGATCGCAAATGCATGCTTCGGTGACGGTTCCCATGGCGGCACCGGCCGACGAGATCTGGAACATCGTCGCCGACGTCCGCAATACCGGGAAGTTCTCGCCTGAGGTGATGGAGGCCGAATGGCTCGACGGCGCAACAGGACCCACGCTCGGCGCCCGATTCCGGGGACACGTGCGACGCAACGAGATCGGACCGGTCTATTGGACGACGTGCCGGGTCACCGCATGCGAGCCGGGCCGGGAGTTCGGCTTCGAGGTACTCGTCGGCGACAGGCCGGTGAACAACTGGCATTACCAATTCACTCCAGTGGACGGCGGCGGCACCGACGTCACCGAGTCGTTCCGCATGAACGACAGCGCCTTCACGAAAGTGTTCGCGGTTATGGGTGGTCAGCTCCGCACGCGGCGCAACAAGCGCGACATGCGCAAGACACTGGAGCGAATCAAGGCCGTGGTGGAGGCGCCCATTCAATAGGAGACTGCTGCCGAAACAACCGGCTTTAGGTGATGCCGATTCCGATGATCGGAATCCAGAGGCCGAACAGCCGGATGCCCCATTGGTGGAAACCGTCATCCCACACCGGGTTTACGTTGTAACCCCAGTAGTTGAACGGCCGAGGAGGACCTCCGTTCCATTGATACGCAGGCGGTGGGCCCCAACCCCACGGCGGCGGACCTTGGCGGTCGTCCCACCAGTCGTGGCTGTTGTTCGCCCACCACGGCCCCTTGTTGTCCCAGTTGCCCTGCTGGACGTTATTCCAGTCGCCGCGCTGGAAGTCATCGTTCCGGCCATGCCCTTCTTCACAGAACGGGAAGCACGGCTGGTCGATTTCGTGTGCCGGTTTCAACGGCATGGGTGCGCCCGGTTGAGCAGACGCCGCGCCCACGCCCTCGGCGGCCCCAAAGCCGATCGCGGCGACGACCATCGCGTTGACCACTGTCCTGGCGAATTTCATCCTCTTTACTCCTACCTCGCGACGCTGACGAGGGAACCTCCCCACAAGTCCGACGCGCGACGCGGCACTGTTCATTCCGATGACTTGCGTGACGCAGCGTTGAGTGCAAGCCGCGACCCCCGGACTACCTATCGGGCCGCACTATGGGGGCGTTACCGGGGACCGGTCAGAGGGACCGGAGTCGTCGGATCCGATCATTGAGCGTCCGCACCGCGACATCGGCGTCGGGTGCCAATGTTTCGAAGATGTGCGGACAACCGGGGTGCACGTGCAATTCGGTCGGCACGCCTGCATCGGCCAGCCGACGGGCGTAGGTGATGTCCTCGTCGCGGAAAATATCCAGGTCGCCGACGTCGAGGTAAGTGTGAGGAAGGCCGGCCAGATCGGTAGCGCGGGCCGGTGCGGCGTACTGCGAGACATCCTCACCACCGGCCCGGTCACCTAGCAGGGCACGCCAGCCGGTGATGTTGTCTTCATAGGTCCATGTCAAGAAGTTCAGCAACGCCGGGTCGGGTGTCGTCGTGCGGTCGTCGAGCATGGGGTAGATCAGCAGCTGCTGGGCAACGGCGGGCCCACCCCGGTCGCGCGCCATCAAACACACACCGGCGGCAAGCCCGCCGCCTGCGCTCTCCCCCATTACGGCCAGCCGGGCCGGATCGACGCCCAGTGTCGTTCGCTGCTCGACCAGCCACATGAGCGCGGCATAACAGTCCTCGACAGGGGTCGGATGGGGATGCTCGGGCGCGACGCGGTAGTCGACAACCAGCATCGGCACCCCGGAAGCGGCGACATACCCACGCACCGCGAGGTCGCACGTCGCTCCGACGTGCTCGAGGCCGAAGATCATGCCGCCGCCATGGATGAAGAGCACCGCGCTGCCGGGCTGATCCCCCGTCGATCGCCGATACCAGGTGGCATTTATCGGTGCGCCATCGCCCGCGCTAAGCGAGAACTGTTCGGTGTCGACACCTCCGGCGGGTGCAGTGGTGGCAGCGGCGTAGTCCATCATGCGGTGACCGTTGCGCCGCCGGGCCTCGACGTCACCGACCACTGGTGGCTCCGTGTTTCCCAACGCTTCGACCATCGACGTGATCTCAGCGTTCACCTGAGGGTCGAGTTTCAGCGCCATGGCCCGACAGTATCGTGGCCCTGATCTGGCTCAGGGCGCGCACATTGACGGTGTCCTGATTCGGCTCCGCGCCGGTGACCCTTTTGGTAGAACAGGTTCCAGTTCTGCTGCGAGCCGAAGGAGTCCCGATGGGTCGATGGACACGTGCGGAGTTGGAAGAGGCATTCCACGACTACGAGCAGGCCGTCGTCGACATCGGCAAGTCGTGGGACTGGGCGAGCTACGCCGACCATTTCACCGACGACGCGGAGTACGTCGAGCACGGGATGGGCAACCGGAGCGGCCGTGAGCAGATCCGGGAGTGGATCTCGTCGACGATGAATATGTTCCCCGGCAGCGAGATGCCGTTCTTCCCCTGCGAGTGGTACGCCATCGACGAGGAGTTGGGTTGGGTCATCGCGAGGATCCCCAATCGGATGAAGGATCCGGGCGACGGCAGTATCCATGAGTCGCCGGTGATCACCGTGCTCAAATATGCCGGCGACGGTAAATGGAGCTACGAAGAAGATGCGTACAACCCGATGAATTTCCTTGTGATGGTTCAGGAGTACGTCAAGCGCAGCCACGAGCTCGGCACGCTGTCGGACGACGGCCGCACCTTCGCGAAGAACATGAGTTGGCAGCTGGATTGAACTTCAGGTGAAGACGAAGTCGTCGGGATCGGGTGTGCGAGTCCAGGTCCAGTAGTCGACGAGTCGCCACGGGCTGAGCGTGTGCACTTCGCCGAAGCTGTTCTTGAAATACGAGTGCTTGATTGTGGGCTGTGACCACACCATCGTGCGCATCTCGGCCTGGCTGCGTTCGTGCCAGTCCGTCGTTCTCTCGACAGTCGGTTCCATCGTCGTGTGTCCGCCTGCGATGAGCAGTTCCAGACACTGCGTGATGTAACGCATCTGGCACTCGGAGTGGAAGATCAGGCTGCCGCCGCTGGCCAGCCAGGTGCCGGGACCGTTCATGCAGAAGAAGTTCGGGTAGTCGGGAATCGTGATGCCCAGATAGGCCGACGGCCGCTCACCCCAGCGCTCGCTGAGGACTTCCCCGTTTCGGCCGCGAATGGTCATGGGCCACAACAGCTTGGTGTGCTCGAATCCGGTGGCGTACACGATGACGTCGGCTGGATATCGTGTGCCGTCCTCGCTGACGACTGCGTCCGGTTCGATGCGGTCGATCCCGGTCCGGATGAGTTCGACATTGTCGCGCGTCAGCGTCTTCAGCCAGCTGCCGTTGTCCTGCAGCGTGCGCTTGCCGGTCGCCGGATAGTCCGGCACCACCTTCGCCTGGAGGTCGGGGTCATCGCCCACCTGACTGATGATCCAGTCGGTGAACATGATCCGGGTGACCTCGCTAACCTCGTTGATGGCCTTCTGCTGATCTGGATAACCCGGATCGACGCGCGCCACGTCGAGCCCTTTGTCGCACCACGGCCAGAACAGCAGAAAGCGGTACCAGCGGCCGTAGAAAGGCAGATGGCGAAGCGCCCACTGCACGCCGGGACCGACTTCGTCGTGGTAACTCGGATTGGGGAACATCCACTGCGCGGTGCGTTGAAATACGGTGAGGCGCTCGACATCCGGCGCGACCGTCGGTGCGATCTGAAAGCCGCTGGCCCCCGCGCCGATCATGGCGACCCGCTTGCCGTGGAGGTCAACGGAGTGATCCCACGCACTGGAGTGGAAGGTCGGTCCGGCGAAATCCTGCTGTCCTTGGATGGTCGGGGTGTGCGCTCGGTCAAGCTGCCCCACCGCAGTGATCACCGCACGCGCCGACAGTTCTGCCGTTGTTCCGCTGCGGTCGCGGGTGCGAACGGTCCAGGTCGCGGTGTCGTCGTCCCAGGCCGCCTCGGTGACCTCGGTTTCCCACAGCACATGACGGCGGATGTCGTGCTTGTCCATCACGCGCTCGAAATACGCTTGTAATTCGGGCTGTTCGGCGAAGAAGTGCGTCCACTGATCGGTCGGCTCGAAGCTGTAGCAGTAGAAGTGGTTGGGTACGTCGACCCGCGCGCCGGGGTAGGTGTTCTGGTACCAGGTGCCGCCGACGCCTGCGTTCTTCTCGACGATGGTGAACGGGATGCCGGCCTCCTTCAGCCGGATCCCCGCCAGCAGTCCCGACTCACCGCATCCGATGACGATGACAGGGAAGTCATCGCCCTTCCCCGCTGGCGGCACGAGTCGTGCGTCGCGGCCGTCGAGTTCCATCTCCTCGAGCACCATTGGGACGTATTCCTCGGGTACCGGCTCACAGACCAGCCACTGCATCATCTCGTGTAGCAGTTCCGGGTCGATCGGTTCCGGGTCGGGACAGCCACGGTCGCGGTAGGCGCTGATGACGTCGAGCGCGATCTTGCGGACAGCGGCTTTGTCCTCCTCGGACATGAAACCCTGCACCTCGTTGAGGAAGAGTCCGGCCGGCTTCAGGTCGCCGCGGATCAGCTCGGCGTCGCCGGACATGTGCACCAAGGACAGCATCAGCGTGGGAATGCTGACGTCACGCAACGCCTCGGCGATCTCCTCATCCGGTGTTGTAAAGGGTTGCCCGGCATGTGGGTTGCGCACGACTGCAGTGCTACCACGCGGGCTCCGTGGGCGCAGGCGATTGCGGGCAAGCGAAGCGGCCGAGGCCATCTCTACTCGTTTCATCAGCTGATGGGCCATGCCGATCTGCTGCTGGGCGACGCATGCGACAAGCTGCGCGCCGCGGGCCAAGACGCCGTCGCCGAGTGGATGGAATGCGAATTGGTGGGTCGCAACGTGCTCTACGGACGGTGGACGTTTCAGGTGGTGGAGGAATTCGACGACAACTCCTGGTCGGTCTTCCGCGACCACGGGCGTGGGGTGCGCGATGAGCTGCAGCAGGGCGCGCGGCCCGTCTTCGAAGCCGAGATGAAGGAGCGGCGGCGCAGTGACGGCCGTTCTGGTCATGAAGGGCGACCGTAGACTCGCTGGAGTCACTCCGTCGACGACGAGGGGAAGGTCCATTGGGCATCGCGACCAGGATGAACGGCGCCGTCCCTCCCGACGTGCCGCTGTCCGACGTCGACCTCGGCTCCTGGGAGTTCTGGGGTCTCGACGACGACGTTCGGGACGGCACGTTCGCCGCCCTACGCCGGGAGGCTCCGATCTCCTTCCACGAGTCGTTCGTCGGTGAGGAGTTCACCCCTGGCGCCGGCCATTGGGCACTCACCCGCTACGACGATGTGTTCTTCGCCAGCCGTCACCCCGAGATCTTCAGCTCTGCCGGGGGAATCACGATCGGCGACCAGACCCCCGAACTGTCCGAATACTTCGGATCGATGATCGCGTTGGACGACCCACGACACACCCGGCTGCGCAACATCGTCCGCAGCGCGTTCACGCCGAGGGTGCTGGCTCTCATCGAGGATTCGGTGCGCGACCGGGCCCAACGCCTCGTGACCGCGATGGTGGAGAACCATCCCGACGGCAATTGCGACGTCGTCGCCGACCTGGCCGGTCCCCTGCCGCTTCAGATCATCTGCGACATGATGGGCATCCCCGAAGACGACCATCAGCGGGTCTTCCACTGGACCAACGTCATTCTGGGTTTCGGCGACCCCGACATCGCTACGGACTTCGAAGAGTTCTTCAAGGTTGCGATGGACATCGGTGCCTACGCCACCGCGCTGGCCGACGACCGCATGAGCAGGCCCGGCGATGACCTGACGACCAGCCTGGTGCAGGCCGAGCTCGACGGCGAGCGGCTGACCTCCGCCGAAGTCGCGTCGTTCTTCATCCTCCTCGTCGTCGCGGGCAACGAAACCACCCGCAATGCGATCAGCCACGGCGTGCTGGCGCTGAGCCGATACCCGGACCAGCGCAACGACTGGTGGGACAACTACGACGAGGTGGCGCCGACGGCGGTCGAGGAGATCGTGCGCTGGGCCTCGCCCGTGGCCTACATGCGCCGCACCACCACCCGCGACGTCGAGATGAATGGCGTGACGATGGCCGCGGGCGACAAGGTCACGCTGTGGTACGGGTCGGCCAACCGCGACGAGACGAAGTTCACCGATCCGTGGACCTTCGACGTGCGCCGCCATCCGAATCCGCACGTGGGCTTCGGCGGCGGGGGCGCTCACTTCTGCCTTGGCGCCAATCTCGCACGCCGCGAGATCACCGTCGCATTCGAAGAACTGCACCGCAGGCTGCCCGACATCACCGCAACGGAAGAGCCGGACCGGCTTCACTCCGCCTTCATTCACGGCATCAAACGGCTGCCCGTCGCCTGGACACCCCGCTAGGCGAGCCGGCTCAATGCGGCGATCCGGGTGCTGTCCAGGTGATCGCACAGATCCAGCGGATCCTCGAAAACGGCTTCGGCGCCTGCATTTTCAAGCTCCGCCCGCGACACGCCGCCACTGAGAAGCCCGATGGCGGGCACCCCTGCACGGACGCACGCCACGATGTCCCACACCGCGTCACCGACAAACACGGCGTGGCCGGCGTCGACGCCGGCCCGGTCCAACGCGACCTCGATAATCGTCGGCTCCGGTTTGGCGACGTCGACATCCTCCGATGACGTCGCGGCCGAGATCAGGTCCTCGCTGTCCAGCACCGCGCGCGACATCGACAACTCGTCTTCACTCGCCGAGCTGGCCAGCACCACCTGCAGGCCGAGCGTCTGCACCCGCTCCAATAGCTCACGTGTACCGGGCAGGCGTCGCAGCAGCGGAGACAACTCTTTGAGGTAGTGCAGGTGCAGATCCTTGGCTCGCTGCTGCGCATCGTCGCCCGCGTCGCCGGTCAACGACTCGAGCAGGAGGGTGCCGTCCATGCCTATCGAGCGATGGATTCGCCATGACTCGACCGCGATGCCGACTTCGGTGAACGCCCGACACCAGGCATGAACGTGGAGGTAGTTGGAGTCGAGCAGGGTGCCGTCGATGTCGAACAACACCGCGCGCGCAGTGCCTGCCTGATCAACCATCGCCCGGTAATGCCCGGGGACGCCCGGTTTCAAACGGCGCTACTTGACGGTCAGAGTGCCCTTCATGTTCGGGTGATACTTGCAGTGGAACGGATAATCGCCGGGTTGGCTCGGCGCGGTGAGCGTCTTCTTCTCATTGCCGTCGACCTCGACGTCGAATGCACCCGCGGTGTCCGAAGTGACCGAATGCTCGACGGAGTCGTTGTTGACGACGTCTATTTGTGCACCCGGGGCTACGGTGAGCGGTTCGCCGAAGGCCATGTTCGCGATGGTGATCGTCGCGCCTGCCGCCATGGCCGTGGGGCTCTTCTGGCTCATCGCACTCGAGGTCGCCGTTTCGGAGGCAGTGCTTTTATTGGTGCCGGATCCGCCGCACGCGGTGACGACCGCCGCCACGAGGGTTGTTGCGGCCAAGAGCATGAAGATCTTCTTCATCAGGTCCCCTAACTTTCTAGTCCTCAGGCGACACGAGTATCAGCAGGAATCGGTTCAGTTGAATGGGAAATCAAGTGCGCTCCTCGACGATGAACAAGCACAGCGTGACGGCGAGGAATCCCGCGGGCAGCCAGATCGCGCGCACACCCCAGGCGTCGGTGGCCATGGCGCCGGTCAGCGCCCCACCCGCGAACGCGAGGATCAGGGTGCCGTAGACCAGCACGGCCCGACGCGCTTCTGACCGCCTGTCGACGAAGCCGTCATAGCACGATTCCATGAAACGCATCAGGTTCCCGGTTGTCGCGACCGGTAGGTACGCAAGGTCGCCGACGTTGCGGAACAGGCCGATCTGCACAGCCGCGAGAAACGAGATCGGCACCGTGACGTAGGTGTGGTCCACCGAGGCCGGGACAAAACCGATGATCCCCAATACGACGGCTTGGACTCCCATGGTCCAGCGGAGTGAGTGCGGCACGATCTGCTCCATGCGGCCGGATTTGATGTGCGATGCCAGCAACATCCCGGCGACGAAGGCCAAAATCGGCCACAAATGCGCCGACGCGGCCGAGAATTTCCGCTCGGAGATGTCGATGGCGGAGAAGATGACATTCGCGGTCTGCACGTTGGCGAACACTTGGCCGCGGGCGAGGTAGGTGTGCGCATCGAGGAAGCCGTTGGCCAGCGTCAGCAGGAGTGCGAACCACAGTGTCCTCGACCGCTCGGTATCCACCGGGCCGCTTGTTGCACCCACCATCGGGCAAACGTAACGCCTTGACCGGGTGTGCGCCTACACCGCGCCCAACGCACCGAGCATGCCCGCCGCGGAACGCGGCCACGTGAAGTGCTCGGCACGACGACGTGCGTTGGTGCGCCGCAACGCTTCTGGCTTGCCGATGATCGACGAGACGGCGTGTGCGATCGCGACGGGATCGTTGTCAGCCGTTGCGCCGCTGTCGGTGGTGAGTATCTCGGCAAGCGCTGACGTCCGCGACACGACGGCAGGTGTGCCGCAGGCCAGCGCCTCGAGTGCGGCGAGCCCGAAGGTCTCGTGAGGTCCCGGCGCGAGGGCCACATCGGCAGAGGCCAGGATCGTCGCGACGGTGTCGCGGCAGCCGATGTATCCGGTGAAGTGGACGGGCAACCGGGCGGCCTGACGCTCCAGCCGCGCTCGCATCGGTCCCTCTCCCACCACCACAAGTCGCGCGTCTACACCCGAATGACGCAGCGCGCCAACGGTATCGATGCTTCGGTGTGCATGCTTCTCGACCGAGAGCCGGCCGCAGTGCACCAGGAGCGTCTGCTCGCGGCGTGCCCACCGTTGCCGCATCAGTTCCGAATGCCTGCGCGGGTGAAACTGATCGAGATCCACCCCGAGTGGGACGGTCAGCACATTCGGGGCGTGAATCCGCTCGAACTCCGCACGCGCGAACGCCGTCGTGCACACCACGGCGTCGTAGCTGGCGGCGGTCCGTCGGTTTGCGTAGTCGGCGACGGTGCGGGCAATTCGGCGCGGAAGTATCTGTCCGACAAGACGATCGAGGCGCTCGTGCGAAATCATCACGCTGGCGACATCGTGCCGTCGGCCCCAACTGCCGAGTGATCGCAGTGTGAGACGATCCGATACCTCTATGGCATCCGGGTCCAAGTCTTCGAGCAGGGATGTCACCGGCCGAGGCAACACGGCACGGTAACCGCCGGTAAATGGAATCTGCTTGGCGGGTAATGAGATCCGTGTAACCCCGGATGGCAGGACGACGCAGTCGGGTTGCTGGCCGGGCACGATGAGGAAGACATCATGGCCGGCGGCGCAGTATTCCGCGCCCAGGCGGTCCACCGCCGTCCTAAGGCCGCCTGAACGAGGCCCGTAGAAATTGGCGACTTGAACTACGCGCATAACTCGAATGAGAACCGGTACGTCTGTGCCATCGGCGACGCCTACTCAACTGGTGTCCCAACGGCTCGTGAACAACGCGCTCCGTCGGTGACGGGATCTGGGACCCCGCGCCACTTTGAGCGTTGCGTCTCAGACGATTTCAGGCCGGCCTGTGACCCGGGCGCCTCAGCCGACCGGCGGCGGAATGATCGGCGGTGCCCCAGGAGGCAGCGGCGTCCCTGAAGGCGGAGGTGCCGCCGGATCCGGCAGGAAGTCCGCGACACCCAACGGAATATTTGTTCCGGGCGGCGGCGCGGTCCCCGGAAGCGGCTGGCCAAGCAGAGACGGGTCTATCTTGCCCATCTGGTAGTTCCAGATGCCGTGCGCCCCCTTGGCGTTTGCAAGGAAGCCAGGTGGCGGCGCGTCGGGCGCAGCGGGCGCGTTGCTGTAGAACGACTGCTGACCCTGTCCCTCGAGCGCGAAATTCGTCGGCTTGAGGGCCTGTATGGCCTGCTGGTCCACAATTGTCGGCGCCTGGGGCGCCTCCACGGGCTGGCCGTCCGCGCCCACCATAGCGGGGGCGGGCTGGCCGCCCGATGCCGTCGGCATCGGCGCCTGGCCCAACAGGAAGTCATATCCCGACCCGGGCCCCATCCCACCTTGGGGCAGGAAGCTCTGCACGGTTCCTCCCGGCGGTAGGAACCCCGTCGGGCCGGCAGGCGGTGGCGGCGGAGGTGGCGGTTCATCTGCGGCGGCGGTCGCCGAGAAGGCGACCGCCGCGCCAACAGCCAGTATGCCCGCCGCCAAGGCGGCGGCGACATGATTCTGGACCGTCACACGATGAGGACTAGTCACGTGGGGAAGAGTCATTCGGACTCAGAACACCTTTGTGATGCCGTAGTAGGCGACGACATCGTCGGTGTCACCGTTCGAGCTGGTAAGAACCGCGTAGGACCGTAGTGACGATGCGCCGACGCAGTTGTCGACCTTGATATGGATGTCCTTGACCGTGACTCGCGTCGAGTTGCCCTTATACGATTTCTTGTCCACCACGACGTTCGTGATTGTGCCGGGCCTGGGCTCGACCTCGATCTGACCCTGGATTGGGAAGCTGAGTGTGCCCGGAAGGCCCACAGTTCCCGTCCCACTCAATGAGAGGGCGCCGGAGCCGATGCCGATACTGCCGTTCAGCTTGATCTTGTCCATCTCGATCGCGCAGCCGATCTGATACCCGACCTCCATCGATCCGCCCTTCGCCGAGCCCATTCCGGTCCCGGTGAAGGTGGCGCCCACCAGCCAGTCGCGCGACGACAACGAGGTCGTAAGGGGCGGCACCGGCAGCTGCGTCTCGTCCTTCGCGACGACCGTCAACGTCCGCCCGTCGGTGGTGTGTGCAACGCCGGGCGGCCCGGGTGCGACAACACCGGTGTCTGGCGGTGGTCCGGCGTCCGGCGGGGGTGCGGCGTCGCCGACCGGAACCACCGGTGGGGGCGGATCGTCCGCAAGAGCGAGCGGGGCCGTCCCCACCGGGACCAGCATGCAAACAGCAGCCAGTGTCGCAAAACGATTCAACATGTCGTGTTGGCGCCTCTCCTCGTCCGAGTTCCCCACGGGATCTGTCCCGTGGAATCTTTGATGGACCGAGTGTCCAAACGGTGAACGGGGCGCCAACAGTTCACGCCCGATTTTCGACTAACGAGCGTTTTCACGACGCCCGGGCAGAGCGCAGATAACGGCGGCGCTCTAACACATCGGCAAACTTTGCGCGCGCCGAGCAACGGCATTATTTCGCATTGTTTTCCGCCGTCCTACTCATCAACGACCCAACCCAGACGTGGGCAGTGTCGGGTTGGGCTCTTCGGGTGGGTCACTCAGCTGGTAGAACGCGCTCGTCGAACGGCCGACTTCGGGCGTGAACGCCAGCGCGGCGGCGAGAGCGCACTACCGAAGGTGATCGGTGACGGCGGCTGTGGCCTCGATAGGTCGCGCCGTTCCTGGCGTCCGGCTGCGGGTCTCGCCTTACAAGAAAAGACGACGTGCCCCCCGCCATTGGCGAGGGGCACGCGACGTGAGCAGGCCAGGCTACGCGGGGGTGGATCCGTAGGCGAAACCTTTTGGCGTCAAACCATTTTCGTGACACCGATATAGGTGACGACGTCGTCGGTGTCATCGGTGGAGCTGGTCAGGGTCGCGTACGACCGGATGAACGAGGACCCGGCACACTGGTCGAACTTAACGCGCAAACCGGTGATGTTGATCTTCGGACTCGTGCCCTTGAACGTCTTCTTGTCGACCGGAACGATGTTGACCGTGCCCGGCTTGAGGTCAATCTTCATCTGATAGGCAAGGGATGGCGTGATGGTGAGCGGGAAGATGGAACCGCTGGGATTAGTAAACGGTATCGAGAGGCCCGGGGTAATGCCCGCCGAGATGATGCTTTCGATGTCATCCTGGGCGATTCCGCAGCCGATCTGATACCCGGCCTCCAACGATCCGCCGGCGAGCTTGGGGCCACCCCCACCCGTGACTGATCCGCTGAACGTGCCGTCCACCAGGTATTCGCGTGAGGTCGGCGCGCCCGTCAACGCCGCCACCGGCTCCATGGATTCGCTGGCTCCCTGCACCGTCAACGTATAGCCATCAGGTGTCTTCAAGACTCCGGGAGGGGCGGATGGCACAGGTCCGGCGGGTCCTGGCCCGCCCGGGGCGCCCGGGGCTAGGGCGGCGTCGCCGGCTGGCACCACCGGTGGGGGCGGATCGTCCGCCAGAGCGAGTGGAGCCGTCCCTACCGGGACCAGCATGCAAGCAGCCAGCGTGGCAAAACGATTTAACATGTCGTGTTGGCGCCTCTCATCGTCCGAATTCCCCACGGGGTCTGTCCCGTGGAATCTTTGATGGACCGAGTGTCCAAACGGTGAACGCAGCCCCAACAGTTAGCACCCGGTTCCCATCCACCGGGCGTCTCCGGACAAGCGTGTACCGGAGACTACGGTGGCTCGGATGTCGAAGACACGCAATAGATCGCGCTGAGGCACCGGCTGTTTGGGAACCGTTCACGATTGAGACAGGTATCCGATCGACCATCGTCCCGGAGCTGACTTTCGATATCTGCACGGCTGTCGACAAGGGCGACACCCCGCGGCCGGGAGGGGCGGGTGGCGTGCACATTGGCCGAGACCGGTTCGTGATCCCGATTCCAAGCTGAGAGCGAGTGGGAACCGACTATCTGGAAGGAAACGATGAAGTCATTTCACGTTGGTGGGCGGTCGGTGGCCACCGCGTTGGTTGCATTCGGCGTCGGGGTTGCGATAAGTCCTGCCGCATCAGCGGATCCAACCGGCCCCGATCAGCCCCTACCGCCGGGCCCTGTTCCTGGGGCCGTCCCCGAAGCCGCTCCTGCACCCGGCCTCTCGGATGCCGCTGCTGCGCCCGGCGTCCTCCCAGATGCGGCCGGAGCGCCAGGTGCGCCCCTTGGGCCCACCGGTTCGACTCAGGGAGCGGCCCCAGATGCAGTCCCCATGCAGTCTTCCGGCGATCCGACGAAGGATGCCTGCGATCTGTTCAACAAAGCAGTGAATTACGCCGCGATCAACTATGAGGATTTCGCGGATTTCAGCGCCGGCGGCGGCAACTATGTGAATTACGACGATCAGACCGTCGGCAATGCCAACATGGCAGGCAGGACCGCCCTAAAGCAAGCGGCCGGCGCGGCGCTCAACGCGTCCGGCATACCGGGCGTGCCTCCGGAGGTCACGACGCCGATGCGCTCATGGTCCTTCAGCGCCGCGAAGCTCGTCCTTGTAATGGGAGTTCGAGGTGGTGGCGACACCCTTAACTCGACCGCAACCGACCTCAACCAGACCGCGCATGAAGCCCAAATCGCTTGCGCGACTGCACAAGCGAACGCCTGAGTCGCGGACGCAGCTGTGGGCGGCGGCACGGGCGATGGTTGCAGCCCTTGTTATCACCGGCTGTGAACCGTCGGTTACCGGTACGGGCGTCGCCGCTGATCACCAGAACGATGACGGTGTCAGCTTGGCTTTGCTCGGCCCTGGGAACTATCCGACAACCACGGTCCCCCTACAACTGACTCCCAGCGCAGGCACCGGCGTCGTCCTCGAGGGCCAGCGGATGGCCGACGGCGTCGTCGTCCCCAGCGAGGTCGACGCCGCATTGCGCGAACTCGTCGTATTCAACACCGGCGCAGTGGAAAGCGCGCAAGCCCTGAGCGCTGATATTGGGCTGTCACGCGCCAACATCGTTGCTGGGCACCACTTCGTCGCAGGGTTCTCCACGTATCGCAGCACCGGAGGCGGGTCCATGTCGGATACATCTCTGGTCAACCTCGTGATGCGGTTCGCCGACCAGAGCGCGGCTGCCGCGGCAGCCCGCGCACTGGTCGATACCGACATGACGCTGCGGCGCACGGCGATTCCGCGGCACGCCGACACCCCCGCGTTGGCGTTCACAATGGCCCAGGGCGTCATTTAGAGAGCTTCGCCACGCACGGACGTATCTCCTGTATCAGTGGGTGCAGACCACGAATTCTGTCGAGGCAGCGACCGAACTGATCGCGAGAACCCTTGATCTGCAAGGCTCGCGCATTGATCAATTCGTGCCCACGGACCCGTCGCGGCTCGCCAGCCTATCGCTCGACGCGAATGGACTCTTGGCCCATGCACGGATACCGTCGCTGACCCGACGGACACTGCAAGCAGATCCGGAACCGTTATCCGGCGTCGGTTCACCGGCAGCGTTCCTCACTGACACAAGAGCACGGCCCACCCGCGCCGCAGCGCAAGTGGGCCGTGCCGGAGCCCGTCCGGTGAATCAATCAGGCCGGAGGAACTGGCGCGCCGGTGGTGGGGTTGACTGTCCAGAACGGCAATTGGAAGCCTGTAACCGCCGTGAAGGGCTGCTTCCCAGGAACGGCCGGCTTCACGATGAATTGGCCGACATACTGGGAACCCGCCGGCAGGGTCGGGTTCGTCACGTGACCGATCGTGAACGGTCCGGGGTTGTAGATCGACGGGGCGATCGAGCTCAGGACCGAGCCGATGTCAGGGCCTCTGCTTGCCAGATTTGGCGTTGCTGTTGCGTTTGCCTGCGCTCCCGGTGCCGAGCCGCCTGTGCCGGATGGGTGGGGGTGAAATATATTGTTGAGCGGCCCTGCTTCCGCCGTACCCGCGCCGACGCTCATAGCCAGCGCGGCCGCCGCAGTCGCCATCCCGGCCAGACCGACAACCTTCGTCAGCTTTGCCGGCCGCCCAGGCCGTAGTTCATGCTTTCCCATTGTTTGTGTCCTTTCTAGATTTGCTATATGCGGAGGTGCTTCCCTCCCATGTCCGGCACCAACCGTATTAGGAATCCCGCGGATTGGAATACCCATTCTGGTGAATTCAAGGTTGCCAGACGGTGAAAACAAGTTTCGAGAAGGCGAATCCGGCACGGTCCAAGGCCTACTGGGGAGAATCCGCGCGCTGACCACATGCGACCGCAACGGTCGCCGCGGTCAGCAGACGATGTATTGCACGCGTTTCAAACGGGCCTCCAGCTCCAGCGGGCTGCAGAGCCCGTAAATTTGCTGCTTCGCGTCATCGGTCAGAGCGCCGTTAAGTCGGTCGTGATCTTTGCCGATGGATTAGCGCTGGCCGGGTGCACCTGCCGCCTTAGATGAGTGGTGAAACAACGCGCGGCTACCACACCGCTACGAAGTGGGTGGCGACATCGCTGCCGGTTTCTGGCACACCGACGGCCCGCTACACCGCGCCCGCCAGTAACACGGGACGGAATCCCCTGCTGGCCAATTCCTATTGGGTAAATGGTGGCATCGGCGAGCAAAGCTGTGTGGAGCGCGCCAAGTATCGGCCGAGCCGCTTCAAACTGAGGGATCGGCTCGCGTGCGCTAAACCAGGTATTTGCCGAACCAGTCCTGGAGCTTGGTCCACGCGTCGGCGGCCGCTTTCTCGTTGTACCGATTGCCGGTGTCGTTGAAGAAGGCGTGGTTGGCGTCTGGCTCGGTGATCAGCTCGTGCACCAGCCCGGCCTTCTCGAGCGCGGCCTTGACGACCGGTTCCGTCGAGGTCACACGCTGATCCAGCGCACCGTAGAACCCAAGCACCGCAGCGTTTTTGGAGCCGGCGAAGTCGGGATTGTCCGGGGCGGGCCCATAGAACGGTACGGCCGCCGCCAATTCGGGTGCTCCCGAGGCCAGCAACTGCCACACCAGTCCCCCGCCCATGCAGAATCCGACCACTGCGAGTTTCTTGTCCGGTAGGCGTCGCTGCAACTCGCCCACGCCCGACTTGAGGTTCGCGACGAGCTGCTCGGGCGGGATCTTGCCGAGCGCCGCGGTGGCCTCCGCGGGATCGGTGAACTTCGCGGTCCCGCCCTGCGCCGAGAGCAGGTCGATGGCCAGCGCCGAGTAGCCGATCCCGGCGAACCTGCCCGCGACCGAGCGCACCCAGTCATTGAGGCCCTTGTTCTCGTGAATGACAAGCACACCGCCGCGCGCATTCGGTGCATCGGCCCACGCGGCCTGCAACTCACCCTGCGGCCCCGCCCACGTGATGGGCGCGGTGGGCAGTGCACCCTGCGAGCCGGGCGGCGGCCCACTCGCGGGTTTGGGCTGGCTCGACGTGACCGCACCGGTCGACGTGGCGGGCGCCTGCGCCGTCTCCTTCTTCTCTGCGCACGCGGCGATCAATGTGCCCGCCGCAGCGGCGCCTACCCCGAGTAGTGCGAGCCGGCGGAGCGCCTCGCGTCGGGACAGCAGGCCGTCGACATGGTCAGTGGCGATTTCTTCGGCGATGTATCGCTGTAGCGGAGTCACCTTCGCGAGTATGCGCCTGAATGCTGAACTCGGGGTAGACGCCTCCGTTTCCGCGCAATACTGGCGCTAATGGACTGGACACCTGATGGCAAGGCTCTGCACGGGCGCGTTGCGGTGGTCGCCGGGGCGACCCGCGGTGCGGGCCGCGGTATAGCCGCGGGGCTCGGCGAGGCAGGCGCAACGGTGATATGCACAGGCCGCAGCTCGATATCGGGAAGGGAGAAGTCTGACTACGACCGACCCGAGACCATCGAGGAGACCGCTGCGCTCGTCGTCGAGCTCGGCGGCGAGGGTGTCGCCATTCAGGTCGATCACCTCGACGTCGATGACGTTCGCGCGCTTGCGGACCGAATCCGCGGCGACTACGGCGGCATCGACATCCTCGTCAACGACGTCTGGGGCGCCGAGGTCCTCAAGGGGCCGCCGCCGACCTGGAACCGGCCGATCTGGGAGCACGATCTGGACGATGGCCTGCGGATCCTTCGGCTCGGCATCGACACCCACCTGATCACCTCACATTGCCTGCACCCGTTGCTGATTGAGCGTCCAGGCGGGTTGCTGGTCGAGGTCACTGACGGCACCCGGCAGTACAACGACGAGAACTTCCGACTGTCGGTGTTCTACGACCTCACCAAGACCGCAGTGAACCGGCTCGCGTTCGCGCACGGACACGAACTCGAGCAGTTCGGTGCCACCGCGGTTGCCGTCACGCCTGGCTGGCTGCGCTCCGAGATGATGCTGGACAACTACGGCGTCACCGAGGCCGACTGGTACACGGCTCTTGACCGGGACCGCGGCGGCCGTTGTCCCACCGCACCGCCGGGGTTCGCCGCGTCGGAGTCGCCGCGGTTTGTCGGCAGGGCGATCGCCGCGATAGCCGCCGACGAGGACCGCGCGCGATGGAATCAACAGTCCGTGACATCCGCCGACCTGGCGCGCGAGTACGGCTTCACCGACATCGACGGACGACAGCCCGATGGCTGGGCATAGGCGAGAAAGGGAGTTGACAAGTGTCAGTTGAGGATACGGTCCTCGGAATGTGGAAGGCGCTTTCCGCGCGTGACTGGGACGCGGTGAAGTCGTACCTGGCCGACGACTGCGTCTACGTCGACATGCCTATGCCCACGCTCTCCGCGCGCGGACCCGAGGACATCGTGACGCGGCTCAAGATCGGACTCGAGTCGTTGGCGTCGTATGCGAACCACGACGGGCTGCTGGTGAGCAACGGGGCCGACGTCATCTACGAGCATTCCGAGGTTTGGAGATGGCACACCGGTGAAACCGTGCGGCTGCGCTTCGTCACGGTGCATCGCGTCGTCGGTGACAAGATCGCCGTCTGGAAGGACTACTGGGATGTGGGCACACTGACGTCGCAGGCACCGTCCACGTTCATGGAGAGTTGGGCGTCGGTTGACGCCTCATGGGTTTTCGACGCGACTGGCCTCATCTGAGGTCGTAGACGCGGCGGGCGTTGCCGTGTGCGATCAGATCGACGACCCGGATGGCGTCTGCCTCACTCCACTCGCCGCGGTCGATGAAACCCTGCAGGATCTCGCGAATACCATTCCGCCACAGTCGGGCTCCGAGGAAGTGCAGTTCTGCCGGGCCGAACCCGTCCGAGGAGTACAGGATCTTGCGGAAGGGCGCCATCTCGAGCAGTCGTCCGATGAACGGCGCCGAACGCGCGCCGAGGTAGTTGATGGCCAGGCCGCCGTCGAGATAAACGTTGTTGAACGCCTGCGCCAGGTAGCCCGCCTCCCGCTCAAATGGATAGCAGTGCAACAACATCACCGGCGTATCGCCCGACAATCGGAGAAAGTCCAACAGATACAACGGGTTTGTCGTGTGCAAATCGCATTCCCGGTCGCCGAACCCGACGTGAAGCTGCAGCGGCTTGCCCAGCCGCAATGCCTGATGCAAGCCGAACCGCAGCAGCACCCGGTCGGTGCACCGTCGGCCGCCCGCATCGCGCCAGCGCGCCGCCGCGTCGACCACCTCTGCAGCGGACGGTTCCGACAGGTCACCCATGAAGCCGCCGCGGTAGGCTAGAACCGACTTGGTGCCGACGGCACCTGCTGCCCGGGCGGTGAGTATCTGCTCGAATGCCGCGGCATAATCGCCTGATGCCGCTGCGGCGTCCTCAGCCACCGACTCCAGCCGAACGATCTCATGAGCACGGCCATCGCAGACCTCGACCATCTCGGTGAGATCGGCTACCCCCCTTGCGAACCCGGTGTCCACCAGCCAATCGGATACCCCTGCGGACGATAGGAATTGCCGCGCCAGCTCGCGCTCGTCGAGTTCGCATCGCCGATCCCAGTAGGTGTCCGCGTCGGCGTGGGGCGGCAGGTCGATCAGCGGCGCGCAATGGGCACGCACCGCGAAACCGAGCTGGGTGTCGAACGACGAGTCGAAGTCGGCGATCGGCTCGGTGTTGGCCTCATTGAGCCCATTCTCGAAGCGTGTTCGGTCACCGGGTTGCAGCCAGCAGCCGTGCACATGATGGTCGATCAGCCGCACGGTGTCGATGTGGTCGGCCAGACCTGACGAACTCATAAGCTCCAGGCCATGCGGAACTTGTCGGCGAGCTCGTCCTCGCCGAGGTGACCGTACGTCTCCTGCTCGTAGCGACGCACCGCTACGATCGCATCGACAGCGGGATCGCCTAGTATGCCTCGAATTCGGTCGGATCCGTCGAGAGCGGACAGCGCCTCGGCCTGACTCGCGGGCAGTACTGCGACGCTGGCGTCGGCGCGCTGCTTCTCAGTGAGATTGGATGGATCGACGGTCACTTCGGGCGGCAGCGACAGCTTCTGCTCGATGCCGTCGAGTGCAAGCCCGAGGATCGTCGCCGTCGCGAAGTAGGGGTTCGCGGATGGATCGATGACCTTCACCTCGACGTTGGCGCCGAGTGGATTGCTGCTGCCGCCGACGAGGAATCGCACTGCGGCCTCACGGTTTTCGGTACCCCAGCAGACATACGCGCCTGACCAGTGGCCCGGTTGGATCCGCAGACCGGAGAGGATGGAACCGCAGAGCACACCCTCCGCCTCGGGCAGGCCGGCCACCAGGCCGGCGATCGCCGACTCCCCCTCCGGCGTCATCCCGCGAGCGCCCACCCCGTCGGAGAACAGGGGCTTATCATCCTTCTTCAGCGAAAAGTGTTGGTGTGCACCGGATCCCACGCTACCGGCGAAGGGTACTGGCGACAGGCTGACCCGGAGGCCGTATCGCCTGGCGACCCTGCCGACGATCATCCTGATCAACACCAGCTGATCGGCGGCGGCGGTCGGCGACTGCGGAGTCAGCGAAATCTCGAACTGGTTCAGCCCGTACTCCGGGTGGAACTGCTCGATGGAAACCCCAGAGCCCGTCGCCGCGTTGGTGACGTCCCGCACGAATCCCTCGAACTCGAGCACTCCGGCAAGGCCGTACTGGGCCCACAGGTGTGCGGGAAGCCGGCCGCCGTCGGGTCCGACGAGCAGGAATTCCATCTCATGGCCGACCAGCGCGTCGATTCCGGCGTCGGCGAGCCTGCGTTCAATGCGGTTCAATGTGCCGCGACTGCAGTAGGGATCCGGATTGCCTTCTTGGTCGTAGAAAGCACCGGGCGCCCAAGCCAATCCGTCGCCAAGGATGCGGAGTGCGCTCAGATCGATGCGGATTCGCTGATCCCCCACCACGCCGGTGGCCTCACCGAACACGATGCCGGTCTGATCGATCGCGAAAACATGCCACACCGGGCTGGCGCCCAGTCCGGGGTCGGCGAACGCCCCCATTTTCCGCAGCGGAATGGTCTTGGCCTGAGTGAGTCCGGCGGGGTTGACGACCGTACCAATGAGCGTGGCCACCCCGTCGGACTCGAGTTGAGCGATCGCCGCCGCGGCGAGGGGTTTGGCTGCCGGTGATGTCACAGCAGCCATTCTGCAGCGCCTAGCGGCGAATCACAGCGTGATCTTGCAGGTTTGGCCGATATCGAGCGTCCGCAGCATCCGGCCCATGCCCAACCACATTGCGCAGGACAGCGCCAAGTCGGTGAGCAGCTCCTCACTGAAATGCTCGCTGGCGCGCTGCCAGAAGTCCTCGTCGTCACGCAGGCCGGTGTGGTCGCTGGCGAAACGCTCCGCGAATTCGGCCGCGGTCCGCTCCTGCGGGCTGTAACCCGGCCATGTCCGCCATTCGGCCGCGTGGTCGTAGAGGTCCTCGTCGACGCCTGCTGCGATGCCGTCCGAGTCACGGGTGTTCTGGCACACCACGCATTCGTTGTCGAGCGCGATGACCATCCGGGCCAACTCGCGGACCCGCATCGGCAGTCGGTTCTTGTTGTAGACCGCGTTGGTGAAACGGGCCATCGCGACGCCGATGTCTGGAGATTTCTCCACCCAGGCAGCGGCGTCATCGTCGGCGAAGGGTCCGATTCGGCTCATGGCGGAGATCGTACGCCGAGCGCGACAGAAGTGGAACACGTTCTAGAATGAGTCGAGAAACCGCAGCTCAATCACTTGGACGCCGCGAGCAACTCGGCTTTGTCGTCACCCCAATCGCGCTGCAGCAGTACCTGGTGGGCAATTCGCTCCAGCGCCGCCTCGACCTGCTCTCGATCAGGCCTGCCCTCGAATGTGGGTGATGTCGCGAGTTTGTCGATGATCCGGCTGACCAGTGCGGCCGAGGCGCAGTCGACTTGCCGGGCGCCGGCCTGGGTGAGCCAGAGTTGGTCGCCGGTGCGCAGCGCGTAGCCGCGTTCGGCCAACCGGTCGAACGTCGACTCGATCACCTCTGGGGGCACCCGCAGGCGCTCGGCGATGTCGGTCAGCCGTGCTGAACCGAACACCTGGCTTTGCCGGTAGATCTGAATCAGCGCCCACAGCAGGGCCACGTCGCGTTCGCAGCCTGACTGACCGGCGATGCTGCGCAGCCGGATCTCCGGAGAGTTGCGCATCAATCGGCCGATGGCCACTTCCAGAATCTTCTCGGGCGACTCTGTGCTGGGCATGCCGAAACCCTCGCCGAGGTCGGTGGCCGACATTGCGTCCATTTCGCGAAGCGGCGTCTCCTTCAGGAAGAGTGCGACGACGAATCCGATGATCGCGATGGGGACAGCGCACAGGAACACCTTGCTGAGCGAGTCAGCATAGGCGTCGACGATCGGCGCTGCCATCTCCGGCGACAGGGCGTGTAGCGCCTGCGGTGACTGCGCCGCGCGTGGCGGCGCTCCGCTGGCCGCTAGTGCAGGGCCTATCCGACTGGTGAGGAAGTTGGCGAAGAGCGACCCGAAAATCGCTGCACCGAAGGAGCTTCCGATGGTTCGGAAGAACGTGACGCCCGATGTCGCCACGCCGAGATCAGCGAAGCTGGAGGTGTTCTGCACGACCAGCACGAGCACCTGCATGCACAGCCCGATCCCGCTGCCGAGCACGAACAAGAAGACGGACTGCTGCCAGGTCGGGGTGGCCGCAGTCATCGTGGACAGCAGCAGGAAGGCCACTGTCATGGTCGCGGTGCCTGCGACGGGAAACACCTTGTACCTGCCGGTACGCCCGACGATATTGCCGCTGCCGATCGACGTGATGAGCATGCCCGCGACCATCGGCAGGGTGCGCAGGCCCGACGTCGTCGCCGACACACCGTCGACGAACTGCATGAATGTCGGCAGGAATGTCAGTGCTCCGAGCATGGCGAATCCGACGATGAAGCCAAGGATGCAACACACCGTGAATACCGGGCTCGCAAACAGCCGGATGGGCAGGATCGGTTCGGCCGCACGGGTTTCCACCCAGACGAAGGCTGCGAGCGCCGCAGCGGAGGCCACGAACAACCCGATGATGACCGGGGAAGTCCACGCATACTCACCGCCGCCCCAACTGGTAGCCAGGGTCAGCCCGGAGGCGCCGAGGCCGACAAAGGCGATGCCCGCATAGTCGATGACCGGTCGGGTCGCCTTCGCGAGTGACGGGATCGCCGTGACCGCGACGAACAGCACGACTATCGCGACGGGGATGTTGATCCAAAATGCCCATCGCCAGGTGAGGTGGTCGGTGAAGAACCCACCTAGCAACGGGCCGATCACGGTGGTCACGCCGAACACGGCCCCGAGCGCGCCCTGGTAGCGGCCTCGATCGCGAAGCGGGATGACTTCGCCGATCACGGCCATGGACGTCACCATGATCGCGCCGCCGCCGATGCCCTGCAGCGCCCGCGATGCGACCAGCATCGTCATCGACCCGCTCAGGCCGCACAGCACCGACCCGACGAGGAAGAACACCACCGCCGCCTGGAAGACCGCTTTACGGCCGAACAGGTCACCGAGCTTGCCGACGATGGCCGTGACGATCGTCGAGGCCAGCAGATAGCTGGTGACCACCCAGGATTGGTGGCCGGCCCCGCCGAGGTCGGCGACGACGGTCGGCAGCGCAGTGGCGACGATCGTCTGGTCCAGCGCGGCCAGCAGCATGCCCAGCAGCACCGCAACGAAGATGAGGTTGCGGCGGTGCTGGCTGATCCCGGCTGTGCTCGATTCCGGGTCCGCGGCGATGGCCGTCGGCGCCTGATTGGTCATACCTGCCTTCCGTTGGAGACGACCGCCCTAGAGCCATATCGTTAGATAGGCTAGAAAAGTTACGGCGGCCCGCCGAAGGCAGGGTTGCACGCGTGAGTGACCGCGAAACGGTTAAGCGGAGGTGCTGCCCGGTGGCCGCGAAACGCACTGGGCCAGGTAGAGCTCCTCGCCCAGCTTGCCCATCAGCTCGAGCTGGGTTTCGAGGTAGTCGATGTGGTTTTCCTCGTCTGCGAGGATCGTCTCAAAGAGGTTCGCGGTGGTCGCGTCTTCTTTCTCGCGGCACATGATGATGCCGGGCTTCAATCGCGCCATGACCTCGTTTTCGATTGCCAGGTCGGCCTCGAATTGCTCTCGAACGTTTTGGCCCACCCGTAATGAAAACAGTCGTTGGTAATTCGGCAATCCGTCGAGAAGTAATATGCGGTCGGTGATCGCCTCGGCGTGCCGCATTTCATCGAATGATTCGGCACGCGTGTGGGAGGCCAATTCTGTGAATCCCCAGTTTTCCTGCATTTTGGCGTGCAGGAAATATTGGTTGATGGCCGTCAGCTCGCTCGTCAACTGCTCATTGAGCAGTTTTAGGACGTCGGGATCCCCTTGCATGCTGGCTCCTTAGCGCCGTGCGTGTGGTTGGTCTGTCGGGCTGGGCTTGCTCGATCACAATCTAGTGCAGGCGAAGGTCGGTAGTGCCGTCTTGCGAGAGCGGGTGGCGTGTTTCGCGCGTTGCGGCAACGACTTCGTGCCGCCGATTACGGAACGGCGTTACCCGTCTGGACTGGCTGTCCTAACTAAGGTTAGACTGCACTAACAACGCTAGCGCTCAGTGGGCCCGAAGGGAAGCGATGGGTGAGTACGATTTGCACTCGCTTATTCTCGCCTGCGATTTTCGCGTCGACGATATCGACGTGATGTGGCGGTGGCTCAGTAAGCGTCGCGACAATTTAGCATCGATCGGCGCACACCACGTCGTCGTTTACACGTCGATATGGGAACCCGGCCGGGTGTTGGTGACAATCGGAATTCGGCACGCTCGTTCAGTCCGTGACGTGTTGAGCTCCCCTGCGATGTTCGAGTGGTTCGATATCGCCGGCCTGGATGACATCCCACCGATTTTCGGCGGCGAGGTCGTCGAGAAGATCGACCTTTACGAACCGTCCCCCGAAGACCACGTCGGCCGGATCGTAGTGGGCGTGATGTCGGCGGTCGACGACGTACCGACCCTGATGGCCAAGGTGCACGACGGGCTCGACCGGTTCAAGCGTGGAGGTGTCCGCAAAATCTGGGTCTACCGCGCCCTCGACGACGGGCGAGAGGTGATGATCCTGCAGGAGATCGACAACGAGATCAACGCCCACCAGTGGATCGATCACCCCGATGCCGCGGCGGAGTGGATGTCCAGAGCGGGTCTTGGCGCCTATCCCACGCAGTTCGTCGGCAAGTTCGCCCATCTCATGAGCATCGACGACAAGAGCTGATGGGTTATTAGATGTTCGTCTGCCTCTGCACCGGAGTCACCAGCCACGTGGTGAGCGAGGCCATTGCCAACGGCGCCTCGACATCGAAGCAAGTGGCCGCCGCCTGCGGGGCCGGCTCCGACTGCGGGCGGTGCAGGCGCACCGTGCGGGCGATCATCGAAGCGCACTTTGCCAACAACGGCTCCCACTCGGCGGCGAGTCGTTAGTCGAGCAACTGCCGAATCCGCTCCACGCAGAACCCGACGAGGTCGACGCCGTCGGACAGCACGCCTTCAGCGCGAAACCTGGCCTCCAGCCTCGACACTGGGCAGGCCAAGGCGAGGGCGGCGAGCATCTCGTTGTAGCGGAGATTGACGACCGGGAGTCCCGTCAGCTGCTGGTAGCGCTCGACGGTTTCTTCGCGGCCCGGCGTTCCCTCGAGCCGCGGTATGCCCTGGTACTCGGACAGCGCCCAGTCGGTCACCAGTAGCCAGGCGAGGTCGGCCTCGTGGTCGCCGATGTAGGCGATTTCCCAGTCCACCACGCCCGACACCTCGAACTGTGGGCCGTACAGAATGTTGGACAGTCGGCTGTCGCCCCAGCACAGCCGCAGGTGTTCTGGTTCATAGATGTTGTCCCGCAACCATTCCGTCGCGGCCGACAGCTCGGCGCGTGGACGACCTGAGGATGCCCACTGCAGCAGATCGGAGTAGTAGTCGACGATCTGCTCAAGGGGATTTGCACCGCGCTCGGGCATCAGCAGCTTGTCTAGCTTCAGTCGACGCCAGTCCAGTGCGTGCACCTCGGCGATGGCTTGTACGCAACCCCACCACATCGTTGCACGCTGCTCCGGTGTGGCGTCGAAGTACAGCCCAGCGGCGTGATACGGAGGGAACTCGCCGGGGCTGCCCACCGTCGCCACCTGCTCCATCACGAAGTAGGGCGTGCCGAGTGCGTCGCTTCCCCGGTCCAGCCAGCACACGGTCGGAACCGGGATCGGCGTTGCCTGTAGTCGCTTCATCACCAGCACCTGCCGAAGCAGGTCGTAGTCCGGAAAGATGCTCACCTGCGGTGGTCGGCGGAAAACCAAGCGTTTCACCAAGGTTGGGCGGCCGTCGGGACCGTCGGCCTCCAGCTCGAACAGGTACGTTTCGGTGGAGAAGCCGCGGTCGGTTCCGCGCCAGTTGACTATGCGAGCCGTGCCTGCGCCCGCTATGCGCTCGCGGACGATCGGTTCGAGCAACGCCGCGACCTCGTCTGCGGCAGGCCTGGCGAAGGCTTGGGATGCGGCCATGCTACGAGCCTGCTCTCCCCCGCTTGTCGGTGAACGCCGCAAGGGCGTCTGCGTTGGCTACTGCCCCCATCAGCTCGGCGAAGTGTGCGTTCTCGCGTTCGGTGGCAGCCAGTATCCCGGCCCGCGAGGGTTCCGCGATTGTCTGCTTCACCGCCATCAGGCTCGGAATCGGCCGAGCGGCAAGGATTTCGGCGTGCCGGCGTGCTTCCGGCAGCAGATCTTCGGGTTCACACACCTTCCACGCCAGACCCATTCGCAGCGCCTCGTCGGCCGTGACCCATTCCGACGACATCAGCAGCCAGGCCGCGTTCTGCCTGCCGATCAACTGCGGCAGCAGGTACGACGACGCCGCCTCCGGCGCAACACCGAGGCTGGTGAACGGGCACTTCAACCGCGCCTGCGACGACATGAACACCAGGTCGGCGTAGCCGAGGATGGTGGTGCCGATGCCGACTCCGAGCCCATTGACCGCGCAAATCAGCGGCTTCGGGAAGTCGGTCAGCGCGTTGATCATCGCGCTGAACTGACTGCCCTTGTTCGCGAGCGAAGGATCGGTGATGCGCGCCTGCATCTCGTTGAGGTCGTTGCCCGCGCTGAACGCCCTCCCGTTGCCCGTGAGCAGTGCCACGGCCACATCGGGATCCGCGGCCGCCTCACCGAGCGCGACCGCTGTCGCCTCGTAGAGTGCTTCGTTGAAGGCGTTGAGCACGTCGGGCCGGTCGAGGGTGAGTGTCCGTACCCGATTGTCGTCGCTGATCTGGAGTGTCACGGCAGCAGCGTAAACATCAGCCGTTGCTGTACACCCGGGTGGGTGCGACGAGCACCACCGTGCGACGTTGTTCTGCCATCGTCGCGTCGTAGGCGTCCCAGTCGTCGTGGGTGCCGCCGGCCGCGGTGAACACCTCCCGCAGAAGTAGGCGTAGACGGTCACCGTCGGACAGCCAGGGTTGCGGGTCATCGGGACCCGCGAGTTCGGCGTTGCCCTCCACGGTCGCCCACTGCCATCCGTTGCGGAACGTCGCCGCCAATTGGGGACGCGCTCGCAGGTTGGCGAGTTTGACTCTGCCGTATGTGACGAAAGCCAACACGGGACTTGCGCTTTCTGGATGCGGAAGCACGCCGGCATTCACCAGGGACGCCTGGATCGTGCTATCTGCGCGCAGCGTCGACACGACGGTCAGGCCGCTTTCGCCGCGAGCCAGCCCGACAGCTTCGTCCAATGTGGTCATGGGCTCACCTCGTTACTGAGTTGTTCGCCGAACGGATTCCGGTAGACGTATCGACTGGTCGGCACGGTGTCGACGTTCTGGTTGGCGCCGAAGGCCGCGGTGCTTGCCACCATCCGCTCCATTCGGTGACGCAGATCGTCGTCGTCGGCGGCGCCGAAGAACGCGTGCAGATCGGACATCGCCTCTGCCGGAAAGAGCTCCTCGACGATCGCAGAGATGGTCGGGGCCGAAGGCGTCAACGCCCGGACGACCGCATTCTGCACATACCCGAACGTCGCCTGGGTCTCGATCGCCACCGGCGTGTGGTCGATGTGCCAACGCGCCAACCACGTCGCCTCATCGAGGTCTTCAGGCCGGCGCAGAAGCGCGACGTTGGCCAGGCCTGCCGTGCGCTGACCCGGCGCCGTCCGTGGCGGCGGCAGAGGCACCGACTCGGTGACGAGGTACGCCGCGACCTCGTCGCACTCCTTCTCCAGCAGCGTGGTCGCGGCCTGCACCTGGTCACCGTAGGACTGCTGTGTCCACACGCTGATGAGGGCTGCCACCGGCGGCTCCATCGTCGTCAACGTCATCAGTGAGTCGCGGACCGCGGCATCGCGAACATTGATCGCCACACCCGGAAGGCCGATCTCGAGGAGGTTCGCGGCGACCTGGGCGCGCAGCCTGGCGCACCATGTGTCGTCCGCCTCGACTCCACGGAGAGTGAGGATGACTTTTTCCACGATCCGAACCTAGCCGAGTTGCATCGCGGCGCAGCGGTTCAACCGGGTTTGGCCGCTTGATCGGGTGACAATGGGCGGGTGATCAAGGGCAGCCGAATCCCGGATGTCCTCCGGGTCACCTCGCCGGATCTCGGTGCGGTGGCCCGCAGCCTGCTGGGCGTGCTGCTGGTCGCTGGGCTCGCCCTGCACTGGGGATCGACGGGTGCGGCGACAGCGGCGGCGGGCGCTGCGGCCATCGCCGGTGCGACCGCACTCCAAGACAGCCCCCGGGGCCGAATTCCCTTGGTGATCGTGGTCTCGCTGGAGATGGGCGCAGCGGTTCTGCTGGGCACACTGACGTCGGCCTACAGCGCGATCTTCGTGGGCGTGATCGCCGTATGGTGCTTCGCGGTCGGTATGCAGTGGGCGCTGGGCGCCAACGCCGGACTCGTCGCCGCGGCGGCGAGCGCCCTATTGGTCACTGCACCCGAGATTCCGCCATCGCTGTCATCGGTGCTGGGTTCGAGCGCCCTCGCCGTCCTGGGCGGATTGGTGCAGGGCGTGTTGATCGCGATCTGGCCGCAACGGCGATGGCGGGTACAGCGTGACGCCCTCACTCGGGCGTACGCGTCGCTGGGTACTGACGCAGGCAACCTGGCGGCGAATCCTGACGGTCAGGTACACCCCGAGGCGTTGATCACCCTGCGGGAGGCCTTCACCCTCACCGAGGGGCAGGCTCGTCGCCGACCGCCGGAATACCGAGGCTGGTACGGCCTACCCGAGCGGATCGCGATGACGTTGTCCGCAGTGGCCGGTCGGGCCAAAAATCAGAATAGCGTCGCCGCTGTGCTGACCGCATCGGGTGAGGCGCTGGCCGCGATAGCCGGGCGCACCAGCTCGGCCCGACGCGACGCCGATGCGGCGCTGCAACGGCTGGACGACGCCGTCGGCACGGTGGGTGCGGCGGAAGCTCCACTCGCACAGCGCCTTTCCAAGCAGCTACATGAAGCGGCGGCGCTGCGCATGGGCGATTGGCGGCCGGGACCCGAACAGATCCAAGAGCTTCGCCGGCCGCGTCTCGCGAGCTCGCTGCAATGGAGGGCGCAGCGTGTCCGCGACAATCTCACGCGGAGCTCGCCGATATTGCGCCACGCCGCCCGTCTTTCCGGCGCCACGGCGGCCGGAGTGGCCATTGCTCGCTTCGCCGGTGTCGAACACGGCTATTGGATCGCGCTCACGGTGTTGATGGTGCTGCGGCCGGAGACGGCGCACACGTACACCCGATGCGTCGGGCGGATCGCGGGCAACGCCGCGGGCATCGTGGTGGCCTCGGTGGTGACGATGTTGTGGCATCCGACCGGTCTGGCGTCGGCGGTACTCGCAGTGATCTTTCTCGGCGTCGCCTATGCGGTCTCGGGCCTTTCGTATCTCGCGCTCAGTGCGGCGCTGGCGGCTTCGATCGTGTTCCTCATCGACATCGACGGCGTCGCCGATGCCGCAACAATGACCGACCGCCTGGTCGCGACGCTCATCGGTGGGGTGCTCGCGGTGCTCGCTCACGTGCTGATTCCCGATGACGCTCTGGTCCGCTTGCGGCAGCGCTCGGGCGAGCTCCTGATGACCGAAGTCGACTATGCCGCAACGGTGATCAAGGCTTTTGTGCACGACGTCGACCATCCGGCCGACGCGCTTGCGGCGGCGTGGCAGCGCGCGTTCCGGGCCCGTGCGGCCTTCGAAGCCACGGCCGGCGCCACCCGCATCGAGTCGCGCGAGTTGCGACGCTGGCTGAGGTCGTTCCGCGCCGCGCTCAACGCCGTCACCAGCTCGTGCACGTCGCTGGAAGGCAGCCTTCCGCCGCATCCGTCGCCGGCACTCGGCCGCGAGTTCGTTTTGGCGGTTGACGATTACGTCGAAGCGTTGCGCGGTGACCCGCCGACGCCGGCAACACCATGGAGCATCGACACCGGTCAGTTGGCCGCCGCGGACCAACAGTTGCGCGACGCGGCGACGCATACCGCCTCGGAAGACGGCCCGGCGCGCGTGCTCGTCGCCGAGGTGGGCACGATCACCCGCAGCCTCGCCGGAATCGTCGTCGACTCCCGCGACGTCGCGGCGTCCTGAGGCCGTGCCGACTGGTTAGTTGTCGCGGGCCCACCTGGGCTTGATGAACACACCCTCGGCCTCCACGGTGACGCCCTCGTCGTCGGCGAGGTGGCCGACGACGTAGGTCTTCACCCCATCGGTTCGGTCGATCCTGGCCTCGGCATGCAACCAGCCCAGCCGGGTGGTGCGCAGATAGCGCATGGTGATGGTGCCGGTGAAGTGTGGCTTCTCGGTATCGCTGGCCGCCTCGCCGAGAACGTGATCGAGCACCAGTGCCGATATGCCTCCGTGCACGTGGCCCGGCGGGCCCTCGTAGGCGGCGCCGAGGTGGAAGTCGGTGAATGCTCCGCCCGACTCGTCACGGTTGATCACCAGCGGCGGGGCGATCGGATTGCGAACCCCGATGACGGGGTTGCCCCACGCCATGCGGTCGCCGCCCGTGGTGTAGCGGACCCCGAAGGCGCCGTCGATCTGCTTGGCGCGGAGTCGCGCGGTCGCCGCATCGATTTCGGCCTTGATCGCGGCCACCTCATCGGCGTCGACCTCCGTACGGATCGTCGCATCGACCAGCTCGCGGACCGACTCGGCGAGCGGCTGATAGACGTCACGCATCCGTTCGACCTCGGCGGATGAGAGGTCGCCGAGGTGGGTGAACTCCAGCACCCCAGCACTAGAACACGTTTCTACTCAGGTGTCGAGTTTGCCGAAGGCCCGTGCCGGCGTGCTGGCTAACACGATCGAAATACCGCCGTACCACGACCGCCATCATTCTGTGAAAAAAACAGCTGTGGCTGGTGGTGCAGGAGGTCCCCTTGTCGGGCCGTCGGTGGCGGAGATCTTGGAATGGCATGCGAGCGGGAGCGGCTCGCCCACCAAGACGGCCGCCCGGGTCGCTGATGCAATCGCGGGCAGGGGCGACGACGGCACCTGGTTGTCCACTGTGCCGCGCGACGAGCTGTTGGCGGCGGCCCAGGAGATCGAAACGCGTTCGGGTGCACGCACTCTCCCGCTCTACGGGGTGCCGTTCGGAGTAAAGGACAGTATCGACGTCGAGGGTGTGCCGACCACACTCTCCTGCCCCGACTACGCCTACGTCGCCTCGACCACCGCGCCCGCCGTGCGTCGTCTTCTCGATGCCGGTGCGTTGTACGTGGGCAAGACCAATCTCGATCAGTTCGCCACGGGGTTGAACGGCACCAGGACCCCGTACACGGTGCCGCGCAGTGTGTACGGCGGCGAGATGATCTCGGGTGGCTCGAGTTCGGGTTCGGCGCTTGCCGTCGCGCTGGGCCAGGTCCCGTTCGCGGTTGCTACCGACACCGCAGGCTCGGGCCGAGTCCCCGCCGCGCTCAACGGAGTAGTCGGGTTCAAGCCGTCCCGCGGCCTGATCAGCACCGTCGGCCTGGTCCCGGCGTGCAGGTCGCTGGACTGCATCAGTGTGATGGCCGGTTGCGTCGACGACGTCGACCGGGTCTTCGACGTGATGGCTGCCCGCGACGACGGCGATCCGTGGTCACGCGGGCGCGGTCCGCACCACGACGGATCGGCGATCCGGGTCGGGCTGCCGCCCGTCGACGAGTTGGAGTTCTTCGGCGACGACGAGATGCGCCGCGCCCATCTGGCTTTCCGCGAGCACCTCAGCGGCATGGCCACTGTCGTCGACGTCTCTGTCGAGCCGTTTCTGGCTGCCGGTTCCCTGCTCTACCAGGGACCGTGGGTGGCCGAGCGGTTGGTCGAATTCGGGGATTTCCTTGCCGCCCAGCCGGAGTCGATACACCCAGTGGTTCGGGAGATCTTGCGCAGCGGCGAGAGATACACCGCCGTAGACACATTCGCTGCGCTGCAGCGCCTGCAGGAACTCAAGGCACGATGTGGGGCGGCTGTGGCACAAGATGGACGTCTTGGTGGTGCCCACCATCGGCACCACCTTCACCGTCGACGAGGTGCTGGCGCGGCCGATCGACTGCAACACAATGCTCGGTCACTACACACACTTCGGCAATCTTCTCGATCTGCTCGGCGTCGCAGTCCCACTCGGGACAACCGCGGACGGCCGGCCCTACAGCGCGATGGTGCTGGGCGCCGCACTCAGCGACGACACCGCGCTCGCACTCGCGGCGCGGATCCTCGACGAGCCGCGCGGATTCCGCCCCGACGTCAGCGCGAAGTCCACTTTGTCGAACACCGCAGAGGAGTACACGTGAGCACGAGCATCGAAGTCCCCGCCGAACCCGCACCATTCAGCGTCGTCGAGGGCAAGACCGCCTTGATCGTCATCGACATGCAACGAGATTTCCTGCTGCCCGGCGGATTCGGCGAGAGCCTGGGCAACGACGTCGATCAGCTGCTCAAGGTGGTGCCCCCGTTGGCGGCGCTGATCGCGGCGGCCCGGTCATCGGGAGTGATGGTCATCCACACCCGAGAAGGTCATCCGCCGGACCTGTCGGATTGTCCACCGGCCAAGCTCAATCGCGGTGCTCCGTCGAAACGTATCGGCGACCCGGGCAAGTACGGCCGGATCCTCATCCGCGGCGAGTACGGCCACGACATCGTCGACGAGCTGGCACCGGTCCAGGGTGAGGTCGTCATCGACAAGCCCGGCAAGGGTGCGTTCTACGCCACCGAATTGCAGGACATCCTCGTCGACGCGGGAATCAGCCAACTGTTGATCACCGGCGTGACCACCGAGGTTTGCGTGCACACCACCACTCGCGAAGCCAACGACCGTGGCTACGAATGCCTCGTCGTATCCGATTGCGTCGGTTCGTATTTCCCCGACTTCCAGCGCATCGGCCTGGAGATGATCAAAGCCCAGGGCGGCATCTTCGGATGGGTCGCCGACAGCGCGGCCGTCATCCCGGCCCTGCGCGCCCTCACCACCACAGCCGCCTGACAGGAGCAGCACATGACCACCGATGTAACCCAACCCCCCGCCGATCCACCGATCGACCAGTCGGCGCCCGCTCCGGCGTCCCTGCCGTTTTGGACCCGCGGCGACACCAACGCGTTCTTCGGCCTCGGCTTCAACATATCTGGTCAACGTCCTGACGCTGACCGGCCTGATGATCGGCGTCGTCTCGGTGCCCGCCAGTGACGTGCTCGGCACCGTGCTACCCGCACTTGGCGTCGCGCTGATCCTTGGCAATCTCTATTACACGTTCCTCGCCCGTCGGTTGGCCCGGCGCGAGAACCGCGACGACGTCACCGCGTTGCCGTACGGACCCAGCGTGCCGCACATGTTCATCGTGGTGTTCGTCGTGATGCTGCCCGTGTATCTCAACACCAAGGACCCCATGCAGGCGTGGTCGTCGGGCCTTGCCTGGGCGTTCATGATCGGCATCATCGTGATGATCGGCGCGTTCGTCGGGCCGTACATTCGGAAGCTCACTCCGCGCGCCGCGATGCTCGGCACACTGGCGGGCATCTCGATCACCTTCATTTCGATGCGGCCCGCGGCGCAGATATGGGAGGCGGCCTGGATCGGTCTTCCGGTGATGGCCATCATCCTGATCGGGTTCTTCACGGACGTGAAACTGCCCTTTGGTATCCCGGTCGGCCTTGCCGCGTTGCTCGTCGGCACCGCAATCGGGTGGATCGGCGGCTTCATGTCCGCACCCGATGTCGGACAGGCAATCTCCGACATCGCAATCGGCATTCCCGATCTACGGCTCGACATGCTGTTCTCCGGGCTTTCGCATCTGGCGCCGCTGCTTGGCACCGCAATCCCCTTGGGCGTGTACAACTTCACCGAGGCGATGAGCAACGTGGAGAGTGCCGCCGCTGCCGGTGACAGCTATAACCTGCGCAGCGTGCTTCTCGCTGACGGCGCCGGGGCCGTGATCGGGTCGGCGTTCGGCTCGCCGTTCCCGCCGGCGGTCTACATCGGGCACCCCGGCTGGAAGGACGCGGGCGGTCGGGCCAGCTACTCGCTCGCCAGCGGCATTGTCATCGGAATCTTCTGCTTCCTTGGCCTTTTCGGTGTTCTGGACGCGCTGCTGCCGGTGCCTGCGATCGTGCCGATCCTCCTATACATCGGCTTGTTGATCGGCGCCCAGGCGTTCCAGGCGGTGCCGCGGCTGCACGCCGTGGCGGTGGTGGCTGCGCTGCTGCCGAACCTCGCGCAGTGGGCCAGCGGCCTGATCGACAACGCGCTCAACGCGGCCGGAACTTCGGCAGACAAGGTCGGCATGGAGGCGCTCAACGGGGCGGGGGTCGTTTACGAAGGCCTGCGGACGCTCGGCGAGGGCGCGGTACTGGTGGGCCTGATCCTCGGCACGATGGTGACTTTCATCCTGGAGAAGAAGTTCCTCTATGCCGCCATCGCATCGGGCGTCGGAGCGGTGTTGTCGTTCATCGGCCTGATCCATGCTCCCGAGGTCGCGTGGGCGGCCAACCCGCAAGTTGCGTTGGGCTACCTGTTCTTCGGAATCGTCTGCGCCGCCTACTCGTTCTTGCCAGGCGCGAAGGATCCGGTCGAAATCGACGAGGCGGACATCGTCGCCGGCCACTAGCCGCTGTCGCGCGCGATCAATTCGCGGGGGCCGGTCGGTAGTCGCCAGTGGAACGCGAGTGCCGCAAGCCGGAGCAGTGTCGCCACTGCGCTGCCGACCGCGACCGCGATCCACTGCGCCCAGAAGTAGTCGATCGCGACGTAGGTTGCGGCGCCGAGCATGGCCGGAATCGCGTACAGATCGTCTGGGCCCATCACCAAGGGCACTTCGCCGGCGATGATGTCTCGCAGCATCCCGCCCGCGATCGCCGTGAGCATGCCGATGAGTCCGGCTGCGAACCAGCTTGCACCCTCGTCAACGGCGATGGCCGCGCCGGAGGTCGCGAAGAACCCCATCCCGATCGCGTCGAGGACCAGGACCGCCGTGTTCATTCTGATCACGACGTGGGCGAACGGCGTGGCGATAGCCACCGCGACCAGCGCGACCGTGATGTTGGGCCAGTGCTGGATCGAATACGGAGGCCGCTCGAGCAGCAGATCGCGCAGCACGCCTCCGCCGACGCCGGTAAGCACTCCCAGCGTCGCTATTCCGAACAGGTCGAAGCCCTTACGAACACCGACGGTCGCACCTGACGCGGCGAACACCGCAATGCCGACGTAGTTGAGAAATATCTGCAGCACGCCTGCACGTTAGGTGCCCGCCCGCCGAGCAGTCGCAGAATCGCGCTCTGGGAGTCGATTTCGTGCGACTTTGCGTCTGCTCGCCGGTTACGCTGCTCGGAATGAACACCGCCACCGTAGTAGTGACGTTGCTGCTCGCGGCACTCTTCACGTTCGCCGCGAGCATCAAACTGCTCGGCGTCCCGAAGTCCCTCGCGATCCGCGACCACCTCGGCGTGTCGGCGACCCAGTGGCGGATGATCGGCGCGCTGGAACTCACCGGGGTCGTCGGGGTGCTCGCCGGGCTGCTGTGGTCGCCGATCGGTATCGCGGCGGCGATCGGTCTGGCTCTGCTGTCGATCGGAGCCGTCGCATTCCACCTGCGTGCCTCCGATCGCGTCGTCGACATGGCCCCGGCCGTGATCGGCGTCGCATTGGCCGCGGCGACTGCGGTGCTGCACACCCTCTGACGTCGCGCCCGTCACACCAGCTCAGAAGGGTGTCTTAGATTACCTAAACTTTCGTGGTCAGTTGTCTATGACTGGTCTACGCTGCGGATATGGCAGCACGCACACACAGTGTCGATCCCCGCGCGGAACGGGTCCGCGGCCGGATTCGTGACGCCGCATTCGCGCTGGCGCACGAGGGTCCGGTCGACCAGTTGACGGTCGGCGACATCGTCGCCCGCGCAGAGGTCAGTCGCCAGGTGTTCTACCAACACTTCGCCGATCGCGACGACGCCGTCGCCTACGCGTTCTCGGTCGCCTTCGCGTCGGCCACCGCCGACATCGCCGCCGATCCGGGCGCCCGGATCCTGGCTCTCTTCGATTTCGCCGCCGAACACCGCGCGATGTACCGCAACATCGTGCCCAGCGCGGTCACGCTGCGTGTGGTCGCTGCCTTCCGCACCGAACTCGCACCCGCGTGTGAGCAGATCGCCACCCAGGCCATGCCGGCGGTCCCCGCCGTCGCCGGGCTCACCCCGGAATCGGTCAGCCAATTCCTGGTGGGCGGATTCATCGAGGTGCTGCGGTCCTGGATGGAAGATCCGGACCCCACCGACTTGCGGGCCAGGGTCACTGCGGCACTAGACACCGTCGGCGCGTTACTCGGCCTCTCCGTGGCCGCCGCTGCGCGCTGACCCCCGATTCGATTACGCACGGAAGGTTTCCCATGGCTAAACACGCGTCCCCGGAGATTAAAAGGACCGGGATCCGAAATATGGCGCTGGCGATGTTCGCGTTGACGGTATTCGTCGTCGCGATGATCGCGAGTTACTCCGGTGCCTTCGCCAGGCCCACCCTGCACCACCTCACCGTGGCAGTGGCCGCGCCCGAGAAGGTCGTCGACGCGATCCGCGGCCAGGGGTCGTTGTCGGTCAACGAAGTCGGCGACGCCACCGCGGCGAGAGATCAGGTGCGCGAACGCAAGGCCGACTCCGCCTTCGTCGTCACCCCCACCGGCGAGATGGAGATCTATGTGGCCGGTGGCGGTGGCCGCAGCGTCGCGACCGCCGCCGAAACGGTCGGCCGCGAGATTGCGACACGCGGCGGCCTGGCCGCCACCGTCGAGGATGTCGCGCCGACGTCGGCGGCTGACCCGTCGGGCACCGTCGAGTTCTACGCCATCATCTTCATCTCCATCGGAGCCTCATTGGGCGCCACCGCTTTTGGCTACATCATGGGCAAGGTGCACAAACCCGGCAGGTTCATGTTGCGCACACTGACGCTGATCGGTTACTCGGCGCTGCTGGCCGGTGTGGTGACGATCTACGTCGACGCCGCGCTCGGTGCGCTCTCCGGGCACACATGGGCCGTGTTCGGAGCCCTGTGGCTCTACGCGATGGCCGTCGCAGGCGCTGTCACCGGCGTCGCCGCTGCGTTCGGAACGTTTGCCTCGGCACTTCTCACCCTGTTCCTGGTCGTCGTCGGCAACGCCGCCGCCGCGGGCCCGGTCGGCAGACCGTTGCTGTCGGGCTTCTACTCGACCTTCACGATGATCGTCCCGCAAGGTTCGGGAGTCGCGTTGTTGCGCAGCATCTCCTACTTCGCAGGCAACGGTGCCCAGACTCCGCTGATCACGCTGGCGATCTGGGGGGCCGCGGGATGTCTGCTCGCCGTCCTCGCCACGGCAACACGAGTGAATTATCTTGCGCTCCATGACCGTTTCGCCGGCCGCGAGCGAGCCCTACTAGGGGCTTAGCCGAATCCGACGCGCTCCAGCCAGAAATCGACGAGCCCGGCATCACCGGTCACGTCGATGCGGCTGGAGTCGATGGGCGTGCGCCGGTAGATGGTCAACAGCAGATCTCTCGCCTGTCCCGTTATTTCGGCCGTCGTCGGTTCGTCGGACCGCCGCCAAGCGATCGCGTCCCCGGTGAGGTCCAGCACCCAGTCGGCCCGGACGTCGATCGCGTGAAGGCCGATCGTGCGACCAGGAGCAAGCAACTCGCGCATCCACGGATGGACCTCGAAATGGAAAGGCTGAGAACCGAGTTCGAGCCACTCCTCGATGCCGTCCGCCGCGACGTCGTCATCCAGGAGATAGTCCACGCCGAGCGCGATGGCGGCGTCGGACCGGTGGACCGCGGTTTCATGGGTGAACCGCCGCGCGAAGAAGGCGGTACCACCGCCCTCGACCGGGCACCACAGCTGTACGTCAGGTCCCGCTGCCGTCAGCGTCGCCGCCAGCTGCTCGGCGGCCGCCGAAAGCGACTCGACGAGCAGCGTCGGATCCTCGTCCGTGAAAGCGGACAGGTCACGCAGCGCGACGTCCGGCGGCGGCGAGGTGGCGCGCGTCGCGACGATCTCGGCCACCCACCGAAGTCCGCCGTCGACGTGACGCAGCAGCTGTGAGACATTCCAGCCCGGGCAGGTCGGCACCGGCCGGCTGAGGTGCGCACCGTCGATGTAGTCGGTCAACAGCGCGGTCTGGGCGACGACCTCGCTGCAGTGCCGATAGAAGCCCATCACGCCGCAGGCACCTCGCCGGGCCGGTTCTCGACCACCGCTTTCTGCTCGGTCACCTCATCACCTCCGATGGTTCGACCGCGGTGGTTCGCCAAACTCATCGTGACACCCCCTGCGTAAACTCACCGCCTGTGGCGATCAGCGACGACGACCTCGACCGACTCGGTCGTTGCGTCGAACTCGCGCGGTCGGCGCTGGATGCCGGTGACGAGCCGTTCGGCTCGATTCTGGTCAGTTCGGACGGTCACACACTGTTCGAGGATCGCAACCGGGTCAAGGACGGCGATGCCACCCGACATCCCGAGTTCGCGATCGCGCAGTGGGCGGTGGCCAACCTGACCCCGGCAGAGCGGGCGGCATCGACCGTCTACACCTCCGGCGAGCACTGCCCGATGTGCGCCGCCGGGCACGCCTGGGTCGGGCTGGGCCGCATTGTGTACGCCGCGTCGAGTGACCAGTTGAGCCAATGGCTCACCGAGTGGGGTGCCCCACCGTCGCCGGTCGCCGCGCTTCCCATCACCACGGTGGCGCCGGCAATGGTCGTGGACGGTCCAGCGCCCGAGTTCGCCGGTGCGATGAAATCGCTTTACCAAGCGAAGTTCCGGCCATGACAGGGTCTTCGCGCGAGCGCTCATCCGGCACAGATCCGGGGTGGGTCGAGCACGCTATCTGGTGGCATGTCTACCCTCTCGGCTTCGTCGGCGCGTTTCCCGCCGACCCGCCGCCCAGCGCCGACGAGCACCGCCTGGGCCGCATCGTCGAATGGCTCGACCACGCACTCGAACTCGGTGCGTCGGGTATCGCGCTCGGCCCGATATTCGCGTCCCGCACACACGGCTACGACACCACCGACCACTACAAGATCGACCCCCGGCTCGGCGACGACGGGGACTTCGATGAACTGGTTGCCGAAGCGCACCGGCGGGGACTGCGGGTCCTGCTCGACGGTGTCTTCAACCATGTCGGGACCGAATTCCCCCGCTACCGGGACGCAGTCGCGGGAAACGACAACTCCTGGTTCCGCCGCACAGGCGACGATTTCGAGACGTTCGAGGGACACGGCGAACTGGTCGCGCTCAACCACGACAGTCCCGACGTCATCGCCTACACCGCCGACGTGATGAAGCATTGGCTCCGCCGTGGTGCCGACGGATGGCGCCTCGACGCGGCATACGCCGCCCCCGACCGGTTCTGGGCGCAGGTGTTGCCGCGGGTCCGCGAGGAGTTCGGCGAGTCCTGGTTCGTCGGTGAAGTCATCCACGGCGACTACTCGGCGCACGTGGTCGAGGCCGGCTTCGACTCGGTCACCCAATATGAACTCTGGAAGTCGATCTGGAGCAGCCTGAACGACGGTAACTTCCACGAACTCGACTGGACGCTGCAGCGGCACAACGACTTTCTCGATGTGTTCGTACCGATGACCTTCATCGGCAACCACGACGTCACGCGGATCGCCAGCAAGTTGGAGAACACCCGTCATCTCGAACACGCGCTCGTCATCCTGCTCACCGTCGGCGGGACTCCCAGTGTGTACGCGGGCGACGAGTCGGCGTACCGCGGAGTCAAGGAGGAGCGGGTCGGCGGTGACGACGCGGTCCGGCCCGAATTCACCTCTCCCCTAATGGGTGTCGATGACCAGGGTCGGGACATCTACCGCCTGCACCAGTACCTGATCGGGCTTCGTCGGCGGCATCCGTGGCTGCACACCGCGAGGACGTCCGCGTCGAAGCTGGCGAACACCCAGTACGTCTATGAGACCCGCAGCGGATCGGACGCGCTGCTGGTCGCCCTCAATATCGACGACGCACCGATGCCGTTGTCGCTGAGCGAGTTCGGGCTGGCAGGCGGGCGGATCGTCGCGGGATCGGGCGCGCCGCCGCCATGATGTCATCTCGCAGGCCGAGATCGAGCCGCACGGCTGGCTGATCATCGCGCCGAGCTGAGTGTCAGGACAGCCGCGCCAGCGTCGCCGGGTCCTCGTCGCCGCCGTAGAGCTTGTCCAGGACGGCGACGAAGTCGGTTTTGTCGTCGGCGGCATGGGCGAACAACGTCATCGACGACCGCAGCTTGAGGTCGTCTGGCCAACCGAAGATCTCCTCGGCCGAGCGACCGTCGATCTGCGCGACCAACCGCGCGCACTCCCGCAGGCGCGGACCAAGCACTTCGTGTTCCAGATACGCGCGAGCCTCCTCTGCCGACGAGATCCCGAACCTGACCGCGGTCGGACTGCTGCCAAGCCCTCGCAGTTGCGGGAAAACGAACCACATCCAATGGCTTCTCTTGCGGCCTTCGGTCAATTCTTCGACGACGCTGGCGTAAAGGCGTTCTTGCGCGTCAACAAAACGTTGCAGGTCATACGGATCGTTGGTCACCGGCATGTCGCGATTTCCTCCCTGTGATGAAGGCTCCAAGTTTCACCAGATAGTCTTCGCCCGGGAGCCGATTTCCTGCGAAAGGACGCCCATGCCGCCTTGGTCCACGGGCCGCAACGGTGCGTCGACGACGACCGACGAGCAGACCGACGTCGGACCGACCCCCAGGAGCGGCCGTTTTTCCGGGCGGCATCTGCTGTCGCGGGTCAGCATCCAGTCCAAGCTGCTGGTCATGCTGCTGATGACCAGCATTCTGTCGGCGGCGGTGGTGGGTGCCATCGGCTTCCACTCGGGTCGCACGTCCCTCCGGGCATCGGCGTTCGAGCGGCTGACGGAGATCCGAGGATCACAGTCGCGCCAACTCCAGGCCAAGTTCACCGACCTCGAGGATGTCCTTATCACCTTCACCCGCGGGACGACAACCACCGAGGCCATCGAGGCTTACACCGCCGCGTTCAACCAACTCAACACTTCAACGATCAACCCTGCCCAATGGCAATCGGTCGTCGATTATTACAAAAACCAGTTCCTGAAGGCCGAACAGGCGCAGACCGGGGACGCCATCGACGTCGACGCGCTGCTGCCCGCTTCGAACGCACAGCGGTATCTCCAGGCCTACTACACCGCTCCCTTCAATGACTCGGACAAGGCCATCCGATTCGACGACGCTCGCGACGGCAGCGCATGGTCGGCGGCCGACGCTCGGTTCAACGACTTCTTCCGCACGATGGTGCTTCGCTTCAACTTCGAGGACGTGTTGCTGCTCGATACGGCGGGCAATGTGGTCTACACCGCCTACAAGGGTGTCGATCTCGGGACCAACGTCCTCACCGGCCCGTTTCGCGAGAGTTCACTGCCTGACGCTTACAAAAAGGCCCTGGCATCCAACACCGTGGACTATGTGGGCGTCACCGACTTCAGCGATTACCAGCCAGCCAGCGAACCGACCGCCTGGATGGTCGCGCCGGTGGGACCTCCAGGAAAGGCCGAAGGTGTTCTCGCGCTGCAGTTCCCGATCTCCTCAATCAACCGGTTGATGACCGCGGACCAAAAGTGGGAAGCAGCCGGGATGGGCAAGACCGGCGAGACGTTCCTGGTGGGTCCGGACGGGCTGATGCGCTCGGACTCGCGGCTGTTCCTGGAGAACCCCGAGCAGTTCAAGGGCGACGTCGTCGAAGCCGGAACACCGCCCGACGTCGCCGAGGACTCGATCCGCCAAAATGGCACCACGCTGGTACAGCCAGTCGAGACCGAGGCCACCCGCGGGGCCCAGCGTGGCCAGACCGGCACGATCATCGAGGACGACTACCTCGGGCACAGGACGTTACAGGCCTACGCACCGGTAAACCTGGATGGCCTGAACTGGTCGATCGTCGCAAAAATCGACACCGAAGAGGCATTCACGCCGGTGGCGACATTCACCCGCACACTTGTGGTGTCGACGGCTTTGATCATTTTTGTCGTCTCTCTCGCGGCCATGCTGTTGGCGCGACTGTTCGTGCGGCCGATCCGTCGGCTCGAGGCTGGCGCCCAACGGGTCAGTTCCGGCGACTACAACGTGAAGGTGCCGGTGGAGTCGCGCGACGAGTTCGGCGATCTCACCGTGGCGTTCAACGACATGAGCCGCAACCTCACGATCAAAGAGGAGTTGCTCGCCGAGCAACATCGCGAGAACGACCGACTGCTGCTTTCGCTCATGCCCGAGCCTGTGGGGCAGCGCTATCGGGAGGGTGAGGAGACGATCGCGCAGGATCACCAGAACGTCACCGTGATCTTTGCCGACGTCGTGGGCCTGGACAAGCTGACAGACGAGATCACCTCGGATGAGCTGCTGGTCATCGTGAACAAGTTGACGCGGCAGTTCGACGCGGCCGCAGAGAATCTCGGTGTCGAGCAAGTCCGCACCCTGCACAACGGCTATCTGGCCGGCTGTGGATTATCAGTGCCGCGATTGGACAATGTGCGGCGCACCGTTGACTTCGCGGTCGAAATGCAGCGCACGGTCGACCGATTCAACGTAGAGACCGGTCACAACCTCAAACTGCGGGCCGGCGTCGACACCGGCTCAGTGACCAGCGGGCTGGTCGGCCGCTCGACTCTGGCCTATGACATGTGGGGATCGGCGGTGAACCTCGCGTATCAGGTGCAGAGCGGCTCGCCGCAAGCCGGCGTTTTCGTCAGCTCGGCGGTGTATGAAGTGATGCGCGAAAGCCGCAACTTCGAGTCCGCCGGGACGATCACCGTCGACGGGGAAGCACAACCGATCTGGCGACTGACGGAGCGGCAATCATGACCAGCGCGCTCGATGCGCCCTGGTTCTACTGGGCAGTCGGCGTGGCGATCGGCTTTCCGATCTGCCTGATCCTGCTCACCGAGCTGCACAGCGCGCTGCGCCGCCGTGGCAGCATCCTCGCTCGGCCGGTCCACCTGGTGCGCAACTACATCCTGCCTCTCGGTGCGCTGTTGATTCTCCTCGTCGGAGCCATGCAAATTTCAGGCGAGACGACACCGGTGCGCGTGGTTGCGACGGCGTTCGGTTTCGTCGTGCTGGTGCTGCTGCTCTCGGGCACCAACGCCACGTTGTTCCAGGGGGCCCCGGCAGGAAGCTGGCGCCATCGGATTCCGTCGATCTTTCTCGACGTGGCGCGGTTCGCGTTGATTGCATTGGGCGTAGGTTTGATCCTCGCCTATATCTGGGGCGCACATATCGGCGGGCTGTTCACCGCGCTAGGCGTGTCTTCGATCGTGCTCGGGCTGACCCTGCAGAACTCCGTCGGGCAAATCATCTCGGGCCTGCTCGTCCTCTTCGAGCAGCCGTTTCAGCTCGGCGACTGGATAGAAACGCCGACGGCAAAAGGCCGCGTGGTCGAAGTCAACTGGCGCGCAACACATATCGACACCGGCAACGGGCTGCTTATCATGCCCAACTCGGTACTGGCTGCCGCATCCTTCACGAACTTCTCCCGGCCGCCCGGCGCTCACTCCCTCAGTGTGACCACGGTGTTCGCGGTCGACGACCCGCCCGACGACGTCCGCGACATGTTGAACCGGGTCGCGGCCGCGCTGCCACAATTGCGGCCCGACGCGGCGCCGTCGACCGCGCCGGTGGGCGGGCTCCAGTACAAGACACTGATACCGATGCGCACTCCAGCCGACGATTTCGCGGCCCAATCGATGTTCCTGCGCTGGGTCTGGTATGCATCGCGGCGGTACGGACTCCATCTCGACGAGGCCGAAGACGAATTCGAGACGCCAGAGCGGCGCGAACGATCAATTCGAGTCATCGCCCCCACTCTGCGGTTGAACCAGGCGGAACAGCAGGAGATGCTCGACCACGCCCGTCTCACCCGATATGGCGCCGACGAGAATATCCAGATATCCGGTGAGGTCCCCAAACGGATGACCTTCATCGTAGACGGCCGAGTTCGGCTGGTCGTCAGCGGCGACGACGGCGTGATCATCCCGCTGCGAACCCTAGAGCGGGGCGACTTTCTGGGTCAGACCGCCCTTACCCGGGAGCCGGTCGCGGCGCGGGCCTATGCGCTCGAAGAGGTGACCGTCGTGCGGGTGGAGAGAGACTACATCGAAGAACTCGTGGCGCGAAAGCCGTTGCTGCTGCAGGATATTGGTCGCTCTATTGAGGAGCGGCGCGCCAGCCTGCGGCGGAAGCTGGCCGCGGCGGCCGAGTAGCTGTTGCCATGAAGCGTCGACTGCCGAGGGCCCGCGACCTTGCTCCGCTGATCCAGTTCAAAAAGCCGGAGCTGAACGGAACCAAGCGGCGACTCGCGGCCGCATTGACGATCGACGACCTGCGCCGAATCGCCAAGCGGCGCACCCCGAAAGCGGCGTTCGACTACACCGACGGTGCCGCGGAGGAAGAACTGTCACTGGCCAGGGCGCGGCAGGCCTTCCGCGACATCCAGTTTCACCCGACCATCCTGCGCAACGTCGCCGAGGTCGGTACGGGTTGGGACGTTCTCGGCGATCGGGTCGCACTGCCGTTCGGGATCGCACCGACGGGTTTCACCCGTCTCATGCACACCGAGGGTGAGACCGCAGGCGCGCACGCCGCTGCGAGGGCGGGCATCCCGTTCGCGTTGTCGACGCTGGGCACCACCTCCATCGAGGATGTCAAGGCGGCGAACCCGCACGGCCGCAACTGGTTTCAGCTATACATGTGGAAGGACCGGGACCGGTCGATGGCGTTGGTGGAGCGCGCCGCCGCGGCAGGGTTTGACACCTTGCTGGCCACCGTCGACGTTCCGGTCGCAGGCGCTCGGCTCCGTGACACCCGCAATGGCATGTCCATCCCGCCCGCGCTGACGCTGCGGACCGTGCTCGATGCGGTGCCACACCCCCGCTGGTGGTTCGACCTGCTCACCACCGAACCGCTGTCGTTCGCTTCGCTGGATCGCTGGCCCGGCACGGTGGCCGAATACCTGGACACCATGTTCGACCCAACTGTGACGTTCGACGACCTGGCATGGATCAAGTCGCAGTGGCCGAACAAGTTGGTGGTCAAGGGAATACAGACGCTGGCGGATGCCAAGTCGGTGGTGGATCTCGGAGTGGACGGCATCGTGCTGTCCAACCACGGCGGCAGGCAACTCGACCGTGCACCGGTGCCGTTTCAGCTGTTGCCCGAAGTCGCGCGTGAGCTCGGCGGCGACACCGAGATCGTGCTCGACACCGGAATCATGTCGGGTGCCGACATCGTCGCCGCCATCGCACTGGGCGCACGGTTCACGCTCGTCGGGCGTGCCTATCTCTACGGCCTGATGGCCGGTGGCGAGGCCGGCGTCGACCGCGCCATCGAGATTCTTTCCGGTCAGGTCAGCCGCACAATGCGACTGCTCGGCGTGACCAGCCTCGAGGAGCTGACACCGCGACACGTGACGCAGTTGCGCGACCTGCGTTGATGCCACAGGCGCTGTTTGCCCTGTTCGGGCGCCAGAACTGAGTGCCGAGTCCGCGCCGAGTCTCAATCGTTAGCCATTCGCGATATGCCAACGCTGTGTTGGTACGCGTGTGACGTATGTGGCGCGTGTTTCACTTGCGCTCGCAAAGCAACGGCAATTGCTTGTGGCTAGCAAGAGGAAAGGTGGGTTGGTTGCCGTTATGAAACTCAGAGAGAAGTTTCAAGGTAAATGGATGCGCAGGCTGACGGTCAGCGCACTGGTGGCGGTGGCTCTGCCCGCGCTGATCGGATTCGCCGGGGGGTCGGCGACCGCGGGCGCTTTCTCCCGCCCGGGTCTGCCCGTCGAATACTTGATGGTTCCGTCAGCGTCGATGAACCGAGACATCAAGATCCAGTTCCAGGGCGGCGGACCGCACGCGGTCTATCTGCTCGACGGCCTTCGCGCGCAGGACGACTACAACGGCTGGGACATCGAAACCCCGGCGTTCGAGTGGTACTACGGCTCGGGGCTGTCGACCATCATGCCGGTCGGCGGTCAGTCGAGCTTCTACGCCGACTGGTACCGGCCGTCCCAGGGCAACGGTCAGGACTACACCTATAAGTGGGAGACGTTCCTGACGCAGGAGCTTCCGGCCTATCTGGAAGCCAACAAGGGTGTGTCGCAGAACGGCAACGCCGTCGTCGGCATCTCGATGGGCGGCAGCACGGCGCTGACCTACTCGATCTACTACCCGCAGAAGTTCATCTACGCGGCGTCGCTGTCCGGCTTCCTCAATCCCTCCGAGGGTTGGTGGCCGATGCTGATCGGTCTCGCGATGAACGACGCGGGCGGCTACAACGCGGAAGACATGTGGGGCCCGTCGTCCGATCCTGCATGGAAGCGCAACGACCCGATGGTCAACATCAATCAGCTGGTGGCCAACAACACCCGGATCTGGATCTATTGCGGCAATGGAACGCCGGCGGATCTCGACACCGGAACGGCGGGCGAAAACCTGATGGCGGCGCAGTTCCTGGAAGGGTTCACGCTGCGCACCAACGAGACCTTCCGCGACAACTACGTCGCGGCGGGCGGGCAGAACGGGGTGTTCAACTTCCCGTCGAGCGGGACGCATAGCTGGGGCTACTGGGGTCAGCAACTCCAGCAGATGAAGCCCGATCTCCAACGGGTGCTGGGCGCGTCCCCCACCTCCGCGTAACAGCACCTCCCTCCAGTGAGCCTGTCGCTACCCCGGCGGCAGGCTCACTGCTTTGCGGGTTAGCCCTGAACCGTTGGGCGGATGACGATTTCGCCGACCTCGACGTCGTGCGGCTCTGCGATCGTGTAGGCGATCGCCCGCGCAACGGCTTCCGGCGGAAGGCCGAATTCGTCCATGTTCGACTGTATTCGGGCCCGCACCGCGGGGTCGTCGACGGAGTCGCCGAGCTCGGTGCGCACGAAACCTGGGGAAATCGACGTGGTGCGGATGACGCCGTCGGTGGACTCCTGCCGCAGCGTTTCCATCACCGTGCGGACGGCGTTCTTGGTGGCCGCGTAGACCCCCATGTCCGGAACGATCTTCAGGCCTGCCGTCGACACCGTCGTCACGAAATGGCCGCGTCCCTGCCGCCGGAACACCGGCATCGCTGCGGCGACGCCGTACAGCACGCCGCGCAGGTTCACGTCGATCATCGCCGACCACCCCTCGACATCACCGTCGGCCACCGGACCGAGCTTGCTGATGCCCGCGTTGTTGACCATCACGTCGAGTCGCCCGAATCCGTCGACGGCGGTCTGCACCAACCGCTCCAGGTCCTCGCGCCGGCCCACGTCGACCTCGAGCGTCGCGACGTCGGCGCCGTCGGTCCGCAGTTCCTCCGCGATCCGGTCGAGCCTGTCGGTGCGACGCGCACCCAGAACCAGGGACGCACCGCCGCGAGCGAGCACGCGGGCAGTTGCCTCCCCGATGCCGCTGCTGGCACCTGTAATGGCGATGACGGTTCCTGGCGTGACGTTGGTCATGTCAGGAACGACCTCGACATCCGGCCCGATATTCCTGACGAACCGCGCGCCATGATGCTCACAACCGGGTGCGCATGGCGATGTCCTCGTCGAACTCGGCGAGCATGGCCTCGGTCAGGGTCGGCCGGGTGTCGGCGATTGCCGACAGATAGTCCTCGGTGCGCGCGGGCTCGTCGTGTCGGAACTCGACCTCACGCTCGAACGCGGACTGGGCGCCCTTGCGTGCGGCGAACTCGATGTCGGCGGGCGTGAACATCTCACTGGCTTCGACGAGTTTGTCGATGTCCACCAAGGTGGCCATGGGGCCCAGATATCTCCCCCAGATCGCGGCGCGGGCCGTAGAGTCCGGCGGGCCGACAGGGATGATGTAGTCGAACCTCCCCGGTCGCAGGAATGCCGAATCCAGCGATCGCACCGAATTCGTCGCACAAACCAGTAGGCGATCATCGTGCTGGCGAAACGCCGGTATGAGTTTCAGCAGTTCGTTCGTCACGCCGTGTGAAGGATCCGATGGAACACCCGACCGGCAGCCGGCGATCTCTTCGACCTCGTCGATGAAGACCAACGCGGCCTCTAGTTCCATGAGAGTCGCGAATGCCTCACGTAGTGCGCTCGCCATCGCGACGTCGGGGGCGGCCATTCGCGACGGGAACAGTTCGACAAAAGGCCAGCCGAGTCGCCCGGCCACCGCTTTAGCGAAACTTGTCTTCCCGGTGCCCGGCGGTCCGAACAAGATCACCGCTTTGGGCGGCGAAACTCCATAACGCGCAGCGGTTTCCGGTTCGACGAGAGGCAGCACGATACGCTGCTCGATGATCTGCTTCTCGGTCTCCATGCCCGCCATCGCCTGCCAGAGTCCGCGTGGCATAACCTGGCCACCGAGATTGGCCAGTAGGCCCGCGTCAGCGGCGCCGACATGATCGACCTTCTCGAAGTAGCTCAACTCGGTACGTTCGACGTAACCGCAGTTGCTCAAGGCGTCGGCACCGGTTGCGTCGGCGGGCATCAGCGCGCAGATCCGGCGTACACCCATATTTCGCAACCGGACCTCCAGCTCGCCGAGCAATGCGCTGCCGATTCCCCGGTTTCGCCACATGCTGCTGAGTGCCACCATTGCGATCCACGCGCGCTCGCCACGCACGTGCGCCGCCGCCATTCCGACTAGTTCGTCGGCGATCACGGCCACCACAGCCGGTTGGCCCGACCTGGCCGCCGAAATGACCTCGGATACCGGAAACACAGGATGTGGCTCGGCAGGGGTTCGACTCTGGTCCCAGATACAGATCGCCTGGTCGAGGTCGTCGTCGTGGAAGTCACGGATTCGCCAAGGGGCCATGCATGTGAGTACCTGCCCGGGAGGTCACCGGGCATCGCCCAATTGGGTGGTCCTGCCGGGGAGGCATAGAGCGGGTCCGCGTTCTGCTCTCGGCGATGAGTGCACGCGCTGCGGGAACAAAGGAGCGCCTCCCAGGGTTGAGCGCATCAGGCTGAACTTTGGAGGACCGAATGTCTGAAGCATCGAGCGTGACGAGTGTTGTGCCCGTCCTTTTCGTGAGCGAGCCGATCGTGCTGCCCGGAATGGTGGTGCCGATCGAGCTCGACGACGCCGCCCGCGCTGCGGTAGACGCCGCTCAGGCGGGTGAAGACGGCAAGTTACTGATCGCCCCGCGGCTTGACGACCGCTACCCGACCTACGGTGTGCTCGCGTCGATCGTGCAGGTTGGACGCGTTCCCGGCGGCGGCGCTGCCGCCGTCGTCCGCGGTGACCGGCGTGCCCATATCGGGTCCGGCACCACCGGCCCGGGGGCTGCGCTGTGGGTCGAGGTGACCGAGGTGGCCGAAACCGAAGCCGATGAGGACACCAAGGCGCTGGCCGCGGAGTACAAGAAGCTGCTGCTGGCGATGCTGCAGCGGCGCGAAGCGTGGCAGATCATCGATTTCGTCAACAAGCTGACCGACCCGTCGCAACTGGCCGACACGGCCGGCTATGCGTCGTATCTGACCGATTTGCAGAAGCGGCAACTGCTGGAGACACCGGATGTCGCCGAGCGGCTGCGTGAGCTGATCGACTGGACCAGCGACCACCTTGCCGAGGTGGAGGTCAACGACAAGATCGCCGACGACGTGCGCGACGGCATGGAGAAGACGCAGAAAGAGTTCCTGCTGCGCCAGCAACTGGCCGCCATCCGCAAGGAACTCGGCGAGGGCGAGCCGGACGGTTCCGACGATTACCGTGCCCGCATCGAGGCCGCCGACCTGCCGGAGAAGGTCCGTGAGGCGGCGCTCCGCGAGGTCGGCAAGCTGGAACGCTCGAGCGAGCAAAGCCCAGAAGGCGGTTGGATCCGTACTTGGCTCGACACCGTGCTCGACCTGCCGTGGCACGTCACCACCGAGGACTCCACCGACCTGACGGCCGCGCGCGAGATTCTCAACGCCGACCACCATGGGCTGGACGACGTCAAAGACCGCATCGTCGAATACCTGGCGGTGCGCGCCCGGCGTGCCCAGCGCGGCATGGCGGTCGTCGGCGGACGCGGTTCCGGTGCCGTGATGGTGCTGGCCGGCCCCCCCGGCGTCGGCAAGACCTCGCTCGGTGAGAGCGTCGCACGTGCCTTGGGACGCAAGTTCGTTCGCGTCGCCCTCGGTGGCGTGCGCGACGAGGCCGAGATTCGCGGCCACCGGCGCACCTATGTCGGTGCGCTGCCGGGTCGGATCGTCCGTGCGATCGGTGAGGCGGGTTCGATGAACCCCGTCGTGCTGCTGGACGAGATCGACAAGGTCGGCTCCGACTATCGCGGTGACCCGAGCGCCGCGCTGCTCGAGGTGCTCGACCCGGCGCAGAACCACACCTTCCGCGACCACTACCTGGATCTCGACCTGGACCTGTCGGATGTGGTGTTCCTGGCGACAGCCAACGTCATCGAGAACATCCCGTCGGCACTGTTGGACCGGATGGAGCTGGTGCAGATCGACGGCTACACCGAAGACGACAAGGTCGCCATCGCCCGCGACTTCCTGCTGCCCCGGCAGCGCGAACGGGCGGCGCTGACGGCCGAGGAAGTCACGGTCACCGATGCCGCGCTGCGCAAGATCGCGGCCGACTACACCCGTGAACCGGGTGTGCGGCAATTCGAGCGACTACTGGCGAAGGCGCTGCGCAAGGCGACCAAGGAATTGGAGGAATCCGGCGCTCGGTCTGATGTCGCCGCCGGAGCGGCTCCGAAAGTGATCGACGAGCCGGATCTCGTTGGCTACCTTGGTCGCCCGCGGTTCACCCCGGAGTCGGCTGAACGCACAGCCGTGCCCGGCGTGGCCACCGGCCTTGCGGTCACCGGCCTCGGCGGCGATGTCCTCTACATCGAAGCCGGGTCCAACGAGGGTGAGGCGAGCCTGCAGCTCACCGGCCAGCTCGGCGACGTGATGAAGGAGTCGGCACAGATCGCGCTGTCCTATGTCCGCTCCCACGCCGAGGAGCTCGGCGTCGACGTGGCCGCGCTGGACCGCAAGATCCACGTGCACGTGCCCGCAGGTGCGGTGCCCAAGGACGGTCCGTCCGCGGGTGTCACCATGGTCACCGCGCTGGTGTCGATGGCCACCGGACGTCAGGTCCGCGCCGACGTCGGCATGACCGGCGAGGTGACGCTGAACGGCCGGGTGCTGCCCATCGGCGGCGTCAAGCAGAAGCTGCTCGCCGCCCAGCGTGCGGGTCTGTCAACGGTTTTCATCCCGCAGCGCAACGAGCCCGACCTGGACGACGTCCCGGCCGAGGTGCTCGCGGCCCTCGAGGTGCGGCCGATGACCGATGTCGCCGACATCGTCGCGCAGGCGCTGGAACCGGCCGAGTCCGCGGCGACAACCGCGGCCTAGTGTCGGGGCATGGCCTACGACACCGAACTGGCTGACCGCATCCGCGAACTCCTCGGCGCTGAAAAGGGCGTCGAGGAGAAGCGGATGTTCGGCGGACTAGCGTTTCTGATCAACGGCAACATGTCGGTGGCGGTCAGCGGTCGTGGCGGGCTGATGGTGCGCGTGCCCCGCGATGAGACCGACAAGCTGTTGGCACGCGACCACGTCGAACCCATGGTGATGGCGGGCCGCGAAACGCGTGGGTGGCTTCGGGTTGCTGTCGATGGCGTGAAGAACAAACGACAGCTGCAATCCTGGGTCAGCCGCGGCGTCGACTACGCCAAGACCCTGCCGGCGAAGTGATCAGGATCGGCACCTCGGGCTGGTCCTACGACCATTGGGCCGATGTGTTGTACCCCCGTGGTCTGCCCGCGTCGAAGCGGCTGGCCCGCTATGTCGAGGAGTTCGACACCGTCGAGCTCAACGCGAGCTTCTACCGGTGGCCGCGCGACGCCGCATTCACCGGCTGGCGACAGCGGCTCCCCGACGACTTCACCATGGCGGTCAAGGCGCATCGCGGGTTGACCCACTTCCGTCGGCTGAAATCTCCTGAGCCGTGGGTCGAGCGTTTCGAGCGGTGTTGGAAGGCGCTGGGCGACCGGGCGGAGGCGCTGTTGGTCCAGCTGCACCCGGCGGCCCAACGCGACGACGCCCGGCTGGATCACTTCCTTCGCGTGATGCCGACTTCGATACCGGTCGCAATGGAATTGCGGCATCCGTCGTGGAATGACGCCGCGGTGTTCTCGCTGCTGGAACGTCACCGGGCGGCGTATGTCGTGATGAGCGGCGCGGGGCTGGCCTGTGTACCTCGTGCGACCAGCGAGCTCGTCTACATCCGGATGCACGGGCCTGAGCCCGCTTCGCTCTATACCGGCTCCTATTCGGATAAGGACCTGCGCTGGTGGGCCGATCGCGTCCGGACCTGGCACGAGGAGGACAAACGCGTCGACGTGTACTTCAACAACGATCTCGGCGGTCACGCCGTGCGCAACGCGCGCAGGCTCAGGGAACTGGTGACCCCCGCGTGATTCGCCGAAATCAGGTTCCGGCACGCTATTGACCGCAATGCGTGTGATAACCCTGATCTCGCTCTCGGCAGCGGCGCTGGCCGTCGCCGGCTGCTCAAGCGTGCGCACCGTGAACTCCGGAGAATGGGTGTCCACCGAGACGAGCACCGTCGCTACGCCGGAGCTTCCGCCCGTGGACATCGCCCACATGGTCAACGCGTTCGACTACGTCGCGCACCCCAACGACAGGGCCGCCTACTACTTCAGTGCGCCAAGTGGCCGGTGGCGGTGCGCCATAATCCCCCGTGTCTGGGCAGGCTGCCAGTCTGCGGGCTCCGGGCTGGGCATTGCGGGTGCACCCGACACCGTTCCCGATGCCGCGGGCAAGGAGACGAGGCCGAACGCAGTCGTCGTCGAACCCGATGGCGACGCGCATTTCGCGGCCGCGGACCAACCCGACTTCTCGCTGAACTCGGCGCCCCCGAAAGTACTGCCGTTCAACAGAACGCTGGTCGTCGCCCGCTTCCGGTGCAACATTCAAGAACGAACGGGCATCTCCTGCCTGAGCGAGCAAAGTGGCAAGGGCTTCACCTTCAGCGCCGACGGGTTCCTGCCGCAGTACACCGAGGTGCCCGTCGACGCGCCCTAGGCGGCGGCGTAGCGTCGAGGTATGTCGTCGAATTCGGAGAACTTCCTTATCGTCGGCGGTGGCCTCGCCGGAGCAAAGGCAGCTGAAGCCTTACGCGACAACGACTTCGGCGGTGACGTCGTGGTCTTTGCCACAGAGCAGCATCTGCCGTACGAGCGTCCTCCGCTGTCGAAGGAATACCTGGCAGGCAAAAAGAAGCTCGACGAGTTCACCACCCACCCGGCCGACTGGTATCGCGACCACAACGTCGACCTCCGGCTCGGCACCACGGTGTCCACGATCCACTCGCACGGCCACCTCGTCGGGCTGCCCGACGGGAGCACGCTGCCCTACGACAAGCTGCTGCTGGCCACCGGTTCGACGCCGCGACGGCCGCCGATCCCGGGCGCCGATGCCGACCGCGTGCACTACCTGCGCACCGTAGACGACGCCGACGCCCTCAGCGCCGCGTTGACGAAGGGATCCTCGCTGGCGATTGTGGGCGGCGGCTGGATCGGTCTCGAGGTGGCCGCCGATGCCCGCGAGCGCGGAGTAAAGGTCACGGTGGTCGAGGCTGCCGAACTGCCGCTGCTAGGCGCTCTCGGTCGGGAGTTGGCTGAGGTATTCGCAAAACTGCACCGCGAACACGGGGTCGACCTGCGGCTGGGTGCAACGGTTGAGGAGATCGTCACCACGGACGGCGCCGCAACCGGTCTGCGCCTAGGTGACGGCTCCACCGTCGATGCCGACACCGTGCTGGTCGCCGTCGGTGCGGCGCCGAACACCGACCTGGCACTCGGGGCGGGCCTGACGCTCGGGCCCGACGGCGGTGTGCTGGTGGACTCGACGCTGCGCACCAGCGATCCAGATATCTTTGCGGTCGGCGACATCGCGTCGGCTCAGCATCCACTCTTCGGAACGCGGATTCGCACCGAGCACTGGGCGAATGCGCTGAAGCAGCCCGCGGTCGCGGTTTCGGGCATGCTCGGCAAGCCCACCGAATACGCCGAGCTGCCGTATTTCTTCACCGACCAGTACGACCTCGGTATGGAATACGTCGGCTACGCCCCCTCTTACGACCGCGTCGTGTTCCGCGGCGACCTCGAAGGCCGCGAGTTCGTCGCATTCTGGCTCGACGGAGACAACCGTGTGCTGGCGGGCATGAACGTCAACGTCTGGGATGTGCTCGACGACGTAAAGTCGCTCATCCGTTCGCAATCGGCGGTCGACCCCGACAAGCTCGCCGACCCGCAGCAGGGGTTGGAATCCCTCACTTGAGGTTGGCGGTGCCGTCCGAATGCACATGCACCTTCGCCCCGGCGATGTCTTCACGCACGGTGGCATCGGCCTCGTCCGCGTCGGTGATCACCGCCAGCGTTCGTGAGTCGTCGGGTGTGCGGACCGCGACGAACGCCTTCTCCGGGGAGCCGTTCCTGTCGAACGGTGTGGTCCAGGATTCGACGGTGCCGACCCCGCTCCACTCCACCTCTGCATTCCTCGTCGGTTCAGCGTCGACGGCGGATTGGACGTCTTCCCAACGGAATTCGTGCTCGGGTGGTTCAGACCCGTATACGCCGAAGCTGTGCTTGGTGAGCCAGCCGCCGTTGGCGGTGATCAGACCGCGCTGACCGGGGTTAGCGACCAGCCGTTCGGCCATCGTGGCGATCGAATGCGTCACGTAGTTGTTCCACGGGCCGCCTGCGAAGGTCAGGCCCCCGGTGACGGTAAGCGGCCGGTCCGAATCGGCGTGAGGCAGCCCGAGTTCTGCGGCGGCCACCTGGACCGCTGACGGGAAACAGGAGTACACGTCGACCAGGTCCATATCGTCGACGCCGGCGCCGGCCAGTTGGAGCGCTCGCTGACCGGCAATACGGATCGCGGGCGACCGGTGCAGTTCCGCACGTTCGCCGACCGCATACGTATCGTGCGCGTCCGTGCCCGCGTACGGGAAAACCCAACGCTCGGTGGGGATCTGCAGATGCGTGGCCTTCTCCGCAGCGGCCAGGATGATGACCGCGCCCTGGTCGACCATGTTGTTCGAGTTCATCAGCTTGGTGTAGGGCCAGCTGACCATCCGGTTCCCGTCGCTGGGCTGCCAGATCTCCTCGGCCGACAACGGTGTCCGGATCCAGGCATGCGGGTTGTCCCCTGCCACATCGCTGAACCGTGCCCACAGTTCGCCGATCCGCCTGCGGTGGAAGTCCGGAGACTCCCCCGCGGCGATCCGTAGTGCCTGCTCGAACAATGGGTAGAAATGCCCGGCTCGGGTCAGATTTATGCGGACTTCTGCGGGGCCGACCAGTGGCTCGCCTTCGTTGGCGCCAGGGGCAAACGGCACCGACTCGTCTTCACTCGTCCACGTCGGTTTGGTACCCCTGGAACGTATTCGCGTTCGGGTGCGGAAGGTTTCGGCGCCTGCGATGAGGACAAGGTCCGCCCGTCCGGACTGAATGTCCAGGCACGCCTGATTCACCAGAGTCTGAGGGACGTTGCCGCCAACGCCCGTGTAGCGGGTGGCTGCATCAACGGCTCGGATATGTTGCGCGAGTAGCCGGCCCGGGTCGCGGTAGCGCCACGACAGGATGTTTACCACTCGTATTGAATCGACTGCCTCCAGCACCCGCGGGTCGGCCGCCGCGCGGGCCGCCGCCGCCATGAGGTCGATCGGCTCGACATCCGGCGTCTCGTCGTGCTGGTTGACCTGCCCGTAGCCGACCAGCACGGGCGTCCTCGGTGTTGTCACGGTTGCGCCCCTTCGGCCGAGCTGAACAACACGCCGTCCGAAATCAGGCGGTCGATCTCCCGGCTGTCGAGAGCGAGCAGCTTCTGGCAGATCTCACGGGTGTGCTCACCGGGCATCGGTGCGGGCCGCAGTTCCGCGCGCGGGATGTGGGTGTACGGCGCGGGACTGGTCTCTGTCGGCATCGGGTGCTCGAACAGCGGATGCACCATGTCGGTGAACAACCTCCGGTGCAGCAGGACGGGATCGGCCAGCACATCGATTGCCCTGTTCATCGGTGCGGCGGGCACACCCGCGCGCTGAAGTAGGTGCGCGACGGCGTCCTTGTCCATGCGAGACGTCCATGCGAACACGTCATCGGAGCCGCCCATGACGGAAGCGAGGGCTTCGCGATCGCCGTCGGACCGCAGCGAGATGACACACCATTCGTCGTCCCCGGCGCAAGGGTAGACGCCATGCACAACGGGATCGTCGGCGACAGGCAGCTTCGCGGTGCGTGCGGCATCGGTCACATAGCTTATTGCGAGCTGGTTGACGGCGACCTCCGCCTGCGAGACATGAACGTGCGCACCGGTTCTGGTGCGGTCACGACTGATCAGCGCTGAAAGCGTTGCGATCGCAGTAATACGCGCGGAGACATGGTCGGGAAAGATAGTGGTGGCGTCATAGAAGCCGGGATCGTCCGCCGACGTCCACTGTTTGGTGACACCAGTGGTGGCGCGGACCAGCGGGCCGTAACCCATCTGGGCGCTCCACGGCCCAGCGGCGCCGAAAGCGCTGCTTTCGGCCAAGACGATCAACGGGTTCAGCTCGCGCAATCTTTCATAGGAAAAGCCAAGGGATGCAAGGGTTCCCGGTCTGAAGTTGGCGAATACGGCGTCGGAGCGGGCGACCAAACGGGCGAAAATTTCCGCGCCCTCGTCACTGCGGAGGTCCACCCCGAGCGCGTATTCATTGCGGTGGGTCAACGCCCACGATCTGCTCATCTGCATGCCAGGCGGGGTCTGTCGCAGGCCGTCCGGATAGGCGGCGCTCTCGATCTTGATGACTTCGGCGCCGAGATCTGCGAACAGCCGGCCTAGCTCACCGCCCGCCACGATGACGCCGAGATCTAGAATCCGCAGACCTTCGAATGGCCGGTTCGCGTTGGAAGTTTCCGCTCCGGCTGCTTGCCCGGATGGTGTTGTGCGCCAGACCGCTTCGTCAGTACCCAGCCCTGGCGCCGGTTGCACCAACCCGGCGCGGCGTCCGTCGACGACGAACGCGCCGACCGGGACCGCCACGTCCACGTCCGGTGCGATCGCGATCTCGGTCAGTGCGCCGACGGATCGGAAATGCTCGGAGCCCAACGCCTCCGCCGGACTCAGAACCGCCGCAATGGGCACGCCGCGGGCCTGCCCCGCGGTCACCAACTCGTCCATGGTCTGCGGCGCGCACAGCTTGTCGAGCAGAGTGTTTATCTCCCTCGACGCGGCGTACCGTGCCGCGATCGTGTCGAATTTCGGGTCCTGAAACTGGTCGGGCTCCCCCAGCCACGATCGCATTCCCCGCCATTGGCGCGGCGAGAGCAGGCAGATCCGGACGTGGCCGTCCCGGCACGGGAAGATCGGATAGATCTGCTGGTTCCGCGGTCTCCCGCGCCACAGCTCGCTGGACCGTTTCTGGCCGACGGCGGCCTGGCCCTCCGATCCGAACGGTGGATCGAGTGACTGCACCACTGCTTCCAAGCGACAGAAGTCGATGTAATCGCCTGTGCCGTAACGTAACCGGTGGTAGTAGGCGACAAGTGCCGCCCATGCTGCCTGCACGGCGGCGGTCGCCGAGGCGATGCCGTTCGGCGGCAGCACCGGTCGCCCGCTGGTCGGCCCCGACCGCGACAGTGCCGTCGACATCGCATAGAAGACTGGATCGTTGCCGCGCCAGAAACTGCGCGGACCGTCGGCGCCGAAGTCGGTGACGGACATCGCGACCAGATGGGCGTGCCGCTGCGACAACTCGGCGCAGGACGTGCCGAACGCCGCCACGCCCGCGGGATTGCCGTCGTCCACCACGATGTCGGCTGTGGCGGCCAGCTCGGTGAATCGCTCGCGGTCCGCGGGCTCACCGGGATCGAGCACGGCACTGCGCTTGTTGGCGTTGTTCAACGCGAACGGGATGCCCGCGCCGGCCACGCTTGGTAGCTCGGTGCGGGCTTCAGCACCGCGGGGAGGTTCGATCTTCAGCACGTCGGCACCGAGGTCGGCGAACAGTCGGGTCACCGCGTCGGCGGCACCGTCACAAAGGTCGAGGACCCTCAGTTCCGCCAGAAGCACGCCCGTCAGGGTAGCGAAGACCAGGCGGGTTCCCGCGGCGCGGGCGGTCCACCGGCTACTCGTTGTCTCCGCCGGTCGAGGCGGCAGCGGCGATGGCGGAATCGGCTGCCACCCCACGTGCGTCCGGCCAGACCCAGTCGCGCACTTCCGGGAGGTCGTCACCATGTTCGCGGGTGTACTCGCGGGCCAGAATCCTGTTGTCGACCATCCGCTGGCGCAGAGTGGCGCATCGCGACTGCAGGAACGGCACGCGGTCGATCACGTCGATCACCAGATGAAAGCGGTCGAGGTCGTTCAGCATCACCATGTCGAACGGCGTCGTGGTGGTGCCTTCCTCCTTATAGCCACGGACGTGGACGTTGTTGTGCCCCTCACGGCGGTAAATCAGCCGGTGGATCAGCCACGGATATCCGTGATAGGCGAAGATCACCGGCTTGTCGCGGGTGAAAATCATGTCGTACTCGCGGTTGGACAAACCGTGCGGGTGTTCGGTCTCGTCCTGTAGCCGCATCAGGTCCACGACGTTGACGAATCGGATCTTCAGATCGGGCAGGTTCTGCTTGAGTATGTCGACCGCCGCGAGGCCCTCGAGCGTCGGGACGTCGCCCGCGGTTGCGATCACCACGTCCGGATCCGACCCGAGTATCTCCGTGCCTGCCCATTCCCAAATCCCGAGTCCTCGGGTGCAATGCGCTATCGCCTGCTCCATGGTGAGGAAGTTGGGGTGCGGTTGCTTGCCCGCGACGACGACGTTCACGTACTGGCGCGAGCGCAGGCAATGATCGAACGTGGACAGCAGCGTATTCGCGTCCGCAGGCAGGTAGACCCGGACGACCTCGGCGCGCTTGTTCACCACATGGTCGATGAAGCCAGGGTCCTGGTGGCTGAACCCGTTGTGGTCTTGGCGCCAGACGTGACTGGACAACAGATAGTTCAGGCTCGCGATCGGGCGCCGCCACGGTATGTGGTTCGTGACCTTCAGCCACTTGGCGTGCTGGTTGACCATCGAGTCGACGATGTGGATGAACGCCTCATAGCAGTTGAACAGGCCGTGCCGCCCGGTGAGCAAGTAACCCTCCAGCCAGCCCTGGCACTGGTGTTCGGACAGCATTTCGACCACACGGCCTGCGCGGGCGAGGTGCTCGTCCACCTCCGGCCCGAAGAATTCGGCGTTCCACTGCTTGTCGGTGGCGTCGAAGACGGACTGGAGCCGATTGGACGCGGTCTCGTCTGGGCCGAAGATCCGGAAGTTATCGGGATTGAGCCGCACCACGTCGGTCAGCCATTGACCGAGCACCTTGGTGGCTTCGGCCACCGAGGCACCAGGAGCGGGCACCTCCACTCCGAAATTGCGGAAGTCCGGCAGCCGCAAGTCCTTGAGCAGCGTCCCACCGTTGGCGCGTGGGTTGTCACTCATCCGCAGCGCGCCCTTCGGCGCCAGCGCCGCGATGGTGGGATCGAGCCTGCCGTGCTCGTCGAACAGTTCGTCAGCGCGGTAGGAGCCCAGCCAATCCGCGAGCACCTGCAGGTGTTCCGGAGTGTCGCGGGCGCTCGCGAGCGGTACTTGGTGTGCGCGCCAAGATCCCGTGGTCTTCTTGCCGTCGATGTACTCCGGCCCGGTCCATCCCTTCGGCGTGCGGAAGACGATCATCGGCCAGGACGGTCGACGCTCGTCACGCGCCGCGGCCCTGGATTTGATCTCCGAAATTTCGTTGAGAACGGTGTCGAGGAGAGATGCGAACCGTCGGTGTACGTCGGAGATGTCGGCGTCCTCGTTCGCTTCGAAGAAGTAGGGGTGGTGGCCATAGCCGACCATCAGGCTGCGAAGTTCTTCCGTCGGAATGCGGTCCAGCACAGTCGGATTAGCGATCTTGTAACCATTGAGATGCAGGATCGGCAGCACCACACCGTCTTTGGCCGGGTTGGTGAACTTGTTGGAATGCCAGCTCGTGGCGAGCGCGCCGGTCTCGGCCTCGCCGTCGCCCACAACCGCCGCGACGAGCAGGTCAGGGTTGTCGAACGCGGCGCCGTAGGCGTGCGAAAGCGCGTAGCCGAGCTCGCCGCCCTCATGAATGGAGCCCGGTGTCTCCGGAGCGACGTGCGATGGTATGCCGCCCGGGAAGGAGAACTGCCGGAACAGCCGCCGCATCCCCTCCGCGTCCGCAGTGATGTCGGAGTAGATCTCCGAATACGTGCCGTCGAGGTAAGCGTTGGCGACGAGACCGGGACCTCCATGGCCGGGCCCGGTGACGTAGATGGTCGACTGCTCGCGCTCCTTGATGGCCCTGTTGAGATGCGCGTAGAGGAAGTTGAGGCCGGGCGTCGTCCCCCAGTGACCCAGCAGGCGGGGCTTCACGTCCTCGCGTGACAACGGGGTGCGCAGCAGGGGGTTGTTCAACAAGTAGATCTGACCGACGGAGAGGTAGTTGGCGGCGCGCCACCATCCGTCGAGTTGGCCGAGCGTCACATCGCTCAGTTCATGTGGATCCGTGGAATTCCAGTTGGGGGTTACAGCGGTCATCGCAATACACGCTCCTGCAGTTTGGGCCAGGACTCGATACCAATCCAACTCCCAAAGCCGTCATCCTGCCCAGCGTCCGCCAGTTGTTCACCCACGGGCTACGGGCAACGGGGTCGAGACGGTGCTTCGCGCATGTCCACGATGACCAGTGCTTATTCCACCCCCAAGTACACTTACCCCCAAATGTCCGATGTAACCGCGGTGGCCCCGCACCCCCACCCGCTGGTCGGGCAGCTTTCCGCGTTGCAGCATTTCCGCACGTACGCCGATATCGCGGTGGTCGTGGTGGTGCTGGCGATCACCAACCTGATCGCGCACTTCACGACTCCGTGGGCCAGTGTCGCCACCGTGCCCGCGGCGGCGGTCGGCCTCGTCATCCTGGTGCGGTCGCGCGGTTTGGGCTGGGTCGAACTCGGGCTCAGCCGCGAACACTGGAAATCGGGCGTCGGTTACGCGCTCGCCGCGGTGGGCGTGGTGGTGTCCGTCATCGCGATCGGGACGCTGCTGCCGTGGACCAGGCCGATGTTCATGAACAGCAACTACGCGACCGTGTCCGGCGCGCTGATCGCTTCGATGATCATCATCCCGCTGCAGACCGTGATCCCCGAAGAGCTGGCATTCCGCGGCGTGCTGCACGGCGCGTTGAACCGGGCGTGGGGGTTCCGTGGCGTGGCGGCGGCCGGCTCGTTGTTGTTCGGCCTCTGGCACATCGCCACGTCGCTAGGCCTGACCAGTAGCAACGTGGGATTCACCCGGATATTCGGCGGCGGCCTGCTCGGCACGATCGCTGGTGTCGTGCTGGCAGTCGCGGCCACCGCGGTGGCCGGCTTCGTCTTCACCTGGCTGCGCCGTCGCAGCGGCAGCCTGATCGCCCCCATCGCGCTGCATTGGTCGCTCAACGGCGTCGGCGCGCTGGCCGCGGCACTGGTGTGGCACTTGTCAACGTGATTGCACGCCGCGCTTGCGGGCGCGAAACTCGCGGTTCTTGAGTTTGTTGCCGCAGGAGGACATCTCGCACCAGGTACCGCCATGGTTTCGGGATCGGTCGTAGAACGCCCACCGGCACTCGTCGTTCCCGCACGCCTTGAGTCGTGACCAGGTGCCGTCGCGTTGGGCGTCGCGGATGATCAGCAGCAGCTCGATGAGCCGGGCGGGCACCGAATCGCCGGTTGCCGAGAGCAGCACCTCACCGTGTTCGTCGAAGTCAGCACGTGCGGTGCCGGCGGTCGCGACATCGCGCAGCGGCGCGAACGCATTCGCCATCGGCGGCGGGCCGCCCGCGTTGTGGACGAGCATCGCGCGCAGGCCCTCACGGACGCCTCGGACGAGGTTGAGGTCGGCAGGGCGAAGCTCGGCGGTGGCCGTCAGCAAGCCGCTGGACACCAGCCAGTCGCGCGCCTCGGTTTGCTCGGCAAGCCGGTCCCGCCCATCGGGCATTTCGATGGTGTTGACCAGTGCCTGGATGCGACTCAGTGGCTCGGGCGCCGGTTTGGGCTCGGCGTCGGCGAGCCAGTGCGAATGTGGCGACGGCATGGCTCGAGTTTAGGACTGCGTGACCGGTAAATCAACTTGACTAGTCATGCATGACCGGTGTAGCGTTTTTGACAGTCACAAGTTCTGAAGAGGTGTGAAGGGATAAAGGACAGGGACCATGAGTGGGAACAGGATTTCGGTCGGATTTCTTTCGACGGCCCAGATACAGGACGCGATACGGCGCAGCGAGACAGCACGCGCCACGTTGGGCGCCCGCCTGATGGCGCGGCTGCACGCCGGCAAGTTCGATCGGATGCTGGCGGTGGGCGTGCCCGCCCCCGCCGGGAGTGCACTCGCGGTACACGCGGCGCGGCTGACGTCCGTCGAGGAGCGGGAAGCGATCGCCCACACGTTGCGCCGCGCGGCCCAGGACGCGGCCGATCATCATGCGCCGTTGTCGTCGCGGGTCCCCCTGAACGTGCCCAACATCGGAGTCGCAAAGGACCGAATCGACCAAATCGCCCTGCGGCTGCACTCCCCGCGGCCGGTGACCGCACGAGGCGTCGCGCGACTCCGATTGGTGCTCTCCGATGGTTCAGGGCCGATGTACCACTACGGCAGCGGCGACCTGGAGGGACGACTGGGAGCGGCGCTCGCCGCCCTGTGAGACCCGCCTACATCCGAAGCACAGCGGCCCCGGAGATGCGACCGGCGCTGAGATCGGTGAGAGCGTCATCGGCACGGTCGATCGAATACTCCGGCGTCGTGACGGTGATGCGATGGCGGGCCGCAAAGGCGAGAAACTCGCGAGCGTCGCCACGGGTGTTGGAGGTCACCGAGCGCAGTTGGCGTTCGAAGAACAGATGTCGGTCGTAGTTCAGCGCCGGGATGTCGCTGAGATAGATGCCCGCGACGGCAAGCGTGCCGCCACGGTCGAGCGCCTCCAAGGCGGGTAGCACCAGATCGCCGACCGGCGCGAACAGGATCGCGGCATCCAGTGCCACCGGCGGGCGGTCATCGGCACCCTGGGCCGACGCCGCGCCGAGCGCGAGCGCCAAGTCGCGCGCGGCAGCGCCCCGCGTCATCACGTGCACCTCGGCGCCCTGCGCCAGTGCCACCTGGGCGGTGATGTGCGCGCTTCCGCCGAACCCGTAGATGCCCAGCCGCCCACCCTCGGGAAGGTCAGCGCGTAGCAGGGAGCGATAGCCAATGATCCCCGCGCACAACAGAGGCGCCAGCTCGATATCGGAATATCCCGCGGGCAGCGGATAGGCGAAAGCGGCTGGAACCGTGGTGAATTCGGCGTAACCACCGTCAGCGTCCCAGCCGGTGTAGCGCGACTGTGGGCACAGATTCTCCATGCCGCGGATACAGAACGTGCACTGCCCACAGGTATGGCGCAGCCACGCGACGCCGACGCGATCGCCGACCTCGAATTCGCCATCGACGTCCGGCCCAAGCGCAACCACCTCACCGACGACTTCGTGCCCGGGTATGACGTTCGGCCGGTGAACGGGTAGGTCTCCTTCGGAGACGTGTAGATCGGTGCGACACACACCGCATGCCTGCACCGCGACGAGGAGCTCATCGCGCGCGGGCGACGGCACGGGAACGGTGACGCGTTCCAGCGGATGCGTGCTCATCGGTCCCGGGTTGCGGACCTGCCACGCGCTCATCAACGAGCCGACGGTCATCACCCCATGGTGACGCAAAAAGCCTACGGCCGTCGAATACGGCCGTAGGCCAACGAGTTAACGCGGTCTAGGTCTTGCGTTGCACCATCCCGACGATCCACAGCAGGATCACCGATCCCAAGATCGCGGTGAACAATGTGAACCACCATCCGCCACCGGCCGTGTTGAGGATGAAGCTGAGCAGGAAGCCGCCGACCAGCGCACCGATGATGCCGATGACGATGTTCATCAGAATGCCCGAGCCGCCGCCCTTGACGATCTTGCCGGCGATCCAGCCTGCGATCGCTCCGATGATGATGTAGCCGATCCAGCCAACGCTGGTCAATGTCGATGACCGAGCGAGCAACTCGGTCGCTGCAATCGCATCCATCTCCGGGATCTCCTGCCTGTAGCCGCCCAACGTGGCCGCTGGGCCACTGTCCGGTGTACTCCCAGAGCGTAACGATTCGGCAGACGAATCGATACGAACAAGATCACAAACCCGGATAAACGAAGCGGCCGGCCCGAATGTGGACCGGCCGCATCGCGTTGAATCTACTGCGGCGGTGGTGCCATCCCCGCAGGCGCCTGCCCCGGGTCAACCGGGACAGCGACGCCGACTTCCGGCCGCTGCTGCGGCGCGTTCGGGCCCACCTGGACATTTGGGGTAGGCGGTGCGTTCGGATCCGGCTCGGGTGGCGGCGGCGGAGTCCACGGCCGAATTGATGAGGCGAGCGTGGCCGCCGCGCCCTTGTCGACCGGATTGTTCGCAGATCCGAGCCACACCACGAACCATCGCTCGTTCCGCTGGCCGCGCGGAGTCATTGGCTGTCCCGGTGCCACGGTCGAGGTGGCGTTACCGACGACACCGGCCCAGATCTCGCCGTTCGGCTTGTTCGTGTCGGTGAACTTCACGTCGTACGCAGAGAAGTTGCCCGGCATGTCACCGGCGGTGAGCGGCCCGTTCTGTTGGTTGATGCGGGTACCTGGGAATGGCATGAAGAACTCACCCATATCGGAGGCCAGCCGGGCCGCCGCCTTGCCGTTGTCGGCTTCAGCGCCGGCGAACAGCTTCATGTCCAGCCTTCCGAGCAGAACGCTGGTGTCGTTGGCCGGCTGCTGGCCCGCGCCAGGTTGTTGCTGGCCTGGTTGTGCCGGTGTGGCGCCCTCGGCATCCGCCTTGGTCAGCAACGCCTGGCCGTACGAGAGTTGCCTGGCGTCGGCGACCTTCCAGCCGGCGGGCACCACATAACTGAAGAAGCCCGCCGCGTTGTTGACCCGCCCCGGCTCGGGGGCGGGCGGCGGTGGTGCGTTGGGATCTGCGGCGGGCGCGTTGGGATCGGCAGGAGGCGCCGGTGGCGCATTGGGATCGGCAGGCGCTGGCGCGGGTGCTCCGGCCGGAGGCGGAGCATTGGGATCGGCAGGCGCTGGCGCGGGTGCTCCGGCCGGAGGCGGAGCATTGGGATCTGCCGGCGTCCCCTCGAGGAACGTATTGCCCGAGGGGGCCGGCGGGTTCGGCACGGGCGACGGCTCTGGGTCGGCTTGGGCCACGGACGGCAGCGCGAGGGCCACCACCGTGGCACCGGTCAGCGTGGCCATCGCCAGCGTCTTCGCGCGGCGCTTGCGGTGTTCAGGGATCGCTTCCGGCTCATCCATGTTGACGAAACTACAGTGTTACCGTCGTGACGCAAGTGTGAGTCGGTCTTAGAGTGTTTAACTGTGAAGTTGCTTATAGCTATATAACATGAGCTAGTGATCCGAATGAGGGTTGCTGGCACGAAAAGCTCCTCGCGCGGCGTACGCGAGCTCCCGTCATTAGATCGAGACACGGCGACGCGCCGTTACGCGCCAGGATGAACCGCGATCTCCTGCGCCTTGACCGAGAAGTAGACGCGCTCCCCCGGCGCCACCCGGAGTTCGGCGGCGGACTCGGCGGTGATGTCGGCGGCCAGGCCGGGCGCGCCATCGGGTTGCTCGTCGGCGCGCACGCGAATAGCGGGCCCCCTGCTGTCCAACTCGGCCACCGTTACCTCGAGCGTGTTTCTTGGGCTGCCATGCGGTTTGTCGCGGTAAACGGCGACGGCGGCAGGTGCGAACACCGCCACGGCGGGCTGCCCGACGGCGACGTCTGGCGCCGGGTTGCCGTGCCATGCGGTGCCCCACTCCGTGCTGAGCGCGCCGTCCGGTCCTGCGGTGCCGCTGACGAGGTTCACCCCGGCGAACCGAGCGCCGAACCGGCTGCGAGGAGCCGCCAATACCGAGGTAGCAGAACCGATCTCGGCGACTTTTCCGGACTCCAGGATCAGCACCCGGTCGGCAAGGGTCAGCACGTCGAGCAGATCGTGGGTGATCAGCACCGCGGACCGACCGTCACGGCTCAGCGTGTCACGCAACAGCTTTCGCATCGCGGTCGCGGTGGAGACGTCGAGACCGGCGAGCGGCTCGTCGAGCAGCAATACATCCGGGTCTGCGGCCAGTGCGCGGGCCAGGGCGACGCGCTGGGCTTGGCCGCCGGACAGCTGTCGCGGCATTCGACCGGCCAGGTCGACGGCATCGACCTGCGCCAGCCAGTGCGCGGCGGTCGCTCGGGCCTCCCGCCGTGGCCGCTTGCTGTGCCCGCTGCGCGGTGCGAACGCCACGTTGGCGGCAACATTCAGATGCGGAAAGAGCAGTGCCTCCTGCAGCAGAAGACCGACGCGACGGGCGTAGGTGGGCACGAACACACCTGCTGCCGTGTCGGTGAGCACCCGGTCGCCGAGTCGCACCACGCCGCTGTCGGGCCGCACCAGGCCCGCGATCAGGTGCATCGTCGTGGACTTGCCCGCGCCGTTGGGGCCCAGCACGGCTAGCACTTCGCCCGCGCCGACTGAGAATTCGATGTCGACGCCGCGGTCTGCGATCACCGCGCGCAGCTGCACGTCGGTCATGCAACGCTCCCGGCCATCGAGGCTCCCGTTCGCAGCCTGCCGACACCGAGCCCGAGAACGACGACTGCTGCGACCGCGACCAACAACACCGACAGTGCGACCGCCGCGTCGGCGTCGGTTTCACGCTGCAGGTAGATCTCTAGCGGCAGCGTCCGGGTGACACCCTCGCGAGACCCCGCGAACGTCAGCGTGGCGCCGAACTCACCCAGCGAGCGGGCGAATGCCAGCACCGCCCCCGAAACCAGGCCGGGTGCCAGAAGCGGCAGGGACACCCGCCACCACACCGTGGTCGGCCGTGCTCCGAGCGTGGCCGCCACCACGTCGTAGTCGCGGCCCGCTGTGCGCGCGGCCCCTTCGAGCGCGATGACCAGAAACGGCAGTGACACAAAGGTTTGCGCCAGCACTACCGCCGTCGTCGTGAACGCGATCCTGATACCCGCGGCGTCGAGGTATTGCCCGATCAACCCGAGCCGGCCGAACGCGTACAGCAATGCGATGCCACCCACCACCGGCGGCAGCACGAGCGGCAGCAGGAGCAGCGGGCGGACCAGCTGCACCACCCGGCCGTTGTTTCGCGCGAGTACGAGCGCCATCGGGACCCCGAGCAGCACGCACAGCAGAGTGCTCGCCGCAGCCGTCTTGAGGCTCAACACCAGCGCGGCGCGCGACGATTCGCTGGCGATCAAAGTCCAGAAATGCGGCCAGTCCACTTTGACGACCACCGCGATGAGTGGCAGCAGCACGAACGTCGCCCCGACCGCGGCCGGGAGGTAGATCCAGCGCGGCAGCGCGGGCCCAGTCAGCACGGAAAAGGCGAGCTGAGCGGCGACAATTTCGTCACGGCACAAACCCTAGGTCACCAACGCATCCCAAGATGGGCATCCCCAGGCAACAGATCAGCGCGTCTGGTTTCGCCAAATAGCTACCGTCCAGTAACATCGTCCGCGGATCACCGCCGCGACGCGCGGAGATCCCGCGCTAACAGGAGGTTATGTCGATGGAGGTGCTGGTCACCGGCGGCGACACGGATCTGGGCCGCACGATCGCGGAGGGATTCCGCGACGCAGGCCACAGCGTGGTGATCGCCGGCGCACGCCGCGATGACCTCGAGATCGCCGCTAAGGAACTCGACGTCGACGCCATCGTCTGCGACAACACCGACCCGGCCAGCCTCGAAGAGGTGCGCGGCCTGTTCCCGCACCACCTGGACGCCATCGTCAACGTCCCGGCCCCGCTGTTTGAGGCCGGCGACCCACGCACATTCACCCTGGCCGATCGCGCCGCGGCCTGGCGCAACGCGCTGGACGCGACGGTCCTCTCAACCGTGCTGACCGTCCAGGTCGTCGGCGATCACCTGCGTTCGGGTGGCTCGATCATCAGCGTGGTTCCTGAGAATCCGCGTGAAGGCGGCGCCGACGCAGCGATCAAGGCAGCGGTGTCGAACTGGACCGAGGGGCAGGCCATCCACTTCGGTAGCCGGGGCATCACGGTCAACACCGTCGCCTCGGGCCGCAGCGCACAGGAGGGCTATGCCGGTTTGGGCACCGCGGCTCCCGTCGCGGCCGAGATCACACGGCTCGCGTTGTTCCTCAGCACTCCGGCCGCGCGCCACATCACCGGCCAGACGCTGCATGTCAGCAACGGCGCCCTCGCCAACGTGGGCTGATATTCCCCAGTTCGCCCGAAGCTAAACGGGGTGAAGGCCCCGCTTAGTTGTGGTTACGTAAAGACGTGACCATCAAACTCGGACTTCAGATTCCCAATTTCTCCTATGGCACCGGCGTCGCCGAACTCTTTCCCACCGTCATCGCGCAGGCGAAGGAGGCCGAGGCCGCCGGCTTCGATTCGGTCTTCGTGATGGACCACTTCTATCAACTGCCGGGCCTCGGCACGCCCGACCAGCCGATGCTCGAGGCGTATACGGCGCTGGGCGCGCTCGCAACCGCCACCGAGAAGGTGCAACTCGGCACGCTGGTCACTGGCAACACCTACCGCAACCCCACCCTGCTGGCCAAGGCCATCACCACTCTCGATGTGATCAGCCAGGGTCGCGCAATCCTCGGCATCGGGACCGGCTGGTTCGAGCTCGAACACGATCAGCTGGGCTATGACTTCGGCACGTTCACCGACCGCTTCAACAAGCTGGGCGAGGCCTTGCAAATCATCATTCCGATGATCAAGGGCGAACATCCGACGTTCTCGGGCAAGTACTACCGCACCACTGACGCGATGGCCAATCCCCGCTTCCGCGACCACATTCCGCTGATGATCGGCGGTAGCGGGGAGAAGAAGACGATTCCATTGGCGGCCGGGCACTTCGACCATCTCAACGTCATCGCCAGCTTTGATGAGCTGCCCCGCAAGGTTCAGGTCGTGAAGGAGCGGTGCGAGGAGATCGGCCGCGACCCGTCGACCTTGGAGACCAGCATGCTGGTGATGGCCATGATCGACGAGAACGTCACGCAGGACATGATTCCTGAAGACTTCAGAGGGAATGTGGCGGTAGGTGGACCGGAACAAATCGCCGAGCAGATCAAGACCAAGGTGCTCGACGTGGGCATCGACGGCGTGATCCTGAGCCCGATCACCAACATCAACGGGTATCACCCAGGTGGAATCACCGCGGTAGCCGAGAAGTTGAAGCCGCTCATCGAGGGTTAAACATGCTTTACCGTGGCAAATCTCACGCGTATCAGCGCTCTGCGAGGGATGGGGGCGACTACGGTGGACGCTGTAATAGACGTGACGACGTCCATCCAGGAGCAGCAGCTAATGAGCCACCCCGGAGCTACCCCGTCTGATCGGCACAGAGTTGTCATCATTGGGTCGGGTTTCGGCGGGTTGACTGCCGCCAAGACCCTCAAACGCGCTGATGCCGACATCAAGATCATCGCCAAGACCACGCACCACTTGTTCCAGCCGCTGCTGTACCAGGTGGCGACCGGCATCATCGCCTCGGGTGAGATTGCACCGCCCACACGGATGATCCTGCGCAAGCAGAAGAATGCTCAGGTGCTACTGGGCGAAGCCACCCACGTGGACCTGACGAAGAAAACTGTCCGGTCGGAACTGCTCGGTCACAGCTACATCACCCCCTACGACACCCTGATCATCGCAGCGGGCGCGGGCCAGTCCTACTTCGGCAACGACCATTTCGCCGAGTTCGCGCCGGGCATGAAGTCGATCGACGACGCGCTGGAGTTGCGTGGCCGCATCGTCGGTGCGTTCGAGCAGGCGGAGCGGTCGAGTGACCCCGTCCGGCGCGAGAAGCTGCTCACCTTCGTCGTCGTCGGCGCAGGCCCGACCGGTGTGGAAATGGCCGGGCAGATCGCCGAACTCTCCGACTACACCCTCAAGGGCGCGTTCCGTCACATCGATTCCACCAAGTCGCGGGTGATCCTGCTGGACGCCGCGCCTGCGGTGCTGCCTCCTATGGGAGAGAAGCTCGGCAAGAAGGCGCAAGCGCGGCTGGAGAAGATGGGAGTCGAGATCCAGCTCAACGCAATGGTCACCGACGTCGACCGCAATGGCATCACTGTCAAGGATTCCGACGGCACCACGCGCCGTATCGAATGCGCTACCAAGGTGTGGTCGGCGGGAGTGTCGGCCAGCCCTCTTGGCCGCGACCTTGCCGCGCAATCGGACGTGGAAATCGACAGAGCCGGACGGGTAAAGGTGATGCCGGACTTGTCGATTCCGGGATACCCCAACGTATTCGTGATCGGCGACATGGCCGCCGTCGAGGGCGTGCCCGGTATGGCACAGGGCGCGATCCAGGGTGGCAAGTACGTCGCCACCGCGATCAAGTCAGAGTTGAAGGGCGCCGACCCGCTGGAACGGGAGCCGTTCGACTACTTCGACAAGGGATCGATGGCGACGGTGTCGCGTTTCTCCGCGGTGGCCCAGATCGGCCCGCTGGAATTCGGCGGCTTCATCGCATGGTTGGCGTGGCTGGTGCTGCACCTGATCTATCTCGTCGGATTCCGGCGCAAGATCACCACGCTGCTATCGTGGACGGTGACATTCCTCGGCCGCGCTCGTGGAAATCTCTATATCACCGAGCAGCAGGCGTACGCCCGCACCCGAATCGAAGAACTGCAGGAAATCGCTGCCTCTACAGAGGGCGAGAAGGCCGCGAGCTAGAGCCGGTCGCCCTGCCAGGTGGCAAGGCAACCGCCGTCGGCCAATGCGAGCACGGTGCCCAGTGCGTCGGACGTGGTATCGGGGTAGCGCAGTTCGCTGACCGACGCCAAGGGTGCGCCGAGGACATCGTGGGTCACGGACCCGGCACCCAGCTCGATGCGGTGGCGCAGTAACGGCTCTCCGTCGACGTCAGCGTGCATCGATCCCGACCAAAAGCCTTGTCGCTCATCGGTTCTGCCGATTTGAACACGTTCTCGGATCCGGACGCGACCGGATCCGGTCAGCGACAGCCGGGTCGACGACGCGTGCCGGGAGCCACCCGCGACGACAGTGGGTTGCGGATCAAGGTCGAGGTCACCGGCCACCTCAATGTGCCAGTGCGCGGTCGACTCTGCGGTGGTGCGGCCGGGCAGCGTGACCGTCGCCGCCGCGCTACGCAGCCGCAGTTGGGCTTTGGGCTCGACAACCACCCGAAGTGTGATGGTGTCCCCGCCCAGGGGCGTCGCCGCCGCCGACACGAGGTGCACGGTGTGCGGTTCGGTGGCGCGGGCGGCGACACCACCCACGCACTCGATGCGCGGGTGCCGGTCCGGCCGGGCGACGATCAGGACATCGGAGTGCATCAGCGGAGAATGGCCTGTGCCACTCGAAGCTGATCGCGCACCCAGGATTGAACCGGGCCGGCCGTGGGATCGTCGGTCAGTGAGATCAACACCGTGGGCCGGTCACCGCGCGCCGCAGCGGAGTCACGGCGCATCACGTCGAGATCGGCGCCGACCATCGGCGCAAGGTCGGTCTTGTTGACCACGAGCAGGTCGGAGTAGGTGACGCCCGGCCCGCCTTTGCGCGGCACCTTGTCACCGCCTGCGACGTCGACGACGAAGACCTGAACGTCGATCAGTCCGGACGAGAACGTGGCGGTCAGGTTGTCGCCGCCAGACTCCACCAGGATCAGGTCGAGTCCGGCATGCTCGGCGATCAGATCCTCGATGGCATCCAGATTGGCGGTGATGTCATCGCGGATCGCGGTGTGCGGACACCCTCCCGTCTGCACGGCCGCGATGCGGTCGTCGGGCAGCACCGCATGCCTGCGCAGAAAGTCGGCGTCCTCCGTCGTGTAGATGTCGTTGGTGAGCACCGCCAGTGACAGCTCGTCCCGCAACTCCCGGCACAACGCCGCGACCAGTGCGGTCTTGCCCGAGCCCACGGGACCGCCGACGCCGATGCGCAACGGCTCCCCCGCTGTCCGTTGCCGCTTCGGACGGGCGTTGTGCTGATGCGGCTCTCCATCGATGAAGTGCGGTGGCATGTGCTGTATTCGGCCTTTCAGGAAACGAAAAGGGGACGTTCGCGTTCGACGTGGCGTTGGGCCAGCACGTCGAGCAGCGGGTCGGACAGGTCGGCGAGTTCCTTGCACGCCAGATCGGCGATCTGGTCACACATCGTGGACAGCTCGAACGTCAATGCCGCGACGTCGCCAGGGTCGAGTGCGAGCAGCCGTTGTGCGGCCGTCGCCGAGCCGGTCATCGTCGTATAGACGACAGACAGCGCGGTGTGTTGCGCGGTCATGCCACTCGCGGCTCCGACCGCGCCGGCCGCCACCGACAAGTGCGGGGTGGCGCCCAGCGCATCCCAGTCGTGATCGGGCCATATCCGGCGCGCCAGCCTGGTCAGGCCGCGGCCCTGTGCGCGCGACGCCCGCCGCGCAGCGGGAGCCGGTGTGCGGGCATCGGTTTCACGATCTGCCGCTGCGAACGAGTACGAACCGCCGTGCACCGCTGCCGCCAGGGACGCCGTCACAAGTCCCTGGGTGGCGATACGACGGCGGAGAAATGCCCTCAGTGTGACGAGGTCGACGACCAGACCGCAGGTCACCGCTTCCTCAACGCCGCCGGAGTGCACGTGCCCCCCGGCCGGCAGTCGGGAGTCCGCCAGCGCAAGCAGCGTCGCCAAACTCGTCATCAGAACAGGAAATACCGTTGGGCCATGGGCAGTTCGGCGGCGGGCTGCTCCTGCCAGACCTCGCCGTCGATGCGCACAGTGAATGTGTCGGGGTCCACCTCGATATGCGGCTGGGCGTCGTTGAGCGGCATGTCCGCCTTGCCGATCTTCCTGACGTTGGTGACCGGTATCAGGCGGCGGTTGACCGCAAGCCGGTCGGCAAGTTTGTCGTCGATCGCTTGCGGGGAGACAAAGTGCACCGACGTGGCAGCGGCCGCGGCGGGCGCTGCCCCGAACATCGGCCGCGGCAGCACCGGCTGCGGCGTCGGAATGGACGCGTTCGCATCGCCCATTGCCGCCCACGCGATCATGCCGCCCTTGATCACGGCGTGCGGCCGCACCCCGAAAAACGCGGGCTCCCACAGCACGAGGTCGGCGAGCTTGCCGACCTCGACCGAGCCGATCTCGGTGTCCAGTCCGTGCGTAATCGCCGGGCAGATCGTGTATTTCGCGACGTACCGGCGGGCGCGGAGGTTGTCCGCCGCACCGTCACCCTCGAGCGCGCCGCGGCGGCGCTTCATCACATGTGCGGTCTGCCAGGTGCGCAGCACGACCTCGCCGATGCGGCCCATTGCCTGCGCGTCACTGCCGATCATCGAGATGGCGCCGATGTCGTGCAGCAGATCCTCGGCAGCGATGGTCGACGGCCTGATGCGGCTCTCGGCGAAGGCGAGATCCTCGGGGACGCTGGGGTTCAGGTGGTGACACACCATCAGCATGTCGAGGTGTTCGTCGAGCGTGTTGACGGTGTGCGGGCGGGTTGGATTGGTCGAACTCGGCAGCACGTGCCCTTCTGCGGCCACGGTGATGATGTCGGGCGCATGCCCGCCACCCGCGCCCTCGGTGTGGTAGGCGTGGATGGACCGGCCGCCGATCGCGCCCAGCGTGTCCTCGACGAAGCCCATCTCGTTGAGCGTGTCGGTATGGATGTTCGCCTGCACGCCGGACGCGTCGGCCACCTTCAGGCACGCGTCGATCGCGGCAGGGGTGGTGCCCCAGTCCTCGTGGAGCTTGAAACCCGCTGCGCCGCCACGCAGTTGCTCCCACATCGCTTCTTCGCTGACCGTGTTGCCCTTGCCCAGCAGCGCGATGTTCACCGGCCAGCTGTCCAGAGACTCGAGGATCCGGGCCAGATGCCATGCACCGGGCGTCACGGTGGTGGCCTTGCTGCCCTCGGCGGGTCCGGTGCCGCCGGCGATGATCGTGGTGATACCGCCGCCCAGGGCCTCCTCCATGATCTGGGGACAGATCAGATGGACGTGGCAGTCGATGGCGCCTGCGGTCACGATGCGGCCGTTGCCCGCGATGATCTCCGTCGAGGGGCCGACCACCAGGCCGGGGTGCACGCCGGTCATGGTGTCCGGATTTCCCGCCTTGCCAATCGCGACGATCCGGCCGTCGCGAATGCCGATGTCGGCCTTGATGATTCCCCAGTGGTCGATGATCACTACGCCGGTAATGACGGTGTCGGGCGCACCGTCGGCCCGTGTCGCCCGGCCCTGTCCCATCGACTCGCGCAGTACCTTGCCGCCGCCGAATACCGCCTCATCGCCTGCCAGCCCCGGACCACCGCTGCGGTCCTCGGTGATCTCCACGAACAGGTCTGTGTCGGCCAGCCGGATCCGGTCGCCGGTGGTCGGCCCGAACAGCGCGGCGTAGCGCGCTCTCGAGAGGTCGGTCATGGGGCGTCCAATCGGCCCGGCGGGTTAAGGCTCAACCCGTGCACCTCGCGGGCGCCACTCAGGGGTACCAGCGAAACATGCTGGACCACACCGGGTTCGAAACGCACTGCGGTGCCTGCAGGAATGTCGAGCCGGTGGCCGTGTGCGGCAGAGCGGTCGAAGTCGAGCGCGCTGTTGGCCTGCGGGAGGTGCACGTGGCTGCCCACCTGCACCGGACGGTCACCGGTGTTGACAACGTCCACCGTGATCCGTTGCGCGCCGGGGTTGATGGTGATATCGCCGTCGCCGTAGTGAATTTCGCCGGGAATCATCGTGGTCTACGCGATCGGGTGGTGGACGGTGACCAGTTTCGTGCCGTCGGGGAACGTCGCCTCCACCTGCACGTCGTGCAGCATCTCGGGGACACCCTCCATGACGTCGTCGCGGCCGAGCACCTCGCGGCCGCTGACCATCAACTGGGCTACTGTGCGGCCGTCGCGGGCACCCTCGAGCAGGTGGTCGGTGATCAGCGCGACTGCCTCGGGATGGTTGAGCTTGAGGCCGCGCGCTTGCCGACGACGCGCCAGCTCGGCGGCATATGACAGCAGCAGCCGGTCCTGCTCATGCGGGGTCAACAGCATGTGCGGGATATTGCCATGACACGTCGCAATCGGCAGTGCAGGCGATCGCGAGCTACTCCGCGGGGAGGTTCTGAAGCCGCACTTGGCCGCGCGCGACGACGCGGTCGTCCTCGTTGGTGATGGTGATCAACCACAGCTGCTGTCGGCGACCCCGGTGGATCGGCGTCGACACCGCGGTCACCGTTCCCGACGAGATCGCACGCAGGAAGTCGGTGTTGTTGTTGACCCCGACGACGTTGCCACCGCCGTTCTCGGACAACCAGACCGCCCCGGAGATGCTCGCCAGGCTTTCGATGATGGAGCAGTACACGCCGCCGTGCACGATGCCCGCAGGCTGCAGCAGTTTGTCGTGGATCTCGAGCTGGGCTCGTCCGCCGTCGGGAGTGAGCTCGAGGTAGGAGAGCCCGAGTTCGCTGTCGAAACCCTTGCCGATGTCAGGCAGGTCTGCAGATGACACGTCCATGTGTCTACACGGCGAAGTCCCTAGGCCCACGGCGGGCCTGGCGTTACCGTCGAGCATGCCCAAAAGTGTGAAAGATCTAGTGGAAGCCGCCAATCAGGTCGTACCGCGCATCACGGCCGAAGAGGCGAAGCAGAAAATGGCCGACGGCGCCCTCGTCGTCGACGTGCGGGATGCCGCCGAGGTTGAGCAGACCGGCAAGGTCGCGGGTGCCGTGCATATCCCGCGCGGGATGGTGGAGTTCAGGGCCGACCCTGAGTCCCCGTACTTCGAGCAGGGTTTCGCCAAGGACAGGCCCGTCATCGTTTACTGCGCGGCCGGTGGCCGTGCGGCGCTGTCCGGCCAGGCACTCAAGGAGATGGGCTACAGCGCGGTCTACAACCTCGGTGGTTTCGGCGACTGGGCCAACAGCGGCGGTGCCATCGACAAACCCTGACCGGCGCCAAAAGTGTTGGGCAGGCCCCGCACTGGTAGCGCGGGACCCGCCCTCGAGTGGACCGGGGGTCTCTGCAGCCCTCAGGACTCCGGCTCGGTCCGGAAGATCTGAAAGCAGAATAGGCAAGGCTGCCCTAATTAAGCAAGCCCTTCCCTTCGCGCTGCCGGGATCCGCCGCGCACGGGCAGCCCGAAACCGACGAGCGCGTCGAGCACGGCCTGCCCGCGGCGCATGCTGGTCACCTCGCTCGACCTGGCCAACAACGGAACGTGCGCCGTGGCCCCCACCACGGCGCCCCCGACGATGTGCCACATCGACTCCGACGAGATCGCCCCGTCGCTGATGTCGAAGAGTCGGGCGAACAACGGCGCAAGAGCCCGATGGCTGCGATGGGCGACCCAGGTTGCCAACGCCGCTTCGCTGGGCAGGCGCACCATTCCGTCGCGGGCGAAGCAAGCGGCCCTGGCTTCTGCGCGGTCGCCGAAGAACGGGTCGTCGGGTAGCGCGCGCAGTGTCGGATCAACCACGCCCACCCAGTCGATCGCGCCATCGGAGTCGACGTGCACCCAAAGGTTCTCCAGGCCGGTGTCCCACGCCCGCCCCTCCAGCACAACGAGCGGAATCACCCGCCCGATGACGACATGGGCCAGGGTGGCCGCCAACTGCTGGGCGGCAGACACCGGGCTGTCCATCTCGTACGCGGCGATCTCGAACATCGCCCGCAGCCGATCGGTGGTCAGTGTCTCGACCAGGGGCCACCACCGTCGCCGGGTCAGGTCCGACATCACCGCGACGCCGTACACCCTCGGACATTCGGGATAGAGCCCGCGCAATCGCCGGCTGGACTCGTGCAGCGGCAGCGTGCGCGCGATTGTCATGCCCGCGATGAGCGGGTCGTCGACCACGACTGTCATGACGCCTCCGGTAACTTAGGTTAGCCTTACTATAATCATCGGTCGGTGTGAGGCGACGCCCTGTGACTGGACTCACAAGCGTCCAGCTCGAGGGGCCGTGAGCGGTGCCAACGCCGCATGCCGAGCCGGAAGATCGGGTACTCCGTTTCGGATACGACGCACGGTAGTAATCCCGTAGTACCCTGAATAGATCGCAGTTTGGAGATGAGCGGAACATGGCCAAGTTGACACGTTTAGGGGATCTGGAACGTGCGGTGATGGACCACCTGTGGTCGTCACGCGAGCCCCAAACCGTGCGCCAGGTACACGAGGCGCTCGCGGCCGAACGCGACCTCGCGTACACCACGATCATGACGGTGCTTCAGCGGCTGGCGAAGAAAAACCTGGTGGTCCAGCATCGCGACGATCGTGCGCACAGGTACGCACCAACGCACGGCCGAGACGAGTTGGTTGCCGGGCTGATGGTCGACGCACTCGACCAGGTGTCTGACTCGGGTAGCCGGGAGGCCGCGCTCGTGCACTTCGTCGAGCGGGTCGGTGCGGATGAGGCCGCCGCGCTGCGGCGCGCGCTCGCCGAGTTGGAGGCCAAGCACGAAATGCCCCCGTCTAGTGGCGGTACGGGCACTCCCTGAGAGAGACTGACAGCGTGTCCGCGCTGGCCTTCACTCTCGTCGCGCTCCTCCTGGTCGGACCCGTTCCGGCCCTGCTGGCGCGGGCGACATGGCCGCTGCGGGCACCACGGGCCGCGGTCGTGCTCTGGCAGTCCATCGCCTTGGCGGCAGTGCTCTCGGCATTCAGCGCCGGCATCGCGATAGCGAGCCGACTGTTCGTACTCGGACCGGACGGTCGTCCGACGGCGACCATCGTCAGCGAGATTCAGATTCTCGGGTGGCCGCTTTGGCTGCTCTACGTCATGGTGTTCGCACTCACCCTCGTCGTCGGTGCCCGGTTGGCGCTGGCGGTGCTGCAGGTCGGGGTCGCGACGCGGCGCCGAAGGGCTCATCACCGGATGGTGGTCGATCTAGTCGGGAAATCGCACGACCCGATGTCCGTCCAGCACTGCATGCAGGTGAACGATTTGCGCATCCTCGACGTCGAGCAGCCGCTGGCCTACTGCCTTCCCGGTGTTCGCAGCCGCGTTGTGGTCAGCGAGGGAGCGTTGAACACATTGGCGCCCAACGAGATCACCGCGATCCTCACCCACGAGCGGGCGCACCTGCGCGCCCGCCACGACCTTGTGCTCGAGATGTTCACCGCCGTGCACGCCGCCTTCCCACGTTTCGTCCGCAGCGCCAGCGCACTGGATGCGGTGCGGTTGCTCATCGAACTGCTCGCCGACGATGCCGCGGTGCGCGCCGCAGGTCCCACTCCCCTGGCCCGTGCCCTCGTCGCATGCGCGGCAGGTCGCACTCCGTCCGGAGCTCTGGCGGCGGGCGGCCCGACCACCGTGCTGCGGGTCCGACGCCTCGGTGGCCTTGGCAACAGCATCGGGCTGTCGATCGGCGCGTATCTCGCCGCGGCGGCCGTGCTCGTCGTTCCCACCGTCGCGCTGGCGGTGCCGTGGCTGACCGAGCTACACCGACTCTTCGTCGCGTAAGCGATAGTTCTGTCGAACCCCCTGTGCCACAACAAAACAACGAAAGGCGTCCGAATGAGCTCGTCTGAATCCCCCGGAACCAAGGGCACCGCTCAGATCGGCGTGACCGGCCTGGCTGTGATGGGGTCGAACATCGCCCGCAACTTTGCCCATCACGGTTACACCGTGGCCCTGCACAACCGTTCGATCGCCAAGACCGACGCGTTGCTCGCCGACCACGGATCCGAAGGCAAGTTCGTGCGCAGCGAGACCATTCCGGAATTCCTTGCTGCATTGGAGAAGCCCCGCCGGGTGCTGATCATGGTCAAGGCAGGCGACCCGACCGACGCCGTCATCAACGAGCTCGCCGACGCGATGGAACAGGGCGACATCATCATCGACGGCGGAAACGCGTTGTACACGGACACGATTCGCCGCGAGAAGGCCATGCGGGAGCGCGGTCTGCACTTCGTCGGTGCGGGCATCTCGGGCGGCGAAGAGGGAGCGCTGAACGGCCCCTCGATCATGCCGGGGGGACCCGCCGAGTCTTACAAGTCGCTGGGCCCGCTGCTCGAAGAGATCTCCGCGCACGTCGACGGCGTGCCGTGCTGCACGCACATCGGCCCGGACGGTGCAGGGCATTTCGTGAAGATGGTGCACAACGGCATCGAGTACTCCGACATGCAGCTCATCGGCGAGGCCTACCAGCTGCTGCGCGACGGCCTCGGCAAGTCCGCCGGTGAGATCGCCGACATCTTCGCCGAGTGGAACAAGGGCGACCTGGACAGCTTCCTCATCGAGATCACCGCAGAGGTGCTGCGTCAGGCCGACGCCACGACGGGCAAGCCACTGGTCGACGTCATCCTCGACGAGGCCGAGCAGAAAGGCACCGGCCGCTGGACCGTGAAGTCCGCCCTCGATTTGGGTATCCCGGTCACCGGCATCGCCGAGGCCGTGTTCGCCCGCGCGCTTTCGGGTTCGGTCGCGCAGCGCAAGGCCACCACAGGCCTTGCGTCGGGCGATCTCGGTGAGAAGCCAGCTGACGCGGCACAGTTCACCGAGGACGTGAGCAAGGCGTTGTACGCCTCGAAGATCATCGCCTATGCGCAGGGCTTCAACCAGATTCAGGCGGGCAGTGCCGAATACGACTGGGGTATCACGCCTGGCGATCTGGCCACCATCTGGCGCGGCGGCTGCATCATCCGGGCGAAGTTCCTCAACCGGATCAAGGACGCATACGACGAGGACCCGGACCTGCCCACGCTGATCGTGGCGTCGTACTTCCGCAGTGCGATCGAGTCGGCGATCGACAGCTGGCGCCGCGTGGTGGTCACCGCCACCGAACTCGGGCTCCCGATCCCCGGATTCAGCTCGGCCCTGTCGTACTACGACGCGCTACGCACCGAGCGCCTGCCCGCCGCCCTCACCCAGGGCCTGAGGGACTTCTTCGGCGCGCACACCTACGGGCGCATCGACGCCGACCCGAGCAAGAAGTTCCACACGTTGTGGAGCGGGGATCGCACCGAAGTACCTGCTTAGTGCCGAGACTGCGGGCAGATCGCGAAAGCGAGTTGTCACGCGATCTCACCGCAGTTTCGGGAGAAAACTAGACTGGTCGGCGATGCGTTTCCTTGACGGCCAATCGCCACCGTATGACCTGACCTACAACGACGTCTTCATCGTCCCCGGTCGGTCGGATGTGGCATCACGGTTCGACGTGGACCTGTCCACGTCGGACGGGTCGGGCACCACCATTCCCGTCGTAGTGGCCAATATGACGGCGGTGGCCGGCCGGCGGATGGCCGAGACGGTGGCCCGCCGCGGCGGCATTGTGGTTCTGCCGCAGGACCTTCCTATTGGAGCAGTGGAAGAGACGGTCGGCTTCGTCAAGAGCCGGGATCTGGTCGTCGACACCCCGGTGACGCTGGTCGCCGACGATTCGGTGTCGGACGCGCTGGCGCTGATCCACAAAAGGGCCCACGGCGCCGCGGTGGTGGTCTTCGAGGGGCGGCCGATCGGCCTGGTCACCGAGGCCAACTGCATCGGGGTGGACCGGTTTGCCCGCGTGCGCGACGTCGCCATCACCGATTTCGTCACCACCCCGGTGGGCACCGACCCTCGCAAGGTGTTCGACCTGCTCGAACACGCCGCGGTCGATGTGGCGGTGATGACCGAGGCGGACGGCACCCTGGCCGGCGTGCTGACCCGCACGGGCACAATCCGGGCCGGGATCTATACGCCGGCCGTCGACGCCGGTGGCCGGCTGCGGGTCGCGGCGGCCGTCGGCATCAACGGCGACGTCGGCGCCAAGGCTCGTGCGCTCGCTGAGGCCGATGTCGACCTGCTGGTCGTCGACACCGCGCACGGGCATCAGGTCAAGATGCTCGACGCGATCAAGGCGGTGTCATCGCTTGATCTCGGGCTGCCGCTCGCGGCGGGCAACGTGGTGTCGGCCGAAGGCACCCGCGACCTGATCAGCGCGGGCGCATCGATCGTCAAGGTCGGCGTCGGGCCCGGCGCCATGTGCACCACCAGAATGATGACAGGCGTCGGCCGCCCGCAGTTCTCGGCAGTCGTCGAATGTGCCGCCGCGGCAAGACAACTCGGCGCGCATGTGTGGGCCGACGGCGGCGTCCGTCATCCTCGCGACATCGCGCTGGCGCTGGCCGCGGGAGCGTCCAACGTGATGATCGGATCGTGGTTCGCGGGCACGTATGAGTCGCCCGGTGACCTGATGCGTGACCGCGAGGACCAGCCGTACAAGGAGAGCTACGGCATGGCGTCCAAGCGCGCGGTCGCGGCCAGGACCGCGGCGGACAGCTCGTTCGACCGCGCCCGTAAGACGCTGTTCGAGGAGGGCATCTCCACCTCGCGCATGGGCCTGGACCCGTCTCGGGGCGGCGTCGAGGACCTGCTCGACCACATCACCTCCGGTGTGCGCAGCACCTGCACATATGTTGGGGCCGCGAACCTCGCCGAGCTTCACGACAAGGTCGTGCTCGGTGTGCAGTCGGCAGCCGGGTTCGCCGAGGGCCATCCCCTGCCGACGGGCTGGTAGCCGGCCCGCCGATCCGTCCCGACCGGCTAACATAGGGCTTCTCCATCACGCCCACCACAGAAAGGCAACCCGTGCCGCAGGCACCCGTTGAGGCCCCGGATTCTGGGCGGGTCTTCCGGGCCGAGGCCTCGGCTGAACCCGACGCCGAGCCCTCTTCTAGTCGGCCGGGCGCGCGGCCCGGCGAAGTTCCGACGAGGGCGCGATGAGCGTCACCTTCACGCTGCTGGCCCTGTTGGCATTCGTCCTTCTCACGCTCGGCACTGCGGTGTTCGTCGCGGCCGAGTTCTCACTCACCGCCCTGGAACGCAGCACGGTCGACGCCAACGCCCGCACCGGCGGTCGGCGCGACAAGCTGGTGCAGCGGGCCCACAAAACGCTGTCCTTCCAGCTGTCCGGTGCGCAGGTCGGCATATCCGTGACCACGCTGATCACCGGCTACCTCGCCGAGCCGCTGATCGCGCGGCTCCTGCAGCCCGTTTTCGCTGAACTGTCACTCACCCGAGGCTTCGCCGACGGTCTGGCCCTCGCTCTGGCACTGCTGATCGCCACGTCGGTGTCGATGGTCTTCGGCGAGTTGGTCGCCCAATACCTTGCGGTGGCCAAGCCATTGGAGACGGCTCGTCTGGTGTCGGGGCCGCAGGTGCTGTTCTCGATGCTGTTCACGCCGGTGATCAAGCTGACGAACGGCACCGCCAACTGGATTCTGCGCCGGCTTGGCATCGAGCCGGCCGAGGAGCTGCGGTCGGCCCGATCGCCGCAGGAGCTCGGCTCACTGGTCCGTAACTCGGCGCGCCGCGGTGCCCTGGACCCGATCACGGCGGCTCTCGTCGACCGCTCGCTTTCGTTCGGGTCGAGGACGGCAGAGGAGTTGATGACGCCGCGATCCAAGATCGAGGTGCTGCAGGCCGACGAGAACGTCGCCGACCTCGTCGTCATGGCGATGGAGACCGGCTATTCGCGTTTCCCGATCGTGGAGGGCGACCTCGACGAGACCATCGGGCTGGTCCACGTCAAACAGGTCTTCGAGGTGCCGCCCGACGATCGGCCGCGCACCAACCTGGCCGGCCTGGCGATCCCGGTTCCCGTGGTGCCCTCCACGCTCGACGGAGACGACGTGATGGCCCAGATCCGGGCCAGTGCACTGCAAACCGTGCTCGTGGCCGACGAATACGGCGGCACCGCGGGCATGGTGACGATGGAAGACCTGATTGAGGAGATCGTGGGCGACGTCCGCGACGAGCACGACGACGTCACACCCGATGTGCTGCGGATGAGCCGCGACAGCTGGCGGGTGTCGGGGCTGTTGCGCATCGACGAGGTCGCCGACAACGCCGGATTCCGGGCGCCGGAAGGCGAATACGAGACCATCGGCGGACTGGTGATGCAGGAGCTCGGCCACATCCCCAAGCCCGGCGAGGCAGTCGAGCTCGCGGCGTTCGACCCGGACGGCCCACCCGAGGACCCGGTTCGCTGGCTGGCCACGGTGGTGCGGATGGACGGTAGGCGCATCGATCTGCTCGAGCTGACCAGGCTGGGCCGCCGCAACGACTCCCGGGAGGGTGATCGCTGATGGGTGGCGACATCTTCGGCGTGCTGCTCACCGTGTTGCTGCTCGCGGCGAACGCATTCTTCGTCGGAGCCGAGTTCGCGCTGATCTCCGCGCGCCGCGACCGCCTCGAGGCCCTCGCCGAGCAGGGCAAACGCAGCGCAGTCACGGTGATCCGGGCAGGCCAGAACCTGTCGGTGATGCTGGCGGGCGCACAGCTCGGCATCACCGTCTGTTCGATTCTCCTTGGCCGGGTCGGTGAGCCTGCGGTGGCGCACCTGCTGCAACCGCTGTTCGACCTCGTCGGGGTGCCCGATGCGCTACTGCACACCGTGGCATTCGTCATCGCCATCACGATCGTCGTGGTCCTGCATGTCTTGCTCGGCGAGATGGTGCCGAAGAACATCGCGCTCGCGGGCCCCGAATCGGCGGCCATGCTGTTGGTTCCGCCTTACCTGCTCTGGGTCAAAATGGCGCGACCGGTCATCGCGTTCTATGACTGGTGTGCCCACATCGCGCTGCGCACGGTCGGGGTCGAGGCGAAAACCGAACTGGAGAACACTGTTTCGACGGTCGAGCTTTCCGAGATGATCGCCGAGTCGCTGTCCGAAGGACTGCTCGACCCGGAGGAACACAACCGGCTGTCGCGTGCTCTGCAGATCCGTAATCGGGTGGTGGCCGACGTGGCAATACCACTGAGCGATGTGCACGCTGTTCCTGCGGACGCCGACGACACCGGACCCACCGTCCGCGCGATTCAGCAGGCGCTGGACGAAAGCGGCTATTCCCGGTTCCCGGTCACCGGCACCGGCGGACAGTTCATCGGCTACGTCCACATCAAGGACGTGCTGAGTTTGGTGAACGACGCCGACGCCGACGCCGTCGTCGAACTGTCGATGGTTCGGCCCCTACCGCTGGTCTCCGCATCGCTATCGTTGCCCGACGCGCTGTCGCGACTCCGACGCAGCAACAGCCACCTCGCGCTGGTCACCGCGGACGACGGCAGGATAACGGCGATGGTGGCGCTGGAAGATCTGGTCGAGGACCTGGTCGGCACCATGCGGCATCGGACATACGGTGGCTGACTCGCTGCTCGCCGAGTCCGACTGGACGACCAAAGAGCGGGCATACCGGGAACGGGTCGAGGCGTTCCTCGAACCACACCTGCGGCGCACGCGGGCCGGTGAGGCACATCCCGTGTGGGACTTTCTATTCCGCTATTACAGCCTGCGACCCCGGCAGCTGCGGGTCTGGCATCCCGGCTTTGCGGTGGTGCTCGGTGGCCCGGACAGCGCCGTGGCGCGACGCTACCTCGGCCGCACCGGATACGGCCCCCATCCCGCGGGCGTGACAGTGACCGAGCAGCATCTTCGGTCTCGCCTCGATACCGTGCGGTTCATCGCGGAACTGTTGCGCGCGACGGCGAACCGCGCCCCTCGCTTGAACTGCTTCGGTATGCACGAGTGGGCAATGGTGTACCAGGCGCCCACGGTGCGGCACGAGCGAGTGCCCCTGCGTCTCGGAGCGGACGCCACGGATGCAGTGGTCGAGTCAATGCCATTGCGCTGCAGTCACTTCGACGCGTTCCGGTTCTTCACCGGGCCCGCCGCACAGCGGAACATGGGCGCCCCGTCGCGCAGCGACCAGTCCGGCTGGGAACAGCCGGGGTGTGTCCACGCCAATATGGATCTGTACAAGTGGTGCTACAAACTGGGTCCGCTGATCGAGTCCGGGATTCTGATGGATTGCCTTGAACTGGCGGCCGACGCGCGCGAGCTCGACATGCGCGCCAGCCCGTACTATCTCGTCGACTACGGGTTCGAGCCGATCGCCGTCGAGACCTCGGCTGGTCGGGCGGATTACGTCCGAGCGCAGCAGGGCATCGCGGCGCGATCGGCTCCCCTGCGGACAAGAATCGCCGACCGCTGCGATGAACTGCTGTCGGCGATAAGCGCAGTTACTCGCGGGTAAGCTGGACCAACGGCAGTGCGCCGAGCGGCGCCTAGCGGCCGAGGGAGGAACGATATGACCGATCGTGTGACGGTGGGGAACCTGCGCGTCGCCCAGTCGTTGTACGACTTCGTCAACAACGAGGCGCTGCCTGGTACCGACATCGACCCCGACACCTTCTGGTCGGGAGTCGACAAGGTCGTCGCCGATCTGACCCCGAAAAACCAGGACCTGCTGGCCCGCCGCGACGACCTGCAGGCGCAGATCGACAAATGGCACCGGCTCCGGGTCATCGAGCCGCTCGACCCGGAGGCCTACAAGCAGTTCCTCACCGAGATCGGCTACCTGCAGCCGGAACCGGAAGCGTTCACCATCACCACCTCCGGCGTCGACGACGAGATCACCACGACCGCGGGCCCGCAGCTGGTGGTGCCGGTGCTCAACGCACGGTTCGCCCTCAACGCCGCCAACGCCCGCTGGGGTTCGCTGTATGACGCGCTGTACGGCACCGATGTGATCCCGGAAAGCGACGGCGCTGAGAAGACCTCCGGCTACAACAAGGTTCGCGGTGACAAGGTCATCGCCTATGCCCGCGATTTCCTCGACGGGGCAGTGTCGCTGGAGTCGGGCTCGTGGACCGACGTCACAGGCATCCAGATCGACGACGGTCAGCTGAAGATCGCCGTCGGCGACGGATCCACCGGGCTGGCCAGCCCGGACAAGTTCGTCGGTTACACCGGGGAGCTCGGAGCGCCCGCCTGGTCCGTGCTGCTGGTCAACAACGGCCTGCACATCGAGGTGCTGATCGACCCGGAGTCCCCCGTCGGCTCCACTGACAAGGCAGGCATCAAGGACGTGGTGCTGGAGTCTGCGATCACCACGATCCAGGACTTCGAGGACTCGGTGGCCGCCGTCGACGCCGACGACAAGGTGCTCGGCTACCGCAACTGGCTCGGGCTGAACAAGGGTGATCTTGCCGAAGAGGTCAGTAAGGACGGCAAAACGTTCACCCGCGTCCTCAACATGGACCGCACGTTCACCACGCCCGACGGTGGTGAACTCATCCTGCCCGGCCGCAGCCTGCTGCTGGTTCGCAACGTCGGACACCTGATGACCAATGACGCGATCGTCGACGCCGACGGCAACGAGGTGCCCGAGGGCATTCAGGATGCGTTGTTCACCAGCCTGATCGCAATGCACGGCCTGAAGGCAACCGACGGGAACGGGCCGCTGGTGAACAGTCGCAGCGGGTCGATCTACATCGTCAAGCCGAAGATGCACGGACCCGACGAGGTGGCGTTCACCTGTGAATTGTTCGCCCGAGTGGAGGACGTGCTCGGTCTGCCTGCGACCACCGTCAAGGTCGGCATCATGGACGAGGAGCGTCGCACCACCCTCAACCTGAAGGCCTGCATCAAGGCCGCCGCTGATCGCGTCGTGTTTATCAACACCGGCTTCCTGGACCGCACCGGCGACGAGATTCACACGTCGATGGAGGCCGGCCCGATGATCCGCAAGGGCGCCATGAAAGGCACCACGTGGATCAAGGCCTACGAAGACGCCAATGTCGACGCCGGGCTGGCCACCGGCTTCTCCGGCAAGGCGCAGATCGGCAAGGGCATGTGGGCGATGACCGAACTGATGGCCGACATGGTCGAGCAGAAGATCGGCCAGCCGAAGGCGGGCGCCACCACCGCGTGGGTGCCGTCGCCGACCGCCGCCACTCTGCACGCGATGCACTACCACCAGGTGGACGTGTACGAGGTCCAGAAGGAGCTCAAGGGGAAGACCCGCACCACAGTCGATGAGCTGCTCAGCGTTCCGCTGGCCAAAGAGCTGGCCTGGGCGTCCGAGGAGATTCGCGAAGAAGTCGACAACAACTGCCAGTCGATTCTGGGATACGTCGTGCGCTGGATCGATGCCGGCGTCGGCTGCTCGAAGGTGCCCGACATTCACAACGTCGCCCTGATGGAGGACCGCGCCACCCTGCGCATCTCCAGTCAGCTGCTGGCGAACTGGCTGCGCCACGGCGTCATCACCGAAGACGACGTGAAGGCCAGCCTGCGGCGGATGGCCGCGGTAGTGGACAAGCAGAACGAAGCCGACCCGGAATTCCGGCCGATGGCAGCAGACCCGGACGCCAGCATCGCCTTCCAAGCCGCGCAGGAGCTGATCCTGGCCGGGGCGCAACAGCCGAACGGCTATACCGAGCCGATCCTGCACCGACGCAGGCGCGAGTTCAAGGATGCGCACCCCAGCAACGGTGGCTGATCGGGCATGTTTCGCAGAGTGGATAGACTTCGGCGTGGCTGGTGATCTGCCAGCAATGATCGGCCGACGGAGAGGACGCAGGCGCAGGAGTGGGTAGGCACAGCATTCCCGACCCAGAGGAGTCCGCAGGCGGCCCCCCCGACCACGCCGGCGATGCGACCGAATCGTTCGTGCAGCAGCCGCAAGCCCCCCCGTCCGAGCACACCGGCTATGGGGTGCCTCCGGAGCCCGACGACCCGGAGGACGGCGGGGCCAAGTACGAGGCCGATTACGACGACTACGAGGAGCCCGCGTACCGGCAACCGTCGTACCCCGAACCCCCGTATCGGGAGCCGGAGTATCAGGACGCGGAGTATCAGGACACTGAGTTCGAATCCGAGTACGACTCCGACTACGACGACGAGGACGACGACGAGGCGGATTACTCCGAGCCGGAGTACGGCGGTGTGCCCGAATATCTGCAGCCGGGCTACAGCGAACCGGAAGATCCCGAGCCCGGGTTTGAGCGCCCCGCCGCGGAAGCGCCGTCCTATGCCGCCGGTTCGCCGCCTCCGAGGCCTCCGTCCCGCGCCCAGCACTCCGGCGAGTGGGAAGGCGGCGAGTGGACCGGTAGCCACCGCGCGATCCAGACCGGTCGTCGCGGGGTCAGCTGGGGCGTGATCGGTGCGCTGGTCGCCGTTGTGGTGGTGGTGGCCGCGTTCATCTTGTGGCGCTTCTTCGGGGATGCGCTGTCCAACCGGTCCAGCCTCGCCTCCGCGCGATGCGTAGACGGCCAACAGGCCGTTGCCGTCATCGCCGATCCGTCCATATCCGACCAGATCTCGACGCTGGGCAAGAAGTTCAACGAGACCGCCACCCCCGTCGGCGACAAGTGCGTCGCCATCGACGTCAAACCGGCGGGCTCCGACCAGGTGGTGAACGGGTTCACCAATACCTGGCCGGCGGAGCTCGGGGACCGCCCCGCGCTGTGGATTCCCGCCAGTTCGGTCTCGCAGGCCCGGCTCGAGGCGGTCGCCGGAGAACAAACCGTCAGCGACAGCCGCTCTCTGGTCAGCTCACCGGTCGTGCTTGCCATTCGTCCGCAGCTCAAAGATGCTCTTGCACAGCAGAATTGGGGAACACTGCCTGGGCTGCAGAGCAATCCCAGTTCATTGAACGGGCAGAACCTCCCCGGTTGGGGATCATTGCGCCTGGCGCTTCCGCTCAGTGGCGACAGCGACGCGTCCTATCTGGCGGCAGAGGCGGTCGCGGCGGCGTCTGCACCGGCGGGAGCGGCGCCCAGCGCCGGCACCGGCGCGGTGAACACTCTGGTGTCAGCGCAGCCCAAGCTCGCCGACACCAAGGCGAGCACCGCGATGGACGCCCTGCTGAACGCGACCGACCCCGCGTCGGCGCCGGTACACGCCGTCGCCACGACCGAGCAGCAGCTCTATCAACGCGGGACGTCGCTTCCCGATGCGAAGAACGTCGTCGCATCCTGGCTTCCGCCGGGACCGACGGCGACGGCCGACTACCCGACGGTCCTGCTCAGCGGTACCTGGCTGTCGCAGGAGCAGGTGACCGCCGCCAGTGAGTTCGCGCGATTCCTACGGAAGCCCGAACAGCTTGCCGAACTCGCCAAACTCGGCTTCCGCACCGACGGCGGCAAGACACCGCAGAGCGACGTGACAAGCTTCGCGCCGGTATCGGCGCCTCTTTCGATCGGCGACAGCGCGACGCGAGCCACGCTGGCCAACTCGCTGACCGCACCGACGGGCAACTCCGCCGTCACGATCCTGCTCGACCAGTCGATGAACGCGCAGGAAGGCGGCAAGACCCGGCTGGCCAACGTGGTGGCGGCGCTGGACGCGCGGCTGCAGGCGCTGCCCCCCACCGCCGCCGTCGGGTTGTGGACCTTCGACGGTGTGGAGGGACGCTCGGAGGTGTCGACGGGCCCGCTGTCGGATCCCGTCGACGGCAAACCGCGATCGGCCACACTGGTTTCGACGCTGGACGGGCAGACCGCTTCGGGCGGCGGCGCGGTCTCATTCACCTCGCTGCGCATGCTCTACGCGGATTCGCTCGCGAAATTCCGTCAGGGACAGACTAATTCGATCCTTGTCATCACCGCCGGACCGCATACCGACCAAAGCCTCGACGGCGCGGGTCTGCAGGACTATGTCCGACGGGCCTTCGACCCGGCCAAACCGATCGCGATCAATGTGATCGACTTCGGTGCCGACCCGGACCGTTCTGCGTGGGAGGGGGTCGCCCAGATCAGCGGCGGAACCTACCAGAACCTGTCGACGTCGGCATCACCCGATCTGGCGTCGGCGGTCACCAACCTGATGGGCTAGCCGAGAACCGGTATCAACCGCCGCCCGGATCGCCACCAGGGGCGGGGCCCGGACCGCCGCCCGTCAGGATGCCCTTACCGATAAGGGACCCCAGCTGCCCCAGCAGGTCTCCGGGGGAAGCCGGGGGCGGCGGGGCGGCGTCGGTTTTCTGCCACTGCTGGCAGTCGCTGGTCGTGAACGACGTGTCGGTCGGGTCGATCTGCACGACCTGGGGCTTCTTGGTCATGGCGTTGTCGACGATCCCGGTGCCGTTGATCCGCTTCCAGTAGCACACAGCACCCTCGACGGGACCGTCGGACTGGTAGTTGCCCGGCGCGATATCGGTGCCCACCGCATAGGTGCCGCTGCCCTCGAAGGTTGTTTTCGGCCCCGGCGGCGGAGGTGGCGGCGTGGGATCCGCGTGGGCCGTGCCCGCCGCAGCGGACCAGCCGACGACGATCAGCGTGGCAGCGATGGCGATCCGAGACATCAGGCGAAGGCCTCCACCGGTGGGCACGAACACATCAAGTTGCGGTCACCATACGCTCCGTCGATGCGCCGCACGGGTGGCCATACCTTTGGCCGGAAGTTCTTGCCCAGCGGGTAGGCGGCCTGTTCGCGGCTGTACGGGTGGTCCCAGTCGGCGACGAGCAGGCTCTCGGCGGTGTGCGGCGCTCCCCGCAGCGGGTTGTCCTCGACCGGCCAGTCGCCCGCGCCGACCTGGTCGATCTCCGCGCGGATGGCAATCATCGCTTCGCAGAAGGCGTCCACCTCGGGCAGGCTCTCACTTTCCGTCGGCTCGACCATCAGTGTGCCTGCCACCGGGAAGCTCATCGTGGGTGCATGAAAACCGTAGTCCGCCAAGCGCTTAGCGACATCATCGACCGTGACGCCGGTGGACTTGGTGATCCCGCGCAGATCGAGGATGCACTCGTGAGCCACCATGCCGTTCTCGCCCGTGTAGAGCACCGGGTAGTACTCGTCGAGGCGGCGGGCGATGTAGTTTGCCGACGCGATCGCGGTCAGCGAGGCGGCCCGGAGCCCGTCGGCGCCCATCATCCGGATGTAGGCCCAGGTGATGGGCAGGATCGACGCCGACCCGTACGGCGCGGACGACACCGTGTGCCCCATGGGCTGGGGGCACCTCCCGCTTGCGGGGGACTCGTCAGCCATTGGGTGGCCGGGCAGATATGGCTGCAGGTGCGACCGCACGGCGACCGGCCCGACTCCGGGTCCCCCGCCGCCGTGCGGGATGCAGAACGTCTTGTGCAGGTTCAGGTGGCTGACGTCGCCGCCGAACTTGCCCGGCCGCGCCAACCCCACCAAGGCGTTGAGGTTCGCGCCGTCGACGTAGACCTGTCCACCGACTTCGTGCACGGCCGCGCAGATGTCGGCGATGTCGTGTTCGTACACGCCGTGCGTCGACGGATAGGTGATCATCAAGGCGGACAACCGATCCGCGTGTTCGGCGACGTTGGCGCGCAGATCGTCGAGATCGACGTCGCCGTTGGCCCGGCACGCCACCACCACAACCCGCATCCCCGCCAGCGCCGCCGATGCCGCATTGGTGCCGTGTGCACTCGAGGGGATCAAACACACGTCGCGGTCGGGCTCACCGCGCTCGGTATGGTAGGCGCGGATCGCGAGCAGGCCCGCGTACTCACCCTGCGAGCCGGCGTTGGGCTGCAGCGACACCGCGTCGTATCCGGTCAGCTGCGCCAGCCAGGACTCCAGGTCGCCGACCAGCTTGCGCAGGCCGGGCGTGTCCGAGTGCGGTGCAAACGGGTGCTGACGGGCGAACTCGGGCCAGCTGATCGGCTCCATCTCGGCCGCCGCGTTGAGCTTCATGGTGCACGATCCGAGCGGAATCATGCTGCGGTCCAACGCGATATCCTTGTCGGCCAACGACCGGAGGTAGCGCATCATCTCGGTTTCGGTGCGATACCGCGTGAACGCGGGATGGGTCAGGAACTCCGACGTCCTGGTGGCGACGTCTGGTCCATCGAATTTTTCTCCGACGGTCGTACTGTTGCCGGATGTCGCCGCCGTAGCGGCTCCGAACGCCCTGAGCACTGTATCGACGTGCTCGGCGGTGGTGGCCTCGTCGCACGACACCGAGATGTGGTCGTCGTCGACGAGCCAGACGTTGACGCCACGCGACTTGGCTTCGTCGCGAACCTCTTTGGCGCGACCCGGCACGCTCGCCAGCACCGTGTCGAAGAAGCGGTCGTGAACTACTTCGACGCCTGCTGCCGAGAGCCCGGCGGCGACGGCGCGGGCGCGGTCGTGTACCCGGCGGGCGATGCCGGTCAGGCCGTCTGCGCCGTGATAGCTGGCGTACATCGCGGCGATCACCGCGAGCAGAACCTGCGCGGTGCAGATGTTGCTGGTGGCTTTGTCACGGCGGATGTGCTGCTCGCGGGTCTGCAGCGACAACCGGTAGGCCGGCGACCCGTCGGCATCCACGGATACTCCGACCAGCCTGCCCGGCAGCTGCCGCGCGTGGTTGGTGTGCACGGCCAGATAGCCGGCGTGCGGTCCGCCGAATCCCATTGGCACGCCGAACCGTTGGGTGCTGCCGAACGCCACGTCGGCACCGATCTCACCGGGTGGCGTGATCAGCGTCAGCGCCAGCAGGTCGGCGCCGATTGCGACGAGTGCACCGCGCTCGTGGGCCTGGGCCACCAATTCGGTCCAGTCGACCACTTCCCCGCCGGCGCCGGGCAGCTGGGCGATCACCCCGAAGAATTCGCCCTCGGGCAGGCCCTGCCGCAGATCGGCGGTGACGATCTCAATGCCAAGCGGTTCGGCTCGGGTGGCGATGATCGCGGCGGTCTGCGTGTACACGCCGCTGTCGACGGCCAGTCGCTTCGATGTGCCACGCACCGCGCGGTGCATCAGGGTCATCGCCTCGGCGCCCGCGGTGCCCTCGTCGAGCATCGAGGCGTTGGCCACCTCGAGGCCGGTCAGGTCGGCGACCATGGTCTGGAAATTGAGCAGCGCCTCGAGGCGACCCTGGCTGATCTCCGGCTGGTAGGGCGTGTAAGCCGTGTACCAGGCCGGGTTTTCGAGGATGTTGCGCCGCAGGACGGGCGGCGTCAGCGTGTCGTAGTAGCCCTGGCCGATCATCGACACCGCGACGGTGTTGGCGTCGGCGAGCGCACGCAGCTCGGCCAGCGCCAGCTCCTCGGTGGCGGCCTGAGGTAACTGGTCGAGGCCTGGCGCCACGCCGTCGGCGGACAGCGCGTCGAGGATGCCCGCGGGAAGCGCCTTGTCGGCGAGTTCGTCCAGTGATCCCACGCCGATGATCTTGAGCATGGTGGCGACGGCGTCGGCGTCCGGTCCGATGTGCCGATCGGCGAAGTTCGGTTGATCGTGGGAGAACATCTATCTCCTGACGCTCGGGGCAGGAACCGCTGAGGTTCCTCTCCCTCTGTCGTCAACCCGGTCCGGGCGCCTGAGAGATTCGGCTATCCGCCGAGCCGGCGGAGGAGCCTTTCCCCATGGGCGGGTGAGCCGTACGCACACCACTTTCCAGAGGCATCGGGGCCCTGCGCGGTCCTGGTGCCTGAGAGGTTGACGGAGAGGTGTTGCTCCTTCGGCGTCCGCGACTGGCCGTCACGGAACTCTCCCGCACAAGGGCGATGCGCTGCCGAGTCTACCGGCATTCAGTAGCGGAGCGGGAGCGCAGCCGGGTCAGCCGATCTTGCGGTCGCGGTGCTTGCGCCGCGACGCCAGCTCGTCCTCGGGTGCTCTGATGGACTCGCCGCCGTCGGCCCGTTCGCCGGGGAAGTCGGCGATGGCGCCCGTGAGCTCGCGCATCGCGCCGGAAACGGCGATGCCGAACACGCCCTGGCCGCCCTGCAGCAGGTCCACGACTTCTTCGGCCGACGTGCACTCGTAAACGGTGGTGCCGTCGGAGAACAGCGTGATGTTGGCCAGATCGCGAACGCCGCGCTGCCGGAGGTGGTCCACCGCGACCCGGATGTTGTGCAGTGAGATGCCGGTGTCCAGCAGACGCTTCACGATCTTGAGGACCAGGATGTCCTTGAACGAGTACAGGCGCTGGCTGCCTGAGCCTGCCGCACTGCGAATCGACGGGACGACCAGTGATGTCCTGGCCCAGTAGTCCAACTGTCGGTAGGTGATGCCTGCGATCTGGCAGGCGCTCGGCCCACGGTAGCCGACGAGCTCATCCGGCACCGAGTCATCGGGGAACAGCCCGGCCTGCACGGGTTCGCTGGGAGCAGGGGCGGATGCCTCCGCTGCACCATCGCTCGATGAAAGGTCCAGCTGCTCTTGACGTGGCGTGTCTACCACTCTCGAATCCTCTCGCCGATCGAACTAGCGTCTGTGACCTGTATCGCGGCACGTTTGCCAAAGCCCGAGTGTGTCGAGCATACGCTCCCCGACGAGCCCTGACTGCCCGTCGTGACCATCAAAGTATGGCTGCCCGATTCACGGTTCTCGGAAACCCGGACCGCGTGTCGAGCCCGAAAGCATCAGTTGAGACGCATCCGTGATGTTGCGCCGATAAGGATCGGCGATCAGGTGGCCTTGAAGTCGTCGGGCGACACGCTGTCCAGGAATTCCTTGAACTTTTCGACCTCATCCTCGCGCACCGCGCCGGTAGCTTCGTCGTCGTTCTCGTCGGGAATTAGCAGGCCAGCCTCCGCGAGCACCGCCTCCTCGACGTAGATCGGCACACCGACGCGCAGCGCAATGGCCACCGAGTCAGACGGCCTGGCAGACACCTTGATATTGCGATCGAAGATCAGATCGGCGTAGAAGGTGCCCTCCTGGAGGTCGACGATCCGCACCTCTTTGAGCGAATGACCAAGCGCGGCAATGAGATCTCGGATCAAATCATGGGTCAGCGGACGGGCAGGCTCGACACCCTGCTGCTCGAGCGCGATCGCCGCGGCCTCCGACTGTCCGATCCAGATCGGCAGATAGCGGTCACCATTGGATTCGCGGAGCAGCAAGACTGGCTGGTTCTGGGGTTGCTCCACGCGAATGCCGACCACACGAACCTCACCCATCTGTGTCTGCCCTCCGCACCGCTGAAGCCAATACGACGAGTCTAATCCTCACCTATCAAGAACGTCGCGCACGGCCGACTTGATCAATGACGTGTGCAACGTGATAGCCAGTGCCGCCACCTCGCGCGCCAGATCGTCGGCACGATCCCGCGCGCCCGCCTTACCCGCCTTGACCACAGGACCGGCGATCTGCGCGATCAGATCAGACTGCCGATCGGCCGCCGACCGGAACGCGCGCAGGTGACGCGGTTCCACTCCGTATTCGGTCAGCGCACGTGCGCACTGGGCGATGAGCACGGAATGCTCGTCGAAGAACCCGGCGGGGCCGGTGGTGATCACGCCCTCCTTCACCAGCGCGGTGAGCAGCCCGTCATCCACCCCCGAGCGGGCTTGCACGTCTTCGCGGCTCAGCCGTATCTGGGTCCGCGCCACCGCCGCACCGATTTCCTCCGACGCATCGGGCTCACCGGCCACCGGCACCAAACGCGGTACGCCGTACGGGGATCCGGTGCGCGGCAGCTCGCCGTCGGGTTGGGCGTCAAGCTGGGCCTTGATGACCTTCAACGGCAGGTACTGGTCACGTTGCGCAGTCAGAATGAAACGGAGGCGGGCGCAGTCGTAGGCGGTGAATCGCCGATATCCCGACGCCGTTCGCTCCGGTGTGACCAGTCCCTCAGCCTCCAAAAAGCGGATCTTGGAGATGGTCACATCCGGGAAGTCGGGTCGCAGCGAATCGAGGACCGCTCCGATCGACATCCCGGTCAGTGCGGGCGTGTCGGGCTGTGTCATCTGGCCTTCGCGCGAGCGCTCATCGCCGTCACTACGTGCCCGGGCCGCTGTCGTCGTCCGTCTTGGGGCCGGTCAGAAACACCAGCCGGAACTTGCCGATCTGCACCTCGTCGCCGTTGGCCAGCACCGCCGAGTCGACCGGTTCCCGGTTGACGTAGGTGCCGTTGAGGCTGCCCACGTCGACGACCTGAAACTCGGCGTTCTCCAGCCGGAACTCTGCGTGGCGACGGCTGACGGTGACGTCGTCGAGGAAGATGTCGCTGTCGGGATGTCGCCCGGCGGATGTGGTGGGCTGGTCGAGCAAGAAGCGTGACCCTGCGTTGGGGCCGCGCTTGACGACGAGCAACGCCGACCCGACCGGAAGGCCTTCGACACCCGAGACCGCCCCCTCGGCCCCCGCCGTCGCCGGGGCGTCCAGCTCGTTGAGGAAGTCGGCGCGGAAAACCGAAGTCGTCTCCACGGTGACATCGTCAGACGTCTGGTCGGCCCCAGAATTCATGTCCTTATCCGTCACCCGCTGCTCCTCACTGGCTGCTGTGGCGATATCTGGCCGGGCCCGCTGTGGGCAACCTCTCCAGCCGTCATTCGTCTCTCGTCGACCGTACCGCGCTGCGGTCGCCGTTGGGTCCACCACCGCCGGATCAAATTTAAGACTCCACGCGGCCAGACTGCGGAACCGATCGGTGGCACCCTAGTAACCGCTCACTCGCTCACCAGCGCCTGGTAGCCGTCGGCGTCAAGGAGCCCGGCGAGCTCGTTGGCCAGCGCGTCGGCGTCGGCCTGCAACTCGATCAGCCAACCTCCGCCGTAGGGGTCGGTGTTAACCAGCTGCGGGCTGCCCTCAAGATCTCCGTTGACCGCAACGACTTTCGCGGTCACGGGCGAGTAGAGATCGGACACCGACTTCGTCGACTCCACCTCACCGAACGACTCGCCGGCGGTGACGTCGGCGCCGGTGTCGGGCAGTTGCACGAATACCACGTCGCCGAGGGACGACTGGGCGAAATCGGTGATGCCGACCCTTACGGTGTCGTCACCGACGCGCTGAACCCACTCGTGTTCGGAGGTGTAGGACAGGTCGGGCGGGATTTCGCTCACGGCGCTCCTCTTCGCAGGTGGGTCTCACTTCACGGGCTGAGCGTATTGGCGGGCTTTCGGTTGCCGCAAGGCGGTCACATCGACCCGGTCGGATTGTTGTACCACCATCGTGCCGCCCACGCGTTCGACACTGTCCATCGCACCGCCGGGAATGTTCATCGCTGCCGCCAGGGTCGGTGGATCGCCAATAGCGACAACGGTATACGGCGGGCTCAGGGTTTGGCCGTCGATCTCCAGCGCGCCGGGACTGCCGACCACCCAGGTGTCCACCCCGACGCGGATGGCGATCTGGCCGCCGTGGATCTCCATGGCCTCCGCGCCCGCGGCGCGCAGCTCGTTGATCACGTCGAGCATGGTTTCCGGCGCGAGTCCGTTAGCGGAATCCTCGATGGTCAGCGTCACACCCGGCCCCGTCGCGGGCACCGTGCCGATCAGGATCGACAGGGCCGCGAGCCGGGCCTGGGCGTTTTCGATCGCGGCCTGGTCGCTGCTCCCCGACGCCTGCAGCGACGCCAGCGTCCGCTGCAGGTCGGCGACCTCGGTGTTCAGTGCGGCCTCCCGCTGCTGCAGCGAGTCCAGCAGCACCAGCAGGTCAGCCGGCCGCGCGGTCTCCAGCGAGTCTCCGGACTCGTTCTGTCGAACCTGGGTGACGATCGCCAGGCCGAGCAACAGGCACAGCAGCACGCCGAGCGCCCCGAACACGAGCTGCGACCGTCCGCGGCGTGCCACCCCGCGAATCCCGGCGGGTTGCAGGTCGCCGATCTGTGGTGTCGGCTCGTCCGGAGGCAGTTCGTGACGGCCCGCATGATCGGATTCGTCCGGTCCGGCGTTGTCCGGGGGGTCGCTGGTCATCCGTCAAGCGCCAAAGAGCCTGCGCCGCAGGGCCGCGGCGTTACCGAAGATGCGTATACCGAGCACCACGATGATCGCGGTCGACAACTGCGTGCCCACGCCCAGCTGGTCGCCGACGTAGACGATAAGCGCGGCGACCAGCACGTTGAACACGAACGACACCACGAAGACCTTCGAGTCGAAGATCCGCTCCAGATACGCCCGCAGCCCGCCGAAGACCGCGTCCAGCGCGGCGACCACCGCGATCGGCAGATAGGGCTGGATGAACTCGGGCACGCTGGGATGGAACACCAGGCCCAGCACGATGCCGATGACAAGTGCGGCGATTCCGATCATGTGCCTCCGATTCTCCGTCCTCGATTATGGACCGATCATCCAATCTCTTTGGCGAAGTTGACATCTCGCGCCGACCCGGCGGGAACGGTCATGGTGTCGGTGGCGCTGACCGTGACCACTACTCCGTACGACACCTCCAACAGCCGGAGCCGCTGCAGACCCGGGCTGCGGTCGAACACATCCTGCATGCTGTGCGGCGGCCCGACCGCGAGAATCACGTACGGGCCGCTGATCGGTTGATTGTCGACGAGGATGCCGCCGCCCGCCTGCCGGATCGTGACGTTCGGGCCGACCCGTACGCCACCGACCGAGATCGCCTCTGCGCCGCTCACCCAGAGCGAGTTGACCACCAGTTGCAGGTCGCGGTCCAGGATGACCTGACGGCTGCCCTCCACGCGTTCCTTGGACACGTCGCTGAGGTCCTTCGACACGCCGGGATCGGTGATCGTCACCGTCAGACCCGGACCGGTCACGGCCGTGGTTGCCGCCGAAAAGTTGGCGCCGTCAAGGCCACCCAGCAATTGCCGGCCCCGTTCGTCACCCTCGAGGCGACTGCGTCGCTCAGCATCCAGCGCGGCGGCAAGCGCATCGCGGCGTGCGGTCACGGCGTTCGTAGTGGCCTCGGCTGAGCGCACGCTGCCTGCAAGCACCTGCTGAGACTCGCGCACGCCGGGCGCGGTGGCCTGCGCCTGCGCGACGGCGAAGGCGAACACCGTCGCGATCGCCAGGGCGGCGAGCACCTCCCAGATACCCGTGACCATCTTGCCCCTTGGGCGGGCGCCCTCACGGCGTTCCGCGGCGGCCGCCGCATAGCCGGGGTCCAGGTGGTCGGACAGCAGCGAGCGCAGCAGCGACGGCACCGGGATGAGCGTCGGCGCGCCCACCTCGTGCGTGTTGCGTCCGGCATCGGGGTCGTACCCACCCAGTGCCCTGCGATCAGCCACGCGAGTGCGCCTTCGGCATCTGCCGCACCACCATGCCGACCTGAATGAGGTAAAGCACAGCCGACCACAGATAGAGGGCAAGCCCCCAGATCAGGAAGGCCCAGCCGCACGCCAGAATGACGCGGCTCCACAGCGCGTCCCATTGTCCGAGCAGGATCAACGGGAATGCCGACATCAGCGCGAACGTCGCTCCCTTCCCGATGTACGTCACCGGAAGCGCGGACAGGCCGCGGCTGCGCACCACGGGAAGCGTCGCAGCCAGCACCGCGTCGCGACCGATCAAGGTGATGACGATCCACCACGGCACGATGCCCGCGAAACCGAACGCGAGCGGCACTGTCAGCATGTAGATCCGGTCGACCGCCGGATCGAGCAACTCGCCCAGGCGTGACGACTGGTTGTCGACGAGCCGGGCGATCTTGCCGTCGGCCCAATCCGAGGCACCGCTGAACATCAGCACCGCGACCGCCCAGCCGTTGGCGTGGGCGACCAGCAGCAGATAGAGGAAGACCGGAACGAGCAGCAGACGCAGCACGCTCAGCGCGTTTGGCACCGTCAGCACCCGATCACGCACTTCCCCCGGCGCGCGGTTCATGGCCTTAACCTAGCGGAAAATCCCAGGCAGGCTCAGTGCCGACATGGAGTCTTCGGCCAGCGGATTGTCGTGCACCATGTACGTCCACGTCGACGTCGGCCGGGCCAGCTTGGACAGGTCGAGCCCCTGCTCTTCTTCGAGCACGTTCGCCGTCTCGAAGGTCTGCTGCGCGGCCTCGATCGCGTCGGCGGCCAGCGAGGCGAACGCGTCCACGGCCATCCGGTGGAACTCGTCGATCGGCTTCTGGTGGCCCAGCGCGCGTAGGTGGATGCTTTCCCGAATGTCCGAGAGGTACGCGAGGTGGTCGGCCCAGCCGCGGTCCAGGTGATAGAGCATGATCTGCCTGCAGATCCGCTCCAGCCGCTCCTCGCTGAGTTGCTCCGACAGCTCTTCGTAGCGTTCCGGTGACCGGTTCTCCAGTTCCTGGCGGGCAGTCGGCGTGCGCAGCAACGTGTTTCGGCGCTCGACCAGGATCGCGCGCTGCTGCGCGATCAGCTCATTGAACTGCCACGTGTTGGCGTGCACCGCGAGCAGCTGGCCCTCGGCGACGCGTTGGGCGTGATCGAGCAGGCCTGCCGCCTTCTTGTTGGCGATGCGGCCGTCATCGTCGGTGTCCATCGGAAGTTTGTTCCGCTCCAGGTGGGCGACCACGACGTCGTCTTCCCAGCTGGAAAAGAACACCGAAGAACCGGGATCGCCCTGGCGCCCGGCCCGGCCGCGAAGCTGGTTGTCCAGCCGTTCGGTGTGGTGACGTCCCGTGCCGACCACGTGCAGCCCACCGAGCTCGGCGACCTCGTCGTGGTCGGTCTCGTCGGAACCGCCCAACCGAATGTCGGTGCCCCGGCCGGCCATCTGCGTGGACACCGTGACCGAACCCAGCGTGCCCGCCTCGGCGATGACGCGGGCTTCCTCCTCGTCGTTCTTGGCGTTCAACACGACCGCCGGTACGCCCGCCTTGACCAGCCGCTCGTGCAGCTCCTCAGACTCGGCGACATCGCGGGTGCCGACCAGGATCGGCTGCTTGGTCTTGTGCACCTCGGCGATGTGGTCGACGATCCCGTCGCTCTTGGCCGCGGCCGTGATGTAGACGCGGTCGGCCTCGTCCTCGCGGATGTTCGGGGTGTTCGGCGGTATCGGCGAAACGCCGAGCTTGTAGAACTGCCGCAGCTGCTCGCCGGCGGCGAGCGCGGTGCCCGTCATGCCGCACACCGTGGGATACCGGTTGACCAACGCCTGCACCGTGATGGTGTCGAGCACCTCGCCGGTCTCGGTGGTCTCGATGCCCTCCTTGGCCTCGACCGCCGCCTGAAGGCCGTCGGGCCAGCGCTGCAGCTGTGCGATGCGGCCGCGGCTGGCATTGATCAGGTGCACGGCGTCGTCGCGGACGATGTAGTGCACGTCGCGGTGCAGCAGCGTGTGAGCGTGCAATGCCACGTTTACCTCGGTCAGCGTGGTGCCGACGTGCTCCTCCGAGTACAGGTCGATTCCGCCGAGCTTGGCTTCGATCTTCTGTGCGCCGACCTCGGTGAGGTGGACGTTGCGGCTGTCCGAATCGGTGTCGTAATCCTCACCGGCGATCAATTCGCCTACCAGACGGATGATTTCGAGCTTTGGCGTCTCCCGGTGCGATGTGCCCGCCAGCACGAGCGGAACCAGCGCCTCGTCGACGAGCACCGAATCGGCCTCGTCGATCAGGGCCACGTCGGGGTTCGGCGACACGAGGTCTTCCACATCGGTCACCAGCTGGTCGCGCAGCACGTCGAAGCCGATCTCGTTCACGGAGGCGTAGGTGATGTTGCACTCGTAGGCGGCGCGACGCTCGTCGGCGGTCGAGTCGGCGGTGACCCAGCCGACCGTCAACCCCATCGCCTCCAGTAGCGGCCCCATCCATTCAGCGTCGCGGCGGGCCAGGTAGTCGTTGATGGTGACGACGTGGACGTTTCTGCCTCCGAGCGCGTAGCCCGCCGCCGCGATGGCGCCCGATAGCGTCTTGCCCTCACCGGTGGCCATCTCGATCACGTCGCCTGCCAGCATCCGCAGAGCGCCGAGCAGCTGGACGTCGAACGGCCGCAACGTGGTGGTGCGCTCGGAGGCCTCGCGGGCGATCGCGAGGAACTGCGGGATGTCGTTCGATTCCGCCAGATCGTTCAGGTCGAGCAGCTGCGCGGCTTTCAGCAGCTGCTCGCCGTCGAGTTCGGCGGCCTTTTCATCGAAATCCTGGGAAGCCTGCACCTGCGCCATCGAATGGGCCTGGTCCCTGTCGGTGCTGGCGCCGAGCAGTTTCCAGAAGCGATTGCTTGCCCGACCTGACGTGCGGGACTTCGTCTTTGCCACGAGAGCTACGGTACGCGGCCGCTCAGAGGGCACGGGAGCAAGGGAGGAGCGCCTCCGGTCAGGGGCCACCAAAGTTAGGCAATGCTAATGCGACGCCTCGTATCTGAACGCTCAGTCGGGCGGCGGCAAGGTGAACTCGACCCGCACCGATTCGGTGACCGCTTCGAACCCGATCCTCTGATAGATGGCGTTGGAGGTCGGGTTGGCCAGGTCGGCGAAGAGCACTACGTTGTCGACGCCCTCGCGACGCGCCAGGTTCGCTGCCGCGGCGGTAACGGCGGATCCGTAGCCGCGACCACGCGAACTCCGCGGCGTGAAGACTGGCCCGATGCGCGACGTTCCCGCCGCGGGCGCACGCAGCATCGCCATGCTCACCGGCGTGCCGCCGTCCTCCCAGAGGACGAAGCGGTCACCCACGGCGTTGGCATTCTCGATGAACCGCTCGACGGCGTCAGCATGGCTGAACGTCTCGACGAAGAAGCGATCCACCCAATCGACAAGCAGAGCGTGGTCGGCACCGGTCGCCGCGCGGTGCGCACCGGAGACGTCGACCGGCGGGTGCAAAGTCCCCAAGCGGTAGAGCGTTTCGCCCAACGCCACCGTTGCGATGCGGCCGGTGGCGGCATGCCACGCGTCGGCGAACGCCAATGCCGCGTCACGTTTGCCGCGCACGCCGTCCAGTTCGGGGTGGAGCAGCGCGAGCTCGGTCGCTACGGCGTGATGAGCGTCGACTGGTAACCCGTTGCACGCCAATGGGTATGGCGGAGTCTGCAGAGCCGCACCGATCGGTGTCCCGTCCTCCCAGACAGTGAGCAGCAGGGCGTCTTCACCGAACTTGTTCGCGGCCAGCAGCGTCAGCTCGACGGTGTTCGCCACCGGGTCGCGACGATATAGCGGCTCCGCAACTTCGCGGAACTCATCGACGGCTTTGTGGATGCGCACGGACACGCACTCCAGGATGGGCACCACATGCCGAGTGCGTCCAGTGAATTACAAGCGCCGGTCAGGCGAGGTTCGAGCGACGTGGATACGCGACGGCCGGGTCGGTGAGTGTGTTGACCACCGCAGGCAGCCCCGACGCGAAGGCCCGCTCCAGCGCCGGCCGAAGCTCCGCGGGCGTCGACACCAACTCGCCGTGCCCACCGAGCGCGGTGACCACCTTGTCGTATCGGGTCTCGGGCCGCAGTTCGGCCACCACCGAATAGCCGTACAGCAGCTCCATCGGGTGCTTCTCCAGCCCCCAGATCCCGTTGTTGCCGATCACCGAAACGACATGAACACCGTGGCGCACCAACGTATCCCACTCCATGCCGCTGAACCCGAACGCGCCGTCGCCCTGCAGCAGGACCACCTGCCGGTCGGGCATGGCCAGCTTGGCGGCCAACGCATACCCGGGACCAGAGCCCAAGCAGCCGAACGGCCCGCTGTCCAACCATGCGCCGGGTACATAGCTGTCGATGACCCGTCCGGCGTACGAGCCGAAGTCGCCCGCGTCGATCACGACGATCGCGTCGCGGTCGAGCAGCGGTTTGAGCTCGGCGTACACCCGCATCGGGTGCAGTGGGCTGCGGTCGTCGGCCAGCTCTGCCTGCTCTGCGGCCCGCCCGGCGGACTCGACGGCCCGCAGATCGGTGATCCAGCCCTCGTGATCAGCGGATTGCTCACCGGCAAGCGCCGTCAGGGTCGCCGTCAGGTCGCCGTACAGCTCGGCGGCTACTTCCCGCGGATGCGGGCGCTCTGGCACGACGCGATCGGCGACGACCAGCCGGGTCTGTTCGCCGAACACGCCGCCGAAACCGAGCCGGAAGTCCATCGGCACGCCGATCACGAGCGCAACGTCGGCCTCTTTCAACGCCTTTGAGCGAGCACGGGAGAATGCCAGCTCGTGGTCGGCCGGCACGGTGCCGCGCGCCATGCCGTTCATCAGCACCGGAATGCGCAGTGCTTCGGCCAGCGCCAGCAGAGCCGCCTCGGCGCGGCCCCACCACACGTTGGTGCCCGCCATGATCACCGGGCGCTCCGCGCCGGCAAGCAGACCGGCGGCGACGCCCAGTGCCTCGCCATCGCAGCGAATCCGCGTCGGCGCCGCGGCAAGCGCACCAGGGTCGCCTGCGTCGTCTGCCTCGCCGAAGACGTGATCCATCGGGAAGTCGATGAACGCGACACCCGTCGGCGTGCCGCCGGTGCCTACCGTCGCACGCAGCGCGTCGTCGACGAGCCCGCCGACCGCCCCCGCCGACTGCGCGGTGGCGGCGAAGCGTGTCAGCGGGGCGACGAACGGCACGTGATCGATCTCCTGAAGCGAACCCTGCCCCCAGCGCAGCGCGGGCGCCCGGCCGCCGAGCACCAGCAGCGGCGACTGGTTCTGCTGAGCGGCCGCCATCGCGCTCATCCCGTTGGTCACGCCGGGGCCGGCCGTCAACGCGGCCACACCGGGCACCCGCGTCACCTTCGACCAGCCCTCTGCGGCGAAAGCCGCGGTCTGCTCGTGCCTGGTGTCGATCAGGCGGACGCCCTCGGCGCGGCAGCCGTCGTAGATCGAGAACAGGTGCCCGCCCGAAAGCGTGAAGACGGTGTCGATACCGCTGGCGCGCAGTCGGCGGGCGACCAGGTGTCCCGCGCCTATCTTGCGGTCAATCGGAGCGTCGGTGCTCATGGCCGCAGCATAATCACACGCATGGTTGACACTGACGTCCTCATCGCCGGCGCAGGCCCCATCGGCCTCACGGCCGCCATTGAGCTGGCCCGCCGCGGAGTGGACTTCCGAATCGTCGACCCCATCCACGATCCACCGCAATACGCCAAAGCGGTTGGTGTACAACCCCGCACGCTCGAGGTGTTCGAGGGCATGCGGGTGCTCAACCGGATCCTCGACGCCTCAGCTCAGATGTACGGCCAGATCGTCTACGTCAACGGAGAGAAAGTCGCCACGCCCGAGTTCGCGACGCCCGCCGACGTCCCGTTCGGCTTCATCGCGATTCCGCAGTACGCCACCGAGCGGATCCTGCGCGAGGAGCTGGCCACACACGGGGTGCAGATCGAACGGGGGCTACGGGTAGCCGGCTTCGTGCAGGACGCCGACGGTGTCACCGCCGCGCTGAATGGCGACGACCAGCAGCAGACGGTGCGCGCGGGTTATCTGATCGGCGCCGACGGCGCGCACAGTGCTGTGCGCAGGCGCTCGGGCTGACCTTCGAAGGCGCGGCGTTCGAAGAGCAGTGCATGCTCGGCGATGTCGAGGTGGATTGGTCATTGCCGCGCGGTTGGGCGGTGCGGGCGTCAACCGGCGCACAAGGCATGAACACCGGAATTCAGGACGCCCACAACCTCGCATGGAAGGTGGCGCTGGCGTTGTCGGGTGTTGCCGCGCCCGGCCTGCTGGACAGCTACGACGCCGAACGCCGCCCGGTCGGTGAGGAGGTCGTCGGGCGCACCGTGCGCAGCGCACGCGAAGGCATCGGCGCGGACTCGACCGACCCCGATTTCGTGATCCGGCGCGAGGCGCAGCTGCTGATCCGCTACCACGACAGCCCGATCGTCGCCGACGGAGCCGGCGGCAGGGCCTCCGACGCGACGGGGCTGACCCGTGCCGCCGTTACAGGACCGCTGCGCCTGTACTCGCTGCTGGGCAGCCGGGAGCACACGCTGCTGATTTACGCGGGCGACGACGCCACCGCGGACGACGTTTCGGTGTTCGAGGGGGCGGCCGAGGCGGCTCTCACCGCGGCGCACGGACGCATCGACGTGGACTTGATCGCAGTGCCGAAGGCCGACGTGGACACGACCGTGCTGCCGGTCATCCGCGACAGCGAAAACGACTTCGCGCAGATGTACTCCCCGGCCGGATCGTCGGTCTACGTCGTGCGTCCGGACGGATATCTGTCGATGGCCTCCTCCGGCGTCAATAACGACGACCTGGTGGCCCACCTCTCCGCGACATTCGCCTGACGCGTGTCGACCACGACCGTGGCTGTCCTGCGGTAGCTTCGCCGCAGGCTGGCTCCGCCGCGAGGGAGGTGTTACGACATGAACACCGGCACGTTCAGGTCCTCGATCGACTGGAGCCACGAGTTCGTCAATTCCACCGTTTGGATATTGGCGGCATTCGCGATCACCGCACCGTGTCTGATCGTGGTCCTCGTTTTGATCGGGCGGATGACGGAGTGGGGTCGTCAATTCTGGCGCATCACCGGGCCGTACTTCGACGGCAGGCAGAGCCCGGTGGTCTGGGTGCTGTTGGCGCTGCTCCTGTTGTCGACGGTCATCTCGGTGCGCATCTCCGTCCTGATCAGCTACTACACCAATGACGTCTTCACATCGCTGCAGGTCGCCCTGCAGGGGCTCGCATCCGGCAAGGAAGATGTCACCGACTCGGGCATCCACGGATTCTGGGTCACCATCGGCATCTTCCTCATCCTGGCGGGGATTCACGTCGTCCTTGGCCTGCTCGACATGTACGTGATGCAGCGGTTCATCATGCGATGGCGAATCTGGTTGAGCAGCAGGTTGATTGACGACTGGCTCGGTGACTACGCATACTTCCGTCGCCAGTTCTTCCGTCGGCCCAACGACAATCCGGACCAACGAATCCAGCAGGACATCGACATCTTCACCACGGGGGTCGGCGGCCAGCCGAACAACCCCGCCTACGGGTCGTCGTCCACCTTGTTGTTCGGTGCTGTCGCGGCTGTGCTGTCGGTGATCTCATTCGGCACGATCCTCTGGCGTCTGTCCGGGCCTCTCACGCTGGGCGGCCTCACACTTCCCCGCGCGCTGTTCTGGATCGTCATCGTCTATGTGCTGGCGGCCACCGTCATCGCCTTCATCATCGGCAGGCCCCTGATTCAGCTCAGTTACCTCAACGAACTGCGCAATGCCGGGTTCCGCTACGCGCTCGTGCGGGTGAGGGACGCGAGCGCCGCCATCGGCCTGTACCGCGGAGAGAGCGTGGAACGCCGACTGCTGGGCGGACAACTCTCCGAGGTGATGGCGAACTACGGCAACTGGCTGAACCGCATGGTGCGTTTCACCGGCTGGAACCTGACCGTGAGCCAGGCGATCAATCCGCTGCCCTACGTCGTGCAGGCGCCGCGGCTCTTCGCCCGTGAGATTTCGTTCGGCGACGTCATCCAGTCGGCAACCGCGTTCGCCACCATCCACAACGCGCTGTCGTTCTTCCGTGAGGCGTACGACGAGTTCGCGAGCTACCGCGCGGCGGTGATCCGCCTCGACGGGCTGATCGAGGAGAACTCGCGAGCCCGAAAGTTCACTCAGGTGACGACGGCGAGCTCGACCGACGGCACATTGGAGGTCGACGGTGTCGAGGTTCGAACTCCCGACGGCGCGAACCTCGTTCGCGCACTTGACTTTCGCCTCGAGCCGGGTGACGCCCTGTTGGTCAGCGGACCGTCCGGGATCGGCAAGACCGTTCTCCTGCAGAGCATCGCCGGGCTCTGGCCGTTCGTTTCCGGAAGCGTCCGCCTGCCTGCCGGTCGCCAGGCGGCGATGTTCGTGCCTCAGCTGCCGTACCTCCCCCTTGGCGACCTGCGGGCCGTGGTGTCCTATCCCAACGAGGAGGGCACGGTCGGCGATCGTGAGATCCAGCAGGCAATGATCAAGGTTGCCCTGCCGCACCTGGCGATCCGGCTGAACGACGTCGGCGACTGGGGGAAGGTGCTGTCGGTCGGCGAGCAGCAGCGGATCGCCTTCGCCCGCGTTCTGTTGACCAAACCGCGCGCATTGTTCCTCGACGAGTCGACCTCGGCGCTCGACGAGGGCCTGGAGCTGACCCTGTACGGGCTGATCCGGGCCGAGCTCCCCGACATGATTCTGGTCAGCGTGAGCCATCGCTCCACCGTGGAGCAGTTCCACGGTCGCCACCTGGAGCTCGTGGGTGGCGGCGAATGGCGGCTGGAGCCCCTGACGACCCGCAGTTGAGGCGTCTGCGGCGTTGCGTCGAGGCACTCGCGGTACGTTGCCAGAATGGAAATGTTCACCCCCTCAATGGACTGGGGTAATGAGCTCTTGGCATCGCTGGTCTGGATCGCCAAGGGCTGGGCGATCACGGCGGTAGTCACGCTGGTCATCCTCGCCCTGATTGGCCGCTTCACCGTGTGGGGAAGGCAGTTCTGGCGCATCACCAGCGCATATTTCACCGGCGCCGAGAGCGTGAAGGTCTGGATCTGGCTAGGGGCGATCCTCCTTCTGGTGATTGCCGGCGTCAGGCTCGAGGTGCTGCTCAGCTTCCAGAGCAACGACATGCTGACCGCCTTCCAGACCGTTGCGGCCGGCGTTGGCGGCAAGGACGATGCGGTGAAGAACTCGGGGGCGCATGGCTTTTGGCTGTCTATCGGGGTTTTCTCCATACTCGCGGCCATTTACATCGCGCGGCTATTGCTTGACATGTTCCTGGTGCAACGATTCTGTCTGGCCTGGCGAGCCTGGCTGACCGACCGGCTCACCGGGGACTGGCTCGACGGCAAGGCCTACTACCGCGCGCGCTTCATCGACGACAAGATCGACAACCCCGACCAGCGCATTCAGGCCGACATCGACATCTTCACCGCAGGCAACGGGCCGCTGCCCAACGTCCCGTACTACTACTCGCAGAACATGCTGCTGTTTGGGGCAATCAACGCGGTCGTGTCGATGGTCTCCTTCACGGCGATCCTGTGGAACCTCTCCGGCACCCTGATGATTCCGGTCATCGGATACGAACTTCCGAGGGCGATGTTCTGGATCGGCATCGTGTTTGTTCTGTTCGCGTCGGTCATCGCGTTCTGGGTCGGCAGACCGATCATCTGGCTTTCGTTCAACAACGAGAAGTACAACGCGGCCTTCCGGTATGCGTTGGTGCGGCTGCGTGACGCCTCCGAAGCGGTCGCCTTCTACCGCGGCGAGGTGGCCGAACGCACCGGGCTGCGCAAACTTTTCGCCCCCGTCGTCAGCAACTACAAACGGTATGTGGGCAGGTCACTTGCCTTCAACGGCTGGAACTGGTCGATGGGCCAGATCATCGTGCCATTGCCTTACCTGCTTCAGTTCCCGCGGTTCTTCAGCGGCGAAATCACCCTCGGGGCAATGACCCAGTCCGCGTCGGCCTTCGGCCAGATCCAGGACGGGCTGTCGTGGTTCCGAAACGCATATGACACGTTCGCCGGTTACCGGGCCGCGATCATCCGACTTGAGGGTCTTGTCACCGCAAACGAAGAAGGCAGGGCACTCCCGGAGATCACGACCACGCCGTGTGTCGATGGCACGGTGCAACTCAAGCGCATCGAGGTGCGCACGCCCGACGGCAAGCAACTCGTCAATCCGCTGGACCTGCGCCTCGAGGTCGGGGACACATTGGTCGTCACCGGCCAATCGGGTGCCGGGAAGACCACGCTGTTGCGCAGCCTCGCGGAGTTGTGGCCGTTCACGTCGGGCACGCTGACCCGGCCGTGCGGACCCAACGAGACGATGTTCCTGTCCCAACTGCCATACGTCCCGCTGGGCGACCTGCGTGCCGTGGTGAGTTATCCATGCGAAGAGGGCACCATCGACGACGAAACGCTGAAACGGACGCTGGAAAAGGTCGCCCTCCCTCATCTCATTCCCCGGCTCGACGAGGTGCAGGACTGGGCAAAGGTGTTGTCCCCCGGCGAACAACAGCGGATCGCGTTCGCCCGCATTTTGCTGACCAAACCCAAGGCGGTATTCCTCGACGAGTCCACGTCCGCGCTCGACGAGGGTCTCGAGTTCATGCTCTACCAGCTGGTGCGCACCGAACTGCCCGACACGATTCTGGTCAGCGTCAGCCACCGCAGCACCGTCGAGCAGCACCATACCCACGAACTCGAACTGCTCGGTGAAGGCGAATGGCGGTTCGGCCGGGTCGAAGGCGCAGCGAAAGAACCCGCGCCGGTGTGACCATGCCGGGTAACTTCCCGGCATGGAAACGTTCACGCCCACGCTCGACTGGGGCAACGAGTTGGTCGCGTCAGGCCTGTGGTTGGCGAAAGCGTGGGCGATCGCTTCGCTGGCCACCCTGGTCGTATTGGCACTGACTGCCCGCTATACCAAGTGGGGCAGACAGTTCTGGCGTATCACCGGCGACTATTTCAAAGGGCGCCAGAGCATCCCGATGTGGGCGCTCTTGGGTGGACTGATGCTACTGGTGATGATCGACGTGCGGCTTTCAGTGCTTTTCAGCTACCAGACCAATGATCAGTTCTCGGCACTACAGGCCGCATTCCAGGACCAGGGAGCAGCGAAAGAAGTTGCCAAGGCCGGCTTTTGGTGGGCAATCCTGATCCTCGCCGGGTTGATTGCGACCGACGTCGTCCGGCGCATGCTCGATGTGTACCTGATGCAGCGCTTCATTATCCGCTGGCGGGTCTGGCTGACCCAACGGCTCACCGCTGACTGGCTCAACGGCGACGCCTACTACCGGGGCCGCTTCGTCGATGATCCGATCGACAATCCGGATCAGCGCATCCAGCAGGACATCGATATCTTCACCACCGGCACAGGCCCCGAAACGAACACACCGCAGGTCGGGACGGCCCAAACACTGCTGTTCTCAGGCGTATTCGCCATCGTTTCACTGGTCGAATTCACCCCGATCTTGTGGGACCTGTCGGGACCGCTGACGGTGTTCGGTGTCACCGTGCCAAAGGCGCTGTTCTGGATGGCCTTGATCTACGTGTTCTTCACAACGGTCGTCGCGTTCTGGATCGGTCACCCGCTGATCCGGCTGTCCTTCCGAAACGAGCTCACCAACGCCGCGTTCCGCTATTCATTGGTCCGGCTGCGCGATGCGGCCGAGGCCGTGGGTCTGTACCGCGGTGAAGGCGCCGAACGCGGTCGGCTGATGACGCGATTCGCGGCCGTCATCGCCAACTACCGCGCGTTCGTGCTCCGCAGTATCGCGTTCCTCGGCTGGAACCGGTCGATGAGCCAGATCGTCGACCCACTGCCGACGGTCGTCCAGGCACCCCGGGTGTTCGAAGGTCAAATCCAATTCGGCGACGTCACACAGTCGTCGCAAGCGTTTAGTCAGGTTGCGAACTCTCTGGCGTTCTTCCGGAACGTCTACGACGCGTTCGCCAGCTACCGAGCCACCATCATCCGCCTCGACGGATTGATCACTGCCAACGAGACCGCAAGGGAGCTACCGTTATTGACCGCGCTGCCGAGCACCGACGGTTCGCTTCAGCTCAACGATGTCGAGGTGCGAACGCCAGCAGGGACACGGCTGATCGACCCCCTCGATGTTCGGTTGGTCCCTGGCGAATCGTTGGTGATCACCGGTGGCTCGGGTAGCGGCAAAACCACCCTGCTGCGCAGCCTCGCTCAGCTGTGGCCGTTCACGTCCGGCACCGTGCGCCGCCCGGAGACCGACACCATGTTCCTGTCCCAACTTCCATACGTTCCGTTGGGTGATCTCCGCGGGGTGGTTTCCTATCCCGCCAACGAGGCCACATATTCCGACGACGAGATCCGGGGTGTCCTCGACACAGTCTCACTCGGGCACTTGGGCAGCCGACTTGACGAGGTGGCCGATTGGGCCAAAATTCTCTCGCCCGGCGAGCAGCAACGGGTCGCGTTCGCCCGCGTGCTGCTGGCCAAACCGAAGGTGATCTTCCTCGACGAATCGACCTCTGCGCTGGACGAAGGTCAGGAGTACGCGTTGTACCGCGCACTGCGCACTCAGCTGCCGAACTGCATCGTGGTCAGCGTCAGTCATCGCCCCTCGCTCGAACAGCACCACGATCGGCGGCTCGAACTGCTCGGCGACGGAGCTTGGCGGCTCGCCCCGGTTTAGGCGCGGGCCGCGCGGGTTCCGGCTCGGCGGCCGAAGAACGAGCCTTCGCCCAGCTGGGTCCCGCTGGCATACCCCTTACCGTCCTGCGCGATGTTCGACGCGCATGCACCCGCGGCGTACAGGCCGGGGATGACGCTGCCATCCTCGCGAAGGACCTGGCCGTCGATTGTCACGTCCAAACCGCCCATCGTGAACCCTGAGTACATCGCCCGGCCCAGTGAGAGGTCGAAGGCTGCCCACGGCCCCTTCGTTTGGGGCGCAACGTAATCCGGCTGCTTGTGGAAGTCGGGATCCTCGCCGCGCGCTGCGTTCTCGTTGTACCGGTTAAGCGAGGCCACCAGCCTGCCCTCGGGAATGTCCAGCGCGGATTCCATTTCCTCAACGGTCTCCCAGCCGTCGATGAAGCGGATCAGCGGCATCTCGGGCATCTGCATGTGCTCCTCGTCGACGATGAGGTACGCCGTCTGGTTCGGCTGCTCCAGCACAAAGGCCGAAGTGCGTGAGTGATAGGAGTCCTCGGCCACGAAGCGGTCACCCTGGTTGTTGACGATGATCCCCGTGAGCAGGATCTCCGGCGGGTAGGCGGCCGCGGTGATGAACAACCCGTCCAGGTTCTTGGCAACGCCGCCGGCCGAGACACCCATCCGGATGCCCAGACCGTCGTCGTTCGGATTTCCCAGGATGTAGGGCTCCGCCATGCCGTGATGCTTGGTGCGCCGCTTCTGCCCGAGGGCGGGCGTGTGCTGGGCCACCATTTCAGGGTTCAGCGCAAAGCCGCCCGCGGCGATGATGACCGAATTGGCTTTGACGGCACCGGTTTCGGCGAAGTGCTTCCAGCGGACACCGACCACCGATCCGTCATCGACGATGAGGTTGGTAGCCCCGGTCTCGTACCGGAACTGCACGCCGAGTTCGTCGGCCCGTTTCACAAGGAGATCGATGACCATGGCGGCACCGCCAAGCTCGCCGGGAACCGGTACCGAGTGGCCGCGCGGCGCGGGCTTCGCCTGCTCGGTGAACGGCCAGACCTTTTCGTTTCCCGTGTACGAGAGTCCCTGTGTGCCGGGCGGGACGACGATCTTGCCCGGGTAGAAGCTGCGCTCGAATTGAAAACCCAAGTCCTCCAACCAGTTGAAGTGCTCGACACTGCCGTCGCAGTATGTGCGGATCTTCTCGTGGTCTGGGTCCGGCGAGACGGCGACCAGGTACTTGTACATCTCGTCGGCACTGTCGTCGTGGCCCGTCGCCTGCTGCACCGCAGTCCCGCCGCCGAGGTAGAAGTGGCCACCCGCCATCGAGCTCGTGCCGCCCGCGGCGGCCGCCTTCTCCAGCACCACGACCCGCGCCCCTGCGGCCGCGGCGCTGACCGCCGCCGACCCGCCCGCGACACCGAAGCCGATGACCACGACATCGACGTCGTCGGACCAATTCGTCACGTCGGAGGCGCCGACGGTTTCCGGGATCTCAGTCATCGATTTCTCCTCGCGCAAGCGCTCGTCGGCTTCACTGCTGCTGCTCCTGCTTCACATAGTCGAAGAACGCCCGGATCTCGGGCGGGATGTGGGCAATCTCGATATAGGGAACTCCGGCCTCCGCCGCGGTTACGTAGGCGAACTGCATGCCGCCGGGCATCACGCCACGCTGCACCACCTCAGTGCCACCGGACGCAGCTTCGAGGGCTTGCTCGACGTCGTCGACCTCGACGCAGATGTGGTGAAGACCCGGTCCGGCCCGATCGAGAAATTCGGTGTAGACGCTCTTGCCGCTGACCGGTTCGATCAGCTCGAGCTGGGTGTCTCCGGCATAGCTGAAAGCGATGTTCGCGACGAAATCGGCGGGCTCGCCCCGGTACGTGCACGTGTCGGGGCCGAAGTGCACGTCGGGCACCCGGACCCACTTTCTGGCACCCAGCAGCGTGGTCAGGGCTTTTTCGGTGGCGTCGAGATCTTTCGTCACCCACGCGATCTGGACAGGTGTCTGGGCAAGCATCGCATCGAGAATATCCCCGCCGTGCCGCCCTGGCTAGAACGTGTTCTAGTTTTCTATAAAAGGTATGGGGTCAGCCCGACGCCGATTGGACGACGTCCTCGCGCGCCTGCTGGCTGGCGGTCTGCCAGGAGACCGCAGCGGGAAAATTGCCCCAGGTGCTGTTGAACATCCCGATGATGGCGGCCCGCCCGTCGGGGGTGACCACATACACCGGACCGCCGGAATCGCCCTTCTGGCTGACGACCCCGTTGGCCATCGTGAACCAGCCGTTGTTGACCGACTCAATGATGCCGCAGCTCTCCCCTGTGACCACCCCGAAGTGGCAGACCGGCAGACCCGGCTCGGGCACGACGCCGGGGTCCGACACGAGGGCGCGCCCGCCGGGCAGGACGTCGTTCAGCTCGACATCGGGGGCCAGGTTGATCGACTCCCAGTCGGAGATCATGTGGTCGGTGGCGACGGTGGCGCCGTCCGGGGTGTTGTCGCGGAACAGCGTCAGCGAACCGATGGGGTTTCCATCCTTGTCGACGACGGCCCCCTCGCCGCGGCAGTGGCCTGCGGTGAACGCCGTGCGCGCACCGGGATCGACGAAACCGAGCGTGCAGACGTTGGTGCCTTGGTGAATCTCCATTCCCGGGTAGACCAGCACGCCGGAAGTGGCCTGTGCGGGCGCCGCCGGGATGCTCAGCGCAACGACGGGTGCGGCCGCTGCGGCCAGCGAGCGCAACCATTGTCGGCGCACTGCCATCTCCGATCCTTCGGGGTCGATGGCCTCCTACCCTACCGGCGCAGGGGCATGCAGCAAGGCAGCCCGGTCCTTTCGACCCGGGCTGCCCGCCATCGGTGTTGTTACGGAATCGTCAGCACCTGTCCCGGATGAATCAGGTCCGGGTTCGAGACGCCACTGGCATCGGCGATCACCTGGTACTTATTGCCGTCGCCGTAGAACCGCTCCGAGATCGCCCACAGGGTGTCACCGGACACCACTGTGTACGTGCGCGGAGCGGGCGGTGGCGGCGGTGGCGGCGGTGGCGGCGGCGTGGGCTCGGCCGCAGGCAGCGGCTCCTCCACAGCGGCGGGTGCAACCTCCGGCGCCTCCTCCACCGGTGGCGGCGGGGGCTCGTTGGTCTCCGTATTCGACGACCACGCGGGCCCGTCGAAACCGTAGAGCACCAGGTTGCGGTCGTCCTGCAGGACGAGCCGGACATCCTTGGCGCCCTTGGTATCTGTGTGCCAGATCGGCTTGTCCTTCGTGTAGAGCACAGTGTTGCCGTCGTCTTGCACTTCGAGGCGCTCGGCATCCTGACCATTCGTGGCCGTCGCCCACACGGCCTCACCCCGGGCGGCAAGCACCAGGTTGCCGTCGTCCTGCAGGGTCAGCGTGTATGCCCCGTTGCTCGACGTCAGCGATTCACCCCGTTGAAGCTTCTCGCCCTTCGCAAGTCTGTCTGTCACGTCGTTGCCCCTTTCTGAAGGCGACGTCCTGTCGTCATCGACCAGACGTCAATTTCCCCGTACCCGACCGGGCTGAGCTTACTGATCTTGGATGACCATGTGTGCGGTTCGGATCGGCCCAATCGAAACGTCTTGCAAACGCTCAGTGGACGATCAGGAGTCGAAGCCGAGACCCAGGGCGTCCAGCGTGCGTAGCAACAGATTGCGTCGCCCCGCCGAATGATCGGCGCGGTCGAGCGACCATCTGGTGGCCTGGATTCCGATGCTGGCCAACGGCTCAGGCGGGAACGGCAAAGGCCGATTTCTGACCATTTCCAGCTCGGTGCGTTCGGTCGGCCGCCCGTCGAGCAGGTCGAGGCAGACATCTGCGGCGAACCGGGCAGCGCCGACTCCCAGGCCGGTGAAGCCGTTGACGTACGCGACACGACCGTGGTTGGCCAGCCCCCAGTGCGCGCAGAACCGGGTGCTGGTGTCGATCGCGCCGGCCCAGCGATGGCTGAACCGGACGTCGTCGAGCGCGGGGAAGGTGATGAAGAAATGCTGCGCGAGGCGGCGATAGGTGGCGGGCCTGTTCTCGTGGGCCGGCTTCACCTTGCGTCCGAAGTAGTAGACGGCGTCATAGCCGCCCCAAACGATGCGGTTGTCGGCGGTGAGCCGATAGTAGTGAAATTGATTGGCGCAGTCGCCGATTCCCTGCTTGTTGGTCCAGCCGATGCGGTCCAGCTGTGCATCGGTGAGCGGTTCGGTTGCCAGCACGTAGTCGTACACCGGCACGGTCTGCAGACGGTTGCGAACGACGAGACTCGGGAACACGTTCGTGGCCAGGACTGCGCGGTTCGCGGTGATCGTGCCACTGCCGGCCGCGAAACGAACGCCCGATGCGGCGGAGTCCATCGACGTGACATTCGTCCGCTCGAAGATCTGCACACCCGCCTGTTCACAGGCGTGCGCGAGCTCGAAAGCCAGCTTCGCGGGATGGACGATGGCCAGCGTATCGGGGCTGAACAGTCCCGCCAGATACGTCGGCGACGCGACCTCGCTACGAACCTCGGTCGGTACCAGGAACCGGCCTTCGCCGTCGCGCTCCGCCTCCTGAAGCCATTCCACCTGATGTGGTTCTGTCGCGATCGTCAACATCCCGCTGCGCAGCCAGTCGACGTCGAGCCCGAGCCGCTCGATATCGGCCTGCATGCCGTCCAGGTTCTCGCGACCCATCGCCTCGAGTTTCTCGATTTCCTTGGGCCAGCGAGACTTTCCGTTCGCCAGGCCGTGGGTGAGGCTGGCATCGACGAAGCCGCCGTTACGACCCGACGCCGCCCAACCCACCCGTTCGGCATCCACGAGCACGATTCGCTGATCCGGATTGCGCTGTGCGGCATGCAATGCCGTCCACAACCCCGTATAGCCGGCGCCGACCACAAGCAGGTCGGCAGTGAGCGAACCCGACAGGTCGGTGTAGTGGGGCCGGGGTATGTCCAGCCACATGGAGCCGAACGCACTCCCCGTGAGGGACCGTTCCACCAGGTCGGGGTCGACGTGGGAATCGAACACCGTCTGCACACCGCGGACACTACGGGGTGGGCACCGCTCGCGGCGTTAAATCGGTTGCCGACGCCGCGATGATGGACGCTGTGCTGCCGTTGATATCCGGGGTGAGGCGCCGGTGTTCAAACGGCAGTGATCGGTGCCGGGATGTCGGGTTGAACGGATTGCCGTGGCGCCCAACCGGGCGGCCCGAAGATGTAGCCGAGCCGGTCGCGCCAGCGTCCCGCCGCGCGTACGTCGCGAGCGATCGCCACATATTCGTGGGTCTGAAGAGCCCAGATGTTGTAGGTATCCACCTGCTTGGTGAGCCCGTAGTGGGGCCGGAAGGTCTCGGGCTGGAAGCTGCCGAACATCCTGTCCCAAAGGATGAGGATGCCTCCGTAGTTCTTGTCAAGATATAGCTCGTCCATGCCGTGGTGCACGCGGTGGTGCGACGGCGTGTTGAAGACGAATTCGATTGGTCGCCAGAGTTTTCCGATGCGCTCCGTATGGATCCAGTACTGATAGATCAGGTTGATGGAGAAGCTGGCGAACACGATCCACGGTGGCACGCCGACCAGCGGGAGCAGGGCACGCAGGAACACATCACCGCTGATGTTCCACTTCTGCCGTAGCGCGGTGGCGAAGTTGAAGTACTGGCTGGAGTGGTGCGCCTGATGAGTCGCCCAGAAGATGCGCACCCGATGGGCCATCCGGTGATACCAGTAATAGAGCAGGTCCACGCCCAGGATGGCGATGACCCACGTGTACCACGCGGTGGCGGGCAGCTGCCACGGCGCGATATAGACGTAGAGGGCCGCGTAGCCGAGGAGCGCTATCCCGTTCATCACCGCGCTGGTGCCGACGGACACGACGCCCATCCAGATGCTCGCCCACGCGTCGGGTTTCAGGTAGGCGCCGGATGGGTCGCGTTCGCCTTCTGTGTGGGCGAGTTTGCGGGCTGCCGCCCACTCGATGATCAGGAAGATCAGGAAGAACGGGACGGCGAAGGTCACCGGGTCATGCATCAGCGGTGGCAGCACGTGCTCCCATGCCTTCGCCCAGTCCACAGTGACACCTCCCGTGCCAGTTTAGCGAGGCCGGGGAGTGCTACCGGAAGTTGAGTACCTGGGTGCCCCAAGTGGCGCGGATATGCGTATCGATGTCACTGGCGACCGTGTCCTGCCTGCCGATGAGCAGGCACGCACGGTCGGGCTCTTGGTATGGCAGCCAGTCAGGCTCCCCCGGCAGACCGGTCGGCTTGCCGTCGACCGCGAAGTTCAGCCAGCAGGTCGCACCAGCCAGCGCATCCTCGATGCCGCCCTGACCGAGGCCGCCGCGGTTGGGCTGCAACGCATCACGGTCGAGGATGTGGTCCGGCGGGCCGGGGTGTCGAGGATGACGGCCTACCGCCGAGCGACCCCGATTTCGGCGACGACGCCGAACTCGGTCGGTTCGCACGCGAGGTCCTCACGCCGATGGTCGAGCGGGTCGTCAGTTAGCTTGTAAGCCGTGCGCAAATGGGCCCTGCTTGGCGCGGCGATTGTCGTTGAGGTCGCGGCCACATTGTCTTTGCGCGCCTCGCAAGACCATTCGGCATGGCTGATCGTGGTCGTCGTTGGCTACACCGGGGCATTCGTCTTGCTGACGTTGGTGCTTCGCGCCGGTCTGTCGATCGGCGTCGCGTATGGAATCTGGGGTGCGCTCGGCACCGTGGGGACGGCTGTGCTGGCGGCCGCCATCTTCGGCGACCCGTTCACCTGGCCGATCGTTGCCGGCATCGGTCTGATCATCGCGGGGGTCCTGCTCGTCGAGTTGGGGTCACGCCACACCGACAAGGCCTCACAGTGATGTGGGCTGCGCTGGCGGGTGCGATCCTCTTCGAGGTGCTCGGGACGCTGTCGCTGCGCGCGTCGGAGGGTTTCCGCAGGCGGGCCTGGATCATTCCCGTGACGGTCGCCTACCTCGCATCGTTCTACCTGCTGTGGCTGACTCTTGGGCTGGGTATGCACGTCGGCATCGCCTACGGCGTGTGGACCGCGTGCGGCGTGGCGATTGTCGCGGTGGCCGCACGGTTCCTGTTCAACGAACCGCTGACCTGGTTGATGGGATTGGGTATCGCGCTGATCGTCGCGGGCGTCCTGACTATCGAGACGACCGGCGCCGCGGGCTGAGTGCCACCGCTAGGAACATCGCGGCCAGACCCGCGATGGGTACCGTCAGCAGCCCGACGCGCAGGCTCGTCTCGTCGGCGACCAACCCGACGACAGGCGGCGACGACACGGACCCGATGCGAAGCAACCAAGCCACCACCGTCAGCCCGGTGCCCGCTCGAAGTCCCGGGAGATTATCGGCGGCGTGCATCGCGGCAGGGATCAGTGTTGCCACGCCTAGACCGGCGGCGGCGAATCCGGCGATTGTGCCGATAACACTGGGAAATGCGAGCGCCGCGCCCATGCCTGTTGCGGTGATGAATCCGCCTATCCTGGCCACCCACCGCTCACCGAACCGATCCACGAGCCGGTCACCGATCAGGCGTCCGACGAACTGGGATCCGACCATGGCGATGTAACCGAATGCCGCGATCGCACCGGGCGCGCCCAAGCTGTCATGCAAATAGAGTGTCGCCCAAGAACTTCCGGCGTCCTCGACGAATGCCCCGGCGATCGAGATGAACACCAGTGCAACAAGTGTGGCGTAAACGGCGAAAGCCGGCCCACGGGCTGCCTCGACCCGCGCCGACGGATGATCGTCCTGATCGGGCCCGCGGAGTAGAAACGGATACGCGGCCAGCACCACCACGCTGAACACCACCGCCGAGATCGCCAAATGCGTTGTGCGCGGTACGTGTAACGCGATGGCGGTCGCGCCCATCGCGCCGCCGAGGACAGCGCCCACCGACCACACCGCATGGAACGAGTTGATGATGGAACGGCCGTAGTTTCGCTGCACCCGCAGCGCATGCGCGTTCTGCCCGACATCGGTGAACGCGTCGGACGCGCCCGCGATGAACAACGCCGAGGCGAGCACGACGGCCGACGGTGCCAGCGAGGCGACGAACAGGAACACCGCGATACCGATGCTGCCCACCACAGCGACCCGGGCCGACCGGAAGCGGCGGATGAGCGTGGCCGCCGCCAACCCGGCGACCAGCGCACCCCCGGCGAAGGCTGCGATCGCCACGCCGTACACGGCGTTGGAGAGCTGCAGGTCGTCCTTGATTTCCGGATAGCGGGGAAGCAGGTTGGCGAACAATGCCCCGTTGGTCAGGAACAACGCCGCGACCGCCACCCTGGCCCGTCGGTTCTGTATGGCAGCGCCGGGCTGGTCGAGCCGTCCTAGCGCCATGCGCACCGACGTTACCGACGAGTCGCCCAACGCCGCTGCGCCGGCGTGGCACGCTTGAGCCGATGAGTACCGAGCCGACCGCCGATGATCTGCTGGCCCTGTTCCCGCCGGGGTCGAAAACCGACAGCGACGGCACCATCGTCATCGGCGGGTGCCGGCTCGACGACGTGACGGCCGAGTTCGGAACCCCCGCGATCGTCGTCGCCGAGGACGCGCTCCGGAACCGCGCACGGGAATACCTCGATGCCTTCCGCAGCCGCTGGCCTCGCAGCGACCTGGCCTTCGCGTCGAAATCCTTCCCGTGCACCGCCGTTCAGCGAGTGATGGTCGAAGAAGGCCTTCATCTCGATGTCGCAGGCGGTGGCGAGATCCTCACCGCGATCAAGGCGGGCGCCGATCCTGCACGGCTTGTGATGCACGGCAATGCGAAGACCGACGAAGAGCTCGAGCTCGCCGTCAAGCACCGCGTAGGCCTGGTGGTCGTCGACAATTTCGACGACATCGACCGGCTGGAACGCATCGTGCCGGCGGGAAACAAACAGCGCTGCCTGGTCCGGGTCATCCCCGGAGTCGAGGCGGCGACCCACGCGTCCCAGGCGACGGGTCATGCCGGGTCCAAGTTCGGCCTGCTGCCAGAGGACGCGCGCGACGCCATCGCGCGGATCGAGCGCAGCTCGGTGTTGCACCTCGAGGGCGTGCACACACACGTCGGATCGCAACTGCTGAACGTCGAGCAGTTGGCCGCCGCCGTCGAACCCATCGCCAAGCTCGGCACCTTCGAGACCTACGACCTCGGTGGTGGCCTCGGCGTGCGCTACACCTACGACGAGCATCCGCCCACCGTCGACGACTACGCCGAGGCAATGGTGACCCAGGCCCGCGCCCTGCTACCAGAAGGCAGCCGCATCATCGTCGAGCCGGGCCGCAGCATGGTGGCGACCAGCGCCTGCACGGTGTATCGCGTCACGACGATCAAGCGCGGGCTCGTCACGCACGTTGCGGTCGACGGCGGCATGGGCGACAACCTCGAGGTGTCGCTGACCGGGCAGCGGTTCGAGGCGACGCTGGTGAATCGCATCGGCGGAGGCGAGACAGTCACCGTGGTCGGACGGCACTGCGAATCGGGCGATCAGCTCGTCGACGGGGTTGCGCTGCGCGATCCCGCGATCGGCGATCTGCTCGCGGTGCCGGTCACCGGCGCCTACTGCTACACCATGTCCAACCAGTACAACGGTGCCCGACGGGTTCCTGTGGTGTTCGCGCGCGACGGCGACGCCCGCCTCGTGGTGCGCCGAGACACCTGGGACGACCTGTTGATGCGCGATGTCGGTTGACTTGGGCGCGAAGCGGCAAGATTGACCACATGGTCGAGACCCCGCCGTCCCTAGCCGAACTGGCCCGTCGCTACGGGGTGGCCACCGAGTACCAGGATTGGACCGGTCGCCATATCGACGTGCCGGAACCCACTTTGGTCGCCGTCTTGGCGGCTCTCGGCGTGCCTGCGACAACCGATGATGAGCGGTCGGCGGCGCTCATCGCGTACGAACACGAGTACTGGGGTCGCTCCCTACCTCCGACAATCGTCGGACGGGCAGAAACCGAATCGTCGTTCTGGGTGCACGTCACCCACGGCGCCCCGGTCGGCCTGTGGATCCGGCTGGAGGACGGAAGCGTTCGCGCTGGCCTGCGCCAGCTCGAGAATTACACTCCCCCATACGATCTCGGTGATCGGCTCGTGGGCGAGGCCACGTTCGAGCTGCCCGGCGATCTGCCACTGGGCTATCACCGGCTGCACATTCAAGCCGGCTCGATGGAAGCCAGCACACCGCTGATCATCGCACCGTCCTCACTGGATCTGCCGCCGCGACTCGGAGCCAAGCGGACCTGGGGGCTGGCTACCCAGCTGTACAGCGTTGTATCCGAACGATCTTGGGGAACAGGCGATTTGACAGATCTGACTGATCTGGCCGTATGGTCGGCCGCAATTCACGGCGCCGGCTACATCCTGGTCAACCCGTTGCACGCCGCTGCGCCGACTGCTCCAATGGAACCGTCCCCGTACCTGCCCACTTCCCGGCGCTATGTCAATCCCCTCTATTTGCGCGTGGAGGCGATCCCGGAGTTCGCCGATGTGCGTCAGCGCGGCCGTCTCGGCAGGGCGCGCTTGGAATTGCAGGAGGATGCGCGGCGAGCCGATCTGATCGACCGGGACACAGCGTGGGCAGCCAAGCGCGACGCGCTGGAAAGCGTTTACAAGGTCGAGCGCTCCGCGGGGCGAGAGCTGGCGTACGCCGCTTACCGCGAGCGTCAAGGACGCAGCCTCGACGACTTTGCGATCTGGTGCACGCTGGCGGAGCGGCACGGACCAGATTGGCATCACTGGCCGAAGAAGTTCGCCACCCCGACAAGCCCGGCGGTCGCCCAATTCGCAGTCAAGCATGCCGAAACGGTCGACTTTCACCGATGGCTTCAGTGGCAGCTCGACGACCAGCTGGCGGCGGCGCAGTCGACGGCCGTCCAGGCGGGCATGGAGCTCGGAATCATGCACGACCTGGCCGTCGGCGTTGACCCGAACGGAGCCGATGCGTGGGCGATGCAGGACGTGCTCGCGCTCGGTGTCACCGCGGGCGCGCCGCCGGACGAGTTCAACCAGCTCGGGCAGGACTGGTCGCAACCGCCGTGGCGGCCCGACCAGCTCGTCGAATCCGGCTACGAGCAGTTCCGGGCCATGGTCAACGCCGTGCTGCGACACGCGGGTGGCGTCCGGGTGGACCACATCATCGGGCTGTTCCGGCTCTGGTGGATCCCCAGGGGCGCGCCCCCGACCGAGGGCACTTACGTGAGCTACGACCATGAGGCGATGATCGGCATCCTCGCGCTGGAGGCCCATCGCGCCGGAGCCGTTGTGGTCGGAGAGGACCTCGGCACGGTCGAACCCTGGGTGCGGGACTACCTCGCCCAGCGCGGACTGCTCGGCACGTCCATCCTGTGGTTCGAACTCGACCGCGACGGCGACGGCGGACCGCTGCGGGCGCAACGATGGCGTGAGTACTGCCTTTCCTCGGTCACCACGCATGACCTGCCGCCGACGGCCGGCTATCTGGCCGGCGAGCACGTCCGGCTGCGTGAGCAGCTCGGCCTGTTGACCAGGCCTGTCGACGAGGAGTTGGCCCACGACCGGGCCGAGCAATCGGCCTGGGTCGACGAGCTGCGGGGGGTCGGACTCCTCGGCGACAAGCCCGGCGTCGATGAGACGGTGCTGGCGTTGTACCGATACCTCGGCCGTACCCCGTCGCGCCTGCTCGGACTTTCGCTGGCCGATGCGGTCGGCGAAATGCGCACCCAGAACCAGCCCGGCACCACCGACGAGTACCCGAACTGGCGGGTTCCGCTCGGCGGCCCGGACGGGCGCCGAATGCAGCTGGAGGACGTGTTCACCGATCCCCGCGCACACGCACTCGCCGAGGCCATGAACGCGGCGGTAAATCCGCCGATGTAACGCTGCGCGGGTCGTCACCGGTTTCACATTTGTCACATCTGCGATATGTTCGCAGCGCAGCGACTTAGGGAGAAAGTCACGTGAAGAAGCTTGTTGTGCTGGGAGCAGGCGCGCTCGCCGCGTCCTCGATCGGCCTCATCGGTGCGGGTCTGGCCACCTCAGATCCGACGGATCCGAATCAGGTCAATGTGATCGGTGAGCCGTACGCGAAAGCGGTGAAGATTCTGCACGGCATGGGCTTGAACACCGGCTTCGGTGGTTCGGTGGGAGGCGTGCTGCCGCAGGCAGCCTGCATGGTTTCCAGCCAGAAGATGGCCGGCAAAAAGATGATGCTGGACCTCGACTGCACCCAGAAGGCCGCAGACGAGATGGCCCAGCAGGGCAGTTCTGGGGGCTCCAGTGGCGTTCCTGGTGGGCGCCAGGTCGGTTCCAACGGCGTCACCACGGTGCAGGCGACGCCAGTGGGCCCGCAGCCGGGGATGAACGTACCGGCGGGGTAGACGCTAGGCCTCTGTGAGGCTTCGTAGGTTGTTCAGCGTCTCGGTCATGGTCCGGCCGACCTGACGCGCCGATACCCAGTCGGCGATAACGCCGAGAATCCCGCCCGGCGCCTCATACGACATCCGGAACGTCACCCGCGTGCCCCCGTCGGCGCCGTCGCGCAACCGGAACCGGCCGCGCTGCGTGATTCCGGTGATTCCGATCCAGGCCAGGTCACGCGCCTCATTGAACTCGACCACCTCGATGAGGCCGCCAATCGGGACCGAGCCGATCTTCCAGTGCCCGGTGTATCGGGAGCCGACGCCGACAGGTCCTTCGGTCACGGTTTCCCACCGCTCGAGGTTCGCCATGAACTCCGGATAGCTGCCCGGGTCGCTCACCCGTTTCCAGACCGTGTCGCGGTCGGCGTCGATGTCCACTTGCCGTTGCAGTCGCATCAGTACAATCTCTTCTTCGCGCTCTTCTTCGCGCAAGCGGTCGTCAGTGCTGTCTCCGTCTTCGCGCAGGCGCTCATCAGCCGATCACCGGGAATCGTCGTTGCGAAGCCAGTCTGTCCACACCTGCCTGCAGCGCCGCCGTGACCTTCTCGTGGACGACGTCGTCATCGGCGGACTGGATATCGTCGGCGTCGATCGGTTCGAGCGCCTCGACCGTGATCTTGGCGGGCAACGGAATGTGGCCGGCGAGATCGCTGATCACCAGGCCCCACGGCGGGGCGATCGCGATCGGGACACTCTTGAGCCGTAACAGCTTGTCGACCATCAGCAGCTTGGCAAGCCACTGTCCGCGGCTCAGGAAGAGCACGCTCTCCTGGCCCCCGACGCTGGCGATGGGCACGATCGGGACACCCGCCTCGCGCGCCAGCCGGACATAGCCCTTTCGACCGCCGAAGTCGACCTTGTTCCGCTCCCAGGACGGCCGGAAAACCTCGTAGTCGCCCCCCGGGTACACCAAGAGCGCGGCACCGGATTCCAGTGCGAGGCGGGCGTTTTCGGGATTAGCGGCGACGGTGCCGAACCTGCGCAGCGATGCCAGTGGCGGAGCGGACACGACCAGGTTGTGCGCCAGCTGGTAGAACGGCCGCTCCACACCGAAGTAGGAGCAGAAGGCGAGCGTGAACACGAACGTGTCCGGTGGCACGTTGCCCCCGCTGTGGTTGCCGACCATCAGTACCGGCCCCTCGGTCGGGATGCGGTCGAGTCCTCGGACGTCGGCGCGGAAGTACAGCGATGCCAGCAGCCACAGACCGGGCAACTGCTCGCGGATGTAGTCCGGGTCGCGCTGGTCGAGATCGGCCTTCGGTACCCGCGCCACCACCTGCTGTCGGGCCCAATTGAGGACATCGCCAACGCCGGCCATGCCCGTCATATTGACATCGCCCAGCTATCTGAAACCTGCGTTCCCACCTAATGGTCGTAGAATCACCCGTGCACACCCCGGGGAGGAGGCTGCGATGTTGCGACCGCGCCGTTTCGACAAAGAGGTTGATCCTGGGCCAGTTCAGATCCAGGCCCGCAAGGTGCACTTCGACCCAACGGGCGTCCCGCTGCACTGGATCCCAGGACATCCCGTCGCCTCCAACGTCGTCAGCCTGCTCAACGTGGTTCTGCCGGCCGCGGAGCGGTGGTTCGTCGACACCTTCAACGAGGCGCTCCCGCTGGTGAAGGACCCCCAGCTCGCTGACGACATGCGCGGCTTCATCGGCCAGGAGGCCACGCACGCCGACGTGCACGAGCAGATGCTGCAGGAATATATGGTCGTCAACGGCATCAACCCCAAGCCGATGCTCGATCAGGTCGAGTTCCTGTTCTCCAAAGTGCTCGCGCCGACGACGTCGACCGACCCGAAGCGTCGGCTCAACCACCTGTGCGACCGGCTGTGGTTCATCGCCGCCATCGAGCACTACACCGCCGTGATGGGCGACTTCGCGCTGAACTGCCCGTGGGACGACCACGGGGCAGACCCGACAATGGTGGACCTGTTCCGCTGGCACGGCAGCGAAGAGGTCGAGCACCGCAGCGTCGCCCACGATGTCGCCGTCTATTTTCACGACAGCTATATCGACCGGATCCGCGCGATGACGATGGCGGTGGTGGCGATCTTCGTATTCTTCCAGCGGACAGCCTGGTTCCTTGTCAAGAACGACCCCAACACTGACATTGGCTGGTGGCGTTTCAATCGGCTGCGGATGGCCGACTCGAAGCTCGGCCTTATTCCCAAGTACCGCAAGCTGTTCGGGTCGAACACCGCAATGTACTTCCGGCCTGGATTCACTCCGGAGAAGATGGGTTCGACGGCACAGGCGGTCGCCTACCTCGCCAGCTCCCCCGCAGCTCGCGCGGCACACATTTGATGGGGACCCCCAACCGCTACCGTCACGTGCCGCCGAGCATCTCGGGCCGCTGGCGTCATGACGTGGTGCTGGGCATCGCGGACGCCTCGGTCAATGCGCTCTGGGCGATCTCGGGTGCCGTCAGGAAGATGAAACCGCCATCCGAGCCGGACCGCCTCCTCGGTTTGACGGTGGCCGACCGTCAGGTGGTGGCACGCGATCAAGACGTGGTGGCGCTGACGCTGGTTGCCGCCGACGGTCAACGGCTGCCACGTTGGCATCCGGGCGCGCACCTCGACATCCATCTACCCAGCGGCAGATTGCGCCAGTACTCGCTGTGCGGCGACCCCACCGACACCGACTCCTACCGGATTGCCGTGCGCCGCATCGCCGACGGCGGCGGCGGATCGGTCGAGGTGCACGACGGGTTGCCGATCGGCGCCGCGGTGACGACGCATGGTCCCCGCAACGCCTTCCCGTTGACGGTTCCCGGCTACGGCTCGCCGGCCCAGCGGTTCCGGTTCATCGCCGGCGGCATCGGTATCACACCGATTCTCCCGATGCTGGCGCTCGCGCAGCGCCTCGGCGTGGACTGGTCGATGGTGTACGCCGGCCGCAGCGCCGACAGCCTGCCGTTCATCGACGAGGTCACCCGCTTCGGCGATCGGGTCGAGATCCGCACCGATGACGTCAGTGGGCTCCCGACCGCGGCGGAACTGCTCAGCGACTGCCAGGACGGCACAACCGTTTACGCCTGCGGGCCCGCGCCGCTGCTGACCGCAATCCGAGCCGAGCTGGCGGGACGCGACGACGTCGAGCTGCATTTCGAACGATTCGCGGCTGCGCCGGTCGTCGACGGCACGGAGTTCACGGTGTCGATCTCGTCGACGGGCCAAGAGGTCGCCGTCGGCGCCGACGAGACGCTTTTGACGGCGTTGCGACGGTCGGATGTCGCGGCGCCGTACTCGTGCCAGCAGGGGTTCTGCGGCACCTGCCGGACGCGGGTGGTGGCGGGCGACGTCGATCACCGCGACACGTTGCTGACGGAGCCGGAGCGCGCAGGCGGCATGATGCTGGTCTGCGTCTCCCGGGCTGCCGACGGGGAGCGTCTCACCTTGGATTTGTAGCTCGTCTGTACTATTCGGCCATGCCGTTGGCCGCTGGTCAAACCTTCGCGGGCTACACCATCGTGCGGCTTCTGGGCTCCGGAGGCATGGGCGAGGTGTACCTCGCCGAGCACCCGCGTCTGCCCAGGAACGATGCCCTCAAGGTGCTGCCGTCAGACGTGTGCGCCGACGGCGAGTACCGGCAGCGGTTCAACCGTGAGGCCGACATCGCGGCGACGCTGTGGCATCCGAATATCATCGGCGTCCACGACCGCGGTGACGTCGGCGGTCAGATCTGGATCTCGATGGACTACGTCGAGGGGACGGATGCAGCAGAGTTGCTGCGTGAGCGCTACCCGAAAGGGATGCCGAAGGACGAAGTGCTACGGATCGTCACCGGCGTCGCGGAGGCCCTCGACTACGCGCATCAGCAGGGTCTGCTGCACCGCGACGTCAAGCCCGCCAATATCATGTTGACCGATCCCGATGCGGGAGAAGAACAGCGAATTCTCTTGGGCGACTTCGGTATTGCCCGACGCGTCGACGACTCCAGCAACCTCACCGCGACGAACATGACGGTTGGCACCGTGTTCTACGCCGCTCCCGAACAGCTGATGGGTGAAGAGCTGGACGGCCGCGCCGATCAATATGCGTTGGCAGCGAGCGCGTTTCACCTGCTATCGGGATCCCCTCCGTTTCACCACTCGAACCCGACGGTGGTCATCAGCCAGCACCTCACGGCGTCGCCGCCCGCCCTCGCCGACCGTCGTCCGGAGCTGTCGGCGCTCGACCCGGTATTGGCCAAGTCGCTCTCGAAGGATCCCAAGGACAGGTTCGACCGATGCGTCGACTTTGCGAGGGCACTGGCCCACCGTCTCGGAGTCGAACCGGCGGTCGACAACGAACGCACTGCGGCCTCGATCCCGATCCACACTGAACGCGGCGGGGGCAGACACGAAGCACTCCAAACGCCACGGCGGAGGCTGTTGCGGCCCTCGGTCATCGTGCCCGCGATCCTGGCGGCGCTTCTGCTGGCTGCGATCGCGCTCGTGCTGATCCAGTTCCGAGAAATCGAGAGGCTGATGAACAGCGACTACACGCCTCCGCCGTCGCCGGCCGCCTCCGAGCCGAGGGCTGAGACTCCGCCACCCTCGCCATCACCGGCATCGACGACGACGGTCACCACTTCGGTTTCGGCAGCTCCTTCGGCGCCGTTCGTCGGCGCCAACTGCTCGCCGGTAGGCGCCACCGGCACGACCGCGAACGGCAACACCGTCTACTGCTCGACCCTGCAGTCCACGGGTGCCTCCATCTGGTCGGTCAGCCAGGGTGTGATTCCTCCGCCCACGGTCACTGTCACCACCGAAGCCAGCGACGAGCCGCTGCCGATCGAGCAGGAGGCGCCGGTGCGGGTCTGCATGGAGGAGACCGGCAGGACCCGGCGGGAATGCCGCGAAGCTATACGCGCCAGCAACAACGGCGGCAACTGAGCGACACATGACCCTTGCCAGCGCGGACCGGTTGGCGGTTGCCGACCTCGTTCACCTCTACGCCGCCGCCGTCGACGACCGTCGTTTCGACGATGTCGTCGAACTATTCACCGACACAGCCGAATTGCGCCTGCCTGACCCGCCACGGTCCCTTGACCCCGTCCGCCGCAGCCGGGGCCGCGACGGTGTCCGTGCCGCAATGGCCGCGCTGGCAGGCATCGCTCGCACGGAGCACGCGATCGTCGGCGAGGTGTACGCCCCGGGGATAGACGACGACTACGCACTGGGCCGCATCACCTGTGTCGCGCACCATTGGAGCATCGGCGACGACGCGGTCACCGACCTGATCTGGCATATGCGCTACGACGACGAATATCTACGCACCAAGTACGGTTGGCGAATCCACGGCCGGGCATTGACGATCAATGCGATTGAGACGCGGCCGATCCGCCGTCTGCGACCGCACTCATCAAGTGGTCGAGAAGCGGGCGCTGACCCTTCAGGAGCTTCGACCGCGCCGCAGTCACGGAGAACCAATCCACCCGATCGATCTCCGGGTACTCCCTGACATTCCCCGACCCTTTGGGCCACTCGAGGGTGAAGGTGTTGCTGGCTGTTCCCTCCAGATCGAGATCTCCCAGGACGGCGAAGGCGGTGATGACCTTTCCGCTCGGCTGCTTCAGCGGCGGAAAATCGATGCGCGGGCCATCGGGAGGGGGCTTACCCAGCTCCTCCTCGAACTCGCGGCGGGCGGCACCCCAAGGGTCGTCGCCGTCGGTGTACTCCCCTTTCGGGATCGACCACGCGCCGTCGTCCTTCTTTGCCCAAAATGGACCGCCGGGATGCCCGATCAGCACTTCGACAGCGCGCTCATTGAATCTATACAGCAGAAGACCGGCGCTCAGTTTGGGCATTGGACGCGAGCCTAGCCAAATGTGGCAGATTCGGCCGTCCACCTCTTAGAGTCTGTCTGTGCCAGAGATGAATCGCCGCAACTTGATGTTCATGACGGGTATGGCTGCGCTCGCCGCGGCGGTTCCCGCTCCCGACGCCGCTGCCGACCCGGAACTACCAGGTCAACCCCTGGGTCCGGGGGCGCCGTCAGTGGGACCGGGTCCCGCCGAGATCATCTTTGCCGACGAATTCGACGGACCGGCGGGTGCGGCTCCTGACCTCTCGAAATGGACGGTGGTCAACTGGAATGAGCCGGTCAACCCGCCGATATTGGGCCTGTTCCGTGATGACCGCCGCAACGTGTTCCTGGACGGAAACTCCAACCTGGTCCTTCGGGCCACGCACGAAGGGGACACCTACTTCAGCGGCAGGGTGGAAAGCACCATGAAGATCGGCATCGGGCACACGTGGGAAGCCCGGATCAAGCTGAACTGCCTGGTGCCCGGCTGCTGGCCCGCGTACTGGCTGGTGAACCGAGAGCCAACGCCGGACGGTCGGGGCCCGCTGCCGGACGGCGAAGTCGACATCCTCGAGTGGTACGGCAATGGCCTGTGGGCTCCCGGCACGTCCGTCCACGCGCGGTCCGACGGGAGAACGTGGAAGGAGAACCGGTGGCCGGTCGACGGGGACTGGCACACCTACCGGGTCCAGTGGGACGACACCGGCTTTCGATTCTGGCGCGACGGCGCACCGTATTTCACGGTGCCGTCCGTGCCGATCGACGGGGTTTGGCCGTTCAACGCACCCGACTACCTGCTGTACACCGTCTTCAACCTCGCAGTCGGCGGTCCCGGCGGCGGCGACCCGTCCTTTGGCGCATTCCAGACCCCGGACATGCTCGTCGACTACATCCGCGTCTGGTAGTGCGATGAATCGCGTGAACAGCTGCCTGACGGCCGGCGCCTTGTTGACCGGTCTCAGCGTGGTGCCCGCCACGGCGCACGCCGATCCGCGGAGCTATGGCAGCAACGGGGTCTTCGCTGTCGGCGACCGCCCGACGAACGGCTGGGCGACGGCGAGGATTCAGCCGGGGAGGTATCGCGTCGACCAGTCGCCGAGCATGTATCCCTACCTCAGCCCCCCCGGCTTCTGGTTGCGGTGCAACGACTTTCCGTGTGCCGGGAACTTTCCCGGCCACATAATCGCCAGCGGAGAGGCGTTGCGGGACCAACCCACATTTGTGGACGTCCTGCCCACCGATGTCGCGGTGTCGCTGGGCAACGTCACGTTGACGGCCGCGGATTGACCTGGGCGACAACGTCAGTCGGCCTTCGGAAGGGGAATCCCTTCGCTGGTGGAGAATCGCGCGTCGTCCTGGGTGGACAGGCCGACAGAGACAACGGACCGGTCGAAGAACACGTCGGTCAGGTAGGCCAGTGACACCGCCCACCGATTCACGAAGCGCGGGATGGCGTACAGGTGGTACGCGCGCGTCACGAACTTCGCGGCATATCCCGACAAATGGATGTTCAGCGGATTGGCAACGGCGTAGTGCGGGCCGAGGTCGACGACCAGTCCCATGTTCCTGTGCCGGTAGTCCTTCGCGCTGCCGTAACCGAGACTGGCGGCGACATTGCGCGCCAGCACCTTGCCCTGCCGTATCGCATGCTGTGCGGTCGGTGGCGTGATGTTGCCGGGTTGCGTCAGGTCGGGCACCGCGGCGGCGTCACCCGCCGCGAACACGTCCGGATGACCGGGCACCTGCAGATTCGCCTGCACCTTCAGCCGGCCACGCTCGGTCGGCAGCCCAAGCTTCTCGACCAACGGGGCACCGGTCACTCCGGTCACCCACGCAACGGTATGGGTGTTGATCCGCGAATCATCGCTGAGCACAACGTGATCAGCGTGCACTTCCTTGAGCGTCACTCCGAGCCGGACGTCGATGCCGCGCTTTTGTAGCACACGTTTGACGCCTTCGCCCAGCTTCTCGCCTACCTCGGGCATCACCTGTTCCGCGAGGTCCAGGAGCACGAACTTCACCTCGCCGGTGCCGAAGCCCATCTGCTCTGCGGCGGTGTCCGCCAGCGCACGCAGCTGCACGACAAGCTCGGTGCCCGAATACGAGGCGCCGACGACGACGATTGTGCGCCGGGCCTTTATGCGGTCGTCGTCGTCATCGATGTTGGCAAGCTCGAGCTGTTCGAGCACATGGTCGCGGAGGTAGACCGCCTCTGCTGTGGACTTCAAGCCGCGGGCGTATTCGGCCAATCCGGGAATGTCGAACAATCGGGTGACCGAACCCGGTGTCAGCACCAGCCGCTCCCACGCAGGCTGCGCGTCCGGCGCTCGGGGTCGGTGTAGGTGACGGTGTGCTGGTCGAAGTCGACACTGTCGACGCGCCCGCGCACCGAGCGCACGCCGCGCAGTGTGTTCGCCAGCGGAATGGTGACGAATCGCGCGTCGACCAGACCGCCGGCGACATCGGGCAGCAACGGCGTGTAGAGCATGTAGTCGACCGGCGAGATGATCGAGATGTCGACCGACGCGTTGTTCCTGCGCAGCTGTCGGAGAAGGCCGCGCGCGCACTCGAACCCGGTGAATCCGCTACCGACGATTACGACGGATGTCATCGCCCCAACTGTACGGTGCGGGCCCCTACGGACTGGCCAACAATGTGGCGAACTTCATTGCCAACCACGGCTTTCTACCGCCTGCGCGCAGCTTGCCCCGCAGGATCGGCGACCACTGCGAGATGCGTCCGAAGCCGATCAGGAGAAACGCGATGGGGTCTGCGGTTATCACGCAGTCGGACCGCTCCCCCGCGCCGGTGACGGCCGCGGTGCCGCGGTCGACCGCCATGCGGTAGCCGTTGGCGCCACGGATTCGAAGCTCGAAACTGACCCTGGTAGCGGCCGCGGACGGACGGAGATACTGCGGGGCGACGGTCAACGCGCCGGGAATTATCAGCAGTGCGTCGCGCGGCCTGATGTCCCAGCGGGTTCTGACCGCGCGCGATATGTCGAGGCCGTGGATGACTTGCTCGCCGAGCAGCAGGCTTGTCATCGTCGATGGGCCGAGCACAAGGCCATTGGCTATCGGGATCGCCGCATCCGCGTCGGCCACGGCGGCCGCGGCCCGGTAGGCAACCGCCGCATCCTCGACCATGTCGGCCAGCCGGCCCATGTCGCGTTCCGCCACGTCGGTCAACTGGCGGGCATTTACCACCGCGCTCATCCGCGATGGTGATTCCAGCGTCCGGTTGGCATGTGTCATGTATCCGTTCGTGTGCCGGGTCAACGCCTGCGTGTAGTCGCGAAGCTCGCCGATCATGTGTGCGGCCGTCTCGGCAGCAGTCCAGGCCAGTCCGGGCACCGGTGCCGCACCGTCTTCGATTCGCCGCATGAGGCCTGCAGATCTGGCCGCCGCGTCGCGGACGGCATCGAGCGCGAGGTCATGCGTTTTACGGGTGTCTGCGGCGGGTCCGGTGAAATCAACTGAGACGGAAGTCATAGCGGTACTATTTCACATAGTGACGATATGTCAATAGGGTGGGCACGTCCGATCGAAGGGAAAGTTGAGGGCCATGCCGGGTTCGGCGTCTTCGGAGCAGCCGTCATTGCGTGCCGAGCAGGTGGCGCAGACGCGCGCAGCGCTGATCGCGGCTGGCCACAGGCTCTTCGGTGAGAACGGCTTCCGCGGCACGTCGGTCGAGGATCTCGCGCGTGAGGCTCGGGTCACCACTGGTGCCCTGTATCACCACTTCCCCACCAAGACAGCCCTTTTCGAGGCGGTCTTCGTGCAAGCCCACATGGACTTGATGACGGCGTCGACCGAGGCGGCCAGGGACGCGAAAGACGGGCTCGAGGAGCTGGCGCTGGGATTCGATGCGTTTCTTGACGGGGTGCTGCAGGCGGACGTGCAGCGGATCCTCGTGCTGGACGGTCCGGCGGTACTCGGTCTTGCCCGCTACACCGAGTTGGACGAACAGTACGCACACACGGTGATCGTGCATTCGCTCAGGGAAGCGGCGAAAGCCGGGACGATCGAGATCGACGATCCGGAGACCGCGACGAGGCTGCTGCTCGGCGCCCTCACTCGTGGCGCGATGTTGATCGCGAACTCGGGCAACCCGGTGAAGACGCGCCATGCGGTGGCGAAATCGATGCGGGCGCTGTTGAACAGCTTCACCCCCGTGACGTGACTCGCCCAGGTGGTCCGGCAGTGCGAGGATGCTGGTTGTCATGACGCGTCCGCGACCGCTGCGCCGTTGGGATCCGTTCCGACCGCTCGATATGCTCGCGTCGCTGTGGTCCACGGCGGCTGTCGCGCCAGTGAGCAGCGGTGCTGCGGCCGCGTACCGGACACTTTTCGTCACTTTGCGCCGGCTGGTCGTCGGCCGTGAGCTGTCTGTCCGGCTCGACGAAGGTGACATCACGCTGACCGTGACGGAGTTCGACTCGCGACTGAGTGTCCGGGGACTCTCCGTCGGCCAACTCAGCAACGTTCACCTGGCCGCACGCGATATCCGTTGGGACGGCAACAGATTGGACCGTGCGACCGCTGTGCTGCACAACGTGGCGCTCCGGCCCACCGCGCCGCCGGTCCTGGTGGCCGCGCCCGTCGAGCTGACGGTGGAAATGCCCGCCGACACACTCGACGACCTGTTCCGCCTCGCTGCGCCGCGGCTGAGCGGCGAGATCGGGCCGGACGGGATCGCCCGGCTGCGGCTGGCCCGCCGGCCAGGGCTGGGCCATCTCGAGGTCGACGCGAAGCTGGACGGTTCGACCCTGTGGCTGAGGCCGCGCAGCCTGGTGCTGCGCCGCAAACGCATGCGCCTGCCCGGCCGCACACCGCGCTATCGGGTGCGCTTACCCGAGCTGCCGCACGGCCTGGAGCTGACGGACATCAGCCTGGCGCCCGATATGTTGTGCCTGTCGGGCACGCTGCCGGAATGGCGCATCGAGGTGCCTCGCAGGCGCCTGGAGGACGTCATCAACCAACTCAGCGTGGTCGGGCGGCCGCTCAACCTCACCCGGCTGGGCCGCGGATAGCCACATCGACGCACCGCAGGTCGAATCCGCGCCGCGGCGCTAGAGTCACGCTCATGGCTGACGGCCGGCACGCCACCTACGCCCGTTACGTCGCTCTAGGTGACAGCCAGACCGAGGGGCTATGGGACGGAGACGATTCCGGAGGCATCGTCGGCTTCGCCGATCGGCTCGCCGCGATGCTGGACGAACTTCATCCCGGGTTGCAGTACGCCAACCTCGCCATCCGCGGCCGGCGGATTCGCGACGTGCTCGATGACCAACTGCCTCGGGCTCTGGCGATGCGGCCGGATCTGATCACCGTCTGCATCGGCATGAACGACATCACCCGGCCGGGCCTGCTGTTCGACCGCGCACTGGCGGATATGGATCTGCTGCATCAGCGGCTCGCGCAGTCCGGTGCGACCGTCGTGACCACGAACTTCCCCGACATCGCGGGCATTGTGCCAATCGGAAAGGTACTGACGACGCGCATGCGGCGCATGAACGAGGTCATCGTCACGGCCGCCGATGACTTCGGGTTCAGGCTTGTCGACCTGTACAACGCACCGTCGATGACGCAGCCGGACACCTGGAGCGACGACCGGGTGCACGGTTCGACCAAGGGCCACATGCTGTTCGCCGCCGCGGCCGCCGAAGCGCTCAACCTTCCGTCAAGCAACCATGATTGGGCACAGCCCGGACCTACCGCCGTTCAGCCGACACTGCTGTCGCGCGCTTATTCGCAGGTGCTGTGGACCAAGAACATGCTCACCCCGTGGCTATGGCACCACGCCCGCGGCATCTCCAGCGGAGACGGCCGCGAGCCGAAGCGTCCGGAGCTGGACAGCCTGGTTGTCTAGAAGCCGAGCAGGCCCAGTGGAATCGGCGACTGGCCTGCGGCGATCGATTCCATCACGCGCGGGCAGAAGAACGATATGGCGAGGCCGGTGAACATGTTCGCTCCCCCGAATGACATCCCCGTCGTGTCGGCAACCTTGGCCGCGACGTCGGCGGCGTTCTGGCCCGGGTCGGCCAACATCGGGCAGACCGACTGCCCCATTGCCACCACGTTGGCCGGGTCGGTCGTGCCGCCAAGGCCCGCGCTTGTCACCGCGCTCAGAAACGCGTCGCCGGCCGGGTCGGCCTGAGCCGGGGCCGCAAGCAGCGACCCTGCCGCGGCCAGCCCGGCAAACACTGCGGCCATGCGAAGCGGCCTGGGAAGTCTGTGCACCTGCAGCATCGTAAAGGACTCACGAATTGGGGGCTAACCGGCACGTCAACTACGCTGACAGGATGCCGAAATCACCTGACACCCGCGGTGACCTCACGCCTAATTTCGAGGACGTTCAGGCACACTACGACCTGTCCGACGATTTCTTCGCGTTGTTCCTGGACCCGACGCGTACGTACAGCTGCGCATACTTCGAGCGCGACGATATGACGCTGGAAGAGGCGCAGGTCGCCAAGATCGACCTTGCGCTGGGCAAGCTGGGCCTCGAGCCGGGCATGACACTGCTTGACGTGGGTTGCGGGTGGGGCGCCACGATGCGACGCGCCGTTGAGAAGCACGACGTCAACGTCGTGGGCTTGACGCTGTCGAAGAACCAGGCCGCCCACGTTCAGGCGGCGTTCGACGCAATGGACAGCCCGCGCACCAAGAGGGTGTTGCTACAGGGCTGGGAGCAGTTCGACGAGCCGGTCGACCGGATCGTGTCCATCGGCGCGTTCGAGCACTTCGGCCACGATCGCTACCCGGACTTCTTCAAGATGGCCTACGGCGTACTGCCCGAGGACGGCATCATGCTGCTGCACACCATTGTCGGTGAGAATCCGGCCCGCGCAAAAGAACTCGGCATTCCCCTGACATTCGAGTTGGCGCGCTTCATCAAGTTCATCATGACCGAGATCTTCCCCGGCGGGCGGTTACCGTCGGTGCCGATGGTCGAGGAACGCGCTGCGGAGGGCGGGTTCACGCTGACCCGCAAGCAGCCGCTGCAGAAGCACTACGCCCGGACTCTGGACATCTGGGCGGCAGCACTGCGGGCCCGGAAGGACGACGCCATCGCGATCCAGTCCGAAGAGGTATACGACCGTTATATGAAGTACCTCACCGGCTGCGCGAAGATGTTCCGCGACCGCCAGGTCGACGTCGTCCAGTTCACCTTGCAGAAGTAGCGGTTCAGACTCCGGTCCATGCGACGTCGATGAGGTCGGCGACGTGGATGACTTTCGCCTTCACCGACGCCGGGCTGTCGATCTCGCCTGCCACGTGCGCGGCGATGAACCGTCGGACCTCGGCGTCGACGCCCGCGAGGACTCGCAGCAGTTCTCCCCGCAGGGATTTCGACGTGACGTGGATGGAGATGTCGGACGGCCGCGGCTTCTGGACGTCGAGGATGAGCAGGAGCGGTTCGGCGGCGCGGGCCGTCGCACTCAACGCGATCTCGCCGAACACCATGAACTCGGGCTTGTCGATCCGCAGGTCGATGACCATGTCGATCTCCAGCGGAATGCGAATCGCAAACGTGATCAGCTCGCCGTTCGACCGGGTGACCCGGGGCTCCTGAATCCTCACCTTGGCGGTGACCTTGGCGATCTTCCCCGGACCCTGACCCATCGGACCCATTTCGAACTCGTCGCCCGCGATCGTGGCGATCGCGCCGCCGACGCGCTCCTCGGTCACCGCGATCTCGTAGAACCTGCGGCCGAATTCCTCGTAGGAGACGTACTCGTAGTCATCCATAGCTGTCTACCGTCTCATGCCGTCGTTCACTGCGAGCCCGCAACGCTCACCCTTCGCGGAGCTGACGCTCGCGAGGCGGTAGTCCCCAAACGTCACACCCGCCAGAGGGCTGCCCGTTAGGCTTTGGCGAGGACCAGCTGGGCCATATAGTGGACCCGACCACGATCCCGAGGTGGGGACATGATTCGTCAACTAGCCGTCGCCGCAGCCGTGGCGGGTGCTGCCATCGGCAGTGCGCCTGTAGCCATGGGCGATCCGAACGACAATCTGTATTTCGACCGGCCGGGACGATATGCCTCGGACGTGCCCGGCATGAGCTACGACGCACACCTGGCCGGGCCGTGCGATAACTTCGAGATCTTCACGTTCGGACGAGGGCCAGGCGGCGAGCCGCTGCAATGCCACTGGATCCCGAACCAATGGCCGCCGGTCACCACCGGGTTCTGGGTGGCATCGCCGCAGCTCTACGGCGTCCAGGAAATCGGCTCCCCGTGCCCGGCGGATCAGGCCGCGGCGCAGGCACCCGACGGCCGCCCGCTGCTCTGCCTCGGCGATCAGGGCTGGCAGGCCGGGTTCTTCACCGGCACCGGGTTCTGGCCGACATAACCGGCACCTGGTCCTAGTTCGGCGCAGGCTCGAAGCGGCGCCGGATGCCGGCCAGCATCGCGGTGTGCGCCTCGACCGCCTTGCGAATGGTCACCGACGCCAGCGGTAACGGGGCTTCGATCCGCATCCGCTCGACGACGCGGGTGCCCATCTCGGTCGGCTGGAACGCCACCGCGCTACTCAGCCGCACCCCGGGAAACTGGCGAGCTTCGGACAACACGTCTCCGGCTACCGGGACATACAGCCGCGCAACATAACTCGTCCGTAGTTGCATCGGCCCGAGCGGAATTCGGTCACCCACCCGGTAGGTCTGCACGTAGCCGTCCGCCGTCTCGCTGCGGTCGACGGTCCGCACGGACACGACCAGCGGATGGACGAGCTTGATGTTGTCCAGGTCGGTGTAGAAACCGCGGACATCGTCGGGTCGGCCAGGCACGTCTTCGGCGAGCGTGCGCTCCACCCGGGTGATCCATCGGCTCACGGTGGACAATCTAATCCTGCCCGGGCCTATCGTGAGAATGCCATATGCTGGTTACGGAGAATCTCGTATCCGGTAAGGTTGCTGGGCACCTGCTTAGCGCCAGTCGTGGCGGTCCCATCGACGACGGAATGGAGCGTTTGCCGTGAGCGAAGCCGTCGCAGCCCGCTATGCGGGGACGCGCGTACCTCGGGTCGAGGACACCCGGCTTCTCACCGGGCACGGCACCTTCGTCGACGATATTTCGCCGCCCCGGCATGCTGCATGCCTGCTTCGTCCGCAGTCCGTTTGCCAGAGCCCGGATCAACGGCGTCGACACCGTCGCGGCACTGGCCCTGCCGGGTGTGCACGCGGTGTTCTTGGCCGACGACCTCAATCCGGCTGTCAAGGAGGCCTGGCACGCCGTAGCGGGCAAGGACATGCCCGACACCCCACGCCCGCCGCTGGCGGAGGGTGAAGTCAAGTTCGTCGGCGATCCGATTGCGCTGGTCGTCGCGGAGATCCCGTTACCTCGCCGAGGATGCGGTCGAGCTCGTCGACGTCGACTACGAGCCCCTGCCCGCCGTCGCCGACTTCACCAAGGCTATCGGTGGCTCCGCCGCCGGAATTCCGTCGTGCACGACGCCTATCCCGACAACGTCGCTGGCGGAATGGGTGGGGCGCCGCCGGACGAGGAAACGTTCGCATCGGCCGCGCACGTCGCGTCCGCGCACGTCTACCAACAGATCCACGCGCCGGTCCCCATCGAGACGCGCGGACTGGTCGCCGAATGGGAGGCGTCCTCGCGCGAACTCATGATGTGGGCGTCGACGCAGATCCCGCATGAATTGCGGGCGTTCTGCTGCACGCCTGCTCGGCATCCCGGCACACAACGTCCGAGTCATCATGCGCGACACCGGTGGTGGGTTCGGCCAGAAGGTCGTCCCGCTGCGCGAAGACATGTGCATCATGCTCGCAGCGCGCAAGGTACCCGCGGTGCCCTGAAGTGGATCGAGGACCGGCGCGAGAACCTGATCTCGGCCGGACAGGCCCGCCACGTCGTCGGCCGACGTCCGGATGGCGTTCGACGAGGACGGCACCATCCTCGCCGCCGACATCGACTTCGTCCAGGACGTCGGCGCGTATCCGACGCCGCACCCCGTGCACCACGACGGCCGCGATCGGCTTTCTCTTCCCTGGCCCGTACCGCGTACCGAAGGCCAGCTTCAACTAAAGTGCGTGTTCTCGAACACCAGCGGTCTGGTCGCCTATCGAGGTCCGTGGCAGTTCGAGACCCTCACCCGCGAAATACTGCTCGACATCGCGGCGCAGCAAGATGGACATGGATCCGGTCGAGTTGCGCCGCCGCAACCTGCTGCGCGGCGACGAGATGCCGTACTTCAATGCCAACGGCATGCCGTATGACCATGTCGCGCCGGCCGACACGTTCGAACAGGCGGTGAAAATCCTTGACCACGAGGGCTTTCCGCAAGGAGCAGAAGGACGCGCTGGAGCAGGGCCGCTACATCGGTCTCGGATTCTCGGCGTACGTCGAGCCGACCGCGGCGCGGCGACCGGACACCTGGCCAGCGAGGGCGCGACGATCCGCATGGAGCCGACCGGCAAGATCAACGTCTACGTGAACGGCGGCTCGACCGGCAACAGCATCGAGACCACCGTGGTCCAGCTCACCGCGGACGCGCTCGGCGCCGACATCGACGACGTCTCGACGATCCAGGGCGACACCGCGGTTACGCCGTACGGCGCAGGCACGCAGGGCAGTCGCAGCGGCCCGATGACGGCGGGCGCCGTGAACGAGGCAGGGACGCATGCTCCGCAAGCAGCTCATCGCCATGGCGGCGCCCGGTTGGAGCGTCGACGAAGGCGACATCGAGCTGGCGAACTCGACGGGCCGAGTGTCCGCACGACCCGAGAAGAGCGTGAGCTTCGCCGACATCGCGTACCGGTCTTACTACGAACCGTCGCAAGCTGCCGCCGGAATGGCGGCGCGCTGGAGGCGACCGCACGGTTCACCTCGCCTGACGATGATTCACTGGGCCAACGCGACGCACGCTTGCACCTGCGAAGTGGACATCGGAAACCGGCCACGTCACGCTGACCCGCTACATCGTCAGCGAGGACGTCGGCCCGATGATCAATCCCAACGTCGTCGAGGGACAGATCGCCGGCGGCACGGTGCAGGGCATCGGCGGCGCACTCCTGGAGAACATGGTCTACGACGACGAGCGGCAATCCCGCTCGCGTCGACGTTCGTCGACTACCTGCTGCCGACGGCTACCGAGGTACCGCCGATCGAGTACGGGCACGTCGAGATCCCCGGTCCCGGAGTCGGCGGACACAAGGGCTGCGGTGAAGGCGGTGCCATCGGCTCGACGCCCGCGGTCATCAACGCGATCAACGACGCGCTGGCTCCGCTGGGAGTGACGCTCACCCGACTGCCTGCCAGTCCCGCGTCGATCGTCGAACTGATCGAACAAGCCAAGGCCGGCGCCCCTGGAAAGGACCTCTAGGCGTGGAGCTCAACAACGAATTTCGGGTCGCGGTGCCTGCGGCGAAGACGTGGCAGGTGCTCACCGACGTCGAGCGGGTCGCGCCGTGTATTCCCGGGGCCCAGCTGCTGTCGGTCGACGGCGACGATTTCACCGGCGCGGTGAAGGTGAAGGTCGGTCCGATCACGGTGTCCTACAAGGGCGATGCGTCATTTCAGGAGAAGGACGAGACCGCGCAGCGGGTAGTGATCAAGGCCAGCGGGAAGGAGACGAGGGGCAGCGGCAATGCAGCCGCGCTCGTCACCGCCCAGCTGAAGGATGAGGGCGACGTCACCCACGTGGTGATCACCACCGACCTCACGATCTCGGGCAAGGCCGCGCAGTTCGGCCGTGGCGTGCTGGCCGACGTGTCGAGCAACCTGATCGGCCAGTTCGCCAGGAACCTGGAGGCCGACCTGCTCGGCGGCTCCGCACCGGCTGCTGCGACCGCAACGACGACAGCCGCCTCCCCCGCTGCCGCTGCATCGGGCGCCGGTGACTCCGTCGATCTTCTGAAAGTCGTTGCGGTGCCGGTGGCCAAGCGATTTGCGCCGGTCATCGGTGCGGCGGCTGCGGGAGCGGCGATCGGTTTTCTGCTGGGCCGCCGCAAGCGCGCCCACCCGGGCGCCGAGCTGGCCGACGAACTGCAGGCGGCCCTGGCGCGGCTGTTGTCATGAAAGCGGCCGCATTCGCCTACCACCGCCCCGGCACCGTCGCCGAGGCCGTGCAGATGCTCGATGAGTTCGGCGAGGACGCCAAGATCCTGGCCGGCGGGCAGAGCCTGGTACCGATGCTTGCCATGCGGCTGACGTACTTCGAAAACCTCATCGACATCTCCCGCGTCGACGAACTGAAGAACATCGAGCTTCGCGGCGACGAAGTCTTCGTCGGCGCTGGTACCCCGCATGCGCTGGTCGGCATGGACGACGAAGTCGCCGAATCGGTTCCGCTGCTCACACTGTCCACGCCCTACATCGGGCACTTCCAGATCCGGACCAGGGGCACGCTGGGCGGCGCCATCGCACACGCCGACCCGGCCGCCGAGTATGCAGCCGTGGCGCTCGCTCTCGACGCGACGATGGAGGCGGCGTCGTCCCACGGTCGTCGGGAAATCGCTGCGGCCGAGTTCTTCACCGGCCTGTGGGAGACGTCGTTGGCGTCCGACGAGATCCTTACCGGTGTGCGGTTCCCGGTATGGGGCGGCCGGTCCGGGTTCGCGGTCGAGGAATTCGCCCGTCGCCATGGGGATTTCGCCATCGCGGGCGCGACGGTCGCGGTGGAGCTCGACCGCGACGACCGGGTGGCCCGATGCGGCATCGGATTGCTCGGGCTCGGCTCGACGCCGTTGCGCGGTTCGGTTGCCGAGGACGCTGTCGTTGGCCAGTCCCCCGCGGCCGTCACCGCCGATGAGGTCGGCCGACTGGCGATGAGCGGGCTCACCGACATCCCCGCCGATCTTCAGGGCTCGGCCGACTACCGATCCCGAGTCGGAGCCGCGATGGTGGCGCGAGCATGGACCGCAGCGGTCCGGCAGGCAGAAACGTCCGAGACGGAGGCTATCCATGCATGAGCTGCCGGTCGAGGTGACCGTGAACGGCCGCAGGCATCACGGAGTCGTCGAGCCGCGTCTTACGCTCGCCGACTTCCTGCGCGAGAAGTGCGGACTCACCGGCACGCACCTCGGCTGCGAGCATGGTGCGTGCGGTGCGTGCACCGTGCTGTTGGACGGTCAAGCGGTGCGCGCCTGCCTGATCTTCGCCGTCCAGGTGGACGGCCAGGAGGTCACCACCGTCGAAGGCATCGCGGGTGACGACGGCGAGCTCTCACCGGTGCAGTCCGCGCTGCGGGAGTGCCACGGCCTGCAATGCGGCTTCTGCACACCGGGTTTCGTCACATCGATCACCGCGCTGCTGCGCGACAACCCGCAGCCCACCGACGAGGAGATCCGGGAAGGCCTTTCCGGCAACTTCTGCCGGTGCACCGGCTACCAGGGCATCATCAATGCGGTACATCGTGCCGCACAGACGATGTGACTCAGGCGTTCTCGGGTGCGTAACCCAGGGTGCCCTTGATCTCCAGGTACTCCTCGAAACCGAATTCGCTCCACTCGCGGCCGTTCCCGCTGCGCTTGTAGCCACCGAACGGAGTGTTCAGGTCGAACGCGTGGTTGATGGCGACCTGACCGGCCCGGATCCTACGCGCCAGCGTGCGAGCGGCATCGAGGTCGGCAGCCGAAACATAGCCCGCCAGACCGTAATCCGTGTCGTTTGCGATGTCGACCGCCTGATCGAGATCGTCATAGGCAAGGATGCATAGAACCGGTCCGAAGATCTCTTCGCGGGCGATCGTCATGTCGTTGGTGACGTCGGAGAACACGGTCGGCTTGACGTAGTAACCGGTGTCGAGTCCGTCCGGCCGTCCCGGTCCGCCCACAGCCACCGTTGCGCCCTCGTCGATGCCCTTCTGGATCAGGCCCTGCACCTTGTCGAACTGAACCTTGGATGCCACGGGGCCGATCGCCCTCTTGTCCTCGGCGTCGCCCACCGCCACTGCTTCGGCGACACCGCGCGCGATCTCAGCCGCTTCCGCGATGCGGTCCCGGGGAACAAGCATGCGCGACGGCGCATTACAGCTCTGGCCGGAGTTGACCATCATGGTGCTCACGCCTGCGGTGACGCTTTCGGCGAACTTCTCGTCGTCGATGACGATATTCGGGCTCTTACCACCGAGCTCCTGGGTCACCCGCTTGACGGTGGCCGCCGCGTTCTTCGCCACGTCGACGCCTGCGCGGGTCGAACCGGTGAAGGACACCAGGTCGATGTCCGGATGGCTGGAGATCGCCGCGCCGACACCGGGACCGTCGCCGAAGACCATGTTGTAGACGCCGGCGGGCACCCCCGCCGCGTCCATCACCTCGGTGAAGATCTGTCCCGAATAGGGAGCCACCTCCGACGGCTTCAGTACCATCGTGCAGCCGGTGGCCAGCGCCGGGAACACCTTGCAGGCGATCTGGTTGATGGGCCAATTCCACGGCGTGATCAGGCCGCAGACGCCGATCGGCTCCTTGAGGATGAGCGTCGACCCGCGCTGCTCCTCGAAGGAGAAGTTCTTCAACGCGTCGATGGCGCCCATCAGGTGGCCCATCCCCATCATCACCTGGGGGCCGGATGCCAGCGACGGCGGTGCACCCATCTCCTCGTGCACGGCATCGGCGAGATCCGCAGAACGCTTCTGGTACGCCGCGGCGATCGCCTGCAGCAGGTCCAGTCGCTCTTCGCGGGTGCTGACCGACCACGTGGCGAACGCTTTACGCGCCGCCTTCACGGCCTTGTCGACGTCGGCCGCCGAACCAATCGAGATCTTGCCCGACACCTGTTCGGTGGTCGGGTTGTCCACGTCCAGTGCCTTCGGCTCGATGGGGTCGACCCACTGGCCGTCGATATAGAACTTCAGATATTCACGCATGTCTCTAACCCTTCCCTACTGAGTGCCTTCTGCATACCAGGTTCGGAATCTGTCGTACTTCGGCATCTCCTCGGAGTTCGCCGTCGGGTCGATGCAGACGTGCACGACGGCGGTCTTGCCGCTTGCATACGCCCGCTCGATCGCCGGACCGATCTCGTCCTCCTTCTCGACGAACTCACCATGGCAGCCGAAACCCTCGGCGATCTTGTCGAACCGCACATCCTTGCTCCAGTGCACACCGGGCTGCGGCGAGGGCTGCTCGAAGGTGCGCTTGTACACGCCGACCTCCAGGCCCCACTGGTGGTCGACGCCCACAACGCATACCAGCGGCAGGCCCTCGCGCGCCGCCGTCTCCAGCTCGGCGATGTGGAACAGGAATGCCGAGTCACTGGTCAGCAGCATCACCGGCCGCTTGCGGCCTTCGGCGATCGAGGCGCCGACGGCGTAGGGCAGACCCGTGCCCAGATGACCGAAGTTCTGGTTCCAGATCACGTCGCGCGGCTTGGACTGCGAGTAAGTCCATTGGAAGATGACGGTGGCGCCACCGTCGCGCACCATGATGCCGTCCTTGGCGAACTCGTCGAACGCCTTGGTCGCCTCGACCACGTAGCGCGCGGGGTGCACCGGGGTGCGTCCACTTGGAGCCTCTTCGGCTACCCGCGCCAGCTCGGCGGCGTCGGCCTTGACGAGAGTTTCGAGGTTGGGCGACTGGGCGCGCGGGGTGTCTCGCAGCGCCTCGACTAGCTGCGGCACGACGCCGCGCAGATCGCCGACCAGCGGTACGTCAAACCGCCGGTTGACGCCGATGGCGGTCGGGTCCTGCTCGACGTACACCCATTTGCGGTTCGCATCGTTGCTGGCCCAATGCTGAGTCCGACCGTAGTGCATCGGCTCACCGAGTTCGGTACCCAGGGCGACGCACAGGTCGGATTCCTCGACTGCCTGGTTTGCGGCCGGGGAGAACAAGTATGGGAACGTCCGGTCCTGCAGTCCGGGAATGAACGACGTGCCACCGGACGTCTGGATCACCGGGCAGGCCATCAGCTCGGCGAGTTCCTTGACCTCCGCCTGGGTCCGCGACGTGTGAACGCCGTGGCCCACCAGCAGGATCGGGCACTTGGCTTCGCGAATCAGCTTCGCCGCCTCTGCGACTTCTCGAGCACCCGCACCCTGGTTGACCAAGCGGTAGACGCTGGGCTCTGGAGCCTTGGCCACATCGAGTTCTTCCAGGATCACGTGGGACGGAAACTCGATGTAGGACGGACCGGGTGTGCCGGACATCGACCGGCGAATGGCCTCGTGAACGATCTCATCGGTCTGGTCGGCGTACTCGATCGAGCTGCTGTACTTCACAGACGGAGTGAAAAGCCCTTCCTGCTGGACGAATTGGATCCGGCCGCGGCGCACCCGCCTCTCCGTGATGCGGGCCCGCTGGCCGCCGAGGAAGATCACCGGCGAGTTCTCCACCAGCGCGCACATCATCGCCCCGGAGATATTGGCGACACCCGGGCCGAGGGTGCCGATGCACAGTCCGGGCTTGCCGGTCATCCGCGACGCCGCCTCGGCCATGAACCCGGCGCTCAGTTCATGGTGTGGCGCCACGACCGACCACCCGCGGGCTTCGGCTTCGGTGAACATGTGCACGAAGTTCGGATCCGGGATGCCGAACAGAGTGTTGATCCCCTCGGCCTCGAACAGGTCGAGAATCCGCTTGTAGACGGGTACACCCATGTGAAACTCCTTGATTCCTATTGATACCGAGTAGCCAGGCTCCTGCGGTGTGCCGCAGGGGATCCGAACAACGAACGATTGAGTGCGGCTCGCTTGAGATAGACGTGGATGCCGCTTTCCCACGTGTAGCCGATGCCGCCGTGCAGTTGCATCGCCTTGCCTGCGACGTCGACGGCCGCTCCGCACACATATGACTTCGCCATGGCGGCCGCGACTCGAGCGTCGGGCCGCTCCTCGACGATGGCGGTGACCGCCGCATCGACGAGTTGGCGGGATACCGAGATCGTCACCAGCATGTCGGCACAGGCGTGCTTGACGGCCTGAAACGACCCGATCGGCCTGCCGAACTGCTGTCGGACCTTCGCGTAGCCGACCGTCGCGGAAAGCATCGCCTCGCAGAGGCCCAAGCTGTCGCAGGCGACGGCGACCGCGGCGCGGTCCAGCAGGCGGCGGGCCGCGGCATCGGGATCACCGCCGAACCGATACACCTCTTTGACCTCGACTCCGTCTCCCGACACCGCCGCCAGCCTGCGCGTTTCGTCAACGACCGGTTGCGGTGTCACGACCAGGTCGGCATGCGCGATCACATCGCCCGCGACCACGAGGATCCCGTCGGCGCCCTCGGCATCGGGCACGAACTCGGAACGTCCGCTCAGGCGATCACCATCGAGAGTGAAACCGTCGAACACGACCGCGGTCCGTGCCGCGCCGGAAGAGATATCGGCCAGCAATCGGTCGCGGGACTCGCTGCGCTGCAACGACGTCAACGCGCCGATGCTGAGTACCGCGCCACCCAGATAGCTGTTGCTGCCGGCAGCACGGCCCATCTCCTCGCAGATGACGGCGACCTCGCCGAACGTGGCGCCCGCACCGCCGAGGTCGTCCTGCACCTCCAAGCCGGTCCAGCCCGCATCCGCGAGTACCGCCCACTCGACGATGCGGTCCTTGGCAAGCAGGTCACCGGCCACGGACCTGAGTTCTGCGTGGAACTCCTCGAATTCACTTGCCATCAGGCCACGCTCGGTTCTCGCGGCAGACCCAGGCCCCGCTCGGCGATGATGGTCCGCTGGATCTCGCTCGATCCGCCCGGAATGGTCCACTCCCAGGAGCCGATGAAATCCAGCACCCACGAACCGGATTCCCACCCGCTGGATGCCGACTTGACGAGCCGCGTGTGTGCGGGCAGGCCGCCGATCTCGGTACCGAAGTCCGTCATGCGCTGCAGCAGCTCGCTGTAGAAAAGTTTCACGACGGACGCGTCGGCGGCATCCGCGGTGCCGGCCTCGTTGTTCTCCACCAGCCGCTTGCACAATCCGCGAAGGCCGGTGATCTCGGTTTCGAACTGTGCGAGCCGATCCGCCACTATCGGATCGTCGGTGGGACTGGCCTGCACCAGCCAGCGGAAGCCGGCATTGCCGAGGCGCTCGGCGAGCTCCAACATCGTCATGCCGCGCTCTGCGCCGAGCGTCGCCTGCGCCACCTGCCACCCGGCGTTTTCAGCGCCAACAAGATTGGCGGCCGGGATTCTCACGTCGTTGAGGAAGATCTCGCAGAAGTGCGAATCGCCCATGGCGTTACGGATGGGTCGCACCTCGACGCCAGGCGTGGTCATGTCCAGAAGGAAGTACGAAATGCCCTTGCGCTTCGGCGTATCCGGGTCGGTTCGAGCCAGGAGCAGACACCAGTCGGCGTACATTCCGCCGCTGGCCCACAGCTTCTGGCCGTTGACGACGTAGCCGTCGCCGTCTCGGCGCGCCGTGGTACGCAGGCTCGCCAGATCGGATCCCGCCTCCGGTTCTGAAAAGCCCTGCACCCAGATCTCGCCATCGAGGATTGCGGGCAGATGTCGCCTGCGCTGCTCGTCGGTGCCTGCCGCGAGCAATGTCGATGCGGCATGGTGGATGCCGACGAACGCAAGGACGAGGCGCGGCGCGTCGTGCGCGGCCAGCTCCTGATACAGCGCGATCTGTTCGGGGACCGACATGCCGCCGCCCCACTCGCTGGGCCAATGCGGTACTGCGAAGCCGGCGCTGTGCAACTCGGCGAACCACGCCTTCTGGAAGCGGGCGAACTCTTCGTCGCTGACTCCGGTTTGTGCCGACCGCCAGTCTTTCGGGATGTGCTCGGCGCACCACTCGCGCACTTGCTGCCGAAACTGAGCAAGTGCACGAGAATTCGACGAATTCTCGGACATATCTCCAGATTCGGCGGTCACGCGTACAGTCCCGTGAGGCCGGCCCTGCCCGCTCGGCGGGTCAGCTCGTCCCGCGTCGCGGAAAGGCCAAGGGGTAGCCGACGCAGCGGTTGGCTGTAGCGGGACAGCCACGACAAGGTGGTCTCGTCACAGAATCCGACGGCACCGTGCAGTTGATGACAGACTCGGAACACCACCTCTGCCGCCTCGATGGCCGACATTCGCAACGAGAGCGCGTCCACGACGGCTTCGGAGTTGCCGGTGCCGACGCTCCACAGTGCGTACTTGGCGAGGATCTCCACGCCGCTGCGTTCCACTTCGGCGTCGGTGAGCTGGAACTGGACACCCTGAAACGCCGACAGCGTCTGGCCGAACTGCTTGCGCAGGTTGACGTGGGCAATCGTGAGCTCCAACGCGCGGTCGAGCATGCCGAGCAACGTCCAGCACGGCAGCACGAGTCCGAGTGCGACGTCGGCCGCCCCGTTTCGGTCGGTCTCCGACAATTCGAGCGCGGTGACGAACGCCGGACCGGTCACACCGCGGCCGACAACGGCGCTTCGTGTCCCGTCCAATGTCACTGTCGTCCAGCGTGACTCGACGCCACCGACGGCGCCCGCGGGTTTGGTGTGCGCCACCACGATCAGGCCATCGACATCGAGATCGACCGGACGGGCCAGCCGCTCGGCCACCGGATAGGGCAGCGCCCAGTACCCCGCACTGCGGCACAGCGCCGCGGCGGCTTCCAGCCCATCGGCGTCGGTGCGGGCATCGAGCTCCCAGGCGCCGAGCTCATTCAGTATCGATCCGACGAGGGCGTCGCGGGTATCGGGCTTCGCCTCGGCCTGCTGCACGAGCTGGTCCCCGCCGGCCGCCTCGAAGGCCCGGAGTGCCTGCCTGCCATACTCTTTGGCGTCCTCGCCGAGGTCGAGGATCATCTCGCTCATTTCGCCGCCGCCAGCATGGCCCGCGACAGCAGAATGCGTTGCATTTCGATGCTGCCCGACGACACCGTGGACGCCTGCGAGTACCGCCAGTGATCCTCGGTCTCGCCAAGGAACCATCGACCGCCAGGATCGTCGGGTGACACTTCGGCTGCGATGTCCATCAGCACTTCCGCGCTGTCCTGGTCGAGCTTCGTCACGGCGATCCGGTATCCGGCCGCGTCGCCGGGCTGGATGCGCCCGCTACTTTGCAGCGACACCACGCGATAGGCGAGCAGGCGGGCCCGGCGAGCGTGTGTCAGCATCCGCACCCAGCGGCCCCGCAGCTCAGCGGGCAGGTCCTCCCAGCGATCGCCGAGCACCGACGGAGCAGCGGCAAGCAGTCGTTCGCACCGCGCGTACCTCGCGATGCCGACCCGCTCGAAGGACATCACGTCCTGAACGATGGACCACCCATGGTCGACCTCGCCCAGCACGTCGGCTCTTGTGACCCGCAGGTCGTCGAAGAAAACCTCGTTGAGGTGGTGCGGTCCCATCATGCAGCGGATCGGCCTGACCTGGATTGCCGGATCGTCCATCGGCACAAGGAAGATCGTCAGGCCGTGTTGTTTCTTCTCGCCTTTGTGGGTGCGGGCAAGCAGAAAGCACCACTGCGCCATGGTGGCATAGGACGTCCAGATCTTTTGCCCGCTGACCAGCCAGCCGTCTCCGTCCGGTCGCGCCGACGTGCGCAGCGACGCGAGGTCAGAGCCCGCCTCCGGCTCCGAAAAGCCTTGACACCAGATGACTTCGCCCCGCGCAATGGGCGGCAGGTGCGTGCGCTGCTGCTCCTCGGTGCCATGCCGCATGATGATGGGCCCGACCCAGTTGACGCCCATGTACTGGGCGCCGCGCGGCTCGTGATGAGCCCACATCTCTTCGCGAACCACGGTCTGCTCCCAGACCGACGCCCCGCCGCCACCGAACTCTTCCGGCCACGCCAGGCACAGCAGATTGCGCTCGGCCAATGTCCGGCAGAACCGCTGAGCCGTCTCGAGGTCCGTTGGATTGTCGGTGAATGCGCCCAGAAAGCCCTCCGGCACATGGGTGTTCACCAGTCCACGTAGCTCGCTTCGCAGCTCCGCGGCTTTTGGTCCCATCTCGAAGTCCACAGGCGTCCCTATCCCGAACCCACGGCGGGCTCGATGTCAGCGAGTCCGAGCTCGCGGAGCACGTCGGCGGTGTCCGCACCCAGTTCCCGGGTGGGCCCGGCGATCCGCCCCGGCGTCCGTGAGAACCAGGTCGGCACACCTGGCATACGTACAGGTCCATAGGGGCTGTCCACCGTTTCGAACAACCCGACCGCGTTCAGATGCGGATGGTCGAACAGGGCGTCCGGCGTATTCAGCGGCGCCGCAGGGATTTCCAGTTCGCGGAACAACGCCATCCACTCGTCGGTGGTGCGCTCCAGCAGGGTTTGGGCCACCAGACCGTAAACGGTGTCGATGTCGTTCGCTCGCAACTCAAGCGTTGCGTACATCTCGTTGGCCCACGCCGGGCGCACGGCGTTGATGAAGGCGTTCCAGTGCTTGTCGTTGTAGATCAGCGCGGCGATGTAGCCGTCGCTGGTGCGGTACGGCCGCCGGTTCGGCGCCACGGTCCGGGGATACACCGCAGGGCCGAGCGGAGGGTCGAACATGGCGCCGTTCGCGTGCTCGACGAGCATGAAGGACGCCATCGTCTCGAACATGGCAACTTCTACCTCTTGACCCTCACCGGTCCGCTCGCGGTGGAACAACGCCATCATCGTGGCATAGACCGCCGTCAGGCCGGCGACCTTGTCGGCCATGATCGTGCCGACATAGTTGGCCTCGCCCGTCAGCTGTTCCTGGACGGCGGGCAACCCGCATTCCGCCTGGATGGTGTCGTCGTAGGCGGGCAGGTCGCGGTTCGGTCCGCGCCTGCCGTATCCGTAGCAGTTCGTGTAGACGATCGACGGGTTGATCGCGGCGACGTCGTCGTATCCGAATCCGAGCTTGGCGACGGCCTTGGACCGCATCGAATGGATGAACACGTCGGCCGTTCCGATCAGCGCACGCAGTGCGGTCTTGCCCTGCTCGGTTCGCAGATCCAACACGATGGCGCGCTTGCCGCGGTTCACGTTGACGAAGACCCCGCTCATGCCGGGCGCGGGTCCGACCGAGATGTAGCGCGTGTTGTCGCCCTCGGGCGGCTCGACCTTGATCACGTCGGCGCCCATGTCGGCCATGATCTGGGTGCAGTACGGGCCCATCACCATCGCGGTGAGGTCGACGACGCGCACCCCGGTGAGCGGACCCTGGCTAGCCACGGACGGCTCCTTGTGCTGCCATGCCGAAGCTGTACCGGATGTGGTCGCCGTGACCGTCGGGCACGACGGGAAACACGACGGGTTCCGACGCGTCGCGGATCGCCGCCATGTGTTCGCCCACGTCGGCCATGGACCACGACGGCCGGTACACGCCCGGTGTTTCAGCGACGAGCGCCCTCGCCACCCGGCCTGCGAGGGCGACGAGAATCTCCCCTGTGATGGAACAGCTTTCGTGAGCAAGCCATCCCACGACGGGCGCCACCAGCTCAGGACCCATCGGCGGATATGCCGACGTGTCAATGCCTTCGGCCATTCTGGTGACCGCCGCGGGGACGATGACATTGCTCTTGACGCCGTGCGCGGCGCCTTCCAGGGCCGCCACATTGGACAGACCGAGCACCCCCGCCTTGGCTACCGCATAGTTCGCCACTTCGTGGTTTCCGTAAAGGCCGCCGATCGACGAGGTCAGCACGATGCGCCCGTAGCCCGCGTCACACATCAGCGGAAAGGCCGGCCGCAGAATGTGGAAGGCGCCACGCAGATGGACATCCAACACGGCCTCGAAATCGTCGTAGGACATGGCTTTCAAGGACGCACGACGAACGATGCCCGCGTTGTGGACGAGGATGTCGACTCGGCCGTAGTGATTCAGCGCCGCGTCGATGATCGCCACACCACCGGCAGGCGTCGCCACTGAGCCGGTACTGGCGACGGCGTCGCCGCCGGCCGCGACGATCTCGCGTACCACTTCCTCGGCCGGGCCGACATCGATTCCGTCGCCGGAAAGGCTGCCGCCGGGGTCGTTGACGACAACCTTGGCACCCTGCGCCGCCAGCAGTAGGGCGTACGAGCGGCCCAGTCCCCTGCCGCCGCCCGTCACGACGGCGACCCGATCGTCGAATCTCAAGTCAGGCATCTATTTCCCGAGGACCAGGCCATCCAGGTCACCTTTTTCGCGCCACTCCTTCAGCAGGTCGTCGAACGCGTAGAAGCCGGGTGAGTAAAAGTCGCCGAGGGTCGAGCGGATGCCCCCGCCGCCCTCGTTGTTGTAATAACCGGGCGTACAGGCCTGGTCGAACGCCGACGAATCGATGGTCGTTTCGCGGATGGTCCTGATCCACGCGTCCTGACCGGCTTGGCTCGGCTCGACGATTGTGGCACCGCGCTCCAAAGCCTCGGAGACGATGTAGGCGATGTGCTTGGCCTGCTGCTCGAAAATCGCGGTGGTGTTGGCCGAAACGCCACCCTGGATGAAGCCGGTGAAGAATTGGTTGGGGAAACCGCGGCTGGTCATTCCGTGCAGCGTCTTATAGCTGTCCTGCCAGTGATCGAAGAGCGACAGACCGTCACGGCCTTCGATGGCGTCTATCGCATAACGACGGCTGAGCTCCGTGGAGATCTCGAACCCACTGGCGAAGATGATGCAATCGACTTCGTACTCAACGCCGTTGGCGACGATCCCGCTCTCCGTCAGCCGTTCCACACCCTTCGACTCCGACACGTCGACCAGCGTCACATTGGGACGATTAAACGTCGGCAGATACTCGTCGTTGCTGCAGGGCCGCTTGCACATGAACCGGTAGTACGGCTTGAGTGCCTCGGCGGTCTCAGGGTCGTCAACGAGCTCGGCCACGCGGCGCCTCAGCCGCTCCATGACCTTGTAGTCTTCCTCTTCCCGGATCGCCATGATCTGCTCGATCGTCAGCGAAGTCGGGTCGGGGCTCGCAGCAATCCGCGCCGTCGTGTTGCGCCCGAGTTCGGTCCAGAAGTCGCAGACGAGATCCGGCTCTCCGAACACGACGCCCTGGAACGGTGACCAGGAGTGGAAATTGCGCTTGCGTTCCTCCTGCCAGCCCGGCTGCAGCGATTTCGCCCATTCCGGATCCGTCGGCACGTTGCCCCGTTCGTCGACGGACGACGGGGTGCGCTGGAACACATAGAGGTGCTTGGCATCTCGGCCGAGATGTGGCACCAGCTGTACGCCCGTGGCACCGGTCCCGACCAGGGCAACACGCTTGTCGGCCAGCTTGTGCAGACCGCCGCTCGCGTCTCCGCCGGTGTAGTCGTACTCCCAACGCGCCGAGTGGAACATGTGGCCTTTGAAGTCATTGATCCCGGGGATTCCGGGCAGCTTCGGCCGGTTGAATGAGCCAGGCGTGAGGACCACGAAACGGGCACGGATGTCGTCGCCGCGGTTGGTGGTTAATCGCCAACGTTTGATCGACTCGTCCCACAGCACGGTGCGCACCTGCGTCGAGAAGATCGCCCCGTCGTACAGCCCGAAATGCTTGGCGATTCGCCGGCAATGCTCGTAGATCTCCGCACCGTCGGCGAATTTCTTCGACGGGACGAAGTTGAGCTCTTCGAGCAATGGGATGTAGCAGTACGCGTCGTTGTCACATTGGATGCCCGGGTAGCGGTTCCAGTACCAGACGCCGCCGAAATCGCCACCCATCTCGATCACCCGGACATCGTCGACGCCGGCCTTCTTGAGGTACGCACCCGCCAACAGGCCGGCGATACCACCGCCAAGAACCGCCACCTCGATGTCCTCGTTGATCGGCGCACGAGGAGTCACCGGCGTGTGGGGATCGACCTCCGCGAACTCCGCGAAATCGCCCTTCAATTCCACATACTGTGTCGATCCCTCTGGGCGCAGCCGCTTGTCGCGCTCATGCAGGTACTTTTCGCGGAGCGCATCGATGTCGATGTCCTGTGGCGTCTGCGTCGGTCCACAGGTGCCCTGGTGCGTCGTCATATCTCTCAAAGCTCCTGTGGTTCGCCGGTGCCCATGTACTTGGACAGCTGGTAGTGAAGGTTGACGGTGCTGCGCTCGCGGTACGGGTTGGGCTTGGTGCCCGGGAAGCCGGCGGATTTCATGCCCTGCTGCACGGCTGCCATGTTCGAGAAGTCCTGCGGTAGCACCGACATCCAACGTGGGTCGCCCACCGGCGTGTACTGCCACTCCGTCTGCGGCTCTGCACCTTTCGGATACAGCTCGAACACCGCCACCTCGAAGATGCACTTGTTCGGGTCGTAGCTCGGGTGCGGCCGGGCGCTGTAGCACAGCGCGCTGGTCAGGCCCTGGCCGACCTGGAAGTTCGGGAAGATCTGCCACGCCGTCCCGCTCTGGCCGAGGATGTCCGCGGGGATCGTGGGCCAGATGACCCCGCGGGCCTCGTCGTCGCGACGCGCCGAGGCCAGCCAGTGCTCGAGCACCTTGTCGGCGGGTGTTCCCTCGGGCAGCTCGTCGACAAGCCGCTTCGCTGCGTTCACGAGTGTCTGCGTGGTCGTGGCGTTGGTCTCCTCCATCGTGTAAACCTGCATCTCCGCGGTCGACATCCGCGGATCGGCGCCGGTGCCCAGCCGGATCTTGGACTTGGTGGCCTCCAAGTCCTTTGGTGCGTCGTAGCCGATGTTGCTGTGCTTACCCTGCGCCTTGGCCCAGCCCTTGAACTCGCCGAACTTGTTGAACTCCGGGTGGGTGGTGAACACGTGGTAGGTCTCGTTGAAGGCCTCCATCGCGACCTTCCAGTTGCAGTCGAAGTACAACCACTTGCGCCACTTGTAGCGCATGTTCTCCAGGCCGAACGGATCGAGGATCTTGGCGGCGGGAAAAAGGTAGTCCGCCAAGGGTTCGCAGTCCGGATCCATTGTGATGAACAACCAGCCGCCCCAGGTATCGACCTGGACCGGGGCCAGATGGGTGTTCTGCGGGGTCAGCCGGCCCTTCCAGTCGTCCTGCTCACGGATGTGGGTGCACGCGCCGTCCAATCCGTATGTCCAACCGTGGAATCCGCAGACGAACGACTTCTTCGCCTTGCCACAGGCGTTCTTCGCGCCATCGGAGGTGTCGATGAGACGGCGGCCGCGGTGCATGCAGACGTTGTGGTGAGCCTTGAACTCGTTGGGCGCCGTGCGGACGACGATGATGGAGTCGTCGAGGATGTCGTAGGTGAGGTAGCTGCCGACATCCGGGATTTCCTCCACGCGGCCGACCTGTTGCCAGACCTTGCGCCATAGCTTGTCGCGCTCGGCCCTGGCGTAGTCCTCCGAGACATACGCATCGACGCCGATTGTCACCGGATCGGAAAGCTCCTCGGCCGCAGCCGCATTGATTTCGGTATCGGTCACGGTGTCCTCCTTTCTGGTCCGGCTTCTAGGGTCGACTGATGGCTTGTCGGAAGGACTCGTCCTTGAGGAACAACGAGGTGTTGTCGGGGCCTAGGTGCGTCCACTTGAGGTTCAGGCCACCGTCGACGAGCAAGGTCTGCCCGGTGATGTAGCTGGACAGGTCGGACAGCAGAAACAGGATGGCGCCTGCCTGCTCCTCGGGCCTGCCGCGCCGTCCCATCGCGATGGCCTGTTGGTCACGTTCCGGATCTTCGTCGGTGTAGGTGCGAGAAGCCGCGGTTTCGGTGACGCCCGGCGCGACCGCGTTGACGCGGATGCCGTCCTGTGCCAGTTCGACCGCCATCGTCCGGGTCATGGCGACGACGGCGGCCTTGGCGGTGCCGTACGCGATGTGAAAGGGAGCGGTGTTCATACCGCTGATCGACGAGATGGACACGATAGATCCTGGTTTCTGATTGCGCCTGATCTCGCCCGCGACCGCCTGGCTCATGAAGAACGCGGTCTCGAGGTTCGCGGTGAACAACGCCCGCCAGTCGTCCCGCGACACTCGGGTGGCAGGCATCCAGGTGGACGGTTCGGCGCCGCCCGCGACGTTCACCAGCCCGTAGAGATCCCCGTCGATGCGACGAACCTGCTCGATGACGGCGCCGATGCCCTCGTCGGTCGACGCGTCGGCCGCTACCGGTATCACCGAAAGACCCCGAGCACCCAGCGGCGCGATGTGCTCGTCGAGATTCTCCTTCGATCGGCTCACCGCGACGACGGTTGCACCCGCCTCGGCGGCCATCCGGGCCACCGTCGTGCCGATGCCGCCACCGCCTGCACCCGACACCACAACGATGCGGCCGTCGAGATTCAAGAGATCGCTCATGTGTTCATTTGTCCGGACAATATATAGTGCTCTGCATATTGAAGAACACTATTCCGCAGCGATAATCGGATCGTCAAGGCCGGACACGGCTTTATGCCAGACTATTGTCTGGACCAGCAGGGCTTGGTAGCGTCCGAGGCCATGAGCCCGTCGCACACCGACGCCCGCTACGCCGCGCCCGTCCCGAACGTCGCCGACGGCTGGCGGCTCGAGCAGCTCACCGCGTCCAGCAGACTGTTCGGCGCCAACGGGCTGCGGACCGGCCCGGACGGCCGGGTCTACATCGCGCAGGTGACCGGCAGCCAGATCAGCGCACTCGATGTCGGCACCGGTCGACTCGACACCATCAGCGCCAAGGGTGGCGACATCATCGCGCCCGACGACGTCGCCTTCGACCAGCGCGGCAACCTGTACGCCACCGAGGTGATGGACGGTCGGGTCAGTGCACTGGGGACGGACGGCCGCACTCGCGTCCTGCGCGACGACCTCCCCTGCGCCAACGGCATCACCGTGCACCAGGGCAGGCTCTTCATCAACGAATGCCGCGACGGTGGACGGCTGATGGAACTCGACCTGAACGGCGGCGCGCCGCGGATACTTCTGGAGAACCTGCCGTCTCCCAACGCCATGGAGGTCGGCCCCGACGGAATGCTGTACTACCCGCTGATGACCGCCAACGAGATCTGGCGAATCGATCCCGAAGGCGGTGAGCCGCAACGGGTTGCCGGCGATCTCGGCGTGCCCGACGCAGTGAAGTTCGACTCCGACGGCTACATCGTCTCCACCCAGGTGGCCAGCGGGCAGGTACTACGCATCGATCCGCGCAGCGGTGAGCAGACAGTGCTGGCCCAGCTGTCCCCCGGCCTGGACAACCTCGCCATCGCCGACGGCCGGCTGTTCGTCTCGAACTTCACCGGCGAGATCACCGAGATCCTCGGCGGCGGCGAAACCCGTACGGCGCTACCCGGCGGGCTGAACTGGCCGCTCGATCTCGCGATAGGCGACGATGGCCTGCTGTACATCGCGGACGGCACCTACTTCTATGCGGTTGCCCCCGACGGCTCACTGCAGACCGTGGGGATGCTGTTCTCGCCCGGCTACCCGGGATTCCTTCGTGGCCTGGCATCTGCCGGACCCGGCGAGTTCGTCGTCACGACATCCGGCGGCCAGGTCGCCCGATACCGACCGGCGGCGAACGAAACCGACTATCTCGCAACCGACTTCGACCAGCTGTACGGCGTCGCGCTCGGGCCCGGTGGCGTTATCGTTTTCGCCGAACTCGGCACGGGGCGAGTGCACGCCCTGCGGTCGGGCAATCTCGAAACGCTGGCCTCCGGACTGCAGGATCCGGTCGGCGTCGCCTTCGACGATGACGGTGTTCCGCTGGTCGCCGAGTCGGGGGCCGGTCGGGTGGTGAAGCTGACCGATTCGGGCTCCGACGTCGTGGTGGACGGACTGAACAAACCCCAGGGCATCCTGGTGCTGGATGGGCACCTGTACATCGTCGACGCGGGCGCCAAAGAGGTCGTCGCGTTCGACCTGAACACCAAGGCGCGCACCACCGTCGCCTCCGCGCTCCCGGTCGGTCCCCCGCCAGGAGTGGAGCCCAAGCCGCTGAAGGGCATGCCGCCATTCTCCGGGCCGCAGGGTCCGTTCGCCGGCATCACGGCGGGATCCGATGGTTCGCTATACATTTCGGCGGACGCCAACGGCAGCGTGTTCGCGCTGCGTCGAAGCTCGTGACGGGTGGCAACGGATGACAGAAACCACACCGGCCGATCATCGCTACATCCAGGTGGCGCGGGCATTGCGCAAGGACATCGTCGACGGCGTGTATCCGGTCGGCTCACAGTTGCCGACCGAACACGAACTGTGTGAACGGTTCTCGGTCAGCCGCTACACCGTGCGGGAGGCGCTGCGCAGGCTGCGCGAGGATAACCTCGTCTCCTCCCGCCCGCGCACGGGTACCCTCGTGGTGCCCCGGTCGACGTCGGATTCCTACGACGTGATGTCGATCAACGATCTGGTGGCCTTCGCGACAGAGGCCCGGTTCGCGATCGAATCGCTAAGCATGGTGACCCTCGACGACGAAGTCGCCGCTCGCACCGGACTCGACGGAGGCGAAGAATGGCTGGCCGTCCGTGGCTTTAGGCAGTCAGAGGGCGCGGACTTTCCGTTGTGCCGAACCGAGTACTACATCAACCGCGCGTTCGCCGCGATCGGCAGGCTCCTGCAACGCCACACCGGCCCGATCTTCCCGCTGATCGAGGACCTGTTCGGCGTCAGCATCGTCGAGGTTCACCAGGAGATCGCGGCGGTACTGATCGCCCCCGCGCTCGCCGACGGCCTCAAGATCGAGCCGGGCTCGCCCGCGCTCGAGGTACAGCGCGCCTACAAGACGTCGGACGGAGAAATTGCTCAGGTCACCGTCAACACCCACCCTGCATCGCGATTCCGGCACTCGATGACCATGCGGCGGGTCAGAGGCTAGTGGCATGCCGACACTGGCCGATTCACTTGTCGAAGCCGCGCGGCTGACACCACGCCGGGTGGTGCTCGTCGACGGCGACGTCCGCTTGGACTGTCAATCGCTTCATACGCAGGCCGCGGACCTGGCCCAAACACTGCTGTCGAGAATGCCGACCGGCAGCGTGGTGTCGTTCATGCTGCCGAACTGGCACGAAGCGGCCGTAGTCTATCTCGCGGCCACGCTTGCCGGGATGGCGGTCAACCCGATCCTGCCTTCCCTACGCGAGCGTGAGCTGCTGTTCATCCTCGATGACGTCGGCAGCCGGATGATCTTCGTACCGAACGAGTTTCGCCGGCATGACTATCCATCGATGCTGGACCGCGTCATCGCCGAGATGGAATCGCCGCCCGAGGTCGTGGTGGTACGTGGCGACCGTGGAGGCCACACCGCATATGCCTCCCTTTTCGGGGAACGGAGCAATGGAGATGTGATGCCCGCCGTCGACCCCGACGCGGTGCGGATGATCCTCTATACCTCTGGCACGACGGGGCGCCCGAAAGGCGTTCTGCACAGTCATAACTCGATTCACGCCCTGATCTGCCAGCTTCGCGATCACTGGCTCATCGAACCGGGCGACAAATTCCTCGTCCCCTCGCCGATCGCTCATATCGGCGGATCCATCTACGCGTTCGAATGCCCGCTGCTGCTGGGTACGACGGCAGTGCTGATGGACCGCTGGGATCCAGACGAAGCGGTCATGATCATGTCCGCCGAGCGATGCACGCACATGGCCGGCGCGACTCCGTTCCTCGAAGGACTGCTCGCCGCGGCCGAACGCGCCGATAGCCGGCTGCCCGACCTGAAGGTGTTCATCTGCGGGGGTGCATCGGTGCCGCCGTCGTTGATCCGCTCGGCGGCAGCATATTTCGAACGTGCGGTGGTGACACGGGTGTACGGCTCCACGGAAGTCCCCGTCACGACGATCGGCTCACCCACTGATCCCGCACACGCTGCCGACACCGACGGCCGCCCGGGGATTGCGGACATCAAGCTGGTTGCTCACGACACCGCGCCCGCCGGGTCGGGCGAGATCCATGCCCGCGGGCCCCAGATGCTGCTCGGATACCGGAATCCCGAGGACGAACGGGACTCTTTCGATGACGAAGGCTACTTCCGCACCGGCGATCTCGCGAAATGGGTGGATAACGACTACCTCGTCGTGACGGGCCGCGCCAAGGACATCATCATCCGCAGCGGGGAGAACATCGCTCCAAAGGAGATCGAGGACATTCTCGCCGGCCATCCCGACATCATGGAGATCTCCATCGTGGGACTCCCCGATGCCCGCACCGGAGAGCGGGCGTGCGCCGTCATCGTCCCTAAGGCGGCCCCGGGTCCCGACGTCGAAAGCCTGCGCCACTTTCTCGCCGACCACCGAGTGGCGAAGTTCAAAGTGCCCGAGCAAGTGGTCATCTGGGACACCTTGCCCAAGAACGACGCGGGAAAAGTGCTGAAACATCAGATCCGATCAACGCTGACGAAGGCGGATGGATGACATGCAGGTAGCGATCGTGACGGGCGCGAGCAGCGGCATCGGTTTCGGGTGCGCGACGAAGCTCGCGGAGATGGGCATGGCAGTGGTGGGCGCCGGGCGGGATCCGGACAGGCTCGCCGAGTTGGAGAAGGCGATCGACGACACAGATCGGGTGGCGACGATCGCCGTCGACCTGACCGCCGACGATGGGCCTGCCCGCATCGTGGACCTGGCCGTGCAGCGCTGGGGCCACGTCGACTTCCTCGTCAACAACGCGGGTGTCGGCAGCCCCAAGCCGCTGCACGAAACCGACGACGAGTCGTTGGACTACTTTCTCGGCCTGATGTTGCGCGCGCCGTTCCGGCTGGCGCGCGACGTGATACCGCATATGCGGCCGGGCTCCGCGATCGTCAACGTGACATCGACGTTCGCGGTCGTCGGCGGATTGCGTGGCGGTGCCTACTCGGCGGCGAAGGGCGGCTTGACAGCGCTGACCCTGCACATCGCGTGCCAGTACGGACCGCAGGGAATCCGTTGCAACGCAGTGGCACCGGGTGTGACGCTGACCCCGATGGTCGCGCAGCGCCTCGAAGACGAGCGGTTCAGGAAGATGAATACCGAGATGACGCCGCACCAGCGGCTGGGCACGGTCGACGACATCGCCAGCACCGTCGCGTTCCTGTGCTCCGAGGGTGCGGGCTTCATCAATGGCCAGACGATCGTCGTGGACGGCGGCTGGAGTTCCACCAAATACCTGTCGGACTTCGCGCTGAATTCGGAATGGGTCGCCCGTTGAACCTGTTCGTCTTCCTCGACCAGGCCGCAGCTCGCTTCGGCGATCGCGGTGCGGTGTATCACGGTGCGCGGCAACTGCATACGTGGGCCGAGCTGCGTGAGCGGGCGCTGCGCCTGGCCGGGTCGCTTGGAACCTTCGGACCGGGCGCCCGCGTGGCGGTCGCCAGCGAGAACCGCCCGGAGATCATCGAGCTCATGTTCGCCGCCTGGGCGGCGGAATGCGTGTACCTGCCGATCAACTACAAGCTGCACGCGCGGGAAATGCAGCAGATCCTCGACGACGCTGGAGCCGCACAGGTTTTCGCCTCACCAAAGATCGCCGTCGAACTCTCCGCGGTCACCGAGGTGCCGATCGAGGTCATCGGCAGCGAAGGATATGCCACGAGGTGCAGCGCCGAACCCGCAACTTCGCCGAACACCGATGCTGCAGAACTGGCGTGGCTCTTCTACACCAGCGGAACCACCGGCCGGTCCAAGGGCGCGATGCTGTCACACCGCAACCTGATGGCCATGACGGTCGCGCACCTGGCGGACTTCGACTCACCCGACGAGAACTGCAGCCTGGTGCACGGCGCACCGATGTCGCACGGATCGGGTCTCTACATCCCGCCCTATGTGCTTCGCGCGGCCCGTCAGGTGATACCGGAATCGGGTGCCTTCGAGCCGACGGAATTCCTCGATCTCTGTGAGCACCATCCGGGCTGCAGCGCCTTCCTCGCCCCGACGATGGTGCAGCGGCTGGTGCAGACCGACCGGTCGCGCCCGCGCAATTTGCGGACGGTGGTCTACGGCGGCGGTCCGATGTATGTCGACAGCCTGAAGAAGGCGATGGCCGCGTTCGGTCCGATCTTCACCCAGCTCTACGGCCAGGGTGAGGCCCCCATGACGATCACCGGTCTGCGCCGCGCCGACCACCTCGATGCCGACGACGCCGTCCTTGGGTCGGTCGGATATGCCCGGTCCGGCGTGGATGTCGCGGTGCTGCGGCCCGATGGAAGCCAGGCAGCCGTCGGCGAAATCGGTGAGATCGTGTGCCGCGGCGACGTGGTGATGTCCGGCTACTGGAAGAATCGCAAAGCCACCGCTGCGACCCTGCAGAACGGCTGGCTGCACACCGGCGACATGGGCTCGTTCGACGAGCGCGGCTTCCTGACGCTGCGCGACCGGTCGAAGGACGTGGTAATCAGCGGGGGCAGCAACATCTACCCGCGCGAGGTGGAAGAGGCACTCCTGGAGCACCCGGGGGTCGTGGAGGCCGGGGTGGTCGGCGCGAAAGACGAGGAGTGGGGCGAGGTCGTGGTGGCCTTCGTCGTGGGTGAGGCGGAGCCCGCCGAATTGGACGCCCACCTGCTCGACCGCATCGCCCGCTTCAAGCGACCGAAGCGTTATCTGTTCGTCGACGAGCTGCCGAAGAACAGTTACGGCAAGGTGCTGAAACGCGAACTGCGGGAACGCTTATCGTGATCAAGCGGCCGACTTGGCGCCTAGCACCCGCTGAATGTCAGGCTTCATCTGCTGCAGCTGCTGACCCCAGTAGCCCCAGCTGTGGATGCCGCTGGGGAAGTTGAACACGCCGTTCTTGCCACCGGCGGCCACGTACGCGTCTACGAAGGCGTGGTTCGAGTCGATCGCGAAGCCTTCCAGAAACCCGAGGCCGCCGATCGGCGCGTCCGGGCTCGCCAGGTTGGGATCTGCCGGGGTGCCGTTACCGCAGTAGATCCAGATCCGGGTGCCGTTGGCGACGAGCCGACCGACGTTGGTGGTCGGGTCGTTGCGGGCCCAGGCCGGGTCGCCGGGCGGACCCCACATGGCGTCGGGATCGAAGCCGCCGTTCCACTGCATGGCGATTCGGACCATGCCGGGCCACCGGTCCTGGGAGAGATTGAGGAAGCCCGACAAGGACCCCGCGTAGATGAACTCCGCGGGGTGGTAGGCGGCCAGTATCAACGCGGAAGAGCCGCCCATGGATAGGCCCACGATCGCGTTACCGGTCTGCGGCACGTTCTTGTTGGCGGCCAAGTAGGCGGGCAGCTCCTGCGTCAGGAACGTTTCCCACTTATAGGTGTATGTGGCACCGTTGCCCCTCGCAGGCCCGTACCAGTCGCTGTAGAAGCTCGCCTTGCCACCGACGGGCATGACAACCGATATCCCGGAGCCCTTGTACCAGTCGAACGCGGCGGTGTTGATGTCCCAGCCGTTGAAGTCGTCGCCGGCCTCCATGCTGTCCAGTAAATAGAGCGCGTGGGCGCCCGTGCCGCCGCCACGGAACTCGACGCGAATATCGCGGTTCATCGATGGCGACGGCACACTCAGTTGCTCGACCGGCACATTCGAGAAGGCCGTCGCCGTCGGCGTTGGACCCCCGACACCGCAAAGGCCTTGCAGCAGCGCGGCGACCACGGCCGCGACGGTTAACCGGCGGCCCCAGCCGCCCGACCTATTTTCGGCGAAGGCCATCGCTGCCTTCCTTTGGCCCCATCCCCCGGCCTAACCGGCAGATTACGACCACTCGCGGGGTATTTGGCGAGAATCGCCAGGTCGGCGGGCAGCCGGAGCGCAGGCGCACGGGATCCGGGCCGCTGGACGCTACAAATATTTGCGCTAGCCTGTTGCGCGACTAGAAGTTATATGGGCTAAGTTAAGCAGAGGCCAACGTTGTAGGGAGAGATGGAATGGGTCGGGCGGAAATCGTCACCCTGGCGATTGGGCGGCGAGGCTTCCAGTGCTGAAGGTGCTCAGGCGTGCGTGGGTCCCCCTGCTGATCGTGGTGGTGGTCCTCCTCGGCCTGTTCATGGTCGATCGGCTCCGTGGCGTGTTCGGCAAGACCGAGCTGACCCGACCCGGCGCAGGCCTGGTCAACGACCCCGCACCCTTCCATCCCAAACGAGTGAAGTACGAGATCTTTGGTGCGGGAACGGTGGCCACCATCAACTACCTTGACCTGGACGCTCAGCCGCAGAAGGCGGTGAACGCCCCACTGCCGTGGTCGCTCGATCTGACAACGACCGCCCCTGCCGCCAGCCCGAACATCGTGGCACAGGGTGACGGTGACAGCATCACCTGCCGCATCACGGTCGATGACGTCGTCAAGGACGAGAGGACGACGACCGGATTGAACGCCCAGACCTTCTGCTTGGTGAAGAGCGCATGACCAACACCCACGTCGGCGCGCATCCGATGATCCCCCGGTTCATCCGGCTTTTCTCGGTGCCGATCCTGCTGGGCTGGCTGGCGTTGGTGGTGCTGGTCAACGTCGTCGCGCCGCAGCTGGAAGTGGTCGGCGAGGCGCATTCGGTGTCGCTCGCGCCGACCGACGCGCCCTCCATGATTGCGATGCAGCGCGTCGGTCACGATTTTCAGGAGTTCAACTCCAACAGCTCGGCGATGGTGGTCCTGGAAGGCGACCAGCCGTTGGGCGACGACGCCCACAAGTTCTACGACGGGCTGATCGACAAGCTCGAAGCGGACAAGGTCCACGTTCAGCACATCCAGGACTTCTGGGGTGATCCGCTGACCGCGGCTGGATCGCAGAGCGCCGACGGCAAGGCGGCCTACGTCCAGCTCTACCTGTCCGGCAATCAGGGCGAAAGCCTGGCCAACGATTCCGTGAAGGCAGTCCGCGACATCGTCGCAAACGCGACGCCACCGCCCGGGGTGAAGGCCTACGTCACCGGCCCGGCGGCACTCACCAACGATCAGCACCACGCGGGCGACAAGAGCATCAAGCTGATCACGATGATCACCATCTGCGTGATCTTCCTGATGCTGCTGTTCGTCTACCGCTCGATCGTCACCGTGCTGCTGGTGTTGGTGATGATGTTCATCGAGTTGGCCGCGGCGCGTGGAATCGTTGCGGCACTTGGCTATTACAACCTCATCGGTCTGTCGACGTTCGCGACGAACCTGTTGACGACACTCGCCATCGCCGCGGGCACCGACTATGCGATCTTCCTCGTCGGCCGTTATCACGAGGCGCGCCAGAACGGCGAGGACCGCGTAAGCGCCTTCTACACCATGTATCACGGCACTGCGCACGTCATCCTTGGTTCGGGTCTGACGATTGCAGGTGCCACCTTCTGCCTGCACTTCACCCGGCTGCCGTACTTCCAGACCCTGGGCATTCCGTTGGCCATCGGCATGCTCGTCGCCGTTATCGCCGCGTTGACCATGGCACCAGCGATGCTGACAATCTGCAGCCGATTCGGTCTGTTCGACCCGAAACGGAAGATGCAGCAACGTGGTTGGCGCAAGGTCGGCGCGGCCGTGGTCCGTTGGCCCGGCCCGATCCTCATCGCCACCATCGCTCTCGCTCTGGTTGGTCTGCTTGCGCTCCCTGGGTACGTGCCGAGCTACAACGACCGCGAATTCCTTCCCGACGACATCCCCGCCAACCAGGGCTACGAGGCGGCAGACCGGCACTTCCCGCAGGCACGCTTGAATCCCGAAATGCTACTGGTGGAGACCGATCACGATGTGCGCAACTCGGCCGACATGTTGGTGGTCGACCGAATAGCCAAGAATGTGTTCCACCTCCCGGGCATCGGCCGGGTGCAGACCATCACCAGGCCGCTGGGCACACCCATCGAGCACACGTCCATCCCGTTCCAGATCAGCATGCAGGGCACCACCCAGCAGATGAACCAGGACTATATGGACAAGGTCATGGCGAACATGCTGACCCAGGCCAATGACATGCAGACGACCATCGACACGATGACACACATGCAAAGCCTGACCCAGCAGATGGCCGACACCACTCACTCCATGGTCGAGAAGACGAAAAAAACGGCCTTGGACACCGCGGAAGTGCGGGACAACATCGCGAATTTCGACGACTTCTTCCGGCCGCTCCGCAGCTTTTTGTACTGGGAACCGCACTGCTATGACATCCCCGTCTGCTTTGCGCTGAAGTCCATCTTCGACACCCTCGACGGCATCGACACCCTGAGCGATGACGTCTCGTCGCTCGTCCCCGACCTAGAGCGGCTGGACACGCTGATGCCGCAGCTGGTCGCGATCATGCCGTCGATGATCCAGACGATGAAGAACATGAAGAACATCACGCTGACCATGTACCAGAGCCAAAAGGGTCAGCAGGATCAGATGAAGGCGATGCAGGAGAATTCGACCGCGATGGGTCAGGCGTTCGACGCGTCGAAGAACGACGACTCGTTCTACCTGCCGCCCGAAGTGTTCACCAACCCGGATTTCCAGCGTGGCCTGAAGATGTTCGTTTCGCCGGACGGTAAGGCGATCCGCTTCATCATCTCGCATGAGAACAATCCCGCGTCGCCAGAGGGTATTTCGCATATCGACGAGATAAGGAACGCGGCTTTCGAGGCGATCAAGGGCACTCCGCTGGAGGGCTCGAAGATCTACCTGGCCGGCACCGCGGCGACCTACAAGGACATGCAGCATGGTTCTAACTTCGACCTGCTGATCGCCGGAATCGCCTCGCTGTGTCTGATTTTCATCATCATGTTGCTGATCACGCGCTCGGTGATCGCGGCCGCCGTTATCGTCGGTACCGTGCTGCTGTCACTGGGCACATCGTTCGGGCTGTCTGTCCTGATATGGCAGTACCTCCTCGGCGCGCACCTGCACTGGATGATCATCGCGATGTCGGTCATCATCCTGTTGGCGGTGGGATCGGACTACAACCTGCTTCTGGTTTCCAGATTCAAGGAAGAGATCCACGCCGGAATCAACACCGGCATAATTCGGTCAATGGGCGGAACCGGGGCGGTGGTGACATCGGCCGGCCTGGTGTTCGCCTTCACCATGATGTCGATGGTGGTCAGCGACCTACGCGTGGTCGGCCAGGTGGGCACCACGATCGGCCTCGGCCTGCTGTTCGACACTCTGGTGATTCGGTCGTTCATGACTCCGGCGATCGCGGCGCTGCTTGGCCGTTGGTTCTGGTGGCCGCAACGAGTGCGCCAACGGCCGGTTCCGGTGCCGTGGCCCGAGCCCAATGCGCCCGAACCCACCCCCGAGTCCGATGCAGTCGGCGCTACGGCCGGCCGCCATTCGGGCAACGGCGAATCCCCGACGGGTCCAATAAGATAGGTGATCATGAAGGCAAAACGGCTCGCTTCGACTGCCCTGGCGGCGATCGCACTAGCGGTGCCCGCCAATGTCCTTGCGGCACCCGCCCATGCCGATCCGGACACCGATTTCGCCAACGAGTTGCATATCTACGGCATCTACGGCCCGAAGGACTACAACGCGTGGATCGGCAAAATCACGTGTAAGCGGCTGTACAACGGTGTCGACCACGACGCCAACACGTCGGCCAAGTTCGTTCTGGACCAGCTGCCGATGGGCAGCGACACCGGGCAGGCGTACAAATTCCTCGGTGCCGCGCTGCGGACCTATTGCCCCGAGAAGCTGTCCATCCTCCAGCAAGTGGCGGGGCAGCCGCCAGCAGCGCAGCAGCCGCCGGCGGGGCCACCGCTAGCGGCCGAGGGGTCGTAATAGCAAGGGAGTGAAGATGTTTGGTAAAGCGAGCGTCGCAGTGACCGCGCTGAGTGTGGTGGCGTTGACCGTTCCTGGCGTCGCGTCGGCCGACGCGACCGACGACTTTCCGATCCCGAATCGGATACTCAAGACCACATGCACGGTCGATCAGTACATGGCCGCGGTGCGGGACACCGAACCCGTGTATTACGAGCGCTACATGATCGACTACAACAACCGGCCCGCTGACATTCAGCAGGGCGCCCGCGACCGCATCTACTGGTTCTTCTCACTGGACTACGCCGGCCGGCGGCAGTACTCGGAGGACACCGCGACCAACGTTTACTACGAGCAGATGGCAACTCACTGGGGTAACTGGGCCAAGCTGTTCTTCAACAACAAGGGCGTCGCCGCCCATGGGACCGACGTCTGCGCGAACTACCCACCGGACGATCCGTCGGTGTGGAACTGGACCTAGAGCGCCGGTTGATCCCAGTGGTCGAGGTTGGCGGCGCCGGCCAGCGGCCGACGCCGAAGCGGTCCGTGCTTGCCTTTCGGCCAACCGACCACGATGTGTCCGGTGAGCATCCAGTCGTCGGGTACGCCGACGGCCTCGCGTAACAACGCCTCGCCGCCATACGACGCCCAGCTGGTCATGCAGGCCCCGAGGCCCTGAGCTCGCGCGGCGAGCAGGAAGTTCTGCATCGCGGGGAAGATCGAACCGCCCAGCAGAAGCTCGGATGCCGCAGGCAAGCGCTGCTGCGCGAACAGGACAGACGTGAACTCCCCTGCCCGGTCGTGCAGCTCGTAGGTCGCCCGGTAGGTGCGGGCGCGCTGGCTGTTGTCGTCGTCGGCGGGCCGGGTCATCCCGTAGACGGGCTCGATCACCTCCAGCGCCTGCGCGGCGGCCTTGGCGACGACGGCCCGCTGTTCAGGTGACCGCAGCACGACAAAGCGCCAACTCTGGGCGTTGGCACCGGAGGGCGCCCATGTCGCCGCCTCGAGACACCGGGTCAGTGTGGCGTCGTCGACAGGCTCGTCGGTGAATCGCCGGATGGTCCGCGCGGTCGACATGACCTCCCAGAGGTCACGGGATGCTGCGCGGCCGGTCAACTGTAATAAAACACGTCGTTATACGCGGTCCAGGCCTGCCCTTGGCAGTTCATCAGCTGGCCCTCGGGTGACACCGCCAGACCGGGAACCTTCTCGTCACACGGCGCCCGCAACGTGCGCACGCCGAGCAAGGGCGCCGTCGCCACCCATTTGTCCGCGGCGTCGCAGACGTACGTGTTGCCCTTGGCGTCGAGCCCGAACGGGTTCCGGGATTGGAAATGGCACGGGTCGGTGGGCACGATGTTGCGGTCGACAAATGGGACACAGTCCACACCGTCGCAAGTTCCCGGCGTGGCCGACGCGGTGCCGGTGGCCAACATCGGCACGGCCGTGAGTCCACAGGCCAGTGCGAGTACCGCGATGAGCTTCATTGATCCGTCCCCTCCGCTTCCGACCACGGTCAGCGTACAGGGGCGTAGCGGTGGCTCAAGGTCTTCTTGTGCCTTTGCGTTACGTCGAGCCGACACGCCCCGAGAACGTGATGATGCGGCCGCTGAACAGGTCCTCGCGGTCGACGGTGGGGCAGTTGGTCGGAGCGGGCAGGCCGAAACATCGTGATCTGAGCCATAGGTTGCGGTGTCTGGGCGATTGACGGGTATTCGACTGTCATGGGGGTCATGACAATTGTTACCGCATTAGCCGGACTCGGGCTTCTGCTCACTGCCGTGTTGATCGGGGTTCTGATGGTCCTTGGCGGCCGCAGCGAGGATCAGCGGGTGTCCGACCGCGTTCGGAGGTTCTTCAACGATCGCCGGGACGAAGGCCGCGGGCTTTAGATTTCGCGCCGTGACAGCCGTGAACTGTCGAGCCGGCGAGAGAGTCACATTTGCGGCCCGCCGGGCGACATATCAGCATGAAGACAAACCGCGCATGCCCCCTCACCCGCATCCTCGTCGCGGTCGTGGCCACGGCCGGAGCACTGCCCATCGCAGTGACGTATCTCCCCACTGCTTCCGCTGCCCCGTGCCCCGATGTGGAGATCGTTTTCGCCCGCGGCACTACAGAGCCGCCCGGCGTCGGCGGGATCGGCCAGGCCTTCGTCGACTCGCTCCGTTCGCAGGTCCCTGCGCGTTCGGTCGGCGTCTATGCCGTCAACTACCCGGCGAGCAACGACTTCGTCACCAGCACACCCGCCGGCAGCGACGACATGAGCGCCCACGTTCAGGCGATGGCGGCGAACTGCCCCAACACCAAGATGGTGCTAGGCGGCTACTCGCAGGGTGCGGCGGTGGTCGATCTCGCCACCACCTACATGCCGCCCCAGGTCGCCGACCACGTTGCGGCGGCGGCAGAGTTCGGGGGTGCGCGGAGCACATTCGCCGACAGCCTTTCCCCCGGCCCGCTGCCCTCGATCGGTCCGCTCTACACCGCCAAGACCATTGAAATGTGTGTGCCCAACGACCCGATCTGCTTCCAAGGAGGCTGGGATATGAGGGCCCACGGCGCGTACGTCCAGACTGGGATGGTCAACGACGCGGCGACCTTCGCCGCGAGCCGGGTATAGACACCGCTCAGCGGGTATAACGTGCAGATGATCCAACTGAGCGCACGTCGAATCGCCCGCATCGTCGGCGTGAGCGGACTGACCGTCTGGGCGGCACTGCTGAGCACGCCCGTCCCGTCCGCATCCGCGGCGCCGTGTCCGGATGTCGAGGTGATCTTCGCCCGCGGCAGCGGCGAACCACCCGGCGTCGGTGGGGTCGGGCAGGCGTTCGTCGACGCGCTGCAAGCGCAGGCCGGCGGCAAGTCGGTCGCGATATATCCGGTCAACTATGCCGCGAGCACCAACTTCGACGACCGACTAGCGTTCGCGGGCTCCGTCGTCGACGGAATCAGAGACGCGGGCAACCATCTCCAGTCCATGGCGGCCAGCTGCCCCAACACCCGAATGGTGCTGGGTGGCTATTCGCAAGGCGCGGCCGTGGCGGGATTCGTCACTTCGGCCAGCGTCCCGACCGGCGTGCCTAGTGCCGCAGTCCCCCAGCCGCTGCCGCCAGACGTGGCCGACCATGTCGCCGCGGTCGCCCTGTTCGGAAAGCCGTCGGATGCGTGGGTCACCCAGTACGGCGCTCCGCCGATCGTGATCGGCCCGTCGTACGCGGCAAAGACGATCCAAGAGTGTGCTCCCGGTGACACGATCTGCGATGGCACGCCCGGCGGTGGGCCGAGCGTCGCGCACGTGCTTTACCCGGTGAACGGGATGGTCGGCGATGCAGCCACGTTCGTTGCGGCTCGCCTCTAGCTCACGGCGAGTCGCCGAAGAAGGCCTGTCCGACCGGATCCGGTGGAGGCGGTGAGACCGTTTCCGGTGACGCCGGTATCGATGCTGCCGGCGCAGGAGCGGCCGACGGTGGCGCGACGGGTCCCGGTGCCGGCCCAGCCGGCTGTGTCTCGGGGAGGTGCTGCGCCGGCTGCTCGTCCGGAAGGTGCTGGACCGGCGGTGCGGCCGGAACTGTTTCGGGTGGAGCAAGTGTCTCGGGCTCGGGTGTGGCGATGGCCGCAGGCAAGTCGGCGCCCGTTGCGACGGGTGCCGGCGCCGGGATAGACGCAGCCGGACGCTTTTCCGGCACCGGTTGAGCCGCTTTAGGGGGCGGCGGCGGGAACACAAGGGGCGCGACGGGGGCGGTTCCTTGCGGAATGTCCTCGATTCCAGCTACCGGTGGCGTTGCGGCTTTCTGTGATTCATTTTCCGCCAGTCGAATTGGACCGCTAGCTGCAGACAGTGTGAAGATCGAGGTAAATACAATGACCGTTCCGCTGGCGAGAGTCCATGCGGGCGAGGCGAATCGGGGCCGCCTTTCAATTGTGGTGTCGACACAGCTCACGTTCGAGAACGCCGCACCGCGGGCAAGCGCGAGTTGGGCATCGTGGGTTGCGACGACCGGTACTGACAGGCGGGCCTCGAGGCCACCGACGATCGCGTCGAGCCCGGAGCGGCAGCCGATCAGATAGAGACACTCCGGGCGCGAACCGTTGTTTCCCATCGACGCGTCCAGCCAGTCGGCAAGACCGGCGCCGTCGAAGGACTTGGTCGTGGACGCGGATTCGATGGCGCCACTTCGAGTGTTGATCACCGAAAGTGAAGCCGAGTCGCGGCCGAGCACACACAATGCCGTCGTCTCCTGGCCGTTTTCACGTCCCGCACTCATCGCCCACGCCCGGGTGGCCTCCGGCAGCGAAACGCACGTGACTTCGGCGAAACCCGATTCCCTCAATGCATCTCGGAGCGACGACACGTTTCCGCTCGTCGTGACATGAACGGAGTCAACGGTGTAGCCCGTGGCTGTTGCGATATCACGCACACGGCGTGCGGTCGCCGCAGGTGCGGTGGGATTCGTGTGGGTCGCATCAAAAGCGTCATGGTCGAGTAGGTCACCGGTGACGTCTCCTCTGTCGACCAGAACCCACCCAATGCTGGTCGACGTCTTCGACAGTCCCAATACCGTTCGCACTCTTTGGGTCCCACCCTCGTCGAACCATCGTCGCCGTTTCGCGCGAAGCGGCTACTGGTGCGGAGCATAGTTCGCGTGATCGCGCCCAGCACGCCAACGTGTTGTCGTTAATCAATTTGGGATGGTGCCGTTACCGTCCATACGCTGGTGAATCGCCCCAAGGTGCGGCGCTCGCCACATTTTCCGTCAAGCGCCGTCAGGAGCCGAACTCGCTACCCGACCGGCGCTGAGCCGTGCGGCCACTGCAGCGGCCAGAAAACACCCGAGCATCGTGAAGCCTGCGGCGCCGTCGAGCCCGTTCTTGGCGAGAAGTACGAGCGCAACACCTGCAACGCACACCAGTGCACCCGCGGCCGCCGAGCCGACGCCGGTCGCTGCGACCCGACCGTCCCACCACGGAAGCCCGCGATGCTCAAGGGGAGACAGCAGCCAGAACGCCACCGCCATGACAACCGCGAACACCAGTGCCCGTAGCGCGAGCAGCGCCCAAAATCCAGGCGCGTCAACCTCGTACGCATCGAGACCGACGGCGTGCAACGAGAACATGGCAACCGCGATGGCAGGGATGTGCCAGAGATAGAGCGTCATCGCTCCCCCGTTGCCCACCGCGACGACCTGCCAGACGCGGGGCCGCGCCGCCCACCGGCGCACCGGACCGGCAGCGGCGACGAACACACACGACACCCAGGTGCAATGCAAGGCGAGCAACAGCGTCGGCGGGGACACATTGGAGACATGCTCCGTGCCGGTCACGACCAAAGAGATGTCATACGGTCCGACTATCGCAAGCAACACCTGCGCGGCGAGTGCTGACGCGGCGACGACGAGCGCGGCCCGCGGACCGATCAACCGACGGGCGTACGCCACGCCGATCACCACGGGGATCAGCCAGACGACAATGAAGTTGGTCACTCCCGCCATCGGCATACCCAGGGCGAACCGGATGACGTCAAACGCGGCGGCGACGGCAAGAAGTGACGCCACCACCCCTGCGACGCCGCGCCCGGTCTGTAGCCGGGTCAGTGCGGGCACAAACGCGAGCACCACGAGGTAGACACCGAGGAACCACAGCAGCGCCACGGATTCGCGGCCGATGGCAGCGGCCGAATCCGGCCCGAGCACCAAGCGCGCCACGATCAGGCCAACCGTCCAGAACGCGAGATACCAGAACACCGGCCGACACAGCCGCTGCGCCCGGCTGAAGAGCCAAGTCCCCCACTGCGTACCTTCGCGCCAGCCGTACGCGCCCGCGGCACCGCCGGCGAGGAAGAACAGAGGCATCACCTGAAGGACCCACGTGACCGGGGCGATGGCGGGCAGCTCGCCGAGCAGGTTGCCGACCCACAGCCCGCTGCTGTCGATGGTGGCCAGAAGCAGGGCGCAGTGCCCGAACATCACGACGACGAGGGCGGCGAGCCGGGCGACGTCGACGGCACGGTCGCGGTCGGGCGCCGTTGATGTGGCGACCGTGCGGGCATCGGGAATCGACTTGGACAGCGGCATGAGTTCAGCATGCCGCGCCGCGAGCCGTCTCGGATGAGTAGGACTACGTGTCTCGCCGCTGTTCAGGGGATGTTCCCTGGAACGCCTACCAGACGCGTACGTAGTCGATCAGCATGTTGGCCGGATACTTTCCCTGCCCGGGGTCCCCACCACCGGAACCCGCGACCGCGAGGTCCATCACAGGAAACATCTGATAGCCGGGGTCGTTGAACTGCCAGTCCGGCAGCGACTTCGCCGGCACGTTGAAGTACGGTTGCGCGCCGTCGGTGTAGTCCTTCCAGAACCGCATGCCTGCGTCGTCCCATGTGACCCGCCACGTGTGCCACGCGCTGTCGAGGGTGATCCCCTGGCTGACGTGCTCACCGCCGTTCAGCTTCGCGTGCACCGCGGTTCCAGCGGCCCAGTTGCCGTTGCCGTACCACTCCATGACGTCGACTTCGCCGCCGTTGTCGGGGTTGTTGTTGGCCATGTACCAGGCGGGCCAACAACCCGGGGTGAGGCAGTCCAGCTTTATCCGGGCCTCCCAGGTGTGGCCGATGCCGCCTCGCCACCTTCCGAAGACCTTGCCGCTGTAGTACGTGTTGCCGTCCTTGGCCGCGTGGAAGACGAGGTTGGACTTGCCGTCGAGATAGACGTTTCGCCGGTCGTCGCGGTACTGCCCGACGTTCTCAGGCAGCTCCCAGAACGTCGGGTCTTGCATGGTTTCCCGCTCCGTCGCGAGTTCCCACTTCGACGGGTCGGGCGCTGAGCCCGCCGGGCCGTCGAATTCGTCCTGGAAGATGTAGCCCCCTGGCGGCGGCGCGGCAGGCAATGGCACCCGATCCGCAGGCACCTCGAGCCGCGACGGGTTTGCCCGTGCCGTTGCAACGGGAATCGCGGCTGCCAGCAGCCCGATCCCACCCATCAACATCATGCTGCGTCGATCCATGTCGGTCACGACTACACATAAAAGCCGCAACACCAGACCGGGTGCAAGTCGGGTGAAGGCGACACGCGCGGGTCGGACCCGGATGAAACCGGCCCTGAGCTGCTAGTTCTCGGGCCCGACGGCAGCGCTCTCATCGATCCCGAACCGATCGTGCAGCTACCGATCCCAAGAATTCGGTGGTCGCAGGCGGTCGCCTCGGCAGCCGCGACCGACTAGTTGGCTTGCTCGGTGGATAGGAAAACCTTCCTTCTCAGATGAGGATTCTGGCTTCTGGGCGATTACATGAGCACCCCCGTGACCAGCATCATTTTTCTCAGCACCCACGCACAAACCCGACGAGAGGAACCCTGATGATCACTTCAAACACCCGCAAACTGAACCGCTTCCACTACGCAGCGGCGCTCCTCGGCGCCCTGGCCGTTTTCGCCCTGGCCCCCGCGACCGCGCACGCCACCGACAACGACCCGACGCCCGGCGGCGGCGGATGCCATTACACCGACGCCGACGGTTACGACGTCCCGATTGACGAGGGCCAGGATGTGTTCGTCGACGGGAAGATTGTCTCCTGCCGCGGTGGATCGATCGTTGTCACCACTGCGCCGAAGGCGGGCGCTGGCAGCGTGCGGCAGCCGGTGGTTACCGGAAAACTGCCGGTCCTGACCCAAACCAAGCAGTCGCCGGTACTCAGCCGGGACGTCGCGGTCGTGACCGCACAAAGCTGAAGCCGCTAGCAATCAGCCCCCATGACCGCCTGACCACCCCTGTTCGGCCCGCCATCTGCTCCCCCTCGGATGGCGGGCCGATTGGTGTTACCGCTCGTCGAGCAGTCGCACGTCCTCGTCGTCCACGCTTCGGTCGCGGTACGCCTCAAAGTGCTCCCAGGTCGGCACCATCGAAGAAATCGACGACGAGAACGATGACGAGGATTGACGATGGTGGCGCGCGATGGCGGTGAGGCTCCGGCGGGAGGCTTCCCGCTGGGATAGTGGCTACCCGGCAGACGGCGTCGACCACACCTTGTCGACGCTGATCTTCAACCGCGTGCTGAATGCGGCGAGATACTCGTCGCCCATCCCGATGCTGACGGCGTAGTCGTGGTACTTGGCCTGATATTGCTCGTCCGCGAGCGAATCGGCCCCGACCGCGTCGACCCTGGCCGCACCGGCGACCACCACGGTCCCCCTGCCGTTGCCATCGGAATCCAGATTCAGGCTGACCTGCGGGCGGGCCTTGATGTGCGCGATCTTCGCGGCTTTCGGCATCGAATACACGGTCACCTCCTTGCCGTCGAAGAAGAACCACACGAGCCGGGGTACAGGCTGGCCGGATTTCGCCACGGTGGTCAACCACACGTAGCGATCCGATTCGAGCCTGCGGGAAACCTCTTGCGTCAGTTCGACTGTCATGATCGCGAATGTAGTCCTAACCAGTACTGTTCGGTGCCGATCGTGGTGTCCTCGCCGTGACCGGTGTACACCACCGTCGAATCGGGGTAGACGTCCTATCAGTCAAACGTTTTCCATGCGGCGCGCCTCCTGGCCGCAAGCGAACTTCAGGATTAAAGCGAGTTGTCGACGCCAGGTAGGTCGCCGCGGCGGACCGGCGAGAGGTGTCGTGCGACCGGGGCCTGGCCGAAAACTACCCGGCCGGCAAGTTCGATATGTTGGGCGGCGGTGGTGGTGGCGCAGCCATGTTGGGCGGTACAACTCGTGCTGGAGGGCCTCGCGGCGAGCTCGTTGTAGTCGCCCCGGTTGGCGCCGTGCACCCGTGGGACGTCCAGACCCCGCCCGACGTGTCGCAGCAGAACTGATTAAGTCATGTCCGCCCTGCCGGTCCTCTATAGAGCGCCAGCCCGCCACCGGTAGGACAGATCAACTGAAAGACAACCAAACAGGGCGTCAGTGACAATGGGAGTCACCACCGGCAGCCGACTGGCACGACCATCATCGAGCCAACCGCTCGAACATCATCAATGTGACAGCGCCGTGACAACGTCGGCGCAAACACTATCGCGCGTCAGAAGGTTAGTGATGTGGAGTATGCGTCCTTCCCTAATGACTCGGCTTAAGGGGCCGGCGCCCTTAGCGCCGCGCACTGACAACCACTCCGGAGTAGAGGTGCTATGCATGGCGCGCGGCCTCTTGCGCGAGTTGCACCCGTGATGTCAGTCCCAGCTTGGTGTAGATGTGAGTGAGATGGGCCTGCACGGTGCGCGGTGAGACGAACAGCCGAGCGGCGACGTCCTTGTTGCCCAGGCCCTCGCTCACGAGCTTCACGACTTCCAGTTCGGCGCGTGTCAGCGACGCCCACCCGCTGCTGGCGCGTTTACGCTCGCCTCGACCGCGCTGCGCGTAGGCGATGGCCTCCTCGATCGACAGCGCCGCACCCTCGGCCCACGCGGCATCGAATTCGTTCTCGCCCAATGCTTCCCGAACCACGGCGATCGTAGTCTCGTCGCCCTCGTCGAGAACCTTGAAGCGCACGAAACCCATGCGTTGGCGGGCTGCAGCTGCCGCGGCGAAGAGGCGGGCCGCCATCAAGTGGTTGTCAGTCTGGGCGGCCGCGATGGCGAGGCACTCGAGGGCGAGCGGGACGACGAGGTCGCCGCCGATGCGGGCGGCTATTTCGAGCGCGTCGTAGGCGTCGCGTTCGGCCGCGTCGAGCTCACCCTGTGCCATCTCCACGCGTGACCGGGACGTCAAGGCGGCCGCATGACCCCAGCCCTCGTTCGACGACACGAAATCATCCGCCCAGCGACGGGCAGCGGCGAGATCGCCGCATGTCAGCGGAGCCAGCGGCGCCCAGGTGAATATCCCCGCCATCCAGGGGTTCATCTGAGTGCGCTTACGCGCGGCTTCATATGATTCCCACGCTGCGGAGGCATCGCCCGCGGCCAGGTGAACATTGCCCATAGCTGCATGGGCCAGTCCTATGTGGAACTCAAGGGACTCGGATACGCGCTCGAGGTTCTCAACCGCCCTTGCCCGCGCGTTCGCGACGTCTCCAAGGTAAGCCAGTACGCATATCCGCGTGGGCGACACGGTCATCGCCCATGCCAAATCGTTGGCCGCGATGCACTCTTCGACCACCTCGGCAAGCCGGGCGGCGCACCCGACCAAGTCGCCGCGGAGGCCCTGTGCCCAGCCCAGCACATGTTTCAACTGACGACAGAGGAAACCGTCGCCGATGTCCTCCGCGATCCGCAGTCCTTCCTCGGCGGCCACCTGAGCCGCGGCGGGTTCAGTCAACACGCGACCGGTCATCAAGTCGAGAGCGATGATCTGCGCCAACGACCGGGAATCGCCAAGCTGCCGCGCGAGTTCCGTCGCCTCTGCGAAGTACGGCCCGGCCACCTCACGGTCGCGCGCGTTGACGATCGCACCGCAGGACATCAGCGCCCGCATCACGAGCGCAGGGTCGCCGACTTCCCGTGCAGCTGCCAGGGCCTGCTCGGCCTCGTCGCGGCCCTCGGTCGAGCCTGTACCCGACGTGAGCAGCGCCTTGTCTGCGGAAGCACGCACGCGCGCAGCTGATGCGTCCGCGATATGTGGGCTATCGCCGGCAAGCGCGGCGCTCAGCCAGTTCAGTCCTTCCTGCACACGTCCCCGCGTCAACCACAGTGGTTGCAGCGACGACGCCAACGCAAGCGCCAACTCGTCATCCGCTCGTTCTCGGCTCCAGGTGAAAGCGGCTCGTAGATTGTCCATTTCGGCTTCCGCCCACTCGATGCGCTCTTGGTAGCCGCTGTCCGCAGGCGCGTCCAGCACGGCAGCCATCGCGGTGTAGTGGTCGCGGTGACGAGTCCGTACGTCGTCGCCTTCGCGGGACTCGCGGAGCTTTTCCTGTGCGTACTGACGGACGGTTTCCAGCAGCCGGTAGCGGGTGCCGTGCCCAGTGTCTTCGGCCACTACGAGCGACTTGTCCACCAGCAGCGTGAGTTGGTCGAGTACTTGGTAGCGCTCCACCTCGGCGCCGCCGGCGACAGCTTGGGCGGCGTCGAGATCGAACCCGCCGAGGAACACCGCCAGCCTGCGGAACAACAACTGTTCAGGCTCGGACAGGAGTTCGTGAGACCAGTCCACCGATGCGCGCAGCGTCTGCTGGCGGCGCACAGAGGTGCGGGCACCTCCGGTCAGGAGCCGGAACGTGTCGCGCAGGCTGTCCAGGATCTCGGACGGCGATAGCGCGCGCACCCGTGCCGCGGCGAGTTCGATCGCCAGCGGCAGGCCGTCGAGTCTGCGGCAGATCTCGGTAACTGTCTCGGCGTTGTCGGGGGTGATGCGGAAGTCGGGCTTGGCCCTTCGAGCACGGTCGCTGAACAGTTCGATCGCTTCGTCGGCTAGTGACAGAGAGGGCACGCGCCAGCTCACCTCACCCGTCACGCCGATCGGCTCGCGACTTGTCGTCAGCAGAGTCAAAGCACGTGCAACCTGCCAACAGCGCGACGATCAACTCGGCGCTGGAATCGAGGAGATGTTCGCAGTTGTCGAGCAGTATCAGCATCCGGCGATCGCGAATGAAACGCAGTAGTACGTCCATCGTCTGTTGGCCGGGTTGGTCGGGCAGGCCCAGCGTGCGTGCCACCGTCAGGGGCACCACCTCGGGATTGGTGATCGATGCCAGGTCGACATACCAAACTCCGTCGGCGAACTCGGTAGCTATGTTCGCGGCGGTCTGTATCGCCAAGCGCGTCTTGCCCGCACCGCCAGCGCCTGTCAGCGTGACCAGCCGGTTGTCGGCCAGCGCCTGCCATATGCCTTTCATTTCAGCCTGGCGTCCGATGAAACTCGACAGGTGCACCGGAAGATGCTCGGTCGCAAGGGTATTGGCGGTACGTAACGGCGGGAAGTCGTTGTGCAGATCCGGGTGACAAACCTGCACCACGCGTTCGGGGCGCGGCAGGTCCCGCAGTGGATGGCTGCCGAGGTCGGTCAGAGTCACATCCGGTGGGAGTTGGTCGATGACAAGCGGCTCCGTCGCACCCGACAGCACTGTCTGACCGCCGTGCGCGAGGTCGCGCAGCCGGGCGGTGCGGTTGATCGTCGGGCCGATGTAGTTGCCCTCGTCACGCAGGTGTACGTCGCCGGTGTGTACGCCGATGCGTAACTTGATCGGCGCCAAGGGCGCACGCTGCAATTCCAGCGCGCATGTCACGGCGTCGGAAGCGCGGGCGAACGCGATGACAAAACTGTCACCCTCACCCTGCTCGACGGGCCGCACACCGTGGTGGGCGGCGACCACGTCGGCCAGTATCTGATCGAGGCGCGCGACCGCGGCCTTCATCGCCTCCGGCTGGGTTTCCCACAGGCGCGTCGAACCCTGCACGTCGGCCAGCAGCAACGTGACGGTTCCAATCGGAAGCTCACTCATGTCGGGGCCAATGTCTGGGTCGCTCCAGCTTGTTTCGCTCATGCTAGTCAGCGTGCGGTGACGCGAAGCCCAAAACATCAGCGAAATCGCCAATAGTTACGACATGGGCATGCGTACGTACGCATGCGGACACGGCAGATTTAGGCGCATTGGCCGATGGCCGCGGGTCGGTGTCGCCGGATAGTCGACGTCATGACGACATATGACTTCATCGTGGTGGGTGCAGGCTCCGCGGGTTGCGCGGTCGCTGGAAGGTTGGCCGCCGATTCCTCGGCGAGCGTGCTGTTGATCGAAGCCGGTGGCTCTGATCGACGATTGACGACGCGGGTGCCGCTGTTGGCGTCCATGCAGTACGGGACTTCGTTGGACTGGGCGTACGAATCCGATCCGGAGCCCGGTTGCGCCGGCCGGCGGATCGCGCAACCCCGCGGTCGGGTGCTCGGCGGCTGCAGTGCGATGAACGCCATGTACTGGATCAAGGGCAGCAATCTGGACTACGACGGCTGGCGGCTGTCCGGCTGGGGCTGGGATGACGTCGCTCCGGTGTTTGCGCGGATCGAGGAGGGGCCGATGCACATCACTCGCTCACCATTTCCCGACGAGTTGTCGCATCGGTTCGTCACCTCAGCGCGGGCGGCGGGCGTCGCTGCCAACGATGACGTCAGCGGACCCGACCTCGACGGTGCGGCGATCACACCGGTCAACATCCATAAGGGCCAACGCTGGAGCACGGCGCGCGGCTACCTCCGGCATCAGAACAATTTGACCGTCGTCACCAAGGCCTTAGTTGACCGCGTGATCATCCGCAACGGTCGTGCCGTCGGAATCGAATACCGCCGTCGCGGACGTGCGCACCAGGCTTTCGCCGACCAGGAGGTCGTCCTGAGCGCCGGCGCTTTCGGCACGCCGCATCTCCTGCAGTTGTCGGGTATCGGTCCGGCGGATCACCTCCGCCAGGTCGGAGTCACCCCACTGATCGACAGCCCCCGTGTCGGCCAAGGCCTCGCCGACCACCCGTTGACCTGGGCCGTATGGTCCCTCGCGCCCGGCCATGTCGGCCTCGCGGATGTCACGAACCCAAAGTGGTTGCTGCAGTGGCTGTTACGTCGCAGTGGCAAGCTCGCCAGTAACGGCGGGGAGGCGCTGGCCCACATCCGGTCGACGGTCGAGGCCCCGGCTTGCGACGTTCAGCTGATCTTCACCCCTGCCGACGCCCGGGCCGAACCCCGTGGGGGAAGATTTGCGCCTGCGTTGTCGGTTGGCCATTCGTATTGGACACCCAAGAGCCGCGGAAGTGTTCTGATTCGTTCATCGGATCCCGCTGTACCACCGGCGATCCGGATGAACCTGCTCACCGAGCGCGATGACATTGAGGCACTTGTCCGCGCGGTCCAGCGCACACGCGAGATCATCGCCACAGAGCCGATCGCATCGACCGTCGAGCGCGAGCTCCTGCCCGGTGTGGGCGCAGATATCGAGGCCTGTATCAGCAACACCGCGAAAACCACCAGCCATCCGGCGTGCAGCGTCGCGATGGGCAGTGAACTCGATAGTCCGCTCGACGAGAAGCTCCGTGTCCGCGGTGTGGACAACCTCCGGGTCGCCGATGCCTCGGCGCTCCCGGAGATCCCGCGAGCCAACACCAACGCTCCTTCGATCATGATCGGCGAACGCTGCGCGGATTTCCTACTAGTGCGGGACTGACGCGACCGCACATGCGTGCGCTGACACCCACCGAGATCCTGTGACAATCTTGGACTCGCCAGCGAAAGCGGCTGAAAACCGACCCGAAGGGCGCACAAATGGGCGTGCGGTCAGTCGTCTAGCAGCCGGTCTGCCAGCGTCGCGGTCTGTGCCTCGGTCATCTCGGCCAGCATCGCGGCCGTCTCCGGGTCCATGGCTCCAGTATGCGCCGGGTGGGCCACAGATCCGGGGAGGTCGGGACGCAGCGCGCTGTCCCGCTTCCTACTCCTATGCGTTAGCCAAATCCCTTGTACGACAATGAATCAGAGATGCAAAATGCGTAGCGGGAGAGCGTTCTGCTGCGTCACGGGGAGGTAGATCGAGTGCTCCGTGCAGTGCGGGGACGGCGTTCGGACAGCGGCTGCCACCCCGTCCCCGGTGTGGCTGAACAGAAAGCCCTCATAGGCCTCGATCGTGGAGCGCAACACCTTGTCGTGCGCCGCCAGTGCCACCCGCATCGCATCCGCGTCTGACTCCCACCGACGGGTCGAACCCTCGACGTCGGTGAACAGAAACGTGACCACCCCCGAAGGAGCAGCCGCCGCATCAGCGGACACCCACGCAGAGTCTCACACCAGACACGCTCCTACCTCGTACATCGGCTGATCCGGCCCGGTCACCGGATACACGTGTTTTGAGACGAACTTCCGCGAGGCGCGCGCATCGAGCTGTTCATGAGCGATGATTTTGCGGATCATTTTGGGGCTCACTTGGTAGTAGTTGCTGCCTGCTTGAGGGTGGACCACGCCTCCCGGCAAGTTGAACAACACCGCCTTAACCAGCCGTCGCTATCCCCCCGTCGAGATCGTGAACCCGCGACCGCCCGCAGCGCACAGCCTTGATTGTCGGAAAAGGAGCCACCACAGCAGAGCCGTCACGCCGGTCCCGCCCGAATAACCTGGCCTCCTGTATCGGCCGCTTACGGGCACCCGTGGATCTTCGGCGTGTCTGTCGGCTCAGCAAGCTCGGGACTAATAGGATGCGCTCTCATGCGGGTGGCTCTCCGGCGTCTGCTCACGGTCTTGGTGGTGGCCGCCGGCTTGTTCGGAGGTACGGGAATTGCAGCACCGATTGCCGGAGCCTTGGGGTGGGGAGCGATCGCGATCTCACCAGATACCGGCAGGGTGGGCTACTCGAAGGGCCTCAACTCGGCTATCGAGGCCGAACAGGCGGCCGTCGGGCTGTGCAAAGCACGCGATTGCCGGGCAGTCGTGAACTTCACCAACGCATGTGGCGCGGTCGCCCAATCATCCAACACATCCTGGGCATGGGGCCGGGACCACAGCAGCACCGGCGCCCAGAACGCGGCACTGATCTCATGCAGCCAATACGGCGCCGGCTGCCGGGTCGTCGGCTCGGTATGTAGCTGAACGCATACGGCGTCGCGGCATATGCTCCCTGCTGTGCCGGGCGAGCTGGTACAGACCTCGGCCGGGAAGTGGATCACCTTATTCGAATTCGTGCCCTTCGAACCTATGACGATCAAAGACCTTGGTGAGAGGGTGCTTAGCCCGATAAAGACGTTGCATCCATAGTCAGGTCAAACCCGACGGGTACCAACGACTTTTACGTTCGCCTGGACGCGGATTCTCCGGTGACGATGTCGTCGCGGCGCGGTGGCAGCCCCATATGGCCTGTTACAGCGACGCTGCCAGCGCCTCCAAGGTTTGGGCGGACGTATACCGCGGTGTCCAGCTCAGCTGGGTCTTCGCCTTGCTGGTGTCCATCACCACCGAGCTTCGCGCGACGTGCAACCACTGCGCAGCTGACGGCACGAATGGCAGTCGGGCCAGGGCCCCTAAAACCACCGTTGCCGCGACCGCCGGCACCCGGACGGGTCGGCCCCCGAGGGCAGCGACCACGTCAGACATCGAGACCACGCCGTCCCCGGCGATGTTGTAAGCGCCGGCCGGAGCAGATGTGGTGGCCGCGAGCGCGATCGCAGCGGCGACGTCGTCATGGTGCACGAGCTGAAGGGGAAAGCCTGGATCAGGAACCAGTGTCTTGAACAAGGGAATGGCACGAGTCACGCTGCGCACCAACGGAACCCAATTCCATGGCATCGCCTCGGCCAGTAAGCGGGCGTTCGGCCCGGCGACGATACACGGCCGCAGCACGAACACCTCCAGCGGAGATCCCTGGGTGATCCGGGCGAGCGCGGCCTCCAGTGCCGCCTTCTGCTCGGAGTAGTAATGCTCCGGTGAGCCGCGCGTCGAAACGTCCTCGGTTAGCGGCACGGGATTGTCGGAGTGATAGCCGTACGCCGCGACCGACGATGTATAGACCAGGCGCCGCGGCCGGCCGCGGTGTGCCCCGGATGCGCAGGCTTGGAAGACGTTGCGGGTTCCGGCGACATTGACCCGCTGGCTCTCGTCCCGGGAGCCCATGATGACGAAGGCCAAATGAATGACGACGTCGGCATCGGCAACCAGTGCGTCGACGGCGCCGCGGTCCAGAATGTCGCCTTGCCGATACGTCGTCTTCGGCCACCCCGTCGATGCCGGGTCAAACGGCCGGCGCGCCATGCCGTAAATACGCTCGACTCCGGGGTCGCGTTCCAGCGCCGTTACGGCCGCGGTCCCGATCTGGCCGGTGGGCCCCGTGACGGCCACAGTCAGTGCCATGGTCTCACAGTACGACGGTGGGCCCGGATTGCCGTCCCGGCTCCGCGTCGAGCTCGCTGACGAACTTGCCCGCGCCCTACGGGCCGGGCTTGCTCTCCCAGCAAGAGTGGGAGGGTCAGTCAACCGACACCAGCCCACCACCACAAGGTGCTGGATCGGCCGCGACCGGCAGCCACCACCTAGTGGCCTCTGCTGAACGCGCAGCACTCGGCCCACCCCCGAACAGACCAGACACCCTGGACGTCGCGGATCCAGCCGAAAACAACCAGCCCCCAAAGTGATTGGCGCTGCATAACCCATTACGGGTCAACTCTTAGCGACTAGCAACAAGCCGGTTCGGCGCTGCGCGGCCGCCAATCGTGAAGACTCAATCGTGCGTCGTCCCGTATCAGCGTGGATGGATGTGCAGCACATCTCGGATGGGCCGGCGCGGAGTGCGTGTGGGTGGCGGCTCGATCACAGGTGCACGACCGACACGGATGAGCACCTGGGGTTCGGCGTGACGGCCAGTGAGCGTGCGGAGCCTTTCTCTGCTGGCGTGCAGCTCGATCATGTGGGTCAGCGTGCAGGTCGCGAAACCTGCCGCTGTGCATTCCAGCAGAATGCGGGAAAGGACCTCACCGCATCGCAACGTGTTGTCATGACTATCGTCATAGGTCGACAGGACAAGCACGTTCGAGTGATCTCGATCGAGCTGCGGACGGCGATTGCCGAGACCGTGCTGCGGGAAGGCGCGGGCCACATCGACGCGGTCCGCTTCCTCGCTCGAGGCCATCGCGCTAAAGGGAATGCCGTCGTCGGGGCCGGAACACTGGGTCCACCAATCCAATTCGAGCTGATAGGTGTCGTCGTCGCGGCGGTTCGCCTCGCTGCGTCGGGAGGCGTCGGCAAGCGCCGGCCGTCCATCGTCGTCGATCACATCGAGTGCTGCAACCGTGCCCTCGACAACCGAGTCCAGCAGGTGTTTCAGAACGATCCACGGCTCGGGCGTGGCGTACGCCAGCCGGTCGGTTCGCCGCTGCTCGATCGACTCGCCGAGAGCGCGGTCGTGATCGGTCACCGACTGTGCGCGGTCGAAGGTGATCGACGCGAGATGGTCGTGATCGTCTGGGTCGGGGAATCGCTCGACGCTGGTTGTCCACCCCGCGGCGGCAGCGGCCACCTGAACATGATCCAATGCCACACCACAGCTCAGAATCGCTTGCCGGCCGACGCTGTCGGTGCGCTGACCAATCCGGGTGTGGTCGGCGAAGAGGTGCAGTGCCGCGGCGTCGAACACCCACCGCCAGGGCTGGCTGTTGTGTACTGAGGGTGCGCGACAGGCCAACTCCACGATGCGGGTCAACGCTGCGGCATTGAAGGTGTCCAGTGTGTCGGGCGGGTTTGTCATGTCTGGTGTCCTCGATGCCGTTTCGGGGTTGGCGGCAAAACACTCACGGCCGCCGTCACGATTCGTGCGTCGCGCCGAAGCGCGCTCGATCGCTGGTAAATAAGCCGATTCGCTGCGTGCGTGTGCATGCTGATGCACCGTCGCTGCGTCGCAGCCTGCATCACGACCCGGTTGTTATCGAGTGTCTGGCGGCCTCGGTCTGCTCGCCGGGGAACTGCTTGATCTCTGCGGACACGAAATGCGACACGAGATGCTCGGCGACACTTCCTAGCGCCGAGTCTGTGATGCGGTCGCACCAGCACGACGGAGTGCGCGGCGTCCACGTCGTAGTCAATCATGTGTCCCTGTCCAGCTAATCGTTTGCGGCTCAGGCGCTCAACGGCCCCGTCATGACAAGCGTGCGCCGTGCGCACGGTTGCGAGTAGGGCAGAAGGTCATCGATCAAGCCCGGACGGGGCTATCGCGGCTTGTACATCCGATCGATCGCCAACAAGAGCGGCGCAGAAGGAGAACCGGCACCGCCGGCCCGGGTGGCGGGCCTGCGTCAGGATGGCGCAGGGGTTGCGTACCGATCACGGGCGCATGACCGTGGGGCTGCGATTCGTGTCCGGCTGCTGTCCATCGTGCGAGGCCGGTCGTGTGCCCAGGGTCTGCCGGGGTTGCGGCACAATGCGCGTTGGCACGTCGGGCGTGCGTTGTGGTGCAACGTGATTCAGATCGACTAGCTGCTCGCCGCCCAGGCGAGAAAACTTCCTCGACCAGCGAGAACCACAGAGTGCTCAAAGGCTGCGCGACATTGCCAACACCGGCTCCGCGCGCATCGTCGCCGTAAACTTGTTCGGGCTGAGTAAAAGTCAGCATGCCCGACGTGAGGGAGGTCACCGCGGAGAAACCTCGTCGTCGGCTACGTCTCCCAGACCGTCAATCGCATGAAAGACGGCTGCGGTTATCGAGGTTTCACATTTACAGCCGCATCTATCTATCCATTGTTTGTGCTCACCAGCTGTGAGGCCACCGGCGGCTGGGCCCTCGGCGTGGCATATGAGTTGGGGGGCAATGTTTTCTAAACTTAGCACCAAGTTCAGCTGTCGTTCACTTCGCGTTTCAAATCTGCGCGCGCAGCACCCACTTGGCCCGAAGACGAGGGACCAAAGGCCTCAGCGCGTGCGAGGGGGGAAGAGCATGTTATGGGTATGACGGACGCACAAGATCTGGCCGCTCCCGCCGGTAGTCATTCCGACGAGCAGCCCTCCGACTCTCGTACCCGAAATCGGCTGCGACTGACGGGAAGCCGAGCACCCACAGAGCACATCGACGGAGCATGGTGGCCGAGGTCAAAGCGATTAGCCGACGAACTGCCCGATCTGCTCGCCGCGGTGCATGACCAGGTGGGCCCAGTCGTCATGGTCGGCTACCGCCGCGACGGTTGGACTACGCTGCCGGCGCAGGTCGAGGTTGGCGGCGTACGTACCGTCGAGCTGCTGGGCTTCACCAGCGACGAGCCGCCTACCGTGATCCTCATCGGCGAGGACGGCCATCACCTCACACTCCATGTAGTCGATGCGGACACGAACGAACGACGGGCCGAGCAGGCGCTTGAGGAGATTCCTCGACGCGCCGCAGTCGCGGCGCGTCGAGGGGAGCCGACAGCGCGGTCGGTGGCCGACGTTGCGAGGAAGCTGGCGCTTCACGAAGGCCGCAACGACGCCGAGCGGGATGCCGAGATCTTGCGCTGGTGCGAAGACGCCGCTGAACAGTTCGAAGCGGCACGAATCCAGAGCTTCGTCCCGATCCTTGTCGAACACATCGTCCACAATCGGATGTTCCAAACCCGCTCCGCGAAGCCATCGCCATCAGACACCGATTCGGGAGAGCCGCGAGCCGGCGACTGAACGGCCCTGCGCGAAAGAGAGGATAGCCATGACCTCTTGGCTGAACGGCGCGATGCGATCCAGGGCTTGTCCGTAAGGGGCGGCATCGGCCACAACGTTCTGCCTGGTCTTTGGTGGTGAGGTCGGAAGGCGAGAACGTGAGGCCGCGGACCTGGGAACGCGCTGTCGTGACACTGGCGGCTCGATCCTGCCCGTCCCGCTGCTGGCCTACCTCGCCAACGATTTGTCCGGCGTGGTCGGCAGCTGAAGTGGCCGGATCATCGAGAGCTGACCTGGCAGCGTGGAGCGGTCGCAGACGGTGTTGATTGCGGGCAGGCCGAGCTGGTCGTGGGCGATGGCCTGCATCGCGAAGGAGCCCAGTCGCGACATCGTCTGCGTGTTGATCGACCGCGAGGGACTGGCCGAGGTCCTGGTACGCATGGGGATGGGTGCCGCCGTTGGAGGGCCGCGGCCCCCGACACCGCGGCGCCCGTTGACCGACCTCCTGCGGTTCGCCGCTGACACCGCCGATCCTCGTTCACGAGCCGGTAACCGCGGCGCGGTAGCGTCCGATGGCTTGCGTAGAGCGAGGAGCTCGCATGTCGTCATCGCGTCGGGGCCGAGAAGCCGAGCCGCCCTGCAGTTCGGCGCACGCAACAACCGCCAGCGCTTGGTCCGTCTGCTCGACGAGGTCAGCGATCTCCTCGAGCAGTTGGAAGAAGCCGAGTCCCAATGGTCGGGGTGGCTGGCGGCAGTGGCGCCCGAACATCGGGCGAGTGCACGAAACCTGGTTCACTACTGGGCAATACGTCAACGCGATCTGCGCGGGCTGCAAATCCGGCTCGCGGCGCACGGATTGTCGTCGCTGGGTCACAGCGAGCCCCACGTCGAGGCCACGCTGTCGGTGATCCGATCTGCGATCGTGGCCATGCTCGGCGGAGGCTGGCAGCCGCCCGAACCTTCGGTTGTGCGCATCGACCAAGGCTACGAATTGCCGCAGCGTCGAACCGACGAACTCCTCGGACCAGCGCCGGTCAGTCGCCCAACCCGGATCATGGTGACGCTGCCCTCTGCTGCCGCGACCGACCCGGACGTCGTGGCCGATCTGATCAAGCACGGCATGAACATCGCGCGCATCAACTGCGCACACGACGATGCCGAAGCATGGCGCGCCATGGCGCGCCATGTCAGGCAGGCGGCCGAATCATCCGGTCTGCCTTGCCTGATAGCCATGGACCTGGCCGGACCAAAGCTACGCACTGGGCCCCTCGAGCCCGGGCCATGCGCTGTCAAGCTGCGTCCACGCAAGAACGCGCTCGGCGGGCTCGTCGCGCCGGCGCGCGCCTGGCTGACGGCATCAGAAGACCCAACAGACCCACCCGACGCCGGTATGCCGTTGCTTCCGGTGCCCCGGCGATGGCTCGGCCGCCGCCGCGCCGGCGGCATCCTTCAGTTGCGCGACACCCGCGGGTCAAAGCGTCGACTGATAGTGACGAACAACGATCAAACATCTGGAAATTCAGCTGGATTCGTGATCACCGCCGCCAAGACGACCTATCTTGCGACAGGGACTGTCCTGACCGTCGACAGTACCGATGAACCCACAGAACTCGGCGAGCTTCCGCCCACCGAGCTGAGCATTGTGCTGCATCGCGGCGACATTCTCCAGCTCACCCGGGACTGTTCACCCGCGCCGGTGGACACCGCGAATGACACGCCGCGAATAGGGTGCACCCTGTCGGAAGCCTTCGACCACGCCCGCACAGGCGACACCGTCCACCTCGACGACGGCAAGATCAGCGGCGAGATCATTTCGGTGAATCCCGACGCCATTGCGGTGCGCCTCAACCGGCCCGCACTGGCGGAGTCAAAGCTCAAGGCCGGCAAGGGAATCAACCTGCCCGACACCGAGCTGCCGATCCCGGCCATCACGGACAAAGACGTTGCCGACCTAGCCTCTGTCGTTGAACTCGCTGATCTGGTCGAGATGTCATTCGTCCGCGATCCTCCCGACGTCGAGCAGTTACTGGGTGAGCTGGACCGCCTCGGCGATGATCGCCTTGGCACATCGTGCTCAAGATCGAAACCCGCCGAGCGTTCGACCATCTCCCACAACTTGTCCTCACGGCCATGAAACGCCGCCGCATCGGGGTGATGATCGCCCTGGGCGACCTCGCCATCGAATGCGGCTACGAACGGCTGGCCGAACTACAAGAGGAGATCCTCTGGCTGTGCGAGGCCGCGCACCTACCCGTGATATGGGCGACCCAGGTTCTCGAACAGTTAGCCACGAGCGGACTTCCGTCAGGTGCTGAGATCAGCGACGCGGCCATGAGTGAGCGTGCCGAATGCGTGATGCTCAACAAGGGCCCGTACATCAACGACGCGGTCGTCGCAATCGACAACATCCTCCAGCGGATGGCGCGCCATCACTACAAAAAGAACGCCTTATTACGAAACCTGCATTCTTGGCAGCCAGAGTCTGCACGGTGATTCCTCGCATGAGCACCAGTCGATGACCGTCGGGGCGACAACGAACGGCCCGCATTTGGAGTTGCTTGAGACGATCCGTCGGAATGCCCGCGCCGGGATGTCGGGCCGCGAGATCGTTACCTGTGACGGCTTGAGGGGGTGTGTAGGACTGTTACCGACGTGCCTGCCGGAGCGTGAAATCGAACTTTCCGCCACAACCACCGGGTATAACCGCCAGCCCACCCGAACTCACGAAGCGATGTCGAATCAACCCCATACGGCCCCAAGGGATCTGTATCCCAACCGTACTCGGCTATCCACGCGATGGTCACGCCGAGCATCACGGCGCACGACTGTCGCGGCGCGCTTTGCCGGTCGAGGTGTCTGTGGCGTTAGAGCCTTTCTGCCCTACAACGCAGTCACTCGCCTACGCCACGATTGCAGCGTCAGACGTACGCTCCGGTTCCAGGATTGAGGGGTCGTGCAGTGGCGATGAGGCCGACGGCGACCACTGAGCCGACGTGCTCCGCGCTGACCGCGGCGCAGGTCTCTGCGGCTCCTGTTGATGAGGTCATCGGCTGGCTGCACAGCTCGCCGGACGGGCTGTCCAGCGCTGAGGTGTCCGCGCGGCTGGCGCGCTACGGCCCGAATGCCGTTCGAACCCATCATGTCAACGCGCTCGCGGTGCTGGGGCGCCAGCTGCGCAGCGCCGTGCTCATCCTGTTGGCGGGCACCGCCGCCGTCTCCTATTTCCTCGGTGACAGCCTGCAAGCGATCATCATCGGGGTGATCCTGGCGGCCAGCATCGGTCTGGGCTTCATCAACGAGTACCGCGCCGAGCGGGCCGCCGCCGCCCTGCACTCGGGGGTGCGCCACACCGCGGTCGCCCAGCGCGACGGCGCTTTCGCCGCCATTGATGTCACCGAACTCGTCCCCGGTGACGTGATCCGGCTGTCGCTGGGCGAGGTCGTACCCGCGGACCTGCGATTGATCGAGGTCGTCGGCCTGGAATGCAACGAGAGCATCCTGACCGGTGAATCGATGGGCTCAGAGAAGTCGCCCCAACCCGTGCCTGCCGATGCCGAGCTGGCCGAATCCGCCGATCTGGCGTTCATGGGCACGATCGTCAGCGCCGGCGAGGGGACCGGGGTGGTGTACGCCACCGGCCGAAGCGCGGAGTTCGGGCGCATCGCCGCCGGCTTGGGTGAACGGCAGCCCGAAACCGACTTTCAAGTCGGCCTGCGCAAGTTCTCCTATCTGCTGCTGCAAGTCGCGATCGCGCTGACGGTGCTGATCTTGGTCAGCAACCTGTTGCTGCGTAAGCCGGTGATCGATTCGGTGCTGTTTTCGCTGGCGATCGCGGTCGGCATCACGCCGCAACTGCTGCCCGCGGTGGTCAGCGCCAGCCTGGCGACCGGGTCGCGGCAACTGGCCAAAGCCAAAGTGCTGGTCAAACGTTTGGTGTGTATCGAAGACCTCGGCGACATCGACATCCTGATAACCGACAAGACCGGCACTCTGACCGAGGGCCGCATCAGCTTGGTCGACGCGGTCGGCCCCGCAGGTGCGCACAGTGATTCGGTGCTGCGGCTTGGGCTGCTAGCCACCGATGTCGTCCCGGAGTCGGGCGGGGTCGGTGCCAACGCGTTGGACGCTGCGCTGTGGGAATCCCCCCAGGCGAAGGACCTGGTGGGCGCCGGCGTAAAACGCGTCGCGAGCGTGCCGTTCGACCACATCCGCCGCGCCACCTCAGTGCTGGTCGACGACAACGGGAATCGGGTGTTGGTGCTCAAGGGGGCACCCGAGCAGGTGTTGGCCCGATGCCAGAGCACCCCGGATTCGACCCAGGACACCCTGGACGCGTTGTTCTCCGCTGGGCGCCGGGTGGTCGCGGTGGCCGCCAAACCGGCGGCCGAGCTGACCACGATCACCGTCGAGGACGAGTCTGATTTGATGTTGGCCGGGTTCGTGGTCTTCGCCGACGAACCCAAGGCCGCCGCACGGCAGTCCCTGGCTCGGCTGGCAGCCCTGGGCATCGAGTTGAAGATCGCCACCGGCGACAATCCCCGGGTTGCCGAAAAGGTCTGCGCCGATTTGGGTTTGGCGTCGAAGGGCACCATCACCGGTGCTCAACTGGAGTCGCTGGGCGACGACGAGTTCACCGCCGCCGCGCAGAACCACACCATCTTTGCCCGTATCTCCCCGGAGCAGAAGGCCCAGCTGATCACGTCGGCGCGGCATGCCGGGCGATCGGTCGGCTTCCTCGGTGACGGTGTCAACGACGCGCTGGCCTTGCACGCCGCCGATGTGGGGATCTCGGTGGAAAGTGCCACCGACGTCGCCAAGGATGCCGCCGATGTGGTGCTGCTGGAGAAGGACCTCGGTGTGCTGGCCACCGGGGTGGCCGAGGGTCGGCGGATTTTCGCGAACACCATCAAGTACGTGCTGATGGGCACGTCGAGCAATTTCGGCAACATGTTCAGCGCCGCCGCCGCCTCGGCATTACTGCCATTCCTGCCGATGCTGCCGAGCCAGATCCTGCTGAACAATCTGCTCTACGACAGCTCGCAGCTAGCCATCCCCACCGACCGCGTCGATGAGGAACAACTACAAGCACCGTCGCACTGGAACATCGCCTTCATCCGACGGTTCATGCTGACCTTCGGCCCGATCAGCTCGCTGTTCGACTTCCTGACGTTCGGTCTGATGTTGGGCGTGCTGCATGCCGGCGCCACCGAGTTTCGCACCGGCTGGTTCGTGGAATCGCTTGCCACCCAAACGCTGATCATCTTCGCGATCCGCACCCGCAAGGTGCCGTTCTTCCGCAGCCGAGCCAGCGTGCCATTGACCATCACCAGCCTCAGCGTGGTCGCTATCGGCGTCTTGATCACGATCTCGCCGCTGGCTCACCCCCTCGGCTTCACAGCGCTGCCGCTGCAGTTCTTCGGCGCGCTCGTCGGGTTCGTCGTCGTCTACCTGATCCTCGTCGAGTTCACCAAGAAGTGGTTTTACGCCGAGCCGATCCGCTACGAAGGCCAGCCGCGCCGCACCCGCGGCCGCGAACATCGCATTCACCGGCGTGCCGCACGGTTCAGCCATCCCGGCGGTATCACCCCTCGCTGATCCCCAGCCGGGCCGGACACTAACTTCTTTCCTAATCTGTAGAGCGGATTTACAGTCCGCGAGATCGGCTTCAGCGTGGTCTCTTCGAATGTCCTGAAGCCCGCTGACCTGCTGTAATGGTGCCGAGGCGTATCGGTCTGTATCCGCGTTTCTCGTTAGTTGATGTGACAACGTCGTGACAACCCACACCCAATGTTCGGGCCCGTCATGTCGGACGTCTCCCGTATGGCCTCCCTCTGTCGTGCGGGCTTGCTAATCCCAGCTCCGGCAACGCGTCCGCGTTGGGTCAAACCGAAAGTCAAGTAGTCGATTACCCAGCTGACCCGGATGCCTTCCGGGTCGACGCCTCACCGCCACCCAAATATCGCGGCGCCGAAATGTCGACCCACGGAATGTGATTCGGCTGTGGGATCGCTGTGCCTTTGATCGCCGTAACGACCTAGCGCCCTTCCCCGTGACACCATCAGGGTGTAATCCGTCCGAAATACCGATCGCGCGGCGCGCTGACGTCGAGTTTGGCCAAGGCGCGCAATCCGGCTGCACACAACTGTGGGAATTGCGTGGCGTACACCGCCGCACGGCTCAGCGCTGAGCCCTTCTTGGCCGTGGTGATGCAACGTATTGCGGTATGAGCAGCAAGACTTCCCACCCCGTCCAGCCGCGCAACCCGCAAAAGGGTGACGCAACGACATCTTGGAGCATCCGTGTCCGAGTTCATCGCCGGTGAGAAGAACACTTATGGTCAGTCACCTGCGCAGTACGTCATGCGGAAGCTTCCGCATGTCACGGCGCTGTTCTGGATGATCAAGACGATCGCGACCACGTTGGGGGAAACCGCCGGCGACATGTTTTCGCAGACCTTCCATCTCGGGAACCTGGTCGCCACCATCCTCCTGCTGGGGCTCCTCCTCGTCGCCGTCGTGATTCAACTGCGGGCGCGACGTTTTCATGCCGCGCTCTTCTGGACGGTGATCGCGCTGACCAGCACGGCAGGGACGACGTTGTCGGACCTGCTGAATCGGAATTACGCTCTGGGCTACGCCGGCGGTGCACTTGTTCTCGGCACCGGACTGGCGACCGTTCTTGTCATCTGGTGGCGCAGCGGCCAGACGCTCGACGTGGAGAATCTCGCCACCTTCAAAGGCGAGCTACTGTTCTGGATCGCCGTCGTCTTCTCAAACAGTTTGGGGACATCCACCGGCGACTTCTTAGCCGGCCCCGCAGGGCTTGGGTTGCGGGGCACTGCACTCGTGCTCTCCGCAATCATGGCGGCCTTGCTTGCCGCCCACTACTTCACCCGCATCAACGGGATGCTGCTGTTCTGGATCGCCTTCATCCTCACCCGCCCGCTCGGTGCCGTGCTCGGAAACATCTTGAGCAAGAGCCGCGATCACGGCGGCCTCGACTGGGGGAACGCCGGCGCAACCGGAGTGCTGGTGGCCGCCCTCATCGGACTGGTTGCGTATCAAACGGTTCAGGTCCACCGCAACCCCTTGCTGCCGCTGCCTGCCCCGGTCAACCGCCGCACCGGTGAACCCCAGCGTCCCAACGGCCAGCTCGTCACTCTGCCGCAGAGCTGACTTGGCACACGTCGGGAGCAAGCGGACCCTTCGCGAGGCCTCGCCGCCTTCCCCAGAAGCCCAACTGCCACAGCTAGTTACGCGCCACACCTACGCCGATCTTTTCGACGACCAACTCGACGACATCCCAGCCGCAGTCCTAGGGCTACCCGACGGGACGGAGGTACCGCAATGAGTCCGTTGGCGCAGTCGCAGATCAGGACACGGATGTTCGCCCGCGTGCTGGGCCCGTTCTTTGCGATCGTTCCCACCACGGTTGCGATCCGCGGCTCGTACATGCAGATACTGTTTACGGAGTTCAAGGCTAACCCGATATGGCCGTGGCTGTTTGGCGCCATTCTTCTGATGTTCGGCCTCGTGATCATCGCGTTTCACCAGTACTGGCGCGGACCCGAAGCGATCGTCGCCAGAAGCCGTTGCGAGCACAACCCAGGATCGCCCCCATGCCGCGAGTGATTAAGCATCCAGAGATACGTCGTTCGAACACGCATCACCAAACGTCGTGCCGATCCCAACCCCGGACGGTGCTCTTCCGAATTGCCCAGGGCACCAAGCTGTTCAGCGCTGTGATGAACGACCGGGTAGCTTTCGAGGCCCGATGACCACACTGTCGCCGAGGGGTGGAGCGTGATCGTCAAAGGCAGGCGCATGTGCTGTCGGCCAGCGCCGAGATCGAAGAGGCCGGGTGATCGCCTTGGGGATCACCGGCCGGCGCTTCAAGGTGGGTCCACGCCAGCAACGGCGCTTGCTCGGGGCTTCGCGATCCGGTTCGGGACCGAACCTGAACCGCCTTCGCTTGATGAGGCCGGTGGCTGCGAGTTTGTGCCACCACTTCCGCGGCTAAGGGCCCTCGATCGAAGGTCTTCCGGCCCTCCCATGCCTTCCGCCTTCTTGGGGACAGTTACACCGCAGGCGAATACAAACGGAGGCCGCTGACGATGGAGCAGTTGACAACGCTCGACGCGGGCTTCCTCGAGGCCGAAGATTCCGATCGGCACGTGAGCTTGGCGATCGATGGCTCGTTAGTAAACGAGGGACCAATTCCTGACTACGACTCGGTCCTCAGGCCTGGCCGACCGAATAGCCGCTGTCCCCCGGTATACGCAAGTGCTGCGTGTGCACCCATTCGATCTCGGGTCGACGAACTGGCCCGCAAACGCGATGCCCACGTCCACCGGGCCCACGTAGAACGCCAGGGCCCACGGCAGAAACCACGTCGGCAACCTCGTTCGAACACCCAGATTCCGAACAGCGTCAAGGAGATCCGTTGTCCAGCACTACCGAACTTGCCGAGCTTCACCAGCTGATCGGTGACCTGCGGCGGTGCGTGGCATCGTTGGCGTCGAAATACGGCGATGTCCCCGCCATGCGTCGCGTCGTCGATGACGCTGACCGCATCCTGAACGAGGTCGAGCGCCTCGACATCGACGCGGGGGAACTAGACATACAGCGCGGCGTCGCCCATCAGTACGATGCCGGCGAGAAGATTCCCATCGCGGACACACCGTACGACGTCGAGTTCTGGCGCGATGTCGACGACGAGGGCGTCGGCGGCCAGCACGGGTAACGATGAGCGCTCGCGCGACGAGGAGAACGCCGCGATGAGCGTTGTTGTCCGGCGCAGACGTGTTGTTCGAAATGGAAAGGGTTGCAACCAGCTTCGCGTCGAGCAAATTCCGCAGCGCAGTCACCAGCCCAGCGGTGCTCACGTCATCGGCGCGGCCAAATCGGCGGCCATGGCGTTCTGGGTCTTCCTCGGCTTCTACCTGGTGTGCGTCGCGCAGACATGGCCCGTACGTCAGGAGTGTTTGGCGCTGCGGTAGTAGTTGCGCCAGACAAGTCGATGGATAGGGATCCAGCGGGGGATTGAACGCAATCCCGGGATAAACGGCACGAATGTCAACAGGAGCGTGAGTACCATCATCAAGCCCCAGACCAGCGCGTCGGCGTTGCCCGAGGTCGAGAAGGGTGGCACCTGGTACCAGAAGGTGTAGAGCCACATCCATGGCTGGCCGGGGGCATTGCCCGCCTCGTTCATCATGCCCCACTGGTCGCCGGCGAGGTTCTTGGCGCGCGCCTGGTCCTCGAGGTAAGCCCCGTCGGAGAGCAGCAGCAGCGACTTGGTCGCGTCGCCTCCGTAGAAGTTTCCTGAGGAGGTGAGGGCACCCTCGAGGCCACCGGTTTGGGCCAGTCCCAAGAAAGCGGCTGATAGGGCTGGCACCGGGCCGTAGTCACCCTCGGCGACTTTCGCTGGATCGCCACCTGCTCCGGTGGCTGGCTCTCCGTCGGCCGCGGGCGTGCCGATGGCATCCGTATAGTCGGTTGCCCATTTGGTGCGTTGCTCGGGCGTGGCCGCCTTCCACTCCGACAGCGCTGCGGTGAGTCCCGGGTTCTTACTCATGTTGCTGAGGGGGTCTAGGACCAGGCCCGCGGAGTCCACCGGAAGCCGGACGCCGCCCCACTTCTGTAGTGACAGTGGCCCGAGCTTTTGGCCGTCGGCGGCGCTGTTGTACGGCGGACCGTACGTGGCACTCGTGGTAGTGCCGGCAAGCTCCCCGACCGCAGTGGAGACGACATCGTCGGGATCGGCTTGGGCCCATCCCGACATGGTGATGGCCTTCTCGTCGGGTGAGGAGAAGATAGCGGCGAGCCCCACGCTGAGTACCAAGACGACGACTAGGGCGATAACGAACTCTTTGACCAGGTCATAAGGGCGAGTCGGGAAGTCGTGCGAGTCTGGTGTGTCGTCTCTTCGCTTGCCAGTTCGGCGGCCACTCGGCGGGTTCGTGGTCATGGCTCAACGCTCCGGATCGGCATCGAGGGGAGGCACGACACCGTGGCGCCGCACCAGAATCACGTGCATCAGCGTGACGGCGACCACGACAAGCGGCAGCAGCACCACGTGCCACATCAGCATCTGCCCGGGATTGAGCACGTTGAACCACGCGCCGATGCCCACGGAATTCAGGCCGTCCTTGGCCTGCCCACCGATCCACTGCGAGTCGAAGTTGGACTGTGACAGGAAGCCGGTGAATGACGTTCCGATCGAGACAACGAACAGCACCACACCGCTGATCCAGGTCAGGGCCCGCTCCCCACGCCACGCCGCCATAAAGAACTTCCCCCACAGGTGGATAACCATGAACCCGAAGAGCAGCTCCACGCTCCACAAGTGAACGGAGTTGACGTAGTGACCCAGCGATGAGACATGCCACCAGGCCGAGCCGCCCATTGCCAGGACACAGCCCGAGACAATCACGACCACTAGAGCCGCCAGGGTCAGCACGCCGAAGACATAGATCCACGACGCGACGTAGACCGGCTGCCTGTCAGGAAGCGCCTGCCCGGGAGGAACGAGCCCTACGATCCTGCTGCGAAGCCGGTTGGTCCAGTTCGAGGGGTCGGTCGTGGCGTCCGGGCTCGACTCGCCGGAGCGGGTCGTCATCGACCCCGCCCTTCCTCATTGTGATTGGGCCGGTCGCCATGGCCGGAAGGGAAAGGCACCACCAACGCCAGGATGAACAGAAGAACCATCACGACGATGATTGTCAGATTGGCCACCGAGATCTGAAGGACACCCCAGTTGACGTATCGACCGGCACCCTCCGCAACAATGTTTAAACCACTCATCACAGCTACCTGGTTTTCGTGTGGTGAACGCGGCAGTGCGACGCCGTTAAGGACGAGTTCAAGGTAGGGCGTCACATAGCCAGCACCAAGGGCCAGCAGGACCTGTCTCTAGGGTCTTTAGGCCCCAGTTGGCAGACTTCGTCGAATGGACCGTCAGCAAAGCGTGTCGTAGATCCTCGACGTCGATATCAGCACCATCTCGGTCAGCCCAGCCGAGACGGCGCGATCGGTCCGACTGGTTCTGCGTGCGTTGCCACTCGCGGTGAGTGCTGCGGCGTCGCTCCTTATGCGTGGCGCACTCCTGTAGCAGCTGGGCGACGCGGATGGGCAGGGTCCCCGGTGTTGTCTGCGCCGCGACGCTGAGCGCGGTGACGGGCTGACCGTCGTCGTCGACACGACGGCCGAAACGAGGGCCGCAGACTGCCTGATGTCATCGCGCCGGACACCGCAGTCGCCGCGCGCTGGCTGCTGCGGATAGTCACCATCGGTCGATCGCTCGTGGAGATAGGCGGCACAGAGAATGTGGAATCAAGTACGAAGAATTGATCGTGGAATACTCCGGCAACATGGCCAATTCGCTCTTCGACGCCATCGAGCGAAAGCAGCTCGCCGACCTGTTCGATGAACTCGGTCCCGACGCACCGACCCTGCTCGACCCGTGGACGACGCGCGATCTCGCCGCGCACCTTGTGCTCCGCGAGCACGACTACCTCGCGGCACCAGGGCTCGTCCTCCCCGGTGCGTGGGGCCGCTTCGCCGAACGACGAAGAACAGCACTCGCGCGTAAGGACTTCCCCTGGCTCGTTGCAACGATCCGATCCGGACCACCACGAGGTTTCTTCCGCATCAGTTGGGTGCGGCGCGTGCCCAACCTCAACGAGTTCTTCGTCCACCACGAGGATGTGCGCAGAGCCAACGGTCGTGGCCCTCGGACGAACTCGCCCACGATGGACGCGGCTCTATGGCGCAACGTCAGTCGCGCGCCATGGTTCCTCGCCCGGCGACTACGCAGCGCAGGGCTCGAACTCCAGTGGGCCGGGACGGCCAACACGGTACGAGCCCGACGAGGGGAACCCACGGTTCGCATCGCGGGACTTCCGGGCGAGCTGCTGCTCTATCTCTTCGGTCGTCAGCACGCGGCACAAGTCGAGGTCAGCGGGCCCGCCGACGCCGTCAAAGCCGTCCGGCGTGCGCGGTTCGGCATGTAAGCGACGTCCCGGCGTTGCTGGAGGCCAGCGCCAGCTCCACGTCCTCCCAGTCCAGGGGCACCAGCGAGGCTGGCGAGTAGCCAGCGGGCTGGTGTTCACCACCGAGCTTGGCGCGCCAGTGGATCCGCGCACCCTGCTCCGCGTGATCGAGGTGGCCACGAAGGCGGCGGGTGTGGCGGGTGTCGGCGTGCACACGCTGCGGCACTCTGCGGCCGTCGACTGGCTTGAGTCCGGTGTGCATATCAAGGCGGTCGCCGACCTGCTCGGGCATTCCTCGATTGCGATCACTGGCGATGTGTACGGGCACACCTCCGATGACACGGCACGGGCCGCGGTCGACGGGCCGGCCGGCCGGCTCGGGCTGTGACAGGTTGCCTGGTGCTCGCCCCTAGGGTGCGTCGGGAGCGCTGTATTGGGGGTAAACCGAGCGATACCCCCGTGCACGAGCAAGTGGTGCTAAGACGGCGAGTAGGCCACGCGCCGCCGTCCCAGCGACTCCCGCTCCGCCAATCTCGTCACGAAATTCGTGGAACAGCACGACAGTTTGAAGAAAGCTAGGCAGTTGCGTTCTCGTGCTGAGTTTCCCGTTGCTGGCGAGTCCGAAGAGTGTCTCAAAGAACGTCTCCACGCGTAGCGCCGGGCGCAACTCGACCACCACAGTGGCCGGGTCGTCGAACGGGTTACCCCAGACATGGCCAGCGCCGCGTGGAACTATGACGGTCTCGCCCGCGTCGGCTATGCGAGACTTGCCGTCCGTCTTGATTTCTATGCGACCTGTCGCGACCTCAAACCGTTCCTCTGCCCGAGGATGGGCACGTGGCCGTGGCAGGGAGCCGCCGGGTGCCATTTCCACGCAGATCTTGAGGAAGTCACCGCCCGTCGATGCGGCGGTTTGAAGAAAGGTGAGCCGCTCGCCTGTGAGCGGATGTTCGATCGTTTCTCCGACGTGAGCCATACCGACCTCTCTACTTCGGCGTCCCGCCTCCACAGCGGCTACTCAGTATCTGCACGCCCGGCAGCCGCCGCAGTGCAGAACGAAGAAAGCGAGCCAGTCAAGGCCGGAGCGACACGCACCGCTTGCTGCCGCAACTCTTCGCTAAGTGGTTGGCGTAGCGAACCCTGGTTGGCGTACGGGTTGGCGTTGACCCCCAGTCGGACCTAAACTGAATTTGCTTGTCTCGCAATGACTCTCGAAGCGATCTGACCAGTGGGAACCGTCTCAAGCCTTCCCCCATCACCTCTCCGAATTCACACCTAGTGACAACGTTGTGACAGCGCCTGGGCCGGAGCTGTCAGTTTTCGGAATGTCCGTGCTGTTTGCTCAGTGGAACGGCTGAGCCGATGTCGTGCGCCACGGATAGGCTGTCGCCGGTCAGGGAGAAGTTGCCACGATTTCGGTGTTGGCCACCGCTGGTCGCCGGCGGAGCTGAAGCCCGTTCGTGGCGGACTGACACCCAACGGCGACGGGTCGGCTCACTTCCAGCTCGGCGGTCTGATCGAATTCGCCAGGTCGACCAGGGTGTAGCGATGGCGCCGCCTCGGCGAGTGCCGCGCCAGTTCCCGAAGCGCCTCCTCGATACCCGCGCGCAACCCCCGCTGGTCGAACGAGTGGCCGAAGATCGGTTCGGCGGCGGGCGTCGCGCCGAACCGTATCCAGTCGAGGGCGGTGCCGAGCACGAGCGCGCGCATCTGCAGGGCGCGTGGCTCGGTCTCGGTCAAGCGGCCGACGCGACCCGCCGCGCCGCGCAGGTCGTCCTCGGTGATCTCGGCGATGGCGCGCCCGTAGAGCAGCATCAACACCGACGTCAGCTGAGCCTCGCCGTAGTGGCGCGAGGTTAACGGGACCTGGTCGAGCACATCGATCGCGCCAGGCCGATCGTCGCGGGCGGCGAGTTGGCGAGCCAAGCCGAACGCCGCACTCACCATGGAATGGTCGGTGCGCCACAATGTCCGGTAGTACCGCTCGCACGACCGCCGCAATCGTTCGGCATTCCGTGCGTCGTCCGTTTCGAGCATCAGCTCGGCCGTGGCGGCCGACGCCACCTTGGGCGCGGCTTCGCCGGGTAGCGCGGCAATCACGCGCTCAAAACACTTCAGTGCTGCCCGGAGGTTTCCGGAATCCAGCGCGGTGATCGCGTCCTCCCAGTCCATCCGCCAATCACTTTCCGGGTCCTCGGTCGGGGCCGGTGTCGGCATTGCGCCGGCTACATCACGTGCGCTCAGCCGGACGGTGTGCGGGCGGCCGTCGACGAACACGTCGGTGCGCTGCAGCGCCAGGTCCGCCCCGAACGCCGAGCGCGGATTGGTGAACAGCACCGACGTCCCCGGACGCGGCACACCCGTCTGCTCGGCGAGAACCTCACGCAGCACGCCCTTGCACTGGGTCGCCATCTCTTCTGCGGACGAGAATCGCTGCGCCGGAAGGGGATTCGTCGCACGCACCAGCAGCCGGTAAAATGATTCATACCGCTGGAACAGCGGCACGTCGTCGGGGTCGGGCAAAGTCTCGGCGTACCGGTCGTCGGGCAGGTCGACGGTCAGGTAGGCCAGCGTTCGGCCGACGGTGTAGATATCGGTCGCGATCGTCGGACCGGTTCGTACGATCTCGGGTGCCTGAAATCCCCTGGTGCCGTAGATGTATCCGAAGTCTCCGATACCCGACACCGCACCCATGTCGATCAGCTCGACGTTGTCCTCGGTGAGCATGATGTTTTCCGGCTTGAGATCGTTGTAGACCAGGCCAAGCGAGTGCAGGTAGCAGAGCGCCGGCATGACCTCGAGCAGATAACCGAGCGCCTGCTCCACCGGCATCATCGGCTTGGGTTCGCCTTCCGGCGTTTCCGCTCGCTGCTTGGCCAGGACCGCCTGTAGCGTGGTGCCGCCGATGTACTCCATCACGATGTAGCCGACCGGGCGACCGTCGAAACCCGGGTGTTCGACGAAGTTGTAGATCTTGACGATGCCGGGATGGTTCACCATGGCGAGGAATTGGCGTTCGGCGACGGCGATCGCCTGCGCCTGCTGGCCGCCCGGCTCGAGCAGACCCTTGAGTACCACCCACCGATCGCTCACGTTGCGATCGATCGCCAGATAGATCCAGCCGACGCCGCCGTGGGCGATGCAGCCCTGAACCTCGTACTGGTCGGCCACCAACTCGCCGGTCTCCAATTGTGGTGAGAACGAGAACAACGTGCCGCAGTCCGGGCACACACCTTCGCTGACCCCAGGCCGGCCGGCAACACCCCGCCCGACCGGCCGCCCGCAGCTGCTGCAGTCCCGTTTCGATTCGGCCAGAACCGGATTGGTGAGGATGGCACTGGCAGGCTCGACGTCCTCGCGAATCGGAATCTCGACCAGGCCGTCGCCGATGAGCCGCCGTCCGGTGCGCAGTCGCGGGCGGGTGGCCTCGACCTTGACCGGCTCCGATTCGGTCACCAGGACGGCGCGCGTTCCCTCGTCTCGAGCCATGTCAATCGCGATACTTCGGTTCTGGCGGACTCGGCGCCGGGCCGAGCACGGTGAGCCACTTCCGGTAAAGCGATGACCACGTCCCGTCGCGTCGGATCCGTTCCAGGCTGGCATTGACCGCGCGTACCAAATCGTCCTGAGACTTGTTGATCCCGATACCGTACGGTTCGGCCTCCAGGCTCGGCCCGACGATGTGCAGGTTGGGATCCTGTACGGCCATGCCGGCCAGGATCGTATTGTCGGTGCTTGCCGCGTCCGCCTGACCCTGCTGAAGCGCGACCAGGCAGTCGTCCCAATTCTGAACGGCGAGCAGGGTTGCCGTTGGCGCGACCCGGGAGACGGTGGCCAGAGATGTGGTGTCCACCTGCGAGCAGACCCGCTTGCCGGCCAGATCGGCCGGTCCCTGCACCGGAGAATCCTTCGGTACCAGCAGCCGTTGGCTCGCCTCGAAGTACACGGTAGAGAACGCTATCTGCTCCGCTCGCGCACAGGTGACCGTCAACGCCTTAGCGACGATGTCTACGGTCCCATCTTGCAATGCACTGACGCGCTCCGGCGATGTCAGCAGGCGGAACTCCACCTTGTCGGGATCGCCGAGGAGGTCGCGGGCCACCTCTCGGGCGATGTCGATGTCGAAGCCCTGCAGTTCGCCGGACACCGGATCGCGAAAGCTGAACAGATTGGTGCTCTGGTCCACACCGACGATCAACCGGCCGCGGCGCTGTATCGCCTCCACGGCGGGGCCACCCGCGGTGGACGGGCGCAGACTGGCTGTGGCGTCGCAGCTTTCGACGGCCGCACCGGACGCGTACGGCACCGTGGTGGCGCCGCTGGGCATCGGCAGCGTGGTACGCGTTGCGGACACCTCGGCCAGCGGCTGCACCGTGGAACAGCCGGCAAGTAGGATGACCGCAAGCCCGAGAGCCGTTCCGATCGTGCGCATCAGTGGTACTCGCTTAGTCGTGGCGCGATACCGGCAGCCACCGCCAGCGCCGCCAGCACACTGATGGCCGCCGCGCCGGCCGGAAGGAGGTTCAGCGCGGTGTAGGCATCCGTGATCCCGTCGCGCTGCCGATCGCGCAGTTCAATGATGTCGTCCCGTAATGCGCTGTCCAACTTGGTGAACTGCGCCGTCGAGTGCTGCGGCGCGTCATCTCGCGCGATCGCCACGGCGCCGCCAAAGTCGCCGCCGGCCAGCTTGCGTCGGATCTCGTCATGGGAGCGCATCCAGCCGCGCAGCGCGTCCGCCGCCCCGCTAACCCGGTGTTCGTCGAGCAGCCACCCGATCTGTGCGGTCCGCTCATCGAATCTGATGTCGGACAGGGTGTCGGAGCCCCGTTTGAGCAGTCCGAGGATTTCATCCGCCCGGGCCTGCTGAGCGAGGATCCGCGCGCTCACCGCGGTGTCCAGCGGCTCACCGCCGTGCGTCCGCGCACTGGTGGCGGCCTGCGTCGCCACCAGCCCGGCCACTGTCAACCACACCACGAGCACCGCCATCAGTACCGACGCCAGCACCAGACCGGGGTTGAGCCGACGATGGCTGCGCCGAGCCAGCGAAACCTGCGCAAGCAACAGCAGCGCCAGCACCAGCACCGCCGCGGCGATCACGACACGCGACGAACCTGCGGAGCGTTCCGACGCGATGACGGCACCGGATTGACTCGCATACAACCGTTCGGCGGCCGGCATGATGTCCTGCTGCATCAGCGTGGACGATTCGCTGAGGTAAGCGACCCCGATCGGGCGACCGGCGCGGTTGTTCGCGCGAGCAGTGGCAATCATCCCGGTGTACACCGCCAGCTGGTTCGAGATGTCGGTAAGCAGCGTCAGCGAGTGAATATCGTTGGGCGACACGCCGTTCGAGGCGGTGACCAGGCCGGCGGACGCCTGTCCGATCGCGGCGTCGTAGCGATCGCGGACGTCCTGCGGTTCGACGCCGCCGGACAGGAACGCGGTAGCCGCGGTCGTGTTGGCAAACGAGACAGCGCCGTAGATCCGTTGTGCGGCATCGGCCAGCGGTTCGGTGTGCGATCGCAGGGTCTCCAGCTGGCCTTGCCGATCGGAAACCGTCTTCGACGCGGTTGCACCGACGGCGAGCAGCGCCGCGACCAGAACGACGGCCACCAACGCCATCCGGCCCGGCGTGGCTCTGAGGAAGTCGACGACCGGCCGGTCTGATTCTTCGGGATCGACGAGCCGGGACTCGTCGAGTGTCTGCGTCCGCTGGTGCGCCAGCTCACCGCTGTGCACTCGACATCACCTCATCGCACGTTGGGCCTGGACCAGCCGCCATCCAGTGCCGATGGATCGCACGGTAGCCCTCGGAAACGCACTGCGGGGGTAGTTGCCACAGTCGGCCTCCCGCTCGCACCGGGCCCTTCCGTTCCTGCGGCCCTTGCCGGCGAACTGTCGCCGTTCAGCGGGTCGACCGCGAACAGAAACATGTTCTATGTCAGGTAGGACCGGACTTCAGCCTGGAGAACTTCAACACCGACGACGTGGAGGTATTGATCGGTGGTCAAGCCCGTCCAGGTGCTCGTGGAGGCCACGCGGGCACAAAAACAGTCGCAAGACTTGGCCATCGCCACATTCATCGGGCACCCCGCATCACGACTGCCACGGTGTCGCATACGGACGCTCGCGCCCAGCGATAAGGCTGTGAGCTGCGAAAACTTTGGTCAGTGACAGGATTTGAACCTGCGACCACTTGACCCCCAGTTGAAAAATCGGTGTTCGCACACGTGTGTGGGTGTCCAGTTCTAGCAGGTCAGCGGGTTTCGTGAACACCCACATACCCCCCGAAATCGGCCGGGTTGCTGTACCGGTTGCTGTACGGTCAGCCCTTGTCTTCTGGCGGAGCGAGCCCCACAGGTTCACGGCAGTCCGTAACCCGTATACCAGGGTTTGGGCGATGAGTTTCGGATGAGTTGTGCCACTCTCGTGACACCGAGGTCGGTCACATTCATCAGGTGCCAGCGGGCGAATGCGCTGAGATAGCCGAGATAGCCGCGCGGCCTTACGCCGCTCCGGTGCAGCCGAGGTCGATAACGGCGGCCGTGACGATGTCGTTTGCCGCGGCCATCGACACGCCCAGCACGCCCAGATCGTTGTAGACCATCTTGACGGCATTCGGGGAAACGTTGCCGCTGTTCTCTACTTGGCACGCCCTCTGACCCTCGGCAAGCAACTGCTGCGGACTGAGGAAGGGGTACTTGGGCGCCAAATGTTGCAGATACGTTGCTTCGTCGGCTTGAGCAGGCGCTGCGGCCATCACCGGGAACGCCGACACAGACGCCACTCCGGCGATCAGGACGCGAAATGCCTTAACCATGATTGACACCTCCAGGGGAAAGCCGTGTAACAGTCATACCCCGAATGGGCATGAGGCAACACACGCGAACGGTCATTAGGCGGGGCTGACTGGCAGTATTTGCTAAGCCTGCCTAACTGGGAATTTCCGCTGTATGAGAAGATTCGAAGCAAGAGGCGGGATGGGTCAGCTTTTTTCGGTCCTGCTGTTGGTGTGTTTGGTGGCCCGCTACTTCTGGTGGATCGCCGCGGTCGGCGTTGTGGTCCTGGCGATCAAGTACGGCTGTCGAGCATGGGTACAGCATCAAGCCGAGGCCCGCACTCGGACAATCTGAGCAAGCAGCTATTGCCCCTCGGGCGGACCGGCAACGCGCGTGGACCTTGCCTCCAGTCGCCGCGTGACATTCGTCGGTCCACTCGTCACAAGGGGCGCATACGCTGACGGGGTGGACGTGGAGAACGGGCAACTCGTCCAAACGCGGGTCGGTAAGTGGATCACCAAAGCACCCACGCACGGGCATAAAGCTTTCTGGCCGCTGGTGGTCCCGATGCGGATACGTGGATCGCGCATCACCGACAGCTATTCACGCGGGAGCGTCCTCGATAGCGGTTAGGCAACTTGAATCCTCCGCTCACTTGACCATCGGACAAGTGGGGCGAAGAACGCCTCTCATCCGACGACGTGGTCCCGGACAAGGAGAAGCTGAACCTAGATTGCGGTTTCGGCGACCGAAAACAGCATGTCAAAGCCTGCTTCTCCGGTCGGGCTGACAGGATTAGAATTTGCCATTCTGGCGGATGCAGGTGTAGTGTGCTAGCTGCAGAAAGGCCCGTTGAGCAGCATAGACACAGCCTAGCAGGCAGTGGCGTCGAGGACGAGCATTGACACAATCGGCCAGCAGATAGCTATACAGATAGCACGGGCCGAGGAGCATTGCATGACAGGAAAACAGGGCCGCCGGGCCTGGGGCTGGGTGCGACGGCTGCCGTCGTCGCGGCGCTTCCAGGCCAGCTACGTGGGGCCGGATCTGGGCCGCCACTACGCCCCCGGTACCTACCTCAAGCGGATGGACGCCGAAACGTGGCTGGGCGAGGAACGCAAGCTGATCGATCAGGGCATCTGGACGCCGCCGAAACAGCGTGCCGCACAGCGCAAAGCGCACAAGGTGACGCTGGCCGAGTACGCAGAGACGTGGATAGAGCATCGAAAGATCAAGCCCAGCACCAGGACCGAGTACAAGCGGCTGATGGCCGGGCCGCTGGAGCCGCTTGGCAAGATCGGCCTGCGCGACATCGCGCCAGAGACCGTCCGTAGCTGGTTCGCCAGCCTGCCCGACACGCCCCGGCGCAACTCGCACGCGTACGGCCTGTTGCACGCGGTCTGTGCCACCGCCGTGGCCGACGATGTGCTTGCCGTCAACCCGGCGACGATCAAGGGCGTGATGAATCCGCCACGCCGCCGCGAGCCGGTGATCCTCACGCCTGCCGAGCTGGCCGCTGCTGCCGACGCAATCGAGCCCGAGCAGTTGCGCTGCCTCGTCCTCGTCTCGGCCTGGTGTGGTCTGCGTTGGGGCGAAGCCATCGAGCTGCGGCGCAGAGACATCAGCAAGGACCGCGATGTGATCCTCGTGTCGCGGGCGGCGAGCCACCGTGCCAAGGGCTGCCGGATCGACATGCCGAAGAGCGGGCGGGCCCGCGCCGTCGTGGTGCCGCCGCACATCCGCGAGGACCTCAAGAACCATCTCGCACGCCACATCGCCAAAGGGCCTGACGCGCTGGTGTTTCCGGCGCTGCGGTATGCGTGTCATTTCAATGACTCTGTGTTCGCGAAGCATTTTGCGAAAGCTGTTGGCCGCGATGATGTTCGCATCCATGACCTGCGGCACTTCGCCGGGACGCAGGCCGCCCGCGTCGGCAGCGTCACGGAGGTGATGGACCGGCTCGGTCATTCGACGCCGAGGGCCTCGCTGATGTATCAGGGCCTTGCGTCAGGTCGTCCTCGCCAGCTCGCCGAGGCGCTCTCGGAGCTGGCCGCCGAGGGCGATGGCGATGGCTCAGGAGACCCCGAAAAGACGGCCTGAGAGCCACGCACATAAGCGGCGGGCACTGCTGGCTAGCAGGAACCGGGGCTGAGCCAGCCTGGCGGCTCGGATGCACTGAAACTGGATGCCCATGCCGGGCCGGGCCGGCGGGCCTCATGGTGAGCGCGGCGGTTGGTATCCGCTCCACTTCGGGTCGTATCCGAAGTCCTGCCATTTCGGGTCATGGCCCAAACTCGGCCACCTCGGGTTATAGCCCAAGGCGATCCACTTCGGGTTATTCGTCGGTGGGTGCAGTCGAGCCAGGGGTTGAGGCGAGACGACGATCTGAGCGTCCCCGGTCGGCGCAGCCACTGCGCTCGGCGCGCTTGCCACCGTGATGGCGGCTATGGCCGCTAGCAGAAGCACCCCACACAGAGGACGAGCCATACCCGAAGGGTCCACCCTGCGCCCGCCCACGTCATTGCCGCTGACGCCCAACCTTGCCCCCCGCTACCCCTATCCGAAACTCGGGAGCGAGCGTCAATGTCAACCAAGCATGCACGCCCGACATTGGAAGCATCCGGTGGTCCGCCAGCTCCTGATCACTTCACTCATCAGGCGGGCCACTGGACCTCAACGAACAGAGGTGCTGCATGAACCGCCCCAATCCCGCGCAATGGCTCTGGTACACCTTCGGCGGCAAGCTGAGCCGGCGTCATAAGGAATGGGTGCTCCACGACGTGACGTGTCGCACGCGCTGGTTACGTCAGATCGTGCGAGCCGTCGTCCAGATCGCGGTGCCTGCCGCCATCGTCGCGGCCCTGCTCGATGGGCTGGGATTCGGTCTGGTCGTCGTCGGCGGCGTCGCCTGTGGCGTCCTGCTCGGGCTGTGGTACTCGCTGGCCTACATCGACCAAACCGGCGACCGCCGTCTCGTCAAGCAGGGATACGAGCCAGGGACGCTCAAGCGGGCGCTCAGGGACCGATACAACGACGAACACGTCGACGAGATCGTCCGCTACCGGCAGATGTATCGCGGAGCCTAGAGCCCCTTATGACTGGATGACCCCCGTTGACGCCAAGGGTCATTGGGCTATGAGGCTCTGCTGGGTGTGCTCGCCTGCGTCGGGGGCTGTCCCACTTTTGAGACTCAATCCGCTGACACGGAGGCCGCCTCGCGTGTGTGACCGGCGGTAATTCCCTTCGGTAGGTGTCTCGCATGTGAAACAGCTTCTCCGACAGCAGAATTCGTCCTTGTCAACCCTTGGCATCGTGGGTCACGCTAGATCCAAGTGAGAACCACGAAGGGAAGGTAAGCAGCATGAGCGCAAGGGCTCGCAAGCTGATCAGGATGGACGCCGCTGCCGACTGGCTGGGCGTGTCCAAGCGCCACGTTCGGCGGCTTATTTCGAGCGGACAGTTGCCCGCCTACCGCATCAGCGAGGCCATCATCCGCATCGACGCCAACGAACTGGAGCACTTGCTCGCGCCCGTCGTGCCGTAACTGAATAGAGCAGCAGCTAGTCGAGGGTCTGCCGACCATCGTGCGATGAGGGCGAAATGCCCGCCAGTCCGCGGGACAAGGCTGGCCTCGAACAAAAGGAGATGGCCGATTATCTAGGCGTCAGCGCGTCCACGATCTCCAACTGGGAGAACGGACGCTGCGCAGTGAAGTTCCCATTTCTTGTCTCCTGGGCGCAGGTGACGGGCTACAACGTGTCTTCTCTGCAGGGCGGCGATGGGGACAGCGAACCGGGAGGGCGGCGCTTGCGTCCGGCAAAGGAGCCCCACCACGCCCGTGCAGCACGAGACGACAGCCTTGACACGGGCAACGAGCTTCGTGCTGCCATCGCGGATCCGGAGAATACGGTGGACGACGGGGAAGTCTACGTAGCGTGGGCGGAAGGCAAGCCGTTTGGCCCCTAGGCGGTGCGATGAGAATGGCGACGCGCTGGGGCGCACAGGGCCGACCCCGGCGCAAACCACGATCAAATGCGCGACACCGAGTGACCCAGATGGACAGTCGTTAGGGTGCGTGGGGGATGCAGCCGGTCGAAATTTCAACGTTTCCGCTGGTAGAGCGCGTGCCCCCGGCAGGATTCGAACCTGCGACCGCTTGACCGTAATCGCCGCTACCGCCTGGCCCGGGAACAACGAGAAGCAGCGCGCTAAGCGAATCGGCTAACCGTCTGATAGCCGCGGTGTCGGGGTCGCGTCGAGCACGTCGAGCCTCCCCGCGACCCTGACGCCGACGAGCTCGGTTAACGATGCCCGCCGCCGCCGCCGTGGTGGAACAGCAGGCCGCCCATATCCCCGCCGAATGGCTGCTGCAAGTCGGCAGCCTGCTGCGCGGCGTCGCCGCCCGGCGTGGCGGTGATCTGCGCATTGCCTGGCGACTGGACGACTGTCGCATCGGCCGCTGTGGCCGTTGGGGCGGCGGCAATCGCGAACGCGGCAGCTCCCGTAGCCAGCAGCGTGGTGATGTATTGGATTTTCATGTCATCTCCCTTGGTTGGGTTTAGCCCCACTCGGGACTAAGGCCAGCCTTACGTTTGCAGCCACGCTCGTCATCGGGGCTGGCACCCAAGTTCGTTTGACCGCTAGCAGTAAGGCCCCATGTGGCAGAGGGAGAAGGTCACAGTTGGGAACGCGGTAACGGTGTTCCTGGCCGTCGTGGCACTGTTCACCCCGCGTCGAAAGCTCCGTGACTAGGGGTCGGGCGTGTAGGTCGTGTCGCCGCAGGTCTTGCAGTAGTGCGTTCCGATCTCGCGTTCGTCGAAGTCTCGACGGTGGCACCCGTCGGCCTGAGGAATCAAATCACACTTAGGTCACACACATTTGCTAAACTAGGCGGCAAATATCACTCTGAACTGCTCTAAACTCCAGTCTGACTGACAGGATTTAAACCTGCGACTACTTGACCCCAGAAATGGCGGTAATACGTTTTCCCTGGTCAGCACGAGCGTGTTGCCCTGTGTGGCCGTTGCGAGACGTTCGCAGACAAGCAGGTCGTTCATCGGCGCGCATGACGTGTGGTCCCGAACTGGTCCCCAGCTATGCCCGCGCTGGCATCAAGGACAACGAGGAGGACGGCGGCAGCCTGTGGGGGTGATTGGGTCTCAGGGGCCCCACATACATCGGCCGCACCCCTCCTCAAGTGTGCGGTTTTCAGCCACTGCGGCTGCGCTTTGCGAACCTGTTAGCTCGCGATTTCCCTTGGCGGCAGCAGGATTCACGGCATGAAGTCGTCGACATCTGATGCGCGCGCCACATCCGCTGTCGTCACTAAGCTGATCGGCTCGGCGCGCTCAGGTAGCCGGTGGCTGTAGGTGGCGCCGTAGTTCGAGGGCCAGCCCGATGGCGAGCCGCCGCTCGCCAGGCAGGTAGCCGAGCAGCTCGGTCGCGCGTGCGATCCGCTTGAGGATCGTGTTGCGGTGGGTGTACAGCCGGGCTGCTGTGCGCGGCGCGTTGTCGGCCTCCTCGAGGTAGACGCGCAGCGTTTCTCGCAGTCGGGCCGCGGCGGGGCTGTCTTCGGCGAGCGGGCCGAGAGTCGCGGCGATGAACTGGCTCGCCGCGCGCGGATCGTGTGCCGCGAGTGCCGTGACCTCGAGTTCTCGATAGGAGCCGAAGCGACCGCTCGCGGGGTTGCCCACCAGCAGCCGATGCACGGTCAGCGCGGCTTCGTGACTGTCGCGAAACCCTTCGATGCCCCGGCGGGTCAGACCGACGGCGCCGCGCACATCGTCGGGTGACCGCCCCATCGCCGAGCGCAGATCCTCGATGGCCGGTTCTCCGGGCGTGCCGATCCATGCCCACAGCGTCGTCGTTCCTGCCGGAAGTGTCAGCGGCCGTTGGGATCCCGCGGCCTGGGCGAGCAGCACCGCAGCCGACTCGAGTGCACCGTGGGGCGCGACGGCCGACTCCGCCCAGACCACGACCGCGGTATGGCAGCGGTCCAGCTCGTAGCCGAGGCGGCGGCTCGCGGCGGTGGGGTCGATCGGGGCGCCGTCAAGGATCAATCGGATGGTCTCGGTGCGGCGCGCGAGCGCACCGCCGATGACCTCTTCGCGTTCGCGCTGGGCCTCCGCCAGCACACGACCAAGTGTCTGGTCGATAAACCGGAACGCGAGCGACAGCGACAGCTCGGTGACACCGATCAGCTCGGGCCCTGGCTCGACGATGTCATATACACCGGCCAGCCATCGCTCAAGTCCAACCTGCTGGCCGCGTCGATAACCCTCGTAGATTCTGTCGAGGTTGATGCCTCGGCGCACGACAGTACGGGCGGCGTCAAGCGCCTCGGGTGGGATCGCGTCCGATAGCGGGGATTGCGCCTGTCGCGCCACCGCCAGGAATCGCAGCCAGTTGCCGCGGTTGGTAGCGGTGAGCTCGGCCGCGATCGCGGTGTCCGCGCCGAACTCTGGCACGACCTGGATGACCGCGGCGTCCATCGCCGCGATGGTCTCGTCGGCCTCAAGAGCCACTCGATCCGCGATAGCAGCGATCAGTTCATACGTTCGTGCCGTCGGTGCAACTGCCGTCATGAGCTTAGTGTGCCATGGCACACCATTGCCCGCTAGAAGTGTGCGCGAGGCGATTCCGTCGCGTGCGCCCGCGCCATAGGTTCTGCCTGGGAAGAAACACCTTCGGACTAGGACCGTTATGGACGAGATCAGCTTTACCAGTGGCCGCGACGGTTGCGCCGCTTGGCATTTCGGCGCGAATGGCGATGCGTTCGCTGGTGCGCGCGGCGTGCCGTGCCTGGTGATGGCACCGGGATTCGCGGGCACTCGCGACACCGGAGCCTTGATCGACTATGCGCGCGGCTTCGCCGCCGCCGGACTAGACGTGGTGTTGTTCGACTACCGCGGGTTCGGCGGGTCGAGCGGGTCGCCGCGCCAACTCGTATCGGCCCCACGCCAGCGCCAGGATTACCACGCCGCACTCGCCGCGGCCCGCCAACTGCCGGGCGTCGACCCGGAACACATTGTGCTGTGGGGCATTTCGTACTCCGGCGGTCACGTTGTGCGCGTCGCCGCCGAGGACGGGCGCGTCGCGGCAGTGATCGCATTGACGCCGGCAGTTGACGGTGTAGCGGTGCTGGCACAACTGGCCCGCACCGTTGGCCCACGCCAGCTGCTGCGCGCCGCCGTACACGGTATGCGCGATGTGCAGCGGGCGATGACACGACGCAGGCCGCATCTAGTGCCGATGGTCGGAGAGCCGGGCTCGCGCGCGATCTTCGCGATGGACGGCGCGGAGCAAGCCTACACCGAGGTCGCGGGCCCAAGCTGGCGCAACGAGGTGTGCGCGCGCACAGCGCTCGAAGTGGCGTTCAATCGGCCGATCAGGTTCGCGCCGCGTGTCCGCTGCCCGCTGCTGGTGCAGGCCGGCACCGCCGACCGCGTGGCCTCGCTGGCCACCGCCCGTCGAGCGGCCGCCAGGGCCGGTGTTCGCGGGGAGTTGCGCGAATACGCCGTCGACCACGTGGACGTCTATACCGAGCCCGTACATCAGCGGCTCCTTGAGGATCAGCTCGATTTCTTGGGCCGCCACCTGTCAGCCACCGCGTCCAGCACGGCCGCGAACCACAACACGCCATCAAGGAGGCACTCATGAAACAACGCAATGTCCGCACGATCGAAACCAACGGCATCAAACTGAAAGTGGTTGTGGAAGGAAGCGGCCCGTTACTGCTTCTGCTGCACGGCTTTCCGCAGAGCGGATACCTGTGGCGCAACCAGATCGACGACTTGGTCGCCGCCGGCTATCAGGTTGCCGTGCCCGATCAACGCGGTTATGGCGGCAGCGATAAGCCGGCCGATCCCCAGGCGTACGACAGCCTCACGCTGTCTGCAGATGCGGTCGGCATCGCCGACGCATTGGGGCACGAGACGTTCACCCTCGTCACTCACGACTGGGGCGCCATCGTGGGCTGGTACATGGCATCGCTGTATCCGCAACGGGTCAATGCAGTGTTCGCGCTGAGCGTGCCGCCAACTATTGGGACGCCCGTCGGTGCCCTGACGCGGCAGGAAAATTTCGGCGACAATTTCGTCTACACGGTCTACTTTCAGCAGCCCGGTGTGGCCGAGGCCGAATTGGACGCCGACGTGCGCAAGTCGCTTCGCATGCTGTACTACGCCGTCAGCGGTGACGCGCCGGCATTTGGTTTTATGCGTCCCAAACCGGCCAGCTCAAAGATGCTCGACGGCCTGGTGGACCCTGATCGTTTCCCAAGCTGGCTCACTGAGGAAGACCTTGATCGGTACGTTGAGGATTACCGTGATGGGTTCCGCGGTCCGATCAACTGGTATCGCAGCATCGACCGCGGCATCGGGCTAACTCGCCGTCTGCAGCAGGCCAAGATCATGCAGCCGTCCCACTTCATGATCGGCAGTCTGGATCCCATGAACGTGCTTCTCGCGGATCCCCTTGCCAACTTGGACCAGAACGCACCCAATCTGCGAGGCAACGTCGTACTCGAAGGCGCCGGCCATTGGCTTCCCATCGAGCGGCCAAACGAAGTCACTGCCGCGTTGCTCGACTTCCTCGCCGGTCTCGAGAGCGCTCCGCAGTCCGCCAGCATCGCAAAGGGATGAAACTGACATGGCCTCAAGACCCAACGACTTTGCGCCACCGCTCAATCAGATCGCGTTGTCGGTGGTCGACTTGCGACTCACCGAACGTTGGTTTCGCGAAGGCTTCGACCTGCAACCGGCCGGCGGTAGCCGCGCGTTGATGCGCGGACGGTTGGCCGCCAATGTGCAGGGCCTACCACGCGCGGCCTCGACCTGTTGGTGGCTGCTGGGCCGAAACTCCTGGTTCCAGCTCGAACTGTTCCAATTCGATCGCCCGATCGCCAAACTGATGCCGGCCGACTTCCGGCCCTGCGACATCGGCTACACCCGTATCGGGATCTGGGTCGAAGACTTCGACGCCACACTGAAAAAGCTTGCCAAGCTTGGCAGTCAGCCGCTGACTGAGCCGCAAGGCGAGCGGGGCAGGCGGCGCGCCTGTGTCCGCAATCCCGACGGCGTCTATGTCGAAATCATGGAAGACGACCCGCTGCCGCAGTTCAACAAGCGCGGGCGCGTCGATTACCCGTCCGCGATCCGTTCGGTGACGTTGTCGGTGCCCCAGTTGTTAGATGCCGCCGCATTTTTCGAGACAGGGATCGGCCTCCAGGCCAGCGCCACCGCCCTTCACGCCCCAGAGCACGAGGCGTTGTGGGGCTTGGCGGGTGCCACCACGGAGAGCAGACTGTTCGACGGCGGCGAGGTGTTGATCGAGGTTGTGCAGTACCTCGATCCCGCTGGAAAGCCGCGGCCCGACGACTATCGCCTGTCGGACCAGGGCATTCTCAACATCGCGTTCGGTGTGCGCAGCAAGGCAGACTTCAACAAGGTCTATCGACGTGCCGAAGCGTTTGGCGCCAAGCCCAATTGCCGACCAGTTCACCTACCCGGGGCAGGCTCGGTGGTCTACGTCAATGACCCGCATGGCTTTTCGGTCGAGATCCTACGAACGACGCCCGGACTGGCCGACCGGATCTTCGGATTCGAGCCACGACCCTTACGCAAGCGCCCGGATCCGGACATGCGCAGGATCGAACACCGGATCAACATCAACGCACCGGTCGACAAAGTGTGGGACACAATCACGGATCAAGACACCATGGACCGGTGGATCGGTTTCGACCCGGTCACGGTGCGCGAGGAAGGCTGGACACAGCGCCACGGCGTCGGCTGCGAACGCGTCATGCAAGGCCCGCGCGGAGTCGGCAAGGTTGTGGAGCAGGTGATCGCCACGAGCCCGCTGCGACGCCTACGCTACCGCGTCATTGAAGGCTCACCGCTGACCTGCCACCAAGGCGAGATCACGCTGAAGCAAACCGGCGATCACACCGAATTGGTTTGGTCCATCCGTTTTCGGCCCAAGGTCGCCGGCACAGGCACGCTCTTGCAAATAGTTTTGCAGGCCAGGTTGCACGTAATGCTAGACGCCCACCTCAAGCCGTACATCGAAAAATCCACAACTGCTGGTATTTTCACGCCGGCGGACTCGGCGAACACAGAAACGGCTGTCAGATGAACGCGAACCCACCCGGCCCCCACCATGTCGGCGTGTTGATCATCGGCGCCGGATTCTCCGGGCTCGGTGCTGCAATCGCCCTTCAGAAGGACGGGTACACAGACTTTCTGGTGCTCGAGCGGGGAAACGACGTCGGCGGTACCTGGCGGGTGAACACCTATCCCGGCGCGGCCTGCGATGTGCCTTCACACCTGTACTCCTACTCGTTCGCACCGAACCGCGAGTGGACCCGTTCATACTCCAAACAGCCCGAAATCGAGGCCTACATCCGGCAGGTCGCCCGACAGCACCAGGTGCTCGACAAACACAGGTTCGGCTGCGAAGTTCACGAAGTCCGCTGGAACGCCCAGGAGGCGCGGTGGCACGTGAGCACGTCGGCGGGGACCTTCACGGCGAATTTCGTAGTCTCGGCCGTGGGTCCGCTCACCGAGCCGGCATTGCCGGACATTGACGGACTCGACGAGTTCGAGGGCGAGATCTTCCACTCCAGCCGATGGAACCACGACTACGACCTCACCGGCAAACGCGTCGCCGTCATCGGCACCGGGGCCTCGGCCATCCAGATCATCCCCGAACTGGCCAAAATGGTGCGACAGCTGGACGTGTATCAGCGCACCGCCCCGTGGGTCCTTCCCCGGTTCGACCGCAACTACACGACCGCAGAACGCCTTGCCTTCGCGCACGTTCCCGGCTATCAGCGGTTTGTACGAAGCGCGATGTACTGGAGCAAGGAGCTCATCGGTTTCGCCTTGACCTATGCACCCAAAATGCTTGTGCCGGCGCAGAAACTCGCCAAGCGCCATATCGAGCGCGCGATCACCGATACCCAGCTGCGCGCCAAAGTCACCCCCCGCTGGCGAATCGGCTGCAAGCGCATGCTGATGTCGAACACGTACTACCCGGCACTGGCACAACCGCACGTCGATGTCGTCACCGATCGCATCGCCGCAGTGCGGCCAAACGGCATCGTCAGCACCGATGGCAGCGTGCGAGAGGTCGACGCGATCGTCGTTGCCACCGGCTTCCATGTCACGGACTCACCGACCAACGAACGCATCATCGGCCGCGGCGGCCACAGCCTCGCCGACACCTGGCGACAGGTTGGCGCGCAGGCCTACAAGGGCTCGACCGTGCACGGTTTCCCGAACCTGTTTGTCATGACCGGGCCCGGAACGGGGTCGGGTCACACGTCGGCCGTCTTCATGATCGAGTCACAGCTGAATTATCTGCGGGAACTGATCCGCACGACGACCACCCAGGGCATCGCGACCGTCGAGGTCCGCATGGACGCGCAACGCACCTACAACGCTGCCATCCAACGAGGTTTGCGAAACTCGGTGTGGGAAATCGGCGGATGCGCGAGTTGGTATCGAGACCAGTTCGGCAAGATCACCACCATGTGGCCAGGCTTCACGTTCCGCTTCCGCCAGCAGACCCGCATATTCGACCTCAACGCCTACCACGCGGTGCACGCCCGCGATGTGTCCGTCGCCGCCGAGAAGTACGCGGCGTCGGCGTGACTCCGTCAGGGTCCGTGCGTCAGGTGTATGCCACTTGGACGCGATCGATTTGGCCGTTGAAGCGGAACGGCGCCTTGTCGTAGTACTCGTCCGACACCGGTGAGCCGAGGCAGACGCCGATGTCGAAGCAGTCGTTGGCAGTGAACAGCAGCGGCGCGCTGACCGGCACCCGCCCCATCGCAACGACCTCCTGGCCGACTCGGATGGTCACGTCGAGCGGTCCTGCGGGGCGCTGTTCGGCATAGCGGGTTTCTACGACAATCGTGGTGGGCCCGGGCTGCAGTTTGTCCGCTGAGCGGATCTTGGTGCGGGAGATGATGAAACAGTTGTACTCGTAGCACAGGTACCCGTCGTCGAGGTAGCAGGTGACCCCGCCGGCAAAGCCGCCGAGAGCGTACAGAACTCCGTTGGCGTCGGCGGGCAGGTCGGCTTCAATCGTGACGGTGTTGTTCTTGTTGCCCAGCGCCGGCGCGCAGAACTCGGGGATGCGGGTGATAGTGCCGGAGAACTCCCACTCGCGATAGGGCGGTGTGATGCGCAACTCGGGGTGAAAGATCGGCACCCACAGGCCGCCGCCGATCGGGAGCACCGCATTGCGTGCGGCTTCGATGGCGAACAATTCGCGCATCTGCGCCAGCTTGTCGGGCATCTCGGCCGCCAGATCACGGGCCTGCGACCAGTCCTCATCGAGGTGATAGAGCTCCCAGCGGTCGTTGTCGGGTGTCCAGTCCTGGATTCCGGGTGGCAATCCCGGCAGCCAGGGCACCCGCGGACCGAACGTCGAGGCCATCCAGCCGTCGTGATAGATGGCCCGACTGCCCATGACCTCGAAGTACTGAGTCTTCTTACCCCCCGGCGCCGATCGGTCGGTCAGCGTGCGGGCGAAACTTGCTCCGGCTATCGGGATCTGGGGCACACCGTTCACGACGAGCGGAGGCTCGACGCCCACGATGTCGTAAATGGTCGGGTACGACGTCGTTGACGTGCAGGAAATGATCCCGCGGCACGGGGTCCGGCTCGACTTTTTTGGGCCAGCGGATCGCCAGCGGGTTACGGGTCCCGCCGAGATGCGAAGCCAGCAGTTTCACACCCTTGTAGGGCGTGCTGCCCGCCCAGCCCCAGCCGGAGTGGTACTGGTTGTCGGTCTTCGGTGAGCCCAGCACGTCAAGGCCGCCCAGCTGCTCCAAGGCGTCGATGTGCATCCGCGCGGTGGTCGGAATGCCGTTCTGCGCCAGCAGTTCGGCGATGGTGCCGTCCTGTCCTTCCGCCGAAGATCCGTTGTCACCCCAGATGTAGAGAAACAGCGTGTTCTCGCCGTAGCCCAGCCGATCCAGCTCATCGACGATCCGGCCGACCTGCACGTCACAATGTTCGGCGAACCCGGCCGCCACCTCCATCAGCCGGCGTTGAAACGGCCGCTCGTCCTCGGGGATGTCATCCCACGCCTTCATTCGCTCGTCACGATCGGTGAGCTCACAGCCTTGCGGGATCCAGCCCGTTGTCCTTGGCGCGCTCGAAGACCCGCTCGCCGGTAGGCATCCCAGCCGTCGTCGAACTTCCCGGCGTACCGGTCGGCCCACTCCTTCATGATGTGGTGCGGGCCGTGCAGGCAGCCGCTGGCCCAATACATGAAGAACGGCCTATCTGCCCGCAGCGCCTTGTGGCTGCGCAGCCAGTTGATCGCGTCGTCGGCCAGGTCCTCCGACAGGTGATAGCCCTCCTCAGGCGTCTTCGGCGGCGCCACCGACCGTGGTGTTGCGCACCAGGTGCGGCTCGTACTGCGAGGCCTCCCCCGCCAGGAACCCGTAGAAATACTCGAAGCCCACCCCGGTGGGCCAGTCCTCGAACGGGCCGGCCGCGGTCGTGTCCTCCGCCGGGGTGTTGTGCCACTTGCCCCAAGCGCCCGTGCTGTATCCGTAGTCCTTGAGCACCTCGGCCACCAGGGCGCTGCCGCGCGGGATCTTCCCGGCGTAGCCGTCCCAATCGTTGGCCAACTCGGCGATCTGCCCATTGCCGATCTCGTGATGATTGCGCCCGGTCAGAAGCGATGCCCGCGTCGGTGAACACATGGCGGTGGTGTGGAACCGGTTGTAGCTAACGCCTTCCGCGCAGATCCGATCCATCGTCGCCGTGCGGACCTCGCCCCCGAACGTCGTCGGCAGACCCGGTCCGGCGTCGTCGATCAGCACGATCACGATATTTGGCGAATCCCCATGCAGCCGAGAAGGAGTGACGCGCTGGGCATACGTGGACTCCTGCAGGGTCCGCCCGGCAACACTCGCCGATGGCGTCGGCGGAAACGGCAGCGTCGCCCCACCCGCCAGTTTCGGGGCCACCAGCCCATCCGTTGATTCAACATCATGGTTTGCGGTGCCGTCCGACATAGCTGCTCCCCTTCTCAAAGCTGTGGTGCCGCGGCGCTCGATCCTGCCAAGTCGTCGCCGAATCTACTCCGAACCTGTATTCCGCTTGACGGATTGAACTGCCAAATTCCAATGAATTGCTATGGGATGGAGGCTAGATAAATTGGCGCGCCTGTTTCCCAATGTTGGCGTCCACAGTGTGGTTACGTAACCGGTGTTGAACGCTGAATAATGGCGCGCGCAATGCTCGGATATACGGGTAATCATGTTGCTGTCAACGTGTACGTGCGCCGCGCGGTAGCCGGTGCCATCGCCGCCGGGCCAATAGGTGCGATGCTGCTTGGCTTCGCGCCATCCGCGATTGGTCAGCCTCCTACGCCGGCGCCGCCACCGGGCTGCTCGGCAGCCGACCTGGCCAGAGTGTCATCGGGTGTTGCGTCGGCGACGTCGGACTATCTATATAGTCACCCGGACGTTCGCTCGTCGATGACTGTCGTCGCATCCATCAGGACGGCCATAGGCCGTAAAACCTCGGGAGTCCACCTTCTCCACGACAACGGAAACCTCGCCACCAACATGGAGACGAGGTCGTCTGTGGCGTAGAAGGTTTCGACCTTCGCCCAAACCTCGGCGATATGCCTCAGCAGTGTCATGTGAGGTTTCTCATTCACGATGCCTCCCTGTCTAAAGCCGCATCCGTTGAAGGTCCAACTCGACTAGGTTCCGTCCACAACTACGGGCCAGCGGCCACCGACAGCGACAGCCACCCGCTTGAGGGGCAACCACCCGTTCCTTGGTGCGGGCCTCGGCACCTTCCGGCAGCGTCGGACGCGGCCATTGCGAATCTCGTCGCGCACCTGCCCAGTCCAAGAAGCCAGATCGACGGCGAGGAAAAGCCGTCAAGGCGGCGTTCGACGAAGAACCTGCGGCAGGCGTTCCGCTATATCAAGCTGGTGCGAGAGAGAGGGCTGATTAATGACTAAGCGGGCCCGCAGTGAAGGATCAATTCGTAGCGCCCTGTTAGAGCTTCTTCAGCCCGCTTACCACCTTGTTGAACGGGATCATCGATTGCAGCCCTCTTCGGAGGCTTCGCTGCACGGCGCTCTGATTCTGGACGACGATGTAGCGCAGTCCGCAATCGCGCCACTCTGCTGCCTGAGCGACGACTTCGTCGGGCGTTCCGTTCAGGCAGACTTCGCGCATTAAGGAGAGCGGTACGCGCGCCGTGGCGGACAACACGGTCTGCTCGTCCAGAAGCTGCGGGAGAATGTCCTGGGCGCCCGTGAAACCGGCGCCGAGAGGGTGCTCGACGCCGTGGCGGGCGAAGAACTCGTCGGACGCATTGAAGGCCCAGGCCTTGGCTATCTCGGATGACAGCGCTTCATCGACCTCGTCGCGAGTGTGCCCGGTGTAGACCGGAGTCCACAGCGCGGGTGTGATTCCCATGGGATCGCGTCCGGCGTCCGAGGCGGCCGTCCGAACCAACTCGAGACGCCGCGCGTATTCCTTAGGCCGATGCGGAAACGCGGGATACCAAGCGTCGGCATAGCGTCCGGCCGCCCGAAGCATGCGCGGGCCGTGCGCGGCGATCCAAATTTCCGGCCATTTGCCCTTGTACGAGGGAAGGTCGAACAACGCGTTACGCAGCGGAAAGTATGGAGATTCGCGGTTGACTAGCTGTCCACCCGAATCCCACAGTGCCCGAATGGTAGCCATCGCCTCCTCGAATCGGGCGACCGGCTTCGACCAGTCGACCCCGTACGGCTCGTTGCCTTCGCGTTCGCCGCAACCGATGCCGAGGATGAATCGTCCGCGAGTCAAAAGGTGAGCCGTCGCAGCCGCCTGCGCTGTAACCGCGGGATTACGCCGACCGCTGTCCGTGACGCTCGTACCCAGGCGGAGACGGCCCAGGCGATTTCGCGCGGCGAGATGCCCTAACATAGTCCACGGCTCCAGATACGCGTCGATCTTCGGCACGAGTTTGGTTGCACCACAGTACTTTGCGCTCCAGATCGATCGAGGTAACAGCGCGTTGAGATGGTCGGGAACCCAGTACGAGTCGACGCGGCTGCCCACCGCGGACAAGTAGTTGATCCGCGAGCCTGCCTCGGCGGTAGGCCGAGCCGCGATCAATACGTCTGAAATCCCGACACCAAACTTGGGCATGCCGGTCATTCTGCCCGCTAGTCGTCACGGCAACAGCCCCATAACACGAAATGAATCGGTGAATCCACCAGTCTCTAGTTCCGAACACCGAAGTTTGCTGCTAGGCGGGTGTCGAAGCTGGATTGGGTACGCCGTTGGGGTACGGCACCCGCAGGACAGGAATCACACGGCTGTAAACGACCTCTGGCCAGCGTCGGCTGACTGAAGTCGGGCTGACAGGATTTGAACCTGCGACCACTTGACCCCCAGTCGGAGATGGAGTGTTTTGAGCGTCTCCCATTGACCAGGGAATGGCGCTGACCTGCACTGATTGTCTCTGCCGATCTCACCCCAAACCATCGTGTTCACGGCTTGTCGACGCGCTGAGGGGATTGAGTGCGAAACCGGCGATGGTGGCTGCCGGTTCGAGGCGTCCGAGGCGCTCGAGGACCACCGCGAGAGTTGCCAGGGCGAAACGGATGTAGGCGACGTTGCCAGAGTCGTAGCAGTTGCGGATGACCAGAGTGATGGCGGAAGAGGAGGGAATCGTGTTCACTGTCGATGAGATAGGCGGACCTGTTTCCCGATGATCTCGAACTGGTGTCCGTTGCGCTCGGCGCTGCCCGGCAGGCTTCTGTCAGCGGCCATGGTGTGACGCAGGAGCTTCGAGCTCGTTGGACCCGTCGCCGTAGCCGTGTTGACCTAGCCCACCGCGCAAAGAATCGAAGATTGCCAGGCCCTGCCCGACCAGGCCGGTGGCGATCTCGCCGAGCCCGTCGGCGCCGTTGAGGACTGTCAGGTTGGCGCCTGACAGACCTTGGGCGGCCTGCTTGACGATTTCAGGCAACTGGTCGATGAGCATCCTGTCCAGGGCCACCCGGTTGTGCGAGGCCGCCGCTTCGGCTTGGATCTTCATCTTCTCCGCATCGGCGAGCGCCAGGATTCGGACGCGTTCTGCCTCCGCCTCGGCCGGCTTGACGACCTCCGAGACGAGCTCTTGCTGACGGAGTTCGGCGGCGCGCTGAGCCAGTTCGGTACGCATCTCGAGCACTTCTCGCTGGGCTTGCGCCTCGGCGAGCGGTCCCGACTGGGCGGCCTGGGCTTGTGCCTTGTCGACTTCGGCCTTGTATTGGGCCTGCACGATCGCGGTCTGGCGAGCGTATTCGGCCTGGTTTCGTTGGGACTCTTGCTCGGCCTCGGCCGCGGCCTGGTTGGCTTGCGCCTGCGCGATCTGGGCTTGCTGCTGGATGGCGGCGTTGTGTGGTGCGGACATCGCGAGGATGTAGCCGAGCTGGCCGTCGTCGATGGACTGGATCTGCAGGGCGTCGACGGTGAGCCCGATCTTGGCCATCTCTTGCTTGGATCCGTCGAGGACCTCGGTGGCCAGCTTCTGTCGCTCTTTGATGATCTGCTCGACGGTCATCGAACCGATGATCGAGCGCAGGTGGCCGGCGAAGATCCGCCCGGTCAAGACAGCCATCTGTTCTTGGTCGGACAGGAATCGTTGCCCGGCCGACACGATACTTTCGTCGTCGTTGCCCACCTTGAAGGCGATCACCGCTCGCACGTTGAGGGTGATTCCTTGCTGCGTGACGCACTTTTCGGCGACCTCAGCCTCGCACATCGCCAACGTGAGAAACCGGACTTTTCGGAACAACGGCATGATGAAGGCGCCGTGACCGGTTACCACACGGAATGGGGCGTTGCCCGGAGCCCGGCCTCCAGAGATCAGCATCGCTTCGTCGGGTGCGGGCACTCTATAACCGAACATGTTGCGCTCCTTGCAGATTCGCGTTGTGTGACGGCGGTGGTTTCGTCAGTAATCCATGCTGGGCCACGGTTCCACCACAACCGTGCGCGCGCCGCGAGTATCGATCACCAGCACCTGGGTGCCCTTCGCCAGCTGCTGGTCCGACCATGCAAGGTAGGCCTCCTTTGCCCCCCTCACGTTGAGCAGGACCTCTCCGGCCCCTGCGTCGCCGCGGGTAGCCACGATCAACGACCCGACGCAACCAACCAGCGAGACATCACTCACGCCCCGTATTCTCCTCCCCCTCCGGTCAGCGATGGGCACCACGTTTGCCCGTGGGCCCAGCCTTCCTCCGCACTGCCGCCGAACGCCTCTCCGACGGCGCCCGCGTGGTGTTCGAGGGCGACTACCTCCAGCAGTACGTCACGCTGGGGTACGCCGCGACCGTGCACTCAGCCCAAGGCGTCACCGCCGACAACTGCTACGCGATCCTCGGCGAGGGCGCATCACGGGCGATGCTGTACGTCGCGATGACCCGCGGCCGCCATAACAACGAAGCGTTTCTCTACCAACGCTTCACCAACGAAGCCGACCACGACCACCCCAGACCCGCGAGCGGCGACAAGATCCACCTCATCCGCCGCGCCAACAAATACTCAGCCGCCCACCACTTCCGAACCATCCTTGCCAACGACGACAGGCCCCGCACCATGCACATCGAAGCCGAACGTACTGAACCCCACCTACTCCCTGAGATAGTCACCGACTTACTTCAACGCCACCACAACCGCCGTCGCGTCCGACAGACCGCCTGGAACGCACACCTGCAGACTGCCCAGGCCTACCGAGCCGGACACGAACGAATGACCGCAGCCAGAACAGCCTCACCAGCTGAGCTCCAGGCCGACGGCCTCGAGCTCTAACTCCGCCCCAGCACGCACGCTCGCACCTCGGTGCAACTGTGCCGTGTAGTTATTTCGTGCAGCAAATTTGTTAGTTGCATGGATGCGGGAAGTCCATAGTTGTTGTGCTGCTATAGCTTTAGATGCTACAGACTGAGATGCGACGGGATTGGTTGAGACGGATATCGAAAGGGGTTGGCAATTGGCGGATGGAGTGGACCCAAGTGTTTGGACCGCAGGCCCTCCGTCCCCTCTGCCCATCGCGACCGGTGGCGGCGACATCGAGGACGACGAGGACGACCGCTCGGCGCTCCAGTCCCTTGAAGACGAGCCCGTGACCGTAGAAGACATGCTCGACGTCCCGGAGCTATCCCAGTACGAGGCATTGCCGGACTCGTGCCGCGAAACCTGTTCGGGGTGACGGCCGCCCGTCGTGTGCAGCGTGAGATCCTCCGGGCGCCAACCTTCGTCGAGCAGCAACTCGATCTGGTCGTCGCCGATACTCATCGCATCATCCGGTCTGTAGGCCACGAACCGCACAGTTGGGCCCTCGCCCCTGAGGAACCGCATCCGGTGGTCGACAAGCGGCTGGAAGGCGTTGGCGATCTGGCGGGTTTTGCGCAGGTTGTGGTCCAGGATCAGCGACACCACCCGACATCCCCGTTGACTGCCTGTCGACGGGAGGCGTTGGCTTGGCCGGGGGTAAGCGTTGGGCAGGGTTGATGGGGTTGCTACCGAACAATCCGCGTCGCGACTGTGCTCCGTCTGCTTCGACGGCGACTACCCGATCGAAACTGCCCCTGCAAACCGCGCTCGGCAAGGACGCATGCAACGCACGCTGGCCAATGCCGCCCGAACCGGCGCCAATCCAGCTAGCGTTATGCAATCGGAGAACGACAACGTGCCTGCACTGCGCCGTCCCTAGCCTCTCTGGTCGGCGGCAAGCATTTCGCTGCGCTAGCCGCCCTCGCGCTCGTCGTCGCCGGATGCGGACTCGGTCGCCCGGCCGATGCGGTCACCGGTCAGTACCTGACCGTCGGAACCACCGACAAGGTCTCCTCGCTCGATCCTGCGGGCTCGTACGACAACGGGTCGCTGCAGGTGATGAACCAGGTGTATCCGTTCCTGATGAACTTCGTCCCGGGCAGTGGCGATCTGAAACCGGACATCGCGCAACGCTGCGACTTCACCGCGCCGACGACCTACACCTGCAAGCTCAAGCCGAACCTCAAGTTCGCCAACGGACACGCGCTGACGTCCTCGGATGTCAAGTTCTCCATCGACAGGGAGAACAAGATCAACGACCCCAACGGACCGCAGTCGCTGCTGGCCAACCTCGACAGCGTCGCAACGCCGGATCCGTCGACGGTGGACTTCAAGCTGAAGCTGCCCAACGACCAGACCTTCCCCCAGGTGCTCGCCACCAACGCCGGACCGATCATCGACGAAGAGGTGTTCCCGCCCGACAAGGTGCTCGACGACAACGCCATCGCCGCCGCCGAGCCGTTCGCGGGTCCCTTCACGATGACGACCTACTCCAAGAATCAGCTCATCGGCCTGCGCGCCAACCCCGACTATCAGGGGCTGTTCGGCAAGCCGAAGACGGAACTGGTCGGCATCAAGTACTACGCCAACACCGACAACCTCAAGATCGACATCGAGAACCAGGCCATCGACGTCGCGGCGCGCAGCCTGTCGCCCACCGACATCGAGGGACTCCGGAAAAACCCCAACCTCGTCGTTCACGAGGGTCCCGGCGGGGAACTGCGCTACATCGTGTTCAACATGAACACCATGCCCGGCTCCACCCCCGCGCAGAAGCTGGCGATCCGCAAGGCGATCGCCGCGTCGCTGGACCGCGACGCGCTGGCCCGTGACGTGTACAAGGGCACCTACACGCCGGCGTACTCGGTGATCCCGGACAGCATCCCTGGCGCCAACGAGGCGTTCAAGGACGCCTACGGCGCCAAACCCGACCGCGCCAAGGCCGCGAAATACCTTGCCGACGCCCAAGTTCCGACACCGGTACCGCTGAACCTGCAGTACAACCCCGACCACTACGGGGTGTCGTCGTCGGAGGAATACGCCGCGATCAAGGGCCAACTCGACGCCACTGGGCTGTTCCGGGTCAACCTGCAGTCCACCGAATGGGTGACCTACACCGCCGAACGGGTCAAGGATGCCTACCCGCTCTACCAGCTCGGCTGGTTCCCCGACTTCCCCGACGCCGACAACTACCTGACGCCGTTCTTCACCCCGGACAACTTCCTGGGCAACCACTTCGAGAATCCGGAGATCACCGCGCTCATCACCGACGAAGCGACGCAGCCCGACCCGGCCAAGCGGGCAGCGATCATCACCAAAATTCAGGACGAAATGGCCAACAACTACTTGTCGACGATCCCGCTGCTGACCGGAAAGCAGATCGCCGTGGCGGGCAAGGACATTGAGGGCGTCACCCTTGACAAGTCGTTCAAGTTCGAGTTCGCGCCGTTGCGGAACTCGGTGCAGAAGGCGGCATGACGGCCACCACGGAGGCCGCGCCGGCCGCCGCCCCGCAACCGGCCAAGCGTGCCGGCGGGCAGACCCGCTACGGCGCCTTGGCCCGTTATCTGGGCGTGCGGGCACTGCTGATCATCCCGACCGCGTGGATCCTCGTCACCCTGGTGTTCTTCCTAATGCGTGGTATCGGGGACCCGATCACCGCGTCCGCCGGCGGCCGACTCACCCCGGCGCAGATCGCCGAGCGCAAGGCGGCGGCGGGGTTCGATCGTCCGCTGCTGTCACAGTACTGGGACTACCTCACCGGCCTGTTCCGCGGCGACTTTGGCACCACGCTGACCGACAGACGCCCGATCAGCGACCTGATCGTGGTCAACGGCGCCGCCACCCTGGAGCTGGCGGTGTGGGCCCTGCTGGTCGCGATGATCGTCGGAATCCCGTTGGGGCTGTTTGCCGCAACGCACCGCGACCGCGTGCCCGACGTGGTCCTGCGGCTGCTCGCGGTGCTGTTCTACGCCGCCCCGGTGTTCTTCGTCGGGATGCTGCTCAAGCTGCTGTTCTCGGTGAAGCTGGGTTGGCTGCCCGCGTCCGGCCGCTTCAGTGCGTCCACCGAGATCGCATTGGCCGGCGTGCGGCCGCAGACCCACATTGCGATCGTCGACGCCATCCTCTACGGCAACAGCACCTACATCGTCGACGTTCTCAAACACGCGGTGCTGCCGGCGCTGGCCCTCGGACTGCTGACCGGCGGCGTGTTCCTGCGCCTGGTCCGGGTGAACATGCTGCAGACCCTGCGCGCCGGGTATGTCGACGCGGCGCGGGCCCGCGGGCTCTCCTACGGTGTCGTGACCCGCCGCCACGCGTTCCGCAACGCGCTCGTCCCGGTGGTGACGGTGATGGGCATGCAGATCGCCCTGCTGCTCGGCGGCGCGGTGCTCACCGAGACCACGTTCGAATGGAACGGGCTGGGACTGCAACTGGCGCGCTATCTTTCGGCGCGCGACTTCGTCGCGGTGCAGGGCATCGTGACGGTGATCGCGATCGTCGTGGCGGTGATGAGCTTCGTGATCGACCTGGCGGTGGCGCTCATCGACCCGAGGGTGAGGTTCTAGGAGATGACGATCGCCGCCGCGGGCGCCGACAGGCTCGTCGTCGAACAGCCGAAGAGCCGCGCGTTCCCGGGTCTGGGGCTGCTGCGTTCCACCCACGGGCTGCAACGCGCCACCCTCGTCCTCGGGTTGGTGCTCGTCGCGGGCTTCATCCTGGTGGCGCTTTTCGCGCCGCTGCTGGCAAGATACGGCTTCGCTCAGACCAGCGCGGACGGCGTCGAATTCGTGCGCCAGCAGGCACCGTCGGCGCAGCACTGGTTCGGCACTTCAGTGCGGGGCGAGGACGTGTACTCGCGAGTGATCTACGGCGCCCGCACCGCGCTGATGGTGATCGTGTTGTCGCTGATCATCTCGCTGCTACTCGGTGTCGTTCTCGGCCTGGTGTCCGGTTATCGCGGTGGCTGGCTGGATCGGGTGCTGGTGCTGGTGATGGACGCGCTGTACGCGATGCCGTCACTGCTGCTGGCGATCGTGGTGTCGATCGTCCTTGTGGCCGGGCAGTCCGGCACGCTGGGCGGCATCCTGTCGGCGTCGGTAGCGATCATGGCGGTGTTTGTGCCGCAGTACTTCCGCGTGGTCCGCAACGCTACGCTGGCGGTCAAGGTCGAGCCGTTTGTCGACGCCGCCCGCGTCACCGGCGCCAGCACGACCCGAATCCTGTTCCGCCACATACTGTCCAACGTCACCTCGTCGCTTCCCGTGATTGTCACTCTGAACGGCGCCGAGGCGATCCTGACGCTGGCCGGTCTGGGGTTCCTCGGCTTCGGCATCGAGCCGACCAAGGCCGCCGAATGGGGCTACGACCTGAACAAGGCGCTGTCGGACATCTCCAACGGCATCTGGTGGACAGCGGTTTTTCCCGGTACGGCGATCGTATTGGCTGTGCTGGGCATGACCCTGGTCGGGGAGAGCATCAACGAGGTGCTCAACCCGCTGCTGCGCACCCGACGGGCGGCGAAGTGACATGACGCAAGCACCAGAGGCGCCCGTCCTTTCGTATCGTCAGCTTTCGGTGACCTTCAGCACCGACGCCGGTCCGATACGCGCCGTCGACGAGGTCACATTCGACGTGAAACCCGGCGAGGTGCTGGCAGTCGTCGGCGAATCCGGTTCCGGCAAGTCGGTGTCGTCGCGTGCCGCGATCGGGCTGCTGCCGGACACCGCCCGGGTCACCGGCACGGTGCTGCTTGGCGACCGCGACGTCGCCGGGCTGTCCGACAAGCAGTTCACCGCGCTGCGCGGTAAGGACATCGCGATGGTGTTCCAGGAACCCGGCGCGGCGCTGGACCCGCTGTTCACCGTCGGCTACCAGATCAGCGAGGCCATCCGCGCGCACACCGACGTCGACCGAAAGCAGGCCCGGGACAAGGCGATCGATCTGCTGCGGCTCGTGCGGCTACCCGATCCCGAACAGCGGTACGGCTTCTATCCTCATCAGCTGTCCGGCGGGCAGAAGCAGCGCGTGGTCATCGCCTGCGCTATCGCCTGCGACCCGGAGGTGATCCTCGCAGACGAGCCGACCACCGCGCTGGATGTCACGGTGCAGGCCGAAATCCTGGAACTGTTGCGCGACCTGCGGGATCGGCTCGGCAGCGCCATCGTGCTGATTACCCATAACATGGGGGTGGTCGCTGACCTGGCCGACCGGGTCGTCGTCATGAACGCCGGCAAGGTCGTCGAGATCGCGACTGTGGCAAAGCTTTTCGCCGAGCCCTCGCAGGATTACACCCGCACCCTGCTGGCGGCGGTGCCGCACCTAGGGCAGGGCAATCCCGAACACCAAGCCGGCGCAGAAACCAAGACGGAAAGCGTGCTGGAGATCGATCGTCTCAGCGTCGAGTTCCCGGGTGCGATCGGCTCGGCGGCGTTCAAGGCGGTCGACGACGTCACGTTCAGCATTCACCGCGGCAAGACCCTTGGCCTGGTGGGCGAGTCGGGCTCAGGCAAGTCCACGATCGGGCGCTGCGTTGCGGCGCTGCAGAAGCCGACGACCGGTACGGTCACGATTCTAGGCCAGGACATCACCAACATGTCCGAGAAGCAGCTCCGGCCGGTGCGCGCGAAGTTCGGCTTCGTGTTCCAGGACCCGGCGACCTCGCTGAATCCGCGTCTGCGCGTGGGCGACTGCGTCGCCGAGCCGCTGAAGGTGCACAAGGTGATGCGCGGCGCGGAGTGCACGGCCCGCGTTGCCGAGCTACTCGACGCGGTACGGCTGCCCAAAGACACCGCCGCGCGCTACCCGCACGAGCTGTCCGGCGGGCAGCGGCAGCGCGCGAACCTGGCGCGGGCGCTGGCGCTGAGCCCCGACCTGCTGGTCGCCGACGAGCCCACAAGCGCGCTCGACGTGTCGGTGCAGGCGTCGGTGCTCGACCTGTTCGAGGAGCTGCAGCGGGAATGGGCGTTCGCTTGCCTGTTCATCAGCCACGACCTGGCCGTGGTGGACCGGCTGGCCGACGACGTCGCGGTGCTGCGCAACGGCGTGCTGCAGGAAATGGGCCCGCGCGATCAAATCCTGCGTAACCCGCAGACCGAGTACACCCAACGGCTCGTCGCCGCGGTGCCGGTACCCGATCCCGAAGAGCAGCGCCGCAGGCGGGAGGCCAGCGCCGGGCTGTTCGACTGAATCCCCGGCGGAGTCGGCAACCGTCCTGACCATCGAGCCCCATCCCCCGCTTCGTGCTCGAGGAAACGGCGGCCGTCAGGCAGCCGGGCGCTAATTGTCCTCCACGGAGACGACGAATCCCGCGCCGCCCAGGGCGGCCAATACCTGCTCCCGGTGTGCCGGACTCCGGGTCTCGACGGTAAGCATCACCTCGACTTCGTCCAGTGCCAGCTTGGGTGCTGTGCGGGAGTGCACCACGTCGAGCACGCTGGCCCCGCTTTCGCTGACCACGGCGAGCAGCATGCGGAGCCCGCCGGGGCGGTCCGGGATGGTGACCTTGACTGCGAGATACCGCCCGGCGGCGCGCAGGCCGTGGGTGATTACGTGGGTCAACACCAGCGGGTCGATATTGCCACCCGACAAGACCGCGCAAACGGGGCCGTGCAGGTCGAGTTCGGGTGCCGATGTCATCAGCGCTGCCACCGCTGCCGCCCCGGCCGGTTCGACGATGAGTTTCGCACGCTCCATGCACAGCAACAATGCGCGCGACAGCGCGTCTTCGCTGACCGTGCGAACCGAGTCGGCGAATGCCCGTACATGGGCAAACGGGATCGCCCCGGGCAATGCCACGGCGATGCCGTCGGCCATCGTCGACATCGACTCCACGCGCACGGGCTGTCCGGCCTCCAACGAGCCCGGCCAGGCCGCCGCGTTCGCGGCCTGCACTCCGATCACCCCGACTTGCGGCGCCAGAAAGTGCACCGCCGCAGCAATTCCGGCGACCAGACCTCCACCGCCGGTCGGCACCACGATGGTTGCGACATTCCGAATCTGCCTCAGGATCTCCAGCCCGACGGTGGCCTGGCCGGCGACGATGTCGGCGTGATCGAACGGGTGGATCAACACCGCGCCGTGCTGCTCCGCATATTCACGCGCCGCGACCAGCGCGTCATCGATCGTCTCGCCAATCAGGTGAACTTGCGCACCATAAGCCTTGGTGGCCACCAGCTTTGGGAGCGCGACATTGACCGGCATGAACACCGTCGACGCGATCCCTAGCTCGGTCGCTGCCCACGCGACTCCTTGCGCATGGTTGCCTGCGCTGGCCGCGACCACACCGCGAGCCCGGTCCTCGACGCTCAGATTGGCGATCCGGTTGTAGGCGCCGCGGGGCTTGAACGACCCAGTGCGTTGCAGGTTCTCGCACTTGAGCCACACCTGTTCGCCCGTGCGATCCGACAGCACCCGCGACGCGATGACCGGGGTTAGTCGCATCACCGGACTCAGCCGATCCGCCGCCGCGTTGATCTGATCGAGCGTCAGCAGCTCCACAGCTAGACCCGCAGCTCGCGATCCCGCCGGATCCACATTGGGTCAGCCGGATAAGCGATGCCCCACCGCGTGAATGCGGTGATGGACAGCCGGAGCGCATCACGGGGGGCGTCGTTGGCGATGATGTCATCGGCGTTCATGTTTGGCCTCGCTTGCCCACTCGTCGAAGATGCTGTTCCAAGCTGATGCGTCATCGGGATATAGCCAACGCTAGACCTGTCGACCGTCGCGATAGCGGAACACGCTCACGACTCGTGTTTACGCATGGATGCCCTCGCGCCGCGCGCCCATGAGCTCAGAGCGCACGCGATCGCAGCGTCCGAACACGTGGTCCTCGTGGCCGTCGATGATCGGGGTCACCGGACCCACCACCCTGCCCGTCGAATTCGACCCCGGACACTGAACCCGCTAGCCAGCCACAGTTGAGCAGGCCGCCAATGCACGCACCAATAATCGACTCTCACAAAGTGGATCGATTCTTGGGTCCGGCCACTGGCTCTCAGGCGATGCGTTCGATTGTGGCCAGCGCGGTCGCCAGCTGTTCGCGGGCGACTTCGGCGTCGTAGTGAGCCTGCATGTTGATGAAGAACATGTCACTCAGCCCGAGCGCGCGTGACAAGCGGAGCGCCGTGTCGGCGCTGATTCCGCGCTTGCCGTGCACGATCTCGTTGATCCGCCGCGGCGGCACATCGATCGCCTTGGCGATCCGGTACTGCGAGATCCCCATCGGCTCGAGGAACTCTGTCAAGAGGATCTCGCCGGGGTGGGTGGGGGCGAAGTCTGGCACATATCTCTCCTCTCTAGGGGGTTCGACGACTCATGCTCGGCTGCATCCAGCTCGTGCTCGGCTGCGTTGAGCAGTGCTGTTTTTTGCGATGGGCTGCAACCTCGAACCGCCACCACCTTTGCAGCATGACGGAAATGCACACCGTGGCAGCGACCACGACGACGGCCGCGGCCGACCACCAGTACGCGACGATGACTGCGAGGACGGCAACGCCGACGCTGGCAAGGATCGGATGCCGCTCGGCGCACGACTGCGGCTGCATGTATTCACGCTAACTCCGCCGGGACACCAGGGATTAACGCCGTGGATACGGTTTGGGAACAGGTCGGTCATGAACGAGCCGCCGAGCAGTCCCGCGCCCTGGCCGAGAAAGATGCCGCCGACGACGATCGGCAGAAGACCGAGACCGCCGGCTATGCTGCGGAGCATCAGCGCCATGTCAGTAGCGATCGAGCTCGATCAACCGCTCGTCGCTGATCCCGAAGTGATGTGCGATCTCGTGGAGCACGACGTGCCTGACCTCGCGGCGTAGACGATCGGCGTCGCCGGCAGCGAGTCGCGTGATCGGCCCGCCGAAGATGCTGATCTTGTCGGGAAGCACTCCGCTGTACGTGCTGCTCCTTCGCGGCAGCGGTACGCCGCGGTACAGGCCGAGCAGCGGCTGCCCGTCGGGAGGCTCGTCCTCGACGACGATCTCGACGTTGCTCATCGCCGCACGGAGATCGGCCGGCAAGGAGCTCAGCGCGTCGTCAATCGCCTCTTCGAACGGATCATTGAGACCCGGCCCCGAACGCGCATCCATCTCCGCAATGGTGCCAGAATCGGTGCTGGGATAGAGACGGCTTCTTCTTGGGGGCTTTGTGGCGGCGGTCGCGGCACTTACAGAGGTGGCGGCACTGCGGCCGGGCGACGTGGTCGTGGAAATCGTCCTTCTCCCACCGCAACTCCACGTGCCGGCGGCTCACGGTGACGTCGTCGAGGAAGATGTCGCTGCGGGGATGTCGGCCCACCGAGGTCACCGGCTGATCCAGCAGAAACCGGGATCCGGCGTCGGGGCCCCGTTCCAGGACTATCAGCGCCGAACCCGCGGGCAGCCCTGTCGGATCAGGCTCCAAGAGTGCACGATTCGATCCCCGCGTCCCCTGTCGGCTGGGCCACGCTCAACGCGCTGTTCGGTTGCGCTGTTGCGAAACCCGGACCTGACCCCTGGCGCATGGCCCGAGACGCGAGACGTTTCGAACTGGGCCCGCTTTTAGCGGCACGACGGGTCGGCGGCGCGGCGCTTTCCCTGCTAGCCGGTGAGGGCATTGCCCACCGACATGTCGGGCGTAGGCTGCCGATTGATGAACCGGGACAAGGACTGGGACGGGCGCCCTCTGTACTACGATCGCCACGGCCAGCCCATGACGATGCACCAGTGGGCAGAGAAGTTCGAGGACGAGAACTACACGCACATCGCCCGAGATGTGATCGGTCCCGATGAACCACTCGATCCAGCGCCACTGATCACCGTGTCGACCGTCTGGCGCGGCGTGAATCATAACTGGCGCCACCATGAGCCATTGATCTACGAGACCTTGATCATCGGTGGAGGATACGACGCGACCGGGATGCGCTACGCGACCGAGAAGCAGGCGCGGGAAGGTCACCGACGGGTGGTCGAGGAGCTGCGCGCCGTCCGCGGTCCGCGTGCTGCGTCGCCGCCGGCCCCACCAGCCCGTGCGCACATCACTCCGACCCATGAGGGGCACACCCCAAGAAGTGCGGTCGGGGCAGACGGTTCGTCTCATGGCCGCCATCGGCGGGCTGCCCCGGACAACTAACGATGGCCGCAAGGTCCTGGTTTCGGCCTGTTCAACCCGTGGTGGGCCGGGCCAGGAACACCAGACGGAACTTGCCAATCTGGATCTCGTCGCCGTTGACCAGCACCGCGGAGTCGATCGGTTCATGATTGACGTAAGTGTTGTTGAGGCTGTCGAGGTCGACGAGCAGGAATTGTCCGTTCTCCAGTCGAAATTCGACGTGGTGGCGGCTGACGGTGGCGTCGTCGAGGAAGATGTCGCTGTCCGGATGCCGGCCCGCAGAGGTGACGGGTTGATCGAGCAGGAACTGGGAACCGGCGTTGGGGCCGCGCACCACGAGTAGCAGGGCCGAGCGGTTCGGCGAGCCTTCCGCGGCCGAAACGCGGGGTTCAACACCTTCAGCGGCCGGAGCGTCCAGCTCGCCGAGAAGGTGAGCGGGGAACGCATAGGTGGTGTCTCCTGTGCGTTCGTCCGGCGTCTGGGCGTTGTCGGTGCGACTCACTTGCTGTCCTGGGTCGTTTTGGCGCTGTGGCAGGGCCAAAGCCCTCTTGGAGCGCTTCTGGGAAATTACCGCGCCGTCCCGCGCGCTGTCGTCGCTTTGCCGCATTGCCCGCAGGATGGTTCGGGGCCGCGATCAACGCGCCTTGATATCGGGGAACAAAAACGTGACAACCCCCGACGGAGCCCCGCCTACCGTGAGGGAGTGAACATGACGAAACCCCCGTGTCCCTCGAACCTTTCGACCGCGAGTTGCCCCGCGGCGCAACAACATTATTCGACCGATCTTGTCTAGCGCTAGCCGCAGCCGGTTCAGAGACCGCGCGACAGTGGAACTGAGCTTCAGCCGCCCCGGAGCCGCGAATCGTGTTAGTCGTCAATCGATGCGATTTCGGACGAATCGGTCGAGTGCTCGGCGGCGAGGCATAGGCAATCGGGTAAAGCGCGTCGATCAGCGTTGTCAGCCTCGCCTACACCGGCCGCAGGCGCGGGTTAATGACCCATGGAAACGCACCGCCGCTGCGGTCAGCCGGCCGTATCAGCAGCGGGGCCGCCAGACGGTATCACCTGGTAGCTGTAACGCCACTCGACCTCGGTGCCATGCTCACCGCCGACCGGCCGTGATCCGTGGAGATGCACAAAGGCGACCATGTCATCGTCGCCGACTTGAGCCTGAGCTTTCCGCTCCGCCAGCGCCCTTACCTGGGACGGGGTCATCGTCTCGGGCACCACGATGGTGTCGTGCCGCACGTTCGAGGCATCGGCCATAGCGCCAGGCTGCGGCAAGTGAGGCTTCCGTTTCCCGACGACACGCGCCCTCACACTACCGTGATCGACACGTGCTCGAACTGCGACGCAACCACCGCCACTCGCCATGACCACACCGAACGGGCACCCAAGGCATCCGCGGCGTCGCAGTAGCGGATGATGCCGGCCAGTTCCGACCACCATCGTTGAACCCACATGACCCCGTTAGACTCTGAATCGACCGTAGGAGGTAACGGGGTGAACTTGCCGCCCTGGCAGGCTGATTCACAGTTTCCGATGGCACCACCGCCGGAAACTACTTTCACACAACGCCTATCAGATGACGATGACACCGCGCCGCTGCCAGTCTTGCCACGGCCCTCGTCGTCCGCGGCTGCTTCAGCCTTCCGAGCGGCTTCCACTCACGTGTCGGAGTCGGCCGACCCCGCGCGGGCCTCGTTGAGTTTTACTCCTCGTGGGGTGATGGTCAACGGGCGCAACGGCGTTGGCGAACCGCTACGTTATCGAGACGTTCAACTTTTGGGACTTCTGCACGAACTGGGCAGCGGGGTCAGAAGAGTTGATGTTCACGTCGAGCCCACCTGCGCCGGGCGCCGACCCCCGCCCCTGTACCACGATGGTTGCCGTCGCCTTCGACCCGAATTGGCCGACGGTGCAGTGCACCGATGAGGTGCCTCCGGGATAGTTCTGGACGCCGCAGTCAAAGCCACCGGTGGGCGTGACCTGGCCGGTCTGTTGCAGATTGCCGCTGTAGCTGACGTACAGCTCGACCGGCGCGCCGACATCGCCGGGATTGCTGACATTTACGGTGTAGGTTCCGCTGGCACCGGCAGCCAATGTGGTTGGACCATTCACGGCGACACCCAGCCGGGCGACAGGAGCCGGCGCGGGAGCCGGGGGCGATGCTGTTGTAATGCACGAGAAGGTTTGCGAGCTGTTCCAGGCGTCATCGCGGTTACTGTTATGAACAGTGCCGCTTGCCAACCCGTCATCGTTGATCTTGCCGGTGAAGTGAGATGCGTATCCGGCGCCGGGACCCTGATCCCAGTTGATGGTGATGTCGATGGAGGTTCCTCCCACGATGCCGCCGGAGGGATTCCCATACGTGGCATCGGCCGGCTGCGCTCCGTCCGCTATATAAAAAGCCCGGCCAACGACATAGTCCTGGGAGGTGGAGATGTTGGTGGTGGTGCCGTTGCCTGCATGGATGCTGAAAACACCACCACCAGGCCACAAATAAGTGGCGCAGGCGGGGGCTAGCGGGATCATCGGGCGCGCCTGCGCGGACGGTGGAAGCATGAGGACCCCCACTGTGGTTAGCGCCGCCGCCGCCGCAGCGAGCAGCTGGCATCTGTGCGAGACGGCGTGCGACATCGGAATCCTATCGATTGATCGTGCGAGTTGGTTTGGTCGAGGGTCGGCTTCGGAACTCACACTGCTGCCGGCCACTACTGGAATGCATCCTGGGCCAATATGTTTCGCCGCACGGGATTCGCCATCCGCCCACAACCGCTCGCCTGCGCGGTGAGGACCACGCCGCTCTGGAGCGCCTGCTAGTGCCGTCGCGGGTGGTTCTCGAAGCCGCCGAGGAATGCTGCATGGCATATCTCCTCAACCGGCCAGTGGCTGGACCGTCAAATGGAGCATACCGCGGTCTGGATTAGCCGATTGTGAAACGGGAAACCGCGCGAACACCTGGAAAAATGCGGTGCCGCAATTTTGCTGCGGGATTGAAGGAAAGGACAGAACCCTTTGTTGGACAACGAATGTCAGTGATATGGGCGAATGAGGGGTTGCTCCCGATTTCTTGATAGTGAAACAACTTCTATTTGGGAGGAAAGGGATTTAGCCCGTCGTTTCCCGCCGAGAAAGAAGAAGTTCAGGCCGTCGGTGTTCTGGACGCGCTGAAGTCTGGCCGGTACTGAGCCAACGACGCTCGGCGTTCAATTGAACGAGATTTTGCGTGCCATGCGTGACCAGTAACTTCCTGCAGGTGCTCTGCGAAGACGAAATCGCCCGCCGCGACACCGCCGCGCTGGCACGGCGAGTACGCCGCGCCCGCTTCGAACAACACTCCACCTTCGAGGACTTCGATTTCGCCGTCAGCCCGAAACTGCCCGCCGCGATGCTGCGCGACCTGGCCGCGTTGCGCTGGCTCGAGGCCGGCGAATCAGTGATCCTCTATGGGCTCGTCGGGGTCGGGAAAACCCATGTGGCACAAGCACTGGGTCACAAGGTAGCCCGACGCGGCGGCGATATCCGGTTCGTCAAATGCTCGCGGATGCTCGCCGACCTCGCCGGCGGCCACGCCGGTCGCACCATCGGTCAACGCATGCGCGAATACACCCGCCCCCTGGTCCTGATTATCGACGACTTCGCCATGCGTGAGCACACACCCACCCAAAGCGACGACCTCTACGACCTGGTCTCCGACCGCGCCATCGCCGCCAAACCGCTCATCCTGACCAGCAACCGGGCCCCCAAAGACTGGTACCCGCTGTTCCCGAACCCCGTCGTCGCCGAGTCGCTGCTCGACCGACTGATCCATTATGCCAATCAATGAAATTGTGGAGCGACGGCACTGGGGCTTCAGGCACCGGCGCTGCACCCGATCAGCGGGGTAACCCGTAACACCGTCATCCTTTGTTGTTCCAACTGCTCGCGCATGTTCTGTGCGAGGCGTGGCAAGTCGGGGTGGTTGTGCCAGTAGGTGGCTTCATCGAAAGAATTCACGACGCCAACTCGTTGCCTTGGCTCACCGTCGACACAGTCGCGATGTCGGATGGAACCTGAATCGGCCGCGGCGGTGTTCTAGTCACTGGCGCGGTGGCGATGTCGGATGGGATCTGAATGTTGCCCGGAAGCTGCCGCGAACCCTGCGAATCGCCGGGCGGGGCAACACAATTGGCTCCGTTCCACACTCCGCCAGACTGGCCGCAGCAAAAGCGCTCGCGCCTGTACTGGTCGTCCAGAGAGTCGATAGGCCCGCCCCTCATGCATTCGTCGTACCGTTCGATGTCCCACACCCCGCTGTTGGGCTCGGCGGTCGCAATGGCCGGATAAGCGAGCGGGGTCCCGGCAACGGCCATCGCGCCGAGCAGCATCGCTGCGTACTTGAAGCGGCTCAGCTTGGGGCGGGCTGATTCGATCATCGTGGATTCCTCTTGTGGTCTGGTGAGGAAAATGCTCCATCTTCGAGGGGTGCTTCTGTAATCGCCGAGAAGCCAGGATTGTCTTCTGAGGGGGAAGGTTTTGCTATCGGCCAGGCAAGCAAGTGGTTTGCCGCGCGGTCCCACGAACACGCTTGAGCCGCTGCACGGAAGGCAGACAACGCTGCTGGAGCTCTGCGAGATTGTTGCCCTTGTGGTCGGGTGGACGCTCCTGGACATCGAGGTTTCCGGGCAGCGGCTTCAGTTGGTGCGCCCTTCGTCATCACCCTTCGGTTCTTCTTGCCGCCGCTTGCTGACGTTGGTCGCGACCAGGGAGATGCCCACGCGCCCACCAAGCTGACCAGCGTCGGGTGGACGGTATGCCACGAGAGCCCGATAAGCATGAACCCGATCACGTAGGCGGCGGCAATCAGCGGGTTGGTCCTCGTGCGCCTCTGGGCCGCAGCGAAACTGGTGCTCACGGTGCTGGCTACCAAAGATCCTATGAGCGGGACCAGGAAGAGGCCCGTGCCCACCCAGCCGACCTGCCACGGGAGCGGCATAGGTCGGAGAGCCCACGCCAGCGGGGCATGATCGAACGTGGCGCCTTATCTGACTCTGAAGGGCACGACTGGATGTTCGAACAGCACACGCGCTGGATTGAGGAGCTGCAGGAATACACCGACCGGAAGGAAGCGATCACCTGTCGCGCCGGCTATATGCCGCTGACCGCGATCGCGCAGGAGATTGCGACCATGTGCGCCGACGCCCGGGTGCACGACCATGTGCAGATCGACAGCTGGGACTCGATTGCTGCCGATCTATCCGACAGTCTCGGCTGGATCGGACCTGAGCTCCTGGCGCTCGTCGACACTCCGGCGCGGGCGATCCACCAGGCGATCACCAACGGCGTGCTGGTGCCGCGGCCTGGCGCACGACCACGGATCGACGACACAAAGCGCTCCTTCGTCGCTGCGCAGACCGCCGTACTCGCGGCGATCCTCGACCAAGACGACGTGCTCGTCGCGGCGTGGCGAGACCTGGTTGCAGGCTGCCGCGACCTCAACCATGTCCTGTACCCGAGCGAACGGATCGCGTTCCTGCGCGACACACTGGTCGGCCTCAGCGAGTACCGCAGGCAGGATGCCGGTATTTCAGCCCTATCTCGACTGCCGTTCAGGTCCTGATCGGCTACCAAGGCAGTGTGTGGCAGGCGCAGGCAATGGTCGGCGACCCCGTCGACACAGCGCCTTATGACCCACAGGTCAAGGCCAATCTGACCGAAGCCGAACTGGCGAACCTTGCGGCGCGCTGCATCCTCGAACAGCCCCCGACCGGCGACTACGTGGTCTGGTTTCGTCTCAGCGAGGGCTACTTCGTCGGGAGAGATCCCTGCGTGACTCATGGCGACATCACCTTCTATGAAGCTCAGGCGCTTGCCAGCTTGCTGATTCACCAAGATCAAGCGCGATTAGTGCTCGATGTCGTGCCCGAAGAACTGCTCACCGACGAGATCCGTGATCTCCAGCGATCGAATAACGTGAACGAGCACACCGGATTTGAATACCTTCCGGGACTCGTATATGCCCGCGTAACCGTTCACGACGTCGAAGGGCACCGGGCCGTGGAGACGGCCAGAATGCACCTGGACTCGGTGCTCGCGGTGGTCGGCGTCCACGAACACATGTGGAAGGTCCTGGGTGGCCACCTGTTTTTCGACGGCTCTGCGTGGAACCCGTCGGTACCTAGGTGGGGACTGAAGCAGCCTCGGCCCGAGCCGGTTTTTTACCAGAACGACCACTTCGCAAGAGATTTGGCAGATTTCACCGTCGACGGTCATCTGATCACCGCCGAAACTGCCCAGCAGCTGCAGCCCGCGCTGCAGCTCTCGTCGGCCCTGAAGGACACTCCGCGAGCTGACTCAGAAGCGATCGTGATGGCATCGGTCCGGGCTATCGAGCACTGCAACACCTGGACGGCGCCCACTGGAGGCCTCAAGTGGTACGCCTTCATCGACGACTATCTGACCGATGGGTACACCCTCCGAACCTTCGCGCAGCGAGTGGTATTCGATGTCTTCGAGGCGGCGCAGCAGTACCTCCCCGACCGCACGCCGGGCGCCGCAACATCCCCGCCGGAACTCGCGGCGATACAGCAGGACATCATCCTCGACGGCGGATGGGGCACACGCATTGACAGTCCGAAAACCATCGCTCATGTCGCCACGCTTCGAGCGATCTACGCCAATCACTGGTTGGCGCGCCGGCTCGCTGAGAGTGACGACATCCTGTCCTCACCCGCGGCGATCAGCACCGCCTTCGACGGTGAACGGCGGCGCGTCGATGCGAGGGTCAAGCGCCTCACCAGATCCAGAAACGCCGCTATCCACGGCGGCCCATTGTCGGAGGCGGCGTGTGGCACCATCACCGATTGCGCCGTGACACTTGCACAGGAAGCACTGAATACCACGATCTGGGCCATCGTCACCGGCCAGCAACTCGATGCCTACGCCGCAAGCCGCCGCGATGAGCACCGCCAGCGAATCCTGAACCTGAGAAACGGCGGCGATTTGGCGAATTTGTTCAAGCTCACCCCGTAGCCTGCGGAAACGCCTGTCGCATCGCGAGTCCGCACAGCAAGAAATCTTCGGTTTTCGTTCGGGGGGAGATATAGCCAGCTGGTGGGGAGTGTCGGATACTGGCGTACCGAATCTGGTTGGCGTATCTATTGGCGTCCATACCCCCACCGGGTATGGCAAAAAGCGGCTCCGAATTTCTCCGAAACCGCTCTGACCTGCTAGTTTATCTGTCGGGCTGACAGGATTTGAACCTGCGACCACTTGACCCCCAGTGTCATTTTCGACATTCGTGGGCATCCGCAGGTGTCCCGTTAGCGCACTTCAAGCGATGTCGCAGGCCGCGTGCGAACATCAGCGAATACACCTGAAACGGAAGCCGTTGCTATCCACGTTGCTATCCACCGCTGTCCGCTGGACCATCGCTGGCGCAGCGAAAGAACCTAGGGGGTAACGCAGTTCGGCCGCGACCAGGCCTCCCTCGGTCGATCCTTTCGTGCGCACCGCACCGAGGGTGACGTCAGCTCGCCGCCAGGAACTGCCGGCGCGCGGAGCCTGCCTCCACGATCAGCTGTGCAGTCCGCCGTTCAACATGAGCGGGCAGCCGGCGATCAGCCTCCCCCTGCACCGCAACGCCGAAGGTCTCCCCATCGGCATCCAGCTCGCCGCCGCCTACGGCCGGCAGGACGTCCTCATCCGCATCGCCTCAAACTCGAATCGGCCCACCCCTGGTCTTCGACCTCCGGCGATCCCCTGACACCGTCGTCGCCGGCAGCTGCATGCCTCTGCGGTTGTGGAGCTGCCTGGAATCGAACCCGCTTCGGGGTGCTGGTCTCTGAGCCGAACGGGCACTGAGCTGCGGAATGACATATTGTGATTCGCCAGAATTGACCTCTGTGGACACTGAGTGTGCCCAAAATGTGCCCAGCCAGTCCCTCGATTGACCGCGCAATTGTTAAAGCGCTTCTGGGATCGACGGCACGTGCCGTCCGCTCGTCGATGCACGGCATGCACGCTTCCCGGACGGCTGTTCGGCGTTTATGTCGCGAACCTAACCGATGCCCCTGTCCCAGCTCGTCGTCTCGGCAAGCGACAATCGCTCGACCACGGGCAGCGGGTCGCTGTCGGCCAACGCTTGACCCAACCGGATCAGGGCTTGGGGATACCCGTCGCCGTCGAACACCTCGCACGCGAGCGCCAAACGGTCGCGGGTCTGCTTCAGTGGGTCGGTCAGCGGGCAACTGACCAGCCCCAACGCGGTGGCTGACAACAAAAGCCGGCTCATGGTCTCACCGGCCCGCAGCCGCATCAAGTCGTCATCGGTGTCGGTTCCGAGCACCAGCAGCACACCGTCGTCCCCGTGCGCGGCGTCTGCGCTGCCCGCCGCCCCGCCGTATCCCAGCGCCACACCGTCGTCGTCCCGGCGGGTCCATCTCATGGCGGGGACCACGCCCAGCGTGACCTGGCGCCGGGCGGCGCGGATATAGAGCAGTTCCAGCGTGCCGGACGGAATCGGACCCGCACCGTAACGGCGACGGTCGGCACGGCGGCGTGGGATGGCAAGGGCCAGCTCCCTGCTTGGTTCGGTGGCCGGTGCTTCGATGATTTCGATTAAGGCCAGATGGTCGTGGTCGGAGGCGTCGGGGAAGCGCCGGAGGCGGGTGTGCCAACCGTGTGCCGCCAACGCCACGACGCAATGGTCCAGCACGGCGCCGCAGCTGAGCAGGACGTCACGCCGATCGGAGTCGGCGTCGCCGAGTTGGCGACTGCGGTCAGCGTGGAGATGCACGCCCTCCCTGCTGAACCGCCAATGCCACGGCTGGGAGTTCTGGGCGGACGGCGCTTGCGCAGCCATGTCCAACGCCCTCTCAAGCGTGGCTGCATCGGGAAAAGCTGCCAGTCGTCTCACCTCCCGCGCGGCGCTGAGTTCGCTTCAGGTAATCATCACTAGTGTCACCGACGTCGCTTCCGACGTCCAATACCGTCAGACGGATATCACGACTTCGGATCCCGCTACACCACAACGACGTGTCGACGGCCGGCAATCAACCCCATGACTCGTCACCGGCGGTGCCTTCCCCCGATCGCGGCCGCTGGCCAGTGCGGCGATTGCGGTGCGCGGTCGTCCGTGCCGGACGGCCACCAAATCTTCGGACCGATCAGCGCGAACAGCGCCGGAATGACCAGCGTGCGGACCACGAATGTGTCGAGCAGGATACCGAGGCCCACGATTATCCCCACCTGCGTCAGCACGATCAGCGGCAGGACGCCGAGCACACAGAACACCGCGGCCAACACGATGCCGGCACTGGTGATCACACCGCCCGTCGCGGACACCGCCCGCACCATCCCGTCGCGTGTGCCGTGTTGGACAGTCTCTTCGCGGGCGCGTGTCACCAAGAAGATGGTGTAGTCGACGCCGAGAGCGATCAGGAACAGCAGCGCGAACAGCGGGGTGCTGTTATCCAGTCCGGGGAAACCGAAGACGTGGATACTCGCCCAGCCGCCCAACCCTAGTGCGGCGAGCGCGGACAGCACCGTCGCCGCCGTCAGCACGAGTGGCGCGACGACGGCCCGCAGCAGGACGTAGAGAACCATGAGGACCACTGCGAGGATCGCCGGAATCACCACCAGCCGATCCCGTGTCGCGGCGTCGTGAATGTCGAGCGCCTTGGCGTCCGATCCGCCTACCAGCACAGCCGGATCGGCAGTGTGGACTGAATCACGCAGCGCCGCAACGATTTGGAATGCCCGCTCTGATGCCGGTGCGGCGTCGATCACGACCGACCAACTGCTCTTCCCTGTGGCCGACTGGGCGGTCGGAGTCGCCGAAACCACCCCGGACGTCGTGTCGATCGCCTGTTGCACGGCGCTCGTCCTGCTGGTGTCGGCGATGACCACGGTCGGGTCGGCCAACCCGCCTGGAAAATGTGTTGCGAGCTTGTCGAATCCGGCCACTGAGTCGGCTTTCACGCGGAACTGCTCAGTCTGCGACAGCCCGATGGTGGTGCCTAACAGCCCAGTCGCCAGCAGGGCGAGGACGAGAACAGAGATCCCGCCGATCAGCCCCGGCCGTTGTACCACCCGTTCGGCGATGCGATGCCACAGCCCAGTCTCGACGGTGTCGGCGCTGCCGGGTCGCGGGACGAACGGCCAGAACAGCCGAGGCCCGAACAACGCGAGTAATGGCGGAAGCATGAAGAGCACGAACAAGGCTGCGACCACCAGCCCGCATGCTGCCAGCGCGCCGAGACTGCGGGTGCTGGGAACCACGGCGAGGATCAGCGTGAGCAAGGCCAGCACCACGGTCGCATTGCTCGCGAGGATGGCGGGTCCCGCCATGCGCACTGCGCGGCGCAGAGCTTTTCCGTGATCGGCGTTGCGCCGCAACTCTTCGCGGTAGCGGGAGATCAGCAGCAGCGCATAGTTGGTGCCCGCGCCGAACACCAGCACGCTGGTGATGCCGGACGTCGACCCGTCGAATGTCAGCCCGGTGATGCCGGCGACTGCGGTTCCCACCGCGGCGGCCACCTGCTCGGCTACACCGATCACGGCCAGCGGCACGAGCCACAGCACCGGCGAGCGGTACGTAACTAGCAGGAGGACCGCGACAACCAGCGCGGTGACGACCAGCAATTTGATGTTGGCCCCACTGAACGAATTGGCGATGTCGGCACCGAATGCCGGGCCACCCGTGACATGGGCGATAAGCGAGGCCGGCAATCCGTCGCCCGCGGCGTTGCGCACCGCCGTCACTGCATCATTGAGCGCAAAGCCCGAGAGATCAGCTCTCAGCGGCACCGGCGCGACGGCGGCGCGGCCGTCGTCGGATGTCAGCATCGGCGCCGGTGTGTCCCGCGTGCCGGCGACTGTCAGCATCCGGTTGCGAGCCTCTGCCACGACGGCGAGATCGGCAGGGGTGAGCACCCCGCCGTCGGATCTGGTGACGACGAGGATCGCCGCTATCCGGTCGCCGCCGGGAAATTGCTTCGCAGCGTCGTCGGTACGCGCCGATTCGCTGCTGGGCGGCAGGAAATCCGGTGACCGGGTGCCGGCGTCGTTGGCGCCCGCCAGCCCGATGACGACGCCCCCGAGCAAGGCGACGGCGAGAGCGATCAACCATGACCGAGGCGCGGTCAACGCAAGGGCGATGCGGTCCCAAAACACCCCGTCGCGCCCCGACGATCGGTAAGTGTGGGCTTCTACGGCGAGCATCGGCGACCCTGTCATCTATTCGCCGCCAGGCTCCTCGCCGAGGTACACCGACTCGAGCACCAGGTCGGGGATGACCGTTCCGTACTCGCCGTGAGTCTTGTGCTCGACGGTCTGCCAGGTGCGGCCTTGGTGCTTGCGCATGTAGGCACGGTATTTCGGCGCTCCGGGAATCTTGACATTGTCGGCGACGACGATCATCCCCTTGCGCAGCCACCCACGCGACAGGACGCTCTGCAGATCACTCAGGTAGGCGTTCTTGTCGTGATCGAGGAAGACGAAGTCGACGCAACCGGCACTGAAACCGTGCTCGGCTGCCAGGGCGTCGAGCGTCCTCCCGCCGTCACCGATGGCGCCCACCACGCAGGTGATCCGGTCCGCCACGCCCGCATGCTCCCAGATCCGCCTGGCGTTGACGGCGTTGGCCGCCGCCATTTCGACCGAGTACACGTGGGCGGTCGGCGCGGCCGCGGCGATGCGCAATGCGCCGTAACCGCAGTAGGTTCCCAACTCCAGCGCCAGTTTCGGGTTCGCGCGCCGCACCGCGGCGTCGAGTAGCTTGCCCTTCTCGTCGCCGACGTTGATCAGAAACGACTCGTTGTACGCGAACCGGTCGATGGTGTCGAGCACGCTGTGGATGTCACCCTTCCGGGCGTTGGCCAGGACATACTCAACCACGGCCGCTTCTCGACCGTCGCCCACCTGCCCGACGGTCGTGATCTTGCCCTGCGACGCGGCCATCCGCCAGAACGACCATCGAAGCAGTGGAACGCGCTGCTTGAACTTCATGATTCACGAACCTCCTTGGAACTTGCGGACGACTTCGAGCGTGATCGGCCGGCTGGGGACGGCGGCCACGCCCCGCGGGATCGACCTGGGCAACCTGCCTCGCCGCCGTCCCGTGGGAATCCGCAGCTCGACGTTGGTCAGGATGGTTCCCAGCGCAATCGCCAACTCGAGGGCGGCGAACGACGACCCGGGGCAGCGGCGGTGCCCGTATCCGAACGGTGAGTACTCCGTTGGCGACGGTCTGCGGGCCAGGAAACGCTCGGGGTCGAACACGGTCGGGTCCGGCCAGACCTGCGGATCGGCGTGCAGTGCGGGCAGCGCCACGCCGATCACGTCTCCCGGCGCCCGTTCGGTCTGCCATGTGGTCACCGGGCACGTGAGCTGCCGCACGACGATCGACACCGTCGGATGCATCCGCAGTGTCTCGGCAATCACCGCGGCGAGGTACGGCAACTTCGGCAGCTGCTCGGGTGTGGGGTTGTCGGCGAGTTCGTCGAGCAGCTTCTGCCGGACCTTCTCGTCGGCGTGCACGTGGTACAGCGCCCACGCCAGCGTGGTCGCCGAGGTCTCGTGACCGGACACCAGCAGCGTCCGCAGCTGTTGGCGCACCTCGTCGTCGCTGCGCCCGGCACCATCGTCGTCGGACATCAGGACACTCAGCACATCGTCGTGGCCGTCGGCTCCGGTGTGTCGGCGGTGCGAAATCTGCTCCGACAGCAGGGCATCCAGCTCCACGCGACGCGCCGAGAAGCGTTGCCACGGCCCGAGCCCGAACGGCGCCTGACGCGACGCGGGGAAGAACATGAACGGAGCGACGTAGTCGCGCATCATTGCCTTAACGACGGTGACATAGCGGTCCCGCAGAATCCGGTCGTCGAT
>CAWFQG010000014.1:0-120003 GCA_963817825.1 uncultured Actinomycetota bacterium | reverse complement strand
CCGCACTGGATGGCTGACTGACCGCCAACCGACCGTGGTCTCGAAACAGACGACATACGACGTCTCAAACCTCGCGTCGGAGACTGGCACGGCGATACGACGGACATCACCGAGCAGCGGTGAAACGATACTGACGTGGACCCCAGCGGGGATGGTGGCGGTGGACTGACCGCGACGGGGCTGCCGTGTGGGTCCTGCGGCACTGAACTGCCGCCGAACTCCAAGTTCTGTAACGAGTGCGGCACGCCAGTCACGCATCCAGTCGATCGGCGGAGTACAAGCAGGTGACCGTCTTGTTCGCCGATGTGGTGCATTCGATGGACATCGCGGCGGCCGTCGGTGCGGAGCGGCTGCGCGAGATCATGGCCGAGTTGGTCGAGCGTTCTGCTGCGGTGGTGAAGCGGTACGGCGGCACGGTGGACAAGTTCACCGGCGACGGGATCATGGCGGTGTTCGGTGCGCCTCTAGCGTTGGAGGATCACGCCGTTCGCGCCTGCCTGGCGGCGTTGGAGATTCAGGCCGAGACGCGCGGTTGGCGGTCGAGACCGAAGCCCGCGACCGTGTCGACCTGCAGGTGCGGGTGGGCCTGAACTCGGGCCAGGTGATTGCGGGCGAGATCGGTTCGGGTGCTTTGGGTTACACCGCTGTTGGTGAGCAGGTCGGGATGGCGCAGCGGATGGAGTCGGTCGCTCCGCCCGGTGGGGTGATGCTCAGCGCGTCGACGGCGCGGCTGGTTGATGGGGCAGCGGCTCTTGCCGAGCCGGAGACGGTCCAGATCAAAGGTGTTGCCGACCCGGTGTTCGCACATCGGCTGTTGGGCATGGGGGAACAGCATCGCGCTGTCGGGCGTGCGGAGTCGAATCTCGTCGGTCGGCGATGGGAGATGAACGCTGTCGAGGGCTTGTTGGACCGGGCCGTCGAGGGCCACGGCGCTGTGGTCGACGTGGTGGGGCCGCCGGGCATCGGCAAGAGCCGTCTAGTGCGCGAGCTGGCTGCCATGGCTAGTGACCGCGGTGTGGAGGTGTTCACCGCCTTCTGTGAATCGCACACCAGCCAGGTCCCCTTCCATGCCGTCGCGCGGTTACTGCGGGCGACTACTGGCGTCGATGGTCTTGAAGGGCAGGAGGCTCGCGATCGAGTGCGCGACCGGGTTCCCGACGCGGACTCCGAGGATGTGGCGCTGTTTGACGACCTGCTGGGCATCGGCGACCCGAGCACTCCTTTACCGCCGATCGATCCGGATGCGCGTCGGCGGCGGTTGACCGCGTTGGTCAATGCCGCCTCGTTGGCCCGCGAAAGCCCTGCGGTTTATGTCGTTGAGGACGCGCATTGGATTGATGAGGTCAGCGAGTCGATGCTGGTCGATTTCTTCACGGTGATCCCGCAGACGCCCTCGCTGGTGCTGCTCACCTACCGTCCCGAGTACGAGGGTGCGCTGATGTGCGTGCACGGTGCGCAAACCATTGCCCTTGCGCCGCTGAGCGATTCAGAGACCGCAGCATTGATCACGGAGCTGCTCGGGGCCGACACATCAGTTCGCGCATTGGGCCAGACGATCGCCGAGCGGGCTGCCGGTAATCCGTTCTTCGCCGAGGAGATGGTGCGCGATCTGGCCGAGCGCGGCGTGCTGCAAGGGCAGTCGGGCGCATACGTCTCGACGGCCGAGGCTGCAGCGGTGAATGTGCCAGCCACGTTGCAGGCGACCATCGCCGCGCGCATCGATCGGCTCGACCCGAATGCCAAACACACGCTCAGCGCGGCGGCGGTCATCGGCTCGCGGTTTGGCACCGACTTGTTGACCAGCCTGGGGGTCGAGCCGGTCGTTGACGAGTTGGTCAAGGCCGAGTTGATCGATCAGGTCAGGTTCACCCCGCACGCCGAGTATGTGTTCCACCATCCGCTGATCCGCGCGGTCGCCTACGAGTCGCAGCTCAAATCCGACCGCGCCCAACTGCATCGGCGGGCGGCCGCCGCGATCGAACAACAGGAGCCGGACTGGCTCGACGAGAATGCCGCCTTGATTGCCGAGCACCTGCAGGCCGCAGGCGATCTCCACGCAGCCTACGGCTGGCACATGCGCGCAGGGGCGTGGGCGGCCACCCGCGACATTGTGGCGGCGTGGGCCAGTTGGCAGCGGGCGCGCCAAGTTGCCGACGCGCTGCCCGCCGACGATGCGGGCCGCACCGCGATGCGCATCGTCGCCCGCGCCTGGCTGTGCGGCAACGCCTTCCGGGTCTATGCCGATCTTTCCGGCGGCCTTTTTGAGGAGCTGCGAGAGCTTTGCGCGGCGGCCGGGGACAAGCCGTGGCTGGCCATCGGCATGGTCGGGCTGATGATGGAGCACATGCGTCATGGTCGGGTGCACGAGGCGTCGCGGCTGGCCTCTGAAACCATGGCGCTGGTCGAGTCGATCGGCATGCCGAGCTTGACTGTCGGGCTGTCCCTCGCGGCGATCAGCATCAAGGCTCAGACCGGCGAGATGGCCGAGGCGCTGCGCCGGTCGCAGACAGTCATCGACCTGACCGACGGCGACCCCACCTTAGGGAAAGACATTTTCGGTTCGCCGTTGGCGGTGGCGTTGGCATCGCGTGGCACCGCGCGGTGGGCGCTGGGCCGTGCCGAGTGGCGCGACGACATCGACCGGGCGCTGGCCATGGCGCGGGGGGCCGACCCAATGTCGTATGCCGTCGTCATCGCGTACGCCTACGGTTTCGCGATTTCGTGCGGGGTTCTGCTGGCCGACGGCGCTGCGCTGCGCGACATCGAGGAGGCGCTGGAGATCACCGAGCGATCGAGTGAGGATTTCGCGCTGGGCTGGGCCCGGTGGGCGCTGGGCATGGCGCTGGTGCACCGGGACACCCGGGCGGAGCGTGAGCGCGGATTGGCGGTGCTGGCGCAGGTCCGCGACATGTGCCTGCAGGGGCGGTTCTACCAGTACTTGCTTGTAGTCGTGGACGTGTACACCGCGCGGGAGCGGGCCAGGTGCGGCGACCCCGACAGTGCTATATCCCAAATCCGCGCCGTGATGGACGATCTGTTCCGTGCTGGACATTTGTACAGCATTGAGGCGACCGGCTATTTGGTGGAGACGCTACTGGAGCGCGGTGCCGGGGGCGACGTGCAGGAGGCCGAGGCCGCGATCGACAGGCTGACGTCGGTGCGATTCGATGACCATTTGGCTGTGCGCGAGATCTGGCTGCTGCGGCTGCACGCTCTACTGGCGCGGGCGCACGGTGACGAGGCAGACTACCGCGACTACCGGGAGCGCTACCGCGCGATGGCGAAATCCCTTGGCTTCGAGGGGCATATGAAGTGGGCCGAGGCGATGCCATGACGGCGGCTGCTCCTTCGGGCGTGGTGACGTTTCTGTTCACCGATATCGAGGGTTCGACCCGTCGGTGGGAAGCTGACGCGGCGGCGATGCGGGCGGCACTTCTGGCGCATGACGAGGTGCTGCGCGACGCGATCGAATCGCACGACGGTTTTTTGTTCAGCCACACCGGTGACGGTGTGGTTGCGGCGTTCGCCTCGCCGAAATCTGCGGTCGACGCTGCGGTGGCTGCGCAGCGGGCGTTGGAGTTGCCGGTGCGGATGGGGTTGGCGACCGGCGAGGCCGAATTGCGGGACGGCGACTACTTCGGGGCGGTGCTGAATCGTGCTGCGCGGGTGATGGCCGCTGGGCACGGCGGTCAGATTCTGCTGGCCGACTCGACGGCAGTACTGCTCAGCGGAGTCGACTTCGTTGATTTGGGACGGCGACGGTTGCGCGATCTGGCCACTCCGATCGGGGTGTTTCAGGTGCGAGCGCCGGGTATGCGGACCGACTTTCCGTCATTGCGGGGAGTCGACTCGAACCCTGGGAATCTGCGGCGGCCGGTCACCAGCTTGATTGGCCGCGAGTCCGAGGTCGTCGAGATCGAGGCTGCGGTAAAGGCTCATCGGCTGGTCACATTGACAGGGGTGGGTGGCGTCGGCAAGACACGCCTGGCGACCGAAGTCGCGGCCCGGCTGGCCGATGAATTCCCGGACGGGGTCTGGTTTTTCGAACTGGCGGCGGTCACTAATCCGGCAGCGGTGCCCGACGCGGTCGCGGCCGTGCTGGGCATCACCCAACAGGCGGGCAAGAGCGTGAGCGAGAGCGTGGCCGCCGCGTTGGAGGGCAGAATCCGGCTGTTGGTGTTCGACAACTGCGAGCACGTGCTGGATGCCGCCGCCGATCTGGTCGAAGCCATCCTGGCGCAGTCGGCGACGGTGCGAATTGTGGCCACCAGCCGGGAAGGCGTGCGGGTGGCTGATGAACAGCTTTGGCCGGTGCCGTCACTGGATGTGCTCGGCGGTGTCGACTCGGCTGCCGCGATCCTGTTCATCGCAGCGCGCCGAAGCTGTGGCACCGGGCTTTTCGCTGGCCGGTGCGGATGCGGCCGCTGCGGTGGTGGAAATCTGCCGGTCGTCTCGACGGCATCCCGTTGGCGATCGAGTTGGCTGCCTCGCGCATGGCAGTCGATGACGGTCACCGAGGTACGGGATCGGCTCGATGACCGGTTCCGGCTTGCTGGTCGGGTCGCGACGCGGATTGGAGCGCCACCAGACACTGCGTCACGCGGTGGCGTGGTCCTACGACCTACTCGATGACGCGGAAAAGACAGTGTTGGAACGCTGTTCGGTGTTCGCAGGCGGATTCGACCTTCAAAGTGCTTGCGCCGTTGTGGGACCCGAAGGCGTCGATGACTACGCCGTCCTGGATCGGCTCGACGCGCTGGTGCGCAAGTCGCTGCTGGTCGCCGACCGATCGACGGGGCGCACCCGGTTTTCGATGCTGGAGACCATCCGCCAGTTCGCCGAGGAACAACTCGTCGCCCGTGGCGTGGTCACCGAGGTCCGGGACGCGCATGCCCGCTACTTCGCCGGGCGCGAAGCCGACATCATGGCCCTGTGGGACAGCCCCCGACAACGGGAGGCGTACGACTGGTTCGCGGCCGAACTGGCCAACCTGCGCACCGCGTTTCGGTGGGCCGCCGATAAGGGCGATCTCGACTACCGCCACCGCGATCGCGATATTGCGCGGCGTTCGTCGGCTTTTGGGTCGAAAATTATGAGCCGATCGCCTGGGCCGAAGAACTGATCGAACCCGCCAGGGCCGTCGACCATCCCCGCCTCGTAGTCCTCTATGTGATGGCGTCGCAGTGCTACACGACCGGACGCGTACGAGGCGGCCGTCCGCTACACCGAGGCCGGTGAGATGGCAATCGATCGCGGTGGCGGCGACCTGCCGTACGGCGCTGAGGCTTGGCTTGGCGGCGCGTACCTGACCGCAGGCCAGCCCGAACGGTGGGTCGAGTGGTGTCGCGCCCGGCTGGTGCGCGGCAGCGACACCCCTACACAAACCACGGCATGCCTGGTCATCGGACTGACGATCGCCGGTTGCCTTGACGAGGCGATGGCCGCCGCAAGCGGTTTGATCGACGCGGCCGAAGCCACCGGCAACCCGTACGTGCTTTCGTTCGCACTCCTCGCCTATGGTTTGGCCTTCCACGACACAGATCCCGACCGCGCGCTGGACGCCCTGCGCCGGGGCCTGGTCATCGCGCGCGACAGCGGTAACCGCGCCAACGAGTCACACGTGGCGGCCAACCTGTGCCTGGTCGAGGCCAAACACGGTGACCCGGTGGCCGCGCTCGACTACTTCGCTTTGGCGATCCGCAACTATCACGACTCGGGCAACACGGGCATGATCCACGGTCCCCTCGGCGCGCTCGCTGCGTTTTTCGACCGGCTCGGACGCTTTGAACCAGCGGCCACCATTGCCGGGTTCGCCGTGGTGAACCCCCTCGCCGCGCTCGTCTTCCCGGACATCGACGACCGCGATCGCCCACCTCCACGAGGTTCTCGGCGATCCGATCTACGAATCGCTCGCCCACGACGGCGAAACGATGACCACCGCCGAGATGGCGGCATACGCATACGACCAAATCGACCAGGCCCGAGCGGCACTGAACGCGGTCTCGAAATAGACACACCCCCACAGCACCTATCTTGCTGCGCCACAATCGGTTTGGAGTCTATATACGACTTCTGTAGGTGTACCACCACAGGTGTCCCTGTCGAGACCGTCCTGGCGGTCACCAAGGGCAGTGGTGCTCGTGCCAGCAGCGCGCAGCCGCACTGACGGTCTCGATCCACGAGTCGGATGAGTTGGACCAGACGTTCCTCGGGTCGATCCGGCCTGATGCTCAGCGCGGCTCTCGCAGCTAGGCCGACTCAAGCGAACGCTTCAGGGACCCGACGGTTCGCGCTCGTTCGCTTTTCGCCATGAGCGCCGCCATCGGCTTCATCAACCGCATCCAGCCGAAGAGCCGACCCTCCGCATTGTGAGTGACGATTGTCTTGCCCTGGTCCGCGTCGTCGAGGATGTACTCGGTCCGGGCCTCCATCACCTCGGAGCCGAACCATCGCAGCGTCTCCCGGAACCCAATCCGAGACGGCGGCTGGAAGTCGGTCACTTCACCACGGAAGGTGCCCATCCTTGTCGCATCGAAGTACGACGTGCCCTTGCCAAGTGGACCGTCGGACGTTTGGCCGGACCCTCGGAACAAACCGGTGCGGTGCATCCAGGTCCCATAGCCTGCCAGGTCGGCAACCCGGTCGAACACGGCCTCGATAGGTCGGTCGATTGTCGTACGCGACTCGAAGCGGACGGTGCTGGTAGCCCTGTCCTCCATGCTTCAAGCCTCTCGCGCCGTCGCGCCGCTGTCCAACGGCGTGCAGGGCGGTCCCCTCACCGCGTCGGCGTTCCCGCAAATCAGCACAGTGATCGCCCACCTCCGCGATGTCCTCGGCGATCAGACCTACGAATCGCTCGCCCGCAAGGGCGAGACGATGACCACCGCCGCCATGGTGACCTACGCCTACAACCAAATCGACCAAGCCCGAGCAGAACTGAAGGGTGCCTCGAAATAGTTGTGGGGCCCCTGCGGGGACGCCGTGTATCCGGGAAAATCGGGGGTGGTCGCTCGCCGAGGTCGAGTGTTCTTGGCGCAGGTGAGCCCGTGAAATAGTTTGATCCTGGGAGTCGTTGGCGGAGCTGCGCATTGTTGCCATGAGCACGAGGGTCCGACTCGATCTGTTTTTCCGTTGACTCCTGCGGGCGGCCGTCATTGTGTTCGGTTGCGTGGAGGGACACCGGGAATGGAAGAGGTCGACGAGGTCGAGTTGGTGGTGCAGCGGGTGGCGGCGCTGGATCTTGGTAAGGCCACGCTGGAGGCGTGCATGCGGGTGCCGCACCCGAGTAAGCCGGGGCGGCGGATGCAGGAGATCCGGGGCTATGCCACCACCACCGCGGCGCTGCTGGAGATGGCGATCTGGCTGCGGCAGTGGGGTATTGAGCGTGTGGTGATGGAGTCGACCAGTGATTACTGGAAGGGCGTCTATTACCTGTTGGAGTCCGAGGGGTTCGACTGCTGGCTGGTCAACGCCCGCGAGGTCAAGAACGTGCCGGGGCGGGCCAAGACGGACCGCGCTGATGCGGTGTGGCTGGCAAGGGTGGCCGAACGCGGCATGTGCCGCCCGTCGCTGGTGCACCCGCCGCCGATCCGCCGGCTGCGCGATCTGACCCGCTACCGCCGTGCCCTGGTGTCCGACCGCAGCCGGGAGATGCAGCGGGTGGAGAAGCTGCTCGAGGACGCCCAGATCAAGATCTCCTCGGTGCTCAGCGACATCCACGGTGTCTCGGGGCGGGCGATGATGGAGGCGCTGATCGCCGGCCAGCGCGACCCGTGGTCACTGGCCCGGTTGGCCAAGGGCAACGCGCGCAAAAAGACCGACCGGCTCGAGGAGGCGTTGCGCGGGTTCTTCACCGACCATCACGCCACGATCCTGCAGATGATGCTGGACAACATCGACCGGATCGGCGCCCAGATCGCCGCGCTGGATGCCCGCATCGCGGAGGCGATCGGCCCTTTCTCCCGCCCGGCGGCGCAGCTCGCTGACATCCCGGGTGTGAACACCGTGGCCGCCGCCGAGCTGATCGCCGAGATCGGCGTCGATATGGCCCGGTTCCCCACCGCCGCGCATCTGGTGTCGTGGGCCAAGTTCTGCCCGCAGACCCACCAGTCGGCCGGCAAGTCCCGCAGCAAGGCCCGCGGCAAGGGCAACCCGTGGCTGGCCGGCACTGTCGGGCGGATCGTGTTCAGCGCCACACGCACCGACACCTTCCTGGGTGCCCGATACCGGCGCCTGGCCCGGCGTCGCGGTAAGCCCAAGGCCATCGTCGCCGTCGGTAATTCGGTGCTGACCATCGTCTACCACCTGCTCTCGGACGCCGACCTCGACTTCTGCGAGCTCGGGCCCGCACACTACGAATCCCAGATCAACAAGAATCGTCGCGCCCGCGATCTAGCCACCCAGCTACAAGCGCTCACAGGACAACGCATCGTCATCCGCGACGGCAAAGCGATCATCACCGACAACGCCGCGTAATCGATACGCACACAACATAATCCGGCTACGCCGGATGCCTTCGGCCTGCCCACTCACCATCCGATTTTCGGGTCAGACCACATATAAGACACGACCGAAGCGGGTGATGGAGGCTCGAATGCGCCCAGGTGGGATTGTCTCGAAAGTTCGTCTCAGAAATAATTGTCTCGATAGTCGCGTTAAGACTATTTATGAGACAGGGCGACGGCTTAGCAAGGTCGGCGAAGAACACCGGTACGCGAATCGGCTACACCCGTGTCAGCACGGTTAGCCAGACCTTGGGCCAGCAGAATGAAGCGCTCGACGCTGCTGGGGTGACCAAGACATTCTCGGACACCATGTCTGGCGCACGCGATGATCGCCCCGGACTGGCCGAGCTGATGGCTTATGTCCGTGAGGGCGACACCGTGGTTGTCTGGAAGTTGGACCGGCTGGGCCGCAATACGTTGCATATTCTTGAAACGGTGAAAGAGCTGACCTGCCGTGGCGTGACACTTGTTTCAGTGACTGACGGCATCGACTCGTCGACTGCTGCGGGACGCATGATGATCGGCGTCCTCGGCTCTCTAGCCGAGTATGAGCGCGAGTTGACTAAAGAGCGAACAGCCCTGAAGCGAGCGACTTCTCGTGCCAACGGCACTAGGTTCGGTCGCCCCAAGAAGGTCAGAGAGGCCGAGCACGTCGCTACCGCAAAACGGATGAAGGCTGATGGCCATACCGCCAAGGATATTGCCAAGTTCCTAGGTGTATCTCGTGCAACGTTGTATCGGTATTTCAACGACGTGGCCTGATCAGGTCACGCCAACGTTAGTCAGGGTTCCTCGTCGCTCGCCTGCGGCGAAGTCCCGCGTGCCTGGTACAGCACGTTGATGACATTGGCCAGCGAATAGCCATCTGCCTGCGGATTATGCTGTGGAGCTAAGGGGATTCGAACCCCTGACCTACTCGATGCGAACGAGTCGCGCTACCAACTGCGCCATAGCCCCTGGTCGGTAGCACAGGCTACCAGTCAACGCGCGACCGCAGAAACCGGCTGACTACTGCCCCGCCGCCCTCGGCAGGTCATAGTCGCGGGCAGACGGCGCGTAGTCGAGATGTTCGAAGGCCGGGTCCTCGTCGTCGATCTCCAAAACCACCGCACCTGGTCGACGCAGGCGCGACGGGACCAGGTCGAACTCGCGGTCCTCGGTGTTCTCCACGCCCAGTCGCGCGCGTGCCATCCGCTGCATCCGGCGCCGCCGCACCCGTGCCTCGATGCGCGTCTGACGGCGCAGATAGCCCAGGTACATCAGAGTCACCGCGCCGAAACCGCCGCAGACGTACCAGCCCCACGGCACCACGAGCAGGTAGGCCGCCGTCGCCGACGCCACCAGGACCAGCGCCATCAACGCGAGCGTCCGCTTGCGGAACTTGTACTTGCGGGCACTCACCGCGGCGGCCTTCGCCGGGTCGTACCGGCGTCGCCGAGCGGCCATCATCGAGTCCGCCATCCGCAGATCGTCCTCCGCAGGGGCCTCCAGGCCCGAGGAGTCGTCGACGTACTCGTATCCGTCTGCGGTGCCGGCCGGTCGGTCCTCGTATTCGTCGGTCGCGACTTCGTACACCGCGGTGTCGACGTTCTCTTCGGGGTCCTCGAAACTCAGTGTCAGCTCGTCGGATTCGTCGAGCTCCTCGTTGATGTCTGACTGCCCGACCGGCAATGCGCCCACGGGCTCCTCGACCACATCGACGTCGAGGTAGTCGGGTTCGCCGTCTTCGATGTCTTCGATGACGGCCGCCGCCACGATCACCGTCGTCTGCGGCTCGTCCTCTTCTTCGTCTTGTTCGTCCTCGTCGCTCGTCGTCGAGGTGGTCTTCGGACTGCTGCCAGTCCGGGTCGCTGCGGTGCCCGGAGGCCGGTCCTCCCCCGCGCTTGAGCAGCCGGGAAGCGGTCGAGCTGTTGAGAACCCGCGTCGCCAGCGCCACGTCGCTGGTGCGCCGCACGGCATCGCGCCTGCTTATCAGCATCGGCACCAGCACGAAGAGCCAGAGCACGACAAGAGAGATCCACAGGAGGGATTGGGGGATGCTTGGCATGACGCCTGCTCCTTTCCCCATCAGGCTAGGTCCGTGACCTGCGCATCCATGGATGACGCGCCGGGGACAATTACACACCTGTAATTCATGTCTGACAAGCACCAACAGTCACATATGTCACATTTGCCACAAGCTTCTTAATCACTCGAGTGTGCGTCGTCGGACGCGACAAGCCGCATTTGCGTACGAATCGGCACAGTCGCCGACGTGTCAGACCTCGTTGGCAGGCTCCGGCCATGGGGGACGAATTGGACTGGCCGCTGCGAGGCTGGGAGGCCGTCGAAGCAGGGATGTTGTCGGTTCGGGAATTGCGTCGGTTCTACCTGCCGGTCTATCCCGGAGTGCATGTACCGCGGGGCGCAGAGCTTTCTGCAGTTCAACGGTCGCGTGCAGCGTGGTTGTGGGCGCGTCGACGCGGTGTGATCGCGGGGCTGTCGGCGGCTGCGATGTTGGGCGCCAAGTGGATAGAGCCGGGCCTGCCCGCCGAGTTGATACACACCAACAGACGGCAGCCGGGAATGCTGATCGTCCACAGCGACGACGTCGCGATCGACGAGACGCAACGGGTCGACGGCATGACCGTAACCGCGGCTGCTCGCATCGCATTCGATATCGGTAGACGCCTGGAAATTGAGATAGACGTTCAGCGTGTCGACGCCTTGTTGAATGCCACCGACGTCAAGGTCAGCGATATCGAATCGGTGGCTGCGTCACATCCCGGTGTACGCGGCCTGACGCGACTCCGTCGGACGTTGGAGTTGGTCGACGGTGGCGCAGAATCCCCCTACGAGGGCGTCGCGTACGAAAGCGCACAGTCACCGGACTTGGGGCGGGAAGAAAATCAGGCCCAGCTGGCGTGGCCGTCGCGGACCAACAACGAGCTCACCGAGCCGTGGAGCTCCTCGACCGTGATGGCGACCAAGAGGTGGTCACGCCATGCCCCGTCGACGTCCAGATAACGCTGCAGCAGGCCCTCCTCGCGGAAGCCCACCTTGGCCAGTACGGCGCGGCTCGCGGCGTTCTCCGGACGCACTGTCGCCTCCAGCCGATGCAGCCTCACCGGACCGAACGCGTGGTCCATACCGAGCGCCAGCGCCGCGGTCGCCACACCCCCGCCGGTGACCGAGCTCGCCACCCAGTAACCGATCCACGCCGACCGCAGCGCGCCGTGGGTGACGTTGCCGATCGTGAGCTGCCCGCTGAACTGGCCGTCGACTTCGATCACGTACGGCAGCATGCGACCGTTGCGGGCCTCCGACTTCAGCCCCGAACACACCGCCGGCCACTGCGAAATCGTATGCCGCACTTCCCAACCCAGATCGGTGCTCGGCTCCCACGGCTCCAGGTGTGTGCGGTCGGCCAACCTGATACGGCTCCATTGCGCGGCATCCCGCAGTCGCACCGGACGCAGCCCGACGACACCGCCCGGTACCCGAAGCGGACCGACGGGCAGCGGCCACCCCGGATGCGAGGAAGTCGAACGCCACAGGTTCACGACGGACTCCGCGATGCTCAACCGCGTTGGGCCAGGAAGGCGACGTCGACGATCTCGCCGGTGCGGATCTGCTCGGCCTCGCTGGGAACCATCACCAGACAATTCGCTTCGGCCAGCGTCGCCAGCAGATGCGACGATGCGCCAGGCGCACCCCCCAACGCCTGCACCAGATATTCGCCGCTGTCTTGGTCGCGCATCAGCTGACCCCGCAGATACCCCCTGCGGCCGGCCACCGACGTGATCGGCGACAGCGCGCGGGCCTGCACCACCCGTCGCATCGGCTGCCGCTTACCGAGCGACAGTCGAATCAACGGCCGCACCATCACCTCGAACACCACCAACGCGCTCACCGGATTGGCGGGCAGCAGGAACACCGGTACGCCCTCGGCGCCGAGCTGGCCGAAACCCTGCACCGAGCCGGGGTGCATCGCGATGCGGGTCACCTCCATCTCGCCCATTTCTGCCAGCACCGTCCTGACGGTTTCGGCAGCCGCGCCGCCGACCGCTCCCGCGATCACCACCACCTCGGCGCGGTTGACCTGACCCTCGACCACGTCGCGCAGTTCCTTGGGATCGGTGTCGACGATGCCGACGCGGTTCACCTCGGCGCCCGCGTCTCGGCCCGCCGCCGCAAGCGCATACGAGTTGACGTCGTAGACCTGGCCGTTGCCGGGCGTGCGCGAGATGTCGACCAGCTCACCGCCGACACACATCACCGACAGCCGCGGCCGAGGATGCACCAGCACACGTTCGCGCCCGACCGCAGCCAGCAGGCCGACCTGCGCCGGGCCGATGATCGTGCCCGCCCGCACCGCGACGTCACCGGGCTGCACATCGTCGCCCGTCCTTCGGACGTAGGCACCCGAGCGCACCGGCCGCAACACCCGCACCCTCGACTGCCCGCCGTCGGTCCATCGCAGCGGCAGCACCGCGTCGGCGAGCGTGGGCATCGGCGCACCGGTCTGCACACGTGCTGCCTGTCGCGGCTGCAGCCTGCTCGGCGTCCGCGCGCCGGCCTCGATAGTGCCCATCACCGGCAGACTGACCTGCTGCTCGCCACCTTCCTCGGGGGCGTCTTCGCCGTCGTCACCGCCCACGCCGAGCACGTCGACGCTGCGCACGGCGTACCCGTCGATTGCGGCCTGGTCGAAGCCCGGCAGCGGACGCTCGGTGACCACTTCCTCGGCGCACATCAAGCCCTGCGCCTCGGCGATCGCGACTCTCACCGGCCTGGCCGCCACCGCGGCTGCCGTTACGCGAGCCTGTTGCTCCTCCACCGAACGCACAACACGCCTTTCTCCGTTGCGGGGCCGTCGTGACGTATCAGCAGTCGATCAGCCCCAACCGTTCGACCAACCACCGACGCAGATCGGGCCCGTAGTCGTCGCGCTTCAACGCAAAGTCAACCGCAGCCTTGAGGTAGCCGCCGGGATTTCCCAAGTCGTGTCGATCGCCACGATGCACCACGACATGGACCGGATGGCCCTCGTTGATCAGAAGCGCAATCGCATCGGTCAACTGGATCTCGCCGCCCGCGCCGCGTGGCACCCGTCGCAGCGCGTCGAAGATCGCCCGGTCGAGCACGTACCGGCCCACGGCGGCCAAGAGCGACGGCGCGTCCTCGGCCTTGGGCTTCTCGAACATCCCTTTGACCCGTAACACGTTGGGATTGTTGGTATCTGGCACCTTCTCGACGTCGAATACGCCGTAGGCGCTGATTTCCTCACGCGGCACCTCGAAGGCGCAGAGCACCGACCCGCCGCGCTTCGCACGCACCTTCGACATCGTCTCCAGCACGCCGGTGGGCAGCACCAGGTCGTCGGGCAGCAACACCGCGATGGCGTCCTCATCGGGGGCCAAGTTGGGCTCGACGCAGCTGACCGCGTGGCCGAGGCCCAGCGGTCGAGCCTGCACCACCGACTCGACCTTGATCAGAGCGGGCGCGCGCCGCACCTTCTCCAGCATTGACGTCTTGCCGCGAGCTTCCAGTGTGCCCTCGAGGACCAGGTCTTCGACGAAGTGGGCAACAACACCGTCCTTGCCTTCGGAGGTGACGATGATCAGCCGCTCGGCACCGGCCTCGGCGGCTTCGGCGGCCACCAGTTCGATGCCCGGCGTGTCCACGACCGGTAGCAACTCCTTGGGCACCGTCTTGGTGGCGGGCAGAAATCGGGTCCCCAAGCCGGCGGCCGGAACGACCGCGGTGCGCGGAATCGGAACCTGAGACGGTGTCATCGTTCACACATTATCGCCAACGAGTTATCGCATCGCCTGTGGCAGCGCCGTGTCATCGTTGAGCAGTGGCGCCCCAGAGCAAAGCCGAGCTGCGGACGGCGATCCTGGCGGCCCGCCGCGACGGTGACACCGCAAACCCACGACGCGGAGGCCGACGCGCTGTGCGGTCATCTGCCCGACGTGGCCATGGGCGGCCAGACTGTCTGCGCCTACGTGCCGATCAGGTTCGAGCCAGGGTCGATCTCGCTGTTGGACACGCTGCTACGTCTCGGCGCCCGCGTGCTGCTCCCCGTCGCCCGCGGCGACGCTGACGGCACGCCGCATGCCGATGCAGTGGGGGCAGTACCGACCCGGTCAGCTCGTTCCGGCACGGATGGGGCTGCGCGAGCCGCAGGAGCCGTGGCTACCCGCCGAGGCGGTGGCCGACGCTGCAGTCGTGTTCGTGCCCGCACTGGCGGTCGATCGTGCGGGTGTCCGGTTGGGCCGCGGCGCCGGCTTCTACGACCGCTCGCTGCCGTTGGCGGAGGCGGCGCGGCTGGTTGCGGTGATCCGCGACGACGAACTCCTCGACCAGGTTCCGTCCGAGCCGCATGACGTCCGGATGACCCACGCACTCACCCCGCGACGGGGACTGGTCGAGCTGGGCAGGCGCTGACGTCAGCAGCGCGCCAGCACGTCCTCCATCGCCCGTTTCTCGTTACTGGACAGCCACAGTCCGTAGGTCGCCTTCACGTCGATCTGCCGTGCGACGAACTCGCAGCGGAACGCCTCGTTGGGTGGCAGCCATGCGGTGGCATCGCGAAAAGCCTTGTCGAAGTTGACTTGCCCGCCGACCGCCAGCAGATTGCGCGGGTCGTTGGCGAAGTCGCGGCGGCGCTGGTCGTGCCATTCCCGCGCACCCTTGTACCAGGCGTCGGACAGCGACACCAGATGGTCGATCTGGACGGCGTCGGAGGTGTTCGGCCCGCGGGTGAACGCGATGGTCTGGCCGGTGTAGGGGTCGTGCAGCACGCCGCTCTGCGCGTAGCAGGTGCCAGGGCGCACCACCAGTTCGGCGAGGTCGCGGCGAAGGATGTCGTCGCGGGTGTTGCAGCCGTTGTGGCCGAACTCGACATTGACGTCGTCGCTCCATGCCTCACCGAACCGGTAGCGGGAGAAGTCGGTGACGCGGTCCCAGCCCTTGACGGGTAACCGCTGCAGCGTCGCCCGAGCGGTGTCATACGCCGGACCGAGGGGCGCGGGCGCTGGTGCGGACGACGTAGGCGGCGACGACGCGGGCGGCGGCGTGGTGGGCTGTTGGAAGTGCAGCCAGATCGCGACCGCCATTCCAAGCACGAACAGTCCCACCAGCACGGGAATGACACGGCCCACATAGCGGTTCTAGCACTTGAGCCGGTAGAGTGCTAAGTAGTTAGACCATCACGGAGGTTTGTTCGTGCCTACCTATTCCTATGCGTGCACCGAGTGCGACAACAAGTTCGACCTGGTGCAGGCGTTCAGCGACGATGCGCTGACCGAGTGCCCCAAGTGCGACGGGCGTCTGCGCAAGCTGTTCGGCAAGGTCGGCGTCGTATTCAAGGGCAGCGGGTTCTACCGCACCGACAGCCGTGAATCCGCCAAGAGCGCGGCCAACGGTTCCTCGAAGAGCTCCGAGTCCTCGAGCTCGTCCAACTCATCGGAAAAGAAGTCGGAATCCGGCAAGTCGGACGGCTCCAGCTCGAGTTCGAGCTCCGGCAGCCCGAGTTCCGGGAGCAGCAGCTCGAGTTCCGGCACCCGCTCGGCGCCCGCCGCCGCTTCCTCCAGCTGACCCGCGAAGTTATCCACAGCCGGGCATGACCCGGCGCCGTTTTCACCGCGCGCTGCCTAGCGTTGCGGCATGGGGGAATCACTCAATCCGTCGGTGATGAGCCGACTCGTTCACGGGTGGCGGCCCGACTGGACCCGTACCGTGGCCGCCCGCAGAGTGGCCGCCGCCGCGCTGGTCGTGCTCGCCGCGGTCGCGGCGCTGCGGTCCGATCCGGACGGGGACCAGACGGACATCGTGGTGGCCGCGCGTGACCTCTCCCCCGGCACCGAGCTGACCGCCGCAGATGTCCGTCTCGAAAAGCGCTCCGCTGCAACGGTTCCCGACGGCTCGCAATCGAGCGTCGACACCGTCGTCGGCTCGACGCTTGCCAGTCCCGCCCGCCGCGGCGAGGTGCTCACCGACGTCCGGCTGCTCGGTCCGAGGCTGGCCCAGTCAGCGGCGGGTCCCGACGCCCGCATCGTCCCTCTGCATCTGGCCGACACCGCGCTGTTTGATCTCGTCCGGCCGGGCGATGTGGTCGACGTGCTGGCGGCGCCACCGAACAGCACGGCCGACGACACGGATCCGCGGGTGGTGGCGACCGATGCCGTCGTGGTGCTGGTGTCGGAGAAGCAGAAGGGCCCCGGCGCGGGCGGTGACCGAGTGGTGCTGGTTGCCCTGCCCGCGCACGCCGCCAACGACGTCGCAGGCGCAACCCTCATGCAGACCGTGACGCTGACGTTTCACTGAACGCGTACCGCCTGCAGGAGACTAACGTGGCACTTCTCTGGTCAGACTGCTGGAAGGATTTTCACGCATGTTCAAGGGCTTCAAGGAGTTTCTCTCGCGCGGCAATGTCATCGACCTGGCGGTCGCGGTCGTCATCGGCGCGGCATTCACCGGACTGGTCACCGCGTTCACCGAGAAGGTGATCCAGCCATTGATCGACCGGATCGGCGCAGGCGGCGACAACGAGTACGGGATTCTGAAGATCTCACTCGGCGGTAATCCCGAGCAGTTCCTCGACTTCAATGCCGTGTTGGCGGCGGTGATCAACTTCCTGATCGTTGCGGCCGTCCTGTACTTCATCATTGTCTTGCCCTACAAGAAGCTCCGCGAACGCGGCGAGGTCGAGCAGGCCCAGGACACCGAGTTGAGCCTGCTGACCGAGATCCGCGACCTTCTGGCCGACGAAGCAGGCAAGCCCAAGCAGACCACCGGCCCTGGCACCGGCCCCAGTCCCGACACCGCCGAGACCACCAGCGCCGACAGAGACTGACCCGCACACCAAACAGCCCCCGGCTTACGGCCGGGGGCTGTTTGTATGACTGCAGGGAGTTACTGCATGTCCCACGGCTCGCCGTAGGTGGTGACCGAGTCGCCGGACTTGGAGATCAGCCGGGCGAACGGTCGCAGCAGCACGCCGCCGGCCGCACCGGTCACGGTGCCATGCGCATTGGACACCGCGACACCGCCGGCCGGGCCGGTAACGTCGACCGAGAACGTCGCCACTTCCTGGATACCCGGGCCGTTACCCAGGTCGGAGCTGATCGACACACCCGGGAACAGGTTCGGTGTGATGACCGAGCCCAGCGGATTGAAGCCGGCGCTGAAGGGGTTGATGTTCGTGTCGTCGAGCAGGATGTTCGGCGTCGTGTAGCTGAAGTTGATGCCAACGCCCAGCGACCACGGGAAGCCGATCTGGTAGCCCAGCTCCAGCGTGCCCTCGAACGCATCGGCGCCGGCGCCCGAGACGATGTACTTGGCCCGACCGGAGTGGAACCACTCACGAGTCAGCCGGTTGCGGTCCAGGGGAAACACGCCGTTGAGGTATGTATCCCACTGCTGGATCGTCAACGTCCGATCCTGACCGTCAACGAGGCTCAGCTCGTTGTCCAGTCCTGCGTGTGAGGTACCGGTGCTCACGAAAAGAGCCGCGATGGCGGCGACCATCGCGATCAGCACCCGACTGATTGCCTTCATGTTCTCCCTAGCTCTGTCGGCGGTGACCGTCGTGGCTCACCGAGGTTTTGTGCTGGTGAATACCCATACACCACACACGACGCAAGCGCCACACGTGTGACAATGAGAGAGTCCACATGTTCTTCTTACGTTTTGCTCATCGTTGACAGGAGGAACATAACGGGACGGCATCTGCCCGGCAACGCGTAGGGGTACTTGTCGAAGTGCCCGTCATCAACCAATCCGAGTTTGCTGGGAATGCGGATGCCCGACATCGGGCCGCGCGCCCCGATATCACACCGTCAACCGGCTCTCCCAAAGGGATGCCGGCTTCGCACACCAGTGGCAGGTCCTGACGCCGCCGCTCGACCAGCTATTTGAGGCGCTTAACGGGAACTCGCAGCTCATTCGTGGTGAGGCGGAACGTTGTCCCGCAACCAGCTGTCGTGCTCGGCGTCGCGGGCGGGCGAATCGGTGTCGCGCTCGTCAGCTGATGTTTGAGGAAGTTCTTCGCCGAAGATCTTGTTAACTGCGTCGCGGGACGGCTTCGGAGCAATAGTCACCACCCGCCTCCGGTGTGACGAACATCACATCTTAGAGAGGCTGTCTGCTTACTTTGACGTAACGCTAGGAGCCGTCGTCCAGCGAGGGCCGCGCCCGGTAGCGCCGGGCCAGCAATCCAGCGGGAACCGGATTTGATTAGATCTCCAAGCTGGATAGCTCGCCAATGATCTGAATGGCCAGCGGATTGAGCGTGGCCATCCCGTCGCGCACTGCGGAACGGGATCCCGCGATATTGACCACCAGCGTGCTTGCTGAGATGCCGGCCAGGCCGCGAGATACGCCGGCGTCGACGATGCCCGCCGCGAGACCCGACGCACGCAGCGCCTCGGCGATGCCGAGCAGCTCGCGATCCAGGATGTCGCGGGTCGCCTCGGGCGTCACATCCCGCGGGGTGACGCCGGTGCCGCCGACCGACACAACGAGGTCGACTCCGCCGATGACAGCGGTGTTCAGCGCGTTACGGATCTCCACCTCGTCTGCTGCCACAACGACGACACCGTCGACGACGAAGCCCGCCTCATTGAGCAGTTCGGTGACCAGAGGACCGCTGTGGTCCTCCTCGCCGTGAGCCGTCCTGTCGTCGACTACGACAACGAGCGCCCGACCAACCAACTCCCCTGGCTGTTCCATGACTGCCACCGTATATCTGGACGCGGACACCGGCGCAGCCACTCTCAACGAAGCTGTGCCCGGTGCGGTGATCACTGCTGCGCCTTACCCAGAGTCACTTCCACCGTCTGGGGTTTGCCCGACGGGTCGAGATACGTCAGCGTGACCTTGTCGCCCGGAGCCTTGGAGCGGACGGCGGCGACGAGCGCGTCGGCGGTGGCAATGACCCGGTCGTCGACCTTGGTCACCACGACGCCGCTCGGCAGCCCCGCCGCCGCGGCCGCACCGCCGCTGGTGACCTCGACGATCTTGGCGCCGTGCGAGGCCGCATCGTTTCCGACCTGGACGCCCAGCGAGGCGTGGGTGGCGTTGCCGTTCTGAATCAGTTCATCTGCGATTCGCTTGGCCTGGTCGATCGGAATCGCGAAGCCAAGGCCGATGGAGCCGCTCTGCGCGTCGGCCGAGTCACCGCCGAGCGTGGCGATCGCCGAATTGACGCCCACCAGTTCGCCGTTCATGTTGACCAGCGCACCGCCCGAGTTACCCGGGTTGATCGCCGCGTCGGTCTGGATCGCATCGAGCACGGTGTTCTGGTTCTTGATGTCTCCGCCCGCGGCCACCGGCCGGTTCAGCGCGCTGATGATGCCAGTGGTGACGGTTCCCTCGAGTCCGAGGGGCGAGCCGATCGCCACCACGTCCTGGCCCACCTTCAGGTTGGCCGAGGACCCGATGGTGATCGGGGTGAGATCGGAGATGCCGTCGGCCTTCACGACCGCGATATCACTGCTCGGGTCGGTGCCGACGACGGTGAACTTGGTGGTGCGGCCATCGGCGAAGGTGATCGTGGTGTCCGCTCCGCCCTTGGCGGCCTCGACCACGTGGTTGTTGGTCAGGATCAGCCCGTCGGAGGACAGGATGATGCCGGAACCCTCTTCGGATGCCTTGCCCATGTCCGTCTCCAGCTTTACGACGCTGGGCACTACCTTGGCGGCGACCTGTTCGACGGACCCGGCGGGCAGGCTGGCAGCGGGCACGCTCGGCGCCGCGGTGATCTGCGTCCCGCCTGCATTCGGATGGTCGGACTTCGCCATCAGCGCGACTCCGCCGCCGATGCCGGCCGAAACCACGGCGATCGACAACGCGCCGACAGTCAAGACTCCTGCGCGCGAACGCTTCTTCGGCGGCCGCGGGGGAACTATCGGTGGCTGGTGCGGCTGCTGGGGAGCACCGCGGTAGGGGTCGTAGGGCTGCCGGTAGGCGTGCTGCTGTGGGTGCTGTTGCGCGTAACGCCAGTCGTACGGATTCTGTGGCTGCTGTGGCTGCTGGTAGCCGGTATGCCCGTGCTGACCGGGATATACCGCCGTGCGGTCATCGCCTGGCCTGCGGCCCGGCTGGGGCGGCGGCGATGAGTACCTCGGGTGGTTCGTCATGTCGCTACGGGCTCTTTCCTTCAGGTTTGACCGACTCTCGTACAACGAAGAGTCGCTTCTCCACAGTGCCCGGACGGGCTGAGAATCCGATTAGAGAAAGTTCGGTACATCCCCAGACTTCCGGACCGTTGTTTCCTAGCGGTTAACCATTGTCCGCGCTGTTCACCGGTTGTCTCGCAACCTCCGGCTGCCGTGTCGCGTGAATGGGCCGTCCCGGCAGCAATACGTAGATCGACGTGCCCGGCGGTTGTCCACCGCGCACGGTGTCTTCCACTCGAAGCGCACCACCGTGTTTGAGGACAACTTGTTTGACGATCGCCAGGCCCAAACCCGAGCCGGGCATGGCCCGAGCGGAGGTGGAGCGGAAGAACCGCTCGAACACCAGCTGGCGTTCATGCGGAGGAATTCCGGGGCCGTAGTCGGAGACGACCAACTCGGCGTGCTCGGGATCGGTCTGGGCCAATCGCACGCCGACCCGCCCGTTGGCCGGGCTCCACTTGGCCGCGTTGTCAAACAGGTTCAGCACCGCTCGCGAGAGTCCGGCCGCGTCGCCGTATACCTGCCACGGGATCACGTCGACGTCGAACTCAATGTCGTTGCGACGGCGGCGAGCCCGCTCGAGGCAACGGTCCACGATCTCGGACAGGTCGGCGGGCTCGTGGACGACGCCGCCGGCCTCGTCGCGGGTCAGATCCACCAAATCGCCTACCAGCGTTGACAATTCCTCGATCTGCGCGAGCACGTCGGTGCGCAGTCCGGCCATCTCCTCCTCGGGCAGCCGCGATGCGCCTGGCGCCATCGACGCCATCAAGAGTTCGACGTTGGTGCGCAACGACGTCAGCGGGGTGCGGAGCTCGTGTCCCGCGTCGGTGACCAGGCGGGCCTGACGCTCGCGGGACTCGGCCAGCCCTCGCAGCATCATGTTGAAAGCCTCTGTGAGACGGGCGAGTTCGTCGCTGCCGATCACCGGGATCGGACGCAGGTCGTCGGTGCGGGCCACCCGTTCGGCGGCTTCGGTGAGCCGGGCCACCGGTCTCAGCCCCGCGCGGGCCACCATGCCGCCAGCGAATGCGGCAATCGCGACACCGATACCGCCGACGATGAGCAGTACTGTGCCAAGCCTTTTCAGCACTATGCCCGTCGGCGCCAGGCTCTTGGAGATCAACAACGAGCTGCCGTTGTTCAGATGCACGGCCAGTACACGTTGATGGTCGGCGGTGCGCAGCGACAGCAGCAGCTTGCCGGACACCACGTCCTTCTCCTGCTGGCCGATGGGCAGTGTCTGGCCCTGCTGATTGGCGGTGTAGATCGACTTACCCGGATTCACCAGCATCGCGTTGACGTCGGAGTAGGCGGTTCCCTCGATGGCCTTGCCGGGATCGGCTGCCAGAGAACCACTTTCGATGAGCAGCCGGGCCCGGCTGTGCAGCTGGTTGTCGATGTCGTCGTACAGCGCCTTCGACACGACGACGTAGACCGCGAGCGCCATCAGCACCACGACCATCGCCACCATCGACATCGCGAGCAGCATCACCCGCCATCGCAGCGACAACGAACTGGGTTCGGGCATCGAGGAAGCCCGAAACGGGAGTGGCCGCAGCGATGCCATCAGGGCGGTGTCTCACGCAGCACGTAACCCACCCCGCGCACGGTGTGGATCAGCCGCGGCTCACCTTCCGCTTCTGTCTTGCGGCGCAAATAACCGACATACACCTCCAGGGCGTTCCCCGAGGTCGGGAAATCGAATCCCCACACTTCCTCGAGGATGCGGCTGCGGGTGAGCACGCGCCGGGGGTTGGCGATCAGCATCTCCAGCAGGGCGAACTCGGTGCGGGTCAGGCTGATCTGGCGCTGCCCGCGGGTGACCTCGCGGGTCACCGGGTCAAGGCTGAGGTCGGCGAACGTCATCGCGGGCGATTCACCGCTGTCGTCTGGGGTGGTGCGGCGCAGCAGCGCACGCATGCGGGCAAGCAGTTCTTCCAGTGCGAACGGCTTGGGCAGGTAGTCGTCGGCGCCCGCGTCGAGGCCGGCGACACGTTCCGAAACCGAGTCGCGGGCGGTTAGCACCAGGATGGGGAGATCGTCGCCGGTACTGCGAAGCTGACGGCAGACCTCGAGGCCGTCGAGCCTCGGCATCATCACATCGAGCACCAGAGCGTCGGGCCGATCGCTCGCGATCAGGTCCAGCGCTTCGAGGCCGTCCTGTGCCAGAGCGACTGAGTAGCCGTTGAAGGACAGCGATCGGCGAAGAGATTCGCGCACGGCACGATCGTCGTCAACGACAAGAATTCGCACGGCCACCAGTGTTAACCCATCGCCTGAGAGTGGCCTGAGAGGCTCGCCGAGGCGCTCGGCAGTTAACGGCGGTCGAGGTCGATCAGGCCGAGTCGAGCGGCCTTGAGCAGACGGCGCGGCACCTTGTGCTGCTGGCCTGCGACCGTGACACCGACGAGTTCGGTGCGCTTGGCCTTCCACTGCGCGCGACGGCTCCGGGTGTTCGCGCGCGACATCCTGCGCTTGGGCACAGCCATTGGTTCAAGCTCCTCTTGCGGGGTCTGCCGCACGACATAGGCGCCGGCAATTGCTCTTCAGGATAGCCGGTGACCTGCGTGGCCTCCAAAACAATGATTAACGGCGGCGACGGAGGCCTGCGAGTAGTCGTGCGGGCGATGGCGAACCGGGCTCAATCCGCGGGTTTTCCCGGTCGAAATCGCGGATCATGTCGTCGATCCTGCGGTTCTCGATGCGGAACCTGCGCACCAGCCACACCACGGTCGCCGTCGCCAGCACAATCCATACAAGCCAGTCCATTTGCACTCCTCAGCCGAGCGTAGCCTCCAGAAGTAACGATTTCCGAGTGAATACCCGCGTTGAGCGTGGTTCTATCACGCCGAAACCGCAAATTGGGGTGCCTTGACGGCGGACCAGAGGTACCGGCTAACCTACCGGTTGGTTGGCACGCTGATCGATGAGGAGGCCGTGTGACAGCTCCGGTGCGCATCGGCAACTGCTCGGGGTTCTACGGTGACCGGCACTCGGCGATGCGGGAGATGCTGACCGGCGGCCAACTGGACTACCTCACCGGCGACTATCTCGCCGAGCTGACCATGCTGATCCTGGCCCGCGACCGGGCCAAATCGCCCGAGCGCGGCTACGCCAAGACATTTCTGACCCAGCTCGAGGAGTGCCTGGGCACGGCAGTCGACCAGGGCGTGAAGATCGTGGCCAACGCCGGCGGCCTGAACCCCGCAGGCCTGGCCTCCGCGGTGCGGGCGCTGGCCGACCGGCTGGGCATCGACGCGAAGGTGGCCCACGTCGAGGGTGACGACGTTGTGTCGCGGGCGGCCGACCTCGGGTTCGGTAGCCCGCTGGCGGCCAACGCCTATCTCGGCGCGTGGGGCATCGTCGACTGCCTCGACAGCGGCGCCGACGTCGTCGTCACCGGCCGGGTGACCGATGCGTCGGTCATCGTCGGACCGGCCGCCGCCCACTTCGGCTGGGCACGCAACGACTACGACCAATTGGCGGGTGCGGTGGCCGCCGGCCATGTCATCGAGTGCGGCGTCCAGGCCACCGGCGGCAACTATGCGTTCTTTGTGGAAGCAGGGGCGGTGGCCGACCTTTTACATCCGGGTTTCCCGCTCGCCGAGATCTACGACGACGGCTTATCGGTGATCACCAAGCACCCGGGCACCGGCGGGCTGGTCAGCGTCGACACCGTCACCGCCCAACTGCTCTACGAAGTCACCGGTGCGCGCTACGCGAATCCCGATGTGACGCTGCGGATGGACAGCATCGAACTGTTGCCCGACGGCACCGACCGTGTGCGCATCGAGGGTGCGCGTGGCGAGCCTCCGCCGCCCACGCTCAAGGTGTCGCTCAACGGCATCGGCGGCTTCCGCAACGCGATGACGTTCGTGCTCACCGGCCTCGACATCGACGCCAAGGCCGAGCTGGTGCGGCGGCAGCTGGAATCCGGGCTGACGGTCAAACCGGCAGAGCTGGAGTGGACGCTGGCCCGTACGGACCACGTCGACGCCGACACCGAGGAGGCCGCCAGCGCGCTGCTGCATTGCGTGGTGCGCGATCCGGACCCGGCCAATGTGGGGCGCCAGTTCTCCTCGGCTGCGGTCGAATTGGCGCTCGCCAGCTACCCGGGCTTCACCACCACCGCACCGCCGGGCGACGGCCAGGTGTACGGGGTGTTCACCCCCGGCTACGTCGACGCGATAGAGGTGCCCCACGTCGCCGTCCACGCCGAGGGCACCCGTGTCGACATTCCCGCCGCCACCGAGACGAAGGTCCTCGAACCCGTCGGGCCGTTCGCGCTGCCCGAACCTCTGCCGTTCGGAGAGACCCAACGTGTTCCACTGGGCCGCATCGCGGGCGCCCGCAGCGGCGACAAGGGCGGCAACGCGAACGTCGGCGTATGGGTGCGCACGACTGACCAGTGGCGGTGGCTCGCCCACGCGCTGACGGTCGACAAGCTGCGCGAAATGCTGCCCGAGACCGCCGATTTGACAGTCACCCGTCACCTCCTGCCCAACCTTCGCGCGGTCAACTTCGTTATCGAGGGCATCCTCGGCGAGGGTGTCGCCTATCAAGCGCGCTTCGACCCGCAAGCCAAGGGCCTCGGCGAGTGGCTGCGCAGCCGGTACATCGAAATCCCCGAAAGCATCCTGACATGACGATCTGGCAGACCCCCGAACGCGACGACCTGCGAAAGACGGTGCGCGCGTTCGCCGAACGCGAGGTGCTACCGCATGTCGACGAGTGGGAGAAGTCCGGCATGCTGCCGCGCGAGCTGCACCGCAAGGCCGGTGACGCCGGCCTGCTGGGAGCCGGCCTGCCTGAAGCCGCGGGCGGTGGTGGCGGCGACGGCGCCGACGCGGTGATCATCTGCGAGGAGATGCATTACGCGGGAGCGCCAGGCGGCGTGTTCGCGTCGTTGTTCACCTGCGGTATCGCGGTGCCGCACATGATCGCATCGGGTGACCAGCGGTTGATCGACACCTATGTGCGGCCGACACTGCGCGGCGAGAAGATCGGATCGCTGGCGATCACCGAGCCGGGCGGCGGGTCCGATGTCGGGCACCTCACCACCAAGGCCACCCGCGACGGCGACGACTACATCATCAACGGGGCCAAGACGTACATCACCTCCGGCGTACGCGCCGACTTCGTCGTGACCGCAGCACGCACCGGCGGCCCTGGCGCAGCAGGTGTTTCGCTGATCGTGGTCGACAAGGGCACACCCGGTTTCGAAGTCACCCGCAAGCTCGACAAGATGGGCTGGCGGTCCTCAGACACCGCCGAGCTGTCCTACACCGATGTGCGGGTGCCCGTCGCCAACCTGATCGGCGCCGAGAACTCCGGCTTTATCCAGATCGCGGCGGCCTTCGTCTCCGAACGGGTCGGGTTGGCCGCCCAGGCCTACGCCAGCGCCCAACGCTGCCTGGACCTCACCGTGGAATGGTGCCGCAACCGGGAAACCTTCGGTAAACCGCTGATCTCGCGGCAGTCCGTGCAGAACACCCTGAGCGAGATGGCGCGACGCGTTGACGTCGCCCGCGTCTACACGCACAACATCGTCGAGCGGCAACTTGCTTCCGGAGCCGCTTCGGCGGCGACATCAGGCACAGAGACCAATTCCTTAATAACTCAGGTGTGCTTCGCCAAGAACACCGCTGTCGAGGCCGGTGAATGGGTCGCCAACCAGGCGGTGCAACTGTTCGGCGGCATGGGCTACATGACCGAGTCCGAAGTCGAACGCCAATACCGCGACATGCGGATCCTCGGGATCGGCGGCGGGACAACCGAAATCCTCACCTCGCTGGCCGCCAAGACGCTTGGATACCAGTCATGACGACGTTGGCATCGACGCTGGATCCTCGTTCGCCCGCCTACTCTGACGCCGCCGAGGCGATGACGGCCAAGCTCGCCGAGCTGTCAACCGAACATGCGAAGGCACTGGCCGGTGGCGGCGAGAAGTACGTCCAGCGCCACCACGATCGCGGCAAGATGACGGCGCGCGAGCGCATCGAGATGCTGCTCGACCCCGACTCGCCCTTCCTGGAGCTGAGCCCGCTGGCCGCGTACGGCACCAACTATCAGGTCGGTGCCAGCGTGGTGACCGGCATCGGCGTGGTCGAAGGCGTCGAGTGCGTTGTGAACGCATCCGATCCGACCGTCAAGGGCGGCACGAGCAATCAGTGGACGGTACGGAAGGGCTTCCGCGCCAGTCAGATTGCGATGGAGAACAGACTTCCGCTGATATCGCTGGTGGAATCCGGCGGTGCCGACCTGACGGTCCAGAAGGAGATATTCATCCCCGGCGGTCAGATGTTCCGCGATCTGACCCAGCTGTCGGCCGCCGGAATCCCGACCATCGCGCTGGTCTTCGGCAACTCCACCGCGGGCGGCGCCTATATCCCCGGAATGTCCGACCACGTCGTGATGATCAAGGAACGCTCGAAGGTGTTCCTCGCCGGGCCGCCTCTGGTGAAGATGGCCACCGGCGAGGAGTCCGACGACGAGTCGCTCGGCGGCGCCGAGATGCATGCCCGGACTTCGGGTCTGGCGGACTATTTCGCCGTCGACGAGCTCGACGCCATCCGGATCGGCCGACGCATCGTGGCCCGGTTGAACTGGCGCAAGCAGGGGCCTGCACCCGAACCGGTCGTCGAACCGCGCTTCGACGCCGAGGAACTGATCGGCATCGTGCCGTCCGATCTGCGCATCCCGTTCGACCCGCGCGACGTGATCGCCCGCGTCGTGGACGGCTCGGAGTTCGACGAGTTCAAGCCGCTGTACGGTTCGTCGCTGGTCACCGGATGGGCCAGGCTGTACGGCTATCCGATCGGCATCCTGGCCAACCACCGCGGCGTGCTGTTCAGCGAGGAGTCGCAGAAGGCCACCCAGTTCATCCAGCTGGCCAATCGCTACGACACGCCACTGCTGTTCCTGCACAACACCACTGGCTACATGGTCGGCAAGAAGTACGAGGAAGGCGGGATGATCAAGCACGGCTCGATGATGATCAACGCCGTGTCGAACTCGACCGTCCCGCACCTCTCATTGCTCATCGGCGCGTCGTACGGCGCCGGCCATTACGGCATGTGTGGGCGCGCCTACAACCCGCGCTTCCTCTTCGCGTGGCCCAGTGCCAAATCCGCGGTGATGGGCGGCGCGCAGCTCGCGGGCGTGCTGTCGATCGTCAGCCGTGCCGCCACCGAGGCCCGCGGTCAGACGGTCGACGAGGACGCCGACGCGGCGATGCGGGCCGCGGTCGAGGGCCAGATCGAGGCCGAGTCGCTGCCGATGGTGTTGTCCGGGATGCTGTACGACGACGGCGTGATCGATCCGCGCGACACCCGCACGGTGCTGGGAATGTGCCTGTCCGCCATCGCCAATGGCCCGATCAAGGGGACGTCGAACTTCGGCGTCTTCCGGATGTGAACACCGTGACCACCCGAGTGCTTGTCGCCAACCGCGGGGAGATCGCCCGTCGCGTCTTCGCCACGTGCCGCCGTCTCGGGATCGGCACGGTCGCCGTCTACACCGACCCGGATGCCGGCTCGCCGCACGTGGCCGAGGCCGACGCGCGGGTACGGCTGGAAGGCCGCAACGGGTACCTGGACCCGCAACAGTTGATCGCGGCGGCCCGCGCATCCGGCGCCGACGCCGTCCACCCGGGTTACGGATTCCTCTCGGAGAACCCCGATTTCGCGGCTGCCGTACTGGATGCCGGCCTGACGTGGATCGGCCCGCCGGTCGCCGCGGTGGCAGCGATGGGCTCCAAGATCGAAGCGAAGAAGATGATGTCCGCCGCGGGCGTGCCGGTGCTCGACGAACTCGACCCCGACACGGTGACGGCCGACCAGCTGCCGGTGCTGATCAAGGCGTCGGCGGGCGGCGGCGGCCGCGGCATGCGGGTCGTGCGTGAACTGTCCGAGCTGCCGTCGCAGGTGGAGGCCGCACGCCGTGAGGCGCAGTCGGCCTTCGGCGACCCAACCGTCTTCTGCGAGCGCTACCTCGCCACCGGGCACCACGTCGAGGTGCAGGTGCTGGCCGACGAGCACGGCACGGTGTGGGCCGTCGGTGAACGCGAATGCTCCATTCAGCGGCGCCACCAGAAGATCATCGAAGAGGCACCGTCACCGTTGGTGGAACGCACCCCGGGCATGCGGGACAAGCTCTTTGACGCGGCACGGCTGGCGGCGGGTGCGATCGGCTACACCGGCGCGGGCACGGTCGAGTTCATGGCCTCCGGCTCGGAAGATGGGGCCGGTGACTTCTTCTTCCTCGAGATGAACACCCGGCTGCAGGTCGAGCACCCTGTCACCGAGCTCACCACAGGGCTCGACCTCGTCGCGCTGCAACTGCACGTCGCCGACGGCGGCCACCTCGACCCCGAGCCACCGCCGTCGTGCGGATACTCCATCGAAGCCAGGCTGTACGCCGAGGACCCGGCCAAGAACTGGCAGCCGCAGGCAGGCCCGGTGCATCGCTTCGAAGTACCCAACACCACAACGCAATTCGCGCCGCTCGACGGGATCGGAGTGCGTGTCGACACCGGCATCGTCGACGGCTCGGAGGTGTCGGTGTTCTACGACCCGATGCTGGCCAAGATCATCTCCTACGCGCCGATCCGTCGGCAGGCCGCCGGCGTGCTGGCCGACGCGCTGGCCCGCACCCGTATCCACGGCGTGCGCACCAACCGCGACCTCCTCGTCAACGTGCTTCGCCATCCCGCGTTCCTCGACGGCGCGACGGACACCGCGTTCTTCGACACCCACGGCCTTGCTGAGCTGGCCGCTCCGTTAGCCGATCAGAGTGTCGTCGAATTGTCGGCATTGGCCGCCGCACTGGCGGATGCGGCCCAGAATCGCGACGCAGCACGGGTATTCGCCGCGGCGCCCAGCGGCTGGCGCAACGTCGCATCGGGTTTCCAAGCGAAGAGCTACACCGATGGTGCGGGCGAGACGCTTGAAGTCCGCTACCGCTTCGGCCGCGGCGGCCTCGAGCTGCCCGGCCACGACGCGGTCAGCCTGCTATCGGCGACGCCCAGCCGGGTGGTGCTGACGGTCGACGGCGTGGACCGGCCGTTCGACGTCGCCCGCTACAGCGACGACGTCTTCGTCGACTCACCCTTGGGCCCCGTACAACTCGTCGCGCAGCCGCGGTTCCCCGATCCGACCGCCGCCGTCGCGCACGGCTCACTGCTGGCCCCCATGCCGGGCTCGGTGCTGCGCATCGGCGCCGCGGCCGGCGACACCGTCAAGGCCGGCCAGCCGCTGATCTGGCTGGAGGCCATGAAGATGGAGCACACCGTGACCGCCCCGAGCGACGGTGTGCTCGTCGAACTCAACGTCGAGCCGGGCCAGCAGGTCGACGTCGGCGCCGTACTCGCCCGTGTAGACAACGAAGAAGGAGCACCATGACCGACAACGTCTTCGTCGAGAGCGAAGAACGCCAGGCGCTGCGCAAGTCCGTCGCCGCGATGGCGGCGAACTATGGGCAGGACTACTACCTGGAGAAGGCGCGCGCCGGCCAGCACACCGACGAATTGTGGCAGGAGGCAGGCAAACTCGGCTTCATCGGAGTGAACTTGCCCGAGGAGTACGGCGGCGGCGGCGCGGGTATGTACGAGCTGTCCATGGTGATGGAGGAGATGTCGGCAGGCGGCTGCCCGCTGTTGTTGATGGTGGTCTCCCCTGCGATCAACGGCACGATCATCGCCAAGTTCGGCACCGAGGAGCAGAAGAAGCGTTGGCTGCCCGGTATCGCCGACGGGTCGATCACCATGGCGTTCGCGATCACCGAGCCCGATGCGGGTTCGAACTCGCACCGCATCACCACCACCGCGCGCCGCGACGGTAGCGACTGGATCCTCAAGGGCCAGAAGGTGTTCATCTCCGGCGTCGACCAGGCGCAGGCGGTGCTCGTCGTCGGTCGCACCTCCCAATCGGGCACAGGGGCCAAGTCCGAATCACTCAGGCCCGCATTGTTCATCGTGCCCACCGACACTCCCGGGTTCACGTGGACCAAGATCGATATGGAACTGGTCAGCCCCGAGAACCAGTTCCAGGTCTTCCTCGACGACGTCCGGCTGCCGTCGGACGCGCTGGTGGGTTCCGAGGACGCCGCGATCGCGCAGCTGTTCGCCGGGCTGAATCCCGAGCGGATCATGGGGGCGGCCAGCGCGGTGGGCATGGGACGGTTCGCGATCAACAAGGCCGTCGAGTACGTCAAGACCCGCCAGGTGTGGAAGACGCCGATCGGCGCGCACCAGGGCCTGTCGCACCCGTTGGCGCAGAACCACATCGAGATCGAGCTCGCCAAGCTGATGATGCAGAAGGCCGCGACGCTATATGACAGCGGCGACGACTTCGGCGCGGCCGAGTCGGCGAACATGGCCAAATACGCCGCGGCCGAGGCCTCGGTGCGCGCGGTCGACCAGGCGGTTCAGTCGCTGGGCGGCAACGGGCTGACCAAGGAGTACGGCATCGCCGCGGCGGTGACCGCGTCGAAGCTGGCCCGCATCGCTCCGGTCAGCCGTGAGATGGTGCTCAACTTCGTGGCGCAGACCTCGTTGGGTCTGCCACGCTCTTATTGATGAGCACTCTGGTCCACTACTCCGTCGAGGGTCCGGTCGCGCGGCTCACCCTCGACTCGCCGGACAACCGCAACGCGCTGTCCACGGCGCTGGTCAATCAGCTGCGTCAGGGTCTGTGCGATGCGTCCGACGACTCCGCGGTGCGGGCGGTCGTGCTGGGCCACACCGGTGGCACGTTCTGCGCGGGCGCCGACCTGTCGGAGGCCAGCCGCGGCGGCGATGCGGCCGAGACCGTCGCCGACAACGCGCGTCAGCTGACCTCTGTGCTGCGCTCGATCCTCGAGATGCCGCAGCCGGTCATCGGCGCGATCGACGGCCATGTTCGGGCCGGCGGACTCGGGCTCGTCGGAGCGTGCGACATCGTCGTCGCAGGCCGCAACAGCACCTTCGCGCTGACCGAGGCGCGGATCGGGGTGGCGCCGTCGATCATCTCGCTGACGCTGCTGCCGAAGATGTCCGCGCGGGCCGCGGGGCGCTATTTCGTGACCGGTGAGAAGTTCGGGGCCGATGTGGCAGCTGAGATCGGCCTCATCACCGTCGCTGCCGATGACGTCGAGGCGACGGTTCGCGCGTTGACCGCCGAGATCGCCAAGGGCTCGCCGCAGGGCCTGGCGGCGTCGAAGAAGCTGACGACGGCGCCGATTTTGGATGCATTCGACCAGCGCGCCGACGATCTGACCAGGCAATCCGTTGAGCTTTTTGTGTCTGACGAGGCCCGCGAAGGAATGCTGTCGTTCTTGCAGAAGCGACGCCCCAACTGGGTCGCTGAATCCTGACGTCTGGAGCCACCATCTAGTTCGCGCGGAGCGAGTACTCCGGGTCGATTCAACATCAGGTAGCGAACTACGCGTGTCGTGACGCGCCCGACGGGTTGCACTGAAGCGAGCACACAGCAGCGAACCGTCAGAACTTCACACAAGGGGGACCAATGACGATCAAGACAGTTGCGGCCGCTGGAGCCATTGGACTCGGGTTGGGCTTCGCCGGCTTCATCGGCGCCGCGAACGCGACAGCAGGGCCCATGGATTTCGACTGCGCGCCTTGCGTAGGTGACGTCAACAACAACGGCCAGAACGAGCCGGTGTGGAACGAAGTGACGTCGTTCGGCCCGTGGGAGCCGCTCTTCGATGGAACCAATGGCAAGCTCGGTGATAAGAAGGGCGCTTGGGAGTCGGGCGTCGAGGCCGCCAACGGGGGCGCGTGGGAGAAGGCCTTCCCGCCTGCGGAGTAACAAGCGCAGGCGCCCGCATCCCGATGTCTGCGCGTAGGCTCGGCGACCGATGGCACGTCACGTTCTCATCACCGGCGCGACCGGAACTCTCGGACACCGACTAGTCGGTGAAGCGACCGAGGCCGGCCATAAAGTGCGCGCGCTCAGCAGACGCGATCACGTCGGCTACACCGGCGTTCACTGGGCGCAGGGAGACCTGCTCAGCGGCGCCGGCATCGAGTCCGCGGTCGACGGCATCGACACCATCATCCATTGCGCCACCCAGGGCACCCGCGGGAAGGACGTCGTGTCCGCCAACAACCTGATCTCGTCAGCGCGGCGAACTGGCGTCGACAACATCATCTACGTGTCGATCGTCGGCATCGATCGCATCCCGATGGGTTACTACAAGTCCAAGCTGCGCGTCGAGGAAGCGTTGACCGCGTCCGGCCTCGGCCACACGATCATCCGGGTCACCCAGTTCCACGACCTGATCGAGAGGATTTTCGCGGTCCAGCGCTTCTCTCCGGCGTTGTTCGCGATCAAGGGTGCGCGCTTCCAGCCGATCGACACCCGCGACGTGGCCACCATCCTGGTTTCCCTCATCGACGAGGGACCCGCCGGTCACGTTGACGACATCGGCGGCCCTTCCGTCTACGACCACGGCGAACTCGGGCGGATGTATCTCACGTCCCGCGGCAGCCGTCGACGCGTAGTGGCGCTTCCGGTGCCGGGCGCCATCGGCGCGGGTCTTAAGGCCGGCGCCAACCTGGTGCCGGCAAACCCCGTCGGAAAGATTACGTTCGAGCAGCACATTGCTCGAACTACCTGACTCTCCTGTGCATACATCCAGCTTCGTCGTAGGCTCGTCACTGATGAGCACCCCAGCCTCGCGAAACCGCGCAGAGCCCGTCGCGGACACTGACCGTATGCAGGCAGCACAACTGCTTTCCGATGCGGCCGCACAGGGGCGCCTCGGCATGGACGAATACGAGAACAGGCTCAGCAAGGCGTACGCCGCGAAAACCTACGACGAACTGGCGTTGGTGAGCGACGACCTGCCCGGCGCCATGACCACCGCCCCGAGAGGTGCCCCGTGCCACCCCGCGCCGTCGACGCTGCTGCTGGCTATCTTGAGCGGGTTCGAGCGCCGCGGACGCTGGAACGTGCCGGAGCGGATGACGACCTTCACACTCTTTGGCGGCGGGGTGGTCGACCTCCGCTATGCCGATTTCACCTCACCCGAGGTCGAGATCCACACCTACTCGATCATGGGCGCCCAGACAATCCTGGTACCGCCCGAGGTGAATGTGGACTTGCATGGTCACGGTGTGATGGGCACCTTCGACCATCTCGACGACTCGGGCAAGGGCCTGCCCGGCGCGCCGCGCGTTAAGGTGCGCGGCTTCTCGCTATGGGGCAAGGTCGCCGTCAAGCGCATGAAGCGCAAGTCCGGCTGACTTTCAGTCTGCAAACGTGAATCGGGCGGGCCTCCGAAGAGGGCCCGCCCGACTTGTGAATCTAGGTAACTACTTCGTGCTGCCTTCGCTGCTTTGGTCGCCGCCGCCGATTCCCAGCTTTTTCTGGATGCTTTGGACGATGCCAATGCCGTTGTCAACGCCCGCGCCGCCGTTCTGCAACCAGAAGGGAGAGCTACTGTCACCGCCAAGACGATCGGTCGGTGTGGCCTTAATTGAGTCCCGGACGATGTTCCGGAGGTTCGAACCATTGTTATTCCCGGGAGTCGCCGCCGCCTCCTCGACCTTCGGAGGTGCCGGCGGGGTGAACACCTGCGGTGCAGGCGGTGTGAAGTCGCCTTGGGAAGCGAGGCCACGAACTTCTGCACCGGGTTGGAACCGGTAGGCGTCGTCGTCGTCGGGGGATCCTGCACAAGCTTCGTCTGCGGCGCGATGTTCGACGCAGCCATCGGCGCGGCCATCGTCGCGGGCGGGAGACTGAGGTACGCGGGAATAGCGCTCAGCGCATCGTAGTTAGACAGCGCGGAGATACCGCCACCGGTGAACACACCCGGGCCGAACGTTAGTGTTCGACGCATTGCTCCCGAAGAACACCGGTAATGCGCTCAAGGCCGCATAACCGCCACTACCGTCCGCGGTCGGCGCCAGCGCGTCGATGCCGCCGCCGGTGAACACACCCCCGATCGGAGTTTCACCGTCCGCCCCTACAGGTCCGTCTCCGAAGAACGTGTCTACGGCGCTCAACGAATCCAAGTCACCCGTCGCGGTTATGTCACCGCCGGCCAAAGCAATGTATGGCGGTATGGCACTCAACGAATCCAAGCTGCCCAGGTCCCCATTCAAAACCGCCGGTATGGCACTCAACGCGTCGTAGTTGGCCAGCGCGTCGATACCCGCCGCCGGTGAACACGCCAGCCGCGTCACGCCGGTCAGCCGCCGTCTTCCGAAGAAAACGTCTATGGCACTCAACGCGTCGTAGCCAGGATTGGTGTCGTCGGCCAGCAGTGTGTTTATGTTGCCGCCGAGGAGGTCCAGCAGGGCGCGGGATGCCGTTGAGCGAATCTAAGCCGTTCACCGCGGTCAGGTCACCGCCAAGTAACGCAAGGTACGACGGGATCGCGCTGAATGCGTCCACGTCCGTGAAGGCGGCCAGCCGCGCATTCTCGTTCACGAGCCGTTCTGCGGCCGTACCCGCCCAAGGCAGCGTTGCCGCCACTGCGATGCATGCCGCGCACGCCATCGACGTTGCTGAATTAGAGATCTTCGCCCACACGGTAGTTACCTCTTTCGGTTGCGGAGCTCAACCGCTTGCCTGTTTGTCGTTTGCGGGGACATGGTCTCCCTGTCCGTCTATGAGCAACTTACCTTAAGAAACCCTGAGATGCACACCGAAGACCGGTAACTTGGGCAAAATTTAACTTAGACGGCGAAAATCATGCCTGGCCTGGCTGATTGCTGCCTAGCACCTCCCACCTGGGCGAACAGTGTGGGTTACTTATGGTCGCTGACACGGAGGCGTGCTTCCCAGGTTTCTTCCACGCCCATATGTGATGTAGCTCACGAGTACCCGCTTCCGCCCCCCGTCACTCAGGACACTTCGGAAGCGTTGGTCCACCGGCTTTCCCCAACGACCAGCGAGAAAGCCGTCGAGGGCGGTGCTGTCGCCGAACAACACGTCCGGCAGGCCCACCGCGCGTTTGCTGCGCTAACGGCGCCGACGAGACCGCAGATAGTCGCCGACGACCGCGGCGCCCAGCCCGTCCAGATCGGGCACCACAACGCGCCCCTCGACCCGCCGCGCGACCTGGTCGATGAACCTGGCCAGGCCCGGATCGGTGCCCAGCCGGAAGATCGTGACCTGCGCACCGAGCCGGGCCATGTCGTCGAAGCCGCGCACGGTGTGGGCGATCGTCCGCGGATGCGGGGGGTAGTCGAAGAACACCGACGTGCCATCGCCGTCCCCGAAGTTCTCCAGGTGTGCGGTCGGTTCGCCGTCGGTGACAACCAGCAGCACCGGCTGGGCATTGGGATAGCGGCGCAGGTGCCGCCCCGCGAGTGCCAGCGCGTGGTGCAGGTTGGTGCCCTGCTCGTAGACACCCTCCAACCCGGTCAGCTCCGCGGCGCTGACGGTGCGGGCGTATCGGCCAAAGGCGATGATCTGCAACGCATCCGAACGGAAACGGGTGCTGACCAGATGGTGCAGCGCCAGCGCCGTGCGCTTCATCGGCAGCCAGCGGTTCTCCATCACCATCGAGAACGACGTGTCCACCAGCAGTGCCACCGCGGCCTGTGCGCGGGTCTCGGTCTCGGACACCTCGACGTCATCGACATTGAGGTGGATCGGCCGCTCCACCACACCCGTACCCGCTTGCCGCAGAACGGCATTCGTCAGAGTTCGGGTGACGTTCCACGGCTCGGTGTCGCCGAACTGCCAGGGCCGCGTCGCACCCGTCAGCTCACCGGCAGCCCCGGCCCGTCGGGTGTCGCGTTCGCCGTGTCGACTCGAAAGCTGTTGCGCCACATCGCGCAGCGCTGTCTGACCCAGCTGCCGCATGGCCTTCGGCGACAGCCGCCATTGCCCGTCGGAGCCGCGGTCCAGGAAGCCCTGGTTGACCAGAGCCTTCTCCAGTTCGGCGAGCGTGCGGGCATCGACCGCCGCCTGGTCGCCGAGCTGGCGGGCCAGCGCCTCGAGGTCGACGTCGTCCATCGTCGCGCCCGCATAGCTCTGCGACAGCTCCTCGGCGAGCTGTTCCAACTCGGCGATGTCGGCCATCGCCTGCGTGCCCTCGCCCATGCCCATCGGGTTGTCGCCGGAGAAGCGTTCCGAGCCGTTCCAGTCCTCGCCCGGCCTGGCCGCCTGCAGGTGCCCGTCCAACCGGTTCAAGGCGTTCATCAACGACGGCGAGCCGAATGCCTGCTGCGCCAGCGCATCCAGCTCGGCGCGCTGGTCGGGCGACAGGCTGTTGCGGAACCGCTGCGCCGCGGCGGCGCGCTGGGCCAGCGAGTCCAGCAGCTCGTCCACATTGCGCGGGTTCTCCGGGAAGAACTCGCCGTGCTTGTTCATGAAGTCGTCGAAGTCCTGCTGGGTGTCCTCGCCGCGGGAATGCTTGTCCAGCAAGTCATTCAGGTCGTCGAGCATCTCGTTGACGCGCTGACGGTCCTCGTCGGTGGCGTTCTCCAGCGCCTGCTTCATCCCGGCGAAGCGCTGGTCGAGCATCTCGCGGCCGAGCAGATCCTTGATCTGCTCGTACTTTTCCTGCGCTTCGGGACTGCGCCACTCGTAGTCGGACAGCTCCTGCACGGCCTTGGCAGGCGATGGGGGCAGCGACTCGATCCGCATCTCCTGGAAGCGGGCGTCGTCGTCGAGCGCGCGCGCCAGCTCCTTGCGCTCGGCCAGCACCGCCTCGTCGAGCAGCTTCTTGATCTCCTGCAGCGTCCCGTCAAGGTTGTTGCGCTGCAACAGTTCCCGCCGACGACGGTTCGCCTCGGCGGCCAGCTTGTCGGCGCCACGCATGTTCTGGGTGCCCCGCCGCAGCAGCTCCTGCAGAGCGCGACGCGGCGACGAGCCCTCCATCACGTCCTGCCCGATCGCCTCGAGCGCCTCGCGCAGATCGACCGGCGGCGCCAGCGGGTCGGGGCCGCCGGTGTAGCCCGAGTAACGGGACGAGCGCCCGTGGGCTCGTTTAGCCATAAACCGTTTCGCCTTCTCCGGACACCTTGTCGATCCGCTTGGCCAAATACAGTGCCTCCAAAGCCAATTCGACAGCGGCAGCACGCTGGCCGTCCGTCTTCGCACCGAGACGCTCCTGCACCTTGGCGATCGCAGGCACTTCTGGCACCGCCGCCAGCACCTCGCGCGCCGACACCCGTTCGCCGGTGGTGACCGCGGATCCACCCTCGATCGCAATCACCAGCGGCGCAACGTCGATGCCGCCGAGCAACCGCTGCGCGGTGTCTGCCGTGGCCCGTCGCAGCAGATGCTCGAGCACCGCCTGCTCGCGGCCCTCCTCGCCGGACTCGAATTCCAGCTTGCCGCGCAGCACGTCGATCACCGTGCCGAGGTCGACCACCCGGGCCACCGGATCCTGCTCGCCGAGCACGGCGGAGCGGTGCCGGGCGGCCGCGGCGACCGTCTCTGCGGCCGCGATCGCGAACCGCGCCGAGACACCCGAGCGCTGGTCGATCGAGCTGGACTCGCGCAGATTGCGGGCGAACCGGGCGAGGATCTGCAGCAGGTAGTCGGGCACCTCCGCCGCCAGGTGCGCCTCCTGGTTGATGACGCCGACCTCGGCGTCGAGCTCCAACGGATAGTGCGTGCGGATCTCGGCGCCGAACCGGTCCTTCAGCGGGGTGATGATGCGGCCGCGGTTGGTGTAGTCCTCCGGGTTGGCGCTGGCGACGACGATCACGTCGAGCGGCAGCCGCAGCGTGTAGCCGCGCACCTGAATGTCGCGCTCCTCCATCACGTTGAGCATCGACACCTGGATGCGCTCGGCGAGGTCGGGCAGCTCGTTGACCGCGACGATGCCGCGGTGCGCCCGCGGAATCAGGCCGTAGGCGATGGTTTCGGGGTCGCCGAGGCTGCGGCCCTCGGCCACCTTGATCGGGTCGACGTCTCCGACCAGGTCGGCCACGCTGGTGTCCGGGGTGGCCAGCTTCTCGAAATAGCGCTCGCTGCGATGCCGCCACTCGATGGGCAGATCGTCGCCGGAATCGGCGGCCCGCCGGATCGACCCGGGCGTGATCGGCGAGTACGGGTGCTCACCCAGCTCGGCGCCCTCGATCACCGGCGTCCACTCGTCGAGCAGTCCGGACAACGCGCGCAGCACCCGCGTCTTGCCCTGGCCGCGTTCACCGAGCAGAACGACGTCGTGGCCGGCGATCAGCGCACGTTCCAGCTGCGGAAGAACGGTGTCTTCGAAGCCCAGGATGCCGGGCCACACGTCGCGGCCCTCGGCCAACGCGGCCAGCAGATTCTCCCGGATTTCGGCTCGAACGCCCCGCTCTTGATGGCCGGAGGCCCGTAGCTCGCCGACGGTCCGGGGCAAGTCCTTAGATGATGTCACTACTCCACGCTACGACTGCTTGCCTCAGACGGCAGTGGCTACGCCTTACGCGAACGTGACGGTGTCTCCACTGAGACGCAAAAGTCCGCATTTCGCGAGGTGTCGCGGGACGTTTGCGTCTGCTCGCGAGAGATCAGGCGCCCGTCGGGGGAAGCATCTGGAAGCCGGTCAGGATCGTCTCGGAATCGTGCTGGTATGTCGGGTTGCCGGGGTCGGCTGTCTGCAGGGTCACGGTCATCGCGAACGTCCGCTTGTCGGTCTGCAGCACAACGCACAGCACCTTCGCCGGATGCGGCGCGATCGGCCCGATCGTCGGGGTCGTGTAGTCGATGATCGTCGCCGGCAGCTTGCATAGCGTGGCATCTGCGGCGTGCACGTCGGTGGCGCCGACGCCGGACTCCAGCACGGACTGCTGGGCGTCGAACACCTCTTTGGGATCGGTGACCCCCGGATGGCTTTCGAGTGTGACGACCGCAGTCGGTCCGAAGCCGTTGACGGCCATGCCGGTGTCGCGCATCGTGAACCGGATCAGCTCCGAGTCCATCATCGTCACCCGTTCCCACCCATCGGGCTGCGGGATCTTCATGATCGGTTCGTCGTTACCGTGATCCGGGATCGATGTCATGGGCGCGTCAACCGACGTGCAGTCCGACGCGGTCACGCCGGCCTTACCCATATCGGGGGCGGCGACGACCCGGGCGTCCTCGATGGTCCGTGTACAGGCCGTGGCGAGCAGAGCGGTCGCTGCCACCAGGACTGCCGCCGCTGCACGCGCCGCCGTGATCATGGACGGCAACCTATCAGTGGGCCGGATGCCCCATCGCTCCACTCAAAACAATCCGCCCCCACCGAGCCGCGAGCTCAGTGGGGGCGGATTAGTCGCTTACGGGCGTTACGCGGGCGGGTCGTCGGTGCCGACGCCGTGCGTGAGATTGTGCTGGAGGTTGCTCGCCGCGTCGCCCGCGTTGAAGTTGTCCTGCACGTTCGTTGCAGCGTTACTCGGGCTGAAGTTGTTCTGCAGGTTCGTGCCAGCATTCAGAATGCTGTCGGCAAGGTCGGGCGCACCGCAGATTCCGTTGTACGCCTCAGTGCCCGGGTTGTCGCCGAAGTAGCTACACGGCGCGGCCTGGGCGGCCGGCGCGGCAAAGCCGATGGCGCCCGCGATGGCGGCACCTGCGATGCCGGCGAGGATGGTCTTCTTCATATGTCCCTCCAGTTGAACGTGGTCTTGTGATTTTCCTGTGAATTCTCTTCGAGAACTTGAGCAAAGACTAACCGCAGAAATGGCTTCGGCAAAGTGCCGTCGGTACCTAACCCTACTAATATTTGCGTCTGCAAGTAGCTCGCGACCTGGCCCATATGCATTCATCCCCGTATTACCAGGTCAAACGCTGTGCGCGGCGTAGCCTCAAATTTCCAGCAAAACAAATTTGCTGGACGTCGACGGGGCGCCCGACGATGGTCGGTGCGTCGCAGGAGCGGCTCTGCGCAGGGTGCGCTGGCAACTTTTGTTTGCTGACTAACATCTGTTTGTCGCCGCGGCGTGCAACTCGAAGTGTCGTCGGCGACTCCACGGGGTCGGACGCGTGTGGCCAGCGTGTTCTAGTGCGCGAAGTGGCGCGCTCCGGTCACGTAGAGCGTCACACCCGCCTTGGTCGCGGCCTCGGTCACGACGTCGTCGCGCATCGACCCGCCGGGATGCACGATCGCCTTCACGCCGGCGTTGGTCAGGGTCTCCAGGCCGTCGGGGAACGGGAAGAACGCATCGGACGCGGCAACAGCGCCGCGCACCCTTTCGCCGCCGCGTTCCACCGCCAGACGTGCCGCGTCGACCCGGTTGACCTGGCCCATGCCGACACCGACGGTGGCGCCGTCGGCGGCGACGACGATGGCGTTCGACTTCACCGCGCGGCAGGAGCGCCACGCAAAGACGAGGTCGGCGAGCGTTGCGGGGTCAGCGGGCTCGCCGGTGGCCAACGTCCAGTTGGCCGGGTCGTCGCCGAGCGCGTCGAGCGCGTCGCGTTGCTGCAACAACAGTCCGCCGCTGATCGGACGCATCTCGATGCCGCCGACCAACGGCTCTGATGCCACCAGCACGCGGATATTCTTCTTGCGCGCAAGCACTTCCACCGCTCCGTCTTCGTAGGCAGGCGCGATGATGACTTCGGTGAAGATGTCGGCGACGGTCTCGGCCATCTCGACGCTGACCGCGGTGTTGGACGCGATGACACCACCGAAGGCGCTCAGCGGGTCACACTCGTGGGCCTTGCGGTGGGCGTCGGCGACCGATACCGACGAGACGGCGATGCCACACGGGTTCGCGTGTTTGATGATGGCCACGCAGGTCTGCTCGTGATCGAAGGCGGCCCGCCAGGCGGCATCGGCGTCGGTGAAGTTGTTGTAGGACATCTCTTTTCCGTGCAGTTGCTCGGCCTGCGCAAGACCGGGCCACGCCGCGTCGTCGCTGTAGAGGGCCGCCTGCTGGTGTGGGTTCTCTCCGTAGCGGAGCACTCCGGTACGCCGCCACGTCCCGCCGAACCAGGCGGGCAACTTCTGTGCGGGCTCCTCCGGAGCAAGCGTCTCCCCCATCCAGCTGGCCACCGCCACGTCGTACTCGGCGGTGTGCCGAAAAGCCAACGACGCCAGGATCTTCCGCTCTGCGAGCGTGAACCCGCCCGCGCGAGCCGCCGCCAACACTCCGTCGTAGCCAAGCGGGTCGACCACCACCGCGACGCTGGGGTGGTTCTTGGCGGCCGCCCGCACCATGGACGGGCCGCCGATGTCGATCTGCTCGACGCACTCGTCAACGTCGGCACCAGAGGCGACGGTCTCGCTGAAGGGGTACAGGTTGACCACCACGAGGTCGAACGCCGCGATGCCGAGCTCCTCCAGTGCGGCGGCGTGCTCGGGTTTACGGAGGTCGGCCAGCAGTCCTGCGTGGACGCGCGGGTGCAGGGTCTTGACGCGGCCGTCGAGCACCTCAGGAAATCCCGTCAGCTCCTCCACCGGTGTGACCGGAACACCAGCGCCCGCAATGGTTTTAGCGGTCGATCCGGTCGAGACGATGGCGACTCCGGCCTCGTGCAGCCCCTTGGCCAACTCCGCCAGACCCGTCTTGTCGTAGACGCTGATCAATGCTCGTCGAATGGGCCTGCGCCCGGTGTCGGTCATCAAATCTCCTTCGGATGGAAATCCACCGGCTGCAGTCCGGGGAGGAAGCCGATCCCCGGTGTGAGGCTGGCGTGCCACCCGGGGATGTCGGTAGTGGTGGTTACGGTGCGGCTATGTCGCGGTTTCGGCTGCTGCCCGTCCCCGAGCAGGAGGAGGCACTGTTGGCGCACTGCCGCGACGCGCGCTATGTGTGGAATCTGGCGGTGGAGCAGCAGCGGCATTGGCAGCCGGGGCGCAAGGCTCCCAACTACGTCGAGCAGGCTGCGCAGTTGACCGAGGCCCGCGCCGAGTACGCGTGGCTTCGTGCTGGCAGTCAGACCGTGCAACAGCAGGCGCTGCGGGATTTCGCGCAAGCCATGCAGAACTTCTTTGGCGGCACGCACCGCCGCCCGACGTGGCGCAAAGCCGGTGTGCACGAAGGGTTCCGGCAGGTCGCGGTCAAACCGCATCACGTTATGCGGCTGAACCGACGTTTCGGCCGGGTATGGGTGCCCAAAGTGGGCTGGGTGCGATTGCAACTGTCGCGGCCGGTACCGGACGGTGTGAAGTCTTATCGGGTCACCCGCGATCGGGCCGGCCGCTGGCATCTCGCGTTCGCCCACGTCCCTCCTTCGATCTCGGGGCCGCGCGATGGGAGCGTAGTTGGCATCGACCGCGGTGTTGCGGTATCGGCGGCGCTGTCGACCGGCGAGCTGCTGCACGCACCTCGTCTGACCCCGGGTGAGGCCAAGCGGTTGACGGTGTTGCAGCAGCGTCTCGCCCGGGCCATGCGTGGCTCCAACCGGCGCGTCCGAACGAAAACGGCGATCGCGAAGCTGAAAGCCCGTGAGGTCGATCGGCGCAGGGACTGGGTCGAGAAAGCCACCACGGACATTGCGCGCCGCTTCGACACGATCCGGATCGAGGCCCTTGACGTGCGGGCGATGACCGGCTCTGCGCGGGGGACCGTCGAGCAGCCCGGTGTGCACGTTGCTCAGAAGCGCGGACTGAACCGGGCGATCAGCCGCAGCGGTTGGGGGCTGCTCGCCGCGCGTTTGCAGCACAAGGCTTACGGTCGGGTCGAGCAGATCCCGGCCGCGTATACGTCGCAACGATGCTCCGCGTGCGGGCACGTCGCCCCCGGAAACCGCAAGAGCCAAGCGGTTTTCGAGTGCGAAGCCTGCACCGCTGGACGGTGCAACGCCGACGTCAACGCTGCACGCAACATCGCCGCCGGACGGGCGGTGACCGCACGGGGAGACCTCGCCATTGGGCGGTCTGCGAACCGTGAACCTCAACTCTCTACTCCTGCCGCCTAAATCGATGGGATGGGGGTTGGAATCCCCGGACTTCAGTCCAGGGAGGACGTCAACCTATGGTCGCCTTTCGTCCGATCCAGGTCACTCCGCCCGTTGCCAGCGCGGCCAGGACATCCACCAACAGTTTGCGTTCGACAACCTTGATCCGCTCGTGCAGGGAGGCTTCGTCGTCGTCGTCGAGCACCGGGACCGGTTCCTGGGCCAGAATCGGCCCGGTGTCGGTCCCCGCGTCGACGAGATGCACGCTGCAGCCGGTCACCTTGACACCGTAGGCCAGCGCATCGGGCACCGCGTGCGCGCCGGGGAACGACGGCAGCAGTGCAGGATGTGTGTTCAGAATGCGGCCTATGAAGCGCGAAAGAAACTGTGGCCCAAGTATTTTCATAAACCCTGCCGACACGATCAGGTCGGGCTCGTACGCCGCGGTGGCCTCGGTGATCGCCGCGTCCCACGCGTCGCGGTCGGGGTATTCACCCAACCGGACCCGGTAGCTCGGCAATGACGCTTCGGTCGCGACCTCGACGGCCCGGCAGTCGCGATCGACGCCGACGGCGACGATGCGGGCTGGGTAGTCGCCGACCGCGGACTCCAGCAGGGACTCCAGCAGCGAACCGGTGCCCGACGCCAGCACCACGACCCGCGCCGGTGCGCTCGGGGGCACACGGAGGGGTTGCTGCACGCGACGAGCCTAATCGTCGGCCGGGCGTCGCTGGTCGCCAGATGAGCCCGGCGTGGCGTCGTCGTCATCGTCGACGAATTCCAAGTCCTCCGGGTCGGGCAGGTCGTCGAAATCGGTCTGGGCCGACTCGACCGCAGGCAGGCGGATGATCGGCGCCGGCTCGTCGTAGGACGGCATCTCTTCGCCGACGTCGACGTCGGGTTCGAGCCGCGGTTCGGGTGCCGGCTCAGGCTCAGGCTCTACGTCGAAATCGACGTTTTGGTGAGAACTACTCGCACTTTTGCGCCGAAACGTCCGTTTCGGCGCAACCGGGGATTCGGGTTCCGGCTCGTCCGTCGCATGCGGCTCGTCAACCTCGGGCTCGTCAACCTCGGGCTCGTCCGGCTCGACCTTATCCAGTTCGTCCGGCTCGACCTCATCCGGCTCGATCTCATCGTCGACAGGCGCGGCCGCCACCTTCACCCTGCGGGCGATGCCACCGGTCATCGCCACCGTCAGCGCACCGATCCCGACGAACCACAGGAACACCGCGGGCCCGAAGGTCGCCTGGTCCACCCCGACGTGGCCGAAATTGCCCAGCTCGCCACCCCCGGCGTAGCCGAGCAGCGCCATCGTCGCCGCGGCTAGCGCCGATGCGATGACGAGCTTGCCCGCTGCAGGCGCCAGCGGCAGGGGCCGCCGCGCGCACTGCTGGCCGACCACCACGGCGGAAGCGGCCGCGACGATCAGCAGCGCAACCCACACCGGGCCGAGCGGGGGCGTCGGAAGGGCCGCCAGTATGGGCAGCGCGGGTATGTCGCCGCCGAACACCGTGAACGAACTGAACGTCGCCAGCCCGACATGGGCGCTTGAGCCCACCGCCACCGCGGAGGTGCCGACGATGACGTTCGGCGCGTAGAGCATCGAGAGCACCGACAGGCTGAACTGCCCGAATATCGAGTCGGTGATCGCGAACAGGTCATGCATCGTCGACCAATGGACGACCAGCGACAGCGCAGTGACCGCGCCCGACAACCCGAGAAGCGCCAGCGTCCCCGCCACGGCAGGGCGGCCCGCGTCGCTCACCCACCTCGGAACCCCGTAACCGGTCAACAGCCGTCTGCCTGCTCGCGACCCGACCCCGATCGCGGCGCCGATCGCATGCACTGCCAGCACCCCGGTGAACGCCCGCAACGCATTGGGCGTCTGCAGCTCGGTCAGCACCGACGACGCGTCATGAATGACCGCCAGTGAGATGGCGGCGATCAGCAACGGACCGCCCAACGCCGAAGCGACGATCCACCGGATGACGAACCATGATCCCTGCGGCGGCGTGGCGCCCGCCGTGGTGCGCGCGGTCCCCCACACCATCGCCAGCACCGGCAACAGCGGCATCACGCCCAGCTCGCGGCCACCGATCGAGATCGGCACCTGGTGCACGCCCAGCCACATGCTGGCGATCGCGCCGAGCGCGCCGGTCATGTCGCTGTTCGCGATGAGAAGCTGCAGCAGCGTCAGCGCGGCGATGATGACCAGCGCCACCGCCGACGGGCCGAACGCAACCCTGAACAGGTCGCGAGCCTGGCGACTGCCGACCGACCTGTTGTCCACCACTAGCGGTATAGCAGCTCTTCGTACGCGTGCGTGAGATTCACGCGCGCGAGGCGCCGACTATGACGGCGAGTTGCCGGACTGATTCGACGAATTCGAAGGCTGTGAGGGGACCTGGCTGGTCGGCGCGGAGCTGGGCACCTGCGGCTGGCCATAGGTCGGGAAGCCGGTCGGCGGGGTCGGCGGGCCGCTCTGGTGACCAATCGCCTGGTAGCCGCCGCTGGAGCCCGATCCGCCCTGGTAGCCGCCGTACTGCGACGGGTAGGGCGGACGCTGCTGCGCACCCTGGTGCGGCGCGTGCTGGCCCTGCTGGCCGTAGTAGCCGCCGGGGCCGCCGTACTGGCCGTACTGCGCAGGCTCGTACTTCGGCTTCGGCGCGGGCGCCGAGATGATGCCCGCGTCGAACAGCAGGGCCGCGATCGCCGCGCCCGCCTGCAGGAGAGACAGAGCGACGACGACGTACAGGGCCCAGCCGATGCTGACGCCTTCGGGCTTTTGGATGAGTTCCGCGATGACGAGCAGGAAAGCCAGCACGGCGATCGCCGCAACGGCGCCCACCGAGGGCTTCTGCTTGGGCAGCAGGCTCGCCGCGGCGAGCAGCGCGGCAAGAAGCGCCGCGACGACGGCGAGTCCGAGTCCCAGCGAGCTGCCACTGGCGCTGCCGAGCTGCGGGAAGTCGGTGCTGCTGATCTGGAACATCGGCCCGAAGCTGAACAGGTAGACGCCGAGGCCGAGCACAGCGACCGCGATGAGCAGGTAGAACGGCAGCTTGCTCGCATCCGCGGCGGCAGCCGGCGCCTGCGCCTGCGGCGCCTCGGCCTTGGCGTACTGCTGGGTCGGGGCGGCGGCGAACTGTTGGGTCGGCTGCGGCTGGCTGGGCGGGTATCCGGAGCTTGGCGGGTAGGTCATGACCTCTCCTGCTTTTCGTTGGGCGCCGCTCCCCGCGACGCTTGGCGTCGGAACGCCGTTCATGGACTCATGAACTCGGACCGTATGAGCGATTCGACACCACGCTAGCGCACCGCGCGTTATGCAGAGGCAAGCACAGGAGCGTCAGCCCACTTCTGCTCGGCGTTCTCGATTTCGCGGACCAGCGGCAGCACCCGCGATCCGAAGTACTCGATCTCCTCCTGAAAGTGCAGGAAGCCACCGAGAATCAGGTCCACACCCCGTTTGCGGTACGCCGCAATGCGTTCCGCGATCTGCTCGGGCGTGCCGATCAATTGCGTGCGGAAGCCGTCGTTGTACTGCACCAAGTCCTCGAACGTCGAATCGGCCCACATGCCGCGTTTGTCTGCTGTCGAGTTGCCAGCTTGTTGTACGGCGGCGCGGAACCCTTCCACAGCGGGACGGTTTGCCTTCTCGACAATTTCGCGGAGCGTATCGCGGGCCTCGGTCTCGGTATCGCGGGCGATGATGAACCCGTTCAGCCCGAACTGCACCTCGCGGCCTGCGTCACGCGCATGGTCGCGCACATCGACGACCTGCTCGGTCACCCCGTCGAAGTCCTTGCCGTTGGAGAAGTACCAATCGGAGTAGTAGCCGCCGTTTCGTCGCGCCGCCGACGAATTGCCACCCTGGAACAACTCCGGGTTGGGCCTTTCGGGGGTGTTGAGCGGCTTGGGCTTCAGGGTGAAGTCGTGGATGCGGTAGAAGTCGCCGCGGAAATCGACGTCGTCCTCGGTCCAGATCTTGCGCAGAACCTGAAGGAACTCCGCACTGCGGCGGTAGCGCTCGTCGTGCTCCAGCCAGGGCTCGCCGAGATGGGTGAACTCGTCCTTGAACCAGCCGGACACCACGTTCACGGCGAACCGGCCGTTGCTCAGGTGGTCGGCGGTGGCGCCCAGTTTCGCCAGCACCGCCGGCTGCCACAGTCCGGGGTGGACGGCGGCGATCACCTTGAGCCGCTGCGTGGCCAGCAGCAGCGCCAGGCTGAAGCTGGTGGACTCGTGCTGGTACTCGGCGCCGTAGCTGGCCTCGTAGCGCACCTGGGACAGCGCGTAGTCGAAGCCGTTGTTCTCCGCCGTCTGGGCCAGCTTGACGTTGTAGTCGTAGCCCCAATCGGTGCGCTGCTCGATGTCACTGGTCACCAGGCCGCCGCTGACGTTGGGCACCCAGTATGCGAACCGGACGTGGTCTGCGATCTTCTCAGTCGTCATGGTGTGCCATCCCAACAGCGGAGGGCGCCACCGTCGCGGGTAACGCTCGCGCTGAAGGAAACTCAGACTTCGACGATCGGGGTGGCATGGACCCCGTTGAAGCGTGACGACGTGACCGACGTGTAGGCGCCCATCAACGGGCTGACCACCACGTCACCGACGTTCAAGTGCGGCATCGGATAGTCGAGGGCGATGACGTCGGCGCTGTCGCATGTCGGTCCCGCCAGGGTTACCGGCTCGTATCCGGTCACGCTGTCGACCACCTCGCGCAACGCCAGGATCGGCGGGTGCACGTCCTCGGTCATCACATTCGAGTAGCTGCCGTACAGCCCGTCGTCGAGGTAGTGCCACATCTGACCATCGCGCATCGCGCTGCCCACCACACTCGTCAACAACGTCATGCTGTCGGCGGCAAGGAACCGGCCAGGCTCGGCCACCAACGTGAACTCGTCTCGCCGGTCGCCGAGCACCTCGTCGACGATGCCTGCGATGGTGTCGATCGTGGGCATCGGCTCGCGGTAGCTCACGGGAAAGCCGCCGCCGATATCGATGATCCGAGTCGGCGCGCCGAGTGTTTCAGTGATGTGGGTGACGAGTTCCAGGGTGCCGCGCAGTGCTTCCCGCCAAGGCTTGGTAGTCGTTCCCTGACTGCCGACGTGAAAGCTGAAGCCTGCGAAGTGGACTCCGGTGGCCAGCACGTGCTTGACGACCAGTTCCGCGTCGGCGGGAGCGTATGCCGAACTTCGTCGACAGATCCGATTTCGCCGACGGATTGCTGAACGCGAGGCGCACCAGGATGTTGATGTCCGCCGGCAGGCCCATGAACTTCTGCGCCTCGAGTGGATTGTCGACGACGAAGGTGCGGACGCCCGCGATATACGCGTGGTCGATGTCGGCGACCTTCTTGATCGGATTGGTATGGATGCAGCGGTCCACCGGAAGGCCAAGTGCGCCAATGAGGTCGACTTCGGCCCTCGATGCCACGTCGAAGCCGCACCCGTTGGCGGCGACCGCGCGCAGCACGGCCGGGTGAGGAGCCGTCTTCACCGCGTAGTGCAGCCGGAAGCCGCGTAGGTGCGACGCCAGCAGCCGGCACTGTTCGACGACGCGGTAGGGGTCGAGCACCAGCAGGGGCGTGCCGTGCTGGGCGATGAGCGCGCGCCAGCCCTCGTTGTCGGCCCGCCCTCGCAGCGCGTTACGCAGCTGCAGCCGCCGTGACGGGTTCACCGTCCGCTTCCTCTATAGTTGGCCGGCGCGCAGCCAGCAGCGGCTTGAATCGCTCGTAACTGAACACCGCCAGTACGTAGAAACCGATGTCGGAGAACAGCTTTCCGAAGATCCACCCGGCGACCAAGTTGCCGAACACTATCGGCCCCAGGTAGTAGGCAAGCGGTCGGATAGCTATCCCGTCGATCAGCTCTGCGGGACCGAATTCGATCGCGATGCTGCGGATCGCGAACAGATTGGAGACGACGACGCGCGTCGCCCACTGGTGACGATGGTGATCGCGATACGCCCAGCGCACCGCGCTGACGTAGGCGGCCGCGTAGTAGCCCGCGGATGCGCCGATCGTCGCGGTGATCGCGGCGGCGGCATACGAGCCCGTCAGCAGATAGGCGACGGCGGCACCGCCGAGCTCGCCGACCGTGCCCGCGATTTCACATGGCAGGTAGCGACGAACCCACTCCATGAGTTTCTGTCGTGTCCCGCGTGTCTCCCCCATGCCGTCTTAGTGTTCTGGCACCCACCAAACGCGTCGCGAGTAACGCACTACCCCAGTCGGTCAGCAGATGTCCCACGCGTACCCGGTTCGCCACCCCGCCCTTGCCCCTCAGACTGGAACACGTTCTAATTCTGAGTATGGATTATGGGCTCGTACTCTTCACCAGCGATCGTGGGATCGCGCCGGCGGCGGCCGCCAAGCTAGCCGATGACAACGGCTTCACCACGTTCTACGTGCCCGAACACACCCACATCCCGGTCAAGCGCGAGGCTGCCCACCCGACAACCGGTGACGAATCGCTGCCCGATGACCGCTACATGCGCACGCTCGATCCGTGGGTGTCGCTGGGCGCCGCGTGCGCGGTGACCTCGCGAGTACGGCTGTCGACGGCGGTGGCGCTGCCCGTGGAGCACGACCCGATCACCCTGGCCAAGTCGATCGCTACGCTCGACCATCTATCCGGCGGCCGCGTCAGCCTCGGCGTCGGATTCGGTTGGAACACAGACGAACTCGCCGATCACAACGTGCCGCCCGGACGACGTCGTACCATGCTGCGCGAGTACATCGAGGCCATGCGCGCACTGTGGACGCAGGAAGAAGCCGAGTTCGACGGCGAGTTCGTGAAGTTCGGGCCGTCCTGGGCCTGGCCCAAGCCAGTGCAGGCGCACATCCCAGTGCTGGTCGGAGCCGCGGGCACCGAGAAGAACTTCAAATGGATCGCGAAGTCGGCCGACGGCTGGATCACCACACCACGCGACTTCAACATCGACGAGCCGGTCAAGCTGCTGCAGGACACCTGGGCGGCCGCCGGACGTGATGGCGCACCGCAGATCGTGGCCCTGGACTTCAAGCCCGATGCCGAAAAGTTGGCGCACTGGAATGAGATCGGCGTCACCGAAGTGCTCTTCGGCTTGCCCGACAAATCCGAAGACGAAGTCGCCGGCTACGTCGAACGCCTCGCGGGCAAGCTGGCAGCGCTGGTCTGAGCTGACCGCAGGAGGTCGACGAATGCCTGGGCGGCCGCGTCCACGCCCTCGTCGTCGTCGGTGGCGACCAGGTCGAGCAGCAGGCCGCGGGTGACGGCCAGCCCGAGCCGCACGAACGCGGGGTCGGCGGTCCCTTCGGTGGCTTTCTCGACTGCGGCCAGCCAGCCGTCGACAGCGCCGGGCGCCATTCGGGCGAACGGCTCTTCGCCTTGCGCTCCGCGCGCGTAGCACTCGAAGAACAGTCGCTCGAACGGGCGCAGCTCGGGGCGACGGAGATCGGCCCAGATCGCCGCGAAGGCGTCGGCCGGCTCGGTGGACGCCGCCGGAAGAGCGTCCATCTGGCGGCGCTCGACCACCTCGACGATGTTCAGGATCAGCTCGTCGCGGGACTTGAAGTGGTGCAACAACATTCGATGACTGGTACCGACGGATTCGGCCACTTCACGTAGCGACCGGTCGCCGATGCCGGCGTCGGCGAACGTGTCGATGAGGGCGTCGAGCAGCTGCCTGCGCCGCTCGACGTCAGGTGGTCGAGCCACGCAGTTGCTCGCTGCGCGCCTTGAGACCCTGCGCCTCGAGTTCGAGGTAGCGCTTGGTGGTGCCGCGCATGAACCGTGCGACCAGCGCACCGATCGGCCCCTGCTGGTCGAGCCGCTGCCGTACCAGCGTGCGGTCGCCTTTCGGGACGACCTCATGAACGGCAACGGTCCGCCCGCCGGGCGAGCGCTGCTCCCATGTCCACGACGCCCCCTCGACGAGCTCTGTCACCTCCCACACCAGCTTGGGAAGGCGGGGCTGCTTGATCTCGAACCGTTTTCCCACGGCGAGCCCGGGCCCGTCGAGGGCGGTGAGGCTGGTCACCGACGCTGTCCACTGCGGCCAGCGCTCGACGTCGGAGAAGACGTTCCACACCAGACTCGGGGCTGCGTCGATTTCGATGGCGCTGTCGGTAATCACGTACCACATGGTACATAAATGGTGGGCCGACGTGAAGTAGCGACGCGAACACTCGCGTAGTCGACTACGCGTGACCGGGCCGGAGGTCGGGACGACAGTCCTAGGCAGGCCACACCGGGAAAGACAGAGCACATCTAGAAAGGAAATGTCATGCCATCGATCAGCCCACTCATCGTCCGGGTCTTCGACGATCCGCACGCACACGGCCGCAACGGCAAGCGCGGTCAGCGCAGCCGGTTCGAGTCCAAAGGACGGCTGGCAAAACGTCGGTCGCGGTGACGCGGCTGCCATAGTCCACCGCCCCGCGATGGTCGGATTTCGACCTTCGACTGCTTGTGTGGGACTAGGCCAGGCGCGCGCGGTTGCCGTGCTCGGTTGACGTCACGACGATTGCAATACCGAGCGGATCGCCATCGGACATCAATCCGACCAGATCCACGTCCTCCGTCTTCGCCAGGAACCGGGAGCCGTCGGCAACGAGCCGGCCGACGATGATCCCGGTGCGCACCGGCCAGTCGTAGCGCACAGAGTAGGTCTCGACCGTCGCGGGGCCGTCGGCCTTCTCGGTCACGGCGACCGTCGGTAGCTTGGCGATCTCGTCGTTCAGCGCCTCGCTGCGGTCAGGTCGCCAATTGACGGGCAGAGTCGAGTAGATGCCTACCGAGTACTTGCTCATGGTGCCGCCGTTGGCGCCGACGAAACCGAACTTTCCTGGCTTGTCCCGCATCTCGCAGACGGTCTCGGCGATGCCGTGAAGCGAATAGCTGTTTCCCGGGCCGCCGAAATAGGGCAGCCCTCCGGTGAGCGTCAGCCCGCGCGAGTCGTCGCCGTCGATCCCGAGTGCCTCGCACATCACGAAAACCGGGAACGGGAAGCAGCTGTAGAGGTCGAAGGTGGCGATGTCGTCGACACCAATTCCCGCTACTCGCAACGCTTCCTGCGCGGCTAGAACCGTCGCGGGACTCTTGTCAAGGTCGACGCGTTCGAGTAGTGGTTGTTCGACCATGTCGGAGTGGCCGTGCAGATACACCCACCTCTCCTCGGGCACACCCAGTCGACGCGCGGCATCCACGGACATCATGACGGCCGCAGCACCCTGGTTGACCTGATCGCGAGCGACGAGCAGCCGCGGATACGGGTCGGAGATCATCCTGTTGTCGTCGGTGACCGTGGAGATCTCCTCCACAGAACGCTCGACGGGCGACGACGAAAATGGGTTCTTGGCAGCGATTTTCGTGAACGGGGCGAACAGCTCGGCCATCTGCTGGCGGTAGTCGGCGACGCTCCACCCGACCCGACCGCGACGGGCGTTGTCCATCAATCCGTACTGAACGGGTGCACCGATCAATCCGTGCTTGATCATGTACTCGCTGACATAACGGTAGATCTGGTGGCCGCGGTCCTCCAGCTGCCCGTCGATGTGCTCGGTGAAGTCAGGCTTGTCGTCCCGGTCGGCGAAGTAGCGGGCCGTCGACCCGGGTTCGGACCCGATGATCATCACGACATCGGCCTCGCCGTTGACGATCGCACCGGCGAATTCGGTGACGAGTTTCTGGGGGCCCTGCCCACCGACGGGTTCCAGCACAACGCGGGCCGGCTGCGCGCCCAACCGCTGCATGACCGAGCGCGGGTAGTTGTTCGACTTGCCCAGTTTCGCGGGCATCGGCCCGGAGATCTCGAACTGCCGCAGACCCACGACCACATCGATGGCCTCAGCGACGGCGCGTCCGTCGGCACCGGTGTCGGCCAGCGCCGCCTTCGCCGCCTCGGTCGCCAGTTCCACCGCCGACATGCCGCGGTAGCCGGGGTCGTCGATGTTCTCGGTGAACTGGCCGACGCCGACGATCACGGGTGTGCGGGGGTCAACCGGCATTACAAACCTCCTGGCAGGTGTTACTTTGCCAGGCTAATAGAAAACTGGAACGTGTTCCTAATCGAGCGGCGTCCGTCACACACAACGAAACTGCGGGTAGATCGTCAAACACCGCGCCGCAGAATTGCGATCTGGCAGCAGTCTCGACGAGTTACTAGAGGTTCTTGAGGATCTCGCGGGCCAGGTCTGCGGTCTCCGACGGGGTCTTGCCGACCTTGACGCCCGCGGCTTCCAGGGCCTCCTTCTTGGCGGCCGCGGTGCCCGACGAACCCGACACGATCGCGCCCGCATGGCCCATCGTCTTGCCTTCCGGCGCGGTGAATCCCGCGACATAGCCGACGACCGGCTTGGAGACGTTGGCCTTGATGTAGTCGGCCGCCCGCTCCTCGGCGTCGCCGCCGATCTCACCGATCATCACGATGACCTTCGTGTCGGGATCCTTCTCGAACGCCTCGATGGCGTCGATGTGGGTGGTGCCGATGACCGGGTCGCCGCCGATACCGATCGCGGTCGAGAAGCCGAAATCGCGCAGCTCGAACATCATCTGATAGGTCAGAGTGCCGGACTTGGACACCAGGCCCACCGGGCCGGAGCCGGTGATGTTCGCCGGCGTGATGCCCGCCAGCGCCTCACCCGGGGTGATGATGCCGGGACAGTTCGGGCCGATGATGCGGGTCTTCTGGCCCTTGTCGATATTGTAGGCCCACGCATATGCGCTGTCCTGCACCGGAATTCCCTCGGTGATGACCACCAGAAGCGGGATCTCGGCGTCGATGGCCTCGATGATGGCGTCCTTGGCGAACTTCGGCGGCACGAAGACGACCGACACGTTGGCGCCCGTCTCCTTCATCGCCTCGGCGACGGAGCCGAACACCGGCAGCTCGACGTCGTTGCCACCGGCGTCCTTGTGCGACACGGTGGTTCCCGCCTTGCGGGCGTTGACGCCGCCGACCAGCTGGGTGCCCGCCTTCAGCATCAGCGCGGTGTGCTTGGTGCCTTCACCGCCGGTGATGCCCTGGACGATGACCTTGGAATCCTTGTTCAGGAAGATCGACATTTGTTGGCTCCCTTACTTATTCGCCAGCTCGGCGGCTTTGTCGGCACCGGCGTCCATGGTTTCGGCCTGGATCACAAGCGGATGGTTGGCCTCGGCCAGGATGCGGCGGCCCTCGTCGACGTTGTTGCCGTCGAGCCGGACCACCAGCGGCTTGTTCGCCTCGTCGCCGAGGATCTTGAGCGCGTTGACGATGCCGGTGGCGACGGCGTCGCACGCGGTGATGCCGCCGAACACATTGACGAACACGCTCTTGACCTGCTCGTCGCCCAGGATGACGTCCAGGCCCGCGGCCATGATCTCGGCCGACGCGCCGCCGCCGATGTCGAGGAAGTTGGCGGGCTTCACGCCGCCGTGCTTCTCACCGGCGTACGCGGTGACGTCCAGTGTGGACATCACCAGGCCCGCGCCGTTACCGATGATGCCGACCTCGCCGTCGAGCTTGACGTAGTTGAGGTCGTGCTCTTTTGCCTTGAGCTCCAAGGGATCTGTGGCGTCGCGGTCCTCGAACTCGACGTGGCCCGGCTGTCGGAAGTCGGCGTTGGCGTCCAGCGTCACCTTCCCGTCCAGCGCCAGGATCTGATCGTCGGGTGTGCGCACCAGCGGGTTGACCTCGACCAGGGTGGCGTCCTCGCCGACGAACACCTCCCACAGCTTGGAGATCGTCACGGCCGCGGCGTCGAGCACCTCGGCGGGCAGGTGGCCCTGCTCGGCGATGGAACGGGCGAAGGCCTCGTCCACACCCTTGACCGCGTCCACGGGGACCTTGGCGAGCCGCTCAGGCTTGGTGGCAGCCACTTCTTCGATCTCCATGCCGCCCTCGACCGAGCACATCGCCAGGTACGTGCGGTTGGAGCGGTCGAGCAGGAAGGAGATGTAGTACTCCTCGGCGATGTCGCTGGCCTCGGCGACGAGGAGCTTCTTGACGACATGTCCTTTGATGTCCAGGCCCAGGATGTTCTTGGCATGGGTATAGGCGTCGTCGGGGGTGGCGGCGTACTTGACGCCACCGGCCTTGCCGCGACCGCCGACCTTGACCTGTGCCTTCACCATCACCGGCTTGCCGATCTCCTCGGCGATCGTCTTCGCTTCTTCTGCGGTGGTGGTCACCCGGCCCGGCGTGGTGGGGACGTTGTGCTTGGCGAACAGCTCTTTGGCTTGGTATTCGAAGAGATCCATGGACTCACTGTCTTTGTGCGTTGACTTCGAAGGTTTGCACCCGACGGGCTCGGGGGAACTTTATCGACACGCGCCGAAGTGATCGGCACCGCCCACCACTCATGTGGCAGATCTCACCGCCGGGCGCGGGTGATACGAGTCACAATCTCCGGCGGAATACTCTCTCGGGTTGCCACAAACATTGGGATTTGGTTAACGTCTCTGGGTCATTGATAACGTTCTGATCACGACTCGAAGGATATTCCAGGTTGACGGGGCACCGTTCGTCCAGCACTCCTAGCGGACAGGCGACGAACGCTCGCAACAGATGGCTCGATCCGGAAGCCGTTGAGATCACCGACATCATTCCTTTCAATGAGTTCGGCAAGCTTGATGACCTGGAGTTTCGCCATAATTCCGCGTTCGATCGGGAGTGCCAGGTAATCCATGCGCCCGAGCTCGACGACACGGCAGAGACCGACGACCTGATCCCGATGCGCCTCGTGGTGCCGACCAACTTCCGGCCCGCCCCACGCGAAGAGCGCCCCTCGTCGCACGCCTACCGCGACAGCAACACCGACGTCAGCGACGGCGTCGCGGCCACCGACATCATCGACATCAGCGCGCGTCGTGCCGCCCAGCACCGCAAGGAGACGGCCAGCGCCGTCAAGGGCAGGCTGATGATCGCGGCGATGGCCGCAGGCGCCACCGCGGCTGCTGCGCACTCGGTGATGAACAACGCCGACACCACCAGGACCGACACCGTGCTGGCCGCCGACCAGTCGACCATCGCCGCCGGCGCCATCTCCGGCACCGCCGGCGGGATGCAGGTCGTCACGGTCGCTGCGCCCGCCGACGCCACGGTGCACGAGGAAGAGATCACCAAGGCCGCCGCTTTCGCGCAGGAGCGCGCCGACCGCGAGGCCCGGTTGCAACGGCCGTTGTTCGTGATGCCGACCAAGGGCGTGTTCACCTCGGGGTTCGGATACCGCTGGGGTGCGTTGCACGGCGGTATCGATCTGGCCAACTCGATCGGCACTCCCATCTACGCCGTCGCCGACGGTGTCGTCACCGACGCGGGTCCGACCGCGGGGTTTGGTGCCTGGGTCAAGATCCGGCACGCCGACGGCACAGTGACGCTGTACGGCCACGTGAACACCTGGTTGGTCAGCGTCGGCCAGCGTGTGTGGGCCGGCGACCAGATCGCCACGATCGGCAACCGCGGCAACTCGACCGGCCCTCACTGCCACTTCGAGGTGCTGCTGAACGGCACCGACCGTATCGACCCGGTCGGATGGCTCGCCAAACGGGGACTGAGCCCCGGCACGTACTCTCCGTAAGTGTGAGTGACCCGGACTCATCTGAACCGTCCGACTGGGGGCACCGCCCGCTTGCGGGGGACAGTTCGTCCCCACCGTCCGACCAATTTTCCGCGCCGAAGACCGGGATCATCCGGCGTCAGCCGTCCGGGCCGCTGCCCGCCATCGACGAATCGCGCACCACTCACATCGGCGTCCAGACGGAACAGCACACCACCTACATTCCCCGAGCCAGACCGGTGGCGATCGAAGGGCGCAGTGCGCCAACCCCGAAGACCGCGGTGGCGACCGCGGTGGCGGCGATCCTCAGCGGCTGGGCCACCGCCGTCATCGCGACGGATCTGATCACCGGGTGGTGGCACTCGGACCTGTTGTTCTGCGTGGCCGTCGGGTTCTTGACGGTGGTCTCCGCGGCGGCCCTCATCAGCGGGTTGATCGCACTTCTGCTGCGTCGACGGACGGCGCGACTCCTCGTCGTGGTGGGCTCGGTGATCGGGCTGATGATCTTCGCGAGCCTGTTCGTCGCGGGCGCCAAGCTGGACCCGGTGGTGTACGCAATTCCCGTGCTGCCGCTGTTGACCATCGTGCTGGCATCGCTCCCTGCGACCGCGCGGTGGGCCAAGCCTTAATTCGCGCCCAAACTCACGTTTCGCAGAGAAAGTGCGAGTAGAAGTCGCCAAAACGTCGATTTCGGCGACGCGCAAGGCGGATCCGGACCGTCGTCAGAGCTTCGAGACCGGCGCGTGGTTGTGCATCAGCTTCACGCGCCCGGAACTGCCAAAGTCGATGAGCGACATGGCCGATTCGCCGATGCCGGACACCTCTTCGACCCTGCCGAGGCCGTACTTGTCGTGGGTGACCCGGTCCCCTGGCTCCAGCACGAGCAGTGGACGCTTGCCCGCCGCGGCGCGCGACGGCGACGGCCGCGGGGTGCCGAAGCGGCCCGCCCCGCTGACGGGTGCGGAAAGTGACGGCGCCGGGTCGACGCGCCGCCAGTCGATGAGCTCCTGCGGGATCTCGCGCAGGAATCGGGACTCGGGGTTGAGCATCGGCTGACCCCACGACGAGCGGACCTTGGCCCTGCTGAGGTAAAGCCGTTGGCGCGCACGGGTAATGCCGACGTAGGCCAGCCGCCGTTCTTCTGACAGCTCGGTCGGATCGCCCAGCGCCCGCATGTGCGGGAACATACCGTCCTCCCAGCCCGTCACGAACACGACAGGGAACTCAAGACCTTTGGCGGTGTGCAGCGTCATCATCGTCACCACCCCTGCGCCGTGCTCGGGTAGTTCGTCGGCGTCGGCGACCAACGACACCCGTTCGAGAAACGCCGCAAGCACACCGGTGTCGGGAACGTCTTCGTCGTCCAGGTCGGTGCCCAGCGCTTCGGCGTTGGCCAGGTCTGTGCTGAATTCGTGTGCGACGCTGACCAATTCGTTCAGGTTGTCGAGGCGGGCCAGGTCCTGCGGATCGCTGGACGACTCCAGCTCAGTGCGGTAGCCGGTGCGGTCAAGCACCGCCTCCACCAGCTCTCCCAGCTCACCGTCGAGGCGACCGCGCAGATCATCCATCAGCTCAACGAAACCCGCGATGCACTTCTCCGCGCGAGTGTTGAGCATCGGTACCTTGCCTTCGGCAGCGGCCTGCAGCGCGTCGTTGAAGCTGGCGCCGGTGCTCTCGGCGTAGACCGCGACGCACGCCTCGGCCCGGTCGCCGATTCCCCGTCGCGGCGTATTCAGGATGCGCCGCATGCTCACCGAATCTCCAGGGTTGTCCAACACCCGCAGATAGGCGACGATGTCGCGGATCTCTCTGCGTTCGTAAAACCGAACGCCGCCAACGACTTTGTACGGGATACCGGCCCGAATGAAGACTTCTTCCAGCGCCCGCGACGAGTTGTTGGTGCGGTAGAACACCGCGACGTCGTTGTACGTGATCTCGCCGCGATCGGCGAGGGCGTCGATCTCCTCGGCGACGAATCGCGCCTCGTCGTGCTCGTTGTCGGCGACGTAGCCGACGATCAGTTCGCCCTCCCCAGCGTCCGTCCACAGCCGCTTCTCCCGTCGGCCGCTGTTGCGGGAGATGACGGAGTTGGCTGCCGTCAAGATGTTCTGCGTCGAGCGGTAGTTCTGTTCGAGGAGAATCGTTGTGGCATTTGGGTAATCGCGTTCGAAATCTTCGATGTTGCGGATCGTCGCGCCGCGGAACGCGTAGATCGACTGGTCGGCGTCACCCACCACGCAGAGCTCGGCAGGCGCGACACTGGCTTCATCGTCCTGGGGGCCTGCTGTCCCGACGAGTTCACGCACCAGCACGTACTGGGCGTGGTTGGTGTCCTGGTACTCGTCGACGAGGATGTGCCGGAACCGCCGCCGGTAGTACTGGGCGATCTGCGGAAAGGCTTGCAGCACAGCGACTGTCTCGCCGATGAGGTCGTCGAAGTCCAGTGCGTTGGCCGCACGCAGTCGACGCTGGTATTCGCCGAACACCTCGGCGATGATCCGAGCCAGCTCCTCCTCCGCCTCTGACGCCTCGGCCGCGGCCTGTTCCGGCCCGATCAGCTCGTTCTTGAGGTTCGAGATGCCGTTGGCAAGCAACCGCGGCGAGTACCGCTTGGTGTCCAGCCCCATGTCCTTGCCGATCATCAGCAACAGCCGCCGCGAGTCGTCGGCGTCGTAGATCGAGAAGTTGGAGTTGAGTCCCGGCAGCAGCGACGCCTGGTTGCGCAGGATGCGCACACAGGTCGAGTGGAACGTCGACACCCACATCGACCGGGCACGCGGGCCGATCAGCTGCACCACCCGCTCGCGCATCTCGGCGGCAGCCTTGTTGGTGAACGTGATGGCCAGCACCTGGCCGACGCCGACGTCGCGGGCGGCAAGCAGGTAGGCGATCCGCCGGGTCAGCACCGCCGTCTTGCCCGATCCCGCGCCGGCAACGATGAGCAGCGGGGAACCCTCATGCAGCACAGCCCGGCGCTGCTGCGGGTTGAGCCCTTCGAGAAGCTGGTCAGCCGGTGAATCGGTCACGTGCACACTCATGTCTGTCCCAACTTACCGCCGAGATGGGACATTCTTTGCGCTGGCGGCGGCCGAGATGGCACACTTATTTCGTGCTCATCAAGCAGCGTCGATTTTTCTACGGGTACCGGCCAGCGGTGCCCGTGGTCTAGCTGCTTCCCAGAGCCCCGCGGTCCGCTTCCGGATCCGGGGCTCGTCTCTTGTGTGAGGCCCGAAACCGGATGAGACCACAACCCCCACACAATGAGGAGCCCACAGTGTCTATCGAAACCGAAGTGTCTATCGAAACAGAGCCCATGCCCGATATCGATGACCTGCGCCAGGAGATCGACCGGCTCGACGCCGAGATCCTGGCCGCCGTCCAGCGTCGCACCGAGGTGTCCAGAATTATCGGCAAGGCCAGGATGGCGTCCGGCGGCACGCGGCTGGTGCACAGCCGCGAGATGAAGGTGATCGAGCGCTACAGCGAGCTCGGCCCCGAGGGCAAAGACCTCGCCATGCTGCTTCTGCGCCTGGGCCGCGGCCGCCTCGGCCACTGACTTTTTGCGATTTCGCTACTTGCGGAGGGCGTCTTCCAGCCATGGCGTCAGCCACTTCACCGCTTCGGGGGTGGGGTGCAGACCGTCCATACGCATCTTGATGCCGTCGACCTTGGTGGTGTAAACGCCGTCGGGACAAAGCTTTTCGTTGAGGTCGAGCACCGTCGAACCGGGGCGCTGCCCGACGATGCGGCGCAGCAACTTGTTCCAGGCGTCGACGCGATCGGGCTCATCCTCCGGGTACAGCGACCCGTCTGGCTGCTCACCGCGCCGGTTGTATGCCGCAGTCGTCACGACCACGTGCGCGCCCGTCGACCCGAGGATGTCGAGCGCACGACGTAGTTCGCCGCCGAGGTATCCGTCGAACGTGGGATCGCCGACGTGTGTCCAGTGTCCCTCATTGACGCGATCGACGGTCTCCCAGCGGCCGATGATCAACAGCACAACGTCGGGCCTGGCATGGTTGATCCGCTGGGCCCACCTGGCCGGCCACGTCTCACATTCGGGTTTCTGCGTGAGGGTCTCGCCGGTGGAGCGGTACGGTCCGCCGCGGGCGATGCCGCAGCCGATGGTGGTGAAGTCGATGAATCTGAACCCCGGCGTCGGCGGCAGGTAGCGCATCATCGTCCACGCCATCGAGTCACCGAAAACCGCGACCGTGCGCGTACCCGGAGCCAGCTGTGCGGTCCCCCCGATCTCGACCGGCACTTCCGGCTGGACAGCGGCGGCGAGTACGCCGGGACCGTTCTGACGGATGTCGCCGCCCGGCTGGACACCGACAGGAACCACGAGCATCGTCGCCACCGCAGCCGTCGCCAGCGTCGCCGTCGCAAGCCGCAGCTGCGGGACGTGCTGCGGTCGCCAGCGCCGGATCGGCTGCTCGACAAGGGACCACGAAATCGCGGCCACCGTCACCGTCGCCAGCGTCCGAATTCCGAAGAGCGACAAGCCCGTCAGCCCTGTGCGCTCACCGTTGAGCGCGAGGAAGATCGGCCAGTGCCAGAGGTAGACACCGTAGGAGATCACGCCGAGCCACACCAACGGCGGCCAGGCCAGCACGCGCGCGACGATGCCCCGTTGCTCCAGCGCCACCGGGGCGACGACGAACACCGCCGCAACCGCGACCACGATCAGCATTCCGCGCCGGAACTCCGGCGCACTGCCCGTCGCAAAGTGCGCGACGGCAGCGAGCATCGTCAGGCCTATGACCGGGAGCAGCTGCGCGGTCCAGCGGCCCCAGCGCGACCGGATCAGCCCGCCGTAGCGCGCCATCGACGACCAGTCCCGCACCAGCAGGGCCGCCGCGGCCGCGCCCACCAGCAGCGCCTGCACGCGGGTGTCGGTGCCGAAGTAGACGCGGTTCAGCGACGCGTCGTTCACCAGAAGGCATGCGGCGACCGCCGATGCCGCCGCGCCTAGGGCCGCGATCCCGAAAACGACCCAGCGGACCGTGCGCAGCGACGGCCGGTTGGCCCTGTGCCTGGTCGCCAACGCGAGGACGACGGCGACGACCACCAGCACCAGCGGCCACACCACGTAGTACTGCTCCTCCACCGCGAGCGACCAGGTGTGCTGCAGCGGCGACGGCGGGTCGCCCTGCGTGAAGTAGTCGGTGTGGCGGAAGACGAAGACCCAGTTGGCGGCCCATAAGAACGCGGCGACGGCGTCGTCGCGCAATGTGGCGATGGCCTCGGACGGAAAGATTTCGCGCAGCACGACCACGGCCATCACCGTGATCAGCAATGCGGGCAGCAGGCGTCGGGCCCGGCGCACCCAGAACCCGGGCAGGTCGATCGCGCCGGTTCGGCCGAGTTCGTCGAGCAGAAGGGAGGTGATGAGGAATCCGCTCAGCACGAAGAACACGTCGACGCCGATGAATCCGCCCGAGAGGCCGGGGATGCCGCCGTGGTCGGCCAGCACCAGCGCCACCGCCAACGCGCGAATGCCGTCCAGCGCCGGGATGCCATTGCCACGCCGAGGCCGCGACGACGCCCTCGGCGCACCCCGGTCAAGGCCGCGCTCGGGCGGCGCGACCCATCTGCGGCCACTCACCGCCGAAATCTTGCCCGGGCCAGCAGACGCAAAAGTCCCCGACACGCCGAGTGCCGGGGAGCTTTTGCGATCCTCAGCTGACGCGTGGGCCCATCTCGCCCTTACTTGGTGAGCGCTATGTACTTCGTCTCGAGGTACTCCTCGATCCCCTCGCTTCCGCCCTCACGCCCGAAGCCGGATTCCTTGACCCCGCCGAACGGCGCGGCCGGGTCGGAGATCACCCCGCGGTTGACGCCGACCATGCCGGCCTCGACGCCCTCGGCGACGCGCAGCGCGCGGTCCAGCGAGCGCGTGTAGATGTAGGCGGCCAGCCCGAACTCGGTGTCGTTCGCGGCGGCCAAACCCTCTTCCTCGGTGTCGAATCCGGTGATCGGGGCCACCGGGCCGAAGACCTCCTCCTTGAGGATGCGTGCGTCGGCGGGGACATCGGCCAGCACCGTCGCCGGATAGAAGTTGCCCGGTCCGCCAGGCGCGACTCCGCCGACGGCCACCGTCGCGCCGCGTGACACCGCGTCGGACACGAGATCCGAGACGGTGGCCACCTGCTTGGCGTTGATCAACGGGCCCAGCGTCGACGACGAGTCGAGGCCATTGCCCAGCGTGAACTCGCTCATCCGCTTGACCAGCTTGTCGGTGAACTCCTCGCGAACGGAGTTGGCGACGTGGAAGCGGTTGGCCGCGGTGCAGGCCTCTCCGCCGTTGCGCATCTTGGCCAGGATCGCGCCGTCCACCGCGGCATCGACGTCGGCGTCGTCGAACACCACGAACGGGGCGTTGCCGCCCAGCTCCATCGACTGCCGCAGCAGCGCATCGGAGGCCTGCTTGGCCAGCGATTTTCCGACGCCGGTGGAGCCCGTGAAGGTCAGCTTGCGCAGCCGCCCGTCCTCGATCAGCGCGGTGGTGACATCGCCGGGATGCTTGGTGGGCAGCACCGACAGCACGCCCTTGGGCAGTCCCGCCTCGTCCATCAGTTTGGCCAGCAGCAACATCGTCAGCGGCGTCTCCTGGGCCGGTTTGACGATCATCGTGCAGCCCGCGGCGACCGCGGGACCGATCTTGCGGGTGCCCATCGCCAGCGGGAAGTTCCACGGCGTGATCGCGTAGCAGGGCCCGACCGGCTGCTTGGTGACGATGATGCGGCCGGTACCCGCGGGACTCGGCGTATAGCGGCCCGCGATGCGCACGGCCTCCTCGGCGAACCAGCGGAAGAACTCTGCGCCGTACTTGACCTCGCCCATGCTCTCGGGCAAAACCTTGCCCATTTCCAGAGTCATCAGCGTGGCGATGTCCTCGGCGCGCTCGGTGATCTTCTCGAACACGGACCGCAGCACCTCACCGCGTTCGCGGGGCGGCGTGGCAGCCCAGCCGGGCTGCGCTTCGGACGCCGCGTCGAGCGCGGCGATCGCGTCCTCGGCGGTGGCGTTCGCGACGGAGGTCAGGACCTTGTCGTCGGACGGGTCGAGCACGTCGAACGTCGACGACGCGGGGCGCTCCTCACCGCCGATCCACAGGCCGGTGGGAACTGACTTCAGCAGCGCGGTGGTATCCATACTTCCTCTCTTACACCTTTGGTCAATTCGCCGCATTAGTGTCGCAGTATGACCGCCGACGAGCGCTCGCGCGAGGAGCAGACAAGCAGCGAAACGCAGCAGATCACCGATATCTCGGCCACACCAGCATGGCAGGCCCTGCAGCGGCATTACGACGAGATCCACGACAAACACCTCCGCGAACTCTTCGATGAGGACCCCGGCCGGGGCACTGAGTTGGCGTTGACGGTCGGCGACCTCTACATCGACTACAGCAAGCACCGGATCACGCGGGAGACGGTGAAGCTGCTCATCGAGCTGGCCCAGGCGGCGGGCCTCGAGCAGCACCGGGAGGCGATGTTCTCCGGCGTGCACATCAACACCTCGGAGGACCGCGCGGTCCTGCACACGGCGTTGCGTCAGCCGCAGGGCGTCGAACTGACCGTCGACGGCCAGGCGGTCGTGACCGACGTGCACGAGGTGCTGGACCGGATGGGCGAGTTCACCGACCGGCTGCGCAGCGGCGAGTGGACCGGAGCGACCGGCGAGCGGATCACCACGGTGATCAACATCGGTATCGGCGGCTCCGACTTGGGGCCGGTGATGGTGTACCGCGCGCTGCGGCACTACGCCGACGCGGGCATCTCGTGCCGGTTCGTCTCCAACGTCGATCCCGCCGACATGGTGGCGAACCTCGACGGACTCGACCCGGCCACCACGCTTTTCATCGTCGCCTCGAAGACGTTCTCCACGCTGGAGACGCTGACGAACGCGACGGCGGCGCGGCGCTGGCTCACCGGTGCGCTCGGCGATGCCGCGGTGTCGAAGCACTTCGTCGCGGTGTCGACCAACAAGAAGCTGGTCGACGAATTCGGCATCAACACCGCCAACATGTTCGGCTTCTGGGACTGGGTCGGCGGCCGCTATTCGGTGGACTCGGCGATCGGGCTGTCGGTGATGGCGGCTATCGGCAAGGAGCGGTTCGCCGAGTTCCTGGCCGGCTTCCACATCGTCGACGAACACTTCAGGACCACGCCGCTGGAGGCGAATGCGCCTGCGCTGCTTGGCCTTATCGGCCTCTGGTACAACAACTTCTTCGGAGCCCAGTCGCGGGCGGTGCTGCCGTACTCCAACGACATGGCGCGCTTCGCCGCGTATTTGCAGCAGTTGACGATGGAGTCGAACGGCAAATCGGTGCGGGCCGACGGCACGCCCGTCACCACGGACACCGGCGAAATCTTCTGGGGTGAACCGGGAACCAACGGCCAGCATGCGTTCTATCAACTGCTGCACCAAGGCACGCGGTTGATCCCCGCCGACTTCATCGGGTTCAGCCAACCCACCGACGACTTGGCCACCGCGGACGGCACCGGCAGCATGCACGACCTGTTGATGAGCAACTTCTTCGCACAGACGCAGGTGCTGGCGTTCGGCAAGACCGCCGAGGAGATCGCCGCCGAGGGCACACCGCCGAAGGTGGTGCCGCACAAGGTGATGCCGGGCAATCGGCCGTCCACCTCGATCCTGGGCACGCAGCTGACGCCGTCGACGATCGGCCAGCTGATCGCGCTCTACGAGCACCAGGTGTTCACCGAGGGCGTCATCTGGGGCATCGACTCGTTCGACCAGTGGGGTGTGGAACTCGGCAAGACGCAAGCGAAGGCGCTGCTGCCGGTGATCATCGGCGACGCGGCGCCTCCGAAGCAGTCGGACAGCTCCACCGACGCGCTGGTGCGGCATTACCGAACCGAGCGCGGCCGCAGCGCGTAACGGTCAAGGCGCGGGGATGCTGATGCAGCCGATGTTGGGCAAGCAAGTGCTGGCTCCGCTGCGGTCAGCCGCACCGGTCGGCCCATTCCAGAAGCCACCGCTCGCCCCGCCGCCGTCCGCGGAGCCGAACGGACCGTACGGAATCCCTCCGCTGGCACCGGCGCGGTTCGCCGTGCCATTAGGCCCGTAGGGGATGTTGACGTCGGCACCGCCGGCGTTGATGTTTCCGACGCCGGAACACGGCGAGCCATCCGCGTTGGTGCACGGCGGAGGCGCCGGGGCGGCGTCGGCGGCCGGGGCCAAAGCGATCGCAGCGGCAGATACGGCACCGGCGAACAGTACGGGTGTCAGTCGCGCAATTTTCGCCATCATGATCTTGGTTTTACCACGACGCGGACGACCGTGGCAGCAGCGCCTGACGGACGCTGCTGCCGCAGTTTCTCGATTACGTATTCAGTTGTTAGCCAGCGACATTGCGCGCAAACCCCGCGCTATTGCTTGGTTGGTGCGGAGCCGGGGTCACCCAATTGGGATGGACCTGCACGGGCCGCCCGGGATACATGCGAGACCGCCGTTAGGTCCGGCCACTGCCCACGGCCCACCGGGGACACCGGCTGAGACATCGCCATTGGGTTGGGCCATTGCACCAGGTCCACCCGGGACCTCGGCGCCTGCGCCCTCGGGGCCTGCAGCAGGCTCACACGGAGTGCCGTCAGGGTTGAAGCACGGCGGCGGTGGTGGCGGATCCGCAGCGGCAGTCGGCGCGAGCGCGATCGTCGTTGCCGCAGCGCCCGCGAACAATATGGACGTCATTGCTTTCTTCAGTGTCGCGTTCATGCAATTGGGCTACCACCCGCAAGCCACGCCTAAACCTAAAGAATGGCTAAGCAAAAGGCTTGGTAAGCCTGGGCGGCAACACCTTCAGTAGCTGCACTAATGGCGCCCACGGCCACCACGGCACCGCGGCGCGGCCCGTTTCCTTCTCGATCGCGTTCACCATCGCCCTGGTGCCGGACTCGTTGTCCACCATCAACATCGTCGACCCCGATTTGGCGGTCATCTCCGATTCGATGTAGCCGGGCTCGAGCACCGTCACCTTGATCGGACCGTTGGGATACTCGGCGCGCAGTGATTCGCCCAGCGAAGAAACCCCGGCCTTGCTGGCGGCGTAGGCGGCCTTGACGCCCGGCACACCCTTGTTGCCCAGCACGGACGAGATCAGCACGAGGTGGCCGCCACCGGTGTTCTTGAACATCTCGACGGCGGTTTCGATCTGGACCAGCGCGGCGACCAGATTGGTCTCGATCGTCTGCTTGTTGGCGTACAGCTTGCCCGAGCCCAACGGGGCGCCCTTGCCGATGCCTGCGTTGACGATGATGCGGTCGAGGCCGCCGAGTTGGTCTTCCAGCTCGGCGAACACCTTCGGCACCTGGTCGTGGTCGTTGACGTCGAGCGCGGCGACGGCAACCGTGATGTTGGGGTGGCGTTCGGTCAGCTCGGCCTTGAGTTCGTCGAGGCGGTCGAGGCGACGGGCGCACAGCGCCAGGTCGCGACCCTTGGCGGCGAAGGCACGGGCCATCCCCGCACCCAGACCGGAGCTGGCGCCGGTGATCAAGATCTTCTGCCTAGTCACCCGGACAGCGTAGGCATGATGGGCGGATGAGCCGCAATCGAACTGCTGCGCCGCTGGTCGCTGCGACGCTGTTGGTAGGCGCCCTGCCCGCCACCGCCGACGCCGAACCCGTCAGCCCGTTGTATCGCCTCGTGGACACTGCGGCCCAACGGCTGGCGACCGCCGACCCGGTGGCGGCGTCCAAGTGGATCAACGGCGGCGACATCACCGACGCGGCCAGGGCTAACGACGTATTGGACGCAGTCGGGGCTGACGCCACCGCCCACGGCATCGACCCCGTATACGTGCGCGCCGTTTTCACCGACCAGATCGCTGCCACCGAAGGGCTCGAGTACTCGCTGTTCGGTCAATGGAAGTTCGACCCGTCGACTGCCCCGACAGCTGCCCCCAACCTGGCGGACTCGCGCACCGCGATTGACGGGTTCAATAATACGATGGTCGATGAGCTTGCGCTGCAATGGAATTCACTACATAGCCCGAGATGTTCAGCCGAACTGTACAAGGTAAAGGATGAGGTCTCGGCCGATCGTCGACTCAACCCGCTCTACAAGAAGGCGCTGTCGTCGGCGACCCGTTCGTACTGTCCTGCTACTTGAGCAGACGCGACATCCTCCGGTCGGCGAGCACCTTGCCGCCGGTCTGGCAGGTCGGGCAGTACTGGAACGACTTGTCGGCGAACGAGACTTCGCGCACGGTATCGCCGCACACTGGGCACGGCAGCCCGGTTCGGGCGTGCACCCGCAGCCCGGACCGCTTCTCGCCCTTCAGCGTCGCCGCCTGCTGACCTACCGACCGTGACACGGCGTCGGTGAGCACCGAGATCATCGCGTCGTGCAGCGCCGCCAACTGCGCATCGGTCAGTTTTCCCGCCGTCGCGAACGGCGACAGCTTGGCCACATGCAGGATCTCGTCGCTGTAGGCATTGCCGATCCCGGCGATCACCTTCTGGTCGGTGATGACGGTCTTGATCCGGCCACCCTGCCCGGCGAGCACGCCAGCCAGGCCTTCTGCCGTCAGCTCCAGCGCGTCGGGCCCAAGCGCCGCGATGCCGGGGACTTTTGCGGGATCGTCGACCAGCCAAACCGCAAGCCGTTTCTGCGTACCCGCCTCGGTGAGGTCGAAACCCGGAGCCGCTGCCGCGACATTGACCCGGTGCAGCACCTGGTGTTCCGAGGTGAACCCGCAGAGCGATCGGCCCCTTGCCGGGCTTCAGCGGCCCGGCGGCCAGCTGATCGGACCAGCGCAGCCAGCCGGCCCGCGACAGGTGCGTGATCAGGTGCAATTCTCCCGCTTGCAGGCCCAGATACTTGCCCCACCGGTTGGCGGCGGTGACCCGCTGCCCGTTCAGCGCGGTGATCGGGGGGTCGAACGTCTTCAGTACCGACAACGCGGACACGTCGACGCGTCCGACGGTGAGGCCGACGGCGTGCCGACGGAGGTGGTCGGCAAGAGCCTCGACCTCGGGCAGTTCCGGCATGGGTCCAGTCTGCACGACGCCCGACTGCTACCCGACGTGCTGTGCGAGGGACTCCCCGACACTGGCGAACTCCGAGGGCAGATCGAGTTGTTGCGTGACGTCCAGCAGTGCGCGCGCCAGCAACGGCGCCGGCTCCCGATCGGCTAAGACGATCCCGACGTGGTAGCTGCGCCGCGGCTTCTGCATCGGAATGGCACGCATGCCCGTGGGAACACCGAGGACGGTCAGCCACGCCTCAGTGATAACCGTTGACCAGTTGTGGGCTGCAACATGGTCGTAAAGCACGGAGATAGTGTCGGACTCCAGCTTCGGCGTGATGGTGACCCCGGCTTCCGCGAAGTTCCGTTGCAGGATGCGCCGGTTCTGCATATTGCTCGACAGCAGGCAGAGCGGTAGACCCGTGAGTTGAGCCCACCCCACGGATTTCTGGTCGCTGATCGGGCCGTTATCCGGCGTCAGCAACAGGAAGCGTTCCTCGTAGAGCGGAAATGTGCGGACCGTCCCGAGCGGTTCACCGTCGACGTAGGTCAACCCGACGTCGAGCTCGAATTCCGACAGCTGGTCCACTATTTCTTCCGAGGACAGCGAGTAGACCGCGAGGTGAACCAACGGATGCTGATCGCAGAACGGCTTGGTCAAGAAGGACAGCGCCGTGAGCGCGGTCGGAATGGCGCCGACGCGCAATGTGCCCGACATCGCGCCCTTCATGTTCGTCAGATCCTGGTGTAGCGCAGCGCGTTCGGCGATCATGCGACGGGCCACGTGCAGCACTCGCTCGCCCTCCGGCGTGAACCCCTCGAACCGGCGTCCCCGCTTGACGATCTGCACGCCGACGTCGGCCTCCAGCTTGCGTATACCCGCGGACAAGCCGGGCTGAGAGACGTTGCAAGCGGCCGCGGCCCGCGCGAAGTGTCGTGCGTGCGCCAATGCGTCGAGGTACTCGAGGTAGCGCAGTTGCATGAACTCACCTCCGGGCTCAGGTGGCCTTATTTTGATAGGTATTGCTTATCGTAGCGATAGAAAACTGTCGTTTGACCAAAGCGTTGTTTTGCATCAATAGTGGCCAGAGTGAGGTAGGTCACCACGCGAGAGTGCGACCGTCAATGGCCGCGCACCCCAGGACCACGGCAACAAACCCAGGAGGGGTAAAACATGGCAAAGATCCTGTGCGTCCTGTACGACGACCCGGTCGACGGATATCCGAAGTCCTATGCCCGCGACGGGCTGCCCAAGCTCGATAAGTATCCCGACGGTCAAACCTTGCCCACGCCGTCGGGTATCGACTTCACGCCCGGTGAGCTCTTGGGCAGCGTCTCCGGCGGCCTCGGCCTGAGGCAGTACCTCGAAGGTCTGGGGCACGAGTTCGTCGTCACATCCGACAAGGAAGGCTCCGACTCGGAGTTCGATCGACATCTGCCCGATGCCGAAGTCGTTATCTCGCAGCCGTTCTGGCCGGCCTACATGACGGCGGAACGATTCGACAAGGCGAAGAACCTGAAGATGGTGATCACGGCGGGCATCGGCTCGGATCACACCGACCTCGACGCCGCGATCAAACACGGGGTGACCGTCGCTGAGGTCACGTTTTGCAACAGCATCAGCGTCGCCGAGCACGTCGTGATGATGATTCTGTCGCTGGTCAGGAACTACCTTCCGTCGAATCAATGGGTCCGCGACGGCGGCTGGAACATCGCCGACTGTGTGTCCCGGTCCTACGACCTCGAGGGGATGGAGGTCGGCACCGTGGCGGCGGGACGGATCGGGCTGGCAGTGCTGCGGCGCCTGGCTCCCTTCGGCGTCAGGCTGAGCTACACCGACCGACATCGCCTGCCTGAGAGCGTCGAGAAGGAGTTGGGGCTGACGTTCTACAAGACCACGCAGGAGATGGTCCCCAACCTCGACGTGGTGACGATCAACGCGCCGCTGCACCCCGAGACACAGGGCCTCTTCAACGACGAGTTGTTGTCGACGATGAAGCGCGGCGCTTACCTCATCAACACTGCGCGCGCCCTGATCTGCGACCGCGATGCCATCGTCCGCGCACTGGAGCGCGGTCAGCTCGCGGGCTACGCCGGAGACGTGTGGTACCCGCAGCCCGCGCCGAAGGACCATCCATGGCGAACGATGCCGCACCACGGGATGACCCCGCACATCTCGGGATCGTCGCTGTCGGCTCAGACGCGCTACGCCGCAGGCACCCGGGAGATCCTGGAGTCATACTTCGACGGATCGAAGATCCGGGACGAGTACCTCATTGTCGAGGGCGGGAAACTTGCCGGCACGGGGGCACACTCGTACAGCACCAGAGGCTGACATCAGGCGCGGGCGGTGTCCCGCACGAACAACGACAGCAGCCAGCTGACGATCGACAACACGATCGCGGCCCAGATCGCCGTCCACCAGAAGTCGTCGATGAACAGTCCCCAATGGGTCGTGTTCTCGGTGATCCAGGAGGTGAGCCACAGCATCAGCGCGTTGACGACGATGTGGAACAGGCCGAGCGTCAGGATGTACAGCGGGATCGAGATGATCTGCACGATCGGTTTGATGATCGCGTTGACCAACCCGAATATCACGCCGACGACGAAGATGATCCCGACTCTCTGCACTGTCGTTTCGCCGCCGACAAATTCCATTCCCGGAACGACCAGGGTGACTATCCATAAAGCGAATCCGGTCACCGCCGCTCGCAGCAGAAACCCCATCATGCGACCGATCCTCCCATGGGCAGATTCGTGAACTCCGCATTTGTGTCGTTTGTTGCGGCAAATCGCGAGTAGCGGCCGCAACAATCGAACCGGAAGTGGTGCGTAGACGCCGCTACGGGGCCCGCAGCAGGTAGGTGTCCATGATCCAGCCGTGGCGTGCGCGCGCCTCGGCCCGCATGTGCGCGATCTGTTCGCCGACCTCGCCGACGGCGCCCGAAACCAGCAGCTCGTCCGGAGTACCCAGGTAGGCGCCCCACCAGATTCGGGTCGCCGGCGGGCACGACCGGAACGCACAGTCGCCGTCGAGCATGACCACTGCGCTGCCCGACAACCCGTCAGCCGCCAAGCGTCGGCCGGTGGTGATCAACACCGGCTCGCCAATGTCGTTGAGCGGTATGCGATGTCGGGCCGTCAACGCCTGGATCGCGGTGATGCCGGGGATGACGTCGTAGTCGATCTCGACGCGCTGCGCCACGGCGTCGAGGATCCGCAGCGTGCTGTCGTACAGCGACGGATCGCCCCAGGCGAGAAAGGCACCGACGCCGTCATCACCGAGTTCGCGCTCGATGGCGGCGGCCCACACGGCGGCCCGTGCGGCATGCCATTCGGCGACGGCCTGCCGGTAGTCGGCGTCCTTGGCGCGCGGTGGGTCCGCCAGTTCGACGAACCGGTAGCCCGGCTGCCGAATGAACTGCTCGCAGATCTTTCTTCGCAGCGCCATCAGGTCACTCTTGGCCTCGCCCTTGTCCATCGCGAAGAAGACCTGCGTGTCGTTGAGTGCGCGAACGGCCTCGGCCGTCAGATAATCGGGGTCACCGGCCCCGATTCCGATGACGTGGATCATGCGCACACCGGAAGGGTAGTCGGGCCTCGATCGTTTACCCGCCGCTACCTGGCTGTACGCAAAGTATGCAGTACCGCGGGTATTGACAACTTTTGCCTGGCGTCCTTACCTTTGAGACACAGCGTCTACAAGATGGAGGCGACTATGACCGCGTCGGTGCGGCCTGCAGGACCTACCCGTCAGGAGTTCGCCGAGCGACTGCTCAAGGGATCGGTGAAAAAGTCGTACGCGCCCGTCGTCGACATCGACTGGGATGCGCCACTGGACCCCGACAGGTTCTTCTTGCCGCCGAAGTGTGTCTCGTTGTACGGCACACCGATCTGGGACGAAATGACCCGCGACGAGCAGATCGAGCTGTCGCGGCAGGAACTCGTCAACACGCTGTCGGCAGGCATCTGGTTCGAGAACATCCTCAATCAGGCGCTGCTGCGCAAGGTGATGCACCAGGATCCGACGGCCCGCTCCACGCACTACGAGCTGACCGAACTCGGCGACGAAACCCGCCACATGGTGATGTTCGGAAAGGCGATCGAACACGTCGGCGTCAAGCCGGTTCAGCCGCGGTGGTCGCAGCGCGTCATCATCAACGCGTTGCCGTTGGGCTTCAAGGGCTCCGCGCTGTGGGTGGCCGCGTTGATCGGCGAGGAGATCTTCGACTCGCTGCAACGGCAGATGATGGACGATGACGAGCTGCAGCCGATGGTTCAGCGGCTCATGCGGATTCACGTGACGGAGGAAGCCCGGCATATCCAGTTCGCCCGCGACGGCCTGCGGAAGCGGACGCCGAACATGGGCCGGCTCACCAGGCTGTGGGTGTCCAACATCAACGGTTTGGGCGGCTTCTTCTTCCGCTACCTGTTCACCAACAGGGTTCCGTACTACCGCGTCGGGCTCGACGCGGACCGCGCGCGGACTCTCGCGCGCACCAGCGAGCACCGTCACGAGGTTCAGGTTTCGGGCTTCGCCCCGCTGGCCGCCTTCCTGGAGGAGGTCGGCCTGATGGGGCCGATCGCGCGCCGGATGTGGCGGCGCACCAATTTCCTGCCGCGATGAGCGCTTGCGCGAAGAGCCGACGGCACCGATGAGCGAAGACTGCTACGACGTCGTCGTCGTGGGGGTCGAACGCGCCGAGCGCAGACTCGCGCAAGCAGGGCTCAGCAACATCGCCGTACTCGACGGCTGCGATCTCAGCGGGTCGACCTTCGACGAGGCCACTCACACCTGGACTCTGCCCACCTGTCGCGCCCGGGTCGTCATCTCAGACCAAATCCGTTCCGGCCGTGAGGACTTGACGCCCTACCTCGGCGTCGCGGTGCACGGAGTGCCGAACTATTTCATGGTCACCGGGGCAGAGGACGTCGCCGAAGCGAGGCTGGACTATATCGCCGGGTGCCTCGAGCTCATGCGGCGCACCGACAGCACCCGCATCGCGGTTCTGTTCAGCACCCAGCGTATGTTTCACCTTCGCAGGAAGGACAAGACCGACCCCGCGGACGCGGCGTACTGGCGCCGGATGCGCGGCCTGGCGCCGACGGCGTTCGACCTGAGCTCGAATGTCGGCGTGGACGATGACCTCTACGACGGGGCGGCGATGATCCGGATCGGCGACGACGAACGCAGGGTGCGCGTGCGGCTGTCCGGTCGTCTCGATCCCATCGACGGTCGATACCATTGGCAGGGAACGATTTTCGGCGCGCTACCGGATGAGTTGCTCAAGCAGGCGCAGCCGGTGACAGTGACGATCGGCGACCGAACGGCCGAAGGCCGGGTCACCGAGCGCACGCCGCAGGGCAGCTACTCGGTCGTCGGCGTCGGGTCGCCGCCCTACGCACTCAAGGACGTCGAGGTCGTCCTCCCCCGTTGATGCCGCGCTCTACTGGGGGTTCTCGTGGGTGACGGCGTGGTAGCCCTTGGCGGTCGCGCGATCGACAGAGGCGCGGACCAGCCCGAACACCAGACCCTGCAGGGCGGCTGCCGCGAGGGCCTCTTTACTCGACCGGTTCAGGTCCTTCGGGTCGGGCGGTTCCTGGTCCGGGTCTTTGACCCGTTTCCAGATCTGGGAGAACACCGCACCCGCGAGCAGCCCACCCGCGACGCTGCTCGCAAGCGACAGGGGTGTGTAGAGGGCCTTCGATAGGGTGCTCACCGCCACCTGATTCCCCTGCCAGCCACTACCGAAACCCAGACGTTAATAGAACACGTTCTAGTATTCAGGGGTGCGGTTCACCTATGCCGAAGCGATGACGGACCCGACGTACTACATTCCGTTGGCCAAGGCCGCCGAGGCCGCGGGCTATCACGCCATGACGATCGCCGACAGCGTCGCCTACCCCTTCGAGTCGGACTCGACGTACCCGTACACCCGGGACGGCAGCCGCGAATTCCTCGACGGCAAGGCGTTCACGGAGGCGTTCGTGCTCGCCGGTGCGCTCTGCGCGGTGACAACGACACTGAAATTCAACTTCTTCGTACTGAAGCTGCCGATCCGCCCACCTGCGTTGGTCGCCAAGCAGGCCGGGTCGCTGGCCGCGCTGTTCGACAACCGTCTCGGCCTCGGCGTCGGCACCAGCCCGTGGCCGGAGGACTACGAACTGCTGGGCGTCCCATTCGCCAGGCGGGGCAAGCGGATGGACGAGTGCATCGAGATCATCAGGGGACTGACGTCGGGTGAGTACTTCGAATTCCACGGCGAGTTCTACGACATCCCCAAGACCAAGATGACGCCCGCCCCGACCAAGCCGATCCCGATCCTCATCGGCGGCCATGCCGAGGCCGCACTGCGCCGCGCCGCCCGCTGTGACGGCTGGATGCACGGTGGCAGTGGTCGCAAGGAACTCGACCGGCTCATCGCCAGGCTCAAGGAGATTCGCGCGGAAGAGGGCCGCACCGGCCCATTCGAGATCCACGTGATGTCGGCCGACGCCTACACCGCCGACGGCATCAAACGCCTTGAGGACAAGGGTGTCACCGACGCCATCGTCGGGTTCCGGTTGCCCTACATCAAGGGCCCCGACACCGAACCGCTGAACACCAAGATCCGTAATCTCGAAGAGTTCGCCGAGAAGGTGATCTCGAACGTCTGACGGCGGCTCGAAAGGCGCTGGTTGGGCCTATTTAACTGCGGCAATCAGCCGTAGCGTCGAGATTGGGATTGCTCAGCTTGGGCATGGGTAACCAATTCGATATGACGAACACCCGCGCTCATCCGAACGGCGCACTGCGCGGCGTCGTGGCAGTCGGCGCGTCCGCCGGCGGAGTCGAGGCACTTGGCAAGCGGCCTTCGGAAGCAACTTCCGGCGCGGGCAAGCCCGGTGGAACTTAACCCGCAAACCAAACTGGTCGTCGCGTCTGACGCAGTCGGCCAGATAACTGTGCTCACTGTCGAAGGGTTGCTCGACGCGACCACTTATCTGTCGTTGCGCGACAGCATCATCAAAGCCGCGCTGGATCACCCCCGGGCCGTAATCGTCGACGTCAGCGACCTTCTCGTGCCACGGGAGTCGGCGTGGGCTGTCTTCACCAGCGCCCGCTGGCATGTTGAGCGCTGGCCCGAGGTGCCGATCCTGCTGGTGTGTGCCCACGACGTCGGCCGTGACGCCGTCACCCGCAACGGCGTCACGCGCCACGTCCCCGTGTACGCGACCGTCGAATTAGCCCGCAACGCACTGGCTTTAGCTAAAACGAGACCAACCCTCCTGCGTGCGCGCGCCGAGCTTCCTGCCCATGTCTCAAGCTTGCGAGGTGGCCGCGAGTTCGTAGCGGCCTCCCTCAGCGCATGGTCGATGCCGGAATGGATCGCGGTTGCGCAGGTGGTGGTCACGACCTTCGTCGAGAATGTTTTGGCACACACCGACAGCCCGGCGCGAGTACAGCTCGAAACTGATGGCCGCACCGTCACAGTCGCGGTGGCGGACACCAGCCATGCGCTCGCCGGCGTCCGAGAACCCACAGAGGTCACCAACGCTCCCACCGGGCTGGGCATTCTCGGCGTGATGTGCCGGACATGGGGCAATTCGCCCGTGCCGTCGGGAAAAACAGTTTGGGCGAAGATCGGACCCGAGAATCGGCTGTAGGCCCGAGTATGTGCGATCCGCAGTGCATCGTCGGCCGATAGGGGCGGCAGGTGCATGGTCAATACAGATCGAAAACGTAGGTCAACCGCGCAATGTTTCGTGCGGGCTCCGCCCGAAGGTTTGGCGGTACAGCACCGCGAAGCGCCCGGTATGGGTGAACCCCCAACGCGCGGCTACTTGGGTGACCGTTTGGTCCGGGTGCGTGGCGACCAGGAGGTCACGATGCACGTGGTCCAGCCTCAGCCGGCGCAGATATTGCAGCGGCGTCGTGCCGAGGTGACGGCGGAACATGTACTGCACCGCACGGGGCGTGACATGAACCGCCTCGGCGATGTCGGCCAACGCGACATCGTTACCGGCGTTGGCCTCGATGTAGGAGATGGCACGACGAAGCAGCACCGGGCTGGAATCGGTGTGGTCCTGAAGCACCGGTTCAGGGGCGATCGTGTTCGGAAAGGTGGCCAGCGTCACCGCAGCCAGAAGGCGGCTGCAATTGCCAAGAACGATCGGCGTCGTCGCGTCATCGGCCAGCACACAGTCCTTCACGTAGCGGACGGTGTTTTTCCACAGCCGGGCCGATGCGTCGTCGACGGGCCGGAAGCTCGAGAATCGGATCAGCGGTGCGTCGTCGCCCAACGTGGCGCCGGCCTCGCGCGCAAGCAGCCTCGGATCCAGCAGGACCGTCGTGGTGTTCGCCTCGTCGGTCTCCGCGCGGTAGGGCAGATCCGGCTGCGACAGCAGAGTGACCTCGTCCTCACCCGCTTCGCCCGTCAGGCCTCCGCAATGGCCCGAGATCCTGCCTTCATTGGCCCACACGGCCACCACTCTGTTGATGGGATCGGGCGACGCCTCCAGCACGCCGGGCAGCTGAACGTCGTCGACTGTGACGGGACCGATGTCGACGCGGGCGTGCCGAAACGGCGGGGTTCCTGTCCGGCGTTCTTTCAGGCGCAGACGTACGCCGTAGACGGTGTCGAGGTACTGGCGGATCTCCGTCGCATCGAACACCTCGGCCCGCGTTCGCACAGGCCGATGGACCTCGGTACCGCTGTCGTCGATGATCATCACCGCTTCAGGTGACGGTCTGGCGGGGCATGGGACTCAGCCCCCTGCTGTCCGAACAATACCTCTCTACCTCGTCATCAAGCCTATACCGTCAGCCCACCGTAAGGTCTGGCGTCCGGCCGACCGAGCAGTGGACCCGCACCTGGGCGAGCTTGGGTACTTCGTGAATCAGCTGGTGCTCGGCGTCGTGGGCGATGCTGATCGCGCGCTCGAGGGTCGTACCCGTAGAGATTTCCACCTCCGCGTCTGCATGGAGGCGATGGCCGATCCAACGCATCCGCACGCTGCGCACGGCCTCGACACCGGGCCGCGCGGCGAGGGCTGCCTCGGCGGTGTCGACGAGTTCTGGGTCGACGCCGTCCATCAAGCGCCGAAACACGTCGCGCGCGGCGGTGCGCAGGACGGCCAGAATCGCGATGGTGATGACAATGCCGACGATCGGGTCTGCCAGCGGGAAGCCGAGCGCAACACCACCCGCCGACAACACCACCGCCAGCGACGTGAAGCCGTCGGTTCGCGCGTGCAGACCGTCGGCAACCAGTGCGGCAGAACCGATTCGGCGACCGACGCGGATCCGGTACACCGCCACGAGCTCGTTGCCGACAAAGCCGATGATTCCCGCGGCGGCGACCCAGGCGACGTGCTCGATCGGCACCGGGCGGATCAGTCGCATCACGGCTTCGTATCCGGCGACGATCGCCGACAGCGCGATCATCGCGACCACGAACAGGCCGGCCAGGTCTTCGGCGCGGCCGAAGCCGTAGGTGTAGCGATGCGTCGCCGCCTTGGTGCTCAAGGCGAACGCGATCCACAACGGCACCGCGGTCAGCGCGTCGGAGAAGTTGTGAATCGTGTCCGCCGCCAAGGCAACCGAACCGGAGAACACCACGACGACGGCCTGCGCAACCGCGGTGATACCGAGCGCGACCAGGCTGATCTTGACCGCGCGGATACCGATGGTGCTGGACTCCAGTGCGCTGTCGACGTTGTCGGCGGCGTCGTGGCTGTGCGGGACGAGGGTGTGCGCCACTATCGGCCTGCCTTCTGTTTCAGCTTTGCGACGTCGCCGCGGTGGTGGGCGGGAACGCCCGGACCGGCGTGCTCGGCATTGAAGACCGCATCGTTGACCAGTTGGCGGACGTGCTCGTTCTCCAGGCTGTAGTAGATCGTGGTGCCGGCCCTGCGGGTGCGGACCAGGCGCGCCATCCGCAGCTTGGCCAGGTGCTGCGAGACCGACGGCGCGGGCTTGCCCACGAACTCGGCGAGTTCGTTGACCGATAGCTCCCGGTCGACCAGCGCCCACAGCACCCGGATGCGGGTTGCGTCGGCGAGCATGCGGAAAACCTCGACGATCAGACCTATCTGGTCGTCATCGATCCGCGACTGATCTCCGCTATCTGCGTTCATACGTAGATAATAGATGATCCAATTGCTGATCTTGACGGCGCTGCGCCTTCTACCTTGAGCGGATGCTCATGTCCCGGAAATTGCTCTGCGGCGCCTACGCCGTAATCGCTCTTGTCGCACTGGTGGCCACCTGGAGCCAGAACATCCTCTTTTTCAACGGTGGCGGAAGCTTCTTCGGCTTCTTCGAAGCCTTGAAGGTCAATCCGTCATCGCGGTCGATCACCGTCGACATCACCCTGTTCCTTCTCGCCGCTGCGATCCTGATGGTGATCGAAGCACGCAAGCACGGCGTCAAGTACGTGTGGGCCTACATCCTCGCCGGGTTGCTCATCGCGATCAGCGTGGCATTCCCGTTGTTCCTGATCGCGCGGGAACTCCGCTTGGAGAAGACGGATGCGACCGAACTGCGGCAGCGCGACACGATCCTGCTGACCGTGCTCGCCACGGCGACAGCGGTCGATCGTCCTCTGGGTGGACGTGCTCTGACGGCTAGCCGCCGTCGCCGGCCTTTCTGGCGCGCTCCGTTATCGAAGCGACCACTCCGCCATCGTTGAGGATGTCGGTGCCGGTGAGATAACCGGCTTGGTCGCTGGCGCAGAACGCGAGCAGGTTGGCCATCTCCTCCGGCTTGCCCCATCGCGGGACGGCGGCGTCGGCGACCATAGCGCCCGCGCCTGCCTCCGCTTCCAGCCTGCCCATCTCGGTGTCGATAGACCCGGGCGAGACCGAAACGATGCGTACGCCCTTGCCGCCGAATCTCTCGGACTGTGCGACGCAATACCACCTGACGAAGCTTTTGCTCACGGCGTAGGCGATGCCGGATTGCGCCTCCTCGGGCACGATGCTGCAGACCGCGAGCATTTCCCTCATGAAGGCTGCTTCGTCCTCCAGGGCTTGTGGGAATTGCGCTGTCGGAACCATGCTTTCGGGCAACATGTGGGCCGCCATCGACGCCACGTTGACGATCACAGAGCCCTCGCCTGCGATCCGATAGAAGGCCTCGTTGACGTTGACCGTGCCGATCGCGTTGGTCCTCATCACGTAGTCGGCCGGGCCCATGCTGGGGCTCACACCGGCGGTGTGGATGACGGACGCGACGGGGCCGAGCCCCGATGCGGTCTCGAACAGGCCGGCGACCGCCTGGCGGTCGGTGACATCGCAGTTGACGGCGGTAGCGCTTACCCCGAGGTCATCGAGGGCAGTGGCTGCGGCGTCGAGCCGGTCCTGTCTGACGTCGCAGAGGACGACGATGTGGTCTCGTCCGACGACTTTGGCCGTGGCGAGACCCATGCCGCCTGCGCCACCGGTGATGACCGACACGTTGCTCATGACCGTGATGCTATCTGCCTTCCCACACGACTTCGTCCGGCGTCTTGTCCGGTCGCAGGCCACGCCAACTCGGCTGGCGCAGTCGCCCGTCGGTGGTCCGCTCGCTGTAGCGGACTTCGCCCACCAACTCGGGCCGCACGAAGGTCACTCCCTTGCTGTCTTGGGCGGGGAGCCTTGTATTGAAGGGCGATTCGTCGGTTTCGAGCGGTTTCAGAGTCTCTCGCAGCTTGGTCAAGGCCTTGTCGGTGAAGCCGGTCCCGACACGGCCGGCGAAGTGCAGGCCGCCCTTGTCAGGGATACCGAGCATCAACGCGCCGATGCGGCTAGTGCGGCCGCCGGTACCTTCCCGCCACCCGCCGATCACCACTTCCTGCGTGTTCCAGATCTTGTCCTTGATCCACGACGATGACCGTCGCCCCGGTTGGTAGGTCGAATCCCTCTTCTTGGCGACCACACCTTCCCAGCGTTTTTTGCGGGCGTATTCCAGCGCCTCGGGCCCGTCGCCGGGCAGGGGGTCGGGCACGATCAGGCCACCGGCTTCGGCCAGCGTCTCCAGCACGCGTCGACGATCGGAATACTTTGCGCGCAAGAGCGATCGGCCGTCGAGCGCCAAGATGTCGAACGCCCAGTACTCGACGCGCGTCGAGCGCGCGCGGTTCTGCATCTCGCCGAAGCTGGGCACTCCGGACTCGTCGAGCGCCACCACCTCGCCGTCGAGGATCACGTGGTGGTCGGCGAGGTCGGCGGCCAGCGCCTCCAGTTGCGGGTACTCGCGGGTGACGTCGCGTCCGCTGCGCGAGCGCAGGTTCAGCGTGCCGTGGTCGGCATTGACCAAGAGCCGGTAGCCATCCCATTTCCCCTCGAACGCCCACTGGCCTGACTTGAGCCTTTCCACTGAACCCTCCGACGCCAGCATTGGTGCGAGATCGCCTGCGCGCGGGTTCTTTTGCTCCTTCATCCGATGGGCGAGCCAGTTCTTGCCATCGGTCTGGATAAGCGCGTAGCGACCGTCGATCTTGGCTCCGTGCAGGGTGACGATCACCTCGCCACCCTTTTCGGGCCCGTCGGGAGGGCGGTCGTTGAACTTCTCCGTCTCGTAAGTACCGGTGTCCCAGACGATCATCTTCCCGGCGCCGTACTCTCCCCTAGGGATGGTGGCCTCGAACGCCAGGTATTCCAGTGGATGGTCCTCGGTGTGCACGGCGAGGTGGTTGACCGACGGCGTATCGGGCAGGTTCTTCGGCACCGCCCACGACACGAGTACACCGTCGCGTTCCAGGCGCAGGTCGTAGTGCAGGCGACGGGCGTGGTGCTCCTGGATGACGAACTTGTCGTTCTTGCCGGTCTTGGGCTTCGACTTCGGTACGGGCTCAGGAGTTTTCGCCGCATCGCGCATGCTGCGATAGGTCGTTAGCCTATCGGCATCTGGCACGCCGTCATCGAGCCCCTCAAGGAGGTCACCGTTCCCGGCGACGCGCTCGAGCACCTCGTCGAAGCGTAGATGCCGCAGTTTGGGGTCTTCGATTTCGTCCCAGGTGCGGGGCGCGGCGACGGTGGGATGTTCGCGTCCGCGTAGCGAATACGGCGCGATCGTCGTCTTCGACCCGTTGTTCTGACTCCAGTCGAGAAACACCTTGCCGGTCCGAAGGCTTTTCGTCATCGTCGATGTGACCAGCTTCGGCATGGCCTTCTCGAGTTGCTGCGCAACGCGTTTGGCCAACACAACGGCACCGCGCGAGCTGACCGGTTCCTCGAGCGGGGCGTAGAGATGCAGGCCCTTGCTGCCGCTGGTGAGCGGGTATGTCGTCAGCCCGATGTCGCTCATCAAGTCCCTGACTGCGGCCGCCACCTCACACAGCTGCGGCATCGTGACGCCCTCACCTGGGTCGAGGTCGAACACCAAACGGCTGGCCGGTCCGGGTTTCCCGTCGGTGAATCGCCACTGCGGGACGTGGACTTCCAGCGCGGCCTGCTGGCCGATCCACGCCAGGCCCTCGACGGTGTCGATGATCGGGTAGGTCGTGGTGCCCGACGAGTGCGTGATGCTCGCTCGATCGAGCCAGTCCGGCGCCGAGCTGGCCAACTGCTTCTCGAAAAAGGACGGTTCGTCGACGCCGTTGGGCCAGCGCTTGCGGGTCACCGCGCGGCCGGCGATGTGCGGGAGCATCACCTCTGCGATGGCCACGTAGTAGTCGAACACCTCGGCCTTGGTGGTACCCGTCGCCGGGTACAGCACCTTGTCCGGGTTGGTGAGCTTTACCCGGCCGATTTGTTCCACCACGCCAACGTAATACCCGTTGTACCGTGATGTAGTGACCCGATTCATCGCCGCGTGCCTGGTAGCGGCCGCCGCCGCGGTATTCGGCGCCCCTGCCGCGCTGGCCGATCCGGCTGACCTGGTGCCCTACTGCTCGGGAGACCAGACCCCGATGGACAACAACTGCAGGGAAATGGCGCAACAGGTGTTCACGAACGACGATGGCGTCGGCGATTGGGTCGGTGCGAACCCGGACGTTCCGCTGGGCACCAACCCGGGCGTCGAACCGGCGACCTAGTCGACGAGCGTGCAGCCACTGCGAAAATTCCAGTGAAATCTCGCACTGGACGCACGTTCGAGGCCGCTAGGGGTCATCGTCGATATCGAGGACGGCGAACGGCGCCGTCGGCACCTCGGCAATCGCCAACTTCGCGGCGGAGTCGGTGGGAATCACGTCACCGCTCAGTGCCGCGAGCGCCGCAGCGGTGCCGACGTCGCGCCCCGCCTTCTCGCTGAGCAGCCACCGCACTTCGAGCAGATCGCAGTATGCCTGAATGGCGGTGCCCGAGTTGTTCAGCGCCGCGTGCGCCAGATGCTCTGTGGGCGTCACCACCTCGATCACCCACAGCCGCGCGGCCGTCGACTCGTCGACGTCGTGGCCCTCTTCCCGGCACAGCTGCGCCTGATACGCGCGCAGGTCGCCGAGCAGGATGCGGGCCTGCCCCTCGCCGACGTCAAGACCGGTCAGCTCCTGCAGATGTTGCGCGTGGTAGCGCCGATCACCAACGGCGACATGGATTCTCAGTTGGCTCGGGTCCTCGGTGACCGGCTGCAGTGATACCTCGTCGACCGCGAAGCCGAGCTCGTTGAGACGGCGGACCGTTCCTTCGACGCGGTAGCGGTCGGCGAAGCCGAACACCGGCTCGGTATGCAGCACGTCCCACAACACGGTGTACTGGTCCCGGAGGTGTTCAGCTTCGGCGATCAACGTGTCCTGCAACGCTTCTGGCCTGCCCAGCCGCTCCGCCAGGTCGACCATGCCCATGGCAACATTCTCCACCATGATGTCGAGGTCGTGCTCGCGTTGCCCCCGGCTCAGCGTCGGGTGCACCTCCGAGGTTTCGGCGTCGACGAGCCAGGCCTGCAGGACCTGCCCGTCGCGGGAGAACAGGGTGTTGGCCAACGAGCAGTCACCCCAGAACACACCGTGGCGGTGCAGTTCCACCAGCAGGCCCGCCATCGCGTCGAGAAGCCGCTCCCGGTGCTTCGGCTGGTCCGGCGGCAGCCGCATGAACAGCCGGCGGTACTGCCAGGACCCCTTGAGATAGCGGGTGACCAGGATCGCGGTGTCGTGCTCGGGCTGCAGCACCAGCCCGGCCGGACGCACCGCGGGTAGACCCATCTCCTCGAGCCTGCGCAGGACGTCGTACTCCTTGGCGGCGACCCGCGCGGGCATGTCCTTGACCGCCCACAGAACGTCGTCGGCCTCGACGAACTTCACCAGGTGTCGGCTCGGACCTACGGCGATGTCGCGCAGTGGAACGTCGGGGACGTTCCACTCCGACAGTGGCCGGTCCCACGGCAGTGCGAGCAGACCCGCCGTGGGTGTCCGGAGCCGGAACTCCGGCGCACGCGTGGTCAGTTGATGCGCTCGCCAGTCTTCGGGTGGAACAGGTGAACCGCGCCTTCTGGATGCCTGCGCAACCGCACCGAGTCCGCCAGCTTGGGCGCCGTGCGCGGGTTGCACCGCGCCACCAATTCGACATCGCCTGCGTGCGTGTACACGTAGGCCTCGCTGCCGAGATCCTCCACGATGTCGACGACGACCTCGACGCCACCGGTATCGGTGAGTTCGAGTTGCTCGGGGCGGATTCCGAAGGTGACCTCCGATAGGCCCGTGTCGTTCAGCTTGGTCAGCTGGTCGCGGTCGAGTTCCAGTGTCGAGTCGCCCATCTTCACTCCGTCTGCGGCGACGGGCAGGGTCACCAGGTTCATCGCCGGCGATCCGATGAAGCCGGCGACGAACGCATTGGCCGGCTTGTCGTAGAGCTCGTTGGGCGCTGCGAACTGCTGTAGTTTCCCGAACCGCAGTACGGCCACCCGGTCACCCATCGTCATGGCCTCGACCTGGTCGTGGGTGACGTAGACGGTGGTGGTGCCGAGCCGCCGTTGCAGCGCGGCGATCTGGGTGCGGGTCTGGACGCGCAGTTTCGCATCCAGATTAGACAGCGGCTCATCCATGCAGAACACCTGCGGCTCACGCACGATCGCACGACCCATCGCGACGCGCTGACGTTGACCGCCGGACAGCTTGGCCGGCTTGCGGTCCAGGAACTCGGTCAGGTCAAGGATCTCGGCCGCGTTCTCAACCTTCTTGCGTCGCTCCTCAGCCGACACGCCACGCAACTTCAGCGCGAAGCCCATGTTCTCCGCGACGGTTTTGTTGGGGTACAGCGCGTAGTTCTGGAACACCATCGCGATGTCGCGGTCCTTGGACGGGACGCCCGTCATGTCCTTGCCGCCGATCTCGATGGCGCCCTCGTCGATGTCCTCGAGTCCCGCGAGCATGCGCAGCGCGGTGCTCTTGCCCGAACCCGACGGGCCGACCAGGACGACGAACTCACCGTCCTGGATGTCGAGGTTGAGGTTGTCAACCGCGAGCTTGTCGGAACCCTCGTAGATGCACGAGGCGTTCTTGTAGGTGATTGCAGCCATTGTGTTCTCCCTATTCCCTTGCGAGTCCGTCTTGTTCGTCTACTTGATCGCGCCGAACGAAAGTCCGCGCACCAGCTTGTTCTGGGCGAACCACCCGCACAGAATCACGGGAAGTGCCGACATGGTTGCGGCCGCCGACAGCACGGCCCAGTACTGACCCTCACCGGCGATGAATCCGACGAGGTAAACGGGCATGGTCTGAGCGTTCACCGCGGTCAGGTTCACCGCGAAGAAGAACTCGTTCCAGGCGAAGATCACACAAATCAGTGCAGTGGCCGCGATGCCGGGTGACACCAACGGAAGGATCACCTCACGCACGGATCGCCACAGGCTCGCGCCGTCCAGGCTGGCCGCCTCGAGCAGTTCACCGGGAACCTCGAGGAAGAACGAGCGCATCATCCACACCGCGATCGGCAGGTTCATCGAGGTGTAAAGGATGACCAGCGCCCAGATGTTGTCCAGCAGACCGATGTTGGACACGATCACGTACAGCGGCAGGATCGCCGCCACGACGGGAAGCATCTTGGTGCTCATGAAGAAGAACAAGCCGTCCTGCGTCTTGCGCACCGGTCGCAGCGACAGCGCGAATGCCGCGGGTACACCGAGTAGCAGCACCAGAATCGTCGAAATGCCGGTAGCGAAGATGGAGTTCAACATCGCGGGCCCAATGCCCTGTTCGAAGACCGCCTTGAACTGATCCAGCGTCGGGGTGAAGAACAGCTTCGGCGGACTGGTGGCCGCATCGCTTTCTGACTTGAACGCCGTCAGGACCATCCAGAACACCGGGAAGAAGAACCCGAGTCCGACGAGCCACGCCACCACGCCCCACGGGCTGAACTTGCGACTCTTCTTCTTCGAGGAGACGGCCGTATCCGTTGTGGCCGTGTCCTTCTCAACAATGGTAGTCATCAGGCTGCCTCTTCCTTGCCGCTGAACGATTTGAAGATCAACCGTAGGGCGAAGCTGGCGATGAACATCGTGAAGATGACCACCACCACGCCCATGGCCGCGGCCTGACCCATGTCGAAGCCGAGGAACGCGCGCTGGTAGATGTAGAACGGCAGGTTCGCGCTGGCGATGCCCGGGCCGCCCTGCGTCATCATGAAGATGGCGTCGAACGTGTTGACCAAATAGATGGCGCCCAGCACGACACCCAGTTCGATGAAGCGCCGAAGGTGGGGCAGGGTCAACTCGCGGAAGAGTTGAACCGCGCCCGCACCGTCGACTCGGCCGGCCTCCAGGATGTCGCGAGGCATCGACTGGAGGCCGGCGAGGATCAGCAACATCATGAACGGCGTCCACTGCCAGATGAGCTCGACCATGACCATCGTCAGCGGGAACTGGCCGATCCAGTCCACGGGGCCGATCCCCACCAGAGACAGCACCCAATTCAAGATCCCGTTAGTGGGGTCGAGAATCGTGGTCTTCCAGATCAGCGCCCCCGCAACGGGTGTGATCAGGAACGGGGTGATCAGCAGTGTCCGCACCACCCCGCGTCCCAGGAACGCCCGATCCAGGAGCAACGCGAGCAGCAACCCCAGCAACGCCGAGACCAAAACGACGACGACGATCAGGACGACGGTGTTGAGGCCCACCCGCCAGAACTGGCTGTCCTGAACCACCGCGATGTAGTTGTTCAGCCCCACGAATTTCCGTGAACCCGGACGAACCAGGTTCCAGGACAACGTCGAGTAGTACAGGGTGAACAAGAACGGGATCTGCGTCACGACGATCATGAAGATCAGCGCTGGCAGCAGCGGTGCCCGCCTGCGCCAACCTTCTGCGCGACTGACGCCCGTATCCTGTGCCTCCCGGATCTTGCGGACCCGCTCGGCGACTGCCTCCTGACTGGCGTCAGGTTCGGTATCAGCGGTAACAGTCATCACTTCTCCTGGTATGTCTTGCCGACGACCTCGGCGTATTTCTGTGCTTGTTCCAGTGCGGCGTCCACCGACTTCTGTCCGGCGATCGCTGCACTGATCTGCTGACTCACCCGTGTCCCCAGATCCTGGAACTCGGGAATCCCGACGAACTGGATGCCGGTGTACGGAACCGGTTGAACGGTGGGCTTGTTCGGGGTCGCGTCGGTGATCGACTTCAGAGTCAGCGGGCCGTAGGACTTCGAGATCGCCTCGTACTCAGGCAGTTCCGTGTACGTGGAGGTCCGGCTGCCGGGTGGGACGCGGGCCCAGCCCAGCTTCTCCCCGACCAACTTCATGTAGTCCTTGCTGGTCATCCACGAGATGAACTTCCATGCGCCGTCGGGATTCTTGGCGCCCTTGGGAATGCCCAGCGACCAGGTGTAGAGCCAACCGGAGTTGGGCTTCTCAGCAATCGGCGCGGGCAGGTAGCCGATCTTGCCGACGAGGTCCGGGTACGTCTTTGGATCCTCGAGAACCGATACTGCCGACGTCGCGTCGTACCACATCGCCGTCTGACCCTGGCCGAACAGATTGGCGCACTCCTGGAAACCGGTTGACGACGCCCCCAATTCGCCGGACTTGTTGATGGTGTCGACGTAGAAGTTGACGGCCTTCTTGACCTCCGGGCTGTTGAGTTGCGCATTCCACTGGTCGTCGAACCAACGTCCGCCGAAGGTGTTGATCACTGTGTCCAATGGCGCGAGCACCTCGCCCCAACCCGGCTTGCCGCGCAGGCAGATGCCCGCGTCGGAGGCGTTCTTTTCCTTGATGGTCTTCGCCCAGTCGGCGACCTCTTGCCATTGCGGCTGGTAGTTCGGATCCTGGTTGACCTTGATACCGGCTTGTTCAAAGAGGTCCTTGCGGTACATCAGGAAGGACGACTCGCCGTAGAACGGGACCGAGTACATATTGCCCTCGTAGGACAACGACTCCCGCAGCGACGGGATGAAGTCGTTCTCGTCGTAACCCGGCGTGTTCTTCATGTAGTCCGAGAGGTTCAGCAGCCAACCGTCCTTGGCCCACTGCGGGGTCTCGAAGTTGCTGATCATCACGACGTCGAACTCGCTGCCCCCCATAGCGCTCGACATGGTGATCTTCGCCCGCGCCTGGTTCTCCGACAGCGAGATGAACTTCAGCTTGGTGCCGGGATTCTCCTTCTCGAATTCCGATGACAGCTTCTGCGCATCCGTCATCTGCGAGTTGGACACCAAGGCGATCGTCACCTCGTTCTTCGATGCCCCGAGGCTGCCTGCGCCTGCGCAACCAGCGGTGAGTACCAACCCTGCCGCGGCGCTACACACAGCCAACCGGTGCAGTGTTCTTCGTAACGCTTTCACCTTTACCTCCCTTAATGCTGCGCCAACAGCCAACGAGCACAGTCGATGTCACAAACCAGAAGTCGAGCCAGCTTTCCGCGGAGCGCGCCCAGTGTGGCGTGGTGCTTGGCCATGCCACTAGAGATCAGGATCGTTTTCTGGCAGGCCTTCACGTCTTCGAGCGAAACCGATACCGCGCGCTGCTGCAGTTCGGTGTCGATCGGCGTGCCCTGTGCGTCGAAGAACCGGCCGCCGATCTCGCCCACCGCCCCTTGGGACACGAGCTCGTCGAGCATCCGGGTGTCGAGGTAACTGCCTTCGAACAATGTTGTCGAGGTCGAGGCCGCACCGATTCCGAAAATCATGACGTCGGCGTGGCGGCCGGCGTCGAGGGTGCGCGAGATCACCGAGTCGTTGCGCATCGACGCCACCGTCGACGGGTCGGCGTACAGCGGCGCTGGCAGCCGAATGGTCTCGGCGCGAAGGACATCCGCGCAGCGGCCGAGGATGAACTCGGTGCCGGTCTGGTATGCGGCGGTCGACATGGCACCGTCGAGCTGAACCACCGACCGGCAACTGGCCACCCCGGGTGACAGCGCCGTCGCCACCGCGACCGTCTCCGGTCCCCAGGTGAACCCCATCACGTCCGTCGCCGACAGCCTGCGCGTCAGTAGCGCGGCCGCGGCCCGTCCGACGCTTGCGTAGGCGGCCGGTCGTCCCGGTGCGCCGACGTCGATGCCGCTGCCCGCGACGACGGCCTCGGTCAGGCCGAACCGCAGCTCGAGTTCGCGCTCCTCGTCGGCGTGCAGGCTGTCGCGCATGTCCGGCGGCACGACGACCTCGATGCGGACCAGCCCCTTGGCCTTGGCCCGCGCAATGAGTCGGCCCGCCGTCGGACGGGACACCCCCAACCTGTTGGCGATTTCGGCCTGGGTCAGCCCGTCGAGGTAGTAGAGCGTCGCCGCGCGGAGCGCCAGGCGCAGGTCTTCGGGCGCGGACCGGTCAGCGGCGGAGGGCCGAGCAGGGACATGCCCGGTCACGCTCTCCGTCGACGTCGACACGGCCACTTCCAGCCCGTTCTTCCTTTGTCCGTGAACATATGCTCAGGGATGCGAGTAGATGTTCATCACGTTAGCATGGTGATTGTGACGCACACAACACTTTCGGAAGCCACGCTGGCAGGGGTACCCATCGCGAAGCCGAGCTATAACCGCGAGGAAGTGGGTATCGGGATCGTTCATTTCGGGGTCGGCGGTTTCCACCGTGCTCACCAGGCGATGTACATCGACCGACTGCTGGAGAAGGGGCTGGCCGGCGAGTGGGGCATCTGCGGCGTCGGCGTCATGCCGGCCGACCGCAAGATGAAGGAGGTCATGGACGCGCAGGACGGCCTGTACACGCTGGTGCTCGAGAACCCGGACGGCAGCCGCGACGCGCGCGTGATCGGGTCGATCGTCGACTACCGCTATGCCCCGGACGACCCCGAGTCGGTCATCGAACTGCTGGCCGCGCCGACCACCCGCATCATCTCGCTGACCATCACCGAGGGTGGCTACAACGTCGACAACATCGGCGCCGACGAGATAAGCGTGTTCGGCCTGGTGGCCGAGGCTATGGCGCGGCGTCGTGACCGCGGGCTGGCCTCGCCGACGATCGTCTCGTGCGACAACATCGAGGGCAATGGAGAGGTCGCCCGGCAGGCGTTCGCGAGCTTCGCCGAACGCGTTCACCCCGGTCTGGCCGAATGGATCAGCGCGAACACCCGGTTCCCCAATTCGATGGTGGACCGCATCACGCCGGCCACCACGCCCGAGGTCATCGCTGAGCTGAAGGACGAGTTCGGCGTGGAGGACCAGTGGCCGGTGGTGGCCGAGCCGTTCACCTCCTGGGTGCTCGAAGACGACTTCTCCGACGGCAGGCCGCCGCTCGAAGACGTCGACGTGCTGTTGGTCGACGACGTCACCCCGTACGAGCTGATGAAGCTGCGGCTGCTCAACGCCAGCCACCAAAGCCTGTGCTACTTCGCCTATCTCAGCGGCTACCGGCTCGTGCATGACGCCGCCGGCGACCCGCTGTTCGCGGACTTCCTGATGCGCTACATGGACACCGAGGCGACGCCGACGCTGTTACCGGTCCCCGGAATCGACCTGCCTGACTACAAGCGGACGCTGATAGAGCGATTCGCCAACCCCGGCGTGCGCGACACCATTGTCCGGCTGTGCTTCGGCTCGTCGGACCGCATCCCCAAGTGGCTGCTTCCGGTTGTCCGCGCGAACCTGACCTCCGGTGGTCCGGTCGCGCTGTCGGCGGCGACGGTCGCGAGCTGGGCACGCTACGCCGAGGGCGTCGACGAGCAGGGCGAGCCGATCGACGTGCAAGACCAGCTGGCCGACACGCTCGTTCCGCTGGCCCGCTCGCAACGCGACAATCCGACCGCCTTCATCGAAAACACCGCGGTATTCGGGGATCTCGCCACATCGAGCCGGTTTGTAGAGGATTATCTGTGGGCTCTGGAGTCGCTGCACCGCGACGGTGCGAGGGCGACGTTGGAGACCCTGATGCGGAAGGATCAGCATGACGACCGGAGCGGCTGACTCGCAACGCGCGCTGATCATCGGTGAGGCGCTGATCGACATGGTCGAACGGGATGGCCAGATCATCGGCGAACACGTTGGCGGCAGCCCACTCAACGTCGCGGTCGGCCTGGCGCGGCTCGGCCGTGGCGTCGACTTCCTCACCCATATCGGCGACGACGCCCGCGGTCACCGCATCGCCGAATACGTCGAGACGGCAGGCGCGGAGCTGGTTCCGGGCAGCGTCACCGCCGATCACACCCCGACGGCGTTGGCGACGCTGGACGCCAGCGGTTCGGCTCAGTATGTGTTTGACATCGACTGGCAGTTGGCGGGTACTCCGGAGGTGGGGCCGCCCCTGGTGGCGCACACCGGTTCGATCGCCGCGGTGCTCGAGCCCGGCTGCCTCGCGACGGCTGCGCTGCTGGACGCCTATCACCTGTCGGCCACCATCACTTTCGACCCCAACGTGCGACCGGCGCTGATCACCGACGATGAACAGGCCCGCACCCGCATCGACCGATTCGTCGAGCGCTGCGACGTGGTCAAGGTCAGCGATGAAGACCTGAGCTGGATCGACCCGAACCGGACACCGGAGCAGATCGCGCAGACGTGGCTGGAACTCGGCCCGGCGATCGTCGCGGTGACCATGGGCGAGAAGGGAGCATTCGCGACGTGCGCGGCCGGGATGGCCCGGGTGCAGGCGCGACCGGTCGATGTGGTGGACACGTTGGGTGCGGGGGATGCGTTCATGACCGGCTTGATCGATGCGCTGTGGTCGCTGAGTCTGCTCGGCGCCGACCGGCGAGACGAGTTGCGCCGCATCAGTGTGGATGCGCTGACCGGCGTGCTGCAGACCGCCGCACTGTCGTCGGCTCTGACGGTCGCGCGCGCCGGAGCCGACCTGCCCGATCGCGCCACCAGGGATGCCGCGGCGGCCGGTTCGGAGAAGCTGCACACGCAACGCGGCTAGGCCGGTACGCCATACTGGGCGTATGCGTTCCATCTGGAAGGGCTCGATCTCCTTCGGACTGGTCAACGTCCCGGTCAAGGTCTACAGCGCGACCGAAGACCACGACATCAAGTTCCATCAGGTTCACGCCAAGGACAACGGACGCATCCGCTACAAGAGGGTGTGCGAGGTCTGCGGCGAAGTCGTGGAGTACCGGGACATCGCCCGTGCGTACGAATCTGACGATGGCCAGACGGTGGTGATCACCGACGAGGACATCGCCACGCTGCCGGAGGAGCGTAGCCGCGAGATCGAGGTGCTGGAGTTCGTCCCGGCCAGCGATATCGACCCGTTGATGTACGACCGCAGTTATTACCTGGAGCCAGAAGGCAAATCGACGAAGTCCTACGTGCTGCTGGCCAAGACACTGATGGAGACCGACCGGGTCGCTATCGTGCACTTCGCGCTGCGCAACAAGACCAGGCTCGCGGCACTGCGGGTCAAGGACTTCAGCAAGCGTGACGTGATGGTCATCCACACGCTGCTGTGGCCCGACGAGATCCGAGATCCCGACTTCCCGACGCTGGACACCAAAGTTGACATCAAGCCCGCCGAGCTGAAGATGGCCGGCCAAGTGGTGGAGTCGATGACCGAAGACTTCCACCCCGAGCGCTACGAGGACACCTACCAGGAAGAGCTCAAGGAGCTGGTGGAGGCGAAACTCGAAGGCGGAGAGGCGTTTACCACCGAAGAGCAGGAGCCCAAAGAGCTGGACGAGACCGAGGATGTCTCGGACCTGTTGGCCAAGCTCGAAGCCAGCGTGAAGGCGCGACGCGGCGGCGCATCAGGCGATGGCAAGCCGGCGGCCAAGAAGGCACCGGCCAAGAAAGCCGCCGCCAAGAAAGCACCTGCAAAGAAGGCGGCCAAGAAGGCGCCCGCGAAGAAGGTCGCCAAAAAGGCTGCGGCCAAGAAGTAACGGCGCGTCAGCAGCCGAGATGATTGATGGCGGCGATAACGATCTCATAGGCCGCCGACACTGACACACCCATGTCCTTGCTCAGCATCTGGGTGACATCCGAGGCGGGCATGCCGCTGTGCATAGCGCTACAGACTTTGCTGCCCGCGGACTGCAGCTGCGACGCACTCAGGTAGGCGTATGTGGGTTGCAGCGTCTTCAGATAGGTGGCGCTGTCCGCCGACGCGGGCGCCGCGGTGCCGATTGCCGTGGCCGCGACCCCGAACAGGACGCCAAGCGGGATAACCCTCTTGGTCCACATCGAAGCGGATGCGGTCTTGACTTGCTGCGGCACGCGGATTTACTCCTATCCAATGAGCGAACGGTACGGATTCCGTCGTCTCTATTTAGCGTTAACACTAATATCGTTGTTAATTTGCTTTCACCTAGGCTTTTCCGTATGTGTGTGACGGAAATAACTTTGCTCGACGAGTGAATTCGCCGTCACATTTCTGCGGCCCTGCGCCCAAAGGCAACCATCGCCGATTTCTGCCCGAGGGTCGTGATCTGCATGGACCCCACAGCCACCAGGCAGGACTCGCGAAGACACTCCGAGATCAACTAGAACGTGTTTCAGAAATGCGGCATGTCGGCGGCGACGCCTTGTTACGGTGTCGCGCGGCGACGGAAGAGAGGCTGACGTGATACTCGACAGATTTCGGCTGGACGATCAGGTCGCGGTGGTGACCGGAGCCGGTCGCGGCCTCGGCGCAGCGATGGCCCTGGCATTCGCGGAAGCCGGTGCGGACGTGGTGATCGTGTCGCGCACGCGGTCCCAACTCGACGAGGTCGCCGAACAGGTCAAGGCGGTAGGCCGACGCGCCCACGTCGTCACCGCCGACCTCGCACACCCGGAGGACACCGCCAAGCTCGCCGAAACTGCGATCGAGGCATTCGGCAAACTAGACATTGTCGTGAACAACGTCGGCGGCACGATGCCCAACACCCTTCTGACCACCTCGACGAAGGACCTCAGGGACGCGTTCACGTTCAACGTCGCGACCGCGCACGCGCTGACGACCGCGGCGGTGCCGCTGATGCTCGAGCACTCCGGCGGCGGCAGCATCATCAACATCACCTCGACGATGGGCCGGCTGGCGGCCAGAGGCTTCGCCGCCTACGGGACCGCCAAGGCCGCGCTCGCCCATTACACCCGGCTGACCGCACTCGACCTGTGCCCGAGGATCCGCGTCAACGCGATCGCACCCGGGTCGATCGTCACCTCCGCGCTCGATGTGGTGGCCTCCAACGACGAGTTGCGCAAGCCGATGGAGGACGCGACGCCGATGCGCCGGCTCGGCGATCCCCTCGACATCGCCGCCGCCGCAGTGTATCTCGCGTCGCCGGCGGGAAGCTTCCTGACCGGCAAGACACTCGAAGTCGACGGCGGTCTGACCTACCCCAACCTCGACCTTCCCATTCCGGATCTGTGAGGACACCTACATGGCCATTCGCGTCGCACTGATCGGTACCGGCAACGTCGGTAAGCCCGCTCTCGTCCACCTGATCAACGACTCCCGATTCGAGCTGACCGGCGTGTGGGTCTCGTCGGAGGCCAAGGCGGGCAAGGATGCGGGTGAGCTTGCCGGACTTGGCAATTCGACCGGCGTCACCGCGACGGCCGACCTCGACGCCGTCCTGGCGACGAACCCCGAATGCGCCGTCTACACGGCGCTGGCCGACAACCGTCTGCCCGAAGCCCTCGAGGACTACCGGCGCATCCTGTCCGCCGGCGTCAACGTCGTCGGCAGCAGCGCCGTCTTCCTGCAATATCCGTGGCAGGTGATTCCCGAAGAGCTGTTGAAGCCGATCGAGGATGCCGCGCAGGCCGGCAAGTCGAGCCTGTTCGTCAACGGTATCGACCCGGGCTTCGCCAATGACCTTCTGCCCCTTGCCCTTGCCGGCACATGCCAGAGCATCGAGCAGATCCGCTGCATGGAGATCATCAACTACGACACCTACGACAGCGCGGCCGTGATGTTCGACGTGATGGGCTTCGGTAAGCCCCTCGACGAGATTCCCATGCTGCTGCAACCCGGTGTGCTCAGCCTGGCGTGGGGTTCGGTCGTGCGCCAACTCGCTGCGGGCCTTGGTATCTCGCTCGACGAGGTGACCGAGACCTACATTCGCGAGCCGGCTCCACAGGACTTCGAGATCGCATCCGGTCACATAGCGAAGGGCACCGCCGCGGCCCTGCGGTTCGAGGTGCGCGGGATGCTCGACGGTAACGCCGCCGTGGTGCTCGAACACGTCACCCGGTTGCGCAACGACCTGTGTCCGGAATGGCCGCAGCCGGCCCAGGAGGGCGGCTCGTATCGCATCGAGATCACCGGCGAGCCGTCGTACGCGCTGGATCTCTGCCTCAGCAGTCCCAACGGCGACCACAACCACGCCGGCCTCGTCGGCACGGCCGCACGGGTGGTGAACGCGATCCCCGCGGTGGTGGCCGCGCCGCCGGGAATCAGGACCACGCTCGACTTACCCCTGATAACTGGGAATGGGCTGTACGCTGCAAGTAAGTCGGGCTGAAATCCAATAGAAGGACCTGCCTATGCCGACGTCCCTGCATTTCGTGACACCGGTACTCGCTGCCGTCGGCACCGCATCGGCGATCCTCGCCGCGCCCACCGCTGCAGCCGATCCAGACTCGACCCTGCCGCAATGCACAAGCGTTGGCGGCGATCAAAGCGTTGGCACCGCGACGACCGAATGCGCGACGCCAGGCAATGTTCAACTCAATGCCACTGCACCGGATGTGCCCGCATACGCCTACCCGTGGGACGACGAGTTCTACGGGGCCGCCCTGATCATGGGTGGCGGCAACTGGGGGACCCACGGAATGGGTGGCAGCGGCCACCTTTAAGCCGCATTCTTTTTCTTTGGCCCGATGAGGAGGCCAAACCATGCGAATGAAAACTCGCTATCTGACATCGCTTGTGGTGGCAGCGGCCGCTGGCGCAGCAATCGCCGCGGCACCCGTTGCGGCTTCCGCGCCCCAATGCACGAACACCGGGCCGAACACGACTCTCTGCCAGAGCAACGGCAGCGCCCAGCTCGTCACGTCACCGCCGCCGAACAATTACTACCCGTATTGGGGCTTCCCGATCATCGGGTTCGGTGGCTGGGGGTTCGGCTGGTGAGACCCGCCTAGCGCCCGCTGGGCCTTTTCGGTTAACCTAACTTTTCTATTCGACAGCCCGGATAGGAAGTGGGTTAGTTGCTACGCGACACCGAACCACGGTTGCGTCCGAGTTGGCTTTTGCTCGGCCCGGCGTTCGTCGCCGCGATCGCCTACGTCGACCCGGGCAACGTCGCCGCCAATGTCAGCGCGGGCGCGCAGTTCGGCTTCCTGTTGGTGTGGGTCATCTTCGTGGCCAACGCGATGGCCGGGCTCGTGCAATATCTGTCGGCCAAGCTGGGTCTGGTCAGCGGGCGCACCCTGCCCGAAGCGGTCGCCGATCGCAGCCGAACCTCGACCAGGATCGCCTATTGGCTGCAGGCCGAATTAGTCGCCATGGCAACCGATCTCGCCGAAGTCGTCGGTGGCGCCATCGCGCTGCACCTACTGTTCGACCTGCCGCTGCTGGTGGGCGGCATCATCACCGGCGCGGTGTCGATGGTGCTGCTCGCTGTGCAGAACCGCCGCGGCCAGCGGGTGTTCGAGCGGGTGATCAGCGGGCTGCTGCTGATCATCGCGATCGGCTTCCTCACCAGCCTGTTCGTCCAACCTCCACCACTCGACCAGGCCGCGGCCGGCCTGGTGCCACGCTTCGACGGCGCCGAGAGCGTGCTGCTGGCCACCGCGATGCTGGGTGCGACGGTCATGCCGCACGCCGTCTACCTGCACTCCGGGCTGGCGCGCGATCGGCATGGCCACCCCGAACCGGGCAGGCAGCGCCGCTGGCTGCTTCGGGTCACCCGCCTCGACGTCGGGCTGGCGATGCTGGTGGCGGGCGCGGTGAACCTGTCGATGGTGCTGGTCGCCGCGACCAATCTGCAGGGGCGCGACGACACCGACTCCATCGAGGGTGCGCACGCGGCCGTCAGGGACACCCTCGGGCCCACCGTCGCCCTGTTCTTCGCCATCGGGCTGCTCGCGTCCGGACTCGCGTCGACGTCCGTCGGCGCCTACGCCGGAGCGATGATCATGCAGGGTCTGCTGCGACGCTCCTACCCCCTGCTGCTGCGCCGCGTAGTCACCCTGATCCCCGCGCTGGTGATCCTGGCGATCGGTGTCGACCCCAGCCGCGCGCTGGTCATCTCGCAGGTCGTGCTGTCGTTCGGGATACCGTTCGCCCTCGTCCCGCTGGTGCGGCTGACCAGCAACCGCACGCTGATGGGAGACGACACCAACCACCGGGTCACCAGCGCGCTCGGCTGGATCGTCGCCGGATCGATCAGCGTGCTCAATGTGGTGCTGATCTATCTGACCGTGACCCGTTAACTATAAACTACCTCTGAACAGGGATAACGTGCTCAGTCGCTACGAATTTCGCGTAGCATGACGCAGCCACAGTAAGATAGCGGCATGACGGAATGTTTGCCAGACCTCGTTAAGCTGCTGCCGTCATGGAAGTTGGCGTTGCGGGCCGAGCGGAAATCGCCCGCCACCGTCAAGTCCTACGCCGAAGGCGTGTACATGTTCCTGCGGTGGTGCGATACGACCGGCGCACCCGCCGAGCTCACCAAGGCCAACGCGCAGGCGTTCGTCGCCGACCTGCTCGACAACGGCGCCCAACCCAAGACAGCCAGTGCACGGCTGTTGGGCATCCGGCGGTTCTCGGCGTGGCTGGCGGTCGAGGGTGAACTCGTCGACGACCCGCTGCTGGGGATCAAGCAGCCCAAGCTCGACAAGAAGGTCGTCGAGGCGCTGACCGACGAGGAGCTGCGCGACCTGATCAAGGCGTGCCGGGGTAAGCGGTTCACCGACCGCCGCGACGAGGCCGTCGTGCGCCTGATGGCCGAAATACCAGGGCTGCTGGCCCGAGAGCTCGCTGAGCTGGAAAGTCTCCAAGCCGGGCTCGAGATGCAGCGTCGCAAGCAAGCTAAGCGCCGTGAGAAGAACAAGCCGACGGACGAGAAGCCGTCGATCGCCAGTGCAGGGTCGGACATGCCCCCACCGGCTGAAGAAACCGCCTGGCACCTGACCCGGCTGAAAAAGGTCAGCCTTTGCCGGGCGGCCTCGCAACCGAACAAGCACCCGCAGCCCGATCGGTGCGCGGGGCGGGTTAGCTATGTACAAGATAGTTCGGTGCATGATGGTCGCCGATTACCTGTTTATCCTGGTCAGAGCACGACGCTAGCTCCGGTCTAGTGCTGATCTATCTGATAATCGCCCGGTAACACCGGCTATCTAAAAAGCGAAGACCAGGTAGTTGTGATCGGTAGCGACCGTTTCGGTCTTACTAACCCGCACTGGCGACGCCACCGGGCAGGCGCATACGACAGGGAGCGACCATAAACCGAATTGCGCGTCTGGCTTCTACGGTGGTGGTTTCTGGTGAGGCACATGCACCCACTGGTGTCCCGGCGGCCGACCGATACCGGGCAGTAAATTCGGCGGATCCGCATATAGGCTTGACTGAATGCTTGTAAGCCGTCACAGCTACTTCGCGTACGGGTCCAACCTGTCCGTGCAGCAGATGGCACGGCGCTGCCCTGGCGCCACCAACCCGCGCCCGGCGACGCTGGCCGATCATGACTGGCTGATCAACGAGCGCGGCGTCGCGACCGTCGAACCGTTCGACGGCTCGCAGGTGCACGGAGTCTTGTGGCAGGTCGACGACCACGACCTCGCCACGCTGGACAGCGCCGAGGGCGTTCCGGTGCGCTACCGCCGCGACCGGCTCACGGTGCACACCGACGCCGGACCCGCCGAAGCGTGGGTGTACATCGACCACCGTGTCGATCCCGGTCCTCCACGGCCCGGCTACCTGGAGCGCATCATCGACGGTGCGGTCCACCACGGGTTGCCGCACCGGTGGATCGAGTTCCTGCGCCGCTGGGATCCTGCGCACTGGCCTGTGCCCAAGGACAACTCGAGTTCCGATGCGCCACAATCCCTTTCACAACTGCTCGCCGACCCCGGCGTGCTCGAGGCGAGCACACTGCGTTCGCGGTTCGGCTTCATGGCGATCCATGGCGGCGGCCTCGAGCAGATGACCGACGTCATCGCCGAACGCGCCGCAGACGCCGCAGGCGCCTCGGTGTATCTGCTGCGCCATCCGGAGAGCTACCCGCACCACCTCCCCTCGGCGCGGTATCGGCCCGAGGAGTCCGAGCGGCTCGCCGAATTCCTCGACCATGTCGAGGTCGCCATCTCGCTGCACGGCTACGGCCGCCTGGGCCGCAGCACCCAACTGCTCGCCGGCGGACGCAATCGCGCCCTCGCCGCTCACATCGCCGACCACGTCGCCGTGCCCGGCTACCACGTCGTCACCGATCTCGACGCGATGCCCCGCGAGCTGCGTGGCCTGCATCCGGGCAATCCGGTCAACCGGGTGCGCACCGGCGGCGCTCAGCTCGAGCTCTCGTCTCGGGTGCGCGGCCTCAGCCCGCGGAGCGCACCGCCCGACGACGACGGGCTGACCCCGCCGACGTCCGCGCTGATCCGAGGCCTGGTCGCGGCCGCGCACAGTTGGGAACTATCGGCGAGCTAGCTAGCTCCCATCCGGGCAGGCCGTGGCTCCGAATACCCGATGTGGAACTCACTGAGCCAAGAGAGCGCGCGATCGCGGTCATCGGCAGCGGGGTCGCCGGGCTGACAGCGGCCTACGCGCTGTCGGCACGCGATCGCGTCACGCTGTTCGAAGCGGACACCCGGATCGGCGGGCACGCGCACACCCATTACCTCAACCGGGGCGACGGCAACATCGTCGGCATCGACTCCGCGTTTCTGGTGCACAACGACCGCACGTACCCGACGCTGTGCCGGTTGTTCGACGACCTCGGGGTCGCCACCCAGGAGACCGACATGTCGATGTCGGTGCGCGACGACGACAGCGGGCTGGAGTACGCAGGCGCCAGGGGCATCGGCGGGCTGTTCCCGTCGTGGTCGACGCTGACCCGCGGCCGCTACCTGGCGATGCTGGCCGAGGTCAAGCGGTTCCACCGGGACGGCGACCCGGCTGCTTCGCGCCGAGACCACCGACGAGGACGAGACCCTCGCCTCGTTTCTCGTCCGACACGGCTTCTCGCAGTACTTCATGGACTTCTTCATGACACCGTTGGTCGCCGCGGTGTGGTCGTCGAGGCCGGGCGACGCAACGCGCTATCCGGCCCGCTATCTCTTCGTGTTCCTCGAACACCACGGAATGCTCTCGGTGTTCGGCTCACCGAGCTGGCGCACCGTCACCGGTGGATCGGCGAACTACGTCGAAGCGATCGCCATGCGGCTCCACGAGGTGGCCGCCGGCCTACCCGTGCGGTCGGTGCAGCGCGTACCGGAAGGCGTGCTCGTCGCCGTCGGCAGCGGCCGTCCGCGGCTCTTCGACGCCGCCGTCATCGCCACCCACCCCGATCAGGCGCTGCTGATGCTCGCCGAGCCGACGGACGCCGAACGCATGGTGCTCGGCGCGATCCCCTACTCCACCAACGAGGCGCAACTGCACACCGACGAATCCGTGCTGCCACGAAATCACCGGGCCCGGGCGTCGTGGAACTATCTTGTGGCCCCTGACCGCGAACGATGTTCTGGTCACCTACGACGTGACGCGGTTGATGCGGCTGCACGGACCGCACCGGTTCATGGTCACGCTCGGCGGCCGAGACCGCGTCGATCCGTCGACCGTGCTGGCCGAGATGACGTATGACCACCCGCTGTACACACCGGAATCCGTTGCCGCTCAACGTCGTCTGACGACGCTGGATGACGACACGATCGTCTTCGCCGGCGCCTACCACGGCTGGGGATTCCACGAGGACGGCGCGGCGTCGGGGCTTCGGGCGGCGCAACGGCTGGGCGCAACCTGGCCCAGCGCCACACGGCGACGGGAGGTCGTCGCGTGCTGACCACCGCCCTGTACCGCACCCGCATCACACATCTGCGCCGAGCACCGGTGCACCACTATTTCGAGCACCGAAGCTACAGCTGGTATATCGACGTCGACCGGCAGCCGCAGTTACCGCGGTGGCTGCGCCCGTTCGCCCGCTTCGATGCCCGCGATCACTTCGACGGCGAGCCGAATGACACTCTGCGGCGACGGATCGACGGCTTCCTCGCCGACCGCGACATCGATCTGCGCGGCGGCACCGTCACCGCGCTGTTGCAGGCACGCGTCCTCGGCTACGTGTTCAACCCGTTGAGCCTGTACTGGTGTCACGACACCCACGGGGTGCTGCGGCACGTGATCGCCGAGGTGCACAACACCTACGGCGGCAGGCACGCGTACCTGCTGCCGCCGGACACCGGCCAGCCATCGATGGTGATGAAGAAGCTGTATGTATCGCCGTTCAACGACGTCGACGGCTACTACCTGGTGCGGGCACCACGACCGGACTCCGACCTGAACGTCACCATTTCGCTACACCGGGAGAACCAGCCCGCATTCGTCGCGACCATGCGCGGCATCCGGCTGCGGGCCAGCGTCGGTCAGATCGCTCGGCTGCAGTTGGCGGCACCGGTGGCGCCGCTGATGGGAGCTTTGGGAATTCGCGTGCAGGGCTTCACATTATGGCTACGCAGGGTGCCTCTTGTACCGCGGCCGGCAGTTGCCGAAAAGGAAAGGGTCGAACAGCTGTGAGTGTCGATATCGCCGGACTGACCAGCGCGCCCATCAGCTCGGAGCGTTGGCCCGACGTCGCGCGGGTCCCTGCGGGCCCAGTCGGCAGGATCGGTGGGCCGATCGCCCATCGGCTGTTCCGCCGGGCGGCGGCCCGCCTACCATTGCGGCTCGTGTACCCCGACGGTTCGGTGATTGGCGCCGCCGACCCGACACTGCCGACGATGGTGATCCACCGTCCCGACAGGCTGGCCCGCAGAATCGGCCGCTACGGCCTGATCGGGTTCGGCGAGTCCTACATGGCGGGCGAGTGGAGCTCTGACGACCTCGCGGGTGTACTCACCGCATTCGCCGACTCGGTCGCCGACCTCGTACCGCCCAGCCTTCAGCGGCTACGGCCGATCGCCGTTGTGCGCCAACCCCGTTCGCAGTTCAACAGCCCGGACCAGGCCCGTCGCAACATCTCCGAGCACTACGATCTGTCGAACCAGCTGTTCGCGGAGTTTCTCGACGAGACGTTGACGTACTCCAGCGCGCTGTTCGACACACTGCCTGCCGACCGGTCTCAGCTGGCCGATGCCCAGAGGCGAAAGATCGACCGTCTGCTCGATACCGCGCGCGTGGGTCCCGACAGCCGGGTGCTGGAGATCGGCACGGGCTGGGGTGAACTGTGCATCCGTGCCGCCGCGCGCGGTGCTACGGTCCGGTCGGTGACGCTGTCGGCCGAGCAGCAGCAGCTTGCGCGGGAGCGGGTCGCCGCCGCCGGCCTGTCAGACCGGGTCGACATCGACTTGCTCGACTACCGCGATGTCGACGGCTGCTACGACGCCGTCGTGTCGGTGGAGATGATCGAGGCAGTGGGATACCGTTTCTGGCCCACGTACTTCCAGACCCTCGACCGGCTGGTGTCGCCGGCTGGACGGGTCGTCATCCAGGCGATCACCATGCCCCACAACCGGATGCTGGCCTCCCGCGATACGTATACCTGGATCCAGAAGTACATCTTCCCCGGCGGCCTGCTGCCGTCGGTCGAAGCGATCATCGGCGCCACCGAGGGGCATACCCGGTTGCGGACCGTGGAGATGACGTCGCTGCGCTCGCATTACGCCGACACCCTGCGGCTGTGGCGGGAAAGCTTTCTGGACCGGCGAGAAGCCGTGTCCGCGTTGGGGTTCGACGACGTATTCCAGCGCATGTGGGAGCTGTACCTTGCCTACTCGGAGGCCGGTTTCCGCTCCGGCTACCTCGATGTGTACCAATGGACTTTCGCTCACGCAGGAGGCGGCCGATGAACTTCCTCGTCGTCACCGCGGCATCGATCGCCGTCTTGGTGGTCATGCACGGCATCACGTTCGCCATCGGCCGTCGGATCGGCCGGTACAACGTCGTCGACGTCACCTGGGGTCTGGGTTTCGTCGGCGTGGCCGCTGTGGCCGCAGTGTTCGGCTCTGGCGACCTTTTCCGCCGGCTCCTGCTGCTGGTGCTGGTGGCGGGGTGGGGGCTGCGACTGGCGTGGCACATGGTCGGAAAGTCGGCAGGCAAGGGCGAGGACCCGAGGTACGTCGCTCTCATGCGCGGCGACTTCTCCGTAGGCCGTGTGCTGCGCAAGATCTTCCTCATCCAGGCCGCCGCGACGTGGTTCGTCTCGCTGCCCCTGCAGCTTTCGGCCGTGCTGGGTCCGACGCCGTCGGTGCTGTTGCCGGTTCTGATTGCGGGCGTGGTGATCTGGGCCGTCGGCCTGTTCTTCGAAGCGGTCGGAGACCACCAACTGCGCCGGTTCAAGGCCGATCCCGCCAACAAGGGAGTGGTCATGGACCGCGGCCTGTGGGCATGGACGCGGCATCCCAACTACTTTGGCGACGCCTGCGTGTGGTGGGGGCTGTGGCTGACCTCCATCGCCGGCTGGATTTCGCTGGTAACAGTGCTGTCACCGGTGCTGATGACGTATTTCCTGGTCTACGCCACCGGGGCGCGGTTGGCCGAGAAGCACATGAAGGACCGGCCCGGGTTCAATGAATACTGTTCTCGTACATCGTTTTTCGTGCCGCGTCCGCCCATGTTGCGATTATCGTGACGATAATGACGGCTGTGGATAGGCTACGGCTCGTGACCACCGACCTCGACGCATTGTTGCGCCGGGTGGCACAGCGTGACGTCGACGCATTCGCCACCTTCTACGACCTCACCCGCGCCCGGGTGTTCGGCCTGGTCACCCGCGTGCTGCGTGACCCTGGCTACAGCGAGGAGACCACGCAGGACATCTACCTGCAGGTATGGCGTTCCGCGGGGACCTACAACCCCGCGGCAGGCTCTCCGCTGGCATGGCTGCTGACGGTGGCACACCGGCGCGCTGTTGACCGTGTTCGCGCCGAACAGGCGGCGAGCCAACGCGAGTCCCGCTACGGGGCCGCCAACATCGAGCTGCCGGCCGATCACGTCGCCGACACGGTGATCCTGCGCGACGAACGCCAGCAGGTCACCGACTGCCTCGACTCGCTGACAGACGTCCAGCGGGAATGCATCCAGCTCGCGTACTACGACGGTATGACCTACGCCCAGGTCTCGGAGCGGCTCACGGCCAATCTCGCCACCATCAAGTCTCGGATGCGCGATGCCATCCGCGGGCTACGCAGGTGTCTGGGGCTGGCATGACTGAACCACTAGTTCCCGACCTGATAGCGCTGGCAACCCCGTATGCGCTGCACGCCATGACCGACGCCGAACTTGCCGACGTCGAGCGGCAGGTCGCAGCGTCCCCACCGGATGTCGCGGCAGCGTTTGCGGCGGAGGTGCGGGCCGTGCACGAGACGATGGCTGTGATGTCTGCGGCCACCGCCGTCGAGCCACCCGCTCCATTGCGCGACCGCCTGCTCGCCACCGTCGCCGACGACCCGGTGCGCCAACTCCAGCCGAAGCCCGCAAAGCGATGGCGCACAACGATATTGGCCTCCGCAGCCGCGCTGGCGATCGGGCTCGGCGCACTCGGCCTCGGGCTCTCGCTGCGGCCGCCGCCACCGACGTCGACCGCCGAGCAGGTATTCGCGGCGCCCGACGTGCGGACCGTGTCGGGGCCGATCCCGACCGGCGGCACCGCCACGCTGGTGTTCTCCCACGAGAAGGATGCGGGTGTGCTGGTGATGAACAACGTCGCACCGCCGCAACCGGGCACCGTGTATCAGATGTGGCTGCTCGGCGAGGGATCCCCGAAGTCGGCGGGAACGATGGACGCCAAGGCCGTCGCGCCGTCAACCACCGCGGTGCTCCCCGATCTCGGAACCTCGCGGTCGCTGGCGTTCACCGTCGAGCCCGGCAGTGGTTCCGCCCAGCCGACGAGCGCGCCCTTCGCCGAACTGCCCCTGACCTGACGGTCACTCAACAGTCGCCGCGGCGGCTTCGGCGAGAACGTCCGCGATGTCATGTCGGCGCTGCCATGCCCGTCGCTGCCGCATCGCACCGTTGCCGTGCTTGGCGATGCGGGCGAGTTCGGCCCGCACCAAGTCGTAGTCGCCCAGCGCTTCCAATGCTCCCCCGATGTTCTCGACGAGGCCGTTGAGCAGGACCAACGCGGGTTTCGGGGTGTGGCTTTCCGTCAGATCGATCGCGTCACCGTCGAGGCCGTCGCGCGCCGACTTCCAGTACGCCGCCCTCAGCGCGTGAGGCGCGAGCGGCGCCAGGCTCTCGCCGCGCCGCTCGGCCTCCAGTGCGGTCATCACACAGGCCCTGATCAATGTTGCAAGCAACACCGTCTCGGCCACCGTGGCCGGGACGTCGGCGACGCGCACCTCGATCGTCGGGAAGTCGGCCGACGGCCGAACATCCCAATAGACCATCCCGTCGTCGAGCATCGCGCCGCTGTTCTGAAGCATCCGCACGGTGGCGTCGTACTCGTCGGCGGACTCGAAGTGCGGCGGCGGTCCCGCGCTCGGCCAGCGCTGCCAGAGGATGCTGCGCCAGCTGGCGTAGCCGGTGTCGGTATTCCGGTACACCGCAGAGTTGGCGGTCACCGCCAACAGCAGCGGCAGCCACGGTCGCAGCCGGTTGCTCACCCGGATCGCGGCGTCGCGGTCCGGGACCTCGACGTGCACATGGCAGCCGCAGATGCCCTGCTCGTGGGCGATCATGCCGAACCTCTCCGCGATGCGGCGGTAGCGCGGGTTGTCGGTGATCGGAAATTCGTGCGGCACCGTGGGAGGCAGTCCGACGGCGAGCAACCGCGCTCCGTCGGCCTCGGCGGCATCCGCGGCGATACGTCGAAGCCGGGTCAGTTCGGCGCGCAGGTCCTCGCTGGTGTTCGCGACTTCGGTCGTCGTCTCGACCTGGCAGCTGGTCAGCTCGAGCTGCAGCTTGACGCCCCGCGCGCCGGCGTGACCGGCGACCGCCTCATTGCGGGCGGCGGGTTCGCCGGTATCGGGGTCGACGAGTAGGAACTCCTCCTCGACGCCGACTGTGGGATGGCTGGCCATGGTGCTCCAGATATTGATCCGGCCCGTCGGATTTCTCACGACGGGCCGGATCGCGCTGTGGCTCCTTGAGCGGTCTTGCTCCGCGGGGCCGCGAAGTCTGGCGGCTAAGTTGCCCGATCCGTTCGCGGCCAAACCTCGCTGCCGAAACATTTTTTTGCATGCCTAACATCGGTGTATGACCAAGGACTTCCGGTTCGGCGTGGGCCTACGGCGTGCGCAATCGTTGTCGTCAGTGCAGGAGGAGGCCCGTCGGGCCGAGGACCTTGGATTCGACGTCCTGCACCTCCCCGACCACATCGGCGCGCCGGCACCGTTCCCGACGCTGATGGCGGCGGCCGCCGCCACCAGGACATTGCGGGTCGGGACATTCGTGCTGAACGCCTGCTTCTACAAGCCCGCACTGCTGGCCCGCGACGTGCAGGCGCTGCGCGACCTGTCAGGCGGGCGGTTCGAATTGGGGCTGGGCGCCGGATATGCACGTGAGGAGTTCGAGGCTGCCGAGCTCCCCTACCCAACCGCCCGCGAGCGCATCGAATACCTGGCACACGTGACCGAGTACATGGGCGAACACCTGCCCGATGTGCCGATCCTGATCGCGGGCAACGGCGACCGGCTGCTGACGGTGGCGGCGCGACAGGCGAACATCATCGGATTGACGGGAGGGCAACCGATCACCGACGAGACAGATCCACTCGCCGAGCGCATCGCGTTCGTACGCAGCGTGGCAGGAGATCGCTTCGACGATCTCGAGTTGAACATCGCGATCACGGCACTGCCCCGGGACGGGTCCGGTCAGCCCGACCTGTCGATCACGCGGCGGGCCCTCCCGTCGATGACCGACGAAGAGTTGTTGCGCACGCCCGCGGTGCTGTCCGGCTCAACGCAAGAGATGGCCGACACCGTTCGCGGGTACCGCGACACCTACGGTGTGAGCTATCTGATTGTCCAGGACAAGCATGCCGAAGCGTTCTCGAAGGTGATCGCCGAACTGAGATGATCGGCTAGTTCCTGCGGCCGCGCAGCGCGGGGTCCTTCATCCCGCAGCAGGGCGGTACGCGTTGCCTCGCCGATGCGTTGCTTCGCGCTGCCGGCGACGCGGTCGAACTCGTTCCTGGCCTTCCGTGTCGCACTCATGCGTGCAGAGTTTCCGCTGCCCATCGTGAGGAAACCTGCCTGCACGGTAAGCTCCCAGCGTCGCGCCCCCGTAGCTCAGGGGATAGAGCACGGCTCTCCTAAAGCCGGTGTCGCAGGTTCGAATCCTGCCGGGGGCACTCACGTTTTCGCAGCTCATCGATGCTTTAGTGATTCCTACGAGGAGTCGGTCCGACTCCTGGTCGGTGCCTGGTCGGTGAGCCAATGACACGAAGTGGCGTTCACTGGTCCCCGACGGCCTCTCTCGCGGCGGCATCGAGGCGTACCGCGACGTCGTCAAGGTCGGTCGGGAAGAGCCCTGCATAGTGATTGAGCGTCGTTGCAGCCGACTCGTGGCCAAGTAAGCGTGCGACCGCAACGACCGAGGCTCCCGCCTGTATGGCCAGCGACGCTGCGGTGTCACGGAGGTTGTGCGGAGTGATCGTCAGGCCCAGTGCAGCCGTAGCCGCATCGAAGCTGTCGCGGCGAAAATTGCGGTTTCGCAGCGGCGTGGAGTTCGCGGAGGGGAAAACGAGTTCTGAAGGCGCCGACTGCGCCTGTAGCTTGGTCAGTTCGTCCACGACAGTTCTCGGGATCGGAACGGTGCGTGCCTGGTGATCTTTCACCGGAGACATCTCGCCTCGAGGCGCCTCTTCGGAGTACGCGCGAGATACTCTCAGCCGACGCAGATCGAGATCGATATCGGTCCATCTCAACGCCGCCAGCTCGCCCCAACGAAGTCCGCAGTACCCGGCAACGACGATAAGGACCCGGTCTCTCCTGGAATCGAATTGCTCTGCGAGCTGCCACAGTTCAGTGTGCGTAAGCGGCTGGGGCTCATTCCCTTGGACCTTGGGTAGGCGGATACCTGTCGCGGGATTCCGGGGAATGGCCCCGTCCTGCACTGCGTAATCGAAGACGCGGCGTAAGACGCCCAGCGAGTGACGCGCAGTCGCAGGGGACTGCGCTCGTGCCAAATCCGCGCACCAGGCCCTGACCTCAGACGGTCGAACGGATACCGCCGGGCGCCGACCGAAGGTTTTTGCGATCCTCTTGTTGATAGCCTCACGGATCTTGCGTTCGGTCGCCGGCGCTCGCGGAGGCTGTGCGGCTAGCCAAGCATCACACCAGTCCTGCACTGGCCTTTCTGCCGCACCTGGGTCGGACCATACTCCAGAACGCAGACCGTCGACCTGACGACGTTCCCATTCCTGAGCATCTCGCTTCCGCGCGAAAGTCCGTGACGCTACGTATCGACCGCGGTGGTAAACCCGAGCTCGATAGACACGAGCACCATCACGGCCAGCTCCGGACCTCGATCACCGCGCTGTCCCTTGCCAACCAGCTCGCGAACTGCATTCAGCCTCAAGAGGCTAATCCGCCTGATTCGCGCCGCGCATTCAGCCAGGCGTCGACCTCACGTTCGTCCCAACGCAAGGCAGAACCAACTCGAATCGCCGGCGGCCCTTCGCCACGGATGCGCCACGCCCGCAAACACCCGACACTGACCGTGAGGCGGTCAGCGACCTGTTTGATGGTCAGGAGTCGCGGCGCGGTTCCGATCGAATGTGATTGCCCGACAGACTTTTTCATCACCCCTCCAGTGCAGATAGCTTCTCGAATACTTTCGCGCTCGCGAAGGGCAGCTTTCGACTCGGATCCAGCGCAAGCGGCGGCGTCCCGCGATAATGGTCAACATTGGCTCCGACCGTCGGTGCTTGGCACGCCATGGCGAGATCATCCGCCACAACAACAACTATCCGCCAACACCAGGGCCACATTCGATGAAAACAGACTCGGACGGACAAGCCGACCTGGCGCTAAGGACGCCCAACACATCAATAGGCTCCAGCAGCAGTGTGTTCCGCCTTGTCCAGCCCAGCGGGCAGCACGCGCCACTACCTCTGGGTTATGAGCTAACCGGTCGCGTTCTGCTGGCCCCACCCGGTCTTAAAAGCGCAGCTCAGAGCCGCTAGTCCGTCTACTAGGCTGCGCTGGGTCCAGCCCATTTCGGGTCGTTCCGCAGAGTTTGGTTCCCAAATTGGCCGACCGTAGCGCCGGCTTGCCTGCGGGTTTTAAGTCTCAGCCAACGGCTTTCTCGTTGCGTCCACGAAGCTCCGCACGACCGCCGACCAGCACAAACATTCCACCGCGTCCCAGCGCGAAGTGGGCCGAACAAGTGCCAGCCCGTACGAGGGACTTATCTCCACCTCGGCCGGTGGATTTAAGCCCGCCCGATCGAGTGCGTCACGAACAGCAGCGAACTTCACAGCCTCGCTTTCTGCACTCTCTGCGATCCCAAGAGCTGCTTAGCCATTGGGTCGGCGGCTTCGTCTAGCCGTCTCCGCGCCGCTGCCTTCGCCTGGGGGCGCGGCCTCCGCGCGACCGCGATCAATGTCGGTTGCCGCCCACCAACGCAGCTGGCCTGCCTCAATTCAGAATTACATCGCTGTGATTTATTCGCGCGTTCGCGTTTGATCGCGGCAGCTTCGGGGAATTGACTTTGTCGAAGGGAGCACCAATGACTGCGTATAACGTCTCTCACTATCCGCAAAGTCAGCACATCGCATCGGTACACGCGGCTGCGATTTCTGTCGCATTCGTATCGGGCACTTTGGCGTTAGTCGCCCTGCTCCTTGGCTCACCTTTGGAGTTCGGTTCCGCCTTGGCGCTATGCGGCACGGCCTGGATTGTTGCCAACTTCGCCGAGCGACTCGCTGAGCAGAAACGCGCCCACTACAGGCGGACATTGACCTCGACACGGCGCCCGACTTCGTCGGCCGTGATGCCTGGTTATGTTTGCCTGAGGGCGCTGGCGCGACCAGACCGCTGCTCCGCGACTACTCCACGAGCCTCGTTCGTCAGATCCACATAGTTCGGCCTACTCGGTCGCCGCCGCGCAGAGGAGTCTGACGCGGTCATGTGTTCCGCCCACCGGCACTTGCGCGCGGGTCGAACTTCACCCGGCACAACTGCGCATAGGTCCCCCCACTGCATCGAGAGCTGCCGTTGGCTGGCGAGGGGCCGCCCGAATGTCACTGCAAGAAGACGCCAAAGGAGGTGGCCGCGCGCGGGACCGAATCGTCGTCGACGTACACGTGGATGGTGTATGCGCCCTGCGCTACGAACCTCGCAGGCACGTTATCGATTACGTAATTGAAGACGGGGCCGCTGGGCGGCGTTACGTTGCGCCAGCGGACCGTATGGTCGCGAACCGACTCTGGCAGCACTGCGCCATCAGGTCCAGTAATTGCAATCCGTACGTTCGTCGACCCCGCAACGGAGTGCGGGTTCTCGATCGCCATCGCCACCTGAATGGTCGAGTCGAACGGAAGCCGTGGCGGAAACTTCACGCCTACAGGCCCGGCAATTCTGAGCACCCCCTGGGTGACCGTGGCTTCCTCGAGCGGCACCGTGAGGATCGGAACCCTCAAGCCACTGTTGGCATCAGACATCTGGCCTCCGAAATTGTCGATCTCCACGAATCTACAAGTAGCGAACGGAGCTGACGCGAAATAGCGCCTGACGCCGACGGAATGGGCGCGACGCGATACGGGTAGCCGATTCGCTTGCGGCTCCGCGACGGCGTGGCGTTGCGTCGGCCTTAGCCACTCATCGCGGGCGGTCCTACCTAACAGGAGGGGCCATGATGACTGAGGAATCGACCGTGTCTTACTCCCGCCGCAGCGCCGAAGTCGACATCACGGAGACCCTGAGCGAGGAGATGGTCCACAACGACTTCACGATCGGCACTGAGATCACCGACCTACTCGGTATCTACCACCACCCGGCCCGCAGCGCGACAACGAAAACCATCAAGATGCGGGATCGCGACATCTTGGCGACTGACAACACCTTGCTGACGTCCGTGAGCGGAATGTCCACGACCGTAACCAAGATGACCGACCCACGACGGGGCGCACTGGCTGTTCATCGCGTTCACCTATCTGGTGACGTCGAGGGGCTGGCGCACAGCCTGCCCGGCATGGCTATTGTCGAGGCGGTCGCGTTGGCCCCGATCGCGTACATCTTCTGCGCCAATGCGCTGCGCAACTCCGACGCTTCCCTGGAGGGGGCCGCTCGCACCGTCGACGCCAGCCCGTGGCGAATCCTCTTTTCGGTGGTGCTGCCGATGTTGCGGCCACCGATTGTCTACAGCGCGGTGCTCATCTTCACGATGGCCATCGAGACTCTTCTTCACGATGACCATCGAGACTCTCAGCGTCCCCCTCATCGTCGGGCAACCCGTCGGTATCACCGTGTTCTCGACCTTCTTGTATAAGAACGGGATCCAGTCCATCAACCCGGACTACGGCATTCTCGGGCGCAGCGTCAGTGGTAATCCTCCTGGCGACCATCGTGCTCGTCCTCATTCAGGGCAAACTGCTCAAAGACGCGAAACGCTTCGTCTCTGTCAGGGGCAAGGCGACGCGACCACAGCTGCTTGACCTCGATCAACTACCGGACTTGCCCACTGCTCGCTGTAGTCCTGGCCCGCCAGCGCCTCACCCATGTGCGCGACTTCTACGCCTTCCTTCTCGACGAAATCCCGGCGCTGCTGGACCGCTGGCATCAGCAGTCGGGGCGCCCTTCCTGATCCCTTGGTGTCCATGCGAAGTGGCGATGCCTGCTCGGCAACCAGGTAGTACCGAACGGCAGGTAGCAGACAACCATTAGGGCAGACTGTCGAGCCGCCAGATCTGGACGGGTTCGGCGCGTGTTTTCACCGTGACAGTGCCGAGCGATGCGACACGCCGGCCGGCGCGGACTCGCCCGGACTGCGCGCGCACCCGCCAAGACCGGTCACCACTTTGCCGGAATCCGGAAACGCAATGCGGCGCCAGCATGGTTTGGGGGACATAATGTAAGGGCGTGCCCTACCGCACACGATGGAGGAAGTAACAGTCATCCCGCCCGCGCATCCGTCGAACGTTCAAGGAGGATCGCCGCATGGATGCATGGCTGATCTGGTTGATCATCGCCGTAGTGTTGCTGGTGGTCGAGATGCTCACTATCACCGCAGCGGTCGGGATGCTCGGTGTCGCTGCACTGATCACCGCGGGCTTCGCCGCACTCGGACTACCCGTTCCCGTCCAACTCCTTGCGTTCACAGTCACCGCAACGATCGGGGTGCTGCTCATCCGCCCCATCGTCCGTCGGCACATGCTCCGGCCCCAGCTCGAGCGTTTCGGCGTAGAAGCATTAATTGGTAAGCCCGCCTATGTCGTGTCAGAGGTGTCCGGGCTGGACGGCAGGGTTCGCATCGGCGGTATCCGCGGTGAGGAGTGGACGGCGCGCGCCTACGACCAAACCCTGGTGATACCCGCTGGAGCGACCGTCGACGTGCTGGAGATCAACGGCACCACCGCGCTCGTATACCCCCGGGAGTAACCCATGGAAACCCTGGAAACCTCAGTCCCTCTGATCGCCGGACTGGTCATCGCGCTGTTCGCAGCCTTCATCGTGATGCGGGCGGTGCGCATCGTGCCCCAGGCGCGTGCCCGCAACGTCGAACGGCTCGGCCGCTACGACCGCACGTTGCAGCCCGGCCTCAATTTCGTCATCCCCTACTTCGACCGGGTCTATCCGATGATTGACCTACGGGAACAGGTGGTCTCGTTCCAACCGCAACCGGTGATTACCGAGGACAATTTGGTTGTCGAGATCGATACTGTGCTCTATTTCCAGGTGACCGACGCGCGCGCAGCCGCCTATGAGATCGCCAGCTTCCTGCAAGGCGTCGAACAGCTCACGGTCACCACACTGCGCAATGTCGTCGGGTCCATGGACCTGGAGCGCACACTCACCTCCCGCGACACCATCAACAGCCAACTCAGAGGCGTGCTGGACGAGGCCACCGGCAAGTGGGGGCTGCGGGTCAACCGGGTAGAGATCAAGGCCATCGACCCGCCGCAATCCATCAAGGACGCGATGCAGAAGCAGATGCGGGCCGAGCGCGACAAGCGTGCGGCAATCCTGGGCGCCGAAGGCCAACGCCAGTCTCAGATCCTCACCGCCGAGGGTGACAAGCAGGCCGCCATCCTGCGCGCCGAGGGCAACCGGACCGCAGCGATCCTCAAGGCCGAGGGCCAGGCCCGCGCTATCGACGAGGTATTTCAGTCCGTGCACCGCAACGACCCCGACCCCAAACTGCTCGCCTATCAGTATCTCCAGATGCTGCCGCAGCTGGCCCAGGGCCCGGGAAACACGTTCTGGGTAATTCCAAGCGAGGTCACCTCCGCCCTGCAAGACGTGTCCCGCGCCTTCACCCAGGCGCTGCCCAAGTCATCGGCCACCCGCGAAACCTCCTCCGACAACTTGGCAGCGCACGCTGCCGCCGATGCGGCTCAGGCGGCACAAGCCGCCGCCGATGCGCTCGAAGCCGCGGCCGAGGCCGACGGCTACCAGACCGCGTCGCCATCGCGCCCGTAACGACCGGTCGGGACAGCATTCTTCGAATCGCGGAGCATGCAAATGGGGACACGTCCCCGACAAACTCCCGCCGTTGTCCAGACGCGCCCGCGTGCTACTGCTGGCAGCGGCGGGCCTCATTGCACTACTGCTCGTCGGGCCGCGCCTGGTGGACACCTACGCCAATTGGCTGTGTTCGGTGAGGTCGGCTTCCGCAGCGTCTGGGTCACGGTGCTGTTGACCCGGGTAGCGATCTTCGTCGCGGTGGCGCTGGTGGTGGGCGGCACCGTTTTTCTCGCCCTGATGCTGGCCTATCGCTCGCGGCCGGTCTTTGTACCCGCCGCGCGGCCGAACGACCCGATCGCGCCGTACCGGACCCAGGTGATGCGCCGGTCGCGGCTGTTCGGGTGGGGCGTCGCGGTCGCTGTCGGTGTGCTGTGTGGTCTGATCGCTCAGTCGGGGTGCTCGGCTGTACGCGCGCTTAGCGCGCCCAACTGGTACGCACCCGACAGTCAGGGCCGGTTTTCACGCGTCGTCGACCATCCCCGCCGCCAAGTCCAACTCCGACAGAAAAACTGATCGAAGCCACGATGTGCCCCTCAATCTAGTTGTTGCACTGCAGGCGGGAGAACTCTTCTGCAGCAACTAAATTGGGTCAGGACAGCCCTCACACAAACTCCAGCTCGGCAGTCGCTCGCTCGGGTTCTACCCTCCACGTTTCCCTGACAGCAATGTCGCTAGGTCGGAATAGGTTGGCGCTGCCATGATTACGGCGTAGCGGTCAGGACCACGACGGCGTCGGGCTCACTGAAGTTCCGCAACTGGCAGCGAGCTCGCCTCCTCGCTGACCGCGGAGGCACCGCGCTCTCCTGCACTCCAGACCTGCGCGGCCAGAAACCCCACCAGCAGCGCGAATATGATTCCCATCGGCGGGAGCAGCCTTTGTGAGATTGACGCGAACGCCCGGCCGCGCTCACCGGTCGAGAGCGAGATCACCACCGCGTAGATCGCCGCCGTGACGAGAACGGCAACCCCGAACACGAACGCGGCCAACCAGAACAAGGAAAGGCCGTGCAGCCATGCCGGCACGCCGTGAATTTTCCTCGCCGCCGGCGCCGGATTCAAGGTAGATCGCGGCCCCTGGCAGGTGCTCGGGTACCAGATCAAGAATCTTCTCTGCGATCTATGTCGCAAGTCGTGCCAACGGGCATCGATCAACTTGCACGCTTTAAGCGCTGTCGCTAGGTAGCTAGCTGAGGCGCGACCCGCCGCCGACACGCCGACCCATGCACGGGCGGATGTGCCTTCGACGCTCACGTCCGACGAAGCGGCCGATCAACCAGTACCCGCTGTCCGCTTCGCCACTGAACGACACGAATCTGATGGCCGGTTTGCACACCGGTGACCGGGTCGACACGAAACCGACCGAACAAGGTGGTGGTATCGAGTCGTTGTGACGCGGCCAGCACCGGCAAGGATTCAACAGTGCCGGCTTCCTTCACGCAGCGCTGCCAAACGACACCCGCGGCGAAGGCCGCAGCAGCCGGATACGGCGGCTCAGTACCATTCGCGTCCCGGTAACACCGGCTGAACCACTCGCTGTTGGGTCCGTCCGCGGGATCATCTGTCCCGTCGTCGAACCACTGGCACGGTCCGTAAAGCCGCTCAACGCGGTCACCGATGGCGTGCCGGAGCTCACCGACCCCCGCCGCGACCAATCCAACTGCACGCCAACGGTATTCGCCGTCCCACTGCGCGACGGCGACGTCATCGTCGAAGGAACCGGCCGATAACAGCACATCGCCCGCCGGGACTTGCGCCAGCACGTCTCTCGCCCGCCCTGGCCGAAAACTAACCGACCGCCGCTGGAGACCGAGTCGCCGCGCCACCACCGCCGCCCCTTCGGCCACCTCGCGGCCGAACCCCGTGTCGACGTGCATTATTACCACCTCCGAGCCCACACCAAGACCTTCGGCGACAAGGGTTTCGAGCACTGCGGCGAGATAGCGGTACGCGGGAGACTCCCCGTTGACGACACGCGGATACGCCGGCCGCGCCAGCCGGGCGGTGGCGCCACCGTGGTTCCAGACGACCCCTTTGCTGGCGGCCGCGGCCGCGAGCGCGGGCCCCGAACCGTAGGGCCCGAACACCACGTCGGGCCGGCTAGCTTCGGCGGCCCGTATCGCGGATGCCGCAGAGGGGTAAGCGTCGATGACCTCCAGACTTACTCCGGAACGGTCGGCCCAGAGAGCAAGGGCGCTCGCCCCTGCTTTCCCGAATCTGGCCAGCGGCCCCGACAGTGGGGTAACCAGGACGGCGCGAGCTGCCACGCCGACAACTTAAGCGAGTCGAACAACCGCCCGACTCCCCGGGTAGTACGGATCGTGGCATTCCATTGCGGTTCAACACCGTTGCCGGGGGTGCTGTCGAGACGACTCCCGACACATCTAGCCCTTGGCAGATCCGTCGGCCTCGGCCACTGATGCAGCAGAACTTCGAGGCGCTGCGGCAACAGACGAAACACCCGATTCAGACCGGGTGACGCGGAGCTTTGTCGTGCCGTTCGGGCGCGATCAGTATGAGGTAGCGCCGCGAGTCGAGGTGGCCCGCTGTGGCACCCGCCACCGCGCCGGGCTCGGGTTTGATCCTGGTCATCGACGATGCGGGTGCGATTCAAACGGCCATGCAGAGCCTGCTAGAGGAGCTGGGGTTACTCCGTCATCACCGCCGGCAGCTACGACGAGACGCTGCGGAACGTCGTGACCCGACCGGAGCGTCCGGGGGCTGATCATCTGCGACTATCGCTTGCGCGATAACGAGATCGGCAGCGCGGTAATCGAACGGTTGCGCAACGAGTACAACGACTCCATCCCCGGCATGCTCATTACCGGGGACGCCGCGCCCGACCGGATCAAGGAAGCGCAGGCGAGCGGTTACCTGCTACTGCACAAGCCTGTGGCCAACGAGGTGCTGCACGCGGCCATTGCGCGCCTGATGCAGATGCAGCCTCCCGCGGTGGCGGGTGCCCCGGGGACTTGAGCGAAACCGGCCGCCAGAATCCGCGGCGGCCGGGTTATCCCTAGGGTATTGCCACGGAGGTCGAGTGCATGAACTGGAGCGGGCTGGTGTCTGACCGTGTGCGGTGACTGAGACGGCGCCACAACTCCAACCGCTCTATCTGCTGGCGGACAGTCAGCTGCTGTTCTGGAAGCGGCAGGACCGACTGCTCCTCGAGGCAGCCCTCGATGGATTGGCTCGGGACACACCACTCAGCGCGGCCTACATCGGTGCCTCCAATGGGGATCGTCCGGAGTTCTACGGGATCTTCGAGGCGGCGGTGGACGCGATTGGAATCACCGACCGTCGCATGATCGATTCGTCGTTCGGCCCAGACGACCGCGCCTTCCTGGAGCGAGCCCAGTTGATCGTCCTCGCGGGCGGCGATGTGCGTCTCGGCTGGAACACGTTCGAGACAACCGGCATGAAGGATGTGATCCTGGGCCGGTACGCCCAAGGGGCGGTCCTGGTGGGCATTTCAGCCGGCGCGGTCCAGCTCGGACGCTATGGAATCGTCGAGACACCGGAATCCTCCGCGACCGAGCTGCTCGATGTGTTCAAGCTCGTCCCCGTGTCATCGACGCGCACGACGAGCGAGCCGAGTGGGCGCGGCGTCGCGCACGATTCATTTGCTGGAGGGAGCGGCCACCGGGCTCGGAATCCCCTCCGGTGGCGGAGTCATCGTGCACGCGGATACCACCATCGAGCCTCTGCGGCGTCCCGCGCACGAATTCCGTTTCGATGGCACTCGCGTCACGCACTCACTGTTGTGCGCCGCAGAGGGCGACTGACCGAATTCAACTTTGCGAATTCAATCTTGCCTGGAGGGAACGGCGCACGCGCTCGACCGTTTCCCGTGAGATGGACGCACTCTGCACTGTGTCAGTCCAACGCGCAGTGCAACTCACGGCACAACAACACCCTGCAGCGGGAGCAAGGTCGTGACGCATCGTGTTCCAAGGGCCGGAGCCGTAGGACTCCTGGCAAGCGGTTTGTGTTGTCTCCATGTCGCAATGGCTCAGGAAACCCCGGTGGTGACCCGACTCTCCTCGGCCCATGCGAATACCAGTCCCACCTATCCGTTGACCCTGTTCGGGCAGGCCGTGGCGGTCCGCGGCGACCTGGCCATGGTCGGCGTGCCCGAATTCGAGACCGTGGATGCCAACGGCAATCCGGTATCGGGCGGCATCGTCGAGATGTACGAGGGCAATGCCAGTGGCACCCAGTGGACGCGCACCGGCTCGTTCTTGCCGCCCTACCCTGACACAGATGGGGGTTTTGGAGTCCCTAGACAGCCGTCGCGCGACCAGGCGACGCTATCGACCCCCGGCAAGGTACACATGTCCCTTGTGCGGGAGCAAGCCAATCACGACGTTTGGTACACACAAGACCAGCTTCTATACCAGCAACAGGTCGTTGAGTTCTATATGCAGGACGCAGTCAACGACGCGCTGGAGCAGGAGTTTCGGGGGGTCCAAGGACATCACGTTCACGCCGGGCAAGAGCGACGCTCCCGCCCCGACCGCGCTCCACGAGCCGAATGACGCGACACCCCCGTCGGCCCGACCATGAAAGGGTCTCCACGTCCGCGGTTCGCCTTCGATACGGCTACGGGCGCCCCCCGGTCGCGTACGTTTCGCGTACGTGAAGGCGTTAGCTAGCACGGCCGGGGCGTAACCTGCACAGAGGAGTGTTGATGATGGCTGATCGCGTCATGAGGGGCAGCCGGCTCGGGGCCGTGAGCTACGAGACCGACCGTAATCACGACCTGGCGCCGCGTCAGATCGCGCGGTATCGCACGGAGAACGGTGAGGAGTTCGAGGTCCCGTTCGCCGATGACGCCGAGATCCCCGGCACCTGGCTGTGCCGCAACGGCATGGAGGGCACCGTGATCGAGGGTGGTGACCTGGCCGAACCCAAGAAGGTCAAGGTGCCGCGCACACCCTGGGACATGCTGCGGGAACGCCGCTCGATCGAGGAACTCGAGGAACTGCTCAAGGAACGCCTCGAGATCATCAAGTCAGGCCGCCGCGGCAGCTAGCTTAGCTACCGGCCGGGGTCACGAACCTCGACAAGTACCGGGGACCTCTGGCTGAAAGATCCGATCTGATGACTCAGAAGATTTGCTTTGATTGCTTCCATAAGTTGTTCCCTGACAAGCCAATTCGGAAGATTACGTTGGGTCGGCAATGCGTTGTGTGCAAAGCGCAAACGGATCGAACGGAACAGATGATTCCTGTTGAGGCAGAGGACATTCCGCTGGTTAAGCAAATAGCTTCATAGGCGGTCGGGCCCCGGCCGCGGCGCCCGCGTTGCCCACGTTGCTCGCGTACCTTGGGCAGCTCGTCGGCCAGATGGTCGGGCACTCGCTTGGTTCTGTATGCCCACCGGAAGGATCCGCGGATGCCGGCGCGGTAGCTGCGGCGCGTTTCGATCGTCCATCCGGTCTGCCGCCCGAACCATGCGACGAACTTCTCCCCGGCAACATCGGCCGGACGGCCGCCGATGTCTCTGGCCATCCGAACCAATTGGATTCGGCGCAATTCCGTCGTGGTTGGCGGTTGCCCGGCCGCGGCGAGGGTCAGCATGTAGTCGTCGATGATCTGCGCCCAGGCGGCTGGCGCTTTGGTGCCATTGCCCCTCGCTTCTACAGGCAGGCACGTACAGCGACGAGCTTGCCGCGCCTAGCCCCTTGGTAGTCCCCGGCCTTCAGGGTGGCCCGCGCCGGACATCGGTTCCTGCGTCCGGCGTGGGCCGTTCTCCTACGCTGACGCTGTCGATCACACAGCGAAGGAGAAGAACTGTGAGCGAGCCCGTCTTCATGGCCCAAATCCGCGCCGCCGACATCCCCGAAAGCATGCCGGTTAGCCGCGCGATCAGAGACTTCATGGTCGCCCACCCACCAACGCCCGAGGGCCAACCTAAGGAGGAACTGTTGCAGCTCCTGATGCTTTCGGTCATGCGACTGGAGGGCCGAGTCGTAGTTCTCGAGCGCCGATCGGAAGCCGGCACCGAGTTTCTGGAAGCGCTGGCCGAGATCTTCCCAAAACAGAGCTA
>CAWFQG010000013.1:0-253104 GCA_963817825.1 uncultured Actinomycetota bacterium | reverse complement strand
CCTGCGATAACACTCATATCAACTTTCCTAAAAACGTGGTTGTGGCGTAATTGGGTTCATCGCCCAACCCATTGGTCAATTCGGCGTTGAATTGCTGGCGGGTTGGGCTCGCGTCCACGCCCTGCTCGGGTGTCGCTGACGGCGTGACCGTCGTTGATTCCGAGACGGTTGTGGAGGCGGACCAGGGGTGCGGGAGCCCACCAGTTCCGTCGTCCTAGGACGTGCATGAATGCCGGAACCAGCACCATGCGCACCAAGGTGGCGTCGACGAGCACGGCCAGCGTCAGACCGAGTCCGAACATCCGCATGAACGACACGTTGGAGGCAATCAGCGCGGCGAACGAGATCGACATGATCAATGCGGCGGCGGTGACGACCCGACCGGTGTGGGCGATGCCCAGTGCGACGCTCTCGTCGTTGTCGGCGTGGGCCATCCGGACGCCAGCCAGAACTCGCGGATGCGGGAGACCAGGAACACCTCGTAGTCCATCGACAAGCCGAAAGCGATACAGAACAGCAGCACCGGGATATTGGCGACCAAGACCCCGCTGGGGGTGGTTCCGAGCCCGCCGAGGTTCCCGTCCTGAAAGATCCACACCATCGCGCCGAATGCGGCTGTGAGCGACAGGATGTTGAGCACCAACGCTTTCAGCGGCATCACGATACTGCCGGTCAACAGGAAGAGCAGGATGAACATGATGCCGGCGATCAGCCCGAGCACCAGTGGCAGACGTGATGCGATGGCGTCGACACTGTCTCGGTTGATCTGGGCGGCGCCGGTGAAATCGACTTCCTTGCCGCCCGGGGTCGGCACCGCGTGCAGGCGGTCGAGCTGGGTTTCGGAGGCCTCGGAGAACAGTGGTGCTGTGCTGTCGACGGTGAGGAACGCACTGCCTTGAGTCTGGCCCGCCGGTGCTGACGGTCCTCCGACTGCGGCACCTGCGACATAGGTTGCGGTCGGGGTGGAGACCGCGGAGACGTCGGGCACACGCGACAGGTCGGTGGCGTATTGCCCAATCTCGTTGCGGGTCAGGTCGTCGGTATCGGGGATGACGATGGTCACCGCGGTCTCGGAGTTGATCACGAAGTCATCGCGCATCTGGTCGCCGACCTGGTGCGCCGAGGCCGAGGTAGGCAGCACCCGGTCGTCGGGGAAGCCCCATTTGACGTTCAGGAACGGCAGACCAAGGAATACCAGGAAGGCGACACCTGCCAGCCCGACCGGCACGGCACGGCGGATGACGAACCTCGTCCAGCGGTACCAGAACTGCTGCTGTAAGGGCTGCGGGGCAGGCTCGGGCCGGCCCAGCAGGCGGCGAACGAGCCGACGGACGTCGAACGAATCCAGCCGGTCGCCGAGCAGGACCAGCGCGGCGGGCGTGACAACCACCGCGGCGAAGGCGGCGAACGCAACGACGGCGACACCGGCGTAGGCGAAGGACTTCAGGAAATGCATCGGGAACAACACCATGACCGCCATCGAGAGGGCGACCGTTGTGGCCGAGAACAACACGGTGCGACCCGCCGTGACGACGGTGCGGACGACGGCAACCTCGCGGTCTGCGCCGTCAGCCAACTCGTCGCGGTAGCGGCTGATCATCAACAGCGTGTAGTCGATGGCCAGCGCCAAACCCATGGCGGTGGTGAGGTTGAGTGCGAATATCGAAACGTCGGTGCCGAACGAGATCGTGCGCAGCACCGCAAGGGCGCCGAAAATCGCCATTCCGCCGACGGCCACGGGCAGCGCTGCTGCGATCAGACCGCCAAATACCCAGACCAGCACGAGGAAGCTGAGTGGAATCGCGATCGATTCCATCACCAGCAGGTCGCGCTGCGACTGCTTGGTGATCTGAACGTGGACCATTGCGACGCCGCCTGTCCGCACGGTGGCACCGTTACGGTCGTGCGTCACCTGAGCGGAGAGTTCCTCCGCGTATTTCTGCTGGTCGCTTTCGTTTCCCTTGATGCCCGCGACGATCAACCCGGTGTTTCGATCCTCGCTAACGAGATCGGCGGCGGCCTGCGGCGGTGTTGTCCACGGCGAGACCACATCGACCACATGTGGCGAGCTTCTCAGTTGGTCGACGATCTCAGTGCCCGCGGCCCGAGCGGCCGGGCTGTCGACGCCGTCTGGCGTTGAGACGGTGACGAGCAGCTGCGTGTCACCCTGGCTGAACTTGTCTGTCAGGAGCTGGCTTGCCCGCGCCGATTCCGATGTCGGATCTTGAAATCCACTGGCGGACAGGCTATTTGCGACGGGGACACCAAAGATGGCCAGGGCCAATGTCAGGAGGGCTGCCACGACGATGACACGTCGTGGGACTAGTGATCGCCATCCTTGCGATCTGGTTCAGCATGGTCCGCTCCTCTGTCAGGACAAACTTGACTTGATCGGCTAACTGCCGCTCTTAACTGAAGTCAGACGCTGAAAGACGGTGGATTGTTCAACCACGGAATGTGGCCTTGGTCTCACTGCACCGCTGTTGTCGTCCGGCCGCGTTTGCCAGCCACCAGGGTCAGAGGAGGCGTCTACCAAAGAAGTGCCAGGACAGAGCGGTATTCGGGATCGCCGCCAGGGCAGGCGTCTGTCGTGCAAGTGGATTCGCTCATGGCTTACCTGGGAAGAAGCTCTGAACATGCTGCAAAGGTGATGTGTCGAAAGACTTCGGAAAACCAAACCCGGATTGCTGCACGCGACGGGGCACCCTTCCTGGGTGCCCCTTGGTCGTGGTTGTTTTCGTCAGTGCCGCCGCAGGGATGGTGCCAAAGCGACTCCGTCGAAAGAGTTCGTCCGTACCTTCGGCCCCATCTATCTGGCACGGTGCTTGCCGTCCCGTGGGGTAGCGCAGTTCCGGAGTACTTCGGCGCAACTGACGGCACTCCTGTCGGGAACCCGGCGGCGCCACGGCATCCGTCATCGTCGCGGCGTTCGCCGTCTATAGCGTCAGTACAACGGCGAGAACGAAATAGGCTGCCTCAGCCAACGGCCACGCCTTGCGGTAGCAGACCGCAGACACGAAATTTGACACAGGGAAAGCGTTGCTGCGGCGTGTTGATGGCATCAACATTTCTCGCGTCTCTTCACGTACTTTCGCGTCGTCAAATTCGGCATTTCCGCAGGTCGCACGCATTTCTGTGCCTGGTTCGATTCCCGGCACCTCCACAGAGGAACAGGTCAGGCCGAAAAAGGCCTGGCCTGTTTTCTTTCCCCATGCGGGAAAAGCTGAGCACCTTGAGTAGGTGGTCGCAGCCAACGCATACTGGTCGGCTCGTCAGTCGACATCTAGTCTCCGTGCAGTTGGCCGATCGTCCGGCGCGCCCTCGCGCTGGCCCACGCGGCGTAAGGTTCGACCATGAACGTCGGCGGCAGGGCGCCGGAAATCCACTATGCCAAGAGCGGCGGCCTGAACATCGCGTTCTCGGTGACCGGAGGGGGGCCCGACCTCGTCGTCGCGCCCGGCTTCATCTCGCACCTCGACATCATGTGGGAGGAGCCGTCGGTCGTCCACTTCTACTCGCGGCTCGCGTCCTTCCGGCGCGTCGTCACGTTCGACAAGCGAGGCACGGGCCTCTCGGATCCAACGATGCACGCGCCAACGTTGGAAGAGTCCGTCGACGACCTGCGCGCCGTCATGGACGCGGCCGGATGTGAACGCGCCGACCTCGTGGGCATTTCGGAGGGTGGCACGATGGCGATGCTGATGACGGCCGGCCATCCCGACCGCGTGAAGGCGCTCGTCCTATACGGCACGTTCTCCCGCCTGCTCCGAGCGCCCGACTACCCGCTCGGCGTCACCGAGGAGCAGCTGTCGAAGTTGGTCGAGGTGAGCGCCAAAGGCTGGGGAAAGGGCGTCGGACTGGGCGCCTGGGCTCCGAGTCGGCGGGGCGACGCCGAGCTGCGGCGGTGGTGGGCGCGGCTGCAGCGCGTGGCCGCCAGCCCGGGCATGGTCCGCAACATCTTCGCGCTCTATCCGCAGCTGGACATCCGCGACGTGCTGCCTGCGATCCAGGTGCCGACGCTCGTGCTCCACCGGCGGGACGATCGGATGGTGAGGCCCGAGACGGGTCGCTACCTCGCCGACCGCATCCCCGGCGCCAAGTTCGTCGAGCTCGACGGCACCGACCACCTGTTCTTCACGGGCGACGCCGACAGCTTGCTCGACGAGATCGAGGAGTTTCTCACCGGCGTCCGTCCGCTGCCTGCGGTCGAGCGCGTCCTGGCCACCGTGCTGTTTACCGACATCGTCGGTTCCACGAAGCGAGCGGTCGAGCTCGGCGACGAGGGATGGAAGGAGCTGCTCGGCAGGCACGACGCCCAGGTCCGGCGCCAGCTCGAGCGCTTCCACGGCCGTGAGGTCAACACGACGGGCGACGGCTTCCTCGCCCGGTTCGACGGACCCGCCCGCGCGATCCGGTGTGCGATGGCGATCCGCGACGTGCTGCGGAGCCTGGGCCTCGAGGTGCGGGCGGGCGTACACACGGGCGAGGTCGAGCTGCGCGACGACGACATCAGCGGCATCGCCGTCCACATCGCCGCGCGTGTGGCGGCAGCGGCCGGGCCCGGCGAGGTCTTCGTCTCGCGCATTGTCGTCGACCTGGTCGCCGGGTCGGGCCTCAGCTTTGCCGCTCGCGGCGAGCACGCCCTCAAGGGTGTCGCGGGCGAGTGGGGGCTGTTCGCGGTCGAGGGTTGACGCGTCCCAGGCCTGACTGGCGAGCTGCACGCCATCCTCCTGGGCGCCGACACCAAATTCGTCCTGCACGACGACCCAGCAATTCTGGACCTGGCCCGCCAGGTCGTTCGTCAGCGGCTAGGACTGGACAACGGCAGAAACGTCGGTGACAGCTGACGGAGTCGGTTCGGCAAACTGCTCCTGTGTGCGGCCAGCGTGGACGTCCCTAGCGACGCGGGACCCCCGCGGTTTCGACGCAGCGCTGCTGGTTGTGAAGGTTGAGCCGATGGAACTGGTGACGCCGCCGTTTGGTGCGCGCGAGGCCGTAGTCGGTAGGGCGGTCTACAGCTCCCGAGCGATGGACGAACATAAACTGACTCGCGAGTTGAAGCGGGCAGCCTTCATAACCAGCGATGATCACGCGCTGACCGCTCCTAGCAGCGCAAACATGCGGCTCACGGACATACGACTGGTGTCCTAGTTCCCGTCTTTACCGGGCGTCGAAAGCGTAGATTTTGCGGGCATGGCCCGCTGGCACACGGTCGCCCCTTTCCCGGAACCTGGTGCCCGGGGGCGGTCGAACAACCTGGTGGCCATAGGAAGACCATGAGCCCAACGTCAACTTCGACTCTGACCGCCCGACTGGCGCATTGGATTCCAGCAGTCGGGTGGCTCGCGTCGTACCGGCTGAGTTGGCTGCGGGTTGACCTGGTCGCCGGTGTCACAGTCGCGGCTTACCTGGTGCCAGCCGGTTTGGGCGACGCCTCGCTCGCCAACCTTCCGCCCGAAGCGGGCCTCTACGCGTGCATGTTTGGCGGGCTGGTCTTCTGGCTGTTCTGCAGTTCGCGGCACACAACCATCACTGTCACCTCCGCCATCTCGCTGTTGATCGGCTCGAGTCTCGGCACCATCTCGGGTGGAGACCCGACCCGCTTCACCACTCTGGCGGCCGGCACGGCAATCCTCGTCGGGCTCATCGCCATCATCGCCTGGCTGGTCAAGGCGGGCTCGATCATCAACTTCATCTCCGAGAGCGTCATGATCGGGTTCAAGTGCGGTGTGGCGCTGTTCCTCGCGAGCACGCAGTTGCCGAAGTTGTGTGGCATCCCCGCCGCTCACGGCAATTTCTGGGAGAACAGCGGCACCTTCCTCAAGCACCTGAACGAAACCAACCTCGCAGCGCTGACGGTCGGCGGCACGGCGTTGGTGGTGCTCGTGCTCGGGAAGATCTTCCTCAAGAAGCTGCCTATGGCGTTATTGGTCGTGGTGGTCGGCATCGTGGCTTCGCGCGGTCTCGGACTGGACGAGCGCGGCGTGAAGTTGCTCGGGGAAGTGCCGCAAGGGTTGCCGCACATCGGCCTCCCCGCGGTTCGTTGGGAAGACCTGAACGAAATGTTGCCGTTGGCCTTCGCGTGCTTCCTGCTCGCCGCGGTGGAGACGGCCGCCATTGGCCGCACGTTCGCGGCCAAGCACGGCGGGCGGCTGGACGCCAACCAGGAATTTCTGGCGCTCGGCGTATCCAACCTTGCCGCGGGGTTCGGCCAAGGGTTCCCGATCAGCGGCGGCATGTCGCAATCCGTCGTCAACGAGGGTGGGGGCGCGCGAACGCCACTGTCCGGCGGCATCGCGGCGGCATTCGTTCTGGTGGTAGTGCTTTTCTTTTCGCAGCTGTTGTCTGCGTTGCCCCAGCCGGTGTTGGCGGCGGTTGTGTTGGTGGCGGTGATGGGCCTTGTCAGTGTGTCCGCCCTCAGGCATCTGTGGCGCAGCGATGGCCGTGAATTCGTTATCGCGATGGTCGCCATGTTCGGCGTGCTGGGGCAGGGCTTGCTGCGTGGCGTGGCGATCGGCGCGCTCATCTCGCTCGTGCTGTTGATTCGGCGCGCTGCGCTACCGCACGTCGCCGTGCTCGGTCGCGTCCCCGGCACGCGCCGGTTTTCAGATCGGGAGCGCCATCCGGAGAACGAAGCGATTCCCGGCATGCTCATCGTGCGCCCAAGCGCGAGTTTGCTCTATTTCAACATGAATTATGTGCGCGACACGATCGAGGAACGAGTGCGGGCGGAAAAAGAAACCAAGCTGGTCGTGCTGGATCTGTCCGAAGTCTCAGTAGTGGACATGCACGCCGCGGAGATGCTGGCGGGCCTCGCCGGCGAACTCGCCGCGATGGGCATCGAGGTCCAGGCCGTGGAGGCGCACTCGCAGGTGCGCGACCGGTTGCGCAGCGAAGGGCTGACAGAGAGATTCGGCGGGATCGAACGGTTGCGCACCGTCGCCGACGCGGCGGACGATTTTCTCGGCGCTGTCCCACGGCCGGCGCGGACTGACATGTTTGCTACGGGCGTTGTCTACACTCGCGATCGTCCCGGCCGTCAATGGTGGAAACGCCGCGGCGGTACCGGGAAGCGATGAGCGGTCTCGAGGTGCCGCCGAGCCTGCTACACGAATCGTTCGATGAAATGCCGGAACCCGCCCGGTGAGTCGCGCCCGCAGTACGATTTCTCAATGAGTAAGGGTGGGAAGGAAGCGGGCGAGAAGTCCGGGCAAAAGGTCCCCAAAAACATCTACCAAGCCGAACTTTTCCGCCTTCAAACCGAATTCGTGAGGCTCCAGGAATGGGCCCGGGAAACCGGGGCCCGGATCGTGATCGTCTTCGAAGGTCGCGACGCCGCGGGCAAGGGCGGGACCATCAAGCGCATCACCGAATATCTGAGCCCTCGCGTCGCGCGGATAGCCGCGCTGCCGGCACCCACCGAGCGAGAGCGCGGGGAGTGGTACTTCCAGCGCTATGTCGCGCACCTGCCGACCCGGGGCGAGATCGTCCTGTTCGACAGGTCCTGGTACAACCGGGCGGGTGTCGAGAAGGTGATGGGATTCTGTACGCCGCAAGACCACGCGTTGTTCCTGAGGCAGACGCCCCTGTTCGAACAAATGCTCATCGACGACGGCATCATCCTGCGCAAGTACTGGTTCTCGGTATCCGACGAGGAGCAACTACGACGGTTCAGGTCCCGGCGAAACGATCCGGTTCGGCAGTGGAAGCTCTCGCCGATGGACCTGGAGTCGATCTTCCGGTGGGAGGACTACTCGCGTGCCAAGGACCAGATGATGGTGCACACCGACATCCCGATCAGCCCGTGGTACGTGGTGGAATCCGATAGCAAGAAGCACGCCCGCCTGAACATGATGGCCCACCTGCTGTCCACGATCGACTACGAAGACGTCAAGGCTCCCGAGGTGGACTTGCCGAAGCACCCGGTGCGATCCGGCAACTATCGCCGACCGCCGCGTGAGCTCTCCACCTATGTCGACGACTACGTGACCACCGTGCTGGGGGATACGGAGTGAAGCGTGGTGTTGGCTGTCGCCTTTCGTTCTGGCTGAACAGCCCGAAGCTGACCATGGGAGGCGTCTGGTGCGCCCGACTGGTTGTATTTTTGGGGGATCTGGGTCGGCAGCTTCGCCGTTGTCTGCCTGGTCTGCTGGGCCTGCGACGTGGCCGGGCGGCGCCGCGATCTCAGCTCATCCGCGACGTCGTAATCCCGAGACGGGCTGCTCGTGTATGCAACTGACAGAACAGGTGTGCGGTGGAAGCGGCGTCCCCGATCGCCCGTCGGGCTGAGGGCGCTAGTGGAGTGATCGAAGGAGGCGATGGTCCATGGTTGGTGTGGGTGCACTCGTGACAGGTGCGGCACCGCTAGCCGGTGGTGTTCTGCTCGGCGGCATGGCGGGCAATTCGGGACCGAGTGTTCCTCACTTGCGAGCCGTCATCCTTTCGGACCTGGAACTGCTACAGCGGATTCCGGAAGCCGACGTGGCCCGTCGAGCCGCGTTGAAGCGAATGCTCGGAGACCACGTCGAGGCCCTCCTCGTGGCTCAAGAGAAGAGTCGGGAGTTTAGGCGCAAGACCAGATATTTCACGGAGCACTGGCGCGACATCGTGGTGTTTGTCGCGACCCTGTTGTTCCTGGTGGTTATTTGCTATGCCGACCACCATCGTCCGATCTGGCTTCCGCTGTTAATTGCGACGATTGTGATGTCCGTGGTAACGGGTATCGCTGTGGTGCGTGGCTTCTTGAGGAGCGTTCAGTCCATTGCCCCTGACGGCGACCACGACCGGCGCGACCGCGACCGCGATCCCTAACGAACCGATGCTCGCTGCTCCGACACGAAGTTTTGAGACCCTCGTATGTCCGCGCTAGGTGCTCCGCGCGTTCGCTGGCCCGGTACAAATCTGTTTTGGTTGTTCCGAGACGCGGTCAGACCCTCACACCGACACGGGCGCGCAGGTACACCAGCCTTCCTGAGGCACACTTTCTTTCCTCACTGAGGTCCCATACTCTGGCGGCCCCTCGCGAGGATGCGAGCGAACGGCAGCAGCATCAGGAACTCGACAATCAAGACGACGGTGATCATCACGATGACCTTCGCGTCATCGAAGTTCTGCCCGGCGACCACGAATGCAGCGGCGGCGTTTCTCTGCGCCGTCCCCAGAGCCAGCACCCCCCGGGTGCTCGTTCCGGGTCCTCCGAGGAGCCACCCGATACCGGCGCAGACCACCGTGTACACGACGGCGGCCAGGACGCCGAACGTACCGAATACCGACAGGACACTCTTGAAGTGACCAGCCGTGGTCAACACCACGACGAGGATCATGCTGATGTTGGAGATCCACCCAACCGTGGGTCGGATGCGGCCTGCCGCGTCCGGGCGGCGAGCCCGGACCAGGAGACCCACGGCCAGCGGGATGAGCATCAGCACGACGAGCGACCGCGCGATCTTCACCGGGTTCACTGTGATTCCCTCGAGGAAGAACGGCAGAGCGAGGGGCAAGTAGCCCACGGTGACGACCATCAGCAGCACCATCAGGCCCACAGCGAAGGCCAGATCGGCCTTGGCGAACTCCGCGAGCTTGATCAGAAACGGCGCGCCCGCCGCCAGCCCACACAGCAGCAGGCCGATCCCCAGCGGCTCGTCGAGACCGAGCATCCGCCACAGGCCGAGCGCTACCAGAGGCGCCACGACGAAGTTCGCGGCGAGGGACAGCACGACCAGCCGGGCGTTCTTGAGCGGGGCCAGGATCTGGCCGACGGTCAGACTCAGGCCAACACTCAGCGTGCTCGACACCACGAAGACGACGACGGCCACGCTCGAGGCCCGGATCAGCAGGTCGGTCAGCGCCATCGTTGCCGCCTTTCGTCACTTCATTGCGTAGGGGTCAGTCGGCGGCGCGCTGACCGCGCTCGACGTTGCTAACAGTCAGGTCCGCGCCCAATCCAAGGTCACCGGAGATGTCGCGCCGACGCCTGTCAGGGCGAGCGTGACGTGTTGAAGTCGGTATAGCGCTGCTCGTACACGCCGTCGCGTTCGGCGAACCGGAGCGGTTTCGCGGCGTCCACGACAATCTCGGTCGCCTCGGGCTGCTCGGTCAGCAGCGCCATGGTCTCGGCGATGTATTCATCGAGGGGCATAGCGTCGGGTTCGTTGACTCGCTCGTCGCGCAGGCCAGTCTGGACCCCCGGCGGCATGATCTCGATCACTTGAACCGCCGTATTCCGCAGTTGAAACCGCAGCGATTGGGTGTAGGAGTGCAGCGCGGCCTTGGTGGCGCAATAGGTTGGCACCTGCGCCTTGGGTAGGAAAGCCAACGCCGAGGTGACGTTCAGAACGGCTGAACGGGGCTGAGTGAGCAGGCGCGGCAGCAACGCAGCGGTGAGGCGTATGGGACCAAGTAGGTTCGTGATGATCATGGCCTCCGCTTCGGCGACACGGCCAGCGGTGAGGTCTTCGCTGTATTGGATACCCGCGTTGTTGATCAGAGCGTTGAGTTCCGGGTGGCGATGTGTCGCCTCCGTGGCGAAACGCTCGATGTCTGCCGCATCGCTCTGATCCAAGGTCAGCAATTGCATTCCGGGATTCGCCGCTGCCACGCTCTCCAGCTGCTCGCGGCGCCGGCCAGCGATGATCACCTGGTTGCCCAGACGATGAAACGATTCGGCCAGGCCACGACCGATCCCCGATCCGCCACCCGTCACCAGAATCGTGTTCTGGGCTGTCTGCATGGCATCTGCCCCCGCCGGGTCGGTGATGATTGAAATTTATCACCCGATCACCGCCTCGCTGGCGGGTCTGCTCGGCGAGGTTGACGACGTGGCTGGCAACCAGCTCGACGGCCTCGATTCACGCACGGGGGCCTGTAGGCCGCCTATAGCCGAGGTGGTCGAAATACGTTTGTGCCGTCGGCAAGCGGAAAAAGGACCGGCGGTGACATGGGGTGCGCAGGCATCGGTGACCTGCACCTTCACCCCAATTGCCCTGTGGCACAGGTGTAGTCAAACGTCACTCAGGGATCAATTTCTTCGCACTTGATGCGAGCCGCTCTGCGGCAACTCGATAGGCGTCCGAGACGCGGTTATCCCCGCAAAACCTTCTTGAACTCCTTGGCCGTCCGGGTTCTCCAGTAGGCCGCTGTCCCGGCCAGGTCGTAGTGACGCTGGCAGTGATTCCACAAGCAGGTGTAGGTGATCCGGTGTCTGTTGTCACGGCCCTCGGGACCACGGAGGTTGTCTGGGCCCTGCCGGCACACGCAATGCGCATTCACGCTTGGCAGGGGGGCGGTTACCGGGGCAATATCATTGCGTCGACGAGGCCCGCGCAATCCCAGCATCTTCCGGCCGAGCTCGACGAGCTGTTCCCGCGAATCGGCGTGGTCGATGTCCGCGGGCGCGCCACCTTCGACGAGCAAAGGACGACTCGTGGATCCAGACGCCGCCGGCCTGCGCGCCCTGCTCGACCGCGAGAAGATTCGCCACTGCATCGCCGCGGTGGCGCGCGGAGAGGATCGGCGCGACGCCGATCTGATTCGCGCGTCCTACTGGCCCGACGCGACTTGCGACTACGGCATCTTCACTGGATCCTTTCCGGACTACCTCGACTGGGTATTACCGGGCTCACCAGCGATCGTGGTGACTCAACACATTCTCGGGCAGAGCCTCATCACCCTGAGCGAGGACACTGCACGGTCGGAAACCCATGTCATCGGCTACCACCGCGTCGACGTCGGCGACGGCAACATCGACACCGCCATCGTTGGCCGCTATCTCGACCGGCTGGAACGCCGGGAGCAGGAGTGGCGCATCGCCGAACGCACCATGATCTATGACTGGTTCCAGAACTTCGGCACTTCCGCGGACTGGTCCCAGGGCCTGATGGGTATGCCGCTGCGCGGCGATCGCTACACCGGCCGGGCGACCGGCGACTTCAGCCAAACGTTCTTTGCCGCGCGCGAGTCGCCACGGTGACCGCCTCGCCGCAGAACGGCTCATTGACTGGACGGGTCGCGGTGGTCACTGGCGCCAGCCGTGGGATCGGCAAGGGCATCGCCCTGGCCTTAGCAGAGCACGGAGCGACCGTGTACGTCACGGGCCGCACCGTCGCGGCCGGGACGCACCCGTTGGCCGGCACGGTCGGTGAGACCGCCGCCGAAATCGAAATGCGGGGCGGCACCGGTATCGCGATTCGGGTCGACCACGGCGATGACGATCAGGTCGCCGCGCTGTTCGAGCAGGTGCAGAGCGAGCACGGGCGCCTCGATATCCTGGTCAACAACGCCTTCGCCCTCCCGGAGGATCTGACCTCCGGGACGCCGTTCTGGGAGCGGCCACTGGCGGACTGGGGCATGGTCGTCGTTGGTGTCCGATCGAGTTTTGTGGCGGCCGTGCACGCCGCGAAAATCATGACCCCGCAGAAATCCGGTCTCGTGGTGGCGATTTCGGGCTACACCGGCGTGACGTACACCTACGGTGTCGTGTTCGGAATGTGTAAGACGGCCGTCGATCGGATGGCCCGGGACATGGCCATCGAACTGCAGCCGCACAACGTCGCCTCCTTATCACTCTGGCAGGGCCTCACGTATACCGAACGGGCCCAAGCAAATCTGTCTCGCCAGCCGGAGATGGCCAACACAACCGTGACCAACCCTGCGGTCGGCTCCTCACCGGAGTTTCCGGGTCGCGTCATCGCCGCGCTCGCAACGGATCCGCAGCTCATGACGCGGTCGGGCGGCACGTATATCACTGCCGAACTCGCCCAGCAGTACGGCATCACCGATGTCGATGGCAAAAGCATCCCGACGCTGCGGGACGAGCGCGGCGCGCCGATCTGGGGACCCATCATGGAGGCTGATCGTGGACGCTGACCATCGCGCAGCCCGGTTCGAGGAACTGCTCGGCCGCCAAGACATCCTCGATTGCTTGACACGCTTCAGCCGCGGATTGGACCGCTTCGACCGCGAGTTGTTCCTGTCTGCTTTCCACCCGGATGCGACTATCGCCGCCGGGGACTTCGTCGGCGGCCCCGTTGATCTATATGACTGGGCATCGCGCATGCACGAGGAAGGGCAGTCAGCGACGCATCACAACCTGCTCAACCACACCTGCGAGATCGTCGACGACACCGCGCACACCGAGACGTACTACCTCTTCGTCGCACGCAACCGCGACGAAACAAATTGGATCGCTGGTGGGCGATACGTCGACCGCCTCGAACGGCACGACGGCGCATGGCGAATCGCGGTCAGGACTAACACCGTTGAATGGTCGGGCATCATCCCGACCATGGAGCTGCCTTTCGCGGACGTGCCCGACATTCACGGAAACGGCGCTCCAACGCGCGATCGATCAGACCCCTCGTATCAGCGGCCACTGGTCAACTGCCGCTCCGCGCATAATCCAGAGCGTTCGTAAGAGCCCCTGCGCGACGGCGGCTTCAGTCGCCGGCCTCTCATCCAGAGGTCTGGCGACTGCCACGATCGGCGCGGAACTCGGTCTGGTGGCCCCCAGAAGGTTGCCGCCGCCTTCCTTGGCCCGCCCCACCTCTTCCACCCTGGGCACCCCGGTCAGTTCCGGCGCACTACCTTGGCGTCCGGCAGGCCATCGCCGCTCCAGCTGCTGGAGCTGGCCCATGTGACCACGCATTTTGCCGTCATCGCCGTCGCCTGTCTGCCTTTGTTGGCTGCGCCCGCCCTCAATCGGTTCATCCGGCGAACTATTCGAACATCGGCGAGTGGCAATATGTGGAAAACTAATGACGCGATTTGCGATCATCGCAGCATGTTAGGACGCATCATCATCCGTTTTCTGTGGAAAGATATTGACATTGTTGCCGTTTAGTTCCTATTCTTGCAGTCAACTATCAGGTACACACCGCCGGAGAACGCTTGTGACGCCGGCCTTCGGAAGGAACTTGGATGAAGAAGACGGTTTTGGGAGCAGTCACCGCATGTGCGGGCGCTCCGCTCGTGGCGTTGGCGATCGGAAGTGCAGTGGCGTCGGCGACGCCGCCGTCGGTTGCCGGTACGTCGCTCGACCTGTTTGGGTCCAGCGTCTCCGCGCCCATCCCCAATGCGCTAGCCGCTGCACTCGTCAGTACGAATAGTCAGCAGCCGCTCGTCGGCCCAGGTGGCTCGATCATCGGCAACGGCCTAGACGCCGACCCGAACTGCACCAGAACTGCGACGGCGGTAACGGCGGTCTCTTGTTGGGCAATGGCGGCTCCGGCGCGAACGGCGGCAAGGGCGGTAACGCAGGGCTGATCGGCAACGGCGGTGCAGGCGGGGACATCGCTGCCGACGACATTGTCACCACGACAGGTACTAACGCCGCCCTCGGTAAACCGGGCGGCGCCGGCGGCAATGGCGGCGTATTGGTTGGCTGGGGCGGCGCAGGCGGTAAGGGTGGCGACGCAATCAGCGAGCAGGGCGATGCAACCGGCGGTGGCGGCGGTGCTGGTGGCAAGAGCGGGTTGTTCGGCGGCGGCGGCGCGGGTGGCCTGGGCGGAAGTGCCTGGTCCAAAGGTGGCTGGCACAGCCACGATAGAGTAGTGGGACGTCGACACGCCCCGATGTGGGCGTCAACAGAGTACCGGATCCATACTCATCCCTCAGCTCGGCAACCCCGGCGCGCAAGCTGAGTACCACAACAACCAAGACCGGCACCATCACGACTGTCACCACCGGCCCCGTCGCCGGTACGGCGACGGGCGGGCAAGGTGGCGCAGGCGGAGCCAGCGGCCTTGTCGGTCAGGGCGGCGCCGGCGGCGGCGGCGGTGAAGGAAAGACCGTGTCGCCCGTCAACTTCGGCCTGGGCGGTGCCGGTGGCGCGGGCGGTGCCGGCGGGAGCCTGTTCGGTGGCGGTGGCGCCGGCGGTGCGGGCGGCGACGGTGTCAATACCGGATCCACGCAGAACACCACGGACGACAACAGACACAAAGACAGAGGTCAAAACGGCTACGCCGACGGGCCTTTCAAGGGCAAGACGGTAGGCACTCTGACAGACTGCCGATGGCTGCGCAGGCGGCGGCTTTACTTCGGCCAGGCCAAGGACAAAGCTGCCGCTCTCGACTCCCTGACTAAAGGGCTTTCCTCGGATCCGGCGCCTCAGACAAAGACACTCGGGCGACACACTCGTGGGCGGACCAGCTAAGGGCGGTCTCGGTGGAAACGGCGGCGCCAGCGGCCTGGTCGGCGACGGCGGTCTCGGCGGCCTCGGCGGTGACGGAACGGCAAACGAGCTCGCCAAGAACAGCGCTGCCATCGGTTACTGGCGGCGGTGGTGGTACCGGAGGCACAGGCGGGCCCCTCGCCGGCAGCGGCGGCGGTGGCGGTGGTGGCGGCACCGGGGCCGGCTTCCTTCAAGGTTTCGGCGGAGATGGCGGTAACGGCGGCCTCACCGGACTCTTGGGCTTCGGCGGAACGGGCGGCGCGGGCGGCCAAGGCAACGGGACCGGAGCCACAAAGAACGCGGAGGGTGTGATCACTCAAGCGTTCGGCGTGGGTACCGGCGGCGCTTGGCGGTCGCGGCGGTGGCGGCGTTCTGGCCGGCGGCGCCGGTGGCGCTGGAGGCGAGGGGATCGGAACCCTCAAGGGCGTCGGCGGAAATGGCAACCTCGGCGGCAATGGCGTTGTGGTCGGCGGCCAGGGTGGTGCTGGCGGCAGGGGCGAGGGGCTGCTGCCCTTCGTAGAAGGCAGCATCCTCGCAAAGTCAACCGGTGGCACCGGCTTCGGTGGACTGGGCGCAAACGGCGGCACCGGCATGTTCGGTGGCGGCGGCGGTGACGGTGGCGAGGGAACAGGTCCGCTTACGGGCACCGGCGGCAATGCCGGTGGTGGCGGTATCGGCACCCTCTGGGGCGGCAAGGGCGGCACCGGCGGAACCGGCAACGCGGGCACCGACGGCGAGCCTCCTCGCCGGGCTCTTGGGTACCGGCCCCACCGCGAAGGGCGGCCTCGGCGGCCTCGGCGGCGGCGGTGGCGCGGTTGGCGGCGCCGGCGGTAACGGTGGCGACGCCAACGGCTTCTCGGCCACGGCGGGTGACGGCGGCGGCGGTGCTGAAGGAGGTTTGGTCGGCGGCAGCGGTGGCGCTGGCGGTACCCGGACCTACACCAACATTCTCGGACTTCTCAATATCAAGGACATCGGAGCCATCGGGGGCGGCGGAGACCCCAGCGGCATCGCCGACCTGATTGTCGGCAATGACGCCAAAGGTGGCAATGGTGGCAAGGGCGGCGTACTCGGCGGCGCTGGAGGCGCCGGCGGGAAGGGCATCTTCGCCCTCAGCGGGCTGATCGGTGCTTCGAACCCCGGGGATCCCGCGCCTAAAGCTCCTGTTTCCGGTGATCTTCTTGGTGGCCTCGATCTCGCCACGCTTGGCCTCGATCTCACAGCTCTCAATATTGAAACCGGTGGCCCCGGCGGCACCGGAGGGGAAGGCGGCTTTATCGGCGGAGCCGGTGGCCCCGGCGGCAGCGCAGGCTCGCTTAGCCAAAGCTTCCCGTTCCTGCCTACCTCCATTCTGGCCGTGGGCGGGCCCGGCGGCACCGGCGGCAAGGGTCTAATCGGTGGCGTCGGCGGCTCCGGTGGTAACGCCCTCGATCTCGGCCTCGCCTATGGCGGCGATGCCGGCAGTGGCGGTCCCGGTGAACTGGCCGGCGGCGCCGGCGGCTTCGGCGGTTGGGCGGAAGCCCTTGCGATCGCTGCTGGCGGCAAGGGGGGCGCCGGTGGCGCCGGTCCGTTCGCCGGCTCGGGAGGCTCCGGCGGCGGAGCGATCGGCGCTATTTCGGCGACCGGCGGTGGCGGCGGAGCAGGCGATCTGGGAGACCCAGTCGGTGGCAGTGGCGGCAGTGGTGGCCCGGCGTTCTCGCTCCTCAGCAGTGTGGGCGGTCCCGGCGGAACTCGGTGGCGGCGGTCCAGTGCCCGGCAAGGGCGGCCCCGGCGGCGACGCCGCTGCGGTCCTAGGTCCGGCCGAGGGCGGCCCGGGCGCACACGGCGCCGATCAGGTAACTAACGTCGGCGCTCCGGCAGGCCGGGGCGGCAACGCGTTCAGCTTCCTGGGCACGGGCAAAGGTGGCAAGGGCGGCACCGGCGGCAGTAGTAGCGGCACGATCTCGAGCAGTCCGGTCGTCAAGGCAATCAACGGCGTGCTCGGCCGGTTCACCGGCGGCGGCAAGGGCGGCAACGGAGGCGTCGGCGTGGCGTGTCGTCGGCGGCGGCGCCGGCGGCAAAGCCGGCACCGGAGGTACTCCCGATGGCCCGGATGGTCGCGACGGCGCCGGCGTCGGCAATCCCAGCTCATAGAAGGTAGTAGTCAACTGCGCGTGGTCGGCCCCAGACGGGGTCGGCCACGCGCACTGCTGTGCGCTATCTGACCAAGAGTTAGCCGATGCGGGTCGTCAACATTTGCATGCGAGGACCAGAAGTCCTGCCACCGCCAGCACCCCGCGTTCGACCCGTCGGCGGTGTTCTACATGAACAAGATTGCCGTGGGCCCGGACGCCGCCGACGCCATCGACATCACCGCACCCATGTCGGAGAACTGCGTGCGGTGGCCATGGCGAAGAAGTCCTTGGTGTTCGAGACGGTGTGCATCCTGGATCGCCCACGCCACGCTGAGCTGATCGCGCAAGTCCGCGACACCGGCGCCCGGATCAGGCTGACATCTGACGGCGACGTCACCGGCGCGCCCGGAATCGGGCACCGACCTGCTGATCGGAACTGGAACACCTGAAGGGATCATCGCCGCGGCCGCGATGCGCTTCATGGACGGAGCGCTGCAAGCGCGTCTGGCGCCCGCCGATGACGCCGAACGTCAGAAGGCAATCGACGCCGACCACGACCTTGACCGCATCCTGTCCACTGACGACCTGGTCTCGGGCCAACGTGTTCTTCACCGCACCGGCGTCACCGACGGTGATCTGTTGCGCGGTGTCCGCTACAGCGGCATAGACTTCATCGGCGACGACAACGCACCGGCCCCGATGCCATGAACCCGCGCTGCGAAATCGCCGGGCGTCGATAATCAAGTTGATCGACTGGTTTTTCCTTTATCGCGGCGCATCCGCTATTCCTCGGGGCCGGCGCAATGTCATGGCCTGTAACCGCCAGATTCCTGTGAGCGCGTTGCGGATTGGCAACACCGCATCGACTGAATGTCCATTGTGGGTTCCCGGCGGAGGTTGCTGAGACGCAACAAGATTTCTCAATTGCTGGATCTCGTTACGAAGATCCTTCATTTGCAGCCGAACTTCTTCGCACAGCGTTTCGATCTGGGCCGCCGTTGCTGCTTGATGTTCGCTGTCTTCTTGTGCGACGCGCTGGACGATCCACGACGCGAGTGTCGCAGTGACTACGCCGACCAGGCTTATGCCGCCCGCCATGAGGAGAACCGCGATCACTCGGCCCTTACCGGTCACCGGCGCCAGGTCGCCGTACCCAACGGTGGTGACGGTGGTGATACACCACCACACTGCGTCACCGAAGTTCTTGATCTTTGCGCCGGGTTGTCCTCGTTCTGTCTCCAAGATGGCTAGTGAGGCCGCGTAGATGAGCAGAACGGCGCTGGCGGCGGTGTAGATCGCGACGCGGCCCCGGATCGCGCCGCCGATGGCCTTCTGTAATGCTGCGAGCAAGACCAAGAGCCTTAACAGTCGCAGTGGGCGTAGCAGCGGAAGGGCAATGACTGCGAGGTCCACCAGGTGGCGGACGAACCAGCGCGGGCGGTCAGTGGCAAGGCACAACCGCGCGAGATAGTCGACTAGAAAAAGTCCGTAGGTGAGGTGGATGACCCAATCCAGCGCAGACCGAACGCCACCATCGGGTTGGGCCAAAACCTCCACCGAGTAGGCGGCCAGAAAAATCACTGCGGCGATGGCCAGCGGCCACTCAGTGCGCTTCTCGAACCGCTCCAACGGTAGTTGCGTGATCATCTGGCGGAGATTCCGGATCAGTTTGCGTATCACGACTCGCAGGCGATGCCGTCGCCGTCACGGTCAAGACCAGGCCGGTAACCCGACTGCCCCTGATAGATCGGTGTCACCCCGGCGGCGCGTGCTTCGGAGCAGTTCTTGTAGTAAACGTCTGCGTTGGCCGCCCCGGCTCCCAGCAGCGAACCGCTGACGAGCGCGCCGCCGACGGCGACGAGGATTACCTTCTTCACTGGCGTGTTCTCTTTCTCCATGGGCTATTTGGCCCCGAGGTCTGATGGGCAGGCACTGGGTGACCACAGCCCGCGATTGTTGGCACGAGCGTCGCGCTCGGCGGCCTTGAAGACGTCCTGGTAGCGGTACGGCAGGTCGTAGGTGTACTCGTGCGCGTACCCGTTGGCGATCATGTCCAGGTTGAACAGGTCTCGCCCGTCGACCCAGACGTAGGCCAGCGTGCGGCCGTACTTGTCCACCGCGTCCTGGCTGGGGTCGGTCTCCAGGTACACCGACTGGCCACCCAGAATCTCTTCGGCGCGCGCCGAGGCTTCACGGCCGAAGCACTGCACTGGCTTGCGGGGATCTGCCACCTCCGGAGTGTCCATCCCGATCAGCCGGACCTTCTCGCGCTGGCCGCCGTTGTCGACCCAGATGGTGTCGCCGTCAACGACTTTGGTCACGGGGAACGGGCCCTGGACGCCCGGCGGCATGTCGGGGTAGCCGTCGGCGTGGGCCGGTGCAGCCAGCAGCAGCGTAAGCACGGTGAGGACGACGACGCTTATTCGTTTCATCTCTGACCCAGATGGTCTGGGCAGAAGGCCACCTTGGCCGATGCCGATACGTCGCTCATGATTCCCAGTCCTGCCCGCCCTCGTTGTAAATCCGGATGGCTTCCTGCGCGGTTGGGATGACGGCCACCAGCAGCAACGCAGTCGCCTACAGGTGCTTCAGTTCTTGCAGGGTCATAGCGAACCCTCCAGTGCCGCAACCTCATTCGCGCGCTGGGCGTTCTTCGCCAGCCATGCCGACACGGTGCCACCCTCGCTGAGGTACTTCTCCCAGGTCTGCAGCGCACCCAGGATTTCGGCGTAGGTACCGCTCATCACCAGCGCGCTCTGGCCGTCGGTGGCGACATAGAGCCGGTAGCTCGTCTTACCGCGCCACCGCACCAGCGTGATCGACACCGCGGGCTTACCCACGTCGCCGCCGATATGACCCGTCCACACCGGAAGTTCGGACTGCGGCGTGAGGTAGGTGTCCGCCGCCTTCATTCCCGCGTACGCCGCGATGAACGCGCCGATCACTGGTCGGCCCCTAACCGCGTCACACCGGCACCGGAACACGTCGGGCAGACCACGTCGTCGTAGTCGGCCGCGGGGTCATCCGCCGACGCTGCCCGGTGTACCGACCGGAACCTGCACACCCACCCAGTTGCACGGCGTCCAGGTCCGCCACGCGACCAGCGCGCACTGCTGCTCGGCACTGAGCGGCGGCGCACACGGCGGCGTCCCGGGCCCCCCACACACGGCAGGGTCGGCCGACGCGGCACCCACACCCACGCAACCGCCAACGCTGATTGAGGCCGCGACGGCCCCGATCATCAGCAATCGTTTCAACATGTCAAGCCCTGCCTTCTGTTGTTCAAGTAACTGCAACGATAGGAAGCAAACGGCAAAAATGTCAACAATATGGTAACAAATTCCGAGTAATGTACGTCACAGTTGAGGCTCTGATACCGGATTTGGAGGTAGATCTTCTCTCCGCGGAGAAGGAAGAGCAACTGTTCCGAGACACGATCATGCAGCTAAAAGCCGAGTTAACCGTGTCTATCAGCAAATAGACTCCACTATCGGTACGGCAAGTGGAAAGAAACGGCTATAGCAACTCGACATTTCCGCCCGATTGCGTCATGATCGATCCATGGACCGACACACCCTCGAACGGCTTGGCCACCACGTGGTGAGTCGACGCGTCGCGCTGGGCTACCGCAACCGCACCGACCTGGCCAGCAGCCTGCAGCTCACCACGCGCACGCTGGCCGCCATCGAGCACGGCGCGCGCAAGGCCAGCCCCGGGACCTACGCCATGCTGGAAAACAAGCTGGCCTGGGCACCGGGCAGCATCGACACCATCCTGGCGGGCGGGGAACCCAAAGATCTGGTGTCCACACTGCGCCGGACGAACCACACCGAGGTGCCCACCGAGGAGTTGCTGCTGGAGCTACGCCGCCGCATCATCGCCCCTCGCGACAGACGCCCCGAGAGCTGGGACGACTGGGGCGGCCTTGACCCATTCGGCGACTGGCCCGAACAGGGCTAACAGCCAGCACCCGATCGACCCCCTGCCCGACCCAGATGCGGCTTGCCGTGCCGTTCGCCCTCAAGAGGGTCAAATGTGCCTTACTTTGGGCAACGGCTACTGAGGCTTTAGCGCAGTCCCAGGTCTGGCTAATCCAGCACGTGGCAGCCGTGAGATGCCGGTCGTGCTCGACAAGCAGGGAAGACGTCGCGGTCGACACGACCGCGTGGGCGTGAGAGGAGCAGGCGAGATGCGGGTTGTCGTTATTGGAGGCGGCCCCGCTGGTGTTTCCGCCGCCCTGCACGCCGCCGAGCTCGGCGCAGAGGTCACGCTCATCGAGCGGGGGCGGGTGGGCGGCACCGCCCTCAACAGCGGCCCGGCACCGGTGCGCACGCTGGCTCGGGCCGCGCGCCTGGTGAGGGACTGGAGCTCGTGGGAGACGTTCGGTCTGCGCGGGCCACGGCCCGAGGTCGACCTCGCCGCTACCCTGGCCAATGCCCAGCGGGTGGCCGGCTACCTCTATGAACGCAAGCGCATTGCCGACCACATCCGCTCCGCCGGGGTCGACCTCGTCGAAGAGGCGGGCGACGCCCGGTTCGTCGACGCCCACACGGTCACCACGGCCGACGGCCGCACATGGACTGCAGATCGGGTGATCATCGCCGTCGGCGGCAGGGCGGGGCGACTGCCCATCCCGGGGGCCGAGCTCGGCCTGACCTACGAGGACGTGCGCAGCGTTACCGCCCTGCCCGAGCGGGTCTGCGTCATCGGGGCGGCCGACACGGGCTGCCAACTCACATCGATCCTGGCCGATTTCGGCTGCGACGTCACGCTCCTCGAGTACGCGCCCCGGATCGTGCCGCGAGCCGACATCGACGTCTCGGTCGCGCTCGAACACGCTTTCGGAGGGCGCGGCATCGAGGTCGTCACCAGCGCCGCAGTGCACCAAATCGACGCGCTCCAAACAGGTTTGCGCGTTTCCTACCGCGTCGGGGACGAGGCCGGGACGGTTGACGTGGAGGCGGCGTTCTTCGCCGTCGGCTGGCCCGGGAATGCCGACCTCGTCCACGCCGCCGCTGCTGGCGTGGTCACCGAGCGTGGCTACGTGATGGTCGACGCGTTCATGGCCACGAACGTTCCCCACATCTTCGCCGCCGGGGACGTCGATGGGAACAGCATGCTGGTCAGCAGCGCGACGCTCGAAGGTCGTGTCGCCGCCGAGAGCGCTGTGCTCGGCGCGCGTCGGCGAGTCGTGCACGAGATCGTGCCCGCCGGCAGTTTCACCGACCCCGAGTACGGCAGCGTCGGGCTCACTGAGGAGCAGGCCCGCGCCCGATATGACTGCGCTGTCGCCGCGGCCCGCTATGAGGACATGTTGCGCCCTGTCGCCGACGGGCAGCCGGAAGGATTCTGCAAGCTGATAGTCGAGACCGCGGGGCGGCAGATCGTCGGCGCTCACGTGTTCGGCGAGTACTCGGCCGAGGTGATTCAGATGGTCGCGGCCTGCATGGCGGCGGGGATGCGCGTCGAGGAGGTCGCCGAGCTTCAGTTCGCCTTCCCCACTTTCACCGAGGGAGTCAGTCAGGCTGCCCAGATGGTGGCGAACCAGCTCGGCGTCCGCCCGCTGCCCCAACTCTGGAGCAGTCTGAACTCCACGCCGTCAGTCCTGGAATGACCGGCGACCCGGAACTTTAATCTGAGGCAGGATTCACCGGCATCGCCGCGACCAACGGCGTATCGACACCGATGCGTCCAACGCCCTCCGCCCCACCTGGTGAGCCCAGCGGCGCGTGGCGCCCGGCCAGCACGGTTTGGAAGAACGCGGCGTTGTCGGCAAGATGCGGACGGTCATAGTCGGGCAGATCGGTCTCCCACTCAATCGCCTCCATCCGGCAAACCAGCTTGCACGCACCACAATCCACGCACTCGTCGGGATTGATGTACAGCGAGCGTGCGCCCTCGTAAATGCAGTCCGCAGGACACTCCTGCACACACGACTTGTCCATCACGTCGACACAGGCCGAACCGATCACATAGGTCATGGGTTGACGGTCTCAAACCGGCGCCACGTAGCGGGGGAGCCAAACGGCACAATCACGGATGACTTTCGCCCCTACGGTATTGCTTTAGCCGGCAGCGCAGCCATCAGCCCTCGTAGTCAGATGCGACGATTTCGATGATCCTGATCTCGCCGGATTTCAGCAGCTGCTCGCTCCGTGGCCGGCTTGTCCGCGAGAGAAGTGCAGGCCGGTGTCACACGCCCCGGCTACGTTTCTCGTCACCGATGTGGTTGGCGTGCAACGATCACCGGTACACGGGCCAAGAGCACCACTGCTGAGCTGATCGAGCCCAACAACATTCCGGCGAATCCGCCGCGGCCGTGACTGCCGACCACCACGAGTTGAGCCGACTGGGATTGGTCGACGAGTTGGCGAGCGGGTTCGTCCCGCACGACGACGCGGCGCACCGACACATCTGGATAGCGTTCGGTCCAGCCGGCCAGACGCTCCGCGAGCACCTCGTCTTCTCTCGCCTTCAACTGGGGCCAGGTCGGGCCCGACTTGTCGAACACCGAATCGAGCACCCCCACGTCGCTCCAGGCATGCAGTGCCACCAGCTCAACCTTCCGGCGCGAGGCTTCTTCGAACGCGAACGCGGTCGCCAATTCCGATTCCGGCGAGCCGTCGATTCCCACCAGCACCGGGGCCTGCGCGGTGTCGGAGTTCATTGGGACACCGTCATGGATGATCGCGACTGGACAGTGCGCGTGATGTGCCAGCCCCGAACTCACCGAACCCAGATGACGGCCTCGCAGCGTGCCGGTACCGAGGCAGCCCACCACAATCAGATCCGCCTCTCTGGACATGTCGCCGAGAGCGGAAACGGCGGTTGCAGAGGGCATTTCGCAATTGATCTGCGCAGGACCGCACTGACAGCTCTCCTGTGCGATCTCGACCGCCTCGTCGAGGATTTGGCGCCCGCGTTCTCGTTGCGCGCCCATCCACGCCGGAAGGAAGGAGGATCCGAGCCACGGCGCCGCCATTGGCGGGACGACATGTACCAACGTCAGCGGAACGTTTCGTAGCTCGGCAGCGCGGGCGGCCCACTTGACCGCGCCCTTCGAGCCTGACGATCCGTCCACACCGACAACAATTCCCGAATGCATGCAGCGCTTGGTCATAGGTTTTCTCCCTTTCGCTGGAGACTATTGGCTCCGACGGCTATGGGTCATGAGGCATTGGTCACCGATGCGAGGTCCATAGGTCCTGAGGCCGCGGACAACCGTGCGCGGCCACCCGTGCGGCTAGCTATCGATGCAGCACCGGGCGCAGCGCGTGCAAAACGTCGGGGTCCTCGATTGTCGAGGGCGGCGGCTCGTTGTGACCGTGCGCGATCGAGCGCATCGCTTTGCGTAAGATCTTGCCGGAGCGCGTCTTTGGCAACGCGGCGACGATGTCCACCTGCTTCAGGCACGCGACCGCGCCGATCTCGTCACGGACCAACTGCACCAGTTCAACGTCAAGACCGTCCGGTGACACACCGTCCTGCAGGACGACGAACCCCCGGGGGACTTGACCCTTGATCTCGTCGGCGACGCCGATCACCGCGCATTCGGCCACCGCCGGATGCGACGCGAGTACCGCCTCCATCTGGCCGGTGGAGAGCCGATGGCCAGCCACATTGATGACGTCATCGATCCGGCCCATGACGAACAGGTAGCCGTCTTCGTCGAGGTATCCGCCATCCCCGGTCAAGTAGTAGCCGGGATGTTCGCACAGGTAGGACGCTTCGAACCGCGCGTCGTCGTTCCACAGTGTCGGGAAGGTGCCGGGCGGCAGCGGCAGCGTCAGGCAGATCGCGCCCTCTTCGCCCCGCGCGCAGCCGCTGCCGTCGGGGTGCAGGACGGAGACCTGGTAGCCGGGCATCGGAACGGCGGGTGACCCGGGTTTGATGGGCAGCGATTCGACGCCCATCGGGTTGGCCGCGATAGCCCACCCGGTTTCCGTCTGCCACCAGTGATCGATGACGGGGACGGTCAACTTCTGCGTCGCCCAATGGTAGGTGTCCGGATCAAGTCGTTCGCCGGCAAAGAAGAGCGATGTCAGGGAACCGAGGTCGTGACCTTTCAGCCAGTTTCCGTCGGGGTCCTCTTTGCGGATCGCTCTGATCGCGGTTGGGGCGGTGAACAGTGCCTTTACCTGGTGTTCTGCGATCACCCGCCAGAACGCGCCGGGATCGGGTGTGCCAACCGGCTTTCCCTCGTACAAAATGGTCGTCGCGCCCAGCAGCAGCGGTCCGTACACGATATAGGAGTGCCCGACCACCCAGCCGACATCCGAAGCGGCCCAAAATGTGTCACCGGGGTCAATGCCGTAGATATGACGCATGCTCCACAGCAGTGCCACGGCGTGGCCCCCGTTGTCGCGCACTATGCCCTTGGGTTTTCCCGTCGTGCCCGACGTGTAAAGGATGTAGAGCGGGTCTGTGGCTGCGACCGGCACCGCAGGCGCAGGCGATGCGGAGGACATGACGTCTTGCCAGTCCAGATCGCGGCCGTCAATCAGGTTGCACCGCAGTCGGTCTCGCTGGACCACGATGCAGTGGCGCGGCGGGTGCGCGCTTGCCTCGATCGCGGCGTCGAGCATGGGCTTGTATTCGACTACCCGCTTCGGCTCGATACCGCAGGACGCCGACACGATCACCGTCGGTTGGGCGTCGTCAATGCGTGCCGCCAGTTCGTGCGGCGCAAACCCGCCGAACACCACGGAATGCACTGCCCCGATCCGGGCGCACGCCAGCATAGCGATGACGGCCTCAGGAATCATCGGCATGTAGATCACCACGCGCTCACCTTTGGACACGCCTAGAGCCCGCAACGCTCCGGCGAAACATGAAGTGGCATATAGTAATTCGGCATAGCTGTAGGTGCGCTTCGTCGCTGTGACGGGTGAATCGTAGATCAGTGCGGCCTGTCCGCCCCGGCCGGCTTCGACATGACGGTCCAAGGCGTTGACGCAGGTGTTCATTTCGGCGTCGGGGAACCACCGGTAGAACGGCGGCGAGCTGTCGTCGAGGATCCGTTGTGGCGCCCGCGTCCAAGTCACCTCGCGGGCAGCCTCGCGCCAGAAGCTCGAGGGATCAGACAAACTCGACTCGTAGAGATCTCGGTATCGACTCATGCTCACTTCTCGCTTATTGCTCGGAACGGGTCCGGCCTTGTCGGAACTCGAGCACGTCGGTCAACGCCTTGCGCGGAGTTGCGCCGAGGTCCGCATCGTCGACAGATGGCTGCCCGATCCGGATGAGCAGCTGCGGCTTGCCGCGCTGGCCGATCAGACCACGGACGATTTCGCGGCTTGGGGCGAGTTCGGTCATGTGCGTGAGGGTGCACGTCGCCAATCCGGCCGCCGTGCACTCGAGGAGGACAGCCGACAGCGCCTCTCCACAGCGCAGCACGTCGAGCCGAGCGTCCTCATTATGCGTGGACAACACCACGATTTTGGAGCGGTCGGGTCCACCGCGATGAGGGTGCTGGTCGGTTGCGTCTCCGGGAAAGCTGCGTCTGATGTCGACCTCCACGGACGTCGCGAACGGTAACGTCCACCAACTCAACTCTGCGGCATAGGACGGGTCGTTCGCGCGGATCGTTTCGGTCAGCCGGGAGGCATCGGCCAAAGATGAGCGCGCATCGTCGAGCACGATATCGAACATCACGTGGTGGGGAATGACGGTCTGCCGCAACAGCACTTCGAAATTCGCCCAATTGACTGGAGAGTCGTACGGCTGACGGTCCGTGAAGCGTCGGCCGATAGCTTGTGCGAGTGCCTGACTGCTCTCGGTGAGCTCCCGTGACGCCGGTCGGAAATCCAACTCCGCCACGTGCAGTGGGTCGTGCGCGTCGGGGAATCGCTGCACGGTCGATTCCCAGCCTGCTGAAGCCATCGCGACGATCAGGTGATCCAGCACAGCGCCGCAACTTAGATAGATCTCCCGACCTTCAGGGTCGGCTGCCGTCATGACCCGCGTGAGATCGGCGAACAGATGAAGTGTGGAATCCTCGGCGACCCAGCGCCACGGCTGGCTGTTGTGCAGGGACGGGGCCCGGCAGGCCAGCCGCACGGCGTCTTGGATCACCGCGAAATCCGGCGTCATGTCGGTCATTCCAACTACCTCGCTGTGTCGGTGGGTTCGTTGTCTGCCACTCTTCTGCACCGGGTACTCGCTCGGTTGCAGGCCAAAGCCCTCGCATTGTAGGACTTTGGTCCCCAGCGTCTCGCGGCGGTGGCGAACTACGTTTCGATGGACGCAACCAACCGAAGTGCGGCGCATTGTCGCGGGAGAACACCCGTGCGGTGGGAGCCGTCGTGGCGTTGGCGATCGGTGCAGGCCCCCTATCCGGTGGCGTTGTGGTACTTCGCTCGCTCGGATTCGCACCGACGGGCCGCTTCCCGTGTGGCCGACCCTGCTGTATGTCGGCGGCATCGCATTGGCCGCGCTGCTTCCCTCGCGGGCGGGCCGCGTTGCCTCCGTCGGCTCCTGTCGAAGGGAACCTCGCCACACTTTTAGGGCCTTTGGTCCGTAGCTTCGGAGTCCGGCGGCATCCGAGACTGTGACTATGTCGGCGCCAGTGAAATCGTTGGTCAGCGACGAACTGGACGGTGTGGTGTCGACGCTCTGCGCCCGATTCCCCACTCGTCGGCGCAGCGAGATCGAGCGCCTCGTCAGCGATGTCTACGACCAGCTGGCCACGAACGCGTCGATCACGGCGCACCTGATTCCCTTGACTCTCAATCGGAGTCGGCGGGCGTTGAATCCAATGACCGAAGGAGAGTGAAATGACTTCTACACCAAAGTCTTCCGAGTCGAAACTGCACGGCATAGTGGTTGGTGTCGATGGATCGCCTGCTTCACGAGTCGCGGCCGACTGGGCGGCGCGTGATGCAGCATTGCGTCGGGTGCCCTTGACCGTCGTGCACGTTTTGCCACCGGAGATCGGTCCTCCGAGGGGCCTGCCCTTTTCGGCGGACTATTGGGCGGAATACGAGCGGTACGGAAAACAAATAGTCGGCGACGCGGGGCACGTCGTTTCTGAAGCCATGGCGGGAAGCGATCATGTGCGCGTTGAGCGCCAGGTGATCCACGGTGCTCCGGTGCCGACGCTCGTGGATTTATCCAAGGACGCCGACATGATTGTGGTCGGTTGCCGCGGCCGCGGAGGTGTGCACGGACTTCTCCTGGGTTCGGTCAGCTCGGGACTGGTTCACCATGCCCATTGCCCGGTAGCCGTCATCCACGACGAAGACCCATTGATGGATCACCCGGCGACGGCGCCTGTTGCCGTCGGTATCGACGGGTCGCCCGCCGCGGAACTGGCGACGGAAATCGCCTTCGACGAAGCGTCGCGTCGCGGGGTCGAACTCGTGGCCATCCACACGTGGATGAACAGCGCCGACTTCCATGTCGACGTGCCGCGCGACGGCGTCGCGGACCAGGCGGAGGAGGAACTCGCTCAACGCCTCGCGGGTTGGTGCGCGCGATACCCGGATGTCGTCGTCCGCCGCGTTGTCGGTCAGGACAATCCAGCCCGCCGACTGCTCGAGGAATCAGAGCGCGCACAGCTTGTGGTGGTGGGCAGTCACGGGCGTGGTGGATTCGCCGGCCTCTTGCTGGGCTCGGTGAGTTCGGCCGTTGCCCATGCGGCCCGCATGCCGGTGATTGTGGCTCGGCAGTCCTGACCTTTCGTGGTTGATTCGACTTCCCAAGTCACTAGGACCCGGGTCTTTGGACTCTCTTCATTTTTGTCCGGGCACGGCACGCTGAGGATGACAAAACCTTCTCTTAATGAGGTGCAAGACGAATGAGCGCACACTTTCCCGATGTTGAGACGATTCGGTCGGCCCTGATGCTGGCCGTCCGTGCGCCGTCGGTACACAACTCGCAGCCGTGGCAGTGGCGGATCGGCAAGCGCAGCCTCAACCTCTATGCAAACCCGGATCTGCGCCTGCCCCACACCGATCCGGACGCCCGCGACTGGATGCTCAGCTGCGGGGCGACGTTGAATCATTGCCAGGTCGCCTTCGCTGCACTTGGATGGCAGTCCAAGATCAACAGGTTTCCCAACCCGGCTGACTCGAACCATCTGGCAGTCATCGAACTTCATCGCTATCCGGCAACTGAAGTGGATGTCTCGTTGGCCGCGGCGATCCCGCGGCGGCGTACCGATCGGCGCCACTACAGTTCATGGCAGGTGCCTACAAGAGAAATCGCGCTGATGGGTGCTCGAGCCGCGCGTGCGGGTGTAATGCTCCGCCAGGTCGATGCGCTGAGCAATCTGAAGCGCCTTACCGCACAGGCTGCTTGGCGCCACGGCATCGATTACGACTACTTGACCGAGCTGTCCACTTGGAGTGGGCGGTATGCCTCCACGGCCGGCGTTCCGGCTCGCAGCACTCCCGAGCCCGATCCGAACGATGTGTTGCCCGCGCGGACCTTCGCGGGCGCAGTGCTGGCTCAGACGCCCGATGGGACCGCGGTCGATGGGTGTCCGGTGATTGCCCTTGGCACCGTCGCCGACGATAAGGTTTCGCAGCTGCGTGCCGGCGAAGCCACCAGTTTGGTGCTGTTGACGGCGACTGCCGCGGGGTTGGCGAGCTGCCCAGTTACGGAACCGCTGGAAATTCCCGAGATTCGCGCCGAGGTAGGGGCGGACGTCTTCGGAGAAGATGGTTATCCACAGATGTTGTTACGCATCGGCTGGGCGCCGGTGAACGCCGACCCGCTGCCGGCCACACCGCGCCGGCCGCTGGGCGAGGTGGTCACGCGGCTAGACGGATCGATGTTCAACTAGAGCGGCCGTCGTCGATGTCGTCGAGGTTCATTTCAACGCTGACGACCGACCCGTCGCGATGCTGGGTAATGGGCCATCCCGCATCGGCGAGCACCCGCCGCATCGCGTAGTTTTCGAAGAGTACGTCGGCGACAAAGCGGTGTTGGCCGGCGCCCTTCGCGATGTGGGCGAGCGCCCGCAATAACGCGGTGCCGACTCCACGCTCGTGCTGTTCGTGCGCGACAAGGACCGCGATCTCGGCGCAGCCGGGCTGACTCAGCTCGGCGTAGTTGGCCACTCCGATCAATTGGCCGCATTCAAAGACCCCGAGCGCGACCACGCCGGCCGCCGGGGCGGTCAGTGACAGCGCCCACTCGTTGACGTAGGTCGGGCGAAGTGTGAAAAATCGGAGATAACGCTCTTCGTCACTCAAATCTATCGCCAGAGCTACGACGGCATCGTAATCACCAGGGGTCAGGCGTCGAATAGTCACTGTCGCGCCGTCGAGAAGCGTTGCGGTTTTGGCGAAGTCGCTGAGGGGAATCTCCATTGCAGAAGCCTTCACATGACAACCAAAGTTATGGGTGCACGATCATCACAGAGCACCGGGCGTGGGGAATCAGCGGCCGAACGTGAGGACCGACAATCTGCTGAACCTGGCCGGCGTCCGCAGCGCTCAGCACGGCGAGCCGGACGTCGTCGCTATAACCTGCGAGGAACTCCGGGAGGCTGCCTCCGGTGCACGCGAACCCGTCGATCCCCACCACCACCGGCTGAGTGCTCGTTGCGTTCGTCATCGTGATCCCTCTCTGGCCGTGATGGCCTGCACTGGGTCTCTTGAGTCGAACGTTATGCGCCAACGCGGCGTCGAGGTGGGGGCGTTGGGCCCAGGATGGCGGGACTTTAGCCTCTGCGCTCGCGGGTGCGGCCTCAACGATCATCGCAGGATCGGAAAGTTCGGCCCGGTGACGAAAAGGGGTCTTCATGCAGACCTTCACAGTCGGCTTCGGGAGCTGGCTGCGACGCTTCAGCGTGCGAAATTCCCTGGTGCGTACCAGCGACCGGATCGAGGCCGCGGCCACACTCATGGTCTTCGTCGTGGCGCTTCTGGCCGCCCCAGTTGCTGGATCCGTGGGCACGGCGGTCTACGACCAACTCACCCATCGATTCGCCGCAGACTGGGTAACCCACCACGAAGTCGTGGCGACAGTTGCGCATGACAGCACATCGGCGCCCCAGATCTACGGAAAGCCGTTTCTCACACAAATTCAATGGCAGTTTGGAGGCAAGGTCGATAACGCCGAGCTGCGAACTTCAGATCGCATGAAAGCCGGTGAACAACAGAGAATCTGGATTGACGCCGAGGGCAACCGCACTGTGAAACCGCTCGACCATCACGAAGCTGCGACCGAAGCGGTCGTCGGGGCGTTCGGGCTGTGGTTCGCCACAGTGGGCGTCGCCGCCGCAATCTGGACAGTATTGCGGATCCGGCTCAATCGGCGTCGTTATGCCGATTGGGACCGTGAACTTGACGACCTCGCCGATAACGGTGGCAGGACCGACCATGTCTGAGAAATCCGGTCCGATCGTGGTGGGCGTCGACGGTAGCGACGGTGCAGTTAATGCGGCGCGGTGGGCGGCTGCCGTCGCATCGAGATTCGAGGCCACGTTGCACATCGTGCACGCGACGCCGACCATCGGGCACAACTTGACCGACACCGCCGCGGCCATCAGAGCCGCGATCATGTCCTATCAGCGCGATTGGGCTGAGATCATCGTGCGTGAGGCTCTCGACGCCGTGCGCTCGCAGCAGCACGACCTTGATGTGACAACGGAGTCGACGGATATCCCCGCCTATGAAGCGTTGCTACAGCTGGGCAGAGGTGCCCGGATGATCGTTGTCGGCAGCTCGCAAGTGACAGCCGCCGGCGCGCTATTCGTAGGTTCGACGACCCTGGCCCTCGCGACGCATGCTGCCTGCCCGGTCGTTGCGTGGCGCGGAGAGCGTTCGGAGCCCACTGACCAGCTGGTCGTCGTCGGACTGGACAACACTCATTCCTCGGCAGTCGCCCTGGAGGCCGCGTTTGACTTCGCCGACAGGTTCAACGCCAAGCTCGCCGCCGTGCGGTCTGCGCCGGTGTCCCGCCCCGTCGCCGCCGTCCGTAACTCGCTGCTGATCGACTGGGACGCGCTGGAAGCCGCCGAGTGGGCACAGCTGACAGACATTGTCGACCGCTATAGCAAGCGCCATCCGGACGTTGACTCGACGTGCTTTCTGGAACCGACCAAGCCGGTCGCGGCGTTGCTGCACCAGGTTGACGTAGACGACGCGCAGCTTGTCGTGGTCGGCAGTCGTGGTCGAAACGCGCTCGCGAGCGCAGTACTGGGTTCCACCGCCCTGAAGCTGCTGTACCACTCGACCGTTCCGGTAATGGTCTGCCGCTAATGGTCAGCCGCGCCGACGGTGCGCCGCGATTCCCGATTTGTGCGGGTAGCCCATTGCGGTGGGACCAAAGACCGCCAATGCAGGACTTAGGTCCGTAGTGCTCCCCAGCGCCGTTCAATACCGTCGATGACAAGGAGCGTATTCCACCTGAGGTGAGGAGCGGATCGCGATGGAAAACTCGGGAAACGCACCCATCGTCGTGGGCATAGACGGGTCTAAAACTGCTGTGCGCGCCGCAGTTTGGGCCGCCGACGAGGCCGTCGGTCAGGACAGCACACTGCTGCTGTTACATGTGATCGACGCGGGCACTGACAATCAAGAGACCGCTATGGCCGAAGCCAGGCACGTGCTGACCGAGGCATGGGAGGCGGTGGTGGCAACCGGCAAGCCGGTCAAGATCGAATCCGACATCCGTCATGGTGACGCGGCCGTTCAGCTTGTCGAAGCCTCCCGCACAGCACGCTTGATCTGCGTCGGTCACAAAGGCATTCACGACTCAGGCAAGGGGCAGCGTGGCGATACAGCCACCCGGGTAGTCCAAACCGCCACCGGCACTGTGGCGGTTATTCGTCACCGGAAAGAACCCTCACCGTTCCATCAATGGGTCATCGCCGTCCTCGACGAATCGTCGGAATCACGGCTGGTGCTGCAGACCGCCCTCGATGAGGCGACGCTTCGAGATTCCCCGGTGCTGGCCTTGACCTCATGGTCGACGGCGCATCGGCACCCGCCCGAGAGGGCAGCCAACATTCGCGAGACCCTGGAGCGCTATCTCGCCGAGGCCGACGATGCCGATGTCAAGATCTGCGTGTTACCCGCACCCGACCACATGTTCAATTTCCTGAAGCAGAGCGCTTCCATCGATCAGCTCGTGGTTGTCGGTGCGAACAATACGGATGTGATCCGCGAACTGACGACACCTCGCGCAGCCAAAATCCTTCGCAAGTCGAACTGTTCGATGATGTTCGTCCGCCGCGGCACAGAGGGCTGACATGGCGGCGAAAGACCAGATCGGCGCCGTTGTGGTTGGCGTCGATGGGTCCCGCGCTGCTCTGACCGCGGTCCGATGGGCCACGGCCGAGGCGGCCGATCGTGATGTGCCGCTGCATATCATTCATGCCGTGCCGTCGGTTGATGAAGCATCGTGCCCGGACACTGTCCTCTTGAAGGCTGAAGATGTGGCGACTCAGGTGCTGGAGTCCGTTCGGGTCGTGACGACGAGAGTTGTTGGGACGCCGGGCGATGTCCTGGTCGGCGAGTCGCATGGGGCGGAAATGATCTGCATTGGATCTCGACCACGCCAGTCGTCGCCAGGCCCATTATTCGGTCCGACGGCGAGCGCGCTGGCCGAACGGGCGAGCTGCCCGGTGGCGGTCATCCGCAGTCGCCGCGACGGCACGAGCGATACCGAAGGCGTGGTGTCGGTGGTGCTCTCCGATGAGGCCGACAACGATGATGTCGTGCATCTCGCAATGCACGAAGGCCGACTGCGCGGGGCCACAGTGCGTCAAATAGATCGGCGCACTGATAGTTGGATTCGGCGATATCCCGACGTTCATGTCGAGACCGTGGCTGCGGGCACTGGTACCCGCTACCCGAAGAACGGGCAGTCCAGGGCAGGAGTCGGACTAGCCGTCGTAGGTGCGGCCGACGCCGACAAGATCACATCCCTGACGGTGCCGAATTGGCATCCCATCGTCGGGTATCCGGACTGCTCTGTGCTTCTCGTTCGCAGCTGAAACCCGACGGGCGACTATTGGTCGAAGTCTGCGCGGTGTGGGCGATCCAGCTTGGAGACGAACACCGCCGCCTGGGTACGTCGCTCCATGCCCAACTTGGCCAGCAATCGGGACACGTAGTTCTTGACGGTCTTCTCGGCGAGAAACATTCTTGCCGCGATCTGCTTGTTCGTCAGACCTTCGCCGAGCAGATCGAGTAACACGCGTTCCTGCTCGCTGAGCCCCGACAGTGGATCGGACTTTTCAGCGGCGCCGCGCAGCTTGGCCATCAGCGCTGCGGCCGCCCGGTTGTCGAGCAGGGACCGGCCGGCCCCAACGTCTTTGATGGCCTGAGCCAGTTCCATCCCCTTGATGTCTTTGACGACGTATCCGCTGGCGCCGGCCAGTATTGCGTCCAGCATCGCCTCGTCGGAGGTGAATGACGTCAACATGAGGCAACGCAGGTTCGGCAGCCGAGACAGTAGGTCCCTGCACAACTCGATGCCGTTGCCGTCGGGAAGCCTCACGTCGAGGACTGCGACATCGGGTTGAAGAGCCGGTATCCGCGCCATCGCCTGCGCCACCGAACCGGCTTCGCCCACGACCTCGAGCTCGCGATCGGCGTTCAAGAGGTCCATCAGCCCACGTCGGACGACTTCGTGATCGTCCACCAAAAAGACCTTCACCATGTGAAGACCTCCGCATCACCGTTGACCATTGGATATGTACTCACAATACGTTCTGTGATTCGCAGATCAACACAGAACAGTTGGTGCCATGGAGTGCGCGGTAACCCGCCGGCCCAACCAGTTCGGTGGTTCCGTGAGCGCGGTCGTGAGCAATGACGAGCAATTGAATCGCCCCGGCGTTCTTGGCGATGTAGTTCATAGCGTTGCCATGAACGGCGACTGCTCGAATATCGAGGTCGGGGTGTCGCGTCCGCCATTCGCTCAGCCGACGATCGAGCCGCGCCTTCGCCAGTCGGTTGCCATCGGCGACAGCATCGTCATCGTGGACGTCGGTATACCGGGACTGCCAGGTGGTCAGTACCCGCAGGGGCGCCTGACGCAGCTGCGCCTCCTCGACCGCGCGCCGCAAAGCGCCGTCGCTTCTCGGCGATCCGTCGACTTCGGCGAGTACCCATCCCTGCTTGGCGGGCGGGGGGTTGTGCGCGTGCACGATCGCGACCGGACAGTGCGCGGAATTCGCCAACGCCGAAGCCGTGGATCCGACGCGGCCATGCGCGGTGTGCGCGAGTCCCATCGATCCGACGCAGAGCATGGCGGCCCACCTGGAGGCCGCCTTCAAGGCACGTACCGGTTGGTCTTGCAGTATCTCGACCTCGATCTTCACCGACTTGTCGGTCGACTCGACCGCCATGAACGCGTGTCGAACCGCTATCTCGGCGGCTGCCAGGTCACGTGCCGCGGCTTGGTTGTCTGACTCGGTGGTTGCCTTGGGATCGATCGCGTACACAAGCCGCAGCGGAATGTCGCGACTGACCGCCTCGTCGACTGCCCACAGCGCGGCGTCCACGGCCGATCGTGAGCCGTCGATGCCGACGACCACAGATGGCGATTGGTGCACCTCCATTTTGTCTCCTACGTTCGCGTTCGTGGCGGCGCTTATTGGCTCGTGGATCTGACTTCGAAGACTTCGTCGATCGGTCGCCGAGGCGTCGGCGGCACGACCTCTTCGATGATCGGCACCCGCCCGATCCGAATAAGAACCTGCGGAGTCGCGGTCTGTCCTATGAGGGTGGAAAGTATCTGGCGGCTCGCGGGCACCTCGGTGATGTGGGTGAGCGTGCAGGTGGCCAGCCCGGCCATCGTGGCGTCGAGCAATACGGCGGACAATGTTTCGCCGCAGCGCAGCAGGCTGTCCTGAGTGTCGTCGTACGTCGACAGCACGACGATCTTGGAGCGGTCTTCGGAGACCTCCACGCGGCGTTCCGGATGGTGAGTGACCGGAAAGTTGCGTCCGACGTCGACGCGGTCGCTCTCGGCCGCTGAGATCAGCGAGCTCTGCGGTATCCCGTCGGTCACATTGAAATCAGTTGTCCAACCGGTGAGTTCGGCGTGGTACGACGAGTCGTAGAGCCGGAGCGATTCGGTGAGCTGCGATGCTTCGGCCAGCTCGGGACGCAACTCGTCGGGGACTGCATCGATACGCACATCGTCGACGTGAACGCTCATCTCCTTTTCAAACGAGTCCCAATCTGCAGGCGCGGCGAAGGGCAGCCGATCGGTGCGCCGCCGCAGAATGGCATCCGCACGACGCCGGTGCCCATCGGTGACGAACTCCATTGGCCTGAATTCGATTGATGCCAGATGATGACGATTGTTCGGGTTTGGGAACCGGTCGACATTCGCCGTCCACCCTGCGGCGGCCATGGCCACCCGAAAGTGGTCCAGAGCGGCACCGCAGCCGATCAGCGTCTCCCTGCCCGTTGCGTCGGTGTGCAATGGTGCGCTGTTCGGATCGACGAAGAGCTGCACCGCGTGTCCCTCGGCCACCCAACGCCACGGCTGGCTGTTGTGGAGCGACGGGGCGCGGCAGGCCAACCACACGGCGTCTCTGATCACTTTGGTGTCCACGACGGTTTCGCGCATGTCCAACCCTCCGGTCTGTCGACTACCACCTTTCGGCATTGCGTAGGGTCCGGGCAGGGTCAATGGTCCCCAAGCCGGGGTCTAACGGCCCTGCCTTGCCGACCCCCATTCAGCGAACAGTTGGTGGCCATGGACGGCGCGCCAGCGACAGTGCGCAGCGTGAGAGAGCCCTGGTTGACAGCGGGAAACCTCGGCGCGGAGGTGCGCGAGACCCACACCGGGGTCGTTGTGCTGATGGGTGACAAGGCGTTCAAGGCAAAGAAGCCGCTCGTCACGGACTTCCTCGACTTCAGCACGGTCGAACGCCGTGAGCACGCATGCCGGCGGGAGATTTTCTTGAACCGCCGGCTGGCCCCCGAAAGCTATCTAGGACTCGGACATTTCGACGCGCCGCAGGGCGGTCCCGCCGAACCGGTCATTGTCATGCGCCGGTACGCGGACTCCGCACGGCTGGCTGCTCTTGTCCGGAGCGGTGATTCGGTCGACGAGCACCTTGCCGCGATCGCTGACAAGTTGGTGCGCTTTCATAGCGATGCCGTGCGAGGCGAATCGATCGACGCCGAAGCGACGGTCGAGGCTATCTCGGCTCGGTGGCAGGAGAACTTGGCCGAGCTGAATCGATACGTCGACACTGTCATCACGCGCGAGTCACTCACCGAGATAACGCGGTTGGCCAACCAGTTCACCGGAGGTCGAGCCGATCTCTTTGCCATGCGGATAGCCGAAGGCCGCGTTGTTGACGGCCACGGTGACTTGTTGAGCGAGGACATCTTCTGCTTGCCCGAAGGACCCGCTCTGCTCGACTGCCTCGAATTCGACGATCGGCTGCGCTATATCGACGGCATCGATGACGCGGCGTTTCTGGCGATGGACCTGGAATTTCTCGGTCGACAGGACCTCGCAGACTTCTTCCTTGATGAGTACAGCCGGTTGGCCAACGACAACGCACCACCGTCACTCAGAGACTTCTGTGTTGCCTACCGCGCCGTGGTAAGGGCGAAGGTCGACTGCATACGCGTTGCCCAAGGGCACCCTGATGCCGTCGCTGACGCTCACCGCCACATCGACATCGCGCTCGAGCATCTCCGGTCGTGCACCGTCCGGCTCATCGTCATCGGCGGTGGACCGGGAACCGGCAAGACGACTCTGGCGCGTGCGTTGGCCCAACAGATTGGCGCACAAGTGATCTCGACCGACGAGGTACGTCGCGAGCTGCAGCAGTCAGGCGCGATCGCCGGGCGTGTCGGGGATCTGAACGCCGGGCTGTACGCGCCGGGAAATGTGTCGATCGTGTACGAAGAGGTCATCAGGCGCGCTCAGCAGTTGCTTTACACCGGTTCATCGGTGATTCTGGACGGTACCTGGCGGGATGTCCATCAGCGAGAACGCGCACGCAGCGTTGCTGCCGAGACTGCCTCGCCGATAATCGAATTCGAATGTTCGTTGCCATTGAGCGAGGCGGCGGAGAGGATAGCGACGCGGGGGGCCTCGACATCGGATGCGACGCAGGAGATCGCGACCGCCCTCGCCGAGGGCGATACGGGACGAGGGCATCGGATTGACACCGATCGTCCGCTGTCGGACTCGGTCGCGGAAGCACAGCGCATATGTTGCCTTGCGATATAGACCTCGGCGCCAACACTTCAACCGCTAGCTGCGCACGACGATCACCGGCGCTTTCGACGCCTCGGCGACTGTCGTGCTAACCGATCCGAGCAGCAACCTGGTGAAGCCGCCACGGCCCCGGCTTCCGAGAACCACGAGCTGGGATCGGCCAGAATGCTCGATCAACCAGTTCGCCGGCCGGTCACAAACGATCTCCCGCCGCACATGGACCTCGGGATACTGTTCTTGCCAACCCGCCAGACGCTCGGCCAAAACTTCGTGGCCTTCTTGTTGGTACTCGCTCCAGTCCACGCCAACCGCGCCGACAACACTGACATCGCTCCATGCGTGCAATGCGACAAGGTCGACACCTCGGCGCGATGCCTCGTCGAACGCCAGCTCCGTGGCGGTCTCAGACGCGGGTGAGCCGTCGATCCCGAGCAACACGGGCGCCGTCGCGTCCGCTGTCGGCTCCTGCGGGCGGATGACCGCCACGGGACTGCGGGCATAGTGCAACAGACCGCGGCTGACCGAGCCGAGAATGCTGCCGCCGACCGCACCGAGGCCTCGGCTGCCGACGACAGTCAATGTGGCCTTCCTGGACGCGCTGATGAGTCCGCGCACTACTCCGTCGTGACAAATCTCGATCTGAATTGACGGATTCGAACTGCTGGCCGCAGCATGTACGCTTTTCTGGGCCTGCTCGATTACGTGCTTCGCGTTGTCTTCCTGCCATGCGGCGTAGCTGGCCTTGAGGTAGCGCACCGGCCAGCTAACCACCACCGGTGCAATGACGTGCATCAAAGTCAAAGGGAGGTGGCGCATTACAGCCTCGCTGGTCGCCCAGCCGAGCGCCGCGTCTGATTCTGGCGACCCGTCGACTGCCACCAGGATTCCGTATTTCCGTGCGGTCTTGGACATCTCGATCCATCCCTTCTTATCAGCGGATCTGCAGAACTTCGCCGATCGGACGCCGCGGGGTGCGACCAGCCGGCTGGCTTGTCACGGGTGCACTGCCCACGCGGATCAGCACCTGTGGTTCCGCATGGCGTCCGGTGATCCGACGTATCATCTCGCGACTGGTGTGTATCTCGATCATGTGGGTGAGCGTGCATGTGGCGAAACCCGCTGCAGTGCATTCCAATAGCACACGGGAGAGTACTTCGCCGCAGCGCAACGTGTTGTCGCGGCTGTCATCGTAGGTCGAGAGAACAAGTACCTTCGAGTGATCGCGATCGAGCTCAGGACGGCGGTCACCGGTCTGGTAAACGGGAAAGTCGCGCGCAACACTGACCTTCAGGGCCTCATCAGACGTCGGTAACGTGCTCGATGGCACACCATCGTTGGCATGTGAATGACCTGTCCACCAGAGCAATTCGTATCGATAGGACGCGTCGTCACGGCGGTGCGCCTCGCTACGCCGCGATGCGTCAGCCAGGGCAGGCCGTCCGCTGTCATCGATCACGTCCAGGTCTGCGACGGTTCCGTCGACAACGGTGCGGAGCCGCGCCTCCAGCGCTGCCCACGTTTCGGGCGCCGCGAACGCCAGCCGGTCGGTGCGACGGCGCGAGATCGCCTCGCCCAATGCATGCGCGTGCGCGCTCACGGACGGTGAGTGGTGGAAAGCGATCGACGCGAGATGGTTGTGATCGTGCACGTCGGGTTCTCTGTGGACGGTCACTGGCCAGCCCGCAGCGGCAGCGGCCGCCTGCAGGTGGTGTAGCGCTGCTCCACAGCTGAGAATGACTTCCCGGCCGGTGATGTCGGTGTGGTGCCCGACCCGTGAATGGTCGGCGAACAGGTGAAGAATGCCGCCCTCGAATATCCACTGCCACGGCTGGCTGTTGTGCAGGGACGGTGCCCGGCAAGCCAATTCGAGGATCGTGGCGAGCTCTTCTGTGCTGATGGTGTGTGTGACAGGCGTCGTCATGTCGTCATTCCTTCTTAGCCGCGGACCACGATCACTGGAGCTGAGGCGCTCTCGGCGACGGCAGTACTGACAGAGCCGAGCAACATACCGGTAATGCCGCCACGGCCCCGGCTACCGACGACGACCAGCTGAGCCCGCCGCGACTCGTCGATCAACCAACGCGCAGGCCGGTCACATACGATTCGGCGCCGCACGTGCACGTCGGGGTATTGCTCCTGCCACCCCGCCATGCGCTCGGCAAGGACCTCATGTCCCTGCTCCTCGTATTTGTGCCAATCCATACCCAGGATGGGGAAGGCGCCCACGTCGCTCCACGCGTGTAGTGCCACGAGGTCGACCCCGCGGCGCGAAGCCTCATCGAACGCGACAGCCGTGGCGGCCTCGGATGCAGGCGAACCGTCGATGCCAAGCAGAACGGGCGAGGTGGGGTCCGCCGGCTTCACCGCATCGGCCTTGGTGATGACGACCGGGCACCGGGCATGGTGAAGTAGGCCGCGGCTCACAGAACCCAACAGTGCGCCGCGGATCGGGCCCAACCCGCGGCTGCCAACCACGACCATCGTTGCCTTTTCCGCTGCAGCTGTGAGTTCAGGCACGTTGCCGTCGTGACGCAATACGGCGCGGACAGCAGGCGGATTCGAACCGCCAACTGCGGCAAGCCACGTCTTTTGCGCCTGCTCGATGACGTGCTGCGCGTTGTCCTCCTGCCATTCTTCATAGCTGACTTCGAGGTAATCGATCGGCCAGCTCACCACGATGGGCGCGATGACGTGCATCAAAGTGATAGGCGCATCGCGCAGGATAGCTTCGCCGGCCGCCCACCGGACGGCCGCGAGCGATTCCGGAGATCCATCGACACCGACTAGGATTCCGTAATCGTCTGAAGGATGGGACATCTCGCAGTCCTTCACTGTTGTCCGATAAGCGGATCGTCACCGCTTGCGTCCTACTCGAAACTATTGGCGCAGGGCTCGGTAGGACAGGGCCGTTGGTCCCTCGGGCGCTGGCGGTAGTCCTCGATCGAGGGACTTGACCTCTCGGGCAGACGACGGCCCTAGCTGCTCGGCGGTGAAAGAACTCCATTGCGCAGCGCCGGACCGATGTTGGCCATGACTCGTTCGAGCAACGCGTCGTAGGCGGATCCATCGTTGACCAGCGCGCTCGGTCCGTAATGTGAGAGGTAGGCATCGACGCGCCGGTCAATCGGCCAGTCGGCGAAAGTCTGCCCGGTGAACTCCGAGCGGAGGAATCCCCAGGCGATGGCGTCGAGGTCCGCCGGGGTCAGGTCCTCACGGTAAGTCGGCGTCATCGCCATTCTCTTTCGGTTGAGTCCAACGCATCGATCGTGTCGAACAAGATCGAACGGGAATAGGGACGAAAGTCACCAACGGGGCCGATCGGATCCTCGGCCCTTCCGTCGTCAGCGGGACCGCGCAGACTCCAGAAGCAGTCGCCGTTCGGCCGCCGCGATCGTACGCCTGGCGGCGCCCAGCGCATCCGGATTCACCGACACTGATGTGATGCCCATCCGAACCAGATGCTCGGCGAACGCAGGGTTGGTCGACGGCGCCTGTCCGCACAGTGAAGACGTGATGCCGAATTTGCGTGCGGTGCCGATGATCTGACCGATGGCATCGAGCACCGCGGGGTCGGATTCGTCGAACAGCTCCGCGCAGATGTCGGAGTCGCGGTCCACCCCGAGCACCAACTGGGTGAGGTCGTTACTGCCGATGGATACCCCGTCGATGCCCATGCCGATGTATTCGGGTAGCCAGTGCACGACCGAGGGCACCTCGGCCATCACCCAGCGATGCAGACCGCGCTGCCGGCCGAGCGGGCTCGCATCGATGAGTGAAAGGCACTCCTCGAGTTCCCAGCGGGTGCGTACGAACGGGATCATCACATGCACGTTGGGGGATTGCTCTCGCACCTGCGCAAGCGCCTGCAGCTCGAGGGCGAACAGGTCGGGTTCCTTGACGTAGCGGTAGCAACCTCGATATCCGATCATCGGATTGTGCTCGACGGGCTCGTAGGCATCTCCACCCTTGAGGCCGCGGAACTCGTTGGTGCGGAAGTCGGTTGCGCGATAGATGACAGGCCGGGGCCCGAACGCGGTGGCGATCCGCAACAGCGGCGCCACCAGCCCGTCGACCAGGGCTTTCTGCTCGCCGTGCGCGATCAGGTCGCGCGGATGACGACCGCCGAACGCTTCGGTGAGCATGAACTCCGCCCGCAACAGCCCTACGCCGTCGGCCCCTTGCGCAGCGACCTTTTCCGCGGAGTCCGGCATCGCCATATTGACGTAGACCTTGGTTCCGGTCACCTCGACCTGCGGTTCGGAAGGCGCTCGCTGGTCGGCAGCCACGACTTGAGCCGTTGAGGCTGCCTCGGCCCGCCCGGACAACACCCGCCCATGCGCGCCGTCGACAGTCACCGTGATGCCGTTGTGGAGGTCCCGCGTCGCGGTGCGGGTGCCGACTACGCACGGCACTCCAAGCTCGCGGGCGACGATCGCAGCGTGACAAGTCATTCCGCCAGTGTCGGTGACCAGCGCTGCGGCCCGGCGGATCGTCGGCAGCCAGTCCGGATTGGTCATCTGGGCGACGAGGATCTCGCCTTCCAGGAGTCGTTCGCCCTCATCGGGGTTCTGCAGCACGCGCACTTTGCCCGACGCCATGCCTGGTGCCGCGGCGAGTCCGCGCGCCAGCACCGCGTTGGCCTCCGTGGTCGGCGCAGTCGTGTGCCGCAGTGTTGTGATGGGCCTCGCCTGAACGAGATACGACTTGCCGTCCGAAATCGCCCATTCCGTGTCCTGCGGGCACCCGTTGTGCCGCTCGGTCGCGATCGCCAGTTCGGTGATCGTGCGCAATTCGGCGTCGTCGAGCACCCGGGCACCTGCGTCCTGGTCGCTCAGGTCAATCGAGCTGTCGTGGCCGTCGGGTCCACGGACGATCTTGAACGATTTGAGCCCCAGCCGGACGTCCAACACCTCGAGCGTCTCCTTGGAGACGATGTAGGTGTCGGGCTCGACCTCACCGGACACCACGACCTCGCCCAACCCGAACGCCGCCTCGATGACCACACGGTCCAGCGCGCCGTTGCTCGGATCGGCAGTGAATGCGACGCCAGCCTTGTCGGAATTGACCATCTGCTGAACCACCACCGCCATGGCCGGGTCCGCGGTGAAGTCACGACTTGCCCGGTAGGTGATCACGCGAGGGCTGAACAGCGACATCCAGCACCGAACCACCGAGTCGATGAGGTCGTCGTCTCCGCTGACATTGGTGATGGTCGCGTTCATGCCCGCGAAGGAAGCGTCGCTGCCGTCTTCGCCGGTCGCCGAGGATCGAACCGCGACAACGGAGTTCGATCCCAGCGCGTGGTACGAGCTGAGGATCAGATCGCGGACCGTGTCGGAAACAGCGGCCTTCTCGACGAGGCCCTGCATCCGCTGGCTCAGATCGGTAAGCCGCATCGTATCGGCGGAATTCTCCACGGCCTCACGATGAAGCGCGTTCAGCTCCGCGTCCACTCCACCTGCTTGCATGGAGTGTCGGTAGCAGTCCCGCAGGAGGACGAAGCCGGGTGGCACCGGCAGCTTGGCGGCCACCAGCTCGCCCATGTTCGCGCCCTTGCCACCTGCCTCCTCGGCATCGGCGATGCGTAGCGTCGAAATGTCACGGACGTAGGTGTTGATCTCCATGAAGCCAGCTTTTTCCCTCGCGCTCGCGCTATCTAGCGTCCGAGGACCACACCCGACGGGCTGAAGGTCACAACCTCCGAGAGCACTAAGTCCCCTACGCGTCGGCTAGGGACTTCAGCCCCTACCGCCTGCTGCAGCGCCGTAGTCGGATCGTCGCCATGACCGCTGCGGGCGAGGCGCCGATCGTGACCTTGACGATGAACCCCGCGCTCGACATCACCACGGATGCCGACGTCGTGCGCCCCACCGAGAAGGTCCGCTGCAGCGGCGTCCGATACGACCCCGGCGGCGGCGGCGTCAACGTCGCGCAGGTGGCCCACAACCTGGGTGCGACGGTGTCGGCGATAGTTCCAGTTGGCGGTGCGACCGGCGACGTATACGCCGATCTCTTGACCGAGCGAGGCATCCCCTTTCGGCGCGTCCCAATCGACGGGTCGACGCGGGAAAGCTTCACCGTCAACGAGACCAGCACCGGCCTGCAGTATCGGTTCGTGCTCCCCGGACCTTCTCTCACCTTCGTCGAACAGCAGCGGTGCCTCGCCGAACTTCGCAACGCGGCCGAGCTCGGCAAGGTTCGTGGTGGCCAGCGGCAGCCTTCCGCGAGGTGTACCCGCGAACTTCTACCAGCAGGTGGCGCTGGTCTGCCGTGATCTCGGCGCGTCGCTCGTTCTGGACACTTCCGGTGGCGGCCTCCGGCATATCACCTCGGGCGTGTTCCTGCTCAAGGCGAGCGTGCGAGAGCTGCGGGAATGCGTCGGACGCGAACTCGCCACCGAACCCGAGCAGCTGGCTGCTGCCCACGAAATCGTCGATTGCGGGCAAGCCAGAGCCGTCGTGGTGTCACTTGGCGCCGACGGCGCATTGCTTGCCACACAGCGAGAAAGCCTGCGGTTCGGGGCTATTCCGATGCGGGCGGTCAGCGGTGTGGGGGCCGGTGACGCGATGGTCGCGGCCATCACTGTGGCATTGAACCGAGGTTGGGCGCTGAGCAACTCGGTGCGGTTCGGGATCGCGGCAGGCGCCGCCATGCTGATGACGCCGGCAACCGAGCCGTGCACCCGTGTCGAGACGGAACGGCTATTCGAGGTCGCGGAGGAGCCGGTCGATGTCGGTCTCGTGCATGCATAGGACACTAACGAGGAGACGTACGCCATGAAGTCGTCGGTAACGGTCGACCCGCGCTTGCATGACGCGGTGCTCTTCGATCTCGACGGTGTCGTCACAGACACCGCTTCAATACATGCCGCGGCGTGGGCCACGATGTTCGACGACTTTCTGAAGAGCAGGCCCGCAGACGCCCGCGAGAATTGTTCGTCGTTCACCGATGACGACTTCCGCCACTACGTCGACGGCAAGCCGCGCAAAGACGGAGTAATTGATTTCCTTGCCTCACGGGGGATTTCGCTCCCGCCGGGAGACCCGTCCGACCTCGTCGATGACACCGTGTGCGGACTCGGTAACCGGAAGCAGGAGCGTTTTCTCGAGCTGGCGAACGCCGGAGTGCCCGTGTTTGAGTCGACGGTCGCGCTGGTCCGCAAGCTCGCCGAGGCTGGGGTGGCGACGGCTGTCTATTCATCGAGCCGCAACTGCGAACACACTTTGAAGGCGGCCGGACTCGGCGACCTGTTTGCGGTCCGGGTAGACGGCGTCGTCGCAGAATCTCTCGGGCTGATCGGCAAGCCCGACCCGGCTGTCCTGCTGGAGGCGGCGAGCAGACTGGGCGCGACTCCAGAGCGGTGCGTGGTCGTCGAGGACGCCGAGGCGGGGGTGCAGGCGGGTCGTGACGGCGGGTTCGCGATCGTCATCGGCGTCGATCGGATGGGGCATGCCGACGACCTCCTGCGGCACGGCGCCGACGTGGTGGTTTCCGACCTCTCCGAAGTGCAGGTCCGTACCGGAGACAAGCGCATGGCGCAGTTGCCGAATGCCCTCGACTCGTATGGTCAGCTGATCGGGGTCGTCAACGGCCGACAGCCGTTCGTGTGCCTGGACTTTGACGGCACGCTGTCCGAGATAGTCTCGGATCCGGATGCGGCGACCCTTGTCGACGGAGCCGCCGAGGCACTGGAGCAGCTTGCCGCGCAATGCCCGGTCGCAATACTGAGCGGCCGTGATCTGGCCGACATCCGGGACCGGGTTGGCCTTCCCGAGATCTGGTACGCCGGTAGCCACGGCTTCGAGATGATCGGTCCCGATGGCAGCCATCACCACAACGATGCGGCCGCCACCGCGATACCCGTTCTCGAAAGTGCGGCGGCCGAACTCCGCGAGGAGTTGAAGGATGTTTCCGGCGTCCTCGTCGAACACAAGCGCTATGCCGTTGCCGTGCATTATCGCAATGCGGCACCGGAGAGCGTCCGCGACGTCATCGCATCAACGCACCGGCACGGCCACCGACATGGCTTACGGGTCACCAGCGGACGCAAAGTAATTGAGCTGCGTCCCGACATCGACTGGGACAAGGGAACCGCATTGGGGTGGATCGCCGAGCGCATTAACCAGACGGGACGGGTGGTGCCGATATACGTCGGCGATGACCTCACCGACGAAGACGCGTTTGCGGCGATTCGCTCCAATGGCATCGGGGTTGTCGTGCGCAGCGACGAGGACGGCGGTCGACCGACGGCAGCCGAATACACTCTTGACGGGCCCGAGGAGGTTCGCGAGTTCCTTCGTCGCGGTGGAAATTGGCTCGGGTACGAACGACGACACGTCCAACAATGCGTGGACCTACACTTTCGAGGGCTACGACCCGCACGACGAGAAGCTTCGCGAGGCTCTATGCACGGTCGGCAACGGATACTTCGCCACCCGGGGTGCGGCCCCGGAGTCACACGCCGATCAGATCCACTACCCGGGCACCTATGCCGCAGGCGTCTTGAACCGTCTCGACGACAACGTCGCCGGGAAGACGACCAGCAACGAAAGCCTGGTCAACATTCCCAACTGGCTCCCGCTGACGTTCCGCTTCGACGGCGGCGACTGGTTCGACATCGATGCCGTGGAATTGTTGTCCTATCGCCAGACGCTCGACCTTCGCGGAGCGGTGCTGACACGTGAGCTGCGTTTCCGCGACGATGCCGGGCGCATCACCTCGGTGACCCAGCACCGCTTCGTCGCGATGCACAGGGCGAACGTCGCCGCGCTCGAAACGACCGTCGTCGCCGAAAACTGGGCGGGTGTGCTGGAGATCCGCTCGACCCTCGACGGCGGTGTGTGCAATCACGGTGTGGAGCGTTATCGAGAGTTGGCCAGCACCCACGTAGCGTTGCTCGACAAGCGTGGGCTGTCGGAGAACGCGGTACTGCTCGCCGTCGCGACCACACAATCTCGTATTCCCGTCGCGCTGGCGGCTCGAACCACCTTGTGGTGCAACGGATCGCCTGCGCCGGCGGCGTATCGTCTGGTTGACGAGGAGTTCGTCATCGGCCATGACATCTCCACTCAGATGGAGGTAGGTCAGTCGCTGTCCGTCGAGAAGGTCGTCACAGTGGTTACCGGTCGGGATGTAGGGACGTCGGAGCCGGCGACGGGGGCGGAGCGACGGCTGGATCGGCAAGGGCGATTTGGCGAGATCCGTCACGCGCATACGCTCAAATGGGCGCACCTCTGGGAGAGGTTGTCGATCGAATTCGACGATCACACAGACGAATTGCGCATCCTTCGGCTGCATCTGATGCATCTGCTGCAGACGGTCTCCTACAACAGCGAGGATCTGGACATCGGCGTCCCCGCGCGCGGCCTGCACGGCGAGGCCTATCGCGGCCACATTTTCTGGGACGAACTGTTCATCTTCCCGGTGCTGAACCTGCGATTTCCCACGATCACGCGGGCGTTGTTGCGGTACCGCTACCGGCGGCTCACCGAGGCGCGGCGGGCCGCCGAGCTCGCCGGTTACGCCGGCGCGATGTTCCCCTGGCAGTCCGGCAGCGACGGGCGGGAGGAAAGTCCGGACCTGCATCTGAATCCGCGATCTGGGCGATGGAACCCCGATCCCAGCCATCGCGCACATCACATCGGAATCGCCGTCGCATACAACGTTTGGCAGTACTACCAGGCCACCGGGGACCTGGCCTACCTGATCGATCACGGCGCGGAAATGCTGGTCGAGATCGCCCGGTTCTGGGTCAGCCGGTCGACCTACGACCACAAACGCGACCGCTACACCATCGCCGGCGTCATCGGACCCGACGAATTCCATGCGGGCTACCCGGATCGGCCCTACGAAGGCGTTGACAACAACGCCTACACAAACGTGATGGCGGTATGGGTGATATTGCGGGCCATTGACGCCCTTGATCTGATGCCGTTGCCGAACCGACTCGACCTGCGCGAAGAACTGGGTCTGACGGATGCCGAACTGGCCCGATGGGACCACGTCAGCAGGCGGATGTTCGTGCCGTTCCACGACGGCGTCATCAGTCAGTTCGAGGGCTACGGCAGCCTGGCAGAACTGGATTGGGAGTCCTATCGCCAGCGGTACGGGAATATCCAGCGCCTCGACCGGATTCTGGAGGCCGAGAACGACGACGTCAACCGCTATAAGGCCGCTAAGCAGGCCGACGTGCTGATGCTGCTCTATCTGCTCTCGTCCGACGAGTTGGGCGAGCTGCTGGACCGGCTCGACTACGACTTTGCGCCCGACCAGATACCGCGGATGGTCGACTACTACATGGCTCGAACGTCCCACGGATCGACCCTCAGCGGCGTCGTGCACACCTGGGTACTTGCCCGGGCCAATCGCGACCGCGCGATGGAGTTTTTTAAGCAGGTGCTCAAGTCCGACGTCGCCGACATCCAGGGTGGCACCACGTCCGAGGGGATCCACCTCGCCGCGATGGCCGGAAGCGTCGACCTGGTGCAGCGGTGTTTCACCGGGCTGGAAATTCGGGACGACCGCATCGTCCTGTCTCCGCATTGGCCCGAATCACTTGGTGCACTGGGATTTCCGATCCACTATCGCGGGCAGCACCTTTACCTGCGAGTCAGCGGCAGGGGCGCTGAGGTGAGCGCGAGTCCTCGTGATGTGCCTGTAGTCACAATCGAATGCCACGGTCGTGTCGAAGAGATATCTCCCGGGCAGACGATCCGATTTCCAGACCGCTCCGATTCTCGAGGATAGCGTCGAGAACTCCTGACTCCTACGCTTCGCGTGCGACGATCACCGGCGTGCGGGCTGACTGAATCACTGCCGCGCTTACCGAGCCGAGCACCATGCCCGCGAACCCACCACGGCCGTGGCTGCCGACCACGACCAATTGAGCTGCCTCCGACTTTTCAATGATCTGATGGGCGGGCCGGTCACGGACGAGGTGACGGTGAATAGTCACGTCGGGGTATCGGCTCTGCCATCCCGCCAGGCGCTCGGCCAGCACTTCGCCAGCCGAGGCTTCCATCGTCGACCAATCCAAACCCGGAAAGTCGAGCACGCGCGCATCACTCCATGCGTGCAGTGCAACGAGGTCCACCTGCCTACGCGACGCCTCCTCGAAGGCGACCACGGTGGCCAACTCCGAGACGGGCGAGCCGTCGATGCCCAATAGAACAGGCGCCGAAGCGGAGTGCGGCAGCAACGGCTCGTGAATCACCGCTACCGGACAGTGCGCATGCTGAACCACTCCGGCGCTCACGGAGCCAAGGAGATTGTCGATTCCATCGTGGCCGCGACGCCCGACCACGATCATCTCTGCTCCCTTGGACAGATCGACGAGCGTGGGAACGGTCGCTGAGTAATAAATCTCGGTCTTGACCTCTGGAGTGCCGAAGGGCCCCGTGGCGTCGCGAACCAAACCGACCGCGTCGTTGATGAACTGCCGCCCCTGTTGTTGTTGCCATTCGCCGAAGCCGGCCGGAAGCGGTGTGGTCGGCCAGGTCCCGCCGAGAACGGGCACGACGTGAACCAAGGTGAGCGGGATCTCGCGCATCGCCGCATCGCGAGCGGCCCAGTCGATGGCGGCTCTTGAGGCAGATGATCCGTCGACCCCGACCACGAGCCCTGGACGCTTGATTGCAGTGGACATATGACGACGCTACGAAGATCCGGAACGTGAGCCATGAGTCGTTGGTCACCACCGCCATGGCCATTCGGCCCACAACCGAGGGAGGGTGGACCTTCGAAAGCACGGGAATCGCGGGACCAAAGCACCCACTGGAACGTGATCGCTGATTGCTTGTCCGTCGATGTCACCGTTGCGGCATGACACCCTGCCAGAGCAACTTGTCCTCGCGGCAGAGGACCTCCGCCTCTCGTGCCGCTTCCCGAACGCAAGGACAGTGATGCCATGGCACATTTGAGCACCCTCGACGCCGGCTTCCTCGAGGCCGAGGATTCTGACCGGCACGTCAGCCTGGCCGTGGGTTCCGTATCAGTTATGGCAGGACCGATGCCAGACTATGACGCGCTCGTGACGGGCTTTGCCGAGCGAATAGTCGCCGTGCCACGGTTCCGACAAGTGCTGCGCGCCTATCCGCTGGACTTGGGCGCCCCGGAATGGGTCGAGGATCCCGGCTTCGATATCGCCCACCACGTTCACCATTCGGCCCTTCCGCCTCCGGGCGACGACACTGCGTTGTACCGGTTCGTGGCCGAAGCGATGGAACCGCGGCTCGATCGTGACCGACCGCTTTGGCGGTGCTGGATCATCGAGGGTCTCGCCGACGGGCAGTGGGCGATCTTGATGAAGATCCACCACAGTATCGCCGATGGAATCGCAGCGATGCACCTGCTCGCCGGCCTCAGCGATGGTGGAGAGGTCGACACCTTTGTCGGCAAGATCCGGGGCTCCAGGGCACCGGCGAAGCCGCCACTTCGGCCGTCGAAGCCCAGCCTCAACCCGCTCGACTGGGTTCGCGGCGCCTGGCACGCCGCCTCCGACGTGACGGCCGCCGCCGCCCAGGCGGCTGAGGGCACCTTCGGGATCCTCGACACCCTGCTGCGACCGGGAACGCGTTCGTCTCTGAACGGCCCAGTCACCAGCATGCGCTGTTACAGCGCCGCGCAGGTGTCCCTCCGCGACGTGGAGAAAATCCGCGACAAATTCGACGTCACGCTGAATGACGTTGCCCTGGCTGCGATCACCGACAGCTACCGTGCCGCACTCATTCGGCGCGGCGAGCAGCCTCGACGTGATTCGCTCCGCACCCTGGTGCCCGTGTCGGTGCGTTCAGCCGATGCCATGAACAGGACCGACAACCGCGTCTCGGTCATGCTCCCGTACCTTCCGGTCGACAAGGCCGATCGCGTCGAACAATTGGGCGCGGTCCACCAACGGCTCGCGCGGGCAAAGTTCAGCGGGCAACGGGAAGCCGCCAGCACCATCTTGTCCGCAACCAAGTTCGTTCCATTTGCACTCACCGCGTGGTCTGTTCGCGCGCTCACCCGGCTGCCGCAACGAGGAATCGTCACCGTGGCCACGAACGTGCCCGGCCCGCGATGCGGTGTGCAGATAATGGGGCGAGACGTGGTGCGGTTGCTCCCCATCCCGCCGGTGGCGCTTCGCCTGCGGTCTGGCATCGCGATATTGAGCTACGGGGATCAACTGGTTTTCGGCATCATTGCCGACCTGGACGCCGGACCCGACGTCGACGAACTCGCGTCGGGCATCGAGATGGCGGTCAAGTCGCTGGCAACCGCTGCCGCTGACTGACGCTCACTCGGGTTCCCGCCGTGCCTGCGACAATGTTGGCGATATCGGTGAGCGATCCGATGACGGCCTCGTTACCGGTGTTGCGGGCGAAAGCGCACGCTGCCTGAACCTTTGGACCCATTGAACCGACCGGAAGGTCAAGCCCGGCAAGGTCATCGGGGGTCACCTGGTCGAGCCGCTCCTGCTGAGGGGTGCCCCAACCGGTGTAGACACCGTCGACGTCGGTGGCGATGACCAGCAGATCGGCGCCGAGCTGCTCGGCCAGCAGTGCTGAAGCCAGGTCCTTGTCGATGACGGCTTCCACACCATGCAGCTTTCTATGCTCGTCATACATCGTCGGGATTCCGCCGCCGCCGGCGCATATCACGATCGCACCCTGCTCGACCAGGCTGCGAATGGACCGGATCTCGAAGATACGCTTGGGCTTTGGGCTGGGGACAACTCGACGGAACTTGTCTCCATCCGGTGCAATGGCCCAGCCGCTTGCGGCCGCAAGGCGCTCTGCGGTCTGTTGGTCGTAGATCGGCCCGATCGGTTTCGTCGGATGACGGAACGCCGGGTCGTCGCCGTCGACTTCGATCATAGTGAGAAGCGTGGCCAACGGCTGATCGGGTGGTAGCAGGTTGCCGAGCTCTTGTTCGATGACGTAGCCGATCATCGCCTCGGTCTGCGCACCGAGCACATCGAGGGGATAGGGCGCCACGTCGTGGTATGCCGCCGCCTGCAGCGCCAGCAGGCCCACCTGCGGACCGTTGCCGTGCGCGACGACGATCTCGTTGCCTGCCGCGATCGCGGCGATGCACTCGGCGGCGGCCCGGATGTTCGCGCGCTGATTATCTGCCGTCATGGGCTGGCCGCGCTGCAGCAGCGCGTTGCCGCCAAGGGCTATAACGATTCGCATGGCTGTCCTTCCGCTCAGCTGAGCGCGGCGACGAGGACCGCCTTGATCGTGTGCATTCGATTCTCCGCCTGGTCGAACGCCAAATTGGCAGGCGATTCGAAGACGTCCTCGGTGACCTCGATGCCGTCGACCAGCTGCGGGTACTGGGCGGCGATCTGCGCACCGACCTTGGTTTCGGAGTTGTGGAATGCGGGCAGGCAGTGCATGAACCGCACTCGGGGATTGCCCGCCGCCGCCATTAATTTCGCGTTGACCTGGAACGGCAGCAGCAGGTCGATTCGCTCACCCCACGTTTCCAGCGGCTCTCCCATCGAGACCCAGACATCGGTGTGAATGAAGTCCACGCCCCTGACCGCCCGGGCGGGGTCGTCGGTGATGGTGATCCGCGCCCCGGACTCGGCCGCGAAGTCACGGCACAGCTTGACGTGTTCCTCACTGGGCCACAGCGTTTCCGGTGCGCCGATCCGCACATCCATGCCCAACTTGGCGCCAACCAGCAGCAGCGAGTTGGCCATGTTGTTGCGGCCGTCTCCGACGTAGGCGTAGGCGATGTCGGGGATCGGTTTCGCGCAGTGTTCGGTCATGGTGAGGACATCGGCGAGCATCTGTGTCGGATGGAACTCCTCGGTCAGTCCGTTGAACACGGGCACACCTGCGTACTCAGCGAGTTCCTCGACGATGCCCTGACCGGCGCCGCGGTACTCGATCGCGTCGTACATCCGGCCCAGCACTCGAGCGGTGTCCTTCATCGACTCCTTGTGACCGATCTGCGACGACGTGGGGTCGATGTAGGTGACGTGTGCACCCTCGTCGTAGGCCGCCACCTCGAACGCGCATCGCGTGCGGGTGGAGGTCTTCTCGAAGATCAGCGCGATGTTCTTGCCCTCCAGGCTTTTCCGGCCGAAGCCCGAATATTTCGCCCGCTTCAGGTCGCGTGCGAGGTCGACGAGGTAAAGCAAGTCGTGATCGGTGTGGTGGACCAGGCTCAGCAGGCTGCGATTGCGGATGTTGTACGCCATTGTTCTCGTGTCCCTTTGGTCGTAGAGGATCAGGTGTAGAGCGGGTCGCGTTCGATCGGGCAGGTCATGCATCGGCCGCCACCGCGTCCGCGGCCCAACTCGCTGGCGGTGATGGTGACGACCTCGACCCCGGCCTTGCGCAACGCCGTGTTGGTGAGGATGTTCCGGTCGTAGCCGATGACCACACCGGGCTCCAGAGCGACGACGTTGTTGCCGTCGTCCCACTGCTCACGCTGGACGCCGTAGACATCCCCCGCGGTGCTGACGACACGGAAGTCCACGCCGACCGCCTCGCCGATGGTCGCCATCAACGAGCTCGGTTCGCGGCGGATGTCCAACCCGGATGGGGAGCTGTCGTCGGGCCGCAGGCTGAACGGCACGATTCCGTCGACGACCGGCGCGTACGCGGTCACCAAGTCGTGGTCGCAGAAGGTGAAAACCGTATCGAGATGCATTGCGGCACGGGACTTCGGAAGGCTCGCGATGATCACGCGCTCGGCGGCGCCCGCGGCGAACAGGTTTCGCGCCACCTGGGTGATCGCCTGATGCGACGACCGCTCACCCATGCCGATCACGACGACGCCCTTGCCTATCGGCATCACGTCACCGCCCTCCAACGTGGCCGAGCCGTGTTCGCGTGCAACGCCTTCCGTGTCGCCGAGCCAGATGTCGAACTTCTCGTCGGCGAAAACGGGATGGAACTTGTACACCGCAGTCGTCAGCAACGTCTCCTGACGGCGGGCCGGCCAGTACATCGGGTTCAGCGTGACACCACCGAAGATCCACGCACTGTTGTCGCGCATGAATTGCGTGTTGGGCAACGGCCGAAAAACAAAGCCTGCGGGGTCCAGCTCGCGGAACGCCGACAGAAAGCTACCGCCGATATCGACAGGCACATCCTGGTAGGCGACCCCGCCGACGAGGAACTCCGCCAACCGATCTGCAGGCAGCCCGGAGAGCCACGTTCTGATCTCGTGGCGCAGACCCGAGCCGACGAGGTCGTCGGTAATCCTGCGGTCCAGGATCCAGTCGTGTGCCTCGGGTATGGCGACCACCTCGGTCAATAGGTCGTGGAGCTCGAAGACCTCGACGCCGCGGTCGACCATCTTCGCGACGAAGTCGAAGTGGTCGCGTCGGGCCTGCTGCAACCAGATGACGTCGTCGAACAACAGTTCTTTGCAGTTCTCCGGCGTGAGCCTCTGGTGGGCAAGGCCGGGTGCACATACCATCACCCGGCGCAACTTGCCCGCCTCGGACCACACGCCCAGCTGGTTCGTATTCATTGCTTCGCCTCGCAGATCCATCAGAGGACGGACAGGCTGCCGGTGGCCATCAGCGCGATCGCCGCGACCGACGTCAGAGCCACGACCGCCACGACGGCCCACTCGGGCTTGGTGAAGACGGGCAACCGGCTTTCCCTGCGCGCCCAGATGTACATCACCGAGCCGGCCAGGTAGAACAGCGCGGCGATCAGCAGGTACTGCCAGCCGCCCGCGTACACCAGCCAGACCGCATAGACCAGGCCGACGAAGCCCACGATCAAGTCGCGGACCCGGCCGTGGCCGGATTCATATGTCTCACCGCGGACCGCCAGCAGGACCTGGTACGCAGCCGACCACAGATAGGGCAGCAGGATCAGCGAGGTCGCGAGCAGAATCAGGTTGAGGTAGGTGCTCTTGTTCGCGAGCGTCCAAAGCAACATCGCCTGCACGCACAGGTTGGTCAGCCACAATGCATTCGCCGGAGCTCCGTGCGCGTTCTCCTTGGCCAGTGCCTTCGGCATCACGTTTTCGAGGGCGGGCAGGCGCAGAATCTCGACGCACAGCAGCACCCATGCGATCAGCGCGCCGAGCAGGGAGACGACCAGTCCAATGGAGATGAAGGCGGCGCCCCAACTGCCGACCTGACTCTCGAGCACGCCGGCCATCGAAGGGTCGGGCACGCCGGCGAGCTTCGCCTGGGCCATCAATCCGTAGGACAGCAGGGTGACAAGAAGGAGCAAGGCCAGCACGCCGGCGAAGCCGAACACCGTGGCCCGGCCGACGTCCTTCCGCTTGGCCGCGTGCTTAGAGTAGACAGACGCACCTTCGATACCGATGAACACCCACACGGTGATCAGCATCATGTTCTTTATCTGAGACATCGTGTCGCCCAACGGAGCACCGTCGATTTGCGTGGTGTTGCCCCAGAAGTCGGCGGTGAAGAGGCCGGCCTTGAATCCGACCGCTGCGATCGCGATGAAGGTGAGAATCGGCACCACCTTGGCGATGGTGACCAAGACGTTGACGAACGCGGCGGTCTGGATACCGCGCAGGGTCATTCCATGGACGGTCCACAGCAGGATCGACGCGCCGATGATCGCGGCAACAGTGGCGCCGCCTTCGAAGGCCGGGAAGAAATAGCCCAGCGTCGAGAACAACAGGACGAGATAGGCGACGTTGCCCACCCACGCCGAGACCCAGTAGCCGAAGGCTGACGTGAAGCCGATGTAGTTTCCGAAGCCGGCCCGGGCGTATCCGTAGACGCCGCCGTCGACTCCCGGCTTGCGGGCGGCCAGCGTCTGAAACACGAACGCCAGCATCAACATGCCGACACCGGTGATCACCCAACCGATGACAAGCGGTCCGGGAGCGGCGCTGCCGGCCATCTGGGAAGGCAGGGCAAAGATCCCGCTGCCGATCATCGACCCGACGACGATTGCGGTCAGGGCCGCGAGGCTCAGCCCGCGACTGGCTCTCGCCGGACGAGGCTCGACCGGTCTGGAAACCAGGGTTTCGGACATCTTTGTCTCCCAGCGCTGATGGTTCAAGGCCGCGGAAGCCGCCTTACCTGACTAACGCTATGGGCGCATTTCGATCTGCTGAGGAGTCTTTGGTCCTTGATCAACCGCCGTAGGTCCCGGTCAGTGCAGGCGGCGACGATCGGCCCGGAACCGCGGGACTTCAGGCCCTACTGGCCATCCCGGGAGAAGTAGTCGGATCGGACTGAAGGATTCCATTCAAACGACGTCGGGAGATGCAATGGACGACAGCACGCCCCTGCAAAGCGAAAATGACTGGACCGTAATGATTTCAGTCTGTGAACACGATGGCGGGACCCAGGCCACGGCGCGGTTGCGGTTCGGCGACCACGAGTCGGTGGGGGTGGGACTGGCCAGGCTCGGGCCCGCAGAGCGCGGCTCCGCCGGTACCGGCGGCGAAATGGCCGTTGTCCGGGCTGTGTCGGATCTCGCGCGGCGGCTGACGGACCCCGCCGTCGACGGCGGCGAGTCCAATTTCATTGCCGTCTAGGAAGTTCAGCGAGTACGGCCTCAACCGCCGCAAATTGCAGGGCTGCCCGATTCAGGGTCGCAGAGTCGCGATTCTCGGAAACCCTGCTGAGCACCCGATACGGCACCGGTGTCATCGCCGACGACCCCGCAGGCCATGTGGCGGTGTCAGTCATCGTCGTCCTCCGCAAGGCCGGCCAGGGTATTCATCTCTTCGGTGATGTCGATTCCGGTGGGGCACCAGGTGATACACCGCCCGCAGCCGACACACCCCGAACTGCCGAACTGGTCGTGCCAGGTGCCGAGCTTGTGGGTGATCCAGTGTCGGTACCGCGACGAGTCGGATTGCCGGACGCTGCCCTCGTGCACGAACGTGAAGTCGAACTCGAAGCACGACGCCCAGTTCATCCATCGTTCGGCGTGCTGGTCGGTGAGGTCGGTGACGTCCTCGACGCTGGTGCAGAAGCACGTCGGGCACACCATGGTGCAGTTGCCACACGTCAGGCACCGACTGGCGACCTCCTCCCAATGCGGTGACTCCCGTGACTCGATCAGCAGCTCACGAAGGTCACCCGTCGGCATCTGCCGGCCCATGTGGTGGGCAGCCTCGGCGACATCGCTTCGCGCGGTGTCGATCTCGGCCCGGTCGGCGTCCCGGTGCGGCAGCGCGGCAAGAATGTCGGCGCCGTCCTCGCTGCCGATGTCGACGACGTAACGGCGGCCGCCGTCGTCGGTGCGTTCCGTGAGCGCCAGGTCGTAGCCGGGACCAACCGCGGGCCCGGTGCCCATGGAGGCGCAGAAACAGAGCCCACCGGGTTCGGTGCAGTTGACGGCGACCACGAAGATTCGCCGCAGCCGCCCCACGAAACCCTCGTCGGGATGCGACCCGGTACCGAGGACGCCGTTGAGCATCGCGATGGCAGACAGGTCGCAGGCCCGAACCCCGATGAAGGCGTAACGCGGGGTCTCTTCGGGCTCGGATCCGTCCGATGACCAGATCTTCTGCCGCGGCGGGTGCAGAAACTGCTTCCACGACTGCGGACCGGCCGAATGACCGAACAGTGCGTCGTCGTCGCGGCGGCGCAGCCGATAGTGCCCGGGGCCGACGTCGACGCCCCAGCCCTGCGGCAGGTCGTCGGCGGAGCTCAGCTCCGCGAGCACGATCGCATTGTCCGAAGCCGTCGGACCCACCACGCGGTAGCCGCGGTCGATCAGTGTCGACACCAGCCGCTGCAACCCGGTGGCGTCGATCACCGCGCTGTCCATGGGAGTCATCGTGCGCCATCTGTGGGCAGGTTGCACAGTGCTTGGGTCCCAACGATTGGTGCCAAAGGTCCTTAGCCGTGTTCACCGACCGGTAACCGGCGGCCGATACCGTTGCCGATCAGTGTCGCATCAGCCGAAAGGGCAGCCGTGTCGTCATCTCGTGGAGCGGGCCTGCTGGCGCGCGACGAGACTCAAGCCGAACTCGTCCGGCTTCTTGGGCGGCTGGACGGCTTGCTCGAGCGCCTCGAGACTGCCGAGTCGGCGTGGTCGGAGTGGCTGGCGGCGGTGGCTGCCGGTTATCACGCCAGCGCCCGAAACATCGTGCATTACTGGGCCATTCGACAGATCGATTTACGAGAGCTGCAACACCAACTAGCGGGTTTCGGGCTCTCTTCGTTGGGTCGCAGTGAACCCCACGTGGAGGCTACCCTCCGGCTTGTTCGCTCCGCGGTGCTGGCGATGCTCGAGGACGGCTGGCGGCCGCCCATGGCCTCCGCCGTCGGCGCCGACGAAGGTGGCGAGCTGCTGCGCAGCCGCACCGTCGACCTGCTCGGGCCGGTGCCCGCTGAGCGCGAAACCCGGATCATGGTCACATTGCCGTCGGAGGCGGCTACCGATCCCCAGCTGGTGCGACGCCTGGTCGAGCGCGGCATGGACGTGGCGCGGATCAACTGTGCGCATGACGACCCGACCGCATGGCGTGCGATGGCCGACCATGTTCGGGCCGCCGGCGCGCAGACGTCCCGCAGTTGTCTGGTCGCGATGGATCTTGCAGGCCCCAAGCTGCGGACCGGACCGATCCAGCCAGGGCCGCGCGTCGTCAAGATTCGACCGAAGCGTGACGTCCTCGGCCACATGCTGGCGGCGGCCAGGGCCTGGTTGACCGCGGCAGAGGATCCGACGCCGGCACCGGAGCCGGGAATTTCGGCATTGCCGGTGCCGCGAGAGTGGTTGTCGCGCAGGCGGGTCGGCGAGATCCTCACGTTCTCCGACACCCGCGGCGCGAAGCGGACTCTGACGCTGACTGCAGCTGATGTCGGCGGCGGGGGAATCGTCGCCTGCACCGACAAGACGGCCTATGTGCGCACTGGCACCGTCCTGCAGGTCGACGGCCGGCACGACCCGACCGAGGTGGGCCCGGTGCCGGAGCGTGAGCAGAGCCTGCGGCTGCGTCCCGGCGACACCTTGAACGTCACACGTGACTGCGCGCCGGTCCCAGCCGATCCCGACGGTGCGCCGCGGATCGGATGCACGCTTCCCGACGTCTTCACCCATGCCCTCGTCGGCGAGAAGATCTTCTTCGATGACGGCCGCATCGGCGGCGAAATCCTCGCGGCCAGCCCTGAGGTGCTCGAGGTCCGGATCGAGCGGGCGGCCGGCTCGGGCTCGAAGTTGCGTGCGGCTAAAGGCATCAATCTTCCGGACACCGTGCTGCCGGTATCGGCGCTCACCGAAAAGGACATCTCGGACCTCAGCACGGTGATCGAGATCGCAGACCTGGTTCAAATGTCGTTTGTCCAGGATCCGTCCGATGTCGTGGTGCTGCACAAGGTGCTGGACCGGTTGGGCGGCGACCGCCTGGGCGTGGTGCTCAAGATCGAGACGCGGCACGCGTTTGAGCGGCTGCCGGAACTGCTGCTCACTGCGATGCGCCGACCTCGAGTCGGCGTGATGATCGCGCGCGGCGACCTCGCGGTGGAAGTCGGATACGAGCGACTGGCCGAGCTTCAGGAAGAAATCCTGTGGTTGTGCGAGTCAGCGCACCTGCCGGTGATCTGGGCGACGCAGGTGTTGGAACAACTCTCCAAGAGCGGGTTGCCGTCACGGGCCGAGATCAGCGATGCCGCGATGAGCGAACGCGCTGAATGCGTCATGCTGAACAAGGGACCCCACATCGACGAAGCGGTCGTCGTGCTCGACCACATCCTCAGTCGAATGGCTGAGCATCACTACAAGAAAAATGCCCTGCTGCCACAGCTGCATTCATGGCATTCCAATCAGTTTGCCCAAGCGGGTGGGCATGCTGGTGCCCTTGGGTCCCAGAATGAGTGACTTTGTGCCACATCTCTTGGCCGCCAGCGACGGTTAATGTTGCGCCATGTCTGAAGACTCTCAACCGGTCTCCATCCTCTCGGAGTCGGAGTGCTGGAATCTCCTGTCGAGCCATTCGCTGGGACGACTCGTCACCAGCGTCGACGGCCAACCCGAGATTTTCCCGATCAACTACGTTGTCCAGCACCGCACCTTGTTGTTCCGCACAGCGGAGGGGACGAAACTGGTCAGCACCGCGATCAACCACAACGTGCTGTTCGAGGCCGACGACCACAACGTGGTCGAAGGCTGGAGTGTGATCGTCAAGGGTATGGCACACATCGTCCGCGACAACGACGACATCGATGAGGCTGAGCGAGCACAGCTACTCCCGTGGATCGCTACGGTCAAGCAGCATTACGTACGGGTCCGGCCGCTCAGCGTCACCGGCAGGCGATTCCGCTTCGGTTCCGAGCCCGACCTCGAGTTCACGCCCTCCTGAGGCGGCCGGCCAACCGGCTACACCACGCTAGTGTCGTGAGTCGTTAATTCATGCGCAGTAGTTGGCGAGAGATGTAGGTGGACTTGGGGTCGAGCTGACCTGACCTACACCGGCTGCGCTACCTAGCGGCGAGATTGCACGCAGGGTCGTTAATCGAGCTGCACACCGCCAACAGCCCTGAGTGCAATTTCGGCGCTACTGTCGTGATTCGTGATTCGTCTGCCGTGGTTGCCGACGGATTTTCCCTATGTGATCGGGCGGTCGTGGCCCACGCGAAGGGGGCGGGAGTTGTTGCGGGTCTGGATCCCCGTACCCATGTTGTCGGCGTTGAGTGTTGTCGGCGTTGAGTTGACGCATCCAGGTGTGGGTTCTGGTCACGAATTAACGACTCACGACACTAGACCAGCCGGTGGAGGTTGGCGCTCGCCGTGGCCGCGGACGCCTCGGCTTGGAGCTGGCATTCCGCTCTGTGCTTGACGCCGAGCAGCATTCTCCGGGTGAACAACCCCTTGGCCGGAGCGACGGCCTCGACAACCATGACGTCGCCCGGGTGCCGCAATTGTGTTCGTGTCCGAAACAGCAACCGGGATTGATCTTCCCAGTGCGGGCTGAGGTGGAATGACCACACGGCGTCCCACACCTGCTCCGGTGGAGTTGCGCGCAACACGATCGACTGTTGCTCGATGACGTCAACAACCTTTAACCCGATGCCGTCGCGCAGGCCCATCCAGCCCTTCGGCACCAGCCGCATTTCGTCGCCCGGCGCGAGATGCTGCCATTCTGGGTGGATGCGGTCGGCGCTGTGATAGTTCAAGCCGACTAGGTTTTCGACTGTCTCGTAGGTGTATAGCCCGCCACGGTCCTGGCCCATCTGAACCAGCCAAGGCCACACGACGCGGGGCGGCGCATCGATCCACACGCCCTCCGTCGTTCGGATGACGGGAGACCTGACGAGCTCATCGCCGGGAAGGCGCATCCGACACTCGTCCTTGGTTGTGCCCCAGTTGAGGTAATACCGCCGCGCGGCATAGAGCAGTCCGCCCGCCGCAGCAAGCTTCAAAACGTTGTTGGCCATCGTTTGAGCCTGCGTCGGGTCGCGCCGGTGGGGCTAGAGCCGGAAGCCCTGACATCAGGTTCGACGAATGGCCCCGGCAGCCGGGGCCCGCGCCATCGGGGTGATCTATCAACCCGCAACCGAACGGCAGAGCCACTACTACCACGTGCGCCCATCCGAACAGTTCGACGCCATCATCCACATCGAGAACACCCGCGCTCTCGAACCTTTGGAACCCACCAGTGTCTGGGTGGCGGGAGAGACGCCGGAGACGTATCCGACGGGCCTGTAACGGCTCAGCGGGCGGGTCGCATTTGGTACAGCGCCGCGCCGGCTGTGACTCCCGCGCCCGCCGCAACGAGGAGTACCCGGCTTCCGTCGGGGACCCGATCGACCGCTTCCTGCAATGCGGCCGCCAGTGAAGCCGTGTGCATTTTCTCGTCATCGGCGACGATTATTTCGTCCGCCGGAACACCGAGCCGGTCGGCGAGCGCGTCGCGGAAACGGCTTCGAGCGGGGGCGGCGACCACCACATCGATGTCCTGCGGTGTCAGCCCGGATTCGCTGAGGCATTCGACAGCCACTCGGGCGGCGGCTCGAGCGAAGAGACCATCAATGTCGGCAGACTGATCGAACCTGAGAATATTGTGGCCATCGGCCAGTCCCACTGTCGCGCGGTAGCTTTCGGCGCCCTCCGGACGGTTGGTCCAGTGCACCTTCTGTAGTCCGCTGTCGCCGTCGCTCCAAGTGCAGAGCAAGGCGGCGCCAACGGGCGCGTACGGAAAGTGGTCGCTCATGCCATGTCCCGGGTCCGCGTCGCTGGCCACGACGAGCGCGCAGTCGATGGCGTGGGATTTCAGGAACCCGTCGACGATCTGCAACCCGCTGAGGAGCCCGCAGGTGCCGTTCGTGATGTCGAACGAGAACGTGCCGTGGGCGTTGGTATGGGGATCTTCGGGATTGGCTCCGATGTCCTTCTGGATCAACGCCGCGAGAGCAGGCTCTGCCAGATTTCGGTCGCGGTAGATGCCGGCATTGATGAGCAGGTCGACCTCGTCCGCATCTCGACCAGCTCGGCGGAGACAGTCGTCCGCGGCCTGGACGGCGAGGTGAAGCGCACTATGACGATTGCGCCAGCCGGCTCGCGTGACGGTGACCTGATCAATCACTGTGCCCATAGCGATTCACCAACTCTTCGTCCAAGGTCAGAAGAACGATGCCGATCTCGAGGCCAGACGCCAGGGCGATCAACGCAATCGTTTCTCCCGGCCGGATATTGCCCGCCTCGAGTTCCTCGATGAGTGCCACGGTGTGGGTGGTCGACGCGGTGTTGCCGTAACGATCGACGGTGATGACTGCGTCGTGGGCAGGCTTGTCACCGAAGGATGCCGAAAGCTCGGCCATCCCCTTGCGGATCGCACGCGCAGAGGTTTGATGGGTGATGACATGGTCGATGTCGTGTATCGAGATGCCCGCTGTTTCTAGCACTTCCCGCAGTAACATCGGAGTGTTCGACATCGCCGCTTTGTGGATTCCCCTCGCGTCGGTGAACATTCGCGCACCGGGTTCGTGGCCTTTCGGATAGGCCAGACAGAGCCGACTGTAGTCGGCGACGGTGGTGAAGCCGGCGAGCGTGATTCCGGCGGATTGAGGTGTGGCCCGCTCGAGGAGAAGTGCTGCCCCCGCGTCGCCGAGCGTCAGCGATGCGAGTTCCTTGCTCATGATGCCGCGGATGTGACGGGCCGCGTTCTGGCCGAGCTGCGAAATGTACTCACCGCTGACCACCAGGGCCCGCTCGATCGTGCCCTGGCGGATCCAGTTGTTCACGATGGTGACTCCGGTGAGCATTCCGGCGCATGCATTCGAGACATCAACGGTCAGGGCATCCTTCGCCCCGATCGCGTGCGCAATCGCACTGCTCGTCGTCGGCTCCAGCCATTGCGTGAGGCCTCCGCGGAACTTCGTGATGCTGCAGTTGATCACCACGTCCACCGAGGCGGCCTCGCGCTGCGCCTTCTCGAGGCAATCGAGCGCAGCCGCCGTGGCAAGGCTGAACGAGTCCTCGTCACCGATCGAGATGCGCCGCTCCCGGATGCCGGTCAGCCGTTCGAGGTCGATATGGGTGTGATGCCGCGTCGTCGACATCAAGTCGTCCGTCGTTAAGTGTGTGCTCGGCAAATGGCGTCCGGCCCCGGCCAGGCGCGTGCGGTACGGTGCGGAAGTCTGCCCGTCGGAGGGCTCCATCACCAACCAGTGCTTGGGCATCTTGGAAGGGTGCGCCGTACAGCGGCAGAGGGTTAGGGCGCTTTGGCCTCAACCGTGGGACCTTGGGCCCTTAGCCGTGCGCCGGCGCCGTTCCTAGCCTTGGCTCATGGGCAATCAGCGACCATTTCTCGCCGGGCTGATGGCCGCGGTCGGCGTCATCGCACTGTACCGGGGCAGGCTGCGGCCGTGGATGTACACGTGGGGAGCCGACGATGACGAAGTCACGGCGGTCCTGCCGGGTGACGAGCTTGTGTCGGCAATGGCGCCGCGGGCCACGCGGGCGGTGACGATCGACGCACCTATCCGGACGGTGTGGCCATGGCTGGCGCAGATTGGCGAGAACCGCGGCGGCCTCTACAGCTACTCCCTGCTGGAATGGGCAGTCGGGGCGCAGATCCACAACGCCGACGCCATCCACGCGGAGTGGCAGAACGTGCGTGTCGGCGACACCGTCTGGCTGGCCAGGCGGTTCGGCGACCGCGCCCGACAGGTGGTAGCAGCCGTGCAACCGAGGTCTCACCTGGTGCTGATGGCACCCGACGATTTCGAGAGAGTGCGGCGCGGAGAGAAAGCCTCGGGAGCATGGGCCTTCTATTTACGAGACGACAACGGCTGGACCCGCTTTATCGCTCGGAGCAGCGGTGGTGTGGTCGGTCACGCCGGTTCCGACATAATCCACTTCGTCATGGAGCAGAAAATGCTGCGTGGGATCCGTAACCGCGCGCAGCAAACCCGACGACAAGAAACCAGCCGGATGATCGACCGCATGGTGTTCGATCTGAAAAGAGGCGTAATTCCAGGTAGACCGCGTTCATGGCGGCGCACAAGGAGTGAACCCAGCCTGGTTGAGTGAACTCGGCTGCAGCGTTCAGGAACGACTCAGGCGGCAGGTGGCCTACAAGTCGGTGAGTGGCACACTCCACCGCAGGTGGGTTCCGCCGCCCGGTGGCGTGATGAATTCGCATGTGCCACCGAGTTGTTCGGCGCGCTGCTTGATATTGGACAAGCCACTTCGGCGATCGTTGTCCGGCGGTATACCGCAGCCGTTGTCGATGACCTCAACGGTCAAGTTGTCGGCGGCGGCGAGACGCACCGTCAGCCGTGATGCGTCCGCGTGCCGGACACAATTGCTGATCGCCTCGGTGATCACCGCTTCGGTGTGTCCGGCCAGATCGGCGCTGACGACGCTGAGCGGCCCGGATATGCTCAGCTCGACGGAGAGGTTCCGATTGTCGCTGAGGTCTGCGACGATCCGTTCCACCCGGGCCCGGAAGGTCGTCGCTCCCGCATCGTGGGCTTGCAGCCGGAAAATGGTGTTGCGGATGTCGTTGATCGTTCCCTGAAGATCGTCGACGGTGCGGGCAAGGCGCGCAACGACTTCAGGTGATCGAGACCGTGCGATGGTGCCCTGCAGATCCATACCGGCGGCGAACAGGCGTTGGATCACATGGTCGTGGAGATCGTGCGCGATGCGCTCGCGGTCGGCAAGGACATCGAGTTCGTATTGGCGTTCACGGGCATTGGACAATGTCAGTGCCATTGCGGCGTGGCGGGCGAAATCGCTGACCAGGTCGAGGTAGCTGTCATCGAACGGGCGTTGGTTCTCGTTGCGCGCTACTGCGATGACGCCGAGCACGGAGCCGTTGGCGCGCAACGGCATGACGATCGCTGGGCGCTGGCCGAAGTCGGTGAACGCTTGAATGGGACGCCGGAAAGATTCGGTGATCAACGGGGTGCCCGATCGGAACACCTCACCACTGGTCGATTCATCGACGGGGATCCGCTGGCCCAGCACCTCGTCGGCGTGCACGCCGACGGCGGTGCTCACGACGAGAGTGTCGACTTGATCGTCGGGCAAGTCGTCGTAGGTCGGGACAAGCACGATCGCCTGCTCTGCATCGGTCAGCTGACGAGCACGTTCGGCAATGAGGTGCATCGCCGGGACGGCGGGTTGACTGCCGCCAAGCAAGGCTGTCGTGATCTCTCGGGTGGCCTCAGTCCATCGGGCGGACATCTGCAGTCGTTCGAATAGCTGAGCGTTTTCGATCGCGGTCGCCGCCGCCGAAGCCAGCGCGCGCACAGCGATCTCGTCAGCTTCACTGAATTTTCGCTCAGGCGCGTCGTCGGTGACATACAGAGTTCCGAAGGCCAACTCGCGAATCGTGATCGGCACACCGAGGAAAGCCTTCATCGGAGGGTGATGCTCTGGGAACCCGGCTGTCGCCGGGTGGGTGGTGAGATCGTCCAGGCGCAATCCCGCGTTAATGTCGATCGGCAGGCCGAGCACACCTTTGCCGACCGGCAGGTGGCCGATGAGCCTTACGACGTCTTCATCCATTCCGGCGTGCACGAACGACAGGAGTGTCGAATCGGGTGCGCGCACAGCGAGAGCGCCATAACGCGCCTGGGTTACGTCTTTCGCGGCGACAGCGATCCGGTGAAGTGTTGCGTCCAAGGACAGGTCGGAGCCGATGTCTACGATGACCCGCAGCAGACGATCCATCTGGTCATGACCGGCGAGTAGTTCGTCGACCTCACCGTGCATCCGCCGCATCAGCGCCCGCCCGCCCAATTCGGCGAACTCTGATCCGCCCTCTTCCTCACCCATCAGGACAGCCGGCCTTTCCTAGCCCTAACCCGTCACCTTATCGCTCGCGGGGTCTTACGTGATGCGCTTGGCGCGGCCGGACTGCTGGCCAAGATTAGGGGAGGACTGGATCCGCCAATCCGCCAGACGCACTAGATCGTGCAGCCGACTCCTGCCCCCATGTCGCTTTGGCTCCTGATTCCCCGATGCGATAGACCTGCACGGTCGTCGCGGCGCAAGCGATGACGACGACGGTCGCAATAAGCCACCGCGCAACGGGTTTCACGGATCTGCCGCGCGCTTCCCGGATATGGACGAATGCGAGCAGCGCCGCGGCCGCCACCAACGCGATGGAGAAGTACAGCATTGTGTCGCCCAACTCCGTGTGCGCATGCATTAGTGGCGACCGTCCCTCACGGTGCTCCAGCCATTCGCCTGCTTGCGTCGTCAGGGGTGTAAGGACGGAGGTAATCACCGCCAGCCCGAGCACCAGCCATACCAACCGTTGCCGAGCCGCCGGCCACAGGGCGCAGATAACCGCGAGCACGGCGGTGAGCGGAGCCAGGATTACGATGAAATGTACGAGCAGGACGTGGGCCGGAAGCCCATTGAACGTGGTCAACTATTACTCCTCTAAGTGCCATGGATTAGCGAAATTGATGACTGTCAGCCAGGAAGTGTCTGCCTATCGGTCGCTGGATCTTCGGACGGTGTCGGCGCGCAGCGAGAGCGCAAGTCGCGGGCACAAGTCGACTGCGCTGCGTGCATTCGACAGAGCTGAAGCAGGCACCGCCGGTTCGCGAGAGCCATCTCGAACGACGGGAAAGCCCCAGTCGTCGCGAGTGAGAAGTTGAGGCAGGAGCTCTACACACAAGCCGCGACCTTGGCAGCGCGTCCAGTCGATGTGCAGGCGGATGGGTGGCGCCGACGGAGTTCTCATCGCGATCCCGAGGTGTGGCGACGTGAGCGCTCACCGCTAGGCATCGACGCTAGGGCGGCTTCGCATCGGCCGTGGCGATGGTGAGTGATGTCGGCGGCGAAGGTGTCGAGTGCGCTGCGGGCCAAGCGGGCGGTTCCGTCGGGGTGCCGACACGAGCCCCGGCCGTCGACGAGGTCGATCGTCCGGCGCACCTCGTCGAGGAGCGGGTCGTCTGCGACGCCATAGGCGAGATCGTCGAACAATCGGGCCAACTGGGGTAGGCCGTTGAGGCACGGGCCGCATTGGCGGGCGCTCTCATCGGCCAGGTAGCCGAGGATGCCGGCGGTGCGCGCGAGTCCGCACTGGTTCGCCGGCAGTGCCTGGATGATGCCAGCACCGGGGCTGGCGCCGAGGTGGGCCAGGCCTGCGCGCGACAGCCGGGCGCCGGCGACCATCTCGCGTGGAATCCAACTGCCGTGGTAACCGCCCACCAGGACGGCGCGCAGCATGCGGGGCTCGGTGACGCCGAGATGCCCGACGAGGTCGGCCAAGTGCGTTCCGGTTGGCACTTCGAGCACCGAGCGCGTCGATCCATCAGTCAGAGTGACCAGCATGGTCCCTGGCTCGGACGGATCGCCGACCGATCGGAACCACCGGGGTCCATATCGGGCGATGAGCGCGACATGGGCCAGCGTTTCGACGTTGCTGACCAGCGTAGGGCGTCCTCGCACCCCGGATTTCGAGACAAGCACAGTCCTGTCACGGGGCAGGGCCGGACCGCCCTCGACCCGGCGGACGACGGCCGACTCTTCCCCCGCGACGAATCCATCGGGGGCCTCGATGACGGTGACCCGGTAGCGATCCACCTTTGCCGATCTTCGCTCGCTGAGCGCTGCCTTGATCGTCACCACCGCGCGGGACGGGATGTACATCACCACTTTGTCAGCAGAAACCGCGGCAGCGGCGACCTCCAGACCGTCGAGCACGAGGTGCGGTGCGCGCGAAAGCAGTTGCGCGTCTTTGCGACTCAAGGGTTCGCCCTCGGCTCCGTTGCCGATCACCACCGGCCTGCGCCCAGTGATCGACGCGAGCTTGCGTCCGGTGGGAAAGCCGGCGCCGCCGCGCCCAGTCAGCCCGGCCCGATCGAGCCGGGTGACCAGATTCGTTGCTGCCGATTCAGGCAGCGCGCCGAACTGCCGTTGGTGTTCGGCCAGCCCCGGGCCGCCCGCTGCGAACAGGCGTGATGTCGTCATTGGCGCTCGGATGTTCGTGTGTCGGCGTACTCGGTGAAGTTGGCGCGGAGGCGCAGCAGGAGTGCACCGCACACCGAGAGCGCGCAGCACGCGGCGAACACTAGAAACCACTCATGGCCTGCGTCGGTCCCGTTGCCGAGCGCGTGTGCCATGGCTGCCGGCCACAGGACGTAGCTCGCCCAGTGCGCGGTGCGGAAGGCCCGCGTGCCGAGGCGGTGACGCAGCAGACTGGTGACGATCACGACGGCGAGCACGTCGAAGGCGAGTGTCCCCAGGCCGAGCCAGAGCGGTCGGTAGGCGCCGAGGAACGGCACGATGAAGTCGACGAGGCGTAGCTGCGCATAGGGGTCTAAGAACAACAGCGCCATGTGTGAGACCACGAGGAGTGTCCCGGCCAGCGCGGCGAAGCGATGCACGCTGGCGACGGCGAACCTGGGCAGCAGCAAAAGCGGACGTGCCGACCGCGTGGCAATGCCCAGGACGAGCGAGATGGTGATGAAGGCCAGCGCCGTGATGCCGGTGCCCCGGCCCAGTGCCCACAGCGCTTGATCGGTCACTGTATTTCTCCGTCGTCCCTCGGCCACCCGCCGACGGTGTGGACGACGCGATCGCTGTCTACCAGCCGCGCGGGAATACCAAGTGCGCGAATCCAATCCAGCGCCCGCCAGCCGCGGACGATTGCGGCTGTGCTGACCGTGTTGGCGGCTAAGCAGGTAGGTGCCGCGACGCTCACCGTGCGCCATACCGGGTCCGCAGACCACCCCGTTCGTGGGTCGAGAATGTGGTGCACGATCTGCGCTCCGCACCGCCACCGACGGTGAATCGTGCTCGACGTCGCAAGTGCGACCCCGGACGGCAGCGCCACCGCACCTGCCGGATCGTCGGCGTCATCGTGGACCAATACCTGCCAGCCACCGGTGGGCGCTGTTCCAGCGGTGGCGATGTCGCCGCCCAGGTTGACGAGAACGCCGGTCCCGGTGGCGCGGTGAACTCTGTCGGCACTACGGTCCGCAGCGATCGCCTTTGCCGTCGCTCCGAGGTCGAGCACAACCCCGGGCGGCATCGTCACGACGCGATCCTCGAGGGTGACCATCGACCAGCTTGCCGGAACGGTGATCGAGCAGGCCCGTGCGTCTCTGCGGTCGAGGGCGGCGATGTCACCGCTGTACCCGAGCGCGATGATCGCGGCACCGATCGTGGGGTCGACATCGCCGTCGGTTTGGCGAGCCGCGTTGAGCGCGGCGGTGAGCATCTCCGCGAGCAACTCGCTCACCTCAGTCGGCCGCCCGGATGACGTAGCGAGTGCATTGATCTCGGAATCCGTCCGAAATCGCGATGCGGCAGCTTCGACCGCGTCGAGCTCGGCATCGACCTCCAGGCGGGCGAGGGACAGCGCATCGGGATCAGTGACGACGATCTGCATGCTGGTGCTCCAGCGCTGCCACTGCGTCGTCGCAGTGTCCGCGCCGGACTCCGTGACCTGTTCGGGGGCGACGGTCACGAGCCGCGGGAGATCGTGACGTGCGGGGAGTAGTTCGGTGCCATCACGGTCGTGGGAGTGAGGTTGCGCCGCTTGGTCGTTGATGGCGCCTGGGCCTTGGTCACCGGAGCCTGTGCGGTGACGGGCGGGGCCTGCTCGACGGTTCTCTCTGGTGTGTACGTGGGCGTGTAGTCGGGCGTGTACTGGGGGGTGTATTCGGGAGCGGGTGGCGCGGTCGTCTCGGGACTCGGAGGCGGGGGTGGCGCCTCTGCTGTCGTCACGACGTCAGGTGTAGGTGGAAGCGTCTCGACGGGGGACGGAACCTGCGCCGCTGGTTCGGGAACCGTGGCTTCGGCGGGAACATCCGCGACCGCAGGCTTGACCGTATCGGCGTAGGCCAGGGCCGAGGCGCCGCCGACGCCGGCGATCCCCACACCGACCAATACCCACGACGTGACCTTGGCGCGGCGAAAGCCCAGGCGAGGTGAGTCCATGCCCGGAAGGCTGCCATCGGTTTCTTAGCGCCTTCGAAGAACTGTCGTGGCACGCTCGGTGGGTGGCCCAGCGATTGCTGATCGTCGAGGATGACCGCGCCCTCGGCGCGATGCTCACCGACCTCTTCACCGAGGAGGGCTACCTCGTCGACATCGCGGTCGATGGTCAGCAAGGTCTGCACCGCGGTCTCACCGGCAGCTACGACGCCGTGATTGTCGATCGCGGGCTGCCGGTATTGGACGGCTCCGAGCTGGTCGCCGTGCTCCGATCCCGCGGAATCGCCACTCCTGCATTGCTGCTCACAGCGCGCGGGTCGGTCGCGGATCGGGTCGAGGGCCTTGACGCCGGGGCGCAGGACTACCTAGTCAAGCCATTCGAAATACCCGAACTGCTCGCCAGGGTGCGGGCATTGCTGCGTCGGCCCGACGGTCGCTCGACGCTCCGGGCCGGCGGCCTCTTTCTTGACCGGGTCACGCGAGTGGTCAGTGGGAGCGCCGTCGGTGGCGACACAGTCGAACTGTCCGAGCGAGAGGTAGCCCTGCTTGGCGTGCTGATGAGCGCCCCCCGGCAGGTCTTTACCCGCGGGCAGCTGCTCGCCGCGGTGTTCGACGGTGTCGAGTCAACGGGCGTCGTCGACACATACGTGCACTACCTGCGACGAAAGCTTGGACGAGGCGTCATCCGCACGGTGCACGGCACCGGCTATCGCCTCGGGGTCGAATGACACCGGCGAGTGATCTGAGCGTCGTTCGGCGTGCAGGTCGGACCGCCGCGGTGCAGGCGTCCCTTGCACTGGCGGCAGTCCTGCTGGTGGTCGGGGCTGCGGCGTATCTGGTCGACGTCCGCGTGCAGGAGCAGCAGATCAGGTCCCAACTCTCGTCAGTGGCGTTGGCCGCCGACGACGCGACGGATCCCCCGCCTGGAATGATCCTGGTGCTCCGCGACTTGGCGGGGAAGGTGGCAACGAGCGACGCCGATGTTCCGACGGCGGAGTTGTTGGCCCGCCCGGCCGGGTTCTTTGAAGCACAGCTCAACGGCGCTCCCTACCGCGGGATGGTCGTCGACAGGCCGGACGGCAGGGTCGTCGCGCTGCTCGATCTTGCCCCGTACATTGCGGGCCGGAGCCGGTTGTTGCTGTCGCTGGGTGCTGCTGAACTGGCAGGGATTCTGGCCTCCGTTGCCGTGGTCTTCCTCCTCACCAGACGATCGATCCGCCCGTTAACCGACGCGTTGGCCCTCCAGCGGCGTTTCGTGGCCGACGCGTCGCATGAGCTTCGCGCACCGCTGACGGTGCTGCACACCCGCATCCAGCTGCTCGGCCGCCGGTTCGACGACGGTGATACCCAACAGACCAAGGAACAGATCGACGCGCTTGCATCCGACACACGCGTGCTCGGCGAGGTCATCGAGGACCTACTTGCCTCCGTGTCGATGACGTCGAACACTAGCCTGCAAGATCGCGTCGACCTCGCGACCGTTGTGCAAGCGGTCTGCCAAAGCATGGCCCCGCACGCCGAGACGGCCGGTGTGGCGCTGGTCGTCGAACCGAACTGTGCTCTGCCCGAAGGAGATTTCGTCGTACTCGGTTCGGGCGCAGCGCTTCGCCGGGCGCTTACCTCCCTCATCGACAACGCCCTCGCACACGAGCATCGCGGCGGGACGATTGCGGTCATGGTCAGACGCCGCCATGACGACATCCTTGTCGATGTACGCGACGATGGCGTCGGAATCGATCCCGGCGCCATGGGGACCTTGTTCAATCGGTTCTCGCACGGAAAGACCCATACCGCCGCCGGCGATCGCCCGCGCTATGGCATCGGTCTGGCGCTCGTGCAAGAGATTGCAATCGCTCATCGAGGGCACATTACTGTTGGTCAGACGCCCGGCGGCGGAGCCACTTTCACGCTCACGGTGCCCGCCGCACCCATCAGGCCACGGCCATGAAGAGCTTCTCCAGCTCGGCTTTCGATCACTGGGTTCGCGCCGACGGGCCTCCTCCGGAGATGTATTCCCGAAGGCCGGTGGCCACGATCTGAATTCAGCTCGGCCCGAGGCGCGAGAGACCCCGGCGGGGAACTCGGGCATGATCCGGTAGTGCTCTCGTTAAGCCAGCTGACTGGCCAGGATGTCTGGGGATCAGACGGTCGGGTGCTCGGCCGGGTCGCCGACCTCACAACTCGGCCTCGACGATCAGGCTGGGCCGCACTTGGTCGAGCGGATCCTCGTGCAGTGTCGTCGTGGACCAGACCTGCTGATGCCGTGGGCGGCGATAGAGAGCTTCGAGCACACCGGTGTCCTCATGCACGCGAACACCGACTCGGCGACGTATTCGATCACATCGACTGTTGATGCGCTTGCAGACGACGAGATTCTGCTCGTGCGCGATGTCCTCGACACCCAGATCGTCGACATCGCTGGGCAGCGGATGGCAAGGGTCGGCGACGTAGTCCTTACTCGCTGCTCGAATGGCCGGCTCGAACTGGTAGGCGTCGAGGTTGGTTTCGGTTCGGTGCTGCGGCGACTTAGCTTGCGGCGACTGGCCGCCCGCGCCAGCGAAGACGTCGTCGCATGGACCGATCTGCACCTGACTTCCGAGCGCGGTCATGCCGTGCAGTTGGCCACCCCCCGCTCCGCGGTACATCACCTCGACGCTGCCGGTCTCGCCGCACTGATCGGCCGGCTCGACATCGAGTCGGCGACCGAGGTTCTTTCCGCTAGGGGACCGCGCTTCGCCGCCGAGGTAATCCGTGCCGCACCTCCCGTCGTCGGTGAGCGCGTGCTCTTGGCGATGCCCGACGAAGCCGCCGAACAGATCGTGGGCGCCATGCCCGTCGAGCACGCACGCCAGTGGCGGCACCGCATCGCACGCACGCCCCCGCTTCGGGGTCGGCACTTCATTCGGTCTCGGGTGTGGCCCCGTCGCCGTCACCGCGGGGCGATGCCGTGAATCGCCCTGGTCGCAAAGGGCTTACCCTCGGCGCTCTGCTGGCGGTAGTCGGCCCCGGATTGCTCGCCGGCTTGTCCGACGACGACCCGGCCGGCATTACAACTTATTCGGTGCTCGGCGCGGACCACGGCTACCAGCTGCTGTGGGTGCTCGTGCTGTCCACCGTCGCCCTCGTCCTCTTCCACGGCCTGGCGGCCCGCATGGGCGTGGTTACCGGACAGGGTCTTATCGGTCTGGTGCGACAGCGTTACGGCGTGCGCCTGGGCGGCGCCGTGTTGACCGCGCTTGTGGTGGCCAACATCGGTACGACCTGCGCCGAGTTCGCCGGAATCGCGGCCGGCTCAGAGCTATTCGGAATCAGTCGTTACGTCAGCGTACCGGCGGCTGCGGTGATCGTGTCTGTGCTTGTCCTTCGCGGCAGCTTCCACCGCGTCGAACACTTCCTGTTGATCCTGTCGACTGTATTCCTGGCCTACATCGCTTCCGGCGTACTGGCCCGTCCGGACTGGGGCGCCGCGGTCCACGGCATGCTGGTGCCAAGCATGCCCACCAACGGCGCGGCCGTTGCGATCGTCACGGCCACCGTCGGTACAACGCTAGCGCCGTGGGGCCTCTCCTTCATTCAGTCCTACGCCGTCGACAAGAAACTCCGGACCGAGGACCTCTCCCTGGAACGTGTAGACGTCATCACAGGCGCTGTGCTAACTGGCGTCATCGGGTTCTTTGTTGTCGTCGCATGTGCGGCGACGCTGCACCGCGACGGTCTTTCGATTCGGGACGCCGCCGACGCTGCCGTGGCCCTCGAACCCCTCGCGGGCGGGGCCGCCTCGACACTGTTCGCCGTCGGCCTCATTGGCGCTGCGTTCTTGGCGGCCTCGCTGCTACCCCTCTCGACTGCTTACTCGGTATGCGAGTACGCAGGGGTCGAAGCAGCGGTCGATGACCCCTTTAGCGAAGCGCGACTCTTCTACCTGACATTCGGGTCCGTCACGCTCCTCAGCGCGGTCGCCGTGCTCATCCCGAGTGCGCCGTTGGTGACGATCCTGGTGGCGACCCAGGTGCTCAACGCGGTGCTATTGGTGCCACTGCTGATCGTCATGGTCGGCATAGGACGAGACCGTGACTTGATGGGGCGCTTCACGATTGGCCCGGCCGGCACGATCGCTTACGTCATCACCACTATCGTGGTGATGCTCTGCGTGGCTGCGTTGGCGGTCACGTCGGTCACCGGTTGAGCCCGAGATCAGCCGACTGGGATGCGGCGGACGTCGCTCGGTGTTGGCAGATGATCGCCGAGGAGCAAGCGGTCGCACCCGCGTACTCGACCTCTCAGGTCAGCTAGGGCTAGCCGCCTACGCAGACCATCTGGCCAATAACGCCGGGGACGGAAGTCCGTCAGGCATACGATCACGCCGGACTGACGGGCACCCGGCGGCTAGCACGCCGGCCATGAGCTGTCGTCGGTCATGTCCTTCCGAGCAAGGAGACCGCATGTCCAGTGAAACCTCGTCCGCAACTCCCGGACGCGTCGGGGGAATCGAGGTGCGCTCGATCGACTACGTGCCGTTGGACGAACGACACGGCAAGGTGTGGAGCCAGGGCCCCCTGTGGTTCATGAGCAACGCCCAGATCGCGACTCTGGCGGTCGGCACCTTCTCGGTCACCGGGGGTGGCAATCTGATCTGGTCGTTCCTCGCGATCATCGGGGGAGTGCTCTTCGGCACGTTCTTCATGGCGTTCCACTCAGCGCAAGGCCCGCAGCTGGGGCTGCCCCAGATGATCCAGTCACGACCGCAATTCGGCTATGTGGGCGCGCTGCTGGTCTGGGCGTTCGCGTACCTTCAGTACGCGGGCTTCAACATCTTCAACACCATATTGGCCGGTGACGCTCTCCATGAGACCGTTCATGGTTCCAGCAAGATCTGGATCGTCGTTGCCACCGTCGTTGCCGCGATCGTGGCGCTGGTCGGGTACGACCTCATCCACGGAGTCGAGCGGTGGCTGACGGCGGGTTTCCTCATCATTTTCGGGCTTCTCACGATCGGGGTCTGCACGCTTGGCTATCCGGCGGGCTCGTTCGACCTGGGTGGCTTCAAATGGACTCCCTTCCTCGTCCAGTTCGGTGCGGTCGCCGGATACCAGATCAGCTGGGCCATCTATGTTTCGGACTACTCCCGCTACCTTCCACCGTCGGTCACTGTCCGCAAGACCTTCCTATGGACGTACTGGGGTTCGGCGCTCGGCGCCATCTGGCTGATGTGCCTGGGTTCCGCGCTGGCCGCCTGGGCAGGCGACAGCTTCGATACGATCGCATCGCTGAAGGCGGCTGGCGACCACGTGTTTCCGGGCTTCGGGGCCATTGCCCTCATCTTTTCCACGCTCGGCCTCATTTCGGTCACCGCCTTGAACATGTATGGCGGGTCGCTCACTTTGATCAGCGCGATCGATTCGTTCAAGAAGGTCAGCCCGACGGCCAGGGTGCGCATCATCACCATCACTTTTACCGCGGTTCTCTCCCTCATCCCGGCGTTGCTCATCGGCGAGAATTTCCTCACCAACTTCGAGGACTTCCTGCTCCTGGTGCTCTACCTGTTCGTCCCGTGGACCGCAGTCAACCTCGTCGACTACTACATCGTGCGACGCGGGCACTACGCCGTCGCCGAGATATTCAACCCTCATGGCATGTACGGACGATGGGGCTGGCGCGGTATCACGTCGTATCTGGCGGGCTTCGCGGCGATGCTTCCGTTCCTCAGCACCAGCAAATACACGGGGTTCATCGCGACTCAACTCGGTGGGGCCGACATCTCGATGTTCATCGGGCTTCCAGTCGCGGGAATCCTGTACTGGGTCCTGGCCAAGTGGGTCGACGTCGAGGCCGAGACGAAGGTGGCCCAAGCGGAGGCGGCAGAGCTGGAACGGTTAGCCCGTGCGCACCTGCGCCCTGAGGAGGATTACGACGTCAACGGATGATGTGCGGCGGCCCGATGGTGGCGCACACGCTCAGCGAGCGCTCTGGCTTCATTCAAATCAACGGGGGTAGGGCGACGGCATGAACGCAACCCTAGTAAAACGCATCAACTCAGTTATTGTGGCGCTACAAAAACTCGGGATCGCCTTTGGCCCACAGCGCGTCCTCACCGTGGCAGGACGGAAGTCCGGCGCGCCACGCGCCACGCCGGTTGCCGTTCAGGACTTGGGCGGCAAGGAATATGTGTGGCAAGCGTTTCCGAAATCGGCGTGGGTTGCGAACGTCCGCGCAGCGGATACCGTCGACCTCGCCCGGGGGCGGCGGCATCGAACTGTACGGTTCGTTGAAGTACCGATCTCCGAACGCCGGCAACTGCTGCTGGAACTCTCCAGACAGATGGCCAAGGTGCACCGCGATCGCATGGTTACCAACGGTCTTGCCGCCGACAACTCACCTGAATCGATCGCGGCAGCAGCGGAACGTATTGCAGTATTTCGAATCGAGGACACCGGCTCGGAAGGTGCCGCGCCGTAGCCCATTGTGTGGCTTTTGGCGCCGCGGTCGGCCGTATGGGTACGAGCGCAGAACATCAACTCTGCGGCGTCGTCTGGTGATGTAGACGCAGTCATCGGTTAACAAATCGGCAAACGGGTTGTAATCGGCAGTTTGGGCGCAACGATCGCTCACCACCTTGAAGTGTCATGGCTGGCTTTGAAGGTCGCCCAGCGACACTGAGCCCATCCTTCGTTAGTCCTCTTCGTGTCAATCCAGGGGTTGGGGGATTCCGGTGCAGGCCAAGATATCTCGCGCTCCGGCGTTAGTCTTGCCAGAAGTTCATGATGAGCTTGCGGCGTTCGTCGCGGGTCGACTTCTGGGCGAAGTCCTGGATGCCCGCCATGGCGTCCTTGCCGGGACTGAATCGCGAGGGGTTTCCCTCGAAAATCATGCTGGCACCGATGTCCAGGTCGGCCGCCTTGTCGACGAAGTATTTGGTCACAGTGATGGCGTGACGGTCCTTGTCCAGCAGGACTTCGACGAGGTCCTTGATTTCCTCGTCGAGGTCCTCCGGGTCGCACAGGCGGTTGACCAGGTCGTAACGTTCGGCGACCGAAGCACTGAACAGGTAGCCGAGCAGGTTCCACTCCTTGGCCTTGCGGCGGCCGGCGAACTTGCTCAGCCTGCCAGTACCGCCCCACCCGGGCGTGATGCCCCAGTTGATTTCGGGCATGCCCCAGCGGGAGCGATTGGTGGCGACGACGAAATCGCACACCAGAGTGAGTTCAAGGCCACCGCCGGTGCAGACGCCGTCGACGCCGGCAATGGTGACTGGAACCAGGTTGTCGATGATGTCGACCGTCTCCTGATACATCCGGATCTCCCACGGACCGTCATCGGGTGCGAACTCGAGAAAACCCTTGATGTCGTCACCCGCGCAGAAGGTTTCGCCCGCCCCGCGCAGGATGAGCACCCGGCAGTCGCGGTCAACCGCAACGGCCTTGACCGCGGCGTTCAGTTCGGCCGATAGTTCTTTGTCGAGCGCGTTGTGCACGCGGGGACGGTTGAGCGTAAGGGTAGTCACCTCGCCGTCCTGGTCGACGATGAGTTTCCCCGACGGCGACATTTTCTCAGCCATGAAAGTCCTTAACTCGTCCGGCGTTGGTTCGGCTAGGCTAGAACCATATGGTCTACTTATGCAAGTAGCTAGCGTAAAAATACTACTTGTCGGGCGGAGAGGTGTGAGACTGTGAAGGACACTGCTCGGGCACTGAGCAGCGGCGCTGACTCGATCCTGCAGACCGCCGAGGTGGTCGGGGATGCCTGGTCGTGGCTGGTGATGCGGGAATCCGTCCTGCACGGCGTCACCCGGTTCGCGGAATACCAAGCGCGACTTGGAGTGCCACGCTCAACGCTGTCCGCTCGCCTTGCTCAGCTCACCGCGGCTGGCATGTTGGCTCGGACCACTCGCACGCAGGGCCCCGAATATCACCTGACCGAAGCGGGCCAAGACTTCCTGGGTCCCCTGCTGGTGGCCATGCGCTGGGGTGACCGTTGGTACTTTCGTCCAACTACCCGGCCGCAGAAGGGCACTCACACGCCGTGCGGCAATTCCCTGGACGCAGTGCTGCGGTGCGCGCATTGCCGCGACGTCGTACGCGTCCATGACGTGACGACCAGTCCGAGCCAGCCGTTCACCCAGCCCCCGATGGCTGCGGTGAAGGGCACAAAACGCCGCAGGCCGGGGCTGGAGCTGCTCGAGCGCAACCGCCCGTGCTCGGTCGCGCGGGCGCTGATGGTCATGGGCGATTGGTGGAGCGGGTTGATCGTGCGGGAATGTTTCTTTGGCACCCGCCGCTTCGATGATTTCCAACGCCGGCTGGACATCGCGCCCAACATCTTGTCGCAGCGTCTACAGCGACTCGTCCAACTCGGCGTTCTGGCCAAAGTCGCCGACGGGAGTTGGGCGGTGCGTCATGAATATCGGCTTACCGAAAAGGGTTTGGATCTCTACCCCGTTCCGCTGGCCATCATGAGCTGGGGGCGCCGCTGGCTTGGACCGGCCGAGTCGGACGCCGCCCTCACGCACACGCCGTGTGGGGCCGACCTTCGGGTCGTGCTGACCTGCGGGGTGTGCGCCGAACCGATATCGCGTGGCAGCATCGCGCTGGCTGACGAACCATAGGTCGGCAACAGTTGCACTGAATGTGGACCGCAGTGCTAGCGGTGCCCGGACACGAATAGCTCGGCCAATTCTCGCGGTCTGCCGAAAAACGGGGAGTGATCGGTCGGGAACTCGACAGTCTCGTCAGCACGCGCGGCCATCCATCGTTGCGCCCCAAGAGGAATGGCACGATCTTCAGTGCACAGAACGTACGTCGAGGACGTCGACTTCCATGCAGGTTCGGCTGCATAGTTCATGTCTGCACCGTTGAGGGGCATGTGCCTGAGGCGCGCTGCGAGCTGCGCGGCGCTCTCATCGTCACGGTCGCCGAAGAAGACGTCCCGGGCACGCGCAGTGTCGACCCCGACGCCGGTGTCGGTGATCACCAGCGCGTCCAGCAACTCGCCCCGATAGTCGGCCAAGATCGTGAACGGGTGTTCGTTCTGCTCGGTGAGAAACGCGGCCACATAGAACAGCCTTGTGACGTCGGGATTTCCAGAGGCGGCCGCGGAGACGACGCAGCCGCCGTAGGAGTGCGCCGCGACGATGACGTTGGGCCCGGCAGCCTCAATCGCTTGTCGCGCGGCGGCGACGTCGGCGTCGAATCCGGTCAGCGGCAGCTCAACAGCCACCGCCGTCGTGCCGAGCTTCCTGACGTCATCGATCACCGCATCCCAGCATGACGCGTCGAACCAGGCGCCATGCACCAACACCACGGAGGCCGGATTCACCTTCACTCCTTCATCTCGATCACGCGCAGCATTCCGCGCGACACCACGTTGGGCGGAGAGTTTTTTCCCACCGGGTTGCGCCTGGATGTCCGGAGATGCTGGCGGCCTCATCCCGCGTCGCTCGCTTTCCGGCAGATGATAAGGGCCTCGATGTAGTCCCAGCGATAGCGGTCGGGGGCCTCCGCGACGCGCTCCTCGAGCTCTTCGAGGAAGTCTGCCAGGAGACCGGGAGCGCGTGCCTCGCTCTCGTGCGCGAAGGCACGGAGGAGGAGCGGCCCTCCCCATGCGGTCACGCTCTTGACGTAGTCCCGCGCGAACACCGCGGGATTGTCGTGCCAGTAGGGGTTGTCGAGACGGAAAAGCTCGATGCTCTCGAGCCCGAGGCCGGCGAAGCTCCCGCCGCCCGTCTCGAAGGGAGCCCGAAGCTCGTCGAGTGTGCGCAACCAGACCGGAACGACGGCCGCGGCGACGGTGGCGCCGCCGATGCGTCCCGCGCGGCGCCAGTCGGCGAGTAGCAGGTTCATGTCCCCGACGATCTCAACGTAGAGCCCAGTTCTGTCCGGGCATGGAGCGGGGGAGGCCGGGATGGCGGCGATAAACCACCCCCCTGGCGCCAACTCTGCTGCGCGCATCTCGAGTATTCGCTCCCACTGCCGCTCCGCGGCGACGCGCCAGGCGCGTCGCTCGTCCTCGTCCACGTGGTCCGGGTAGCCGGGGAAGACCGAGCCGCTCGAGGCCAGGCCGGCGGCGTCGGCCACCCAGTGCATGGCCGTCCCAGTCACCGCAATGTGCACTGTGCCTCGCGGAAGAGAGGGCGCCTGCTGGAGAGGGATTCCGGCCATGGAGACGACTGCTACGGGAGGCGGGTCGCGATCAAGCGCTCGCCGACAGGCCTCGCCGTGAGCCTCCGGCAAGGTGTAATGGGCGCCCGCGCCTGTGTCAGCGACCCCGGCGCCGGACTCGGCCGGCGAAGGGATCACGACCATCGCGCCCTGGTCCACCGCCGGGCCGAAGACGTCCCGCAGGTGGGCGGCGGCGACCCGCCACGCGTTCGTCGGGAGATCAACGAGCGCGTAGACCAGCGGCCGGCCAGCGCGCTGCGCCACCAGATCGCGGATGAGGCCGTGAGAGTTCACGCCGTCGGCGGCGCCCAGATCGGCCACGCAGAGCACGGGCTCGTTCGCCAGCTGCCCCGCGGCGGCCATCACGGCCGGGTGGGTCGCCTCGAAGGAGGCGCGCTGCGAGAGGGCGTACCGCGCGTAGTCGTCCGCCATGCTCAAGAGCTCGGGGCGACGTGACGGCGGCGTGGTGCTTCCCTTCCGCACAGCGCCGCCGCGTCCGGACGGCGCTAGGGAGCCTATCGTCCCACAGGGCCGGTGTGCCCGGTCAGAGATTCAATCTCTTCTTCTTCCCGCAGGTCCCTGGGCGTCCTCCTGGGGATAGCGATCCCTTCGCGTCCTCGAGTAACGTGTTTCCGCAGCTCGACACGATTTCTGCGCCGAGTTCGATTCCTGGCAGCCCACCAGAGTAGGGCTGCTGATGAGCGGCTCATTGCTTTGGTTCGCCAAGTCTCGACCCACGTTTTCATCAACAAGTGCGGCTGACTTCTCAGTCGTCCCGCGCTGACGCCGCCGCGAGATCGCTCGCGAGGCTAACGAGCTCAGGCTGGATGCCGGGCACGGCCGCCATGGCTCCCGGCGAATTCAGGATGAGCGGATCGCCCGCGTAGTCGGTACATATCGCTCCCGCCGTGCGAGCGATCGCATGCCCGGCGACGACGTCATACGGATTGTTATGGGCAAGCACCATGCCCTGGATCTGGCCGCTGACAAGCCACGTCCAGAGCACCGACGCTGCACCGACGCAGCGAAAGCGCAGCGCTCGTCGGTGCACCCTCGTGGTCAATTCGAGATACGCGTCCAGCCGCGCGCCACCCCGGTGGAAGGCGTCGCCCATTCCGACGATCCCGTCCTCGAACGAGCCAACGTCGGCCACCGTGCCCGAGTCCACCCGTACGCCGAGGAACGGCAGGTCGATCACGCCCACTGTCGGCACGCCGTCCTCGAGGAGGCCGATCATCACTCCGCACAGCGGTGACCCGGTCGCGTAGTTGATAGTTCCGTCGAGCGGATCCGCAACCCAGACCTTGCCCGAGTCGAGAGGCGCCCCGCCGCCCTCTTCGCCGTAGAAGCCGATGTCCGGAGTGGATGCCGCGAGTGAGCGCTGCAGCGCCGACTCGCTGGCCAGGTCGACGTCGGTGAGGAAGTCCTTGGCCGTCTTGTCGATCCGCTCGTGCGGCTTACCACGCCCTTCCCGCAGGATTGCGACCGCTTCATCCACCGCGGCATGCGCGGCCGCCAGCTCTGCCCTCACGCGAGCATCGTAAGTTCCGCACTCGTTCCCAGCACCGCGTGACGTTCGGCTTGGCTTTTCAAGGAACACCCGCGGCGTTCCTCGGCGTTCGTGCAGCTCGCATTCGGCATTCTTCAGATCACTATTGACACCAGATGTGTGCAAGGTCACACTGAAGACATCAGACATCAGACATCAGACATCAGATGAATGGGGTTTAGGGCCGTGGCACTTCCGGAAGAACTCGCGGACATGCTTCTCGAGTCGATCGTTGATGGACAGTTCCCAGTCGAGTCGGTCCTTCCCTCGGAGGGGGAGTTGGCCCTGAAGTACGGGATGAGCCGATTGACCGTCCGCGAAGCCGTGCGCATCCTGCGGTCGCAGAACATCGTCACCATCCGTCGTGGCCGCGGCACCTTCATCAACCCTCCGCAGGCTTGGACCTCGCTGGCTGCCGTCGTGCGCATCGAGGAACGCCGGTCGCCCTCGGGGGGAGTGTCGGGACGCTTGATCGAGGCGAGGCGGATGGTCGAGATCGGCGCAGCACAGTTGGCTGCCACTAACCGGTCGAAGGAGGATCTCGAATCCTTGGCCGCAAGCATCGAGGAAATGCGACTGGCCAACAGGTCGAACCGGGTCGATCTCTTTGTCGAGGCGGACATCGCCTTTCATGACGTGATCATGCACGCGACCGCAAACATGTTCATCCCGTTCATGTTTGAACCGTTCGGCAATCTTCTGGTCGAGGCCCGCACCGAGACATCGGCGATTCCGGAGATCCAGGTGAACGCAATCGCCATGCACGAAGCGATTCTCGAGGCACTCACCTCCGGTGATCCCAGGCGGAGTCGCGACGCCATGGAGGCCCACATGGACCAAACCGAAAACGACTTGCGCCGCTACGTCCTCGACGCCGATCAGCGCTGACTCGCTGATGCTGCTCACCGGCACCAAAACCCTGCACCTCGCCGCGAAACACGGCTGGGCTCTGGGCGCCTTCGCGGTCTACAACCTGGAGATGGTCCAGGCGGTTGTGGCCGCTGCCGAAGAGGCCGACCGACCCGTGCTGCTCCTAGCGGGGTCGAGTCACTTTCATCATGCCGGGCAGACAGCGCTGATGAACATGGCGCTGACGGCAGCGCACTCAACGTCAGCACCGATCGGCGTGCATCTCGATCACTGCCGGGACCTGCCGGAAATGCAGCGCTGCCTCGACGCCGGCTACTCGTCGGTGATGATTGACGGCTCGCACATGAGCTTCGACGACAACATCCGCTTCACGCACGCGGCGGCCGCACTCGCCCACAGCGCCGGTGCCTGGATCGAGGCCGAACTCGGCGCGGTGCCGGGAGACGAGGACGTCTCCACGAATGCACTTCCGTCGCAGGCTATGACCGACCCACTTCAAGCCCGCGACTTTGTCGAGCGCACCGGGATCGATGCTCTTGCAGTGGCGGTCGGAAACGTGCACGGATTCACAGCCAACCCGGTCACCCTCGATCTGGAACGGCTCAACGCCATTGCGGCGCAGTGCCCGGTTCCCCTGGTCCTGCACGGGGCGAGCGGATTGCCGCCCGAACAGCTTCGAGGCGCCGTCAGCTGTGGGGTTGCCAAAGTCAACATCAACGCTGAACTACGCCGCGCCTACCTCTGCGCAGTCGAACGTTCCTTACCGAAGGCGATTCCGAACGCTGACGCCGTCGCGGTGTGGAGGGAGGGCCGCGCCGCTGTCACGGTCGCGGCGCTAAGAATCATCAATTCGTTGGCCCCACCCTGCGAACCACAAAGCACCACTGAGCACGTCACCGCGCGGGCACACTCGAGAAAGGCGCGACCGTGACGGCTCCGCTGAACACCACTCTGTACATGCGCCCGGACCGCAACCTGGCGCTGGAGTTGGTGCGGGTCACCGAGGCCGGCGCGATGGCGGCCGGCCGCTGGGTGGGCCGCGGCGACAAGGAAGGCGGCGACGGTGCCGCCGTCGACGCGATGCGCCAACTCGTCTCCTCGGTGTCGATGCGCGGCGTGGTAGTTATCGGCGAGGGCGAAAAAGACGAAGCGCCAATGCTTTACAACGGCGAGGAGGTCGGCAACGGGCTGGGCCCCGATTGCGACTTCGCCGTCGATCCCGTCGACGGGACAACCCTGATGGCCAAAGGGATGCCGAACGCGATCTCAGTCCTCGCGGTTGCCGAACGCGGCGCGATGTTCGATCCGTCGGCGGTGTTCTACATGAACAAGATTGCCGTAGGCCCCGATGCCGCCGACGCCATCGACATCACCGCACCCATCGCGGAGAACTTGCGTGCGGTGGCCAAGGCGAAGAAGTCCTCGGTGTCCGATCTGACGGTGTGCATCCTGGATCGCCCCCGGCACGCAGAGCTGATCGCGCAGGTCCGCGAGACCTGCGCCCGGATCAGGCTGATATCCGACGGCGACGTCGCCGGCGCGATCGCTGCGGCGCGCCCGGAATCGGGCACCGACCTGTTGGTCGGAATCGGTGGAACACCTGAAGGCATCATTGCCGCGGCCGCGATGCGGTGCATGGGCGGGGCGCTGCAAGCGCGTCTGGCGCCCACCGATGACGCTGAACGCCAGAAGGCGATCGACGCCGGCCACGACCTTGACCGCATCCTGTCCACTGACGACCTGGTCTCGGGGGACAACGTGTTCTTCACCGCCACCGGCGTCACCGACGGTGATCTGTTGCGCGGTGTCCGCTACAGCGGCGGTGGCGCCCACACCCAGTCAATCGTGATGCGGTCCAAGTCGGGCACCGTCCGCGTCATCGAGGCCTACCACCGCCTCGACAAACTCCGCGAATACGCCAGCATCGACTTCACCGGCGACGACAACGCACCGGCCCCGATGCCATGAAGCCACCCCGCATCACCTCGTCCTGCCGGTGGCTATCGCTACCGGGAAAGACCCGGCCCCGACGGAGCCAGGCCTCGATAGGGCAGCGGGTCCGTTGGGATTCAACACAATTGAATGCCAGATCTGTTGGCAGTGGATTGGCCGCACTCTTTCCTCGTTGGACCTCACACGGGACTTGCCGCCTCCGGTACAGGAATTCGTTCGATAGGTCGAAAGGACATGTCCTTGAGTGCCGAATTCATCGGGCTATTCCATTAGATCGAGCAGCCTTTGAGGGCGCATATGGACCCTTGACATGGCGCACGGCGAGGAGTTGCCTGATGGTTAGTTGAAATACCAGCCGGCCTTGGGCCGGTGCCGTCCCCTGAACAGGCGGCGGCATCGCGAAAACGTATGCCGCCCAGGAATTACTCGTAGACCCTGAGGGACAAAATACGCAGCCCCCGGCCGCATCGTCTATGCCGCCTCTACAGCATATTCCTTGTCCCAGTTGTAATGCCCTCATGATTGGAAACTGCTATGCCCGGATCCCGAACATCCGTTGAATCACTGGGTGAATTGGGTGATCGCACGATCAGCAAGGTCAAGCGGCGGGTGTTGCCGCTGATCGTTTTTCTGTATTTCATCGCGTTCCTCGATCGGAACAATGTCGGCTTCGCGAAGCTGACGATGAGCAAGGATCTCGGCCTCAGCGCAACCGCTTTCGGGTTGGGCGCTGGAATTTTCTTCGTCGGGTACGCCATCTTCGAGATCCCCAGCAACGCAGGCATGTTGCGCTTCGGTGCCCGCAAGTGGATCGCGCGGATCCTGCTCACGTGGGGTTTCTTCGCGACGGCCATGGCGGCAGTGACGAACGAGCAGACGTTCTACGTCATTCGGTTCCTCCTGGGCGCAGCGGAGGCAGGGTTCTTCCCGGCCATCATCCTGTATCTGACGTTGTGGTTCCCCGCCCGTCAACGGGTCGCAGTCTTGGGGGTTTTCATCCTCGCCCAGCCGGTCGCCAACGCGATCGGCGCACCGATCTCGGGTCTGCTGCTCAAGATGGACGGCATCCTCGGTCTCGCGGGGTGGCAGTGGATGTACATCGCCGAGGGTGTTCCCGCGATGCTGATGGCCTTTGTGGCGCTGAAGGCAATGACGGACTACCCCAGGGACGCGATGTGGCTGACCCTGGAGGAACGCACATGGCTGCAGGACAAGATGGACGCCGAAGACGCGGCCAAGGGGACCGGGCACAAGCACAGCTTCATGGCCGGTCTGAAGGATCCCCGCGCCTTGGTCTTCGCGGCGCTGTACTTCGGTCTGGTGATGGGCATCTACGGGCTGAGCTTGTGGCTGCCGTCCATCGTCAAGGCCATGGGTGATCTGTCGAACACGCAGGTCGGGTTCATCGTGCCGATTCCATACATTTGTGCTGCGGCGTTCGTCTGGTATTGGAGCCGGCGCTCGGACCGCACAAATGAACGCGTCGGTCATGCCTCGGCGGCGATGTTGCTGGGCGCCATCGGCATGGTCGCTTCCGGGTTCCTGATCCAGTCCAGCCCAGTCCTCGCGTTGATCGCGATCTGCGTTGCCGCGATGGGTATCTTCGCGGCAATCTCACCATTCTGGGAGCTTCCGGCCGCGGCTCTGGCCGGGGCGGCAGCAGCGTCCGGCATCGCGCTTATCAATTCGCTGGGCAACCTGGGTGGGTTCGCCTCGCCGTACGCGGTCGGGGTGTTGGTCGACAAGACTGGCGATTCGAAATACGGGTTGCTGATGTTGGCAGCGGTGTTGTTCATCACCGCCGCCGCTACCTTCCTGTACGGGCGGAAGATCCACGCAGGAACGGTGCCTCCCCTTTCGGACGAGGAGCTGCGCGCCAAGGAGTTGGCCGCCCACGACGGCCACCGGGGCGACCCGAGCGGCAAACCCGTTACTCCGGAAACGACCCCGTAATGCCGGACCGCCGATCGCAACAGTGGTATGCCGGGCCGGACCCGCGGAACAACTACCTGCACCGGGCGTGGATGCGCCGCGGGGTACCCGACCACGCGTTCGACGGCCGACCGCAGATCGCCATCGCCAACACCGCCTCCGACCTGACGCCGTGCAACGCCCACTTCGACGAGGTCGCCACCAGCGTCAAACAGGGTGTGTACGAAGCCGGTGGCATTCCGCTGAACCTCCCGGTGATGTCGCCGGGGGAGACGCAGATGCGGCCCACCGCGATGCTGTGGCGCAACTTGGCCGCAATGTCGATCGAGGAGATGTTGCGCGGCAACCCTATCGACGGGGTGGTTCTGCTGGGCGGGTGCGACAAGACCATTCCCGCGCTGTTGATGGCCGCGGCCTCGGTCGACCTGCCGGCCCTGGTGCTGCCGGGGGGGCCGATGCTGACCGGCCACTTTCGGGGAGCGGCACTGGGCTGTGGCACGGACGTGTGGCGGTTCGGTGAGGAGGTCCGCGCCGGTTTGATGTCGCAGGCGGACTTCCGCAAGTCCGAATCGGGGATGATCCGCAGCAAGGGGCACTGCAACACGATGGGCACCGCCTCGACGATGGCCGTCATGGCCGAGGCGCTGGGTACCACGATCCCTGGGGTCGCCGGCACCCCCGCCCCGGACAGCCGGCTTCTCGAGCACGCCCATGCAGCCGGCCGATTGGCGGTGGAGATGGTTCAGGCTGAGCGGCGGTTGAGCGACGTCATCACGGTCGCGTCGTTCCACAACGCGATCGTCGCGTTGGCGGCCACCGGCGGATCCACCAACGCAGTCGTGCACCTGCTGGCGATCGCCGGACGGTTGGGGATCGAGCTGCGGCTGGAGGACTTCGACCGGATCGGATCCCCGGTGCCGTTGCTGGTGAACGTGCAACCGGCCGGCACCTACCTGATGGACGACATGTACCGGGCCGGTGGGCTTCTCGCTGTCCTGCGGGAGGTGCAGGACCTGCTCGACCCGACCGCGGTGACCGTCACCGGCCGGCCGCTGACGGACTACCTCGGAGATGCCCGGATCTGGGACGAGGACGTGATCCGACCGCGAAGTGCCCCACTGATGGACAATGCCGGAATCGCCGTGCTCCGGGGCACCCTGGCGCCCGACGGCGCAGTGATCAAACCGGCTGCGGCATCGAAGGATCTGCTGGTTCACCGGGGCCGGGCCGTGGTGTTCGACAGCATCGAGGACTTCCACGCCCGTATCGACGACCCCGACCTGGACATCGACGAGACCTGCGTGATGGTGCTGCGTGGTTGCGGACCCAAGGGGTATCCAGGTATGCCAGAGGCCGCGAACACCCCGCTGCCGGCCAAGCTCCTCGCGACCGGGGTGCGGGACATGATCCGGATCTGCGACGGTCGGATGAGCGGTACCGCGTACGGCACCGTTGTGTTGCACGTAGCGCCGGAATCGGCTGCAGGCGGGCCCATCTCGCTCGTCCGGGACGGCGACATCATCAGCCTGGATGTCCCCAACAGACGGGTCGACCTGGATGTCCCCGCCGAGGAATTGCGCCGCCGCCAACCCTCGCAAGCAGCGCAGGTCTCCTATAGCGCCCCGCTGCGGGGCTGGCAGCAGTTATACGTCGACCACGTCATGCAGGCCGACAAGGGAGTGGATCTGGACTTCCTCGTCGGCTCCAGCGGCGACACCGTGACCCGCGATTCGCACTGACCATGGCTGCGCCCGCAACCCTGCTCTCCGCCGTCCCGGTGCCCTTTGACGCCAACGGTGATCTGGACGTCAACGGCCAGAAAACGCTGCTGTGCCACCTGAAGGACACCGGCATCCGCGGCGTGTTCATCGCAGGCACCACGGGGGAATTCACCGCGCTGGATGACGACGAACGAGCTGCCGTCCTTCGCGCGGCGCTAGAGGTGTACGGGGCGGCCGCCGTGTACACCCATGTTGGTGCCGCGGCGGCCCGACAGGCCGAAAGACTTACCGCCCAGGCGATTACGCTCGGCGCCCAGCGCTTGGCGGCGATCACCCCGTTCTACCTGCCCTCCGGCCCAGCGGCATTGGTCGACTACTACCGCCGATTGGACGCCGTCGCCGGTAACGCCCGGATCTACGTCTACCTCTTCGCCGCCCGCACCGGCAGCACCGTTACCCCGGATCAACTCGCCGAACTGGCCACGATTCCGTCGGTCGCCGGGGCAAAGATCAGCGGGGAAACGAATTCTACTGTCCTGCAATATATCCGGGCAGTCCCGGATGACTTCGAGGTGTACTCCGGCAACGACATCGAGTTCGGGGACTTCGTCCGCGCCGGCGGCACCGGCGCCGTGTCCGGGGTCTCCAGCGTCTTTCCGCGCCCGTTCCTCGAGCTCGCAGATGCGCTGCACCGCAACGACGAGCAGGCCGCCGCCGCCGCGCAGGACCGCGTCAAACAGGCCGTCGACGCGGTCGGCGGGGCCGACATCGCGCTGCTCAAGGCGGGCCTGGCCTTGCAAGGCCTACCTGCGGGTCCGACCCGGGTAGCCCTCGACGAGCCGACTCCCGCGCAGCTGGAAACCCTTCGCGCCGCAGTCCAGGACCTGACATGACAACGTCCACACGCCAACCCGAACGAAAGGCCACCCACTCATGAGTTCTCCACTCCCGACCGAACGCACCGCCGTCGTCACCGGCGGCGCATCACCCCGGGGTATCGGCCGGGCCACCGCCGGCCGACTGGCCCGGGACGGGTGGTCCGTGGCGATCCTGGACATCGACGAGGGCGCTGCCAAACTCGCAGCTGACGAGGTGGCCGACAAGTACTCGGTGGCCACCCTCGGTGTCGGCGCCGACATTTCGGACGAGAACTCGGTGCAAGCGGCGATCGCGCAGGTCGAGTCGACGCTGCCGCCGATCATTGGGCTGGCCAACATCGCCGGGGTCAGCTCACCGACCGAGTTCCTGGACGTCACACCCGCAGAGTGGGACCGGGTGTTCAACGTCAACATGCGCGGCACATTTCTCGTCACCCAACGTGTACTGCCGGCGATGATCGCCGCCGGGACCGGCCGCATCGTCAGCGTCTCCTCCATCTCCGCGCAGCGTGGTGGCGGGACGTTCTCGAAGGTGCCCTACAGCGCGTCCAAGGCGGCCGTCATCGGGTTCTCGCGGGCGTTGGCCCGAGAGGTCGGCCCGCACAACATCACTGTGAATTCTGTGGCCCCCGGGCCGATCGACACCGACATCATGGGCGGCACCCTGACCGACGAGCGCAAGGCGCAGATGAGTGCCGACATCCTCCTGGGCCGGGTCGGCACCGTCCAGGACGTTGCCGCCCTGCTGTGCTTCCTGATGAGTGAGGACGCCGGCTACATCACCGCGGCGACCTACGACATCAACGGCGGCCTGCAAATCTCGTGACTTTCGTTTACTCAGCCAGAGGAGCTCCTATGACCGTCAACGACACCAACACCCGCCGCCCATCCGCAGAGGAGATCCTCGCCGCCGCCCCGCCCGTGCGGGACGAACCTGGGGCGCGCGAGCGCATCAGGGCCGCGCACGCCGCCGCAGGCCGCCGTATCGCCGTGCTCGACGATGACCCGACCGGCTCGCAGACCGTGCACGATGTGGCCGTCGTCACCGTTTTCGAAGCCGACGAGTATGCCGCCGGTCTGGCCGCACCGGGGTCCACCTGCTTCATCCTGACCAACACCCGCAGCCTGCCTGAAGACACCGCCGTCGAACTGAACACCGGAATATCCGCCAGCTTGTTCGCCCTCGGCCAAAGTCTCGGCGGCCCAATGGAAGTCGTCAGCCGTAGTGACTCCACGCTGCGCGGCCACGTCGTCGCCGAGATCGCGGCCATCGACGCCGCCCGGCGCCGCGTGACCGGTGCCGGGTTCGACGCGGTGCTGCTGATTCCTTGCTTCTTCGAGGCGGGCCGTTTCACCGCAGGCGACATCCACTGGGCCAACGTGTCCGGGCAGCCGGTCCCAGCGGGCGACACCGAGTTCGCCCAGGACTCGACGTTCGGTTTCACCTCGTCCAACCTGCGGGACTTCATCGCCGAGAAGAGCGGCGGCACCATCACCAGCGACGAGGTGCACAGCATCTCCCTGGACGACATCCGGCTCGGCGGGCCCACTCGGGTCGCCGAGATCCTGGGCGCGGTCTCCGGCGGTGCCTTCGTCGTGGTCAATGCGACCGACTACGCCGACCTGGAGATCGTCGTGCTCGGCCTGTTAGAGGCGCAGGACCGGGGCAAGTCGTTCGGATACCGTTGCGGTCCGTCATTCCCCCGTGCTCTGGCCGGGCTCGAGCCTCAAGACCCGCTCACCGCGGCGCAGATCTGGCCGACCGGTCGTCCGGGCGGCCAGGGGCTCGTTGTCGTCGGTTCGCATGTCGGCCTGACTAGCCGGCAGGTCGCCAAGGCGCAGGAACGCGGCGGGCTCGCCGAAACCGAACTGCACGTGCCCACCCTGCTGGACCCCGGACGACGCGACGATCATGTCGCCGACATCGGCAGGCAGGTCGCCGAGGCGCTCGCCACCTCCGATGTGATGCTTTTCACCAGTCGCACCCTGATGCGCGGCGGTGATGCCGATGACAGCCTGGCCATCTCCCGCACCGTCTCCACCGCGGTCATCGAGGTCGTCCGGGCATCACTCGCCGCGCACCCGGCATGGGTCGTCGCGAAGGGCGGAATCACCTCGCACGACGTCGCGGTCCGCGGCCTTGGCATCCGCCGCGCAGAGGTCGTCGGCCAACTGTTCCCCGGCATGGTGTCGGTCTTCCGCCCCATCGAGGCGGCACCCGAAGCTGTCGGCACCCCCTACGTGGTGTTCGCCGGCAACGTCGGCGACGACGAAACCCTCGCCGACGTCGTCGACCTCTTCGCCGGACGCCGATGACCCTCTCCTGCAAACTCGCCCAATCCACCACTCGCAGAAGGAAACAGCAGATATGACCAACGTCGGATGGATCGGTCTGGGAGCCATGGGTTCTCCCATGGCATCTTTCGTCGCCAAGGCTGGACACGCGGTCACGGCCTTCGATATCGACCCGCAGAAGGCCGCGGCCCTAGCCGGCGACGGCGTCAAAGCCGCGGCCACCATCAGTGACGCGGCGGTCGACGCCGACGTGCTGGTGTTGATGGTCGCCACCGCCGAGCAGACCGAATCGGTGCTTTACGGAGACGGCAAGGCCGCTGCGGCACTCAAACCGGGCAGCGCTGTGCTGCTGATGGCCACCGTCGGACCAGCGGCCGTCGAAGACTGGGCCCGGCGCCTGGCGGTGACCGGCGTGCAGATCGTCGACGCGCCCGTGTCCGGGGGTGCCGCCAGGGCCGGGCAGGGTGATCTGCTGATCATGGTCAGCGGTTCGGAGGCCGCGCTGGCCACGGTGCAACCGTTGCTGGACGTGATGGCCCGCAATGCCCCCGTCGTGGGTACCGAACCGGGGGATGGACAGAAGGTCAAACTCGTCAATCAGTTGTTGTGCGGGGTGCATATCGCGGTGGCCGCGGAAGCCCTTGCCTATGCCGAGGCGCTCGGCCTCGACGCCGGTGAGACCTGGGAAGTGCTCCGGCACGGCGCGGCCGCGTCATTCATGCTCGACGACCGCGGCGCCCGGATGATCGACAATCCGAACAACGACATCCGTTCCACCATCGACATTTTCGTCAAGGACATGGGTCTGGTCACTGCAGCGGCGCGCGCGAAGGCCTACCCCGCCCCGCTGGCCTCCGCGGCTGAACAGCTCTACCTCGCCGGGCGTCGCGCCGGCCTCGGACGCGCCGACGACTCCTCCGTCATTCAGATCCTGCGCGGCACCGCCACGGCATCGATCTGACAAAGCCGGATGTACGGAGGAAGAAGAAAATGTCCGATTCGAGCGACTACACGTCCTTGTTCCGGCTCGACGGCCGCAAGGTTGTCGTAGTCGGTGGCGGCAGCGGGCTTGGCCGGGCCGCCAGCGTCGCGTTGGCGCAGTACGGCGCCAACGTTGTGGTTGCCGATATCAACGTGGACGGTCTGAAGGACACCGTGGCCGAGATCGAAACCCATGGCTACAGCGCCGAATCCGCCGAAGTCGACGTGACAGACAGCGAATCCCTCGTCGCGCTTGCGGCCGCACATCCCGATACCGAGGTTCTGGTGGCCACACCCGGGATCAACGTGCGCAAGCAGGTACTCAACACCACCGACGACGAATTCGACCGGGTCATCGACGTCAGCCTCAAAGGTACGTACCGGCTCGCCAAGGCGTTCGGACCGGGGCTTGTCGCCCGCGGCAAGGGCAGCATCATCAACTTCTCCAGCTTCCGCGCGCTGGTCGTCGAGCCGGGTCAGGGACTGTACGCCGCCGCGAAAGGCGGTGTGCTGCAATTGACTAAGGCCCTGGCGGCCGAACTCGGTCCGTCGGGTGTGCGGGTCAACGCCGTAGCGCCCGGCCCGTTCGAGACACCTCTGACGGAGCAGATCAAGTCCGATCCCGACTGGTACGGCGCCTACGCGGACAAGACCGCGTTGAAGCGCTGGGCCAAGCCGCACGAGATCGTCGGCGCGATCCTGTTCCTGGCATCGGATGCATCCACATTCGTGACCGGCACCCTGCAGTTGGTCGACGGCGGATGGACCGCCATCGACGGCCGCTTCGTCCCGAAGGTCTAGTTCGTGACGGAGCAGCAGGCCAGCGGGCACACCGTACTCGCTGAGACCGACGCTGGCGCCTACCAGTCGTTGCGGCAGGACCGGCGGCACGGGCGGAGCGCTGCGCGCTCGGCAAGAGTCTGCGCAAGCGGGTACCCAGGCGCTCACTAGCCGACTGGGAACCACCCTCGAGCCGGCCTGACCCGATCCAACAGATCATGGCCAGCCACCAGGGGAGGGCCGACCGGCTGGTCCCGATCCGGGTCGGGCGCATGATCGCCTCGCCGTACGGGTTTGGACTGCGCCACCCGTGGTCGATGGCGCGCTGCCTCAACAGCGTCCGTTGCAAAACACGCCGATCGCGAGCGATAAATCGTTGCCGGCGAGAATGTTTCAGGGTGCCTTCAGCTATTGGTGAGTCGGTACGGTAAGCCACCCACCCCTAGTCGGCTGTGTGGACGATAAGGATGTCGATCCTGGCTTTGCGGGCGACCTCACTGGGGACCGAGCCCAGCAACCGTCCGGCGACCGACTCCAGTCCCACGTCGCCGACGACGAGCAGGTCCGCGTTGACCTCCTCGACCAGCTTCACCAATGCGGGGACTGGCGCGCCTTCTATCGCCCGCTCCTCGATGTCCCGAGCGCCGGCTGCCTTGGCCCGGTCGTGCGCCTCCTGAAGGATCGCGTATACGGGCGCACTGCCGTGCAACTTGTAGCCCTCGCCGCCAAGTGCGTCGGCGGCGCGGGGGTCAGACACGCGGTCGTGTGATGGTGCTCTTGACCAGCCGCCCTTTTCGACCGCCGTCACATGCGCGCTCGCGACGATCAGCTTCGCATTCGCCTCCGCTGCGACCTCGCCTGCGCGGTCGACCGCGCGCAATGAGGAGTCGGAACCGTCGGTCCCAACCACCACAGTCCGATAGCCGTCCATGTCGTCTCCCAAGGGTCGGTTGCGACGACAAAGAACGTTAGCGCTTGGCAGTCGACTACGGACCGGATTGGCGATCCGGGGAGCGAACCGCGGCGACGCGCTGAAGGAGATCCGGCGGTCGTGCAGCTCGATCACCGCCGCCTGAATCTCGACACGTTAGCCATTCCGCCAAATCGAGTAGGTCATTACCGATAAGCGCTCAGCGCAGTCGTAGCCTGCAAACCGTGCATCCGAACTACGTCTGGCCTTGCTGCTAGCTGGGGCTCGAGATTCGGCCCAGGTAGCCTGAGCGCATTCCCATCGAAGGCGCGGCTGGCGACCCGATCCGCGTTGCCGTGCTGTCGCCGATCGCGTGGAGGACACCACCTCGTCACTACGGGCCGTGGGAGCAGTTCGCCTCGTTGCTCACCGAGGGGCTGGTGGCGGCTGGCCATCACGTCACGCTGTTCGCCACTGCGGACTCGATCACCGCGGCCAGCCTGCACGCAACCGCGCCGTGTGGCTGGTCTGAAGATGCGACTATCGACGCCAAGGTCGCAGAGTGCCTACACGTCGCCTCGGTGTTCGAGCGCGCCGGCGAGTTCGACATCATCCACAACGGGTTCGACTTCCTGCCGCTCACATACAGCGATCTCGTCGCGACACCGGTTATCACCACGATCCACGGGTTCTCGTCTGATCGGATCGTTCCCGTCTACGAGCGCTACGACAGCACCACCTCATTTGTGTCGATCAGTGACGCGGATCGACACCCGGATCTGCACTACGCCGCCACCGTCCACCACGGCATCGATATCGACGAGTTCGCGATCCATCCGAGCCCCGGCGAGCATTTGTTGTTCTTCGGACGGATCCATCCCGACAAGGGCACCGCACACGCGATCGAGGTCGCCCGCAGATGCGGCCGCCGGCTCGACATCGCCGGGATCATCCAGGACGAGAAGTACTTTCGCGACGAGGTAGCGCCGTACATCGATGGCGCTCAGGTGCGCTACCTCGGCCCCGTCGACACGTCTGCGCGTGCCGAGGTCCTAGGGGCCGCGCACGCCCTGCTTCACCTGATCGACTTCGACGAGCCGTTCGGCTACAGCGTCGTGGAGGCGATGGCGTGTGGCACACCCGTTATCGCCAACTCGCGAGGCTCAATGGGCGAGCTGATCGAACACGGCGTCACCGGCTTTCTCGTCGACGACATCGATTCGGCTGTGGCCGCGGTCGCCGCGGCTGGCGAGCTCGACCGGCGCAGTATCGCCAAACTCGCGGGCGAGCGCTTCACCGTCGCCACCATGGTCAACAAGTACGTCACGGTGTACCGCGACGTGATTGGCAGTCGAAAGTGAATTCAGCCGACCGGCATGACGCTGATTGGTGGAAGTCTGCCGTCGTCTACCAGATCTACCCGCGCAGCTTCGCCGACTCGGACGGTGACGGGATCGGCGACCTGCGTGGCATCATCGCTCGGCTTGACTATCTGCGAACGCTCGGGGTCGACGTGATCTGGTTGTCGCCGATCTACCGTTCACCGCAAGTCGACAACGGTTACGACATCAGTGACTACTGCGACATCGATCCGATGTTCGGCACTCTCGTCGAATTCGACGCGCTGGTCACTAAGGTGCACGAACTCGGGATGAAGCTGGTAATGGACCTGGTGGTCAACCACACCTCCGATGAGCACCCGTGGTTCGTCGAATCGCGTTCATCGCGCGACAGCCCGAAGCGGGATTGGTACATCTGGCGGGACGCCCGCGATGGTGCCGAGCCGAACAACTGGGGCTCGTTCTTCAGCGGATCGGCGTGGGAATGGGAGCAGACCACCGACCAGTACTACCTGCACCTGTTCGACCGTAAGCAACCGGACCTGAATTGGGAGAACCCCCAAGTGCGGAACGCCGTTCACGACATCATGCGCTGGTGGCTCGACCGCGGAGTCGACGGCTTCCGCATGGATGTCATCAATTTCATCGCCAAGGCCGAGGGACTCCCCGATGCAGCAGCAACCCCGGGGCATCGATTCGTCATCGCCCTCGAGGGTTTCGCCGACAGACCGCGTGTGCATGACTACCTCGCGGAGATTACTCGCGAGGTCTTCGCAGGCCGCGACGGCGAGTTCATGACGGTGGGCGAGATGCCGGGCGTGACGCCCGAACAGGCGCGCCTCTACACCGATCCGGCCCGGGGTGAGCTGAACATGGTCTTTCAGTTCGAGCACGTGTCCATCGATCGGAGGCAGGAGAACAAGTTCGACTACCTCGGTCTCGACCTGCTCGCCCTAAAGAGATCGCTCCATCGGTGGCAGGCGGCGTTGGCGGAAACTGGTTGGAACAGCCTGTATTGGGACAACCACGACCAGCCTCGCGTCGTGTCGAGGTTCGGCGATGACCACCCGGATTACTGGGCCGCCTCGGCGAAGGCGCTCGCGACAATTCTGCACGGCATGCGTGGCACCCCGTTCGTCTATCAAGGCGAGGAACTCGGAATGACGAACTACCCGTTCCGAATTCCGCAGGACCACATGGACCTCGAGGCTGTGAACTACTACAAGAGTGTGCTCAGTAGCGGCGGCGACGAGGGTGCGGCGCTGGCCGGTCTAGCCAAGGTCAGTCGCGACAACGCCCGCACACCAATGCAATGGGACGCGGGACCGAACGCCGGATTCACCACTGGCGATCCATGGCTGCCAGTCAATCCCAACTACACCTGGCTGAACGCCGCAGCCCAGATCGACGCAACGGATACGGTGTTCGCGCACTACCAAGCTCTCGTTCGCCTCCGCCACGAATTACCCGTCTTGGTGGACGGCGACTTCGCGCCACTGATGGCCCAAGACCCGCAGATCTGGGCGTACACCAGAACCACCCCGAACAGGCGACTCCTCGTGATCGCCAACTGCGGACGTGATCCCCGGAGGGTCGAAATCGGCCGAGAGTGGATTGCGGCCGATCTTCTGCTCGGCAACCTGCCCGATACCCCGGCCAAGTCGACATCAATGTCTCTCGACCTGGCCGGCTGGGACGGGCGCATCTATTCCGTCCTCGCGAACTGACGCGCGGCCCCCGGGCGTCTTACCTAGGGGATAGAAAACCCTTCCCTCCAGCGAGCCGGGTTCTGGCTTGCCGGCTATTACCCAGCCGTTTCCTGAGCCCGAGTATTTCAAGCAGCCACAGCGGCGCACTGAACGAACTCTCACTCAACGGAGGACAACATGACAACCATCTATAAGAACCCGGTCGGCCGGCGAGGCCGGACCGCGGCCGCGATCCTGCTGGGCGCGATCGCACCTGTCGTCGGCATGATGAACGCAGCTGCCCCAGCGCACGCAGCTGACCAGTACATCGCACTGGCCCTCGGATACGTGAACGAGAATCCGCCCGTCACGATGGCCGGCGGCTCGTCGATCGCTGGCACTCAAGATCAGGCCGGCCAGGGCGCGCTGACGAACTGCGTGAACAACGGCGGCAGCCACTGCGTGACCATGGTCATCGGCACCAATGAGTGTGCAGCGGCCGCATCGAACGACTACGGCGAAGAGACCGGGGCATCTGACCCGTCGCTGGCCGTCGCCCAGAGCAAGGCCAAGAGCCTGCTGCAGAACCAGACGGGCGCAAAGGTCATCGTGTCGGGTTGCGCGAATGGATCCACCCCGCCGCCGCCGAACGATCCGCCGCCGCCGCCCGCGCCGAAGCAGGGGCCGACGGTCTCGTTCGACACCGTCTTGGGTGGCACGGTGGCTCACATCACCGACCGCAGTGGAGTGACTTCGCAGTGCACATATGCGACAGACAACTTCAACCGCGCCTTCGCGTTACCGGCCAACTCCAAGTACGACCTGAGGATCGTCCCGGCCGTTCCACAGTTCCGGAACTGGACCGTCACGATCACATGTGACAACGGAACAAGCACGACGGCGACGACGTACTTCTGAGCCCCGCGCGTTCCTATTAGCCCGAACCGCCCGGACCGTGACTACGGTCCGGGCGTGTTCGGGTAACTCCCTTTTTTCGTGAGATCTGCACCAGGGTCGTGGACCCGCGGAACTACAACCCTGGTGCAGAACTCGACGACTCAGTTGATTCCTCGTCAGCTGAAGGACAGCCCCCATATCCGCGCTCGAACTGCTGCTTTGCGTTACCGTCAGAATTATTGGGCCGATTCGGGGCTGAGCTGACCAGTCCTCAGCGCCGGTCGAGAAGGAGTCGAATCAGCATGCGCATCGTGGTCGACTTGAACCGCTGCCTCGGGTATGCGCAATGCGTCCCGCTGGCGCCGGAGGTGCTTCAACTCATCGGTGAGGAAGCACTCGCGTACGACCCCAATCCCGATGATTCGCAACGACAACGGGTGGCCCGGGCCGTCGCGTCATGTCCCGTGCAAGCGATCATCGCGGAAATGGACCCGCCCGCGGACAGGACGACGAAATGACGGCGGCACTGATTTCCGACCTCGTTGACAGCTTCAAGGCGACGGGCCGGATCGTGATCGTCGGCGCGTCGCTGACAGGCCTACGCGCCGCTGAGGCGTTGCGCGACGAGGGCTTCACCGGGTCGCTCACCATCATTGGCGACGAAGTCCACGAGCCGTACGATCGTCCACCGCTCTCCAAGCAGGTGCTGAAGGGCTGGGTGCCAGCCGAGAACACCAAGCTGCCACGCCTGCGGGAAGTCAACGCGGATTGGCGTCTCGGCGTCGCGGCCGTCGGACTGGACCGGGACAACAAGGAAGTGTTGCTGGCCAACGGCGACAAGGTGCCCTACGACCGGCTGCTGATCGCGACCGGTGTGCGTTCGCGCGCGTGGTTCAACCCGGAGGAGGCCAAGCTGAAGGGCCTGTACACGCTGCGCACCAGCGATGACGCGGCCAAGCTGCAGGCAGCCCTAAAAGCCCGCCCCAACCGGGTGCTGATCGTCGGGGCCGGCTTCATCGGTTCCGAGATGGCTTCGGTGTGCCGTGAACTCGGGCTGAACGTGACGGTCGTGGAGCGCTCGGGGGCACCCCTGGACGGTCCGCTCGGCGGGGTGATCGGCGAGATCGCGGCCAAGATGCAGCGTGACGCCGGCGTGGACCTGCGCACCGGTGTAGCGGTGGAGGCTCTCAAGGGTGACGCCGATGGACACGTCCGGCAGGCTCACTTGTCGGACGGGACGATCCTCGACGTCGACGTGGTGGTCGCGTCGCTGGGTTCGGTCCGCAACATCGAATGGCTCGAAGGGGCCGAGCTCGCCGCCGGTTTCTGGGGCGTGGCGTGTGACGCAGGCTGTCGCGCGTTCGACATCAACGGAGTGGTAACGGACACCATCTTCGTCGCAGGCGACATCGCGCGAGCGCCGCATGTGCTCTACGAGTACCAGTTCATGTCCATCGAGCACGTGGATGCCGCCGTACTGGGCGCACGGGCCGCGGCACACAACATGGTCAACCTCGAGACCGGTCGACTGCCGCATATCCCGTTGCCGCAGTTCTGGTCCGGTCAATTCGGCGTCAACATCAAGGGCGTCGGCGTGTGCTCCTTCGGCGATGAGATCGTCTTCACCCAAGGCTCGCCGGAGGATCTCCGCTTCGCCGCCGCATACGGCAAGAACGGCCGCATCGTCGGAGCCATCACCTTCAACCACGGCAAATGGTTGCAGTACTACGCGGACATGATCGAGCGTTCGGCACCATTCCCGCCACCGCCGCCGGGCTATGACGTCCCAACGAACGCCAAGCCCATGTCGGCACGGTTCCCCGATCCGCGCGCACCCACCGAGATCCCCGATGTCGTTCTCACCGGCCATGATCCGACTTCGAGGGGCGCGGAGTTCCGCCCCAGGGCCCGCTAGCGCCCACACTCCGGAAGGGAGTCACGATGACCACCGCAGAGGCCGCGTGGGCGGAGGCGATGAGGTTCGAGAACCGCCACGATCCGTACCAGTTCTTCGACCAGCTCCGGGAGACGCCTGTCGTTCAGGTGGCCGACGGGACCTATGTCGTAACGGGATACCGCGAGCTGATGGCGTTAGCCCATGACCCTCGGATCAGTTCCGACGTGAGTCGGCGCCCGCTGGAAAACCAACGGGAGACCGATGGTTCGCCGCCGCCAGGTGCGGAAGACCTCCAGGCGTATGGCCGAGCGAAGTCCATCATCCTGTCCGATCCGCCCGATCACGACCGTGCGCGCCGTCAGGTGATGCGTCACTTTGGGCCTCCGCACTCGCCCGACGTCATTCCGAAGATGGAGCCAGACATCCAGCGGCTCTGCAACGAGCTGCTCGACAAGGTAAAGGCCAAGAGCGGCAACACCTTCGATGTCGTGGACGACTACGCCTACCCAGTGCCAGTGGCCGTGATCTGTAAGGTTCTCGGTGTCCCACTGAAGGATGAGCCCACCTTTCACGAGTGGATCTTCCACTTCATGGCCGGTCTCGACCTTGGGCCGGAAGCGGGTACCGACGAAGGGAAGGCCCGTGCGGCGAAGGGCAGGCAGAGCACCCTCGAGCTCACGCAGTACCTCGCCGACCTGATTCAGGGTTACTTGAAAAGACCCGGCGACGGCCTAATTTCGAAGTTGGTCAACGACGACGGGCCAGACGGCCCGATGTCGCCCCAGGACGCGGCGGCGAACGCCGTTCTGCTCCTGGTTGCCGGTCATGATTCGACGGTCAACACCATCGCCCATTGCGTCTTGATGCTGCTGCGCAATCCCGAGTCCCTCGACTTGTTGCGCAATCGGCCCGAGTTGATTCCCCGCGCCATCGAGGAGGTCCAGCGTCTGCAGTCGGCCGTGCAGTTCTTCCCGAGCCGCACTGCGACCGCTGATATTGAAATCGGCGGAACGGTCATCCCGGCGGGTTCGGTGGTGCATCTGATGTACGGCGCGGCCAATCGCGACCCGGCGATGTTCCCCGAGCCCAACAAATTCGATCCCGAGCGCCCGAACAATCAACACTTCGGTTGGGGCAGCGGCATTCACACCTGCATGGGAGGACCCCTGGCTCGGCTGGAGGTCAACCTCGCGCTGGAGAACTTCCTGCGCAGGGTCGAGAACCCCCGCTTGGTCGTCGATCCGCCGCCTTACCGGCAGAGCCAGGTCTTCCGCGGTCCGCGACATCTCGAGGTTGAGTTCGACCGGATCACGGACGGCTAGGGCGAGCGAAGCGACGGGAGAAAAGGAGGTCGCGACATCAAGGCCTTCCAGTTCGTCGAATGGCAACAGCCGGGCCAACTGCGGGAAGTGCCGGTGCCCGAGCCGGGCCCAGGGGAGGTGCTGATCAAGATCGGTGGCGCGGGTGCCTGCCATTCCGATCTCCACCTTCTCGAACTGCAAGCCGGCGCAAGGTCATTCACGCTGCCCTTCACCCTTGGACACGAGAATGCCGGGTGGGTCGAGACGATGGGCCCCGGCGCGACCGGTTTCGTGAAGGGTGACCCCGTCATCGTGTACGGCCCCTGGGGATGCGGGTTTTGCATGAACTGCCGCAGGGGCATGGAGAACTACTGCGAGGCGTCGGGTAAGCCCAGCCCGGGTGGGCTCGGCGGTACCGATGGCGGCATGGCGGAATATCTTCTCGTCCCGTCGACCCGCTATCTGATTCCGTTGGGCGACCTGGACCCTCGTGAGGCAGCGCCGCTGAGCGACGCCGGACTGACCAGCTATCACGCCGTGAAGCGATCAGTCCATCTGCTCGGGCCCGGTTCGACCGCGGTGGTGATCGGCGCGGGCGGGCTCGGCCAGATGGCCATCCAGGTTCTCAAGGCGCTGTGCTCGGCGACAACCGTTGTTGCGGTGGATACTTCAGCCGACAAACTGGACATCGCCAAGACGTTCGGCGCCGACGAGACGCTCATCTCGGGAGAGGACGCGGTCAGACGCATCAAGGGTTTAACGAAGGGTCAGGGCGCGGAACTTGTGCTCGACTTCGTCGGGGTCGACTCGACGCTGAGTATGGCCGCACAGGTGGCACGAGTCCTCGGACACCTCACGATCGTCGGAGTCGGCAGCGCGACCCTGCCGGTCAACTTCTCCAGCCCTCCCCACGAATGTTCCGTCGCGTCACCGTTCTGGGGCACTATTCCCGAGTTGATCGAAGTCGTCGACCTCGCCCAGTCTGGCAAGATCACGATGCTGGTCGAGCGCTTCCCGCTCGAGGAGGCAGCGCACGCCTACCATCTGCTGCACGACGGCAAGATTCAAGGACGCGCCGTCATCACACCGAACGACTGAGCTACCGGATTCCCCAGTCGAGGTGTCGATGCCATGAACAGTTCCCGCGTATCCGCAGGTCGTGACGCTGCGCCCGGTTGCAGCGCGCCGGACGCCACGGCGAACAGCGCCCCGCCCGCGAGCACAACAATGAACCGCGCGCTCGCGCGGAGACGGGAGGCGGATAATAAACGTGAAGTGTCCACCAGAAGGATTATCAAATGCCACGCTCTCGCCGCTCACATCCTGGTGACAGTCCCTGGCTGTCCCCGTCACAGAAGCGCGCATGGGTGGCTTATATGCGCGTGCAGTTACGAATGACCTATGAGATCAATCGCCAATTACAGCGAGATAGCGGACTCTCGTTAGCCGACTATCACGTGCTCAACGCGTTGAGCAATGCGCCGGACCACAAGCTACAGATCACCGATCTGGCCGCCTTGATCGGGTGGGAACGCAGCCGGCTTTCCCACCAGGTGCGGCGACTGTGCGAACGTGGCCTCACCGAGCGCATCCAGTCCGAAGAAGACGGCAGGGCGACTGACGCGGTCATAACCGAAGAAGGTATGGCCGCCATCGTCGCGGCCGCACCGGGCCATGCCATGTTAGTCCGGAAATTGTTCTTTGAGCCGCTCCCTGATGAGCTCGGGCCGCCGTTTACTGCGGCGCTGGAACACATCCAGGCGAGCCTAGACCTGAATGCGTCGTTGCCATCGATAACCATTCAGTGAGCCAGTGCGGCTTCGAGGTTGGTGAACACTCCGAGCTGAGCGAATATGACTGACCCTTCCGGGGAGCAGTCGAACCGCTTGATTTTGCCGTCCTCCAGTTCGAACACGTCGCAACAGGGGGCATCCATGTGCTTGCCTGTAGTGGGCAGCTCCCGAACGAAAGCTGCAGCGGACCATCGTGGGTGGGGCGCTATTCGTCGGTAGCCGCGAACACCGGGTTGACATCCATGTAGATGAGGTAAGTGTCGATCAGTCCGTCGCGGACCCGAAAAACATTGCAGCACGGCAAAGTCAGTTCACGGCCGTCGAGGCGCCGATAGTAGACGTCCATGGTGGCGATCACGGTGCCGTCGTTGACCTCCCATATGTCGAGCACGGTGTGACGTAGATCCGCGATCGCAACGCGAAAGGACTCGGCTGCCGCGAGGAGATCTGATTGGGTACTGGTGGGGGCGGCATTTCCGAAGCGGAAATGAACGTCTGTCCACGTGCGCGCTGCGATGGCGTTGTGGTCGGCATCATCGACGGCACGAATCAAGGTCCGAACGAGGTCGATGTTCTTGGTCGATGCGGCGGTCATGTCTTACTCCTTGATCAGAGGTACTGGTCACCGAGGTTTGTGAATCCGTGCTACCGGTCCGACGCAGACAGTGCGCACTAGAGTTGGCTCGGCGCGATGAGCGCCTTCATGATTCGGCCGGCCCGCAATCCGTCGAACGCGTCCAAAGCATCCGGTAGTGGTGTCACGACGCTGGTAAGGTCGGCGACCGCGAGTTGTCCTGTCGCAAGCAGGTCGATGGCACGGTCGAACTCGTCGGTGTATGTGTAGGACCCGTGCACTGTGATCTCCTTGAGCAATATGGTTGCAGGGTCGAGTCCGCAACCGCCCCCACCGCCGACCACGACGAGAGTGCCGCCGGGGCCGAGCAGTTTCAGAGCCGTTGCGGTGGCTGCCTCATTGCCTGAACATTCGATCGCGACATCGACTGTGGCGTCGGACCGTTCGGCCTCATCGGCGGTGATGATGGTGGCGTGCGAACTGGCGGCGAACTCGGCCCGATTGGCGGCCGGCTCCAATCAGCAACACACGTTCTGGAGATTTCAGATTGGCCAGTCGGCAGGCCAACTGGCCGATGGGACCGCCGCCGGTGACCAAAACCGTGCGTCCCCGTAGATCGCCCGCGTGCTCCACAGCGCGCAAGGCTGTTGCGGCAGGTTCAACCCACGCGGCTTCGCGTGACGCGAGTTCTGGGGGGATGGCCCGCAGGTGGCCCGGAAATGCGGCCATCAATGGCGCGAGCGCACCGTCTGCCTGTAGTCCCAGCGCCGTCTCAAGTGTGGCTTGAACGCAGAAATTGGGCTGCCCGGCCCTGCAGAATTTGCAAACCCCGCAGACGTTTCCGTTGGGATTGACCGCCACGCGTTGACCGACGCCCCAATCGGCGACGTCTGCTCCAACCGCGATAATCTGGCCCGTAGATTCGTGACCCAGAATGCAGTCTCCGTGGTACACCTGCGGCAGTTGAGCGGCGTGAAGATCACTGCCGCAGATACCGCACAGATCCACTTCGACCATCACCTGGTCAGGTCGCAACGTCGGACGCGGGCGTTCCTCGAGGGCGATCTCGCGTTCAGCGGTTAATACAACGGCGGGCATTGTCATGACGACCTCCTAACCCCTTCAGGCCAGTCCTCCGCCGATCGCCGCCAAACGCCCAGCCCTGGCCAGATGTGATGAGCTTCTCCTTGGGCACGAACTGCTTCATCAATCCGGTTCCGAGGAAGGCAACTGCCAAGGCGATTGCGACGATCCACAGCGTTATGTTCATGGCGTCCTCCTAGGTGATGAAGAGGCACCTACCCGCTCGATCAGATCACCGACGCGGTCCGACACGTCAACCGCCCCGGAAAGATCGGCACCGTGATCGTCAAGACTTGACCATCACGCGCGTTGCGCGCGGAGGTACCAGAACGCCATTTCGATTTGTGCGCCGTCTATTTCGCCGCGCACCGTGGCGGGCTCCAGCGACGCAATGTCCCAGCCGGCGCCGCCAAGGACGTCGCGCAGTGTCTCTTCGGACACCGCCGGTCGCGGCCACTCCTCGCCTACCGGGTTGGCGTCGGAGAAGCAGCTGAGCAACAGGATTGCGCCCGGCCGGGTGGCCCGGTGCACCGCGGCGGCGTAACTACGTCTGCCGTCGTCATCGAGGCAGTGGAACAACCCGCTGTCGATCACTGTGTCGAACGCGTCGGTGTACCCGTCGAGCTTGGTGGAATCGGCCACCGCGAACTTCACGTCGACTCCGGCGTCCTTGGCTCGCTGCTCCGCGGTGATCAGCGCGGTCGGTGAGATGTCCAACCCGGTCACCGTGTGACCGTTCTTGGCCAGGTAAATCGCGTTGTCGCCGAGCCCGCAACCGATGTCGAGAACGTCGCCGCGCACCTCGCCGCGGGTCTGCCATGCGATGACATTCTCGTTGGGTGCCTTGGTATCCCAAGGTGGCGTTGTCATCGGCGCCATGCCTTCAGCCGGGCTCTCGCCACGGTAAAGGGCATCAAAATCCATGTGCGGTACTGGGGAGGGCTCTTGGGAGAAACTGGAGCCTGTCGTGGTCATAAGAGCCACAGTAATAGCTTTACATGATGTGTCAACCAAACTGCTTTGGTGGAAAAGGCAATGACGGTCGCGACCGTCATTCGCGCGGCCTCGCCGCGCCGATAGGCGTCAGCGCAACGACTGGGATGGTCCGCGATGTCATGCGCTCGTACTCGGCGAATCCCGGATACCGGTCGGCCTGCAGCGTGTACTTGTCGTCCCGTTCGGCGCCCTGTAGATCAGTGGCATGCACGTCGACGATGTCGTCGCCGACTTCGATGCGGACATTGGGGTTGGCCTTCAGGTTCCAGTACCAGGCGGGGTTATAGTCGGCACCGGCGTTCGAGGCGAATACAAGATACCGTTCGCCGTCGGCGAGGTACATCATGATGTTGGTTCGCGGTTTTCCACTGCGTGCACCGACGGTGTGTAGGAGGACGATCGGCGCACCCTCGAACGGGCCACTGACGCGACCGTGGTTGGCACGGAACTCGGCGATATTGCGCTCGTTGAAGTCGTTGCCATCGCTCATCGTGGTCTCCTTAAGCCGCTCAGGGTCGCAGCACTAACTTGCCGCGGGTGTGGCGCAGTTCGACCTCTCGGAATGCGTTCCGCACATCGTCGAGGGCGAAGACTCCGGCGATCGGCACTTCCAGCTCACCCTGCGCGACGAGGTCAGCCAACTCGGCGACCACCGCGGCAGTCGCGGCATCCGCGCCGCCTGCCGACAACACCCCGAACCGCTCTACGGCAGCGAAATCGGTGATGGTGTTGACCCTTTCGCGGGGCACTTTGAGGTCCTCGACCGCCATGGCGACATATCCGCCTCCGAAGAAATCCAGCAGGGCGTCGATGCGTCCGGACGGTGCTGCGGCGCGCAGCCGGGCTGGCAGGTCGTCACCATAGTTCACGGCGACGGCGCCATGCTCGGCGAGCCAAGCATCGTTGGACGGCCCGGCGATGCCGAGCACCGTGGCGCCGGTGCGTCGGGCGAGTTGAACCGCGATCGAACCGACACCGCCGGCCGCGCCCGCGATCGCCACCGTATCCCCCGGTAGGAGGCGCACCGCCCGCACCGCCCCGTAGGCAGTGGCGCCCGCGACGAACAGCGAGCCGGCCACCTCCCAGGAAACCTCCGACGGCTTCGCGGTCAACTGGTCTGCCGGCACCGTCACGTATTCGGCGTGGCTGGATCGCCGCATGGAGAACCCGATCACCTCGTCGCCGACAGCGAAATCGTTGACGCCGGGACCGAGTTCGGCCACCACCCCCGCCAGGTCGCTGCCTTGACCCGAAGGAAACGTTGCAGGAAACATGTCGCGGACGGCCCCTAAGCGAATCGCCGCCTCACTGATATTGATGCCGGCTGCCTTGACCTCGACGAGAACTTCACCTGCTCCAGGAACAGGCCGGGGCACGTCGCGCACCTCGAGGACGTCGACGTCGCCGTACGAATCGAACAGCACTGCTTTGGGCATGAGCGCTACAGTAGTAGATTTACGTGATGTGTCAATCAGTCGATGTTGAACCGATTGTCGCGATCCACGCATCTGGAATGAATCGGACTACAGAGCCCTGGTCTGCGAGGAACTCCAGGATGGACTCGGTTGCCACCCACCGGTTGACGGTCCAGAACACGCGAGAAAAACGGGGAGAGCCCAGTGCCTGATCGATGGATGATTCGTGGTACGGAGTTCACGAATTGCAACTGCGCCTGGGGCTGCCCCTGCCAGTTCGGTGCGAAGACGACCTATGGGCACTGCGAGACGGTTATGTGCGGCCACATCGAGGAGGGAAACTTCAACGACACGAATCTTGACGGGCTGGACTGGGCGGTGCTCATGTACTGGCCGGGTGAGGTCGCCGAAGGCGACGGCACGCAGCAGGTCATCGTCACCGAACGGGCAGATCCGGCTCAGCGGGATGGACTGCGGAAGATCCTTCATGGCGAGTCGACTGCTCCCGGAGCGACCCATTTCTTCGTGTACAACAGCACGATGTCGACCGTGCTGGACACGCTGTATGCACCGATCGAACTGTCGATCGATGTTGATCAGCGAATGGCCAGTCTCAACATTGAAGGTCTCGTCGAGTCGCGGGGAATGCCGATCATCAGTCCCTACACCGGGGAGCCGACCAGGTCACGCATCAACATGCCGGATGGGATTCACTACATCTTCGCCGAGATGGGCAACGGCAACACCGTAGCCCGGGCGGGTATCGAGCTCGACCTGAAGGACAGCTACGGCCAGTTCAACATGCTTCACGTGAACCAAGACGGAATGATCCGCTGACCACGTCCTGGGTCTGGCGCCACCGAGACCGTCTGGCCGTACTGGCCGGCCTGGCCGGCATCGCAGTCGCAGCATGGGTTTACATCGTCATGGCAGCGCGCCGAATGGCCAGTGGGTCGGCGGAAATGACGGCTCATTCGATCACGCCGATGATGGACGCCATGACCGGGGTGCAGCCTTGGACGACAACCGAATTCGTTCTTAGACTGGTGATGTGGGCCGTCATGATGGTCGCAATGATGGTTCCCGCCGCGGCACCAATGACCCTGCTCTACGCCTCAGTCGCCCGGAAGGCCGCCGCCCAGCACAGTCCCCTGGCCTCGACGTTCGTCTTCGTCACGGGCTACATCGCGATGTGGATGGTCTTCAGTCTCGTGGCCACCGTCGCCCAACATGCTCTTGATCAGGCCGCGCTGCTCTCGCCGATGATGAGGTCCAGAAGCGCCCTGTTCGGAGCAGCGCTCCTGATCGCGGCTGGCGTCTACCAGTTCACCCCGTTGAAGAATGCCTGCCTTAGGAACTGCCGGGCCCCAGCGCACTTCCTGTCGCGCTACTGGCGCACCGGCAACCTTGGCGCCTTCCGCATGGGACTGCGGCTCGGCGCCTACTGCGTGGGCTGCTGCTGGATTCTGATGGGATTGCTGTTTGTCGGCGGCGTGATGAACCTGCTGTGGATCGCCGCGATCGCCGTCTTCGTCTTGCTGGAGAAGACGATCCCATTCGGTGACGTGAGTGGAAGGCTCGCGGGCGCCGCGATGATCCTGGTTGGCGCTTTGAGTTTGGCCTTGTAAGAATTTGAGCCGCCGTCGACCCCCAATTGGACCAACGGCCGGGAGTGGTCTTTGGGACTCACTTCCGGCCGTTAATCGGTCAGCACCGCTTCGGTGGTGACGTGTCATTCAGTTGCCCAGCGGTGGCTCAACCTCGGACGCAGGGGCCGCAGCTGGCTGGTCGATGGGCTGGCTGGCGCCGACGTCACCTGCCGTCTGCTGCAGGGCCGCCGCGGGAGCCGGAGCGCCCAACTGGCGGGCGGCGAAATCGGCCGCCTGGTCGGCCATTCCGTTGTTCTTGTACGAACTGTGTGCGCTTCGGTCAAGACCACCGGGGAAGCAGATCGGGTCGCCGGTTGCACACAGCTGAAGCGTCTTCGCCGTGTAGGGCTGGCCGATGATGATGGATGGTGCGTTGTGGGCGAACAGGTTTAGAAACCAGCTATCCGGCGTTCCGAACAGCACCACTGCCGCGACGTGCGAGGCAATCGCGGCAGGCATCGGGCCGTTGATGCCGGCTGGCAGGTCGAATCCGGCGGGAACGGTATCGGTGGTGGTGTAGCCGGCTACGGCGGCGCCCTGCGAGTACCCGCCGAGCACGATCTTGGTGGTCGGGCAGCTCGCCGCGATCGACTCGATCTTGGTGCTGGCATCGACGATTCCGTCGGCGGCTTGACCGAAGTCCAAGGATGCGGGGTAGTTCACCCCGTACGCGTCGACCGTTTTGCCTGGCAGGCGGGCGTTGAGTGCATCGACGAACGCTTGCCCGGTCGCGCCAACACCAGGCGCCTCGAACGTGCCGCGGGCGAATACGACTTCGACGGTGGGACACGAGTCGTCGGCGGCCTTCGCCGACGGTGAGGATGCAAATGAGCCCACGAGGATCGCACCAAGGGCGACCGCGACGATGATGGTGGATAGTGCCGCGCGGACGGTCAGCCTGCCCATCCTGACGACCAGGGGTGTAACAGCGCTCATGATTTGGTCCCTCTTCCTGTCCATTTGTCGTCACTTCAATGTTTAAGTGACGTCCTGCCCGTTACAAGTGGACGGCTGGATCCGCGATTCCGGGAAGGCCACGTGATCTACGCCACTTGCGGGAAGGTGGTGGTGCCGCCTCGGCCAGGCCAGAAGGCGGCACAGTTTGGTTTTGGACTGCCGCGGGCGGCTTGATCACGCGGACGTAATGGCGGGTTGAGAAGAGAGCGGCGCGGCTCAGGACGTAGTGCTTGGCCAACTGTCGTCTGGGGGCAATCCGTCGAGAATGCGCTGGCAAATCACGCCTAGCTGGCGAGTCTGGGCCTGCGTCAATCGGTCGAAGACGAGCTCGCGCACCGCCTCTACATGCGAAGGAGCGGCTTTTTTCAGTTGGCGAAGTCCAGCCGGGGCCAGAACCGCGAGAGTGTAGCGATTGTTCTCGGCGTCAGCGTGCCGTGAAACCCAGCCACGCTTTTCGAGGCGGCCGACGGCTTGCGACAACCGAGGCAACGAGCTGGCGCAGAGCGTGGCAAGCACACTCATCCGCAGCGTCGATCCGGGCGCCTCCGACAGGCGCGCCATGATCAGGTACTCAAACTGGCTGATACCGAATTCACGCTGCAACCGAGCGCTCAGCACCGGTTGCAACCTAAGGATCATCGTCGACAGCTGCGCCCAGATCTGCTGTTCCTCTGCGTCTAGCCACCGAGTCTCTTGCGCGGTACCCACGGTCTCATTCTAACTTAATTCTTGAACCGGGAATTCTCACCACACTTAACTGTTTAACCGTACATAGAGATTGCAGGCAACAGGGAAAGGGGCCAGCGATGAAGGCAGTAGGAGTGACCGGGCCGGACTTCATGCCACGCTTGTTCGACGTCGACGAGCCGGTCGCCGCACGCGACGGAGTCGTTGTCGAGGTGTTGGCCGCCTCGGTAAACGACTTCGATCTCGCCGCGGTTGAAGGGCGCATTGCCCTCTCGGGCGAGCTAGATCCCGTGCTGTTGGGTCGCGACTTTGTAGGCCGGGTGGTTGCTGTCGGCGACGACGTGGACTACATCGACGCCGGCATGTATGTGGCCGGGGCTCTGATGCCGCAGCCACTGGGCCAGCCTGGCACTTTCACAGAAAAGCTGGCCGTCTCCGCAGAGTTGCTCGCTCCCGTTCCTGACGGCATCGACCTCGTGCAAGCCGCCGGTGTGGGCTTGGCCGGGGTAACCGCGCTGGATGCAGTAAACGTGCTTGGAGCGAATCTCGGGCACATGGTTATCCACGGTCCTTTGAGCGGAGTCGGCGGGTTCGCGCTACAGCTGGCGAAAGCACGCGGTGCTGTCGTCGCGGCAATAACCCCCCCGGAGGAGGCCGACCTAGCATGGGAGCTCGGTGCCGACGCAGTCATCCCGGAGGGCGCAAACGCGTCACTCGCCATCCGCGCGGCGCGGGACTTTTTTGGCGGCGGCGCCGACACCGCCATCCACGTCGCCGGTGATCTTTCCGTCGTCGCCGGCGTGATGCGCCCGGGTGGGAAGTTGACCTCGATCACCGCCACCGCACCACGGGCTATGGACTCAGACGGCGAATACGTACCGACAGTCGTCGCCCCGAGTGGGCACAAGTTAGCGGATCTGCTCTTCAAGGTTGCCGCGCACCGGCTGCACAGCCATATCGGTCGCACCGCATCTTTCGATCAGGTTGGCGAGGCCGTCAATGCCGATAGCAGTAACGCCGGCGGCCGTATCGTACTGGTGCGCTGATGAGGCGGATCCGCAGAGACGTCGACATCGATATCGATCTACTGTCATCGACGCCGTCAGGCAGACATGACACCCCGACTGAACGCCGGGCCGGTTTCTCGCCTTCTTCGCCGGCCCGGCGTTTCAGTGAAACGGCGCTCAAACGGCCTCATCGGTTCGAGTCTTAGGAGAAAAACATGGAAATCGGAATCCTCGGTGCCGGACAAGTCGGCCTTGCGGTGGGGCGGCGACTAACCGGCGCGGGCCACCGCGTGATGCTTTCCAGTGCGCGCGGTCCGCGTGCCCTAACGCCCGTCGCCCAAGGCATCGGCGCCCAGGCAGCGTTGGTCACCGAAGCCGCAGCCCAAGAGCTCGTGCTGCTCGCCTTGCCCTGGCCCGCAATTCCGGACGCGCTCGACCCGCTACCCGATTGGCAGGGCCGAATTCTCGTCGACGCTACGAACCCATTCGTCGCAGTCGATCCCCTGCAACTCGCTGATCTCGAGGGCAGAAGCGCAAGCGCCGTCGTCGCCGAGCATGCACCCGGTGCGCGGGTCGTCAAGGCGTTCAACTCGATCACCATGGCGAACTTCGAAAAGGGGCCTCGGCAGGGTGATGCGAGACGGGTGTTGTTCATCTCCGGTGACGACGCTGCGTCGAAGCAGACGGTCCAACGCTTGATCACCGAACTCGGTTATGCGCCGATCGATCTCGGCGGCCTCGACGACGGTGGCCGCATGCAACAGCCCGGTGGCCCACTGGCTGGGCCGGACCTGCTGGTCAACCAATGACGAGAGTTGCGGCCTAGGAAGAACACGACATCAGCGGACAGGCTGCTCGGCAATCGGGGGAGTCAGATCGCCGCGCCTGTTTTGACAGTCGATCGATCTTGGTGGATCTGATGGAGGAATCGTCCAATGGCGGCGACAACCGCGCCGGTACGTGCTCCGTCGATCAGATCGAAACCGTGACCGACACCTGGCAATTCGACGTAGCCCACCGTCGCCGCGGACACGGACCGCAGCTTGTCGACGAACGCCCGCGCTTCGCCGACGGGAATGAGGCTGTCCCGGTTTCCGTGTACAACGAGAAACGGGGGCGCCGCTGTGTGGACTCGATGCACAGGCGACGCTGCGGTAAACAACTCGGGGCGGCGCGCCTGCGGGCGCTTGACGACTACGCGCTCGAGGAACTCCATGAATCGTGCACGCTGCACAGTGGAACGGTCATGCCAGTCGTAGAGGCCATACAAACTGACGACGGCATCGACGGATGTGTCTGCGTCAGCGGGTAGTTCGGTTTGCCACTGTGGATCGTTGGCGGTAAGTCCGGCCAGCGTTGCCAAGTGTCCTCCGGCCGAACACCCCGCGGCGACAATGAAATTGGGGTCTCCTCCAAAATCGGCGACGTTGGCGCGCGCCCACGCGATCGCTGTTTTCACATCGGTCATCTGGCGCGGCCAGCGATGTTGCGGGCTGGTCCGGTATTCGAGGGACAAACAGACCCAGCCTCGCCTGACCAAGTGGGCCATCAGCGCGTGTCCCTGCAGTGTCCGGCTTCCGAATACCCATGCCCCGCCCGGAATGTAGACAAGTACTGGAGCGGGCGCGCCGGGGTGTTCCTGGCTTCGCCATACATCGAGTACTTGGCTGGGGTGATCGCCATAGTGCACCGATGACCGATGCACATAGCGGCGCTGCCCGGCCGCCTTCCACAGGGGAGCCCGCTGCGGATGTGACGGCCACGGATGCGCGAGGTCGTCGGCGCTCACGATGCCCTGCAACGCTTCCGTCAGTACCGTCGGCGTCAGCGCGAGCTGTTGGCGTCGGAGTTGGTAGCCGCCCGGGTCGAACCGCGCACAGGCCATCGCCGAGACGATGCCGGGAAGGTACGTCCTGCCGCAGACGCCTAGAGCTGCCATGCCGCTGATCGGCTGGATATGTCGCCCGATAACCGGCGCCGACGCTGATGCGGCGCTGAGTGCAATCAGATAGTCGCCTGGCTTTGCTCGCGCTACCCATCGGAGACAGGACCGGACGGTGCGAACGGCCTGTTGGGCTTCCAATCGGGGCATCGCTGCAGCGTACGCGCGATGAACCACCGATGCCTACGGAATGGACTTGCCGTAAGACATTTTGCTGCTTATGCGCAGCCCTGCTCGCTGGATCTGCATGAGGACGCGGCGGATTCGCCGATACGCTGCGGAGGGGCGCGCCTTGCGCGTCAACTTGGGGTCTGCGGCGAACGGGGTGGGACATGGAGCAGCTGAGCTGGACCGACGACATGATGTTGCGCGCTGAAAAGCCAGAGACTCCGATGCAGCTTCAGATGCTGCTGATCTATGACCAGTCAACGGCGCCTGGGGGCAGAGTCACGTTCAAGCGCATCCTGGCGGAGATCGATGCTCGACTGCATCTTGCGCCGACCTTCCGGCGGCGGCTCACCGAGCTGCCCGGTGGCCTGCACATGCCGTACTGGGTCGACGATCCGAACTTCGATCTCGAGTACCACGTGCGGCACATCGCGCTGCCTCAGCCAGGGGACTGGCGTCAGCTCTGTATACAGGTCGCGCGCATCCACGGCCGCCAGCTCGACCTTCGCCGGCCGCCGTGGGAGATGACGGTGATCGAGGGACTCAACTCCATCCCGGGTGTGCCGCCGGGATCGTTCGCAATCTCACTCAAGCTGCACCACTGTGTCGTCGACGGGATGGAAAGCGTCGAGCTGATGGCGGCCATGCACGACCTTGCCGCCGACGGCCCCCCTCCCGCTCCGCCAGCTCGCCCCTTCGAGCCCGGCCCGCTGCCGTCGACGTCGGACCTGGTTGCTCGCACGGCGACCAACATTGCCATGTATCCACTGCGGGCGAGCAAGGTACTGATTCCGAGCGTCTTCAACGCGATTCGTCATCTGCACACGTTGCCCGGCGCGCTGGTGTCCGGTGTGGCCGCGACATTGGGTCCTGGGAGCGGTCCGATGTTCCCCCCGGCCACTCGATTCAACGGGTCGGCGACCCCGCACCGGGTGTTCGAGGCCCGATTCCACGACCTCGCCGACTTCAAACGCATCAAGGGCTGTGTGCCCAAGGCGACGATCAACGACGTGACGCTCGCCTACGTCGGCGGGGCGCTCCGCCACTACCTCGAGGGGCACGGTGAATTACCCGAAGAGAATCTCGTCGCGGCCTGCCCGGCGTCCATTCGGTCCACCGACGAGCGCGGCGCGGGAGGCAATCGGCTCTTCGGCAGGTTGCACCCGTTGGGTAGCTCGATCGCCGACCCGCTCGAGCGGTTGGCGGCGATCGTCGAGGAGACTTCGGCATACCGCGACAATGCCGATTCCGCGGGCGACGCCCGGTTGATGGACCTGGTGGGCGTGGTGCCCACCACGTTGCTCGGGATGACCGTGAAGGCTGCTACCGCCATGCCGTTCTCCGCTCCGACCATCGCGAGCACCACGGTGAGCAACGTGCCGGGCCCGGCGGAACCGGTCTATTTCGCGGGTGCTCGACTCCACCGCGTCACTGGACTGGGCCCCCTGATCGGAGGCATGAACCTGTTCCACGTCGTGGTGAGCTACAACGGGACCGTCTCGATCGGGGTGACAGCGGATCGCAGTGCGCTGCCTGACCCTGGTCACTACGCCGACTGTATGCAGAGCGCGTTCCAGGAGATGCTTAGCGCCGCAAGATGATCGGCGGTATCGAGGCCGGCCCATCGGCGGTCCGCACTCACGACATGGTCAGCAGCGCGTGGTCGACTTGCCTGCGCGTGTCGGCCGGCAGCGTGCCGGCCATGGCGGTGATGAAGCGGTGGGCGAGTTCTCGCACCTTGACGTTGGTTTCCTGTGAGCGCCACACCAGGATGTCGAAGGCACGGTCTGCGCTGATTCCGTACGCGGCCATGAGTAAGCCTTTGGCTTGTTCGATCTCTGCGCGGGCTTCGGTGACTTTGGAAACCGCAGCGGAGATGTCAGATTGCATGGTGTCGGTGAAGTCGACGTAGAAGCCGGACGTGCCTAAAACGAAGCCGGCTTCGTCGTACATTCGGTCACCGACGACGATTACCCAGTGCGTGCGGCCGGCGGTGTCGATGATGCGATGGCGACTGCTGAACGGCTCTCCTTCGATGACCTTGTCCAGAACGGCGGCGACTTGCTGGCGGTCTTCGGGATGTTTGTGGCTGAGCAGCAGTTCGGTGGTGGGCGTGACGGTCCCTGGCTCGTAGCCATGTAGTTGTTCGACCTGTTCCGACCATTCCCACCGCTGCCCGTCGATGTAGAAACGGAAACTACCGACCCTCTGCGGCTCGCCGGTGCCCATCGCAAGTTCGAATGCTTCGCGATTGCCGTCGATGTGAGCGCTCAACCTTGCCGTCGCTGTCGATTCGTGCGGTATGGGCGTCGCGAACCGCGGGCTGACACCAATGTCATCGCTGGCACCGTCGCGAGGATGTATCAGCATTATGTTCGCTCCCTCCGCTCGATTCCCGTTGTTGACATCAGGTGGTAATCTATGGCTACAGAAACAGATTTTGGTATACCACTGACATTGGACTTGTGCAACACCCCAGTCATATGTTGGCCTTTACTAGGCACACATTCCCATCGATCACATCAGGACGTATCACCCGCGATGACCGACGACGACAGGCAACACGAGGGCAGCAAGGTAGGCCCGCCCGCGTCTGACCGCGGGGTTTACGGGATCTCGGTGGCCGCCGAACTATCCGGCATCAGCGAACAGTCGCTGCGGCTATACGAACGCCAGGGGCTGCTGACACCCGCACGCAGCGCCGGGGGCACCCGCCGCTACAGCGCCGATGACCTGGTTCGCCTGCAGCGAATCAGTGAACTTGTCGCCGCAGGAGTCAACCTCGCCGGCAGTCGATCGCATCCTCTCGCTGGAAGACCGCAATGCCACGCTTGACGAACGTAACGTCACGTTGGAGGGCGACAACGAGGACCTGCGGGCAGAAGACTCGCGCCGGACAGGCGCAAAGCAACCAGCCAAATCGCCGCCGGGTAGTAGCAGGGGAACCGCCTAGAAAAGAGTCGAGCGGCGCCCAGCAGAACGAACTGCGTCTCGTCGACAGGAGGGCAGCGGCCGATGGAATGGACGGGTGCGCGGTATGCGGACAAGCCAACTGCTGAGGTGCGTACCTGGATCGATGCGTCACCACGTCGGGTATGGGAGCTCGTATCCGATATTCAGCTGATGCCGGCCTTGAGCAACGAGCTGCAGTCGATCGAATGGCTTGACGGGGCCACTGAGCCCACTGTCGGTGCGCGGTTCGTCGGACGCAACAAGCACGATTCGTTGGGCGAGTGGGGAACGACGTCGGAAGTAATCGAATGCGAGCCCGAACGGGTGCTTGCCTGGGCCGTCGGAGACGCAGCGAACCCAACGGCCACGTGGCGATTTCGGCTCGAGCCCAAGGGCGGTGGTACCGAGCTGTCGCAATGGGCCCAAATGGGTCCGGCGCCGTCCGGATTGTCGATGGCGATTGAACGCATGCCCGACAAGGAGCAGAAGATCGTGTTCGTGCGGATGCGCGAATTCGAACAGAACATGACGTTCACCCTCGAGCAGATCAAGAAGCTGGCGGAGGGCTAGTGCGTACCGCCACCACGATCGAAGCGGCGAGTTTCCCGCGGTGGTCGGATGGGCGCGACTTCGTCGTCGAGGCCGAAAAGCTTGGGCTCGATATCTGCTGGGTGGCTGAGGCGTGGGGATCCGATGCACCGTCCGCGATCGGCTACTATGCGGCGTGTACTCATCGAATGCTGTTGGGGTCCGGCATTATTCAGGTCGGCACACGTACTCCGGTGGCGGTCGCACAGGCGGCGATCACGCTGTCGAACTTGTCGGGGGGTCGGTTTCTTCTCGGGCTGGGCGCCTCCGGTCCCCAGGTCATCGAGGGGTTGCACGGTGTGGCGTTCGCGCGACCGCTCGCTCGGTTGAGGGAGACCGTCGAGATCGTGCGGCGGGTGGTCGACGGCGGCAAGATCTCTTACTCCGGTCGTGAATTCGAGATTCCGCGCCTCGGTGGGGAGGCGGTGCCGATGCGGCTCTCGATGCGCGCCGAGCATCCTGTCCCGATCTACTTGGCCACGCTCTCGCCTGCCATGTTGCGGCTCACCGGGGAGATCGCCGATGGCTGGCTGGGCACCAGCTTCGTGCCCGAGGGCGCTGACGCAGCCTATTTCGCTCATATCGACGAAGGTTTGGCCCGCAGCGGACGTACCCGCGCCGATGTGGATATCTGCCAGGGCGCGGAGGTGGCTTTCGCGCCCGATGAGGATGCGCTGCACGAAATGGTCGCAGCCCGAACGAAAGAGCTCGCTTTCAGCCTCGGAGGCATGGGTTCTTCGTCGACCAACTACTACAACCAGGCATACAGCCGCCAAGGCTGGGCCGACATCGCGACCGAGGTGCGCCAGCGTTGGCAGGCCGGTGACCGCGACGGCGCCGCCGGCCTGGTGACCGACGAGATGGTGCTGGCCACAACGCTCATCGGCACCGAACCCATGGTGCGCCAACGCTTGGGTGTCTGGCGCGACGCCGGTGTCACAACCGTGCGGCTCTATCCGGCAGGGGACACGCTCGATGCGCGACTGGGCACCCTGGCGAGGGCCATCGAGATGGTCCGCGACATCAGCAGTACCACCCATTGACGTCGGAAACCGATAGGCCAACACTCACCGTATGTTCCCTAAAACTCCGGCTGCGACAGCGGCGCTTTCGGTGGCGAACCGCTTCTATTCGCCCGCTCTGCTCAATCACTGCACCCGCTCTTACCTGTGGGGAACGATGTACGCCGCCGCGCACACCATCGCGTTCGACGACGAGCTGTACTACGTTTCGGCACTCCTTCACGACATCGGACTAACCGAGCCGTTCGACAGTCACAGGCTGGCGTTCGAGGAGGCCGGAGGCGATCTAGCGTGGGTTTTCGGCGTTGCGGCCGGGTGGTCGACCGATCGGGCGGCCAGGGCTGCAGAAATCATCGTGCTGCATATGCGCGCCGACGTTTCCGCAGACGCCGATCCCGAGTCCCACCTTTTGCAGATCGCGACGAGCTGGGATGTAGTCGGACTGCGGCCCGAGGAGTTCCCACCCGCAGCGAGGGCTGCGCTGCTCGCGCGCTATCCGAGGGAGGGGTTTGGCTCCGAGTTCGCGGGGTGCTTTGAGGATCAGGCGAGACGCAAGCCGGACAGTGCGGCTGCGGCATCGATGGCCAATGATGGCGCCAGGCGCATGGCGGCCAACCCTCTCGACGCGAGCTGAGCCGGCCCGAACTACTCGCTAATCGGATGCCTTGGCCTGCTTGGCCGCCAGTTTCCCAGTCTCCTCGCGCGGGGGAATCGAGTTGGCGCGCACCACTTCCGCACGGTCATCGACTACCGAGAGGGCGCGAGCGCGGTCGACATTGCCCTTTGTGCTGACGATCCAGACGGGTCCGTTGGCGATGTTGTCGAGGGCCTGCTGCGCGACGTTGTCCGGCGGCTCGGCGTGCGTGAGGTCCATGCCCAGTCGCTCCATCGCGGGCGTGGCGGTAAAGCCAACGTTGAGATGTAGGACATCGACGTCGAAGGCGGCACTCTCAGCCCACAGCGCCTCGGTGAGGATGCGGGAGAACGACTTTGACGCGCAGTAGGCGGCAAGTGTCGCCGAGCCGAGGTAGCCACCGAGTGAGCCGGCCAGAATGATGCCGCCACGTCGCCGTTCGTACATCTTGGCTCCGTAGTGGCGGGTGAAGTTCGCTTGCCCCAGAACGTTGATCGCAATGACAGACTGGGTGACCTCTTCGGGCAACTCGACGAACAATCCACGCGTGTTGTTAGCACCGGCGTTGTAAATCAAAAGTCCGATCTCGACGTCGTCAGTCACCTCGCGCACCTGGTCGAGTACGCCAGGCTTGCTGAGATCGGCGGATACAGTCCTCACCTCAGTGCCAGTGGCGCGCAACTCTGCAGCGAGGTCTTCCAAGGGCGCTGGCTTGCGCGCCACCAGCACCACCTTGAACCCGACGCTCGCCAGTTTCCGCGCGAATGCCGCCCCAATGCCCTCCGAGCCACCGACGATCAATGCCCAAGGCCCGTATCGCTGCAGGTCCACGCTTTCTTCCTCTGCTAGCTCGCGGCTCAGGAGCCGATCAGCCCCGGCCTGTTTCAGTCGAGTAGTCAACTACGCTAGGCGGTCGCTCAATCGGCGGCCAAGCTCAAGTGCATGCCCTTAGCGTCCGCCGGTACGACGCCGCCCCGACTGGCTTCGGCGGACGGCCGCGTTTCTGCTGAGGCACCGGTTGACCCTCTGCGGTATGCGACGTTCAGGCGCTGGATCTGGGGCGCCGTTATGGTCAGCGTGTCCGGTGGCGCTTTGGTTTTTGTCTTCTTGTCCTTCGCCGCGCCGATTCTGCTGAGTCCGGCCGCGACGGATCGGCTCCTTTGGCGGGGTGGAACGGCGCTGGCCGTGTCGGCGATCGTTGTCGTGCCAGTGCTGATACGTGTCCGCAGAAACCGATATGCGATGAGCACCGTCTGGCTTCGGCAACGCCGAAAGCCGACGGAGCGGGAACGACGGATGGCCCTCGGTGCGCCGGGTGAGGCAGTTCGCCTTTCTGCCCTGACATGGGGTGCCGGTGCTGTTTTCTTCGCGATGCTGGGAGCGACCGAATCGATTCTGGCTGCGGCATATATCTTCACCGCGGTGGGCTTGGGCGGCATCACCACGACCGCGGTTTGGTATCTGATTGCCGAGCGGATTATGCGGCCGGTTTCGGCGCGCGCGCTAGACGGCGAACCGGCCGGTCGCCGGTGCGGGCCGAGTATTCAGATCAGACTGGCGATGGCGTGGACACTGGCAACCGGGGTGCCGCTGCTCGGCGTCGCAACGCTGGCGGTGGGTTACCTCGTGGACGTCGGATTCGAACCGCATCGAACGTTGGCCGCGATCCTGGGTCTCGTCGTGGTAGCGCTCGTCGTCGGTTTGTTCACTCTTGTCGTCGCTACCCGGTCTGTCGCGGAAAGGGTGGGGGAGCTGCGCCGCGCGCTTGCCCGGGTCCAGGCCGGTGACTTCGCCGCGCGCGTCGTCGTCGACGACGCAAGCGAGATCGGGCGCTTACAGGTCGGTTTCAACGCCATGACGGCGGGTTTGGCTGAGCGCGAACGCATTCGAGAGGTGTTCGGAACGTACGTCGACCGCGATGTTGCCGAGCACATCCTTCAGGGCGCCGCGATGCAGGGTGACGAGGTGGAGGTCACGATGATGTTCGTCGACGTCCGCAGCTTCACCACTTTCGCAGAACGGCTCCGTCCAATCGAGGTCGTGGCAACTCTGAATCGGCTCTTCGAACGGATTGTCCCGCTGGTGCACGGGCACGGCGGACACGTCGACAAGTACGCAGGCGACGGGCTTTTCGCCGTTTTCGGAGCGCCGCGGCGCCACGCCGACCACGCTGATCGGGCATTGAGAGCCGCGTTGGAGATCTCGGACGCGGTGCGCGACGAGTTCGGTACGGCGCTCTCGGTGGGGGTGGGGTTGAACTCCGGACCGGTGATAGCCGGAAATGTCGGCGGTGCAGGACGATTGGAGTTCTCGGTGATCGGCGACGCCGTCAACATCGCGGCACGGGTCGAGTCGGCTACCCGACAGACTGGTGATCTAATTCTGCTGACGGGTCAGACGCTGGCCTTGCTTGACGGAGATCACGGCGAGTTCGTCGCGCGGCCGGGGCTCAGCCTCAAAGGGAAGACCGCACCTGTGGAGATCTACGCGCCGGTGGTCGCATCGGCTCGGTGAGAGTGAGGTTTCAGCTGTCGTCAAGCGCGAAGTGGGCGCGACGCTGCTCCGGCACGAGATCCAGGTATTCGCGATGGCGCTTGATGAAGTCCTGAACGAATGGGCAATAGGGCAGCACCGCCGACCCCTCTGCCCGTGCAGTGTCCAGAGCGGCCTTGACTAGCTTTGTTCCCAGGCCTTCACCGTTGTGCGCCGGGTCGATCTCGGTGTGGGTGAAGGAGATTACGCCGGGACGGCGCCGATACTCGGCGAAACCGAGGACGGTCCCGTCGACTTTGATTTCGAACCGCCTTCTGTCCGAGGCGTCGGTGACGGTTGGCTCGATCGCGTCCGATCGCGCGCTCACCGCGGTCGTCACGGAGTCGAACAGCGAATCGGTCATCGCTGGGATGGGAGTTGAAGGTAACGATGCACGTGGGCGATCGCCACACCGCCCTCACCGACGGACGCCGCGACGCGCTTCACAGACCCTGAGCGGATATCGCCGATAGCGAAGATCCCGGGGGCGCTTGTCTCGAGAGCGAATGGCTCGCGATCGGCCGTCCACTGTCCCGCCTTCATCTTGTCGGTCCCGGTCAAGACGAAGCCGTGCCCGTCGCGATCGATCTCCGACGGCAGCCAGTCAGTCGCGGCCTCGGCGCCGATCAGCACGAAGAGCACTCTCGTATCGCGTCGAGATGTCGTGCCGGTGTTTCGATCGATGACCTCGATCGCCTCGAGTTGTTCGTCTCCGTCCACTCGCGACGACCTCGGATCGGGTTTCCACCCGGATGTTCGCTTTCGTCGCGATCTGCTCGATGAGGTATTCAGACATGCTTTCGGCCAGCGATTCGCCCCGTACGAGAAGCGTCACCGAGCGGGCGTGACTCGAGAAGAAGACGGCGGCCTGACCGGCAGAATTGCCCGCTCCGATCAGATACACATCGTTTCCCTGTGCCAGGCGAGCGTCGCTACGCGCCGCGCCGTAGTACACACCGGAGCCGACGAACCGATCGATTGAATCGACCTCGAGGCGTCGCCATTCCACGCCCATTGCGAGAATGATCGACCTCGTCCGGATGACGTCGCCTCCATCCAACGTGACGGTCATGTCGACGGGATCGATGGCTTCGACCCGGCGGGTTACGACGATCTCAGCGCCTAGCCGCTTCGCCTGTTGCAGTGCTCGGCTCGCGAGCTCGTCCCCGGAGACGCCGTAGGGGAAACCTGTGTAGTTCTCGATCCGAGTCGAGGTGCCCGCCTGCCCGCCCGGCGCGAAGCTCTCGATCAGCACAGTCTCGAGGCCCTCGGAAGCGCCGTTGACCGCCGCCGTCAGACCTGCCGGGCCGCCGCCGACGATCACCACGTCGTAGCGCGCGCGGCCTGGTGCGACCGTAACGCCGGAGACCGTGGCAACGGAACGCATCGTCGGGGCAATCAGCTGTGTGCCGTCGCGAAGCAACACCACCGGATAGGGGGCGGCTACCGCGGCGTCACCTCCGGTGAGCGCAGCGGCGCGGGGATCATCCGGGTCCAAGCGCTCGTAGGGAATCTGATTGCGGTGAAGGAAGCTGTCGCAGCTGTGGACGCCCGGGTGGAGGCGCGGACCAACGACGAACAGTGCGGGCTCGAGCGGCTGTGCGGTGGCGTTCCTGAGCATGTCGATACGCTCCAACGCCGCAGCGCCGAGCGCTGTCGAGACCTCGGGGGCCATGGCGGCGAGCGTGTGGAACACCTCGACCGTCACTTTCAGCACCCGAGAGGGCTCAACAGCCCGCATGCTGGCGGGCAAGGGAGTACCGAGCGTCATCGGGATCTCCCCTCCGAGCTCCCCGGGAAGCCGGATGCCAATCACCTGCTCAACGCCGGCCACCAGTTTCGTCAGCTCGGTCTTGCCCTCGACAACGATCGCCAGGGCCCGACCTTCGCCCTCGTGGGCCACGTACTCCCCGGGCGTGAGGTGTATGTCCTCAACCTCGCCGGCAAGATACTCCAGCGCTTTGTCCTCAAGTGCCGAGAAGAGCGGAATCGTGGCCAGCTCATCGATAGTGAACATGATTGCATCCCAACCCTTTACGCCTGCCCTCTCACCCATCGCGGGAGCGCATGGCGTGCGGTGTTTGTGTATGCAGAAATGGTGGACCCCGCAACCATCGCGGCGCATGAGGCATCCGCCTCAAAATCTGCAGCGTCTTTCGGGTTGAGCAGCATTCACTGACCGTCGCGGCGATCGGGTCGACCGACTGTGCGTGATGCGGGCGCCATCTAGCCGGCAACCTGGTTGGCGCACCGTGCTGGAAGTGCCCGGCGTGCCAGACCAGGAAGCGGAGGGCTTCCTCAGCGATTACTTGTCTTTATTGCGTCCTGGCCGCGGGGGTGGCGGCGGCTTGGCCTTGGTGGTCGGCTCGAACTTGCCGCCCTTTTTGGGGTCGTAACTGCCCTGTTTTGAATCGGCCATGGTGATACCTCTCGCTTGTCCCACCGCCGTCCACGGTAGTCCGAGTAACAGACGGCCGGTACCGAAACTGCGGTGAACCGTCACGAAGTTTCGATTGTCGGACGGCGCCGTCACGCCGAGCCTGGCACGCAAGACGCGGAACGTCTCGCGCTCCTTGCGGTCCTGGGCAGCCAGACCCTCATCGGATAGCCCTGCGGCGACGCCGTTTTCACGCCGACTGTGCGGTTCCGAACGCGACACGCGGGAACGGCGTACAAATCCGCACTCTCGACGCGGCGGCGCCGCTCAAGGCCGCTAGGGGCCGAAGATGTCGAATCCCGGTGGCTTGCCGTGGGATAGCCAGCCGGACCATCCCTGGTTCGGGGCGGTCTGCCAGATATGCCATAACTCGGTGTTGGTACCGGCGACGAAGAGCTCGAGACGGTTTTGGGAGTTGAGCGCTAGCCCCGGCGAGTTCCACACGCCGACGGGGAACGGCGGGTTGACGATCGGTGGGTGGCCGTGCGACGTCCAGGACGACCAGCCCCCACTGGGCGCCGTCTGCCAGATATGCCAGAGCTGCTCGTCGTCGCCGCAGATGAAGAGTTCCAGACGCCCATCGGCGCCGGCGGCCATAGCGGGCGCTCCTGAGCTGAAGCCGGTGCCGGGCGGAGTGCCGTGCGGGGTCCAGCTCGACCAGCCGCCGTTGGGCGCGATCTGCCAAATGTGCCACAGCGCTTTGTCCTCGCCGACGGCGAACAATTCCAGTCGCCCTTCGGTGTTGGGGGCGATCACCGGGTGCCACAGTGAGGCGAGGGTCGTTCCAGGCGGTGTGCCGTGTGACAGCCAGTTCGACCAGCCGCCGTTGGGGGTGGTCTGCCAGATGTGCCACAGCGCTCCGTCGAGGCCGGTGGCGAAGACTTCCAGGCGTCCGTCGGCGCTTGCGCAGACCTGTGGCAGGTGCAGGCCTTGGGCGCCCGGCGGGCTGCCCAGCGATGCCCAGCCCGACCAGCCGTTGCTCGGTGCAGTTTGGCTGATGTGCCAGACTGCCTCGTCGTTGGTGATCTTCGCGCCGGTGACGAACAGTTCCAGCCGTCCGTCGGGTCGGCGGGCGAGCGCCCCGCCGCCCGTCCCGAGTGTCCCCGGCGGGATGCCATGCGACGTCCATTGCGGCGTCCAGCCGTTGTTGCGCGCTGTCTGCCAAATGTGCGACCTGTCGCCCTCGAACCCCATGAACACTTCCAGCCGACCGTCGGCGCTCGGGGCCACCACTGGCTGACTCCAGTTGTTGAATTCGCCTGGTGCGCCGTGGGACACCCATTGCGACCAGCCTCCCCCGGGAGCGATCTGATAGATCTGCCACAGCGCGACCCCTCCGGCGCCACCGCGGGTGCCCACGACGAAGACCTCCAGCCGCCCGTCGGCGCTGGGCGCAACGAATGTTGTCGGAACGGCCATTGCGATTCCCCTGACGTCGACGCTGCTTGAAGGATATTTCGCGGCGGCCCGTGTGGAAACCACTACTATCGTAGAGTCAGCGTGACCCAAACAGGCTGCCCGACCGAAGGGAATGGCGCGATGACGGACGATGCCCTCGATCTCACTGGCAGAGTCGCGCTCGTCACGGGCGGGGGAACGGGGATCGGTGCTGCCACCGCGATGCTGCTCGCCAAGCACGGCGCCGATGTCGCGATCGCGGCTCGCACCGTCGAGGATCTCGAGCGAACCGCTGCGGCGGCGGAGGCGGTGTCGGGTCGTCGCTGTCTGGTGGCGCCGACGGATGTCAAGGTCGAGGATCAAGTCGTCGCGATGGTGCAACGAACGGTCGACGAGCTTGGCAGGCTGGACATTCTGGTCAACAATGCCGGCGGTACACGCATGGGACCGCTGGAAACACTGCCGACCAAAGCGTGGGATTCGGTGTATGACCTGAACGTGCGGTCCGCCTACGTGGCGACCCGCGAGGCAGGGGTGCACTTTCGGGCCCAAGGCTCCGGAGCCATTGTCAACATCTCGTCGGACGCCGGTGTCCACGGCGTCAAGGGTGGAGCCCACTACGCGTCGGCGAAGGCGGCCCTCCAGATGTTCACGACCGTCACCGCTGCGGAATGGGGCCGCTACGGTATTCGCGCCAATTGCATTGCGGTCGGCGCAATTGCATCCGAACGGGTGCTCGGCGCGTGGGAGGTGGCCGGTATCGACCAGGCCGAAATGGCCTCCCAGATTCCGTTGAGACGTGCGGGCCGACCCGACGAAGTCGCGTGGGCGATCCTGTTCATGGCCAGCGACGCAGCGTCATTCATCACCGGACAGACGTTCGCCGTTGACGGCGGCCCGAGTCTGGGTGGTATCCCCGATGCCTGAACAACGTGTCGCCAGGAGGAAGCCGGATCCAGAAAGGCGTCGTCGCGAGCTTTGTGACGCCGCTATACAACTGTTGGCGGATAACGGCGCGAACGGTCTGACCCACCGGAAGGTCGACCAACGTGCGGGGGTTCCGGCGGGCACAACGTCGTTCAACTTTCGGACTCGGTCGGCGTTGTTACATGCCGCGGCAGAACGGTTGGCCGAGCTCGATCTTGCCGAACTGCAGGCGACGATGGATGTCGTGTCGGGGGATGGCGGAGGCGCGGCCGCGATTACGGCAGGCTTGGCCGAGAACGTGATGCGCTCGGGGACCGAGCCGTGGGCGTCACGGACCAAGGCGCGTTATGAGCTTATGCTGCACGGCGGGCGGGATCCTGAACTCGCCGAAGTCCTGGCGCCCACCATCGAGCTCTACGAAAAGCTGCATCGCGAGATCGTGTTGCGTTTGCGCCCAGCGGATGTCGATGAGGACGACGCAGGGATCGACGATGCTGCCTTCGTCACCATGATGTTCCTCAACGGAGTGATGATGAGTTTTGCGCGGGAGGACCAGTCCATTGCCGCGAGACATGACATCGATCGACTGCTCTCGCGGATCGTCGCCGGGCTTGCTTTGACAGCCGAACCTCATGAGCCCAAGAAGTCACGACAGCGTGGGGTTCGTCGTCAGCTCTGATCGGGCGTGCGGTAGCCGTCTCGGGTGAGGATGCGGATGGGATCGGAGCCATCCCAGGTCGCGCAGGTCTTGGCGATGGCCGCCAAATTCTTCTTCAGATTTGGGGTCTCCTCGACGACTTCGGTGTAGAAGCCGAAGTCTGCGAATGTGTCGACATAGCCGATGCGCTGGCGAGGGGTGGTCATCTGGCACGCCAACTCGTAGCCGTGATCGGTGTAGTGGGCGATGGTGGAGTCGTAGTCGGTCACCAAGGTGGCTATCTGGTGCAATCCAAAAGCCTTGTTTCCGTGCAGCTCTCGGATCTCCCGAAGGACGCTGGGACCGTCGGTGAAGTCCTGGATCAGTTCGATCTGAGTCGGTCCGGCCTGAGCAGCTCCCACCTGCAGGTCGATTTGTGCGGTGGTGCCGCGGTATTCGCAGGGCGCGGCGATGCGGGGCATGATGTGAAACGGCCCGACGCCGAAGACGTCGACCCAGTGCTGTGCGGCGGCCATCAGGTCTTCGACGATGAAGCCGAGCTGGAAGTGGAAATGGTCTTGGGGCCAGGGATATTGGATCAGCGGGTGCGGGAAGCCCTGCATCAGAGTCTGCTCCTAAGCGGTGGGGCTGGTGGGTCGCACGAGGACCTCTTGGCTGGTGCTGGCCACCAGCCGGCCATCGGCGTCGTAGATGGATCCACGCACCAGCCCGCGGTGGCCTGAGATCACTGCGACCTCCTGGGTGTACAGGTGCCAGCGGTCGAAGCGGACCGGCCGATGTAGCCACAGGGAGTGGTCGAGGCTGAACGCGGCGTGTGATGTCACCGATACGGGTTCGGGATGGCAGCGAAAAGCCATGTCGAGCAGTAGGTAGTCGCTGGCATAGGCGAGCAGTGCGGCATGCAGCAACGGGTCATCGCCGACGTCACTCGGTATTCGCATCCAATGCGACCGGGGGCCAGGAACGGGCGTCTGGCCCAAAAAGCGGGTGGGCTCGCCGATTCGGAACTCGACGGGCGGCGGCCTGTCGCTCCATGTCCGTGCGCCTGCGGACAACTCGGGTGGTGCCTTGGCGATCCAATCCTGCAGCAGCGGAAGCTCTTCGGGAGCAGGCATCTCGGCCGGCAATTGCGTGAGGGAAGTCGGTCGGTCAGGGTTGTCGTGAAACGACACCAATGCGGTGAGAAGGGTACGGTCCTGCTGGTTGATGCGCACCTCGCGGGTTGCCATCGAACGGCCGTCGCGGACGCGGCCGACGTCGATGTCCAGTGGCTGATCGACGTCGCCGGTTTGAGCGAAGTACGCGTGCACGGAGTGGGGCGGTTTGTCGTCGACGGTCGCAGCGGCCGCGACGAGTGCCTGCGCGATCAGTTGCCCGCCGAAGACACGACCGAACCGGCCGTGTTCGCTCCTGGCCCGAAACGTGTCTGTGCCCGTCGACTCCAGCTCCAGCGCGCCCAACAGGGCGGCCAGTGCATCAAGAGTGCGCCGATGCAAGGCGGCCGAATCACGAAGCGAAGTCACCAGATTCGCCGCAGCTGGGCGCCCTCGCGTCGGAGTCGGAGGTGTTCGCGACGTTCATCGGGCGTTATCACAGGAGTGTCGGCGGGCAGGTGATCGCGAATCTGGTCGAACGGCACCTTCTTGTACGTGGGGTCGGGGTAGTCGGTGGCACGGTTCCAGCGCATCTGGATGATGCCCCACGGATAGTCGCCCTTGTCCAGCCAGTTGGGCACCCCTGGATCTAGCCGGGAAATGACGGCGCGGAACTTGCCGTCGCTGTCGATGCGGGCCTGCGCGTCATTGAGGCTGGACTGCCGATTCACCCAGTCCACCGTGCAGAATCGGTCGTCGCCGACCAGCGCCTGCCAGTAACGGCACTCTCTTGGCAGATCGGTCTCGATGATCAGTGCCTCGGTGTCGTCGAGCTCATGAATCCCGTCGTAGTACGCCTGTTTCGGCAAGCCACCCATCTCGTCGATCTTCCCGGACCGCAGCAGCGTGTTGATGCCGTGGTGCTCGCGGTAGTAGCGGATCAGCCGCATGTCGAAGGTGATCGTGCCCTCGATCCATTCGGCGAGTTCTCCGAAGCGCCGGGCTATTTCGGCCGGCGACATGTCGGCACCCTCCACATCGAGGCGGTCGACCGCCACCCGCGCGTCGACTTCCGCGGTCCAGTCACACGAGCATCGGCGCATCAGAATCCGCCTGGTCCTCGGACTGAGCTCCCACCAGTCGCCGTCATGCCCGGCGGGCCGCTGCGCGGACAGGATCACGCTGAAGTAGCCGTCGTCGCCAAGCGTGAGATCGTCGAGGTCGTGGGTGACTGGTAGGGGCGGCTCCTTGCCCGACAGCGCGGCCGGGCTCATGATGTCCATTGCCTGCTGCGTGAGTTCGACGAACCGCGCTGTGCCGCGGAACCCCGAAATCCGGTAAACGCCAGCGGGATCGACCTCCATGGTCGAATACACGTAGTCAGGGCTGGGACCGCCCTGGTTGAACGCATAGTTCCACAGCGGCATGAACACCGGCCTGCGGATGTCGGTGTAGACCCGGCACAGGTAGCCGCTGGCCAGAATCGACAGCGCCAGCCGGTTCATGTCCTGGACCTCTGCCTCGGTGGCGCCGTCGGGCCGCCACTCGTTGATCAGATTCTCGCCGACCTTCTCCAAGGCCTTCATTTGATCGGCCCATGAGGGCAATTCCGATGTCATGCGTGCTTCCCTTTCGACGACGTCATGATTCGACCCGAACGTCGAATCTGTCGATGTAGAACTGGTAATCGGTGTGAATCTGTGTGGCACTCAGCCCAAACTGCTCTGCGGTGTAACGGTGCTGGCCGTGCGCGCCAGACCTGTTGTTCTCCTGCCAGTCGCCGACCGTGTGCTCGAAACCGTTGGGCCAGGCCAGGTTCAGGAAGTCATAGGCCTGATGCAGGGTGCCGATCGGGTCGGCAACCAGATCGTGGTGGTGCACGTCGAGGAACCGCTGTTCGCCCAACCGGTCCCGCGCCGCCACGGTGTTGTGCATCCCCTCGCACAGGTGCCGGAACACCTCCTGACCGAGACGGACCATGTCGCGTTGCCCGTCCGGCGCAGGGAAGATCGTATTGACCAGGCTGACGTAGGACGGCACAACCTTGGCGGGATCGCGGTGGGTCATGACGAAGCGCACGTCGGGGTATGCCTCGGCGATCGCCTCGAGGTGGAACATGTGATGGGGCGCCTTGAAGAGCCAGAGGTCGGGCGGGCACTGGGACTGAAGGAGTTTCACGACCCGGCGGTGGTAGTGATAGGTCGGTCGCATGTCGCACTCGCGCCACCAGGCGTGGTAGCGGTATACCGGCCACGTGTAGCCCTGGCCATGGAATGCCATGCCGAGTAAGTCGGTGTCCTCCATCGTCGCGTCGACGTCGTAGAGATGCAGGGCCTTGGCCGCCGGCGTGAGTTGCTCGTGATCGCGTAATGCCTCGAGGCGACGCGGATCGCGCTGCTCTTCACCGTGGATCGGAGGTGGCACCGGCTGGGCTTGTTCCCAGCCGCGCAAGCTGCGGAACTGGGGATCGAGCGACATCATGTTGGCCAGCGCAGTGGTACCGGTCCTCGGCAGCCCGTTGATGTCCACCGGACCGCGCACGGACAGTTCCGCGATTTCGGGATGCTCGCCGTACCAATCCTCGACCTGCAGCCGGTTGATCAATCTGCGGCGCAGGTCGCCGACGACACGCTCATCGGTCGACGGGTCGAGTTCGGCGTCGTGCTCGAGGCTGTTCAGCAGCATGTCGAGGCCCTCGCGGAAGTCACCCGGACCGAAGTCGTCCAGACCTGTCGACGCGTTCGCCTCGGCCATCAACGTGGCGCTGCTCGGGTAGCGCCGCACGGCCGTGTTCGACGTGGACTTCGTCATCTCTTCGCTCCGGGCGTCATGCGGTCGGGATAGAACTGCTCGGCCAGCCGTCGCAGCCCGTCCTTCCAGTGCACCCGGCACGGACCGGTTATGGCGGTGCGTTTAGTTTGATCGGCAACCGAACCCACCGAAGCGCCGGGCACAGGTTCCACGACCACGTTTGCGTCAGCGCCGAGCAGTTCCGCCAGGTACGCCGTCCACTGCTGCACGCTCACCGGCTCGTCACCGCCCCAGTTCACGATGGTGGCCGGCACGCTGGCCACGTCGAGGAGTGCCTCGAGTTGTGCGCTGATGTCGTTGTCGTGAATCGGGCTGTACGGCATGGGATCCCACCGGGTTCGGACCGGCTCTCCGGCGGCGATCGCGTGCATGTGCCATACCGGCATGCCCCCGCGCTCACCGTAGGCGGCGCACATCCTGGCGATGGTGATCGGCAGGCCCATCGACCGCGCGCAGTATCGAGCCACGGCCTCCTGGGCGATCTTGGAGATCGAATACGGCGCCTGGCCGGGCACCAGCGCGTCTCCGGGTGGGTCGTCCTCGGTGAACGCGTGCCACGGATCCGGGTGCGGCTTGTAGGTGGTGACGGTCGACATCACCAGCGCTGCCTTGGCGTTGCGGCAGTGCTCCAGGATGAGGCCGGTCCCTTCGGCGTTCACAGTCAGCGCGCGCTGGTAGTCGGTGGCGCTGAAGTCGGCCGCGATGTGCAGCAGATAGGTGAAGTCGCGAGGCAGGTCGCCGAAGTCGCCGCGACCCAGATCTGCGCTGCGGGTGCTGACTCCGAGCGACTCGACCTTGGCCCGGCCTTCAGCATCGCCAAAGCGGGCGATTCCCCATACTTCGTTGTCCGCGGCCAGAGTCTCCGCGACGCCGAAAGCGATGCGTCCGGCAGGCCCGGTGATGAGGATCTTTTCATCGCTTAGCACCGAAGATCGCCCTCCGCTGTGTGGTCGCCAAACCTACCGCAGCCGTGGTGTTTTGACTTCGAGTAGGCGTGGTTCACATCCCCTCCGGATATGAAGACGGACTAATGATCGAATCGACACTACCATCGTAGAGAGTTGGGTCAAAGAGCGGATTCGCCGCCGTCTGGGCGCAACACTCCCTTTCGTAATCGGAGTCAGGGCGAGTGCCGCCTGAGATCATTGGTAATCGGTTTCCGACGACACGGGAGTTGATCGTGGTGTTCTCTGCCCAACGGGAGTTCACGGCCTACGGCCCGTCGCACTTGGTGGTGCTCGCGGTGTTCGCGATCGGCGCGGCGCTTCTGGTCTGGATCGGACGCCGTCAGACCGTGTCGCAGAACCGGGTCCTGGGCCGCGTGTTGGCGGTCGTGATCGTCGTGGCTTTCATCGTGGCGCTGGTTTACAAGCTGATCCGGCCCGCCCTCGACACGTCGGTACCCCTGCAGCTGTGCGACATCGCGGAACTCACGGCGGCATACGCGCTGTGGTCGCAGCGGCATTGGGCCTTTGTGCTCGCCTACTACTGGGGTCTCGTGTTGAGCTCACAGGCGTTGATCACACCGGACATCGGCACGGCAGAGGAAGGCGCGCCGGATTTCCCCAGCCATCTTTTCATCACGTTCTTTACCCTTCATGTGCTCGTCGTCTGGGCCGCCATCTACCTCACGTGGGGTCAGCGGAATCGGCCGCGGTGGCGCGATTACCGCTTCGCGATCGTCGTGACGCTCGTGTGGGCGGCGTTCACGTTCACGTTCAACGCGATCACGGGAACCAACTACGGCTACCTCAACAGGAAACCGCCGACCGCGTCACTGCTGGACGTGTTGGGCCCGTGGCCCGTCTATCTGCTGGCCGAGATCGCGATCGTGCTCATCGTGTGGGCGCTGATGACCTGGCCGTGGGAGCGGAAACGGCGACCCGTCAACGAAAGTGCAAGCGTCGGCGGATGACGTCGCCGCCGTCGACGTCACCGAAGTAGCTCTGCCCACAGCACACACGAAGGTGTGAACCCGAGCCAGGATGGGTATTGCGTGGACATGTGTACACCCAATTTTTGGGTGACCCATCCAACGGGAGTGTTATAGATGGCTGCGACGCTGCGCGACCTGGCACGATGGAGTGTCAAACCGGCGAAGAACGTCGAGACCGCGAAAACGCCGAGGGTAAACGTATTGCGCGGGCTAGCGGCAAGAGCAACGACGCCGCTGCTGCCGGACGACTATCTCAAGCTGCTCAACCCGCTGTGGTCGGCGCGCGAGCTTCGCGGCGAGGTCGTCGACGTGCGGAACGAAACCGAGGACTCGGCCACGGTGACCATCAAGCCTGGTTGGGGCTTCTCCGCCGAGTACCAGCCCGGCCAGTACGTGGGCATCGGCCTACGCGTCGACGGGCGCTGGCATTGGCGATCGTATTCGCTGACGTCGGTTCCGCGCCGTGACAACAAGCACATCACCATTACTGTCAAAGCGACTCCAGAGGGTTTCCTGTCCACCCATCTCGTCAACGGTGTGAAACCGGGAACGATCGTTCGCCTGGCCGCACCCAAGGGCGACTTCGCCCTACCTGACCCGCCCCCGCCGAAGATACTGTTCGTCAGTGCGGGCAGCGGGATAACCCCGCTGATGGCCATGTTGCGTTCACTCAAGGCCCGCGGTCAGCGCCCTGACATTGTGCACATCCACTCGGCACCGTCGGCGGATGCGGTGATCTTCCACGACGAGCTACGCGATCTCGAGAACGAACAATCCGGCTACCGGTTGCATTTGCAACTGACCAAAACAGATGGCCACCTCGATTTCGATCATCTCGACCGCTTGGTCGCCGGACTGGCAGGAGCGGCCCGCGTGGGCGTGCGGTCCGACCGCCATGCTGGACGCCGTCGAGAAGGTGTGGGGCGACGCGGGGTTGCGGGATGACCTGCACATGGAGCGGTTCACCATCGCGCGTACCGACAAAGGCGGCGAGGGCGGCACGGTCACCTTCTCCATCTCCGACAAGAGCATCGAAATAGACGGTGCCACTTCGCTTCTGGAGGCCGGCGAGAAGGTCGGTATCCAGATGCCGTTCGGCTGCCGGATGGGCATCTGCCAGACATGCGTACTGCCGCTGGAATCAGGGCACATCCGCGACTTCCGGTCCGGAGATGAGCACGGCGAGGGCGACCGAATCAACACGTGCATCTCCACGGCATCCGGCGATTGCACCATCAAAATCTAGGGGAGACATGGCTATCACCGACATCAAGCAGTACGCGCACCTGACCGCCGAGGACGTCGAGGAACTCGCGCGGGAACTGGACGCGATCCGAACCGACATCGAGGAATCTCGCGGCGAGCGCGACTCCCGCTACATCCGCCGCTCCATTCAGCTGCAGCGGGCGTTGGCCGCCGGCGGCCGAATCGCGTTATTCGCCAGCAAGAACAAGGTGGCCTGGGTTGCCGGCACCGGCATGCTCGCGCTGGCGAAGATCATCGAGAACATGGAACTCGGCCACAACATCACTCCACGGCCAATGGGACTGGATGAACGACCCGGAAATCCACTCCACCGAATGGGAATGGGACACAACGTCACCGAGTGTGCACTGGAAGAAGTCGCACAACTTCATCCACCACAAATACACGAACGTCGTCGGACTCGACGACGACATCGGCTACGGGATCATGCGGCTGACCCGCGATCAACGCTGGGAGCCGTGGATGATCGGCAATCCCATCTACAACATGCTGCTCGGGCACGCTGTTCGAGTGGGGTGTCGCGCTGCACGGTGTGGAGACGACGAAATACCGCAAAGGCGAGAAGTCGATGGCCGAGGTCCGAAAGGACCTGCGGATCATCGGCAAGAAGGTCGGCAAGCAGGTCGGCAAGGACTACATCGTCTTTCCCGCGCTGACCGGCAAGAACTGGAAGCACACGCTGCGCGCCAACGCAACGGCGAATCTGATCCGCAACTACTGGTCGTACATGGTGATCTTCTGCGGCCACTTCCCCGACGGCGCAGAGAAGTTCACCCGCGAAGAGTACGAGAATGAGTCTCAAGCCGAGTGGTATCTGCGGCAGATGCTCGGTTCGGCGAACTTCAACGCCGGCCCGTTGATGGCGTTCATGAGTGGCAACCTGTGCTATCAAATCGAACACCATCTGTTTCCGGATCTGCCGAGCAACCGGTACGCCGAAATCAGCGAACGCGTTCGGGCGCTCTGCGAAAAATATGACTTGCCGTACACGACCGGCCCACTGTTACGTCAGTACGCGCAATCGTTCTGGACGATCCTCAAGCTCGCATTGCCCAACAAGCTCCTCTCGGCGACCTCCGATGATGCGCCCGAAACGAACTCAGAGCTGAAATTCCGTGTCCGCGAGGGAGTGCGGGAGAGTTTCGGTGTCGATTCCGCCACGGGTAAACGCAGGGGCCTGCGTACCGCGGTGCGCGAGATCCAGACCGGAGCCATGGCCACCGCGTAACTGCGAGGTGCCGATCGTTATGCCTCTGCCCTAACGGCCGTTACAATTCACTAGTCCGGCCGGGCGACACGCGCCCAGCGCCCTGCGAGCTCGGCGAGGTTGACGGTGAGTGGATCGGCGCTGTTCATCACGGTCTTTCTGGCGTGCTTGGTCGAGGCCGTCGAGGCGCTGACGATCATTCTTGCTGCAGGTACCGCGCGTGACTGGCGCTCGGCGATCATGGGCTCGCTCACGGGCGTGCTCGTTCTGGTGGTGGCGATCGCAGCGCTGGGACCTGCGATCTCTGCGATCCCCCTGGATGGCTTGCGGCTGTTCGTCGGTGGGCTGCTGTTGATCTTCGGGCTTCAATGGCTGCGGAAAGCGATCTTGCGGGCGAGCGGCTTCAAGGCCCTTCACGACGAGACACTGGCCTATCAGGCCACGCTCGCCGACGCACAACACGCGCCGACTGGTCGCCGGGCCTTCGTGGATGACTGGTATGCATTCACGTTGTCGTTCAAGGGAGTCGTGCTGGAGGGCGCGGAGGTCGCGTTCATCGCCCTCACATTCGGTGCCAACCAGGGCAACATTCCGCTGGCGGCCCTCGCCGCGACCGCCGCCGTACTGCTGGTCGCGCTTGCCGGCTTTGCCATCCGGGCGCCCCTGTCACGGGTGCCGGAGAACGGCATGAAGTTCGTTGTCGGGGTGATGCTGACGGCGTTCGGGATCTTCTGGGGCGCAGAGGGAGCCGGCGCTCACTGGCCGGGCGAGGACATCGCTCTGCTGGTCCTGATCCCCGCCATAGCGCTGTACGCGCTGGCGCTGGTGGCGGTGTTCAAGCGTCGCACACCCGTCGATGTCGCTGTGGCACAGGGAGGTTGACAGTGCGCAGACTTCGCGAGTTCGGGGCCTTCTGGTACGACTTCATCGTCGGCGACGACTGGCGGGTCGCGCTGACGGTTGCGTTCGCACTCGCCACCACCTTCGTGGTGAACCGCCTGACCGGCGCGGCACTATGGTGGATCGTGGTCGCCGCCGTTGTTGCCGTGTTGCCCCTGAGCATCTACTGGGCGACGCGCAGCCGGTACTGAGGACGTCTCTGGGCGACCGTCCTACCCGAGCGAGGTCATCAGCGTGGTGAGGGCCTGCTGCTCTGTGGCAGGGTCGGGCTGACCGGCGCGCACCGCCGTCAGCACATTGTCGATCTGACCGTCGAGTACCGTCCAGCCTGTCTCGTCCATGGGCTCCAGGGTCTTCTGACCGTCGTCCCAAGCGGTTTCGAGATCCGTGATGCGAACCTTCGCGCGCGCCTGGTCACCGGCTTGCACCTTCGCAAGCGCGTCCTGCGCGATGGTGCGGAAGTTCGTCACATCCGCGGGCGGGAACTTCGCCGTTGCCGACTGCCCGGGAGCCAGCGTCGCGGTCACTGAAGAGCCGCCCGATTCGTTTTCGCTTGCTGCCGCGGTGCTGTGCGGTTGGCCGGCGGCCCAGACCAGCAGACCCCCAGTGGCCAAAGTGATCAGAGCGTAGTACCCGTGCATGACGTGCTCGCGGACCGGTTTGTTGGAGGTGGCCTCGTCGGGCTTCTCGATGACGTCGGCGCGCGTGATCGAGAGGTACACCACCGTGGCCAGGATCGCGCTGAGAAAGATGACGCTCGTGAGGGCGACACCCAGACCAAGGCCCTGTTGATCCTTCGGGAACCCCAACCAGTCGCCGAGATTGGCACCCAGCGGGCGGGTCAGGATGTAGGCCAACCAGAAGGACAAGACGGAGTTCGCGCCGAGCCGCCAACCAATGAGGATCGCCACAATGAGTCCGGCAGGTAGCAGCACTGAAATACCGGGTCCCCATCCGGTGAGTTCGAGGATCCAGTCGCCCGCCGCAGTACCGAGGGCGAAAGTGACCAGAATCGCGAGCCAGTAGAACGACTCTCGTGGCGTGGTCGTGATGCTGTGGATCGAAAGCGTGCGTTCGCGCGCGTACCACACGCCGAAGACCACAGCCAGCAGCGCGGCGAAGACGCTTGTGCTCAATGCGAGCGGAACGCCCTGAACGTCGGTGAGTATGTCGGTATAGAGCGTCCCGGTGACGCTGACCACGACGACCGTGAGCCAGTAGACGAATGGGACGTAGCGGTCGAGGCGCAACTGCCATCCCAAAACCGCGACGAGCACGACCGTGAAGATGAGAGACGTCGGAATCAGGCCGACGCCCAGAGTCATGTTGATCCAGTCGGCGAAGCTCTCTCCCACGGTCGTGCACAGGATCTTGATGACCCAGAACCACACCGTGACTTCGGGCACCTTGCTCAGCATCAATCGCGTAGCTTCGACGGCTTCGGATCTGGTTATCTCGGTCATGACGGGACCGTATGAGGACGTAGCTGAAGCCTCGCTGAGGACGATCACGGTACCCCGCTTGCGGGGAGTCACACTGAAGGCATGAAGTCTTCCGCCTCGGCCATCGGATCGGCGTCGCAGTGGACCGTGCGTACGCGTTCGGCGGTCGCGTCAACTCTCGTCGTGGCGCTCTGCCTGCTGCTGGCAGGCGGTGCGCTATTGCTTGTCCTGTTCCGGACTCTGGAGGGCTCCGCCCAGGCCACGGCCGCTTCTCGCACTACCCAATTGACAGACCAGCTGCACACGGAATCGCCCGCCGACCTCGACACGGCGATGCTGGCGACAGACAGCCAGGTCGGCGTGGTTCAGGTCATCGATCAGGCTGGAACCCTTGTCGCGCAGTCAGCGGGCGGGCCGCCTGATCCGGTGGTGGATCGCAGACTCTCACCCGGTTCGAGGCAGTCGATCGGAAGAGTGCAAATCGGTCAGGACTGGGACCTGTGGGTTACGGCCGCGGGCGTCCAGACTCCATCCGGTCCCGTTACCGTGCTCGTGGGCGCGGATCGCGAACCAGTCGAAGACGTCATCATGACGGTTGCCTTCCTCCTGGCCATCGGTGGGCCGATCGTCATCGCGCTTGTCGCGTTCGGCACTTATCGGCTCGTCGGTGCGGCGTTGCAACCCGTTGAACGCATCCGCACACGCGTCTCGTCGATGACCCACTCCAAGCTTGCCGAACGGATACCAATACCCGCGGCCGATGACGAGGTCACCCGGCTGGCCGTAACCATGAACGACATGCTGGATCGGCTCGAAGCGAGCCAGACCGCTCAACGCCGCTTCATCAGCGATGCTTCACACGAACTGCGTAGCCCATTGGCCTCGATAACCGCGGCGCTTGATCTTGCACACCGACGCCCGGATCTCTTGGATCAGTCGTTGATCGATGACTCGCTTCTTCCTGAGGCACAGCGAATGTACAGCCTGGTGGAGGATCTTTTGCTGCTCGCTCGCGCTGACGAGCGCAGCGGTATCAACATCAACATCGATGTCGATCTCGACGACATAGTCCTGGCCGAGGCGGAGCGCGTGCGTTCGCTCACCCACCTGAAGGTCATCGCCGACGTGAAGCCGGCAAGGACTTCCGGCGACCCGGATGCCTTATCACGTCTCGTCCGCAACCTGGTCGACAATGCCGTCCGGCACGCACGCGATGGCATTCGACTCGAATGCGCGGCCGTCGGCGGCCATGCCCGGGTGGTGGTCTCGGACGACGGGCCGGGAATACCAGCAGCCGATCGCGAACGGGTGTTCGGTCGCTTCGTCCGATTGGATACGCCGCGTGATCGAGCCGCCGGTGGTGCAGGCCTGGGCTTGTCGATCGTCGCTCAGATCACCGAGGCCCACGATGGCGCCGTCATTGTCGACGATTCCCCCGGTGGGGGAGCGCGTTTCGTCGTCGAGCTGCCGCTAGCCGCCGACGAATCGGTAACCGACACCACGAACGGTCTCGATGCTGTTGCCGGAGAACGGTAGATCGATCTTGCGTCGCAGATATCTGACGTATACCTCGACGATGTTCTCGTCGCCGTCGTAATTGGTATCCCACACCGCTCTAACGATTTCACCCTTGCTGACCACTTTGTCGCGATGCCGCATCAAGAACTCCAGGACGCTGTATTCCCTTGGCGTCAAGGTCAACTCGGTTCCTGCACGTGTCACCTTGTGTCGCGCCGGGTCGAGTTCGATGTCGCCGGCAGACAACACCGGGGGTCGCTCAGGTGCACCGCGCCGCACCAGCGCTCGAAGTCTGGCGAACAGCACGACGAATGAGAACGGTTTGACCAGATAGTCGTCCGCGCCCAGATCGAAGGCGTCGGCCAGGTCGTACTCGCCGTCCTTGGCCGACAACATGAGCACGGGTGTCCACACATTCTGTGCGCGTAAATCCCGGACGATCTCGTAGCCGTTCTTTCCAGGCAACATGATGTCCAGGATGATCGCGTCGAAGTTGTCTGACGCTGCAGTGTGAAAGCCGTCGTCGCCACGATGCTCCACATCGACGACAAACCCTTCGGACACCAGGCCGCGGCGAATTGTCTCGGCGAGGCGCACCTCGTCTTCGACTACCAGTACTCGCACGGTTCCATCCATCCGATCGTTGTGACCTGACCAAGTACAGCAGAACAACAGTTCTCAGCGTCCGTTCAGCGGGCGATCGCGACCCTGTGCCGGTGGGCGATATGACGAACGCCATCGCGGCGATTCTGTTGCTGATGGTCTGTGCGGCAGTGTTCGGGATCGGATGGGGCTACCGCAACCGCATGACGGGTTGGTGGTCGACGTCTTTTCGGATTGCCGGATTGCTGATGGGTCTGGTCGTGGTGGCGCTGCAGGTCAGCCAACGCGGCTGGTTGGTGGACGTCGACAACGCCGTCACCGCGTGGCTCGTCGGCCATCGAAGCCCGGTCGTCGATCAGATGGCCCTGATGGTGACCAATGCTTTCGGGCCGACCGAAACTGCCTGTGCTGCAGCGCTCGTCGCGGTCGTGGCTGTGGTTCGCTTCCACTCCTATCTCAGCGGGCTCACCATCATCGCGGCCGTCGGCGGCGCCTCGGCGTTGTGCTTGGCAATGAAACTGGTCCTGGCACGCGATCGGCCCCCCGTCGGAATTCAGGAAACGCTGGAGACGGATTACTCCTTTCCCTCAGGTCACGTTGTGGGCACCGTGGCGTTGTTCGGCATGTTGGCCGTCGTCGTAGGGATGCACCGGGGCGAGGCAATAAAAAAGTGGCTTGCATGCTCCGCGCTCGTCATCGTTGCTGCGGTCGCATTGAGTCGTCTCTACCTCGGGGTTCATTGGTTCACCGACGTGTTGGCCGGCGTGTTGCTCGGGGCAGTGGCAGTGCAAATCGGCGCGAAGACGCTACGCGGGCTCATCGATCCCGACGAAGGGCCGACCTCCGATCACACCGTCAGCTCGCGCCCGCGCGAAGTCCTGCTGTGACTCAATAGTGAGTTCAGCGTTCCTTCAGTTGGTGAGTGGCACTTTGATGTCATGACAGATACGCCAGGACTTGCCGCGAACAAGGGCAGCCCGACGGGCCGGCAGGCCAGGCGCCCAGTGAGTCGAAGGGTCCGCCGCGACCCTGAGGGGAAGTACCGCGACCCTACGGAATAGGCCCAGGAAGGGCGCACCCTGATACCTCAGCACGCGACTCAGCAGGCCGCCCGGGTGTCCGTGGCGCTGTTTGCTCTCGCGGCGATCGGGGTGGTCTTAACGAGTGCTGAACACAATGAAGGCCCTTTCCTATGACGCCGGCTACGCCGCAGCGTCGAATCCGATGTTCGTCCGGTCGGCGTTGTCGGACGGAGGGCTGAGCTCCAACTCGTTCTGCGATGAGCTCCTGAAACGCGCATTCGCCGGAACACCCCAGACCGGAATCCGCCACAGTGATTTCCATCGCGGTTATGAGCACGCGGTGCACGACGTCATGGAATGAGCGTGCGCCGACCCTCGGTGCCAAAAATCAAGCGCCGCTGAGTTCTTCAGGTGTTCGTCAGCGCCCTTCGTCCTCTTCGTCATATACCCGAGCGGCATAAAGTTCCAACGCCTCGCCGCATGCGTCGAGCGCCTGCGACGCCTCGGATCGTTTCGGTGCGCCGTAGGCGTCACGTGCCTGGACTTTGTCGTACCAATTGCGCAGCTTTACGAGTTCCACCTCGTTTTCCTCGAGTTCGCCGTAGGTGAAATGTTTTGCTGCGTACTCTTTCTCGAGTCCGGCGTGAAAGTCGACGCATTTGTCAAGGATCTCTTCGTACTCGCTGTCCCTGGCCGCCTGAAACAGCGCGACCACGTCGCGACCGCCGGCAACCGCCGAGCAGGAGAGCAGCACCGCGGTCCCGTCCATCTCCACGATCTCGTTGCGCAGGCGCCGCAGGGCGCGTTCGGCACCGATACCCGCAGGCAATGCTGCGGCCGAGTTCTGCAGGTATACCGCGCCTAATGACTTCAACCGCCGCCACACCGTCGCCCGCAACCGGGTCGGCTCGGCTGGTATCCGATACACCAGCATCAGCCAACCCTCGTCGGCGCCGGCGCCTGCACCGTCGGGTTCGGTGGGTTCTTCGGCGTCGGTCCCCGTCGCACTCACTCGCATAGTGTGCCTGAGCGGCTTGTTAGACCGTTCTCACTGGACCTTCCTGATGGGCGGCAGGTGCTGACCAGGAGGCGCCGGGTCTTCCGCTTTCGCGGGCCGCATCGGCGGAACCGGGGTGATCCAGTAATCTTACCCGCGAGTAAGAAGAGGGGACTGTTGATGGTCGGCGATACCGGGCCTTCACGGGGCGAGGCGGGCTCTGGCATCGAGCCGCCGGTTGCGCCGAGGGTGCGCCAGGCGTTCGGGCTGCTGGAGCGTTTCGCACCGGCGGTCGGCGCCAGGTGGGCGATCGAGCTGTGGTGCACCCCGCCGGCTGTGGAGATGAGCTTGCGCATGCCGCCGGGCGTCTCGGCGGGTGAGCCGGTCGAGGCGACCTGGTCCGGACACCGGATCGCAGGGGAGTCCTGGGGCCATGGCCCCGCGGTTTACCTGGTGCATGGCTGGGGCGGCTGCCGCGCGCACCTCGGAGTCTTCGTCAAACCACTCGTCGAGGCCGGACATCGGGTCATCGCCTTCGACCTGCCGAGCCATAACGAGTCCGATCCGGGGGACCTCGCCCCCGGCCGCACCACGATCGTCGAGTGCGCCGAAGCGGTGCGGGCGTTCGTGGGTGTGCACGGGCCGGCGCGTGGGATCGTGGCGCATTCCATCGGCGCCAAGGCCGCCGCACTCGCGGTCGCGAGGGGGATGCCGGTAGAACGCCTGGCGTTCTTGGCCCCGATGGGCGACTTCTCGTTGTATCTGGACCTGTTCGCGGATAGACACGGCTTCGGGCCGCGCATCCGCACCGGCCTGCACCGCCGCCTGGACCGACGACTCGGCATCCCGTTGTTCGACACAGACATCCCCAAAGTGGCTGTCAGTATGGACAATCCACCGCCGCTGCTGCTCGTGCACGATCCCGACGACCCCGACAGCCCCTACGCAACAAGTGAGAGAATCGTCAGCGATTGGCCCGGCGCGAGCCTGGTGACAACCCGCGGGCTAGGACGTCTCGCGCACTACCGCATCTTGCGACATCGCCCGGCGATTCAGGCAGCTGTCGATTTCATCGGCTGTGCACCCAGCCGCGCCGACGGGCCCATAACGACTGCGGAACAAGGGACTGAGATACGGCAGTCGTGAGCTTATTCAATCCGCGTCGCCTCTTGCGCAGAACCGGGCCCGCGACGTAACCACAGACGAAACCCAGCATGAAGACCCTGCTTACACGTTTCTTGTTCCGCCGTGACACCGCAGACCAAATGAATCCACATGCCGCTGAGACGATGGCGACGACGAGCAGGGCGAGCAAATACACCGGCTCGAGCGACCCCATATCGCACACCCTCCCAGCCGACGTCTGGGGCGGCCGCTGGCCCGATCCAACACCGGATGCGCCGAACTCGGAATGGGCGGTCATTGTTTGTGACCAAAGTGAACACGAAGTGGCACGCAACTGTGTCAAAGACAGCAATGCTTGCGTCGGCGACAATTACGCTCATTACCGTGCCGGAAACGTCCTACGCACCGTGCGGCGATCTGAGCCTTGCGTACCAGGTGTTCGGTGAGGGACCCATCGAGCTCGTCTTCGTCGGGCCGGTAGTCACCCATGTCGAAATGTTCTGGGGCATACCGGAATTCAAAGCATTCTTCGAGCACCTTGGCGCATTCTGTCGAGTCGTCATTTTCGACAAGGCAGGTGTCGGGTTATCGGATCCGGTCCCGAAGATCCGCACGCTGGATGATCGAGCGGCAGAGATCGAGGCCGTGATCGACGCCGTCGGCTTCGAAAAGGCCGTCATTTTCGGCATGAGCGAGGGCGGCCCGGCCTCCATCGTCTTCTCGGCGAAAAGACCGAAACGAATCCGGGCGTTGATCCTGTACGGCTCTTACGCGACCATGTTCGGGGGGTCATGGGAGGACATCAACTCCGATCCCGCCGCGCTGCGGGCGCGGGCGATGGGCGCCGAACCCGAGCTCGATGAGAAGTACTGGCCGTCGACCGAGCAAATCGCCCGCATCCAAGAACTCGGCCGTGCCGGCCGCTCGGAGTGGGGTAGCGGGGCGGCGCTGAAACGGATGTTTCCATCGGTCAAGTCTTCACGCCAAGCCGCGATGCTGGAGCGCATGTGCGCAAGCCCAGGCATGATGCGAGCGAGCATGGAAGCGATATTCCGGATCGACGTCCGGCCGATCCTGCCGACGATCGCCATTCCAACACTGGTCATCCATGCCCGCGACGACCTGCTGCCGGTACAGTGCGGCCGCTACCTCGGCGATCACATCCCCGGCGCGCGCTACCTCGAAGTCGACGGCAGGGATCATGCACCCTGGTTCACCGAGCCCGAGACCATCTTGGCGGGGATCGAAGAGTTCCTCACGGGCGGCCATGCCGCACCACCACAGTCACAACGAGCCCTCCGCACCGTGTTGTTCACCGACATGGTGGCGTCGACGGCACATGCTGCGGCATCGGGCGACGAACGGTGGCGTGCGGTTCTTCAGCGCTTCGGTGACATCACAACCGAACTCACGGATCAATTCGGCGGCGCATTGGTCAAGAGCACCGGCGACGGCTACCTCATCACCTTCGACGGGCCAACGCAGGCCATCCGTTGCGCCGAGGCCTTGCGCACCGGCGCCGAGACACTGGGAATCGAGATCCGCGCAGGCATCCACACCGGCGAATGCGAACTGCTCGACGCCGACATCGGGGGGATCGCGGTGCACATCGCTGCGCGCATTCTCGGCCAGGCAGGCGCCGGCGAAATCCTCGTTTCGCGCACCGTACGTGACCTGGTCGTCGGTTCGGGCACCGGGTTCGAGGACCGCGGCAATGTCGAATTGCGTGGTGTGCCAGGGACCTGGCAGTTGCTGGCGGTCGATCGCCACGGTCCGCGTGCGGGATCCTCTGAGGCGGAGCTGGTTTCAACGCCCACCCCCGGCGCGCGAACCGCGATGCGCCGATCGGACCGCGCTGTGGAGGTGGTGGCGAAGCGGACACCGTGGATCCTCCGCGGCATGGCGCATCTCACCTCGGCGACCGGTCGCAGCCGGACGAGAGATGCACTCCGGCCGTCGGCTTGATGGCCATGCTCGAAAGCTAGGATTCCGCACCATGTCGGCGCATCCCCGAACTGTCACCGAACCGGGCCGCGAGATCGACGTCATCCACGACACCGACGTGCTGGTCGTCGGGTCGGGTCCGGGTGGCCTCGCAGCGGCCCTGGGGGCGGCGCGGGCCGGTGTGCGGGTGGCGCTTGTCGAGCGGTTCGGCTGCTTCGGGGGAAACATCACGACGGTCGGCGTCGAGGGCTTCGCCTGGTACCGCCGTGAGCAGACGGTGGAGGCCGGCGGCATCGGCTGGGAGTTCGAGCAACGCGCCAAGGAGATGGGTGCGGCGGTGCCCGAAAGCCAGTCGCTGTCATACGAACTCGACTCCGAAGGCTTCAAGCTGGTCGCCGATCGACTGGTCGAGGAGGCCGGCATCCACGCGATGCTGCACCGCCAGTTCGTCGCACCGCTGATGGACGGCGAGGAGATCATCGGCATCGTCACTGAGTCCAAGGCCGGCCGCGAGGCGATCCTGGCGCGCCGTGTCGTCGACGCGACCGGGGACGCCGACGTGGCCACGCGGGCGGGCGCGCCGGTCCACAAGACACCCGTCGAGGACATGATGGCGGCGTCGGTGATGTTCCACCTCGCCGGCGTGGACAAGGCGGCGTTCCTCAAGGGGGTGGCCGAGGACCCGCAGACCTACCGCGACTGGGCGGCGGGCGAATTCGCGGCCGAGACCGACGAGAAGGACGCCGACCTCTACTCGCCGTACCTCGGTAAGCCGTTCGCCAAAGCCATCGCCGACGGCGTGCTTCCGGCCCACCTCAATACGATCGGCGGCACCTGGGGCGCGATGCACGACACCGGTGAGCTGACCTATATGAACTTGGTCCACCTCGCCGGTTGCGACGGCACCGACCCCGACAGTCTGACCCGCTTCGAGATCGAGGGCCGGAAACAGGCCATGCTGGCGATCGAGGCGTTGCGCCGGTACACGCCGGGGTGTGAGACCGCCCGACTGCGCAACTTCGGGATGACCATCGGCATCCGCGACACCCGCAAGATCGACGCCGTCTACAACCTGACCGAGACCGACGTCCGCGCGCAAGGCCGGTTCGACGACAGCATCGGGATCTACCCCGAGTTCATCGACGGATACGGCGTCCTTGTGCTGCCGACAACCGGGCGCTACCTGCAGATCCCGTACCGCTCGCTGCTGCCGCAGAAGATCCGCCACCTGATCGTCGCCGGGCGTGCCACCGGAGGGGACCGCATCGCGCACGCGGCGACCCGGAACATGTCGTGCTGCGCCGTCACCGGTCAGGGCGCGGGTGTGGCGGCCGCGTTGTCCATCCGCGCGGATCGGCCTCTGGAGGATGTGGACATCTCCGCGGTCCAGGCGGAGTTGATCCGCCAGGACGTCCGAATCGCCTAAGCCGTCGTCAGCTGATGACCTTGGACCAGTTGGCCCCGAGGTAGTCCGACATCTTCTTGCTCTGATCGTTGGTCGGGACCACCGGCGTGCCCTGGACCGCGGGCAGCGCGGCGAGCAGGGTCTTGTCGACGGTGCCAGCCTTCTGCATCGCGTCCGCGCGCACCGGTCGGGCGAGGCCCTTCAGGAAGAGGTTCTGGCCCTCGTCGCTGTAGAGGAACTCTTGCCAGAGACGCGCCGCGGCGGGGTGGGGTCCGTCCTTGTTGATCGCCTGGAAGTAGTAGCCGCCCACGAGCGCGTCGTTCGGCACGAACACCTTCCAGGTGGGGATCTTCTTGGTCTCGGCCGAATTCAGGTAGTCCCAGTCGATGACGACGGGCGTCTGGCCGGATTCGATGGTCGCGGGCGTCGGGTCAACCGGAACGAAGTTGCCTGCTTGCTTGAGCTTCAAGAAGAAGTTGACACCCGGAGCGATGTCGTCCACCGATCCGCCGTTGGCGATTGAAGTCATCAGCACCCCGTTGGCCGCGGCGCTCGCGGTTGTGGGGTCACCGTTGAGGGCGACCTTGCCCTTGAACTCCGGCGCGCAGCAGGTCGTTGATCCCGGTCAACTCCGGCACCTTGGACGAGTCGTAGCCGACGGATTCGTAGCCGCCGTAGTCGTTGACCCAGGTACCGTTCGGATCCTTGAATTGCGCCGGGATGTCGTCGAACGTCGACACCTTGTACGGCGCGAACATCGCGGTGTTCGCCAATGCGATCGCCTGTCCCAGGTCGAAGACGTCGGGCGCGGAGCTCTTGCCCTTCTGCTGGTTGGCGGCGTTGATCTCGTCCTGGCTGTTGGCGTCGGGCTGGGCGGAGTTCACCTTGATGCCGTACTTCTGCGAGAAGGTGTCGATAATCTCCTTGTAGTTGGCCCAATCCGGTGGCAGCGCAATGACATTGAGTGTTCCCTCGGCCTTAGCCGCCTTGACCAGGCCATCCATCCCGCCGAAGTCGGCCGCCGAGGTGGCCTCCTTGGCGTTGACGCCGGACTCCGTCTGGGTGTCGGACTTCTTCTCAGGGGGAGCGCACGCCACCAAACCAATGGCGACGAGGCCGGACGCGGTGGCTGCGAGGAACCGTGATGTGGTCATTGCCGAACCTTCCGATGGGCAGGAGGCGCCGCACTTGTGCGGCAGCGACGGGTGGCGGAACACTATCGCGACAACCCGTCCGGCGTGCTTCGATCACGTGAATCCGTAGTGGATTAGGCCGCACTTCGCCGAATGTGCGCTCCTGGACGCGACACGCCGCGTTGCTGTTCGAATCGGCACACTCGACCGGCGGGTGCGACAAACGACCCTTTTGCCGGGGACCAAGGTCACGGATGTCGCCAGAAATCGTGACTGCGGGTGGGCCGAAGTCGTACGTTCACACAAATGAGCGAGTTCATGCGCAACAGCGATGCGTTCACCTGGGCGATGGAAAGCGATCCTCGATTGCGTTCCACGGTGGTCACGGTGATCGTTCTCGACCGATCTCCGGATTGGGACGAGGTGTGCAATCGCTTCGACCTCGTTTCGCGCAAGGTCCCGATGTTGCGACGGCGAGTGATCCCGTCTCCGCCGCCCGCGCCGCCGCGATGGGAAAGCGCCCCGGACTTCGACATCCACTTCCACATGCGCAGAGTGACCGCGCCTGCGCCCGGCACCTTCGACACTGTTCTGGAAATGGCGCGAGCCGCCGCCATGGAGGACTTCGACCGGGCGCGCCCGCTCTGGAGCGTGACACTCATCGACGGCCTCGAAAACGACGGCGCGGCAATGGTGCTCAAGTTCCACCACGCTCTGACCGACGGCGTCGGAGGCATCGAGATCGGGATGATCCTGTTCGACTTGTCCGAAGTCTCCGAGAAGCTCGGACCAGTCGCGGAAGTGTCCGAGGTGACCCCACCACCGTGGCTGAGCGGCTATCGCGACACTGCGCGATACGACGCCCGTCTTGCGGGGAATGCGCTAAAGGGCACCCTGAAGATGGCCCCGAAGCTGATCTCAAACGGCATTTTGCGGCCGCTAGACACGTTTTCGTCGGCCGCGGAGATGGCCGCGTCGGTCTATCGGACCGTCCGCCCGGTAAACCGGACGGGGTCACCGCTGATGACGAAGCGCAGCCTGCTACGACGTCTCGGCGTGCTGGAGGTCCCGTTTGCGCAGCTTCGGGCCGCCGCCCACGTTGGCGACGGTGCGTTGAACGATGCGTTCGTCGCGGGGGTGGCCGGCGGGCTGCGCCGCTACCACGAAAAGCACGGCGCCGAGCTCGGCGACCTTCACCTGACGATGCCGATCAGCCTGCGTGAAGAGGGCGACGAGATGGGCGGCAACCGCATCACCGTGATGCGGTTCGACGTGCCGGTCGGTACCTCCGATCCGGCCTTGCGAATCCGCCAGATCCACGAAAAGACGTCCAAGGTGCGCCACGAGAAGTCGCTGCCCTACACCCAGTGGATCGCCGGCGCGCTGAACATGATGCCGCGGTGGTACATCGGCTCGATCCTGCGCCATGTCGACTTCCTGTGCAGCGACGTGCCCGGGATTCCGGTGCCGGTGTTCCTCGGTGGCGCCCGAGTGGTGACGCAGTATGCGTTCGGACCGACCGTCGGCTCGGCGGTCAACGTCACGTTGCTGACGTATGTGGACGTGTGCACGCTAGGCATCGATGTCGACACCGGCGCAATTCCTGACTATGACGTGTTCTTCGAGTGCCTCGTTGCAGGTTTCGACGAGGTGTTGGCTCTCGGCTCGGCCGACGCGCGACTGTGACCACGCGCGATCACCGGGTTGATGCCCATAGTCCCTAGCTACATCGACCGCTTTCAGGCGCGCAGCGCCGGGCCGCTCGCCCCGGGCCCGCATGTCATCACCGTCGACACCACCTTCGCCTCGCCCCAGCCGATGGCACCGGCGACGGTGACGCTTGAGGTCGACACCAGCGAGGTCGGCAAGGTGGTGGTCGCCAGAACCGTGCCTGCAGCCTTCACCGCCAGCGAGACCTTCGGGGTGGGCGTGGACCTCGGCTCACCCGTGTCGCCGGACTATTTCGACCGCCGCCCGTTCCGGTTCACCGGGACCATCGCCAGCGTGGATGTCGAGGTGTTCGCGCCAGGGTCACGTACGGGGCAGACCGCACCGGGTTGACCTGATCGTCGGGATCGACCCGACCGATCAGGACGAGATGATGGCGACGGCGACAAAGATCATCGCCCAGTTCACCGAGACAATGCGCGACCGCGCTTCCGAGATCGGCGAGGATGCAGCGATGCGGCTGGTAAAGAGTTATACCGCCCGGACTCGTGTCGTCGCGGTCCGTCCTTTGGCATCGCTTGAGGCGGCGGAACATGCGGCTACCGCCAAGGTGCGGTGGCGCCATGGACTCGTCGCCACGGTTGAACGACGCGGTGGGCGCGTTCTGCTGCGACTGCCCGACCGCACGATCAATTTTCCGGAGTCATGCGGGGACGCGCTGGTCGCACTCCATCGGGGTGTTATCGCTGATGCCTGCGCCCTACCCGGCCTGGACGCCGCCGACGGCGAGGTGGTGATCCGCAGACTGCTGCGCGAGGCGGTCGTCGTACCCGCTGACCGTGAGTACGGCGGGGCCGCCGACGGATGACCGCAGTAGGGTGGCCGCCGTGTAGCGATCAATCGCTGGCACGCAATGACCCCATGTATGGCACAGCTTCGGCGGGCTTCACGTGGATGATGCTGGAACTGGCTGGCCTTGGGGTAATTCGGCGTTCCTGGAGTCGCCGACGATCATCGAACAGAACCTCGGCCGCGCCATCGTCCGCCGGGCCGAAGCGGCGGGTTTGCGAATCGCGGCGATCCGTCGACACGGCAGACGAGACGCGACGCGTCGTTGGCGATGGTTCGTCGCGCACTCGCACCCGAACCGGGAGGCGCTGTACCACGGGGAAGTGAGCGATCCCCGCGAATACCTGGACCTGGCACTGGACGGCTCCGACGGACAACCGGCCCCTGGCCCGCTCGTCGCCGTCTGTGCCCACGGCAAGCACGATCAATGCTGTGCGGTGCGCGGACGCGGTGCGGTCGCGTCGATCACAGATGAGTTCCCCGAGTTGATTTGGGAATGTCCGCATCTGGGCGGCGAGCGGTTCGCGGCGACGATGCTGATATTGCCTGAGGGGCTGTGCTACGGACGTGTTGACTCGGCCGATCCACCCAACCTTATCCGTCTGTATCTTGCCGGGCGACTGCACAATACGTTCCCGCGCGGCCGTACTTCGCTGCCTCACGTGATGCAAGCGGCGCAGTACTTCGTGCGAGAGGCGTCCCACGACGATCGCATCGATGCCCATTTGCCGTTGGAGATCGAACCGAGCGGAAGCGTGACTCGCGTTGTACTCCAGGCAGAGTCGGGTTCCATCGAGGTCGTCGTCAGCGAGCAGCTATCCGATCCACTGTTGTCGAAATGCGGTGCCACCGTCGCCGGGCGCGTCCGAACCTTTGCACTGGTGTCGGTGAAGCCTGCGTGAGCGGCTCGGGTGCTCTCGTACCATCGCCGTGCTCTTCAGGTCATGTGGGCGGCAGTTGCCCGAGTTGTTGAAGGACGGAGTACAGGTTCGCCACTCCCCAGTGATCGGTGATCTCTCCGTTGCGGACTCGCATCGCGTCGACCGTTTCGAAATGGATGGTCTTGCCAGTGGGGGCGATGCCGAGAAAGTCACCGAGATGGGTGCCGTGGTAGGTCTTGAATGTCGTGACGATATCGCCTTCGATTGTCTGCCAATGGATTTCGGGCCGGAAGTCGGGAAACGCGTCGCGTAGTCGGTTATACAGGATGCGCACGCCTGCTTTGTCGGGCGTGGTGCCGGGCTGCGGGGTGTGGTCGACGAAGTCGTCGGCGAACAGTTCGTCGAACAGGGCGAAATCGCCCTGGCCCTGGACTTGTTCGGTGTTGCGGCGGACGATTGCCTTCACGGCTTCGGCTCCACCGTCGGTTGACGTCGTCATGAGACGTCCACAATGGTGCCCGCCGTGGGATCGACCTTCCCGTCGAGAAGCTCGAGGTAGGCCCGCTGGATGCCGTCCTTACTCGAGACACGCTCGACGCGAAGCCAATCCGACGCCCACTGTGCGAACGGTATCCATGCCTCGGCGACAGTCTGGTCGAGCTTCGCCGTGCCCCAGTCTTTGCCACGCTTCTTGATCCGGTCTGGGGCGAAAAATAACACCGGCTTCGGCCCGTCGAGTTCGTCTGCCCCCTGCGCCATCTGGGTCCAGTGGGTAATGCCGGCCGCGGCAGTGTGTGCGAGGCGCTCGCCGTAGTGAGCGTGGACCTTGGTGCGGACGGCGCCGTCGCCGGAGATGTCAACGTAGACAGCACGATCGCCCGGAAGCTGCGCAATGTCGTCGTACAGGTACACCGAATCGTAGACCTTCAGCCCTTCGACGAACTCGCGGTTGCCCGCGGAGGTGAGTCCGACGATCTGGACGCTCTCACGTTTGGCGAGCAGATAGGCCGCGATGATCGCCGTCTTTGACGACGCGCTGGAGATCACGATCGTGTCCGCACCGAAGAAGCTCTCGTCGGCGAGGAAGTCGTCGATGAGGAACGAGGTGAAGAAGAGCGGGAAGAACAGAATGTGCTCGGACTCGAGGTCGGCGCAGTAGACGGGGTCGGTCTGGACGTCGCGGTAGCCCTGATAGGCAGATGGCAGTGCGGCCCGGTGCGCGGCGGCGTCGACGAAGCCCTTGTCGTTGATGCGGTCGGGGACGACCAGCAGGTGACTGGCACAGGGGTAGTAGCCGTAGACGCGCATACCCTGCACGAGATCGGTCTGCCCAGGGTCCTCGACGTGGGCGTAGCCCCAGACATTCAGCTTTCCCCAGTTCGGATCCGAGGCCGGGAAGAACGCCCAGTAGTTCATCGCGTCGCCGAGCACGGCGTAGGTAATGTTGTTCGAGGTCAGTCCGAAGGACTCGATCCGAAGAAGCGCTTGTCCGTCTCTCGGCGACGGCGGGTCGCCGTCGCCGAAGCGGCTGTCATGTAGATCCTTGCGATTGAGCTCAAACTCCACGCACTCACCTTATGCGCGCGGACGGCAACTATCACCCAAGGCAGGTATGGAGTGGGTCAGAGCCCCGAGTGCGCCCTATCCAGCCGGCGGCGTCTGTTCGCCGTGAGTGGGGCCGCGATCTGGACTGCAGCGGGAGTCGGCTACCTCACCTTGGAAGCCGTTGCGGCTGTCGGCTTTCGGCCCTCATACAGCTACGTTCGTGATTACATCAGTGATCTTGGGGTGACGTCTCGCGGCGTGCTTCCGGGTCGCACGATCGACTCTCCGCTGGCATACCTGATGAACACCGCGTTCTATCTGCAGGGGATTTTCTTTCTCGTCGGAGCTGTCCTGGTGGTCCGTGCTGCCGCGAGCCAGAAGGCGGGATTGTTTCTCACCCTCGCGGCCGTGAACGCCGTCGGAAACATTCTTGTTGGCACCTTCCACGCCGGACCGATCGCAGAGGCCGATGGCACGGTCTGGGTGCATCGCGCGGGCGCAGTGTTGGCAATCGTGGGAGGCAACATGGCAATCCTGGCGGGATCTGCCATCGTTCGGAGCGCTGGTGCCGCGCAGTGGTACCGCGTCGTATCGCTGGGCTTCGCCGCGGCGGGTCTGCTGAGCTTCCTCATGCTCATCATCGACTCGAGGACCGCGGCAGTAAACGTCCTGCCGGATGGAGTCTGGGAGCGGGGTTGCGTCTACTCGATCATCCTGTGGCAAATGTTCACGGCTGCCTACCTAGTGCACCCGAATCGTCGAGCGGCATAGCGCTCACACCGGCTCTGGTGTCTGGACTTTTTCCCGCAATACGGCCAGAGACCGGGCCAGCAGGCGTGAAACATGCATCTGCGATATGCCAAGCCGATCGGCGATCTGAGTCTGGGTCATATTCTCGAAAAACCGAAGCCGTAGAACCGTCTGGTCGCGTTCTGGCAACGCGGCCAACAGTGGACGAACCGTTTCGACATCGAGCACCTTGTCCAGGTTGGCGTCTAAATCGCCGAAGGTGTTGGCGACCGATCTTCCGTCGTCGTCGTCGCTCGCTCCCGCCGGGGCGTCAGACGAAAGGGTGGAGTACGCGCTGGACGCAATCTGCGCCTGCACCACCTCTTCCCGATCGATCCCCAGATGGATGGCGATCTCGCTTGCGGTGGGCGCACGCCCCAACTTGTGAGACAACTCCTCGCGGGATCTCTTGAGCCGCAAATTGAGCTCCTTGAGCCGGCGGGGCACCTTCACCGACCATCCGTGGTCGCGGAAGTGTCGGCGGACTTCGCCCATGATGGTCGGAACGGCGAACGCCAGGAAATCTGAACCATTGTCGGGGTTAAACCGATTCACTGCATTTACCAGCCCCACTCGTGCCACTTGGACGAGGTCTTCGAAAGGTTCGCCCCTGTTCCTGAACCGGCGCGCGATGTGGTTGGCCAGGGGCAGACAGCGTTCGATGATCGCATCTCGCTGGCGGCGGTATTCGACTGACCGCTCATCGAGCGTCGAAAGGGCATGGAACATGCCCGTCACCTCGGCATAGTCAGTTTGCGGCTCTGACGTCATATGAACGGCCCCTTTGCTCCGCCGACCAAATAGAGACGGCTCGGAGCTGAACCTGGAGAGCGAGCTGCGAGGCTTCGGCGATTCTCGCTGCTATGTGTGCAGGCCGGTCACCCATTTCGAGTGAACACTGCCTCAACAGTCAGGCTACTCCCTTGGAACAGCCTGCTTGCCATGCACACCGGTCAGAACTTCGCGACTGCTCCTGCGTCGATCGGCAGCGTCGCCCCGGTGATGTACTGCGCCTCGTCGGAAGCGAGAAACAACACGGCGTTACTGACTGCGCGTGCCTCGATAAGCGGAATCGGCAGCAGGTGGAAGTGTCCGATCACTTCTGCCGCGTCCTCCATGGTCGGCTCGGCAAGGTCCGGCCGCAAGGTGCGGTGGAACCACTCGTTGTCGAGCATCGGCGTGCGCACATTGCCGGGATGTATCGAGTTCACTCGAATCCACTGTGGTGCAAGTTCATTGGCGAGCGAGTTCATCAATCCGACGACGGCGTGCTTGGCAGAGGCGTAGGCAGCCATATAGCCGCCGCCGCGCAATCCGAGCATCGAGCTGACCAGAATGATCGATCCGCCACGGCCGTCCGACATATGTGGCAACGCCACCTTGACCGTGTGCCAGACCCCGGTCAGATTGATGTCGAGCATCGTCTGCCAGTCGGCTTCTTCGATCAGCGCCGCTGGGGATGGGACGCCGCTGATGCCGGCATTGGCGACCACCACATCCGGCCGGCCCAATTCGTCGACTCCCTGCTGCAGCGCGGAGCGAAGACTGTCAACGTCCCTGACGTCGGCCGTGGCGGCGAACACGCGCCGGTCCATCTTCTCAACCAGGGCGGCGGTCTCGTCGAGATCTGCTTCGGTCGCTCCGGGATAGCCGACGCCGTCGATGTCGCCACATACATCGATGGCGATGATGTCGGCGCCTTCCTCAGCGAGCCGGATCGCGTGTTCGCGGCCTTGGCCTCGCGCCGCACCCGTGATGAAAACGACCTTGCCTGCCACTCTGCCGACTGTGTCCGTCATGTCACCCCTCGCACTGCATGGGTAGTTCGCAGCCGAGACGGTACACCCAGCCCTCGGGCCGGCGGTTCGATTCGCGGTGAATGTGGTAATCACAGGTCTGTGTCTGCGCAGCGAGTGCTGACTGAGGGCGAGACGTGCTGGCGCGTCGTGCGCGCCGACCAATTCGCCTGCCTCATCGACGGGGCCGACTACTTCAGACACGTCAAGGCCGCGATGTTGCGCGCCCAGCACCGAATCATGCTGATCGGTTGGGATTTCGACGCCAGGATGACATTCGAGCGGGGGGCCAAGACCCTTCCGGGCCCCAACCAGCTGGGCGCCCTCGTTCATTGGATGCTGTGGAAACGGCCGGATCTCGAGATTTACCTGTTGAGGTCCAATCTGCGCCTGATCCCAGCCTTTGACGACATCTGGCTCGGCGTCACCCCCGTAGCGGTGGTGAATCGGCTAAGCAGCAAGCGAATCCGCTTCGCCGTCGACAGCGCCTGCCCGACGGGTGCCGTCCATCACCAGAAGATCGTCGTCGTCGACGATGCAGTGGCGTTCTGCGGTGGCATCGACCTCACCGTCGACCGGTGGGACACCTCCGCGCATGAGGATGACGGTCGCAGCCGTCGGACGATGGGGCGCAGCTATGGGCCGCGACACGAGGTTGCGGCCGCAGTTGACGGTGAGGCCGCGCGCGCACTCGGCACGCAAGCTCGGGAGCGGTGGGAGACCGCGACGGGCAAGTCGTTGGCACCGGTTGACGCCGAGCACGCAGCGTGGCCCGGCAAGCTGGAAGCGACTCTGCGCGACGTCGACGTCGGAATCGCGCGCACGTTGCCGGAGTTGAACGGTCGCGACGAGGTTCGCGAGGTGGAGGCGCTCAATCTCACGGCCATAGCCGCTGCCCGTCACACGATCTACCTGGAGAACCAGTATCTGGCGGCCCGACGCCTCGTCGACGCGCTGGCTGCTCGCCTGAAGGAGAATGACGGTCCGGAGATCGTCATCGTCCTTCCCCGTAGAGGAAACAACCGCCTGGAGCGGGAAACGATGGACGGTGCGCGCCACCAGCTCATCCAGTTGCTGTGGGCAGCAGATGATCACCATCGATTGGGCATCTACTACCCGGTGACCGACGGCGGCACGCCGGTCTATGTGCACTCGAAGGTGATGGTGGTCGACGATCGGCTGCTGCGCATCGGCTCATCGAATCTCAACAACCGGTCGATGGGGTTCGACAGCGAGTGCGATGTGGCCATCGAGGCGGGCTCCGGTGGCGATGACATTCGCGCCGAGATCACTTCTGTACGAAATCAATTGGTGTCTGAACACCTCGGTGCGTCCGTCGGCGAGCTCGATGATGAGGAGCTTCGATGCGGGTCGCTCCTGAAGGCCGTCGAGGCGCTTCGCGGACACGGCAAGACGTTGAAACCATTTACCGAACGGACAGTCGCCGGTGAGGCAAGTCCACTGGCGGAGAACGATTTGATGGATCCCGACCATGTCCCGCGTTCACTGACGCGAAGCGTGCAACGGTTCATCACGGGACTGGGGCGATAAACCGCGGAGTCGTTCAACCTACGTTGGGCGGGGTGGCGGACGTTCTAGTGTCGCGTCATGGACCGTATCTGGCAGTGGGCGTGGGATCGGTATGGGGCGAGGTATTCGTGGGCGGTTTGGGCGATCACAGTTCTTGCGGTGCTGCCGCCCTACTTGGTTATGTCGTTTCTCCTTCTCTCCTTCGAAGGGTCCGGTCGCTACGTTGAGGCAGTTGCCGTGACCGTTGCCGCCGTGCTCGTGATCTGCTGCTCTCTTGTTCCCCCCGGCGGTGAGCAGTTTCGCCTAGCGGAGGGGTGGGCAGCAGGCGACGAGGTTGATCGCGCAACCGCCCTTGAAGACACCTACATTTATGCTCGGCGCGCCATTGTTCGATGCGTGGCGGGCTTCGTTGTCGGTTCCGTCGCGATGTCGGTTGTTGTCGGCGCGATCGCAGGAGCGACAAGTTCTCGGCTCGTCCAGTACGGGTTCGTGGGAGCCTCCACCGGGTTTTGTGTGTCGCTGATCGGTGTGCACAGTTTCCTAGAAGTAGCAGCGCGGCCGGCACGGGTCGCGCTGGCCAGCGACACCGCGATCGGTGACGCACTGCCCCGTTCTCGTCCGACCTTTGCCGAGTGGTCGAACATAACCGTCTTCGCGATTGCCTTCGGCTTCGCCACGGCAGGCGCATTGGCGGCGGCGGTTTTGAATCGGACCAGTGAGGTTCCCGTGCTCTGCGTCGTGATCGGCTGCGCGTTCGCGATTGGCATGGCAGGGCCGATCACCATCGGTGCCATGTTCTCACCGTCGCTACAACCCATTCACGACCTCGCCGAAGGGACTGAACGGGTTGCATCCGGGGATTACAGCCAACGCCTGCCGGTAGTTCAGGACGATGACCTCGGTGCGCTCGCGGCCTCGTTTAACCGCATGCAGGCGGGATTGGCTGAGCGGCAACGACTTCAGGCAGCATTCGGCACATACGTCGACCCGGCCCTGGCTTCGCGGCTACTTGAGCAGGGTGACGATGTCTTCACGGGTGAGCGCCGCGAGGTGACGGTGATGTTCATCGACATCCGCGACTTCACCCCGTACGCGGAGGCCAACACCGCCGAGGATACCGTCGCCCGCCTCAACGCTCTGTTCGAGATTGTCGTGCCTGCGGTCGTTGACGCTGGTGGTCATGTCAACAAGTTCCTTGGCGACGGGGCGCTGGCCGTTTTCGGCGCGCCGAATGACCTTGCGGATCATGCCGACGCGGCGCTGTCTGTCGCGGTGTTGATTCATCGGCTCGTCGCCGAGCGATTCGGCGGCACGCTTCGGATCGGTATCGGGATCAATACCGGCGTGGTGATCGCTGGCACTATCGGCGGTGGAGGAAAGCTTGAGTTCACCTTGATCGGCGACGCCGTCAACGTCGCTGCCCGCGTCGAGCAGCTCACCAAAACGACCGGCGACGCAATCCTTCTCACCCGACAGTCGGTCGACGCCTTGGTTCCTCGACCACCCGAACTCATCGACCGGGGATCCCATGCGCTCAAGGGGAAGTCGGCCACAGTGCAGGTATACGCCCTCGCCCAAACGAGATAGTGGACGCGTGCGAAGCGACTAGCCCGACGTGCCGGAAGCCGTAGTCGCGATGCCGCCGTCGACCGGGATGATCGTCCCGGTGAGGTAAGCGCCCGCGCGGCTGGCGAGGAACACAGCGACGCCTGCCATGTCGTCGTCGCGTCCGATGCGTCCAAGGGGAGACGAAGCCGCGATCGACTCGCCGAAGGCATCGAGCGTCGCGGCCATCATCTTCGATCGGAATGGGCCTGGCGCAATAGCATTGACCGTGACGTGTTGTGGCCCAAGCTCGCGCGCGAGGACGCGGGTCAGCTGGTGTAGCGCCGCCTTACTGCTCGCATAGGAGTACACGGGCAGCCGACTGACGTGGATGCCGTCGATACTGCCGACGTTGATGATCCGCGACGGGTCGTCGGCTGTTCCTGCCTGGCTTAGCGCGGGTAACAGCGCCTGGACAAGCCAAAAGGGCGATTTGAGATTCAGGTCGAGCACCTTGTCCCATGCCGAGTCTGGGAACGTCTCGAGGGGTTCGCCCCACGTAGCACCGGCGTTGTTGACGAGAATGTGGAGTCCGTCGGACTCGGAGGTCACGAGGTCAGCAAGCCGACGACATTCGTCGTGCTGCGAGAGGTCGGCTGGGATCGCCGTCACGTCGCCGAAATCTGAAAGTAGCTCCTGGGCCTGCGCGCAGGCATCGGCCTTGCGCGAGCTGATCACGACGCGAGCGCCCGCCTGGAGCAGTCCCCGCGCCATCATCATCCCGATGCCTCTGGTGCCGCCGGTGACGAGGGCGGATTTGCCCGTGAGATCGAAAAGCTCTGTGTGCGTACTGATTTGATCATCTGCCATTTGAGTTCCTCCGTGTACTGGACCCGAATGCGGGTCACCGATAAAGTCCGCAATCTGCGGCGTGCTCTACGCAGAGCTCCATCAGCCGCGGAAGTGGCGTGCCGGCAATGTGCCGGTAGAACACGCAAACCGCTGGCTGCCCTGCCTGAACGACAGAACCGGTCCAGGTCTCGGGTTCCGTGGCCACCACTATGGGCGCGGCAATAACCATCGACTCATTCTGGGCGCGTGCCGTTCAATAACGAGAAGAACTCGTGGGACGGATCGTCCACGCCAGGGGTTCCCTTCAGTGTGTCCCTGGTAATCGGGTGGCTCAGGTCCATCGAGGATGGGTCGCTCACACGGGCCCAGTCAGTGACGATGGTCCGCTCGACGATCTTCCAGGTGTCATCACGCTTCTCGTACTTGTCGAGGTAACGGCCGCCGACCACGAGGTCGAGGTCTCGATCCTTACCCGCGATCGTGTGAATCGCGATTGTGTAGACCTCACCCTCGGCGCCGTGTCCGCTGATCGCGAAGTTCACCGTGGTGATGTTGTGCTGCATCGACCGGATGTAGGGGCGCGCGGAGATGAGCTGATCGAAGAAGTCGTCGGCAGTACCCGCCGAAAATCCGCCGTGGGCGTCCACGCCGTCGTGGTGATAGAGGTTCTTCAGCTGCGCGAAATCACCCCGGTCAACGGCGCGGCAGTAGGCGTGGACGAGCTTCCGTAGTTGGAACTCATCGATCATCTCCTGCAAGATCGTGTCCGTCGTCATCGCGCGTTCGTCGCTTTCCATGTCACCCGCTGCATCGTTAGGCTCATCTGCAGGCAATGGGGAGGCTCGATGAGCTGCTGTCATTATCAGCCCACCGGAGACGGACTGGATACGGCCTTCACAGTCGATGCATCCAGGATCACCTTCGGGCGAGGCTGCCTCGCCGAACTCGGGGACCGCGCCCGGGCGCTCGGGATGACCCGAGTGGCGTTGTACTCCGATGCCGGTGTGGCCAGGCTGGAGATCTTCGACACTGCGCAGCGCTCTCTGCGAGCGGCGGGCATCGACGTCATTCCCTACACCGAAGTCCAGATTGAACCCACGGATGAATCGTTCAAGCAAGCTGCGGCGTTCGCGTCGCAGGCCGAGCTGGACGGTTATGTCTCCGTCGGCGGCGGCTCGGTGATCGATACCGCCAAGGCGGCCGACCTTTACGCCAGTTACCCTGCCGACTTCCTGTCGTACGTCAATGCTCCGGTCGGTGACGGAACGGCGGTGCCCGGGCCTCTGAAACCGCACATCGCCTGCCCGACGACGTCGGGAACCGGCAGCGAGGTCACCGGTATGGCCATCTTTGATCTGCTGTCCATGGAGGCCAAGACCGGTATCGCTTCCCCTGCCCTGCGCCCGACCGAAGCACTTGTCGATCCCGACTGCACCGATACCCTGCCCGCACGAGTCGTCGCGTGCTCAGGGCTCGACGTGCTGTCGCATGCACTGGAGTCGTTCACCGCGCGGCCCTTCGTCAGCCGTTCGGCCCCAAGTCGGCCGGGTGTTCGGCCGATGAGCCAGGGCGCCAATCCGTGGAGTGACCTCGGCAGCCGGGAGGCCATGCGGTTGCTCGGACAGTATCTGGAACGAGCGGTCAGCGACGCCTCAGACCGCGAAGCGCGCGAGCAGACCATGTGGGCCGCGACTCTGGCCGGGATTGCGTTCGGCAACGCGGGAGTGCACCTACCGCATGCGATGGCCTACGCGGTGGCCGGGCAGGTGCGCGGCTTCCATCCCGACGGTTACCCGGGTTCTGAACCCATGGTTCCGCACGGCATGTCGGTGATCCTCAACGCTCCCGCTGTTTTCCGTTCCACCGCGTCCACGAGCCCCGGACGCCACGTCGAAGCCGCCCGTCATCTCGGCGCCGACGTCGGTGACGTCGCCCCCGAAGATGCGGGCACCGTCCTTGCCGACCATCTCGTTTCAATCATGCGGGCAGTGGACATGCCCAACGGTTTGACGGGGGTGGGCTACACCGAAGCGGACTGCACCACCCTGGCCGACGGGGCGTGGCCACAACAGCGGCTCCTGCAGAATGCGCCGATCGAAACCGATAAATCGCTGCTGACGAAGATGTTTCAGGGTGCGGTCAGCTATTGGTGAGTCTTCATCGGGTGATAGACGACCTGAATTAGATTCACCCGTGTCGAGGAATCATGGTAGCGGATAACGATTGTTCGGGTAGACCAACATATTTCCGACAGCCCCCAAACTTGTTGGGGGAATGGGGATTTCGGTTGCTTCGAGTTGCGTAGTCGGGGTTTGTTTAGGTAGCCTAGGAGCTAACGAAGGGGAGTAGCCCCGAATCGGACAATCGACATACTGGCTGCGTTGGCAAAGTCCCGCGTAACCCGGTTGTCCGAACCGGCCGAGTGGCCGGTGGGCGAGACCTTCGGCCGTACCGACCACGTCGGTTGCCGGCCGGAGGCATATCTGATTCCCCGGCAGGCAGCCACCGACCGAGGAGTTGTGGGTGTTCGCCGCATTGCTTCTGAGCTTCGCCGTCATCTTCGTCGCCGAGATGGGTGATAAGACCCAACTCGTTGCGATGATGTTCGCACTGCGGTACCGCTGGTGGGTGGTGCTGACCGCCATCGCTGCAGCCACTACGGCGGTCCACGTCCTCTCGGTCGCGATCGGCCACTACCTCGGCGCTGCGCTGCCGACACACCTGCTCGGCCTCATCGCAGGCGCGGCATTCATCTTCTTCGGGTTGTGGACGCTGCGCGGTGACTCGCTGAGTGAAGACGAAGCGACCCGTGCCCAGCAGGCCACTGCTCCGGCGTTCTTCGTGGTCATGTCCGCGTTCGTGCTCGCCGAGCTCGGCGACAAGACGATGCTCGCGACGATCACCCTTGCCGCGGACCATGATTGGGTAGGAGTGTGGATCGGCTCCACAGTCGGCATGGTGGTGGCCGACGGACTCGCGATCATTGTCGGGGCGGTCGCGGGCAAGCACCTTCCCGAGAGGCTCATCCAGATCACCGCAGCCGCGTTGTTCCTGCTCTTCGGCGCCTACATGCTCCTCGAGAACATCTTCCCGGCGGCTCCCATCGCGATCATCGTCGCCAGCGCGATTGCCATCGTCCTCGTTTTCGCCGCGGTACTGCGCGCGATACCGGAGCGGTGGCGTCCGGCAGTGTTACGGACCGAACCTGCCTCGTCCGCCGTGGCCGTAGAGGCGACGCAGGAGTCTGTGCCGGCCCAAGGCCGTACCGGACAGTCGATGTCGCGGCACGACTGAACGCTGACCTTCTTTCGCCGACTGTGCGCTTGCGTACGCGACACGCCGTCGCGCGCGTATGAATGCGCACACTCGATGGTCGCGCGCATTTCGATGCCCAGACATCATCCGGAACCATTCAATATTGACACTTGTGTATTTGCTGATAACGCGCATTAGGAGTACTCACATGGCCGAGACCACGCTGGCGGTGTCGTGTTGGGATCATTTGGCTGTTGCTGCGCGCCGCCCAACAATAGACTCGTTCATGCCGCCATCCCGCGATGAACGGAGCCGTCATGAGTACCGCCGCCGAGCGCGCAGCTCAGCTTGATCTGGTCGCGCGACTGAAGTCCGCATATCCGGAGCTTCCCGACGCTCCGACCCCCGACATGCTCGACCACGCGCGGATCAAGGCGTACCTCAAGCCGGTTCACGACGTCGGCGGTGAGCCGGACTCGCCGATGAAGTACGAGAACAAGCAGTACGAGTACTGGGAAGAAATGACCTACGTGATTTGCGAGGTGCTCGCATGGCGCGGGATCTGGCTGTCGGAGGAGCGGCGCCGGATGGGCAACGTGGACGTGGGTCGGGCCGAGTACCTGGGGCTGCCGTACTACGGCCGCTGGCTGTTGGCGGTCGCCCGGATCCTCGTGGAGAAGCATCACATCAGCCTCGGTGAGCTCAGTGAGCGCATGGCCGAGGTCCAGGGGCGGTACGCGGACGGTCTCGACGGCAAGAAGCTCGAGGCACAGCCGAAGGCGGAAGGTGACGGCTCGCAGGTCAAGCGCAACGCGCACCATAAGCACGCCGTCGGCAAGGGCGACCCGGGCGTCTACGCCGGGCTCGCCGGCGAACCGAAGTTCAAGGTTGGCGACCCGGTGGTGGTACGCGACCTGCCCGTGGTCTTCTACACCCGCACACCCGAGTACGCGCGCGGCGCGACGGGCGTGATCGATGCCGTCGCCTACGAAAGCCCCGCCGCCGAGGATGAGACATGGGACCGGCCCGATGCGAAGCCGGAATGGTTCTACGTCGTGAAGTTCAACATGTCCGAGCTGTGGGACGGCTACACCGGTACGTCGACCGACACCCTGCGAACCGAACTGCCCGAACGATGGCTCGAAGCGGCGAGATAGCAAGAGAGGAAATACACGCATGTCTCACGACCACGACCACAGATCACGATCACGATCGGACGGTCAAGCCCATGGTGGACGAAATCACCGACTTCGAGGTACTCGAGATCGCGCTGCGTGAATTGTGCATCGAGAAGGGGATTTTCACCGCCGAGGAGCATCGCCACTTCACCGAGTTCGCCGAGCAGATCGGTCCCACACCCGCCGCTCACCTGGTCGCCAAGGCGTGGCTCGACCCCGAGTTCAAGAAGCTCGCTCTCGCCGAGCCGATGACCGCGAGCAAGGAGGTCGGCGTCGACTGGATGGAACCGACCGGGTTCGGCACGCCCAGTGACTTCACGGCATTCGAGATCCTCGCGAACACTCCCACGCTGCACAACGTGATCGTCTGCGCGTTGTGTTCGTGCTATCCCAGGCCGATCCTCGGGAATTCGCCCGAGTGGTATCGCACCCCGAACTACCGTCGGCGTCTTGGTCCGTTGGCCTCGTCAAGTGCTGGCCGAATTCGGGCTCTATCTTCCCGACGAGATCGAGGTCCGCGTCCAGGACTCCAACCAGAAGCACCGGTTCATGGTGATGCCGATGCGCCCCGAAGGCACCGACGGCTGGACCGAGGACCAACTCGCGGAAATCGTCACCCGTGACTGCCTGATCGGCGTGGCGCTGCCCAAGGCAGGCGTGACCACCAACGTCATCGTCGACACCCGTCCGGCGCTGCACCCGATGTCGTCCGACTAGCCGAGGATCAATCACGTGACTGCCGAAGGTGATTCGCGCTCGATCGAGAGCGTCAGGATCGCGTCCCTGGATCAGATCGTCGAACGCAACCAGGTGTGGGCGCGGATGGCCGAGAAGTGGGGTGTGGAGAACCCGGTGCCGCCGTGGAAGACCAGCCTCGACGGGCTGTGCGACGCCCTCGATCACGCCGCCTGCAGCGCGGACGTGCCGAGCTTCAAGGAGCGTCGGGACGAGGAGGATGCGCTGTCGGCGACCGCCTATGCCGATCTGCCATATCCCGAGAGCCAACTCGTGTCGCTGGCGCACTCGTTGTTGGCGCGCGGGGTCATCGACGAAGCCGAACTTCAGCGGCGGCTGGCCAGCGTACGGGCCCGCCTCGAAGCCTAGGGCCGCGGCCTGGTGACATGCTGGCCTCATGGCAACCGTCCTGATACCCATTCCGGACGCCGATTTCGACCCGACCGAGGTCGCCGTCAGCTGGCAGGTCCTGACCACGAATGGGCACAAGGTCGTCTTCAGCACCGGTAGCGGTGCGCCGGCGGTCGCCGACGACATCATGCTCACCGGCCGCGGCCTGGACTTCTGGTCGAGGGTCCCGGGTCTGAGCCGGGTGGCCGTTGTCGGCCGGATGCTGCGCGCGAACGGCGACGCACGGGCTGCGTACGGGCTGATGTTGGCGTCACCGGAATACCGGAAGCCGATCGCCTGGGCCGATACCGACCTGGACGACGTGGACGCCCTGCTGCTTCCCGGCGGGCACCGTGCGCGGGGGATGCGTAGCTATATCGAGAGCGACGTGTTGCAGCGACTCGTTTCCGAAGCATTCCGCCGGGAAATCCTCGTGGCCGCCATCTGTCACGGAGTACTGCTCGCCGCCCGAACCGTAGATCCGGCGACGGGCCGTTCGGTGCTCTACGGCCGCAAGACCACGGCGCTGACATGGGAATTGGAGCGACGCGCCTGGCGATTGGCGCGGGTGACGAGGTTCTGGGATTCCGACTATTACCGCACCTACGTCGAGAAGCCCGGCGATCCGATCGGCTATATGTCCGTGCAGGCAGAGGTGACTCGTGCGCTGCAGCATCCGGACGACTTCCGCGATGTCCCAAAGGGTTCCACGGACTGGCGTCTGAAGACGTCGGGGATTCTGCGCGACTCCGCCTCCAACGCGCGGCCCGCATTCGTCGTCGATGACGGCGGTTACGTGTCGGCGCGCTGGCCCGGCGATACGCATACATTTGCCGCAACTGTGTCGGAGAAACTGCGCAGGAGATAGTTCGACTTCGTATCGGCAAGGAGGATGGATGCTCGCCGACCTGGGCCGAAAGGCAGATGCCGCGTTGACGCGGGGAACCGACGTGGCAGGTGAGGCCGTTCATGTCACTGCATTGCACCTACGGCGGATCGTGGGGGCGGTTTCTGTGGCGCTCGCTCGCGTGACGCGAGAGGCACAGGACTTGGCATGGGATTACCAGGATGTGGCGGCTGATCTACGTCGTCGCCCAGCCGATCTCGGAACCGGGCCGCAGGCGCCTCAAGCCGCGCGACCTGTGCTGCGGCTGCTTGGCCCGGAGGGCTGACCTCCTAGTCGAAAGGCTTTAGCCCCGTTCGATCACTGCCATCTGCGCGTCGGTGTGGTGGCCACCTGACGCCGGCGTGAGGTCATCGAGCCGCTTCATCTGGTCTGCGGTGAGCACGACGTCGTCGGCGGCCGCATTCTCCTCGAGCCGAGAGACACGGCGGGTGCCCGGGATCGGGGCGATGTCGTCCCCCTTCGCCAATAGCCAGGCCAGAGCGACCTGGGCGGGGGTCGCACCGACGTCGGCGGCGACCGCCTGTACCTCGTCGGCGATGGCGAGGTTGCGCTGGAAGTTCTCGCCGGTGAACCGCGGGTTGGTGGTGCGGAAGTCCGTGGAGTCGAACTGGTCGGTCGAGCGGATGGTGCCGGTCAGGAAGCCCTTCCCGAGCGGTGAGTACGGCACGAAGCCGATGCCGAGCTCGCGCAACAGTGGCAGCACCTCGGGCTCCTGGTCACGGGTCCACAGCGAGTACTCCGACTGCAGCGCAGTGATCGGGTGCACCGCGTGCGCGCGGCGAATGGTATCGACCCACGCCTCCGACAACCCGATGTGACGGACCTTGCCCTCGGCGATCAGTTCGGCGACGGTGCCGATGGTGTCCTCGATCGGGGTGTTGGGGTCGACCCGGTGCTGGTAGTAGAGATCGATGCGGTCGGTATCCAGCCGTCGCAACGAACCCTCCACAGCCGTGCGGATGCTGGCCGGGCTGCTGTCGAGCTCACCTTGCTCGCGACCCGTGTGCGAGATCATGCCGAACTTGGTGGCGAGCACGACGTCGTCGCGGTGACCCTTGATCGCCTTGCCGACGAGTTCTTCGTTTACGTACGGCCCGTAGACCTCGGCGGTATCGATGAAGTTCACGCCCAATTCGAGCGCACGGTGGATGGTTCGGATGGATTCGGCATCATCGCTTCCCGCCCCGGTGAAGGCGAAGGACATCCCCATGGCGCCCAAGCCGATTCGCGCCACGCTCAGATCACCGAGTTTCGCATTCTTCATTGCTGTTTCCTTTCGTTGTGCCGCTAGTGCTAGGGCTGAATCAGGACTTTGAGCGATTCACGTTCGGCCATGGCCTTGTACCCTTCGGGCACCTCGTCTAGTCCGACCGTGCGGTCGAATACTCGGCCGGGTTCGACGGTCCCGTCGAGGATGTCGGGCATCAGTTCTTCGATGTAGGCCCGGGCTGGCGCTGCGCCGCCGGTGAACCTGACATTGCGGAACACGGTGTCGAAGCCCAGGGGGCCCTCGGTGTACTGCGGCACGCCCATGCGGCTGATCGCGCCCCCGGCGCGGACGATCTTCACGGCAGTCTCGATTGACGGCAACGTGCCGACACATTCGAGGACGGCATGCGTGCCGTCGCCCCCAGTCAGTTCCAGTACACGTTCGACACCTTCATCGCCGCGATCGGCGACGACGTCGGTGGCGCCGAATTCACGGCCCAGATCGGTGCGGTCGGTGTGCCTGCCCATCAGGATGATCTGCTCCGCGCCGAGGCGTTTCGCCGCGAGCACGCCGCAGAGTCCGACCGCGCCGTCGCCGATGACCGTCACGGTGTGGCCGGCCTCCACGCCTGCGGTGACCGCGCCGTGGTGGCCGGTGCAGAACACGTCGGAGAGCGTCAGCAGCGAGGGCATGAGCGCCGAGTCGGGCGCGACCGGCAGCTTCACCAGCGTGCCCTGGGCCAGCGGCACCCGTACCGCTTCACCCTGACCGGCATCAAGGCCGGGCGCGCCCCACCCGCCACCGTGGCGGCAGGCGATCTGCAGACCGGCCGCGCAGAAGTCGCAGGTGTTGTCCGACCACACGAAGGGCGCCACGACCAGGTCGCCGGGAGCAAAGCCGCTGACGTCCGCCCCGATTTCTTCGACGATGCCGATGAACTCATGGCCCATGCGGCGGCCCTGCTCGTTAAAGGGCATCGACTGATAGGGCCACAGGTCGCTGCCGCAGATACACGCAGAGGTGACGCGGACGATCGCGTCGGTGGGCTCGTGGAGGACAGGGTCAGGCACGGTCTCGACGCGCACATCTCCGGCTTGGTACATGACGGCTGCTCTCATGGAAACCAGTCAACGTGGGATTCCTGTGCCCTGGCAGTGACTGTTGTTCCAGGTAATGGCAGAACCCCTCACGGGCGACGGCACGCTTCTAACCTGGAGTTCATGGACCATCGCAAGGAGATCAAGGACTTCCTGACCTCCCGGCGCGGCCGAATCACGCCGGAGCGTGCCGGGCTGCCCGCATACGGCGGGAAGCGCCGGGTGTCCGGACTGCGACGGGAGGAAGTCGCCCTGCTGGCCGGAGTCAGCGTCGACTACTACACGCGCCTCGAGCGCGGAAACCTGACGGGCGCGTCCGAGAGCGTGCTTTTTGCGGTCGCTCGCGCGCTGCAACTCGACGACGCCGAGCGCGAACATCTCTTCGACCTCGCTCGCGCGGCCAATGCGACGCCGCGGACCCGACGGCGGACCAGCGCGGCTGGAGTACGGCCCAGCGTGCAGCGGGTGCTCGACGCCATGTCGGGTGCGCCCGCCTGGGTGCACAACGACCGGTTGGACTTCCTTGCGGCAAACCGGTTGGGCTATGCCCTGTACTCGGAGTTCTTCACCGATCCCGTTCGGCCGGCCAACAGCGCCCGCTTCATGTTCCTCAACCCACGCTCGCGTGACTTCTATCCGGACTGGGGCCGGATCGCCGACAACACCGTCGCGATCCTGCGTGGTGCGGCGGGGCGTGACCCGTTCGACGAGAAGCTGACCAAACTCGTCGGCGAACTATCTACCCGTAGTGAGGATTTCCGAAGCAGATGGGCCGCGCACAACGTGCGTCTGCACCGTACCGGCGTCAAGCACCTGCACCATCCAGTAGTCGGCGACCTCGAACTCACCTATGAGGGGATGGAGTTGCCCTCCGATCCCGGCTTGATGTTGTTCGCTTACACCGCCGAACCGGGTACATCGTCAGCGGACGGACTCAAGCTGCTCGCCAGCTGGGCCGCTACCCAGGAGCTCCGCGATCGCACATCCGACGAACAACAGCACCAAATCTCATAGCGGCGGGGGCGCGGACCCGCGAGCCAGTTTCGCCGCGGCCGAACGTAATCGCCCAGAGACACGGAGCGAGAACAACGGGATCGCAATGTCCTCCCGCAGCCGTGTCAGCGTGGAACTCTTTATGCGCCAAAGGTCGTCGGTCTTCTCGTAGGTTTCGGTGTAGTGGCCGTAGCCGTGCAGAGTCAGGGCCGGAATCAGCCGCACAATGTCGTTGAGCGCCCACACGCCGTTGGCCGTCGTCGCTGATGTCAGTTCGATCTCCGGGGCATGCACCTGATGCACCGTTGTTTGTGATGCCTTGCCGATGGTGTTGCGGGTGTAGGCCACGAAGGCATCCACGCCGGTGATCACGCCGCCTCCCGCTCGGGTGATGTCGCCGACGAAGTCGTCGGCGAAGAGGTCCCGCCATGCATCCCAGTCCTTGGCGTCGAGGTATCGGCAGTAGCGGGCTTTCAACTGTTTGATCGACTCGATGTCCCTCAGTGCGGCGGCATCATCCATCGCGAACCCCTTCGACTCGCACGTGCGGTGAACCGCTATCACAGCACGTGTGCGCCGTCGGCCGCCTAGGCCCATCGACAATCTTCCCTCTTCGGGAGATAGTTTGGCGGAACGCGCGTCGCACTCAGGGTGGACGCGGGTAGACAGGAGCTATGGCCGAAGGCATGACACAACTTTCGGGACGCCGGGTACTCGTGACCGGAGCGAGCGGCGTTGTCGCATTTCCGGTCGCCAGGGAACTGACCAAGAACAACGAGGTCTACGCGGTGGCGCGGTTCTCCGACCCCGCGCAGAAGCAGATGCTCGAGGAGGCCGGCGCACACCCGATCGCCTTCGATCTCGCCGATCCCGATCTGTCGCCGCTGCCGAAATCGGTTGATGTGGTGATCAATTACGCCGTCCTGCCGCCACAGAAGAACGCCTATGAAGTCAATGCCGGTGCCACCGGGCGGCTTGCCCGGCGCTATCGCGATTGTGAGGCCTTTGTGCACGGCAGCACCGGTTCGCTCTACGACTACCAGGGGGAGCGGCCTCTCCGTGAAGACGATCCCTACGGCCTCCACTCATCCGCGGAGAACTACGCCGCCAGCAAGATCGCGGCCGAATTCCTTCTCAAACACCTCAGCGTGGACTACGAACTGCCCGTCGTGATGGTGCGGATCTTCTCCTTCTACGGCCCGCGGGGCGGCGGAGTCACGCAGCGCATCGACCAGATGATGCGGGATCAGCCGGTGAGCGTCTATCCGGGTGTACGCAACGTTCACACTCCGCTATACGAGGACGACTACGTCGAAAAGACAATCGCAGCAGCAGGCATCGCCAAGGTGGGCGCCGAGATCGTGAACGTCGGTGGAACGGAACCCGTGACCACGCAGGAGTACTGCCAGATGGCCGGCGAAATCCTCGGCAAAGAGCCGGTTTTCGTGGAGAACAGCAAGGCCTGGCCGATCTGGGCCGACACCACGAAGATGGTGGAGCTGCTGGGTCCGAACAAAGTGTCGGTTCGCGAAGGCGTGCGCCGGACCATCGAGGCCGCGAAGGACAGGCTGGGCACCTCGCATCACGTCATCGGCGAACCGGCGAAGGTCCAGGACATCAGATGATCACGTTCATTGCTCACCTGCAGGTGCGGCCGGAGAACGCGCGGGCGTTCGAGGAGCTGATGACGCACGTCACCACCATGACGCTCGAAAACGAGCCCGGTGTCGTGCATTACGGTTTCGCCAAGAGCGTCGACGATGCCGACACGTACGTGGTGGTCGAGGTGTATCGGGATCAAGCCGCCTGTACCGCGCATGGCGATACCGCCTGGGTGGGGGAGTCGGTGCCGAAGATGCTGGCGTTGACCGACGGCATGCTACGACTCGGGCAATACGTCAGTCCCGGTGAGCAACCGGTGGTCTCCCGCTTTGAAGACATGACGTGAGCCCGGCTTCGGTCGCCGCGCTATCGGCGAGCGCGGGTCGCAACGGCTTGAAGTCCGTCATCCTGCATCGAGAGCGCCCTGACCGCGGGCACAGACGAAGCGAGCAGCCGAGTCAGGACATGGTCGGGATGCATTTCGACGGCACAGTCGGCGCCGAGTTCGGCCATCAACCGGGCGGCGTCGTACCACTGAACAGGTTTGGCGACGGACTGCGCGAGATCGTCGCGTACTGCCTCGGCCGTCTTGACTGCCCTGCCGCCGGTATTGGTGAGGTAGCGGATCGTGGGCTCACGTAGCGGCAACCCCGTGAGGTGTGCCGCCAACTCGTTCGCCGTGCGGCACTGCAGTGGGCAGTGCGATGCCACCGAGACATCCAGCAGCTCGAAAGAGGCTGCGCCCGCGTCCCGAGCCGCGTCGGCGGCCCCTTCGAGTGCGGCCATCGTCCCGCTGAGCACCGTCTGGGTAGCGCTGTTGACGTTGGCCAGCCACAGTGGATCAGTGGTCGTCGCGACCTGATCCGGTATCGCCATTGCGGTGCGTACCGGCAGGCCGGTGATCGCGGCCATACCCCAACTACCCTCAGCGCAGGCCTCTTTCATCAGCTCACCACGCATCCGGACCGCGTCAGTGCCTCGTCCAGTGTGAGCACGCCCGCGACGACGGCGGCAGCGAATGCACCCACGGAGTGGCCCGCCACGAACTGTGGAGTCAACCCGAAGTCGTCGATAAGGGCGCGCGCACACGCGACACCGGCGATCAGCAGAGCGAGCTGAACGTTCGTGGTGTCGCTCAATGCGTCAGCGTCGTCGATGTCACCGGTGACGCCCAAACTTCCCAAGCAAGACCGCGACTCGGCCAGCACCGCGCCAACGGCCGGACTGTCGGGTAGCGAGCCCAACATGTTCGGCTGTTGAGAGCCCTGACCGGGGAATGTGAGCGCCAGGCTCATGACATCGCGAAGTCGCGTACGAACAGGCGTGGTCCAGCAGCGGTCTTCACCAGCACCTCACGGCTGTCGGAGACGAGCTCGACGAGGGCGACCGCTCCAGTCGGGGTGTCGACTTGGCAGTCGATCCGGGCCTCCAACTGGCCGAGCTGTTGGGACAGCGCCGCCAGCCGATCGAGTATGCCGCCGCCGAGGCAAGGGGCACGCACGACCAGATCGAGGTCGCTTTCATCTGTCGCCGTGGGGATTCCGGTCGCCAGTTCGAAGCCGACACTGCCGGTCGGCCCCCAGGCGACACCCGCGTCGCGCAGGATCGCGCGCACTGCGCACAGCGCCCGTATCGCCGGCACGTCGCGACAGCTCCGCGGATCGGTGAACACCAGGTCTTCGGGCGTCACCGTTTCGCGAATGTCGCTGCACTCCGCAAACCAGCCGTAGCGCTGAGACCGATCAGACCCGCGCATGCCCACGGCAACCGCCCCACTCGGAGCGGCGGCACGCCGGACCACCACCCACGGGATTGTCCGCAACACATCGTGAGCCCATGCCGGCGCATCTGCAGGCAACAGGTTCGCCGCCTGAGCCGACAGCCGCAGTAGCTCGTGGGGACGTAGCGCGCTCATCCCGCCAACTCCGGGTTCCATTGCCGAGCAAGCAGATCGCGGACCGCACGCGATGCGTGGCGGCTGGTGACGGCGCCCTCGGAGTCGAGCCGGTTGGAGAGGTCGAGCGGGCCGCGGCGGGCACGGCCGACAGCGTCGCTGATGGCGCCGCCGACTACATCGATATCGTGAGATGTTGGGGCATCGGCGTTCTCGACCGCGAGCAGACCATCGCAGAGGCCGAGCTTCGCCCAGTCTTCGACGTTATAGCTCATCGGCGTAATGGTCTTGGCGAGCTCGTCGAGCTCGTCGACCGTGCGCAGCGTGATCCGCGCCGCAGCCGCCTTGTGCATGGCGTGGATCTCGACCTTCGGGTCGTCGAGGGCCAGGATCTGGTTGGCCTGCAAGCCATGTGTGAGGAACCCACCGGAAAGCGCGGTACCGACGACCACGGCGACGATGGGGTGCCCGGCATTCCTGGCGGCGTGATACGCGTCCGCCGAGGCTGCCATCGCCTGGTGCAGCCCGCCCATCTCCTCGATGCGGCCGTACGCCTGACTCGGTAGGTCGACGATCGCGATGATGGCCCGCTTATCGTCCCTGTCGCGGTCGCTCTCGACGACGTCGTGCACGGCCTGCGCCAACGCGAGTGACTCGGTCAACCCGACCTGGCCCTCCCGTGCGCGGTAGTACAGATTGTCGGGGTCGGGCACGACCGCCAGGTACACCGCGTCCGACGTGTCGGCCTCGAGGACCGACGGGATGATCTGAGCGGGCGTAGCGACGCCGCTGAGTGCGCTCATCCACGTTCGGCCACGAGTCTCGGGGTGGCCTCCTTCCGTGGTAGTGCGTTGAGAAGTATTGGGGGGCGTTGGTATCGGCGTGTATTCGGCGCCCCACAAGCTTCGAAGTGCGTCGGGTTCGGGAGGATCGGAAGGATTCAGTGCCGCCAGACGCGAGGCCAGGACGTCAAGACGTTGGCTGCGGTGATATCCCTGCTGTGGGACGCCGGCGTCGAGGCCCCCGCGCAGAGCGTCGCGGAGCTTGTCGGTGTCGTCCGGGACGAGGGTGTCAGCCAGTCCGGTCGCGTACCGCTGTTCGCCGCCGTCGATCGCCCAGACCAGCGCGTGATCGCTGGAGTCGAATTCGTCGACACCCCATTCCTGTTCGATGACGGCGGGCCCGTTGAGTCCGATTCGGGCCTGCGGGGTGACGATCAGCCGGGTGCACAGGCCTGCGGCGATGCTCATCCCGCCGAACGATCCCACCGTGCCCGCCACGATCCCGATGACCGGCGCCAAAGGGCGCAGATCCAGTACGGCCGAGCAGATCTCGGCGACGGCGTTGAGCCCGAGGTTCGCTTCCTGCAGTCGCACACCGCCGGTCTCGAAGAGGATCACTCCCGCCGTCGGGCTTCCCGCCCGCGAGTCCGCGGCGGCCAGGAGCAGAGCCTGGGAAATCTTCGCCCCCGACACCTCGCCGGTGCCGCCCCCTTGGAAGCCCTGCTCGATGGAGGCGATCACGACGGGTCGACCGTCGACGGTGCCGCGGGCGATCACGGTCCCGTCATCGGCCTGCGGGGTGATGCCCTGCGGTTCCAGCCAGGGGGATTCGAGTCGGTCGAAGGGGCCCGCAAGGACTCGCACAGAGCCCGGGTCCAGCAGCGCGGTGGCCCTTTCCAGCGCATCCAGCTCGATGAAGCTGCGCCGCGTGAGGAGTTGGTGCCAGGTCTGTCCGGCCAGCAGGTCGGCGTCGTGTGTCTCGGTCACCAGGGTTGTCCGTTCGCGCTGTCGGCCGACGTGCCTGCCTCGTAGGCCTGTCGTAACCGCAGGGTGACGACACCGGGTGTGGCGCCGAAGTCGTTGAGTTCCCAACTGCCTGCGAGCGACGTGCGGCCGAAGAACCGTGCCAGAACGTCGTGCCAGACGGTGTCGAAACCATTGACGCTGGTTCGGACCCGCACGGCGGCACGATCACTCGGATCGCCCTCGCTCGGCGGTTGCAGCAGGATCTCCAGATCGCCACTGCCGACTACCCCGATGTGCACGCTGTGCCGGGTGCTCTGGTCGGCGGGGAACTGGTAGTTCAGGGTTTGCATGATCGCGACGTCCTCTCGTCCAATGCATCGAGAAAGAGCGTGACCGACAACAGATCCCCGCTGCCGCCGGGAGACAACCGACGGTCAGCGCACATCCGGTCGAGCTCGGTGAGGCGGCGCCGACCTTCGCGTGTTTGGCAGCCGCCAACGGCAATTACGGCACTCGCGCCCGCTTGAACCGCCCTCAAACCCGTTGAGCCACCTCGGTGTAACACGCAGGTGTCGTCGAGATGAGCCATCAGAGCGAGCAACGCCTCCAGCCGTGCGGTGGCTTCGTCAGCCCCGGATCGGCGGGCTGCGCGCAATGCAGGCAGCGCGTGCAACAACACGTTCGGGAAACCCGACTGAGCCTCGCCGGCCGCACCGGTCGCGCCGTATCGCCGTCGGACCGTGGCGCCGTTCGACGGTGACGCTCCGACACTGCCGCCGAGTGCGGGGTCGGGGATCTGGGCCAGCCGTGCTGCGACGGCGATCGCGCCCGCTGTGTCGGCTGTGGCCGCCGCGCCAGCACTGAGCAGGCCCAGCGCCCACAGGGCACCGCGGTGGGTGTTCACCCCGCCGGTGGCCTCGAGCATCACCAGTTCGCCGGCACGGCCGATCTCGCCGAGACGGATGCGCAAATCGAGATTAGATATTGATTCCCATGCTGCCGCAACGCATTCGGTGAATGCCACCCGCAGGGACTCCGCGGAGCGATGCAACATTGAGAGGTCCATGTCGGAATGCGCGCCGGATCCGCGGCCGTCGACGAGACCGGGCTTGGGCGTCAGGTCGGCCTCGGCCCGCAATGCTGACACGGCCAGCTCGCTGATGTCGGTGGAGCTGCGAGGCCGAAAGGCGAGTGTCGCGGTGGCCATCATCACCAGTCCCTGAACTTTGACGGAGGGTCGTAGAGACCGCCGGACCACGCGACGAGATCCTCGATACTGCGCGCGGCCAATAGCGAGCGGTCAGCCAGCCGGGTCTCGACCTTGAGATCCTCAGGGAACGCGACCAAACCGTCGCGCCGCAGTTTCTCGACCCGCTTCTCGTCGGCGTGGCGGCCGATGGGCGTGACGCCGGCGATCGCGGCCAGCGCTGCTCGGCGATCCTCCAACGAGTGCGCCTTGTACAGGTAAGCGACGCCCTCCTCGGTGACCACGTGGGACACGTCGTCGCCGTAGATCATCACGGGCGGCAGGGGCATGCCTGCCTGCTTACCGACGTCGATCGCGTCGAGCGTTTCCACGAAGGTCGGAACTCCGCCTGCACGGAACGTCTGGGCCATCTGCACCACCAGTTTTCGGCCGCGACGGTTGGCGCCTTCGCCGCTGGCGAGGTCCAGCCACGCCGCCGAGGAGTGCCTGCGGCCGTGCGGGTCGTGGCCCATGTTCGGGGCGCCGCCGAACCCGGACAGCCTGCCGTCGGTCACGGTGGAGGAATTCGCGTCACGATCGATCTGCAGCGAGGAGCCGATGAACATGTCGATGGCATACTGGCCGGCCAACTGCGCAAGAACCCGGTTGGAGCGCAGCGAGCCGTCAGCGCCGGTGAAGAACACGTCGGGACGTGCTGCTGCGTAGCGGTTCATGCCGGATTCGCCGCCGAAGCTGTGGATGGATTCGACCCAGCCCGATTCGATCGCGGGGATCAGCGTGGGGTGCGGGTTGAGCACCCAGTGCCGTGCGATCTTGCCCTTGAGGCCCAGTTGCTCGCCGTAGGTCGGCAGCAGCAGTTCGATTGCCGCCGTGTCGAATCCGACTCCGTGGTTGAGCGACACCACCTGGTGACGTTCGTAGACGCCCCGGATGGCGAGCATGGCTTTCAGGATCTCGACGTCGCCGATGTGGCGCGGGTCGCGGGTGAACAGCGGCTCGAGAAAGAACGGCCGGTCGGCCTGCACCACGAAGTCGACCCAGCTTCCGGGGATGTCCACCCGGGGGAGTGCGGTCGTTTCGACGATCTCGTCGGCCTGCACGATGACGACGCTGTCGTGAAACGCGGCGGCCTCGGCGATCGTTGGCGTGTCCTCGGTGTTGGGTCCGGTGTAGAGGTTGCCGTCTCGGTCGGCCTTCTCGGCGCACAGCAACACGACGTTGGGGGCGAGGTCCACGAACATGCGTGCGTAGAGCTCGACGTAGGTGTGGATGGCGCCGATGTGCACGGTTCCGTCCTCGACCATCTGGGCGATGCGCACGCTCTGCGGCCCGGCGTATGCGAGATCGAGCTTGTTGGCGATCCCGCGCTCGAAGAGGTCGAGATGTTCTGCGCGCGAGACGGATCCGATGAGCAGGTGCAGGTTGTTGAGGCGTTTGGGGTCGCAGTCGGCCAGCGTGCGGGACAGGAAATCGGCCTGCTTCTGGTTATCGCCCTCCAATGCCACGCGGTCACCCGAACGGATCACGTCGTGCAGCAGATCTTTCAGCCGGCCGGGGTTGATGATCTTCCCGTCGCTGTAGGCGCTACCCGCGTCCATCCGTTCGGCCTTCGCGGTGCGACGGATGTCCCATCGGCGTCGCGCCTCCGGTGGTTTCGTCGTCATGGCTGTCCCATTCGTCTACTTCTGCACCGAGCCGATTGCTTGGTCGATGACGGCGGTCACCGCATCGGGGTGCGAGATAAGTGTCAGGTGAGAGCCGCCGTCGAAGGTGGTTATTTGTGAATGTGCCCGCGTGGCCATTGCGGTCTCGGATGTCGGAGTGATGATCTGGTCGCCGCTGCTGATGAAGTACCAGGACGGGATCGTCTTCCACGCCGCGTACTTCGATGGGGTGTCGAACGCCGCCGTCGACGCGGCCCGCTGAGTCGCCCAGAGTCGCGTCGCCTCGTCGGTGGGCAGGTCGTTACCGAAGTTCTGCAGGAAGATGTCCTTCTTCAGGTACAGGTCGACGGCTCCGGCCGGTGCCTCTGGGTAGGGAAGCTTGTCGAACAGCTCGTCATCGGGCTTCTTCTTGAGCGCCGAGTCGGCCCCGCTCAGTGAGCCGTTGGTCTCGCCGACGTCCGGGGCGGCGGCGTCGACGTAGACGAGGGCCTTGACGTTGGGATTGCCTGCCGCTGCGTTGGTGATCACAGATCCCCCGTAGGAATGGCCCACCAGGACGATCGGTCCCGTCACCGACTTCAGGAAGTCGGATACGTAATCCGAGTCGGTGGTCAGGTTCTCGAGCGGGTTGGCGATCGCCCGCGCGTCATACCCCTGCTTACGCAGTGCCTCGACCTCGCCGTTCCAACTGGAAGTGTCCGCCCATGCCCCGTGGACCAACACGATGGTGGGCTTCACCCCGTTCGGCGGCGCGGCCGGCGCGCTGGCGGCAGGTGAACTGGATTCGTCTGCAGTGGGCTTCGACGCGCTGCATGCGCCGAGTAGTGAGCCTGCCACCGCAACCATGCCCACCAGCGTGGTCACGCGTAGTGCCCTGCGGCCAAGATGGCGTTTCGAGGACTTCGTACCCGAAGGAGGTGCGGTATTCATGGGAAATGACCTTCGTCGATGGGCCGGAGTGGGTCATCGACGCTGCCGGGCATCCGCATTACCGGCTAGCTGCCACCTGTGCACCGCGTTTACGCCGCGATGGTGCTGGGGTAAGCGGTCGCAATGGTCAAAGCATTCGGATACAACAGCAACGGCGGCCCCGATGTGCAGGAGTTTCTCGACCTCGAGATGCCTAACCCCATGGCCGGTGAGGTGCTGGTCGAGGTCCGCAGTGCCGGGGTGAACCCCGTCGACTGGAAGATCCGCTCAGGGAAGTACGGCGCCGCCAGTGCCGACGACCTCCCCGCCGTTCTTGGCCGAGAGGTTTCCGGGGTGGTCCGCGACGTGGGAAAGGACGTCGACGGCTTCGCGGCGAACGACGAGGTGTTCGGCAGCGTCGCCCCAGGTTCCGGTGGTTACGCCGAATACACGCTGGTGACCGCCAACGCCACGGCCCACAAGCCGCCGCAGGTTTCCTTCGACGACGCCGCGACGCTGCCCGTGGCGGCCGCCACGGCCTATGACGGTGTCACCCAGCTGGGGCTGAAGGAGGGCCAGACCCTGCTGATCAACGGCATCGGCGGTGGGGTCGGAGTGGCTGCCGCGCAGATCGCCAGGGATGCCAATATCAATGTCATCGGCACCGCGAGCGAGGACAAACGAGAACTGGTCGAGTCCCTTGGCGCGACGCTGGTGCCCTACGGGGACGGAGTCGCCGACCGGATCAGGCAACTGCTTCCCGACGGTGTCGACGCGATCCTCGATCTTGCCGGCGGCGAAGGGCTGCGTGCAATGGCGGACCTGGTCGCCGATCGCAACAAACTGATCAGCGCGGGGGATGCGGCCACGGTGGGCGACCTGGGCGGGCACATGATCGAACGCGACCGCACCAGCCGCGTCCTGGAGATCGTCGGCGCGTTGGTCGCTGACGGAAAACTGGATCCCCACGTCGAAGACGTCCGTCCCCTCGATGAGGCCGCCGACGCGATCGCCGCCGTCGAGGCGGGCCACGCCAAGGGCAAAGTCGTCATCCGAGTGAGCGCGTGAGGCCTACGTCTTCGCTGGGACGTAACTCGTCAGTCCGCCGTCGACGACGAACTCCGAACCTGTGGCGTATGACGACTCGTCGCTGACGAGAAATAGGACGAAGGTCGAGATCTCCGCGGGCGAGGCGCCTCGCCGCATCGGGATGGGGGTCATGAACTCCTCGGTCACACCTCGGCTCATCGGGGTGTGAACCAGTCCGGGGTGGATCGAGTTGACCCGAATGTTGTGCTCGGCCAACTCCACCGCTGCCGACTTGGTGATGCCCCGGAGGCCGAACTTGGCGGCGACGTAGGCGTGCAGGTGCGCGCTGCCTGCCAGTCCCTCGACCGAGGAGATGTTGACGATCGATCCTCCTCCGCCTGCGATCATCGGCTCCACGGCGCATCGCATGCCCAGATATGCGCCCGTGAGGTTGACGTCGAGGACACGCTGCCAGTCGGTCAGCGACGAACCGCGCAGGGCGCCCAGCTTGACGATCCCAGCGTTGTTCACCAAGCCGTCGAGGCGCCCGAACTTCGTGACACAGGCATCGACGGCGACGTCCCACTGATCGGGATCCGTTACGTCAAGATGCACGAAACACGCAGCCTCACGGAGCGTTTCGGCGACACGTTGGCCCTCTTCGTCGAGGACGTCGCCGATGACAACCCGGGCACCCTCCGATACCAACGCCTCGGCGTGGGCGGCTCCCATGCCGCGGGCGCCTCCACTGATCAACACGACCTTGCCATCGACTCGTCCCATCGGGGGTCAGCCTAGGCCCGCGGCAGTGCGGAGTTGGTCGAGTAATCGGGTCTCGTCGTACGCCGGGGCCAGGTAGTGACACACCGCGATACGGACGAGGGTCATGGCAACGACTTCGGGATCGCGTACCAGTCCGGAAAGCTCGCTCGCGATCAAGTCGACCAGCGCAGGCAGTGCACCGCTCATCTGCGCGAGTACCAAGCCGGGCTCGATCTCGATGAGGCCGCGCATCTGATACGAGCTGTAGAAGTCCGCGAGGAACCGCAACACCGCGTCGAGTCGGCGACGACCTTTGTGGCCCTCGACGGCGTGGGCGAGATCCTCCCGCACGATTTCCAGTTCGAACTGGCTGAACGCTTCGAGCAGTTCGTCTTTGGATGAGAACGACTTATAAAGGGTCGGTCGCGAGATCCCCGCCTGCGAAGCGACATCGGACAAGTTGAACTTGCCGTAACCGTGGCGACACAGCACCTTGAACGTGGCCCGCAGGATGCGGTCACGCATCGGATCATCGGCTCGGGTTTGATCGCTCATTTACATCCTTTACACATATTGTAAGCGATGTTAGCGTCTCGATCGTGACCGACTACAGTGAGGTCAACTTTTTCACCGACCCCGGTGTCACGGACGATCCGTATCCGTACTACGAGTACCTGCGCGCGCAGGGGCCCGTGTGTCCGGTGGCCAAGAGCGGCGTCGTCGCGGTCACCGGATACGACGAACTCGTCGCCGTATATCGCGACAGCGCCACGTTTTCCGCGATCAACTCATCGTCGGGACCGTTTCCGTTGCCCTTCAACCCCGTTGGCGATGACATCTCCGAACTCATCGACACGCATCGCGATCAGTTCCCGATGAACGAGCATCTGGTCTCCTTTGACCCGCCCGCCCACACCGCACATCGCGCCTTGCTGGCCGGTCTCTTCACGCCGAAACGCTTGAAGGAGAACGAGGAGTTCATGTGGCACCTCGCAAATCGACTGATCGACGACCTCGTCGAAGAGGGTCGCTGCGAGTTCGTCTCCGCCTACGGTCAGCCGTTCCCCCTCTTGGTAATCGCCGATCTGCTGGGCGTGCCAGAGCGTGATCACACCATGTTCCGAGCGCTGCTGGCGGGCACCGGGCCGACGGAAGACGAGACTTGGGCGGCGACCGCCGATGACGGGTCGGCGGACCTGAATCCTCTTGCCTACCTGGACAAGTGGTTCACCGCCTATATCAGCGAACGGCGGGACACTCCGATGCGGGACATACTGACGGAATTGGCGACGCAGCATTTCCCGGACGGCACGTTGCCCGAGGTGGTCGACATCGTCAGGGTCGCGACCTTCCTGTTCATCGCGGGCCACGAGACAACGGCTCGGCTGCTCACCAGTACCCTTTTCATCCTCGCCGAGAACCCCGATCTGCAGAACGCGCTGAGTAGCAACCGCGATCGCATCCCCAACTTCGTCGAAGAGGTGTTGCGATTGGAGAGCCCCATCAAGAGCGACTTCAGGCTCACCCGTGTCGATACGACTCTGGCAGGAGTCGACTTACCGGCGGGAACGAAGATCATGCTGCTGCCGGGAGCCGCGAATCGCGACCCCGCGCATTTCGACTGCCCGGCCGAGCTGCGAGTCGACCGGCACAATGCCCGGCAGAACGTGGCATTCGCACGTGGTGTGCACAGCTGTCCGGGCGGGCCGCTCGCGCGGATCGAGGGCCGGGTGACGGTCGAGCGAATTCTCGACCGGCTCAGCGATATTCGGGTCGATGAGTCGCACCACGGACCGCCCGGGGATCGCCGATTCGATTACGTGCCGTTGTGGATCCTCCGAGGCCTCAGCGATTTGCACATCGAATTCACGGTGCGGTGATCGTCTAGCCGCAACGGCAGCGACAATTGCGGAGTTGTCACCGGCCGGTGAACCGCGTTCGGCCGCGGCTCGTATCCAGACGGGTGTCCACGGTGGATTTCTCCGTGGGGCATTCGTGTTCTATCCGCTGGGCATTGTCTTCGGACACGTGGCGCGCCGACAGATCAATCGAACCCGTGAAGGCGGAAAGGGGTTGGCAACCGCCGCGCTGATCATCGGATATCTGCAGCTCTCCGTCGTGCTCGGGGTCTTTCTCGTTGCCGCCATTCTGGTCGCGCTCGGCGCCCAGTAAGCACCGCGGCGTCAGTACGTACTAAAAAGCCGGACGTCAGGTGTCGAAATCGGTAGCCGCAGTGAGCTTCTCCCACTTCGCTATCTCTTTCGCGCGTTCGTCTGCGATGTAGCGGTAAGCGGCGAGCGCGTCGGGTCCGAGTAGCAGAAAGCCCGGCGGATCGCTTGATTCGACGGCCGTGATGATTGCGGCGCCGGCCTTCGCAGGATCGCCTGCCTGGTTGCCGTCCATGGTGTCGTTCTCCTTGCGACGTTGTCCCGCTGTGGCCGCGTAGTCGGCGATGGGCGTGGCCGACTGCATCAGCGACCGACCGGCGAAGTCGGTGCGGAACGCGCCCGGTTCCACGACGGTGACCGAGATACCAAGGGGCGCAAGCTCACCACGCAGGGAACCGCTCATGCCCTCGATTGCGGACTTGACCGCCGAGTAGTAGCCCGAACCCACCGGCGTCAGCTGAGCACCGATCGAGGAGATGTTCACAATCGCACCCGAGTGCCGCTTGCGCATGGAAGGCAGTACAGCCTTGATCATCGCGACGGTGCCGAAGAAGTGCGTCTCGAACAGGGTGCGGACGTCGGCGTCGTCGCCTTCTTCAACGGCGGCGCGGTACCCGTAGCCGGCATTGTTGACCAGCACGTCGATGCTGCCGAACCGCTCTTCGGCTTGCCGCACCGCAGCGGTGACCTGTCCGGGGTCTGTGACGTCGAGCGCGACGGCGAGCACCCGGTCGGGTGCGCTATCAGCCAGGTCGGCGACTTTCGTGACGTCGCGTGCGGTGACGACAGCGTTGTGTCCGGCGCCGATGACAGCGTCGGCCAGTGCGCGGCCGAGGCCGGTCGAGCAGCCGGTGATAAGCCAGGTGGACATCGTCTTCGTCTCCTTCTAGTGTCGTGAGTCGTTAATTCGTGACCAGAACCCACACGTAGATGCGTCAACTCAACGCCGACAACACTCAACGCCGACAACATGGGTACGGGGATCCAGACCCGCAACAACTCCCGCCCCCTTCGCGTGGGCCACGACCGCCCGATCACATACGGAAAATCCGTCGGCAACCACCGCAGACGAATCACGAATCACGACAGTAGCGCCGAAATTGCACTCAGGGCTGTTGGCGGTGTGCAGCTCGATTAACGACCCTGCGTGCAATCTCGCCGCTAGGTAGCGCAGCCGGTGTAGGTCAGGTCAGCTCGACCCCAAGTCCACCTACATCTCTCGCCAACTACTGCGCATGAATTAACGACTCACGACACTAGTTGCAGGTCAGCAGCATGCATCCGGCGATCGGCCCGCCTCCTGCCGCCGCGACGGCCACCTGCGGACGTCGAGCAAGCTGCCGGTCGCCTGCTTGCCCGCGCAATTGCAGGCATGCCTCGTGCAACAGCCAATACCCGTGCATGCGTCCCGCAGACAGCTGTCCGCCATAGGTATTCAACGGCAGAGCGCCGTCGAGCGCGATCCTCGACGCGCCATCCACGAATGGCCCGCCTTCGCCGTCGGCGCAGAATCCCAGCGCCTCCAGCCACGCGAGCGTGAGGAACGTGAAGCCGTCGTAGAGTTCGGCCACCTGCACGTCGGACGGTGTGAGATCGGTGCGCGACCACATCTCCGCCGCCGCTTCGCTGGACGCCATCTTCGGGAAGTCGTCGCGATGGAACCAGCCTCCCGAACCGTATGCGCCACCGATCGCTTCCACGGCTACAGCAGGGTTGGGGCAGTCCGCGGCGTAGTCGGCGTGAGACACGACCAACGCGATCGAGCCGTCGACCGGGACGTCGCAGTCGAACAGCCCGAGCGGAGTCGACACCGGCCGCGCGGCCAGGTAGTCCTCCATCGTCATCGGCTCCTGGAATGCGGCGCGCGGGTTGAGCCCCGCGTTGCGCCTGCTGTTTATCGCCATCCAGCCCAGCTGCTCTTTGGTCGTCCCGTACAGCTCCATGTGGCGCCTGCAGTGCATGGCCAGCCAGTTGGCGGCCGAGTAGGAGTGCGCGGCCAACAACAAGTCGATGTCTTCGAACGGTTTGAGCTTGCGGCGCGTGCCCGGGAGGCGTGGCTCGACGGGTGGCGAGGCCAGCGGGTTGAGCATCGGCGACGCCGGCTGATTGGTCATCGCACCGCCCAGCATCGCGACCGTCCGATAAACGAGGACATGTCGCGCCCGCTTCTCGGATACCGCGCGGAAGGCCGACATGACGGGAATGAGCACCCCGGCGGTGTCGAAACCGAGGGTCTGGTCCATCGCGTCGATGCCCAGAGTGGCGAGCACTTCAGCGGGTGGGGTGTCGCCCAGCGTGGCGACGCCGTCGATGTCGTCGGCGGTCAGGCCGGTGTCCTCGATAGCGGCGCGGGCGGCTTCCATCGTCAGCTCGATCCCGGGAATGCCGGAGCGGCGGCCGACCCGCGAGATGCCGAGGCCGCTGATGATCGCGTCCTTCTCGAAGTAGCTCATCGGGCGTCCATCCACCTCACGAATGTCTATTTTTGTAATGACAGCAGTTTGGAATGTACTTTCCCATTCATGCCCGATGACGCCCCACCCGAGATTCCGGCCCGAATGCTGCCCGCACTCGATGAACACAACCGGGCGTTCTGGACCGGGGGTGCCGACGGGCAACTGATGATCGGACGGTGCACTCAGTGCGGTCTGTGGGTGAGTCCGCCCGATGCGGACTGCCCCAACTGCGGGGGAGCGCTTGCCGCGACCCCGGTGTCCGGTCACGGGACGGTGTTCACCTACACGGTCAACTACCAGCAGTTCAACCCGGCGGTGCCGGTTCCGTATGTGATCGCGATCGTCCAGCTCGATGAGGACCCTGAGCTGCGCCTCGCATCGAATATCGTTGACTGCGAACCGGACTCGGTATACATCGGAATGCCTGTCGAGGTACGGTTCGAACGCCAGAGCGTCGGCGACGACACCGTGTTCGTTCCGGTGTTCACGCCGCGGGCCAGCGCCCCGCTCTAGCGCTAGGGTTGGGCTGATGGCATCGCCCGGTTCAGTACGCGTCGGCTGTGTATATCGGCCGCAGTTCGCACCCGAACGTCTCGCCGCCACCGCGGCCGCTGCCGACGCGGCGGGCCTCGACGAACTCTGGCTGTGGGAAGACTGTTTCGTGGCCGGTGGCATCTCTGCTGCGGCGATTGCGCTTTCAAACAGCGATCGCCTGGCCGTCGGCGTCGGAGTGCTACCGGCGCCCATGCGAAACGTCGCACTGACCGCTATGGAGATCGCCGCTCTGGCGCGATATTTTCCCGGTCGGGTCCGTATCGGTATCGGTCATGGTGTCCAAGACTGGATGGCACAGATCGGCGAAAAGGTCGCGTCGCCAATGACATTGCTGCGTGAATACCTCACATGCCTCACGGCGCTGCTGCGCGGCGAGCGGGTTACCTTCCAAGGTCGCTACGTCAGCCTGGACAACGTCGCGCTCGACTGGCCGCCCGACCCCGGTGTCGAGCTACTCGCCGCTGCCGAAGGCCCGAAGACACTGCGGCTGACCGGTGAATTGGCCACCGGCACGGTCATCACCAGCGGTACCACGCCGGCCGGACTGCGAGCGGCACTGGAGCACGTTCGTGAAGGCCGGCAGGTTCGGTCTGGTCCTCGACCCCATGCGGTGGTCACGTACGTCATATGTACGACGGGGCCTAACGCCCGGCAGGACGCGCTCGACGAGATCCGGCACTGGAACCTCGATCCCGCTGACGACGTCGCCGTCAGCGGCACCGCCGAAGAGATCGCCAACGCAGCCCGCCGATGGGTGGAGGCAGGCGCCGACACCATCGTTTTGCAGCCGACCGCGGACACCGACATCGAGTCGTTCGCCAGCTTCATCGGCGCCGAAGTTCAGCCGCTCATCCAGCGGTCTGGCTAGTGCCGCCGCGGGTAGTGCGCGACGTAGGCCGCCCCGTCCGATCGAGGGTCGGAAGCCGCCGTCATCGAGCTGTCCTCCTCGACGAATATCGCATTGGCTTGACCCATTCCCTCGGTGTGTGGCGCGACCTCGACAACTATCAAGTCGCTTGCGCCGAGCGCACCGCGTGCACGTGCACCGAGATCGGCTTCGACCGTGACCGTGTCAGACCCGTACCCGTCGATCTGACGCCCGATGATGGCGCGCGGGGCCGCGATCGCGTTCTGAACGCTCTCGCCATCGGTTGCCCTGAGCAACAATTGGGCCAGAATCTGTGGTTGGCCCTGGCCGCCCATCGTCGCCAGCACGTGCTTCGTCGCCCCGGCCTTCGTCGTGATCACGGGCATCAACGTGTGCACGGGCCGCTTTCGCGGTGCGATCACATTGGGGGAGTCATCGTTGAGTGAGAAGCTCGTGCCGCGGTTCTGGAACAGGATGCCGGTCTCAGGATCGATGAGCCCCGATCCAAAGGAGTGGAACACGCTCTGGATCAGCGATACGGCGTACCCCTCGCTGTCCGCCGCCGCGATTCCGACGGTGTCTCCATGTGCCACGTCGGCGAGATCATCGCCCGGAGCCCGCATGCCGCCCAGACAACCGTGCACGAGTGCTTCGACATCGACCTTGGCGTGGCGGGGGTCTGCCAGGGCGCGTGACCGAAGGTCGTTGCCGTCGCTGAAGAACTTCATCAGTGAGGCGATACCCTCGCCCAGCGGATCGACGGTGCCCACCTCGTCGAGCGCCGATAAGGCCCGCAGCAAGATGAAGCCGTGGGTGTTGGGCGGACTGGTCATCACGTTGAGGCCGCGGAACGTCACCTCGAGCGGTGCCACAACCTCCGGCTTGAAAGCCGCGAAATCCTCAGTGGTCAAACGTGATCCGTGGTTGCGCAGGTACTCAACCGTGCGCTCGGCGAGTTTTCCTTCATAGAACTCGTCGGGCCCGCGCGCGCGCAGCGTGGCGATGCTTTCGCCCAACTCCTTCTGGGTGAACTGCTCGCCGGCCCGCCGCGGCTGTCCGCCAGGGCGGAACACGCGATCGAATTCCTCACCGAGATCAGCCGCCTCGGCGATATGCGTGGCGAGTGACTCAGCCACGGGTACGCCATCCTCTGCTGCGATCTGCGCCGGCCGCAATGTGCGGTCCCATGTCAGCCGGGCGCCGAATCGACGCAGTGCATCCCATCCGCGCACCCCACCGGGAACGGTCACGGTGTCCGCGCCGCGGACGGGCAGCGCATCGCCGTGCGTGGCCCGCAATTCGTCAGCAACTATCTGCGCGGCGGCCCAACCGGAGGCGTTGACACAGCTGACGTCGCCATCGGGGGTGCGCACCAGCGCAATCAGGTCGCCGCCGAGCGCGACGTTGTGCGGGTAGACGACTGTCAGCACCGCCGCGGCGGCGACTGCGGCGTCGATCGCGTTGCCGCCGTCGCGATAGGCGGATACGCCGGCCTCGCTGGCGAGCGCATGCGGTGCGGCCAACGCGCCGGTGAATGGGCTGGAGCCGGTGTGGTCTGACACAGACTCGATTATCCGCCCGGCGTCCATCAGGAGGATTCGGTCAGGATGGTGCAATGACGGGAATTCACTGGACGCGTCATCTCCGACTCTGGCTGATGATGACCCTGACGTTCGTCACCGGGACGCTCGACGCCGTCGGCTATCTCGGTCTCGACCGCGTTTTCACCGGCAACATGACCGGCAACATCGTCATCCTCGGCATGGGATTGGCCGCCTCGGACGACCTGCCTGTGGTCGGTCCGCTTCTCGCGCTGGTCGGGTACATCGCGGGTGCCGCCGTCGTCGGCAGGCTGCTTCGCGCTCGGGCACCCGGCTGGCACGGGCTGATCACCGGCATCTTGACCACCAGCGCTGTCCTGCTCGCGGTCGCAGGCGTCGTGCTTGCGTCGGCCGACGTGGTCGGAGCGTCCGCGCTGGGGATCGCCGTCGCCGCGTCCCTCGCGTCACTGATGGGCGCGCAGGCGGCGGCGGCCCGGTTCCTCTCGGTTGCAGACATGACGACGGTGGTCGTGACGTCGACGATCACCGCCTATGCCAGCGAGACGCTGTTCGCGGGCGGCCTTGCGCCGCTTACCCATCGGCGGCTGTGGGCGATTGTGTTGATCTTCGCCGGGGCGCTGGTCGGTGCGCTGCTGATGAAGATCGACATCAGCATCCCGGTCTTCGTCAGCGCGACCGCCACCGGTGTCACCGCGCTACTGGGCCACCTGCACTGGGAGCGTGCAGGCGCACCGTCGACGACGTAACCGCGGCGGCGCTACGCGGGTGTCGGCACGGGCGCGGTGTCCGATTCCTCTGCCGGAGGCCGCGGCCGGGGTACGAATTTCTTCGTGTGATAGTCACCACGCGGATAGACGACCTGTGGCCACCAGAACCAGCGGCCGAGCATCGTCGCGATCGACGGCATCAGCAGCGAGCGCACGATCAACGTATCGACCAAAAGACCGATCGCGATGGTGGACCCCATCTGAGCCAGCACGACCAGCTTGCTGAACGTCATCGCCGCCATGGTGGCCGCGAAGACCAGCCCCGCAGAGGTCACCACGCCACCGGTACCGGCCATGGAGCGGATGATGCCCGTTTTCAGCCCCGCATGGATCTCGTCCTTGAACCGGGAGACCAGCAGCAGGTTGTAGTCCGATCCGACCGCCAACAGGATGATGACGGACATCAGCATGACGAGCCATTGCACTTGGATCCCGAAGAGGTCCTGCCACAGCAGCACCGAGATACCGAATGATGCGGCGATCGAGCTGGCCGCCGTGCCGACGATGACGAGTGCCGCCACGGCGCTCCGGGTGAGGATGAGCATGATCATGAAGATCAGCGTCAGTGCCGACACCACGGCGATCAGCAGGTCGTACTTCGCGCCGTCAGACATGTCCTTGTAGGTTGCGGCGACCCCACCCAGGTGGATCTTGGCGTTCGAGAGGGAGGACATCTTCAAGGCCTCCTGTGCGGCCTTTCTCTCGTTGTCGACCCGGGCGATGCCCTCCGGTGTCGCTGGATCGGTCTCGTGGGTGATGAACATGCGAGCGGACTTGCCGTCCGGCGATAGGAACATCTTCAGGCCGCGCTCGAAGTCCGGGTTCTGGAAGGCCTCCGGTGGCAGGAAGAACAGGTCGTCGTTCTTGGCCTGGTCGAAGCTCTGGCCCACCGCCAGAGCAGTGTCGTTGGAGGCCTCCATCTGGTCGTACAAGGCCTTCTGCGAGTTGTACGTCGCCAGCGACAGGTCCCTGCTGATCTTCATCGACGCGATCGTCTGTGGAAGGAGTGCGGTCAACTGCGGAGCGAGGGCCGCCAGTTGGTCGGTGTTGGCCTGCACCGCTCCCGTCTGGTCGGTCACTTTGTCGATCCCGTCGAGGGCATCGAAGAGGGACCTCGTCGCGGCGCACAGCGGGATGTCGAAGCAGTGCGGCTCCCAGTAGAGGTAGTTGCGAACCGGCCGGAACTGGTCATCGAAGTTCGCGATGTTGTCTCGCAGTTCTTCGGTGGTCGCGAGTAATTCCTGCGACTTGGCCGCCGAGTCCTGCGTGAGCTGCGTCTGCTTGAGGGAGAGTTGATACTGCTTCTCCAAGATGTCGATCGAGACGTTCGTCGCATCGATCGTTTTGAGCTGGTTGGCCAATTGATCCCGCTGGAACGGCAGGTTCATGTTGCTGGTCTGCCCTTGGATGCTCGTCTGGAACGGAATCGAGCTGTGCTGGATGGGAATTCCCAGTGGCCTGGTGATGTTCTGCACCATCGCAATGCCCTCGGTGTGCATGATATTGCTCGAGACCTTGTTCAGGACAAGCATATCGGCGGGATTGCGCATATCGTGGTCGGCCTCGACCATCAGGATGTCGGGGTTCATCCTGGCCTGCGTGAAATGCCGGTCGGCGGCCGCGAACCCGATGTTGACCGGGGCGTCTTTCGGCAGATAGTAGCGATCGTTGTAAGCCGGCTTGTACCCCGGAATGGCAACGAGGCCGATCAGCACAACGAAGAGGCTCGCCACGAAAATGGGTGCGGGCCAACGGACTACCGCGATACCGACCTTTCGCCAGAACCTGCTCTGGGGAGGCCGTTTGGATTCGAACAGCCCGACTCGGCTGCCGAGGAACAGGACGGCCGGCCCCAGCGTGACGGCCGATGCCACCACCACGACCATGCCGATCGCGACGGGGGCGCCCATGGTGCTGAAATAAGGGAGCCGCGCGAAAGACAGACAGTACGTCGCCCCGGCGATCGTCAGGCCCGAACCCACGATGACGGGAGCGACGGACTTGAACGTGGCGTAGTACGAGTCATCTCGATCCAGACCCATGCCGCGATCTTCACGGTAGCGGCCGAAGATGAAGATGCCATAGTCGGTGGCCGCCGCGATCGCCAGCATCGTCAGGATGTTCCCGGCGAATGTCGTCAGCCCGAAGGCGCCATGGGTGGCAAGGACCGAGATCACTCCGCGCGCGGTCAGCAACCCGAGAAACGTCAGGAAGAGCTGGATCAGCGTGGTTCTGATCGAGCGGTAGACGACCAGCAGCATTCCCGCAATCGCGATGAGGGTTATCAACGTGATCTGAGCCAGGCTGGCGTTGCCGATGACGTGCAGATCGTCGGTGAGCGCCGCCGGGCCTGCCACGTAAGCCTGCACGCCTGGCGGGGCTTTTGTGTCCTCGATGACCTTGCGCACTGCCTGAACGCCTTGATTGGCCAGAGTCTGACCCTGTTCGCCCGCCAGGTTCAGCATCACGTAAGAGGCTTTGCCGTCGGCGCTCTGTGCCCCGGCCGCCGTCAACGTGTCACCCCAGAAGTCCTGGATGTGCTGGATGTGCTCGGGGTCCTGCTGCAGTTTGCGGATGATCTCGTTGTAGTAGTCGTGTGCGTCCGGACCGAGTGGCTGCTGGCCCTCGATGACGACCATGATGGTGCTGTTGGAATTGAATTCCTTGAAGTTGGCGCCCATCAGCTTCATTGCCTGCATCGACGGCGCGTCTTCGGGAGCCATCGGTGCCGAGTGCAACTCGCCGACCACTTCGAGTTGGGGGGCGACCACGTTCACGATCACCGCGAACGCCACCCAGAACAGGACGATCGGCACCGCCAGGATGCGGAGCATGTGTGGGAAAAAGGCCCTCTTCGGCTTGCCGGTGGTTTCGGCCTCGGTGATCGCGTGGGTCATGCGGACTTCACCAGGCAGTAGGTCTGCGCGTTGACTCCATTGGCTGATTGCTCCTCACGTACGGTTCCGTTCACGGTGACCTTGCAGCTGATCTGGTCGCCGTCGGTCTGCGCCATGAGGCTGGCACTGACGGCCGGCAATGTTGTCGACAAGGTGATCGACCAAGGCAACGGGGCGGTGATCAGATGGACGTTCGCGTCCGGGTCGAAATAACTGATCTGAGCGTTGGTTCCCGGCGGCCCGTACACGTCATAGACCAGGACCTTCGGGTTGAACTGGACGATCTCGATACCCTTGCCGGCGTTCGCGTTGAGGTCTTCAGACGCGAACATCTTGTGCAGTCGAGAAACGACCAACCCCGACACCGCCAGCACGACGATCAACACCAGCGGGATCCAGATCTTTTTGAGTCCGCGACCCACCGAAGACAGCCCGCGGCCCACCAAAGATGATGTCTTCATCAAGTCAGCCCTCCGCCGTTGCAACAAGCCGACGCAGGACCGGAGAAGCGACCCGCGCAGAGAGCCACAGCGCGGACTGCTCCTCGGACGTCAACGTGGCCATCAACTCCGCCAGCCGTTCGCGACGAATTCGCTTGCGGTCGTCGAGCAGCATTTGGCCGCTCCGAGTGATGCCGATGAGGGCGGCGCGCCCGTCTTCGGGATCGGCGAGCCTGGTCACCAGGCCCTGGCGTTCCAGCCTCTGGATCAGCTGGGTCATCGACGGCTGGCTGACGCCTTCCTTGGCCGCCAGTGTGGTAAGTCGAATGGGTCCCTCACGGCACACCCGGTTCACCGCAAACGCGGCGGACGCGCTCAGATCCTCGCGGTCGCTCAGAAATCGCGCGGTCAGGTCCATTGCCTGGTCGAGAAGCTCACCGACGCAGTCGCCGACACCTTGATCGGGCGGCTGGATTCCCACGTCGTATCTATATCACGCGCACTATGTAGCGGCAATCGGAGGCGGGCTGTCGCTGCACCACGGGCAGGAATTCCGCAGGTAGTACATAGGCATCGCTATGTACTACGTCCCCGAGGCCTGCAGCCGTCGTCGAACAGGCGCCTACGGCTTCGCATTCCTGCGCAGCCGCCACCGCACGAACATGCCGAACAAGACCGACAGCACTGCGAGCATGGCGATGTCGAGCAACCAGGTCGACGCGGTGTGTTGCCACAGTCTGTCCTGCGTGACCGGCACCAGGTTCGTCAGGTCAATAGTCGACGCCGTTGCGGCCACGCCCCAACGCGCCGGCGTGACCGCGGCGACCGCCTCGAGGAGCGGACGACCCGTTATCGGAACGAAGCTCCCCGCGAACACCAACTGTGCGATGCAGGCGACCGCCAGTAGCGGGATGTACTGGTTGCTGCTGCGGGACACAGCCGAAATCGCCAGGCCGAGAACGGCTGCGGCCACGGCCGTCGCCGCCACATCGACGAACAACTCGAGCATGGGGCTGCCGAGCACCGCGGCGCTCGACGGCGGGGGTTTTCCGACGCCCGGCGCGGTGACGACAAGCACAAGCAGCGCCGACTGAACCGTTCCGACCGCCCCGAACACCCAGATCTTGGCCGCCAGGTACGCCGTCGGCGAGAGCCCCGCGGCCTGCTCGTGGCGGTAGATCGCCCGTTCGGCGATCAGGTCGCGAACCGTCAGCGTGATGCCCATCAGGATCGCGGCGAAGCTCAGCAGCACGATGATCTGCCTCGGCTCGAACGGGGCGGATGCGCCGGCGGGAGGCTTGTTGAAGCCCGCGTGACCGCCCACGGTCAGCGGAAGCAGGCCGACGATGATGGGCAATGCAACGAGGAACACGATGTAGCGGCTGTCGGCGAAGAGCAGCTGCGTCTGGCGGTGTGATATCGCCGAGAACTGGCGCCAGAAGCTCGTACGTGAGGACTTGCCCAGATTCATGGGCTGTGCGGGAACGGGTTGAGCCAACGGCTCGTCCGCCCCACGACGTTCGAAGAATCGTCGTTGGGCCCCATCGGGATCCGCCCTGATGCCGTTGAAGATGTCGGCCCAATCCGAGAAGCCCATCGCTTCGCCCACTCCGTCGGGTGGGCCGCAATATGCCGCCTTGCCGCCGGGGGTCAGCAGCAGCACCTGGTCGCACACGTCCAGGAAGGTCAACGAGTGCGTCACCACCACGATCACGCGCCCCGCGTCGGCGAGCTGGCGCAGCATCGTCATCACCTGCCGGTCGAGCGCGGGATCAAGACCGGTCGTGGGTTCGTCCAACACGAGCAGCGACGGCTCGGTCAACAGCTCCATCGCGACGGACACGCGCTTGCGCTGGCCGCCGGAGAGCTTGTCCACGCGCGTGTCGGCGTGCGGGGTCATTTCGAGTTCCTCGAGTACGCGCGAGATCACCTGTTGTCGATCGTGTTTGGTGGTGTCCGGCGGCATCCGCAATTCAGCCGCGATGTTCAGCGCCTGGCTGACAGTGAGCCCCCCGTGCACGACGTCGTCCTGCGGCACCATGCCGATCCTGTTGCGCAGCGACGCGTACGCGGCATGCAGGTCGCGTCCGTCGAACGATGCCGCGCCGCTGGTCGGCCGGGATACCCCGACGAGAACATTCGCCAGCGTGGACTTGCCCGAGCCTGACGGGCCGATCACTGCAGTCAACGTGCCCGGCCTGGCGGTGAAGGACACGCGATCCAGCAGCGTCAGGTCGCCGTCGTTGAGCGTCAGGCCGACGCCGCGCACCTCGAGCCCACCGGTCGTCGCGGCCGGTTCGGCGCGGCGGACGAGATTGCCGTCGGCGTAGACGAAGTCGATGTTGCCGATGGTGACGACATCGTTCTCGCGAAGCGCTGCATCCTTGACCCGGTGGCCGTTGACAAACGTGCCGTTCATGGTGTTTGCGTCCTGGAGCTGCATGCCCGCAGGCGCCGCGACCAGCCTGGCGTGGTGGCGCGACGCCATCACGTCGGAGACGACGACGTCGTTGTCGGCGGCGCGTCCGATGGTGATCGCGTGCGGCGCGGAAGCACCTCGCCACCGCGCACGCATCCCGGTGACCGCGTCGCTCGAATCGCCGCCAAGGATCGCGGGCCGCTTCGTCCGCGCTGTCGGCCGTTCGTCAGGAGGCGGGCCGAGTTCGAACGTCAGCCGAGGGCCGTCGGGGTTGCCGAGGTTGATGGCGTGCCCGTCTCGCGCGGTCGTCGACTGCACCCGCTGCGCGCCGACGATCACGTCGCGGTCCGGCGGGAACGTGCGTCGGAGATCGCCGGAGCAGACAGTGATCATGGGAGCAGGTGGTGATGGCTGGCTCATCGCGCGAGCGCGTTTCGGCTATCTGCTGACTTCGCGGTCGCCGGCCATCGCCGCAGCGAGACCGCGGAGCCGCGCCTCACCCGACTCGAGGACGCCGAGGTCTACGTCAGCCGCTCCCGGCCGGTCGTTGCGGTACTCAAATGGGTTGTCGATGTCGCGGATCATCGCGAGCGCGTAGACGAGAAGGTAGGTGATCACGCCGACCACGAGCAGGGTTGGCGCGAGTTGCCCGACGTCGGTGATCAGCAGCAGGATCAGGATCATCAGCGCGGTGACCTCGGCGATGAGATAACCGGCCGAGACATACGACGTCCGCCGAATCGTGTCCATCCTGATCACCAGCCTGCGGATGTTCGCCTGCTCCGACTTCAACCGAGTCGTGAAGCCGGGCTGGATCTTCGGGGCGAAGACGATGAACAACGGATTGAGCCGACTGATGTGATCGATGACGTCGTCGAGCCCATCGTTGCGCAGTAACCATCGCCGGATGGAGGCGCTGATGTCCGCCAGCAGTGAAGCGCACTGATGAGCCGCGGGAAGCTTGAGTTCGGCGTCCATGATCTGACACTCGTCGGCGATCGACTCCAGGCTCGCGGTTAGCTCGCCGGGGAGGCGTTCGGCCTCCTTGAAGTCGGCAGCGGTGCCGCTGAGGAGGAAGCCGATGATGAACACCTCGGCGGCGATGACGCCGGTGAGCAGCGGGCTGAAGGCGAGGTGCTTCAGCGGGATCTCGTCGTATAGCCACTTGAGCAAGATCATGATGGCCGCGACCGGCAAGACCTGCAGGAGCAACCGTGGGTTGCCGCGGAAGAACTTGGTCATGCTGAGAGCCTGCCGTTCAATGCGCGCCGTCGCGCGGTTTCGCCGATGAAAAAGGGCCGCTGTGATGCGGCCCTTTTCGTTGCGCTGTCAGGTTCAGGGTTGCTTGGAGTAGCGAACCAGGAACGCGACGGACACGAAGCCCGCTGCGACGGCGATTGCGCCCCACAGCACGAGCGGGAAGACGAGCGACACGCCGGAGTAGCCGAAGCTGGAGAGCGTCGCCGCCGCATAGAACAGCCAGAAGAGGCGGTAGATGGACCACAGCGCGGTGACGCCGGCGGAGATTCCGATCCACAGGGCTCGGGTGCGGTCGACGCGGCTGACCTGCTCCTGGACGCGGGTGGGGACGATGTTCATTGCTGGTTTCCTTTTCGTCATGCGGTGCCGGATTGGCACCGTCATGGCGGCAAGTACATCGAGGGGGTTCAGCTACCGATCCCAAAAACCTGCGCGCGATTGATAGCCCAGCGGGTAGTCGGCCACAAGAATGACACCGGAGGCAGGAGGCGAGATGGGTGGATTGGCGCCGCTGACGGCGACGTCCTCGGTATTGGAGCAGCTGCCGGTCAGCCGCTGGCACTGGCGCCTGGTGGTGCTGGTCGGTCTCGGCACGTTCTTCGACCTGTACGAGGTCTTTCTCGGCGGCGTGCTCGCGCCGGTCCTTGCGAAAGAGTTCGGTCTAGGCACCCTGGGCAAGTCGATGGTGATCGCCGCTGGATTCGCGGGCATGTTCATCGGTGCCAACGTGCTCTCGGTCGCCGCGGACCGGCTCGGCCGCCGCCGGGTGTTCATCCTGAATCTGCTTGTCTACTCGCTGTTCTCGTTCGCGGCCGCATTCTCGCCGAACATCGAGACGTTCCTCGTGTTGCGGGTCATCGCCGGTATCGGCCTAGGCGCTGAGTTGGTGCTCGTCGACACCTATCTGGCCGAGTTCGCTCCCGCCCGCTATCGAGGGCGAATGACGGCGTGGGCCTACACGATCGGATTTCTCGGAGTGCCGCTCGCGGCGCTTCTCGGCGGCAAATTGGTCGCGCGCCACGAGCTTTTCGGCATCGATGGGTGGCGATGGCTGCTGCTGTTCGGCGGGCTCGGTGCGGTGCTCGTACTGGCCCTCCGCACGATGCTGCCCGAGTCGCCGCGCTGGCTGGAGAGTCGCGGCAGGTACGCCGAGGCGCACCGTGTTGTCGAGTCGGTAGCGGCCAAGGTCGACCCAGGATTGTCGGTGCCCGAAGCAGCCGAGCAGGCGTCCGACCCGAGTTCGGGTGACGACGCGCGCAGTGTGGCCGACGTGCTGCGGATTGCGTTCCGGGACTACCGCAAGCGCACCGTGATGCTGGTGATCTTTCAAGTGCTGCAAACCGTGGCTTACTACGGCTTCGGCACGCTGGCGCCGCTGGTGTTGGTGAGCAAGGGCTTCGAGGTGACCGAATCCCTGGGGTATGCCGCGCTGGCGTTCGCCGGCTATCCGATTGGCTCGCTCATTTCGGTCCCGCTGGTGGAGCGGTTTGAGCGCAAGCACCTCATCATCGCCTCGGCGCTGGGAATCGCCGTGTGCGGCATTGTGTTTGCCGCATCAACGAACGTCGCGGTCATCGTCGCCGCCGGCTTCCTGCTCACCGCGGTGTCCAACATCTTCTCCAACGCGTTCCACATCTATCAGGCCGAGATCTTCCCGACCGCGATACGCAGCACAGCGAGCGGCATCTGCTACTCATTGTCCCGCGCGACATCGACCGTGCTGCCCTTTATCGCCGTGCCCGCGCTTGCGGCACTCGGGCCGGTCGCGGTGTTCTCCGGTTCGGCGTTTCTGATCGTGCTGCTATGCCTCGACGTCGGCCTGCTCGGGCCTCGCAGCACCGGCCTGGAACTCGAAAAGGTCCAACAGAGGTAGCCGACTACGCGTGTCCCACTGCGGCCGCCGAGCTTACGTTCGGTCGGTCATCGGTTAGTGGAAGGACGACGCTCATGACAAAGGCGCGAACAAGCAGCGCGACGCTCGATCAACTGCCGGCTCTGAAGCGCTCCGACTCCCCATCAATGCTGGTCGGCCTGCTGGATCTGCGACACAGATTTGTCGTCGAACGCATCGCGGCGGCCGCCGACGAAGGCGAAATGGAAATTCGAAGTCTGTCCCTGGCCAGGGCATACACGTTCGCAAGCGTCGACTATCCCGGTGCGGCATGGTCGTTCGCCCTCGATACCAACGGTGTCACAACCGTGGGCTATTTCGTCATCGATCCCGCCGTGAACCCCCTAACACCAACGGCGTTCACCTTCTCGGGTGGTGTGTATCAGATCCTCAGCGTCCCGAACTCGACGGCGAGCTACGCCGCAGGAATCAATTCGGCGGGTTCGATCGTCGGCATTTACCAGAACCTGACCGGAAAGACTGTTGGCTACGTGAACAGCGGAGCCACATTCAGCGACGTCGAGTATCCGGGGGCCGCCGCGACTCAGGCTGTCGGCATCAACGACTCCGGCGTGGTGGTGGGTGCGTACACGGACACTGGCGGCAATCAGCACGGATTCACCTACGGCGGAGGCACTTACACGGCCATCAACTTCCCTGGGGCCACCGGTACCGCGGCCACCGGTATCAACGCGGACGGCGACATCGTCGGCTACTACTTCGATGCCACGACGACGCACGGGTTCCTGCTGAAAGGCGGGGCCTTCAGCCCGATAAACTTTCCACTCGCCGGCCTGACGACCGCATGGGGCATCAACGGGGCTGGCGACATCGCGGGTTACTACACCGACAGCGTAGGCATAATGCACGGATTCCTGTTCGCAGGGGGAACTTTCAGCACTGTCGACGTAGCGGGCGCCCGACAGACTCAAGTGGCACGCATCAACGACGACGGACAAGTGACGGGTGTCTGGATCGACGCGCTCACCGGTCAGCACGGCCTCATTGGTGAATGATTGGAGTCCGCGTCGCCGGTGTCACCTGGTTGGCGGTAGACCGAACACCGCGAACAGCTCGGGTTCCAGGAACACCGTAATCGCCCGCGATCCCGCCGTCGCCGGACGTCAAGACATGGAGGGCGTGCGCCGCCAACGCCCCGACGTACGGGCCTACGCCGGGCGGCAGGGTGTGGACCTCGACGCGTTCGTCCAATCGATGGCGCCGGTCCTGACCTCCGAGCATGTCGGCAGGACCGTGCTCGAGATCGCGACTGGCCGACTCTCCGGTCACCGGGCCTACGCGCTCGCTTCGGCAGGCGCCTCCGCCTTGGATTGAGGAGATTGGGCAAATCGCCTGCGGGAAATCACCGGCATGTTCTACTGACAATCTCGTTAATTTACCGACAATTGCCGAGGGGAAACGGTGGGCAAAAAAACTGCAGATGGCGGCGACGGGGACCGCGGGTCGGAATTGGCGGTAGACAGCCGCGTTCGTTTCAATCCGGGTACGGACGACGAAAGCCCTGGCGTCGTCGTTGACGATTACGGGGAGATGACCGGCGAAGCCGTCGACATCGGGGAACACCACTTCGCCGACCCGGCCCGACGCTGGGCGGTCCTGCTCGACAGTGGCAGCCTGGTGTTCGCTGACAGCGAGCAACTCGTACCCGACTAAAAGTTCCTCACGCCGATGCGGCAAGCGCCTTCTTGTCCTCGTCGGCGAACGTGTCCTCGAGTTGCAGAGGCGAGTAGTCGAGGTCGATGTCACCGAGCGGGCGCCCCCTGGCGCTGCTGATGGTGCCGAATCGACGCATTCCCTTGTCGCTGGCGTACAGCATGAACTCGTCCTGCGTCAGACTGAAGGGGATGTTGTCGGCGTCATAGAGGGCGAACGCTTCCTCCGTGTTGCGCAGCGCCAACGGCATCAGCTCGTTCATGCGGGCCTCGAATACGTTCCAGTTCGCGTCGTCGGCCGCGACGTGGCGCCGGCAGGTGAACGTGCCCCACGCCATGTGCCGTCGCTCGTCATCGCCGATGCGTCGGACCAGCTCCTGCATGCCGGGGAGAATGCCGCGATCAACGCAAATCTTGTGCCACGCATAGTATCCCGTCAGCGCCATCATGCCCTCGATCACGTGGTTGTACGTGGCTGACGCCCGCACCTGCGCGGCAGGCGACGGATCCGTCGAGAGAATATCCAGGGACGCAGGCAGCTCCTCGTAGAAGATCTGCCGATATGCGGGCAGGTCATCGAGGTAACTGTGCAAGTCCTGGGTCAAGCCGATGGCGTCCAGCCACATCCGGAATACCTGGGTGTGCTTGGCCTCCTCGAACGCGAACTGCGTCAGATACATCTCGTCGCCGAGCCGTCCTTCGGCCCGCATCGCCGCCATGAACGGCTGGATGTCCTGGGTGACCGCTTCCTCGCCGGCGATGAACTGGGCGCACAACCGAGTGGCCCAGTCGCGTTCGTCTTCGGAGAGCGCTTCCCAGTCGGCTCGGTCGCGGGAGAAGTCGATATCTGCCGGATCCCAGAACTTCGCGTTGCCGCCGGCGAAGAGCTTCATCGGCAGGCTGTCCCAGTTGAGACCGCCGGCGTCGAGAGAGCGTGTCCGTGTCATTGATTGACCTCCTTGGTCATTCGGGCTGGATTCTTGGCTGAAGAAAATGCGTCCACCAGGACGGCGACGAGCCTGCGCACAGCCAGTGCAGGCTGTTCCGGCGTGGGGTCGTCGAGCCCGAGGATCGGGTCCATGCCGCGTACATACGGCGCCAATGCCATATGCGGAAAGATCATCAGCAGCAACGACAACAGCGCGTCGGTATCGCAGTCCGCGCGCAGATCGCCACGCACGTGCGCGTCACGCACGAGCGGTCGTAGAACTTCCAGGTAGTGGCGGTGGATGACGGTCCGCACGCTGACGCGGGCATCGGTGTCGACCTCTAAGGTCGCGGCGCCGTGTAGCGCGCGGTCGCGCGGATGGTCGGCGAAGTACGCCACCCAGGTATCGAGCAGGTCGGTCAGGAATTCGAAGAACGGCCGACTCGGGTCGAGCTCGCGGATGCGGTCCTCCATGTAGGAGCGCACGCGCTGGCTGCCGACGTCGGCGATGAACGCGTAGAGGTCGAGCTTGTCCGCGAAGTATTGGAACAGGCTCCCTTTGGCGACTCCTGCGCGGCGCGCGATGACGTTCAGGCTGCCTCGCGAGAATCCGTGCGCTCCGAACTCGGCCTCCGCGGCTTCGACCACGGCGGCGCGACGGATCGGATCGACGCGAGCCCATGTCACCGTTGGCATCGGAGCCTCCCAGGGGTGGATGACCACTGGTCATATTACTGTGAGCCACGTCACGGTCAAGGGCGCATCGCGGACCAGCGCGGATCCGGAAAACTTGTCCGCAGAGACGACACGAAGTGATGGCCTGCGAAGACGTCCGCGACACCGAGCCCGGGGCATTCGTCGACTGGACAGTGCACATCGACGGCCAAAACCGCCTCACATACCGGCCGCTCACATACCGGGAGCGAATCTATCGTGGGCCCGCCTACGAAGCGATCAGGATTTGGGTGTAGCTGCGATGTCTGCGTGGGTGTACTTCGACATCGATTCTTCCTGGGGGTACACATGAAAGGGCTAGTGGGTCTAGCCATTCATTCCCAGCTGGGGGAGTCCTATGCACTGGAAAGCTGTGCCCGAAGGTGACGTTCGGCATCTGCCGTTCACTCGCTGGTCAGCTTTCCTCCCGATACTCACGCGCGTGCCCTGGCTCCTGCGTACGGCGACCGTGCTCGCCGTCCTTCTGTGTTGTGGCGTCTACGGCGGTGCCCGCGCATCGGCCGCCGTCGACACTGCGGGGACCCTGTCGTTCGGAGGGCTGGACCGCACCTATCAGGTGCACGTCCCGGCGGGCAATCCGTCGGGCTTGGTGATCTTCCTTCACGGCGCCGGATTGACCGGAAGCGCGCAACAGGCGGCGACCAACTACAACGCCGTCGCCGACCGGTTCGGGTTCGTGGCGGCCTATCCGGACGGCATCGACTTGAGCTGGGCGGACGGCCGCGGCGCATCGGTGCCGGACCGTCAGGGCGTCGACGACGTGGGGTTTGTCGTCGCGCTCGTCGACCGGCTCTCCCACGACTACGGCATCCCGCCGGGTCGGGTCTTCGCGACGGGAATGTCGGCGGGCGCGTTCATGGCCATGCGGCTGGCATGCGAGCGGGCCGACGTCTTCGCCGCCATCGCCCCGGTTGCCGGCACGCTGGGCACGGGTCCCGGATGTGCCCCGTCGCGAGCGGTGTCGGTGCTGGAGATACACGGGACCGCGGACCCGGTGGTGCCGTTCGACGGTGGCGGGATGGTCGGACGCGGCGGACCCAGCGATATCGTGCCTGCGCTCACGATGGCCGACGGCTGGCGCACCGCAGATCAGTGCCCGGGAGCACCCGTCGAGGATGATCTCGGCGGCGGAGTGCACCGCTTCACCAGCGCCGGCTGTGCCGGCGGCACGGAGGTCGACTTCGTCCGGATAGACGGTGGCGGGCATGTCTGGCCCGCCGGGGCCTTCGACGCGTCTGCGGCCAGCGGGCAGTTTTTCGCCGCCCACGGCAGGTGACCTCGACACGGTAATCTCCAACGAAATGACGGAGACGCGATGAGCGGGGGTCTTTTCGGGCTCCTCGATGACGTTGCGGCCATTGCCCGGTTGGCGGCGGCCTCGGTCGACGACATCGGTGCGGCGGCCGGACGGGCGACGGCCAAGGCCGCCGGGGTCGTCATCGACGACACCGCGGTCACACCTCAATACGTCCACGGCATCGCCGCCGAGCGTGAGCTGCCCATCATCAAACGGATCGCGATCGGATCCCTGCGCAACAAGCTTCTGTTCATCCTGCCCGCGGCGCTGCTGCTCAGTCAGTTCGTGCCGTGGCTGCTGACACCGATCCTGATGCTCGGTGCGACGTATCTCTGTTACGAGGGCGCAGAGAAGGTGTGGGGCTGGATTCGGGGCCACGACGCGCACGCCGGGCCCGTGGCGGCCGAAGGCCAGGACGCCGAGAAGCACATGGTGACCGGTGCGATTCGCACGGACTTCATCCTGTCCGCCGAGATCATGGTGATCGCGCTCAACGAGGTGGCCGACCAGGCGTTCGTGCCGCGGCTCATCATCCTCGCTGTCGTCGCCCTGGTGATCACCGCTGCGGTGTACGGCGTGGTCGCCGCGATCGTGAAGATGGACGACATCGGCCTGAACCTCGCGCAGCGCTCATCGAGATTCCTGCAGACGATCGGACGGGGCCTTGTTGCCGGGATGCCCAAGCTCCTCACGGCGCTCTCGGCCATCGGCACGGTGGCGATGCTGTGGGTCGGCGGCCACATACTGCTGGTGGGCACCGACGACCTGGGCTGGCATACCCCGTATGGCCTCGTTCACCACGTCGAGGAGATAGTCCACCATGCCGTGGAGGCCGTCGGCGGTGTGCTGGCCTGGCTGGTCAACACCGCGGCGTCCGCGGTGGTCGGTTTGGTCATCGGGGCCCTGGTCGTGGCGACTGTGAACTTGCTGCAACGGTTCAAAGGGCGCTCGCGACAACCGAACTGATGGCAAGATCGCGGCATGACGAAGCAGGACTCAGCCCGCACTGCGGATCCCGAGTTCCCCGCCAACGCGGGTCCTCATCTGAATGTGGGCAGCTTTCGTTTCTGGTTCGTCGGCCAGCGGTGGGAGTGGTCAGACGAGGTCGCCCGGATGCACGGGTACGACCCAGGCTCGGTCGTGCCGACCACCGAGCTACTCCTTTCGCATAAACACCCCGACGATCGCCAGCACGTCCAGGACATCCTCGACCGCCTGCTGCATTTCGGCGGGTCGTTCTCCAGCCGTCACCGTTTCATCGACACCTCCGGCCACGAGCACACCGTCCTCGTGCTCGCCGACCGCATGCTCGACAACAACGGTGCGGTGGTCGGCAGCGAGGGCTACTACATCGATCTGACCGACACCTTCCACCAGGCTCGCAGGCAAGCGCTCGACGACTCCCTGCCCGAACTGTTCGAGGCGCGAGCGGCGATCGAGCAGGCCAAGGGCGCGCTGATGCTGGTTTATCGCATCAGTGCCGATTCGGCTTTCGAGATCCTGCTGTGGCGTTCACAGCAGACGAACACCAAGCTGCGGGCGCTGGCGGCTCAGGTCGTCGCCGAGCTCGACACCATCAGGTATCAACCGGACGGTCTGCGGCACGAGTTCGATCATCTGCTACTCAGCGTTCACGAGCGCGTCCGCGGCCAGCAGGACCGATAGCGACGCCAATAACCCGCCGACGGGTGTTCTAACCTGCAGCAATTTGGCCCCAACCAGCAGCACATTGAGGCTTAATGTAAACCTGAAGGGGCGTTCAGAAGTGAGCGCTGAACGGCGAACAAGGAGGTCGCCGGGATTGTCGAACCGCGAGTAACGGAGTGTTGCGCGTGGCGTTACTGGAAGTCAAGCAAGATGTTCGCGACGCTGCTGTCGTCGTCTCCGCCGGTGGCGAGATCGACTCGGGCACCGTCGATACGCTCATCTCCCATCTCGACGCCGCCCTCGAGGCGGCGGTGGTGCATCCGACCCGGGTGCTTGTCGTCGAACTGGGCGATGTCACCTACTTCGGTAGTGCAGGGCTGAATGCAGTCCTCGGGTGTTATGAGCGGGGCCTCTCCGACGGTGTCGCCGTCCGCCTCGTGGCCAGCAACGCCGAAGTGATGCTGCCGATCGAGGTCACCAAGCTGGACAAGGTCCTTCGGCCGTACAAGTCAGTGACGGAAGCGCTCGACGGATCCGACGAGTACCGATGACCGGGGAGGATGAACGCGGTTTTCCCGCCGCAGTTTTCGGCGCCGACCCCGATGTCGGTCGTGATCTCGCCCAGGTGGACTGGGCCGCGACGCCACTCGGACCACCCGCGGGTTGGCCACAGAGCTTGCAGACCGCTGTGAGCGTGCTGCTGTCGTCCCGCTTCCCGATGTGGATGGCGTGGGGACCGGACCTGACGTTCTTCTGCAACGCCGCGTACCGCCGGGACACGCTGGGCCGCAAGTATCCGTGGGCGCTGGGCAGGCCGGCCAGTGAAGTGTGGTCGGAGATCTGGGACGACATCGGTCCACGGATCGACCGAGTGCTCTCGACCGAACAGGCCACCTGGGATGTCGCGCTGCTGCTGTTTTTGGAGCGGTCCGGATACCCCGAAGAGACCTATCACACGTTCTCGTACAGTCCACTGCGCGACGACGACGGGAACGTCGTCGGCATGCTGTGCGTGGTCAGCGAAGACACCCAGCAGGTCATCGGTGAGCGACGAATGGCGACACTGCGGGACCTGGGTTCCGACCCCAGCGTGGTGCGCACCGAGGAAGAAAGCTTGGCCTTCGCCCACCGCCAGCTCGACCAGAACCCACGCGACCTACCGTTCACGCTGACCTATCTCTTCGACGACGACGGCGACGCGCGATTAGCGGGTACCAGTGGGATCGCTGCGGGTCACCCCGCAGCCCCTGCCGTGTTGCCCGCCGACGGCGCCGCGGTCTGGCCCGTTGGCGAGGCGCGCGCGGGGCGACCGGCTCTCATCGACCTAACCGGTGATCGGTATTCCGATCTACCGACCGGAGATTGGGCCGAACCGCCGGTGAAAGCACTGGTGGTTCCGCTGATGGAGCAGGGCGGCACATCCAGTGGATTCCTGGTGGCTGCGCTGAATCGGTACCGCCCGCTCAATGAGAAGTCCCGTGGCTTCGTGACGCTGATCGCCGCACACATCGCGGCGGGAATCGGCGCCGCGCGGAGCTACCGCGCGCAGCACCGGCGGGCGGAAGAGCTGGCCGAGCTGGATCACGCGAAGACCGCGTTCTTCTCCAACATCAGTCACGAGTTCCGCACCCCGCTGACGTTGATCCTCGACCCCGTCGCCGAACTCCGCGGCCGGAGCGGGCTCGACGACCAGATGCGGCAAGACCTGGATATCGTCTGGCGCAACGGTTTACGTCTCACCAAGCTGGTCAACACGCTGCTGGACTTCTCCCGCATCGAGGCCGGCCGTGCGCAAGCCAGCTACGAGCCGGTAGACCTTTCCGCCGTCACCGCCGAGTTGGCCAGCGTCTTCCGGTCGGCGGTCGATCGGGCCGGGCTGGAGTTCACCGTCGACTGCCCGGCGATGGGCGAACCCGTCTACGTCGACCGCGACATGTGGGAGAAGGTCGTCCTCAACCTGCTGTCGAACGCGCTCAAGTTCACCTTCGACGGGTCTATTTCGGTCCTGGTTCGGCGTGAAGGCGACGACGCGGTTGTCACCATCGCCGACACGGGAATCGGTGTGCCCGCCGACGAGATACCCCGGCTGTTCGAACGGTTCCACCGCATCGAGACCGCACGCTCCCGCTCCAACGAGGGAAGCGGAATCGGCCTGGCTCTGGTGAAGGAGCTGGTGGGTCTGCACGGCGGCAGCATCACCGCGAAGAGCGCCGAAGGTGTGGGCACCACGTTCACGATTCGCCTGCGCTTCGGTTCGGCGCACCTGCCCGCCGACGCGGTCGCGTCGACTGGAGGAACCGGGGCGGCTTCCGGCGGGGCCGAGCCGTACCTGCAGGAGGCTCTGCGATGGATGCCCGCCGACATCGACCCGGGCACCGTCCATGCCGCGGAGTCGACGCTGAGCGCCGACAACACAGTCGTCCAGGCGTCGGATCGCCAGACGACGGCGCGTGTTCTCGTCGCCGACGACAACACCGACATGCGCGAATACCTGGCTCGGCTGCTGGGCAGCGCCGGCTACCACGTCGACACCGTCACCGACGGTCAGCTGGCCTTGGAGGCCGTCCGCGCTGCCGTGCCCGACCTGCTCATCAGCGATGTGATGATGCCCCGGTTGGACGGATTGGCATTGGTGGCGGCGCTGCGTGCCGATTCCCGCACCGCGGCGGTGCCCGTGCTGCTGTTGTCCGCACGCGCGGGGCAGGAAGCCTCGATTGAAGGCCTGCAGTCGGGCGCCGACGACTATCTCGTCAAACCGTTCGCGGCTGCTGAACTTTTGGCGCGCGTACGCGCCATCATCGAACTCGCGCGACTGCGTAATCACCATGCCCGATGGCGCACAGCGCTTGTCGACTCGCTGCAAGAGGCATTCTTCGTCTGCGACGAGCAGGGTGCCGTGATCGAGATCAACGCGTCGTTCGCCGACATCCTCGGATACGGCACGGACGGCCTGCCGTACGAACCCGTCCACCCCTGGTGGCCTTCCGCCGGCGCCGACCCGGACTCCTACCGCCAGGTCGAAGAGGCGTTCGCGCGACTGCTCGGCCAAACGCACGGCACCTTCACGATTCCTGTTGACCATCGCGACGGACACCGGCTTTGGGTGACGGTCAACTTCAATCACGCCGAAGACCCGGACACCGGCCGTCGGGTAATGGTCGGCACCTTCCGCGATGTCACCGCGGAGCACTACACCGTGCAGCGCGAGACGGCGCTGGCCTCGCTCAACCAGCAGCTCGCGCAGGCCGACACCCTCGATGATGCAGTGCGCGCCGCCGCCGCGGAACTGCGCGAGCTGTGGCGGGCGCGCCAGGTGCTGGCCGTCACGCTACCCGATGACACCGAACCCGCTGCGCCGCAACTGATGTGGGTCGGCGAGCCTTCACAGTGGGTCGATCTGCCGGCGCACACCAAGCAGATGATCAGTGCGTTAGGCGACGGTGACCTTCTGGTGCCCGACACCGCGCAACCCGGCAGGGCGGGCATTGCGCTACAGCATCCGCGGGGCGTGCTCGTGGTGTACATCGAGCTGGCCGAGCAGCGCCCGTTCACTCCAGAAGACGGCACGCTGCTCACGGTGCTGGCCGGTCGGCTCGGCCAAGGTCTGCAGCGGGTGCACCAGGTCGACCAGCAGCGCGAAACCGCGCTGGCGCTGCAGAACGCTATCCTCGGCCCCGCGAGTCTGCCGACGGGATTCGCGGTGCGCTACCAGCCCGCCACCCGCCCGCTTCAGGTTGGCGGTGACTGGTACGACGTCGTCGATCTCGACGACGGCCGCATCGCGTTGATCGTCGGTGACTGCGTCGGCCATGGCCTGGCCGCGGCGACGGTGATGGGCCAGCTGCGAAGTGCTTGCCGCGCACTGCTTTTGGAGCAGAGGAGTCCGAGCGCCGCACTGGCCGCCCTCGACCGGTTCGCCGCGCGGCTCCCCGGCGCGCGGTGCACCACCGCGTTCTGCGCGGTGCTCAGCCCCGACACCGGTGAGCTGGTGTACTCCAGTGCCGGCCATCCGCCGCCCATCATGGTGCACGCCGACGGCACCACCCGATTGCTGGACGGCGCTCGCGCCACACCACTGGGGCTGCCCTTCGACCCGACCCGCCCGGAACACCGCGAGATCCTGCCGCCGCGCTCAACCCTGCTTCTCTACACCGACGGTCTGGTGGAGCGCCGTCGCGAATCGTTGGACACCGGTATCGCCCGCGCGGCCGATCTCGTGCAGGAAAACCGGGCGACCGGCCTGGACGACCTGGCCCGGCATGTCATGTCGCAACTGGCGCCCATCGACGGTTATCAGGACGACGTCGCGCTCCTGCTGTACCGCCAGCCGGCCCCGCTCGAGGTCGAGTTTCCTGCTGAGGCAATCTATCTCACCGAAACCCGAGCCGCACTGAAGGAATGGCTGGCCCGGGCCGGAGTGGACGCCGATCAGTCGCTGAAGGTGCTCATCGCGGCAGGCGAAGCCCTCGCCAACGCCATCGAGCACGGTCACCGCCACCACACCGAGGGCACCATCAGCCTGCGCGCGACGGTATTGGCCGACCGGTTGAACATCACGGTCGTCGACGCAGGCTCGTGGAAGCCGCCGGTGGCGGCGGCGCATCGCGGCCGGGGCATCTCGCTCATGCGGGCACTGATGCAGGACGTGACGATCCAGCCCCTCGCCGACGGCACCACGGTGCACATGCACGCGAAGATCGCCTGATGGCCACGCCGCTCAGCATCGGCACCGCCCACCGCAACGGCACAGTGGTGCTGACCGCGACGGGGGAGATCGACCTGAGCAACATCCACGCGTTCACCGATGCTCTCGACGCCGCGTCCTCGCCGCGCGCAGGCGCGATGGTCACCGTCGATCTCAGCGGCGTGGAATACGTGGACAGCGGAGCCATCAACATCCTGTTCGCCCATGCGGATCACATTGACGTGATTGCCAATCCGATCCTGATGCCTGTCCTGAAGATCAGCGGGCTGACTGACGTAACGTCGGTCGTTTCCGCGGGACCGCCCGAGGACTGACTACGCGGCCGTCACCTTCGCGGCGAGCGCCGACAGCTTCGCGTCCAGGTCCAGGGCGGCCGCGCGAAGTGGCTCGTTGGGTTCGACGACCATGAGCGACGACGGCACGACGTAAGTGAGTGCGCTTCGGCCGTTCTCTTCTTCGGTGATCAAGAGTTCAACGGGCGCAAAGAGTCCCGCCGTCACGTCGTGCCGCATCATCGTGATCGCGATCAGCGGGTTGCCGATCACGACGCGGAGCACCTTCTGGTCGATGCCGGCCTTCCTGATCCACGACCCGTGGTCTATTTGCATGAACAACATGAAGCCGCTCGGGCCGACGTGGGACTGCACCTCGCGCTCGTAGGAGTCCCAGCTGTCGAACTTCAGCCCGATGTCGTTGATTAGAACCGGCTCGTGTCCGACGTCTGCGAGCAACGCGTCGACGAGATCCTCGAATCTCTTGTCGCCGTCGAATCGCAGCCGTAGACCTTGAAACGGGATCTCGTGCATGTTCGTCATGACAGGAGCAAGCAGCGCCGCTGTCGGCTTATTCCTGAGTATTGATTACTAAACTCAGTTCTTACGTCGAGGTGACGAGCCTGGGTTGCAAATTGGCCCACAAAGTCAACGTGCAAATGGACTACCTATCTACGCCAATGATCCGTAGCGTTGGAGCTGAGATTTGGCGTTGATCCAGATCTGACCGGGGACGAAGGAGTAGGGCCATGCGAAACAAACTGACAACGAGCTCGGCGGTGTTGGTGGCTGGGGCCGCCGTGGCTGCGATAGTCGCGGCACCGATGGCCGTCGCCGCTCCGGCCCCGCTCCCGAAGATCTGCATCGAGATCGTCACTGGAATCTCCTGCCAGACGCACCGCAACGGCGAGATCGACCATTCGGGTCGCGCCGTCGATTTCTATCCGTACGGCAGCCAGCCCTATCTGTCAGACAGTCACCGATGAGTACGTCGAGCCGCCGGATCTTTTTCGCAGGAGCTTCCGGTGCCATCGGTAGCCGCGTCGTACCGCTGCTGGTGCAGGCTGGTCACACCGTTGGGGCGATGACGCGATCGTCGGAGAAGGTCGGACGGCTGGCGGCGATGGGCGCTCAGCCGATCGTCTGCGATGTTTTCGACCGCTCGGCTCTCGCGCACGCCGTTCGCTCGTTCTCGCCCGACCTGGTCCTGCACGAGCTGACCGACCTGCCCGACGACCTGGCAGACCTGCCCGAGGAATCGTTACTCAATGCCCGCATACGGGTAGAGGGCACGCGCAACCTCCTTGACGCAATGCAGGGCTTGGACCAAGCGAAGATCGTTGCGCAAAGCGTCGCATGGACGATGCGCCCGGGCCCTGAGGCCGACGCGGTCGCCGCACTCGAGGAGGCCGTGCTCGCGGCGGGCGGCGTCGTCCTCCGCTACGGGTTCTTGTACGGGCCCGGCACCTTCTTCGAGCGGGAACTTCCCGCAACACCGAGGGTGCACATCGACACCGCTGCCGCTCGAACTCTTGAGGCGATCGACGCCCGGACCGGCATCGTGACGATCACCGACGAATGAACATCTGCGTCTTCCTGTCTGCCGCCGACCTCGATGAGCGCTACACCCGACCCGCACGTGAATTCGCCGAACTCGTCGGCGCGCGCGGCCACACCTTGGTGTGGGGCGGATCCGACACCGGTCTGATGAAGGTCGTCGCCGACGGGGTACGCGAGACCGGCGGACTCCTCGTCGGGATCTCGGTGGTCTTCCTGCGGGACTTGGCCAGGAAGGACGCCGACGTGATGTTTTTCGCCGATGACCTCGCCAGCCGGAAGGCGAAGATGCTCGCCCGATCGGACGCCGTAGTGGTCATGGTCGGCGGTACCGGCACGCTGGACGAGGCGACCGAGATCCTGGAGCTGCGAAAGCACGGTTTGCACAAGAAGCCGGTGGTGCTGCTGAACACCGCCGGCTTCTACGACGGATTGACTCAGCAGTTGCAGCGCATGGAGGAGGACGGCTTTCTGCCGGTGCCTCTCGCCGATTTGGTCCTCGTCACCGACGACGGTGCCCGTGCACTCGCCTACTTAGAGGAGTCAGGTTCGGATGCGCGGTGACAGCTGCACGATTTCGGGCACCACGCTCGGATACGCGTAGGCCGTTGCGGCCAGAGACACCAGCGTGTTGGCGACGTCGGTGAGCGCCGACATCTGCGCGGGCAGTTGACCGTGCTCCACCCACGACCGGAACAGCAGCGACAGCAGATCGCGGTCTGCGCCGCGCAGGATCTCCGTGTCTGCGGTCGGGCCGATGCCGACGCGCACGATCGACAGCTCCGGATGCTCGCTGCGCCAGGAGTGCAGCATCTCGTCCAGCGCGGCCTTGCTAGCGCTGTAGGCGGAGACGCCGGCCCGGGGGCGGCCGACATCGTGACTCGACGCGATCAGCACCACGCCGTTCTTGGACAGGTGGGGGAGCGTGGCGCGCAGCACGTTGTGGGCGCCGATCGCGTTGACCGAAAACGCGTGCAGCCAGGTCGCGACATCGGTGTCCTCGATGTTGGCGAAGGGCACCACGGTGCTGGTGAACACCACGGCGTCGAGACCGCCGAGCGCCTCTGCGGCACCGCCGACGACCTTGGTGATGGCCGACGCGTCCTCCACGTCCAGTTCGAACGCGGTGCCGCCGACGGTGTCGGCCAGCGTGGTCAACAGGTCCATCCGCCGCGCTGCCACGGCTACCTTGGCGCCCTGCTCGGCGGCGCTGACCGCGACCGCGTGGCCGATGCCGGAGGAGGCGCCGACGACGAGGACGTGCAGCCCGGCGACATCGGTGGGTCGACCAGCCATGCTCTAATGCCCTTCCATCCCCGGGTGTTAGGTCACCATAGCGGCCGCCCGCTGACGGTCAACTGCGATGTACTCGATATCGCAGATCTGGATCAACACGTCGTGATCTACACCGCTGAGTTGGGCTCATCCTCTGAAGAGGCGCTGCGGCTGTTGTCGGTCATCGGTACGCAGTGCGTCGACGTACCCGGTTGAGCCCGTCTGCGCCAGTGTCGATAGCCGCGATGTGTGGCGAACGCGCCGACGATCGCGGTTACACACCAGACCGCGACGGCAACGTACGCCAGCGGCGATGACAGGTTCCCGATCGACGCGCCCAACGATGTGTATACGAACGCACGGGGTACCGAGCCGATCAATGCGCCGACAGCCATCTGCCACAACGGAACTCCAAACGCACCCAGCGCATAGGAAGCGAGCGCGTCGGAGACGCCGGGGATGAACCGCTGGCCGACGACCACCCACAGTCCGCGCCGTTCGATCAGTCGGTCGAGGCGGTCGGCACGCTCGGCCCCCAGAAGTGCCCGCGCGCTGTCCCGGCCTGCGTGCCGGCCGACGAGGCAGGTGATGACGGCCGTTCCGACCGTCGCGCCGAGGGACGGCGACGAGATAGAAGAGCCCGAGGAGAAATGCGGCGAACAGTGCGAGGCGCACGATGTGGCGTCGTCGTGACGTGGGGGAGGAACCCTCGATGTCGGTCATGCTGCAACCGATTCTCGCGCACGCCGCGTATGGTCCGTCGCTATGACGGGTGACGATGGCGTCCCACGCATCGACGACTGGAATCAGCTCCTCGACGGGAAGGTCGCGGTGGTCACCGGCGGAGGCGACGGCATCGGCGCGGGCATCGCCCGCCTGTTCGCTCAACACGGCGCCCTTGTCGAAGTCGCCGAGAAGGATCACGAATGCGCGGAGCGCATCCGCGACGAGGTGACCGCCGCCGACGGGCACATCCGCGGTCACGTCGTCGACGTCACCCTCGACGCCGACGTAGCCCGTCTCGCCGAGGCGGTGCTCACGGAACACGGTCGGGTCGACGTTCTTGTGAACAACGTCGGCGACTACCGCCCCCTGGTTCCGTTTCATCGGTCCACCCCGGACTCGTGGCAGCAGATGTATGACATCAACCTGCGTCATGTCTTGGCTGTCACAAGGGCGTTCGTGCCGTCGATGATTGATGCGCATCGCGGCAGCATCGTCACCGTCCATTCGGTGGAGGGCATGCGCGGATACCCGAAGGACCCCGTATACGGGGCCATGAAGGCGGCCGCCGCGCACTTCACCACGTGTCTCGCCGTGGACCTCGGCCGTTATGGCATCCGTGTCAACGGCATCGGCACCGACCTGGCCCAGACGCCGCAGGTCGACTACCTGACCGGCTACGAGGACGTCCGCGAGCTGTGGGCGTCGTGGGCACCCATCGGTCGGGTCGGGTGGCCCGAGGACCAGGCACGGGTCGCGCTGTTCCTCGCGTCTGACCAGTCTGCGTTCGTCACGGGACACAACATTCCCGTCGACGGCGGCACCAAAGCCGGTGGTGGATGGCTGTTCTCGCCGCGGGAGGACCGCTTCGTCAACCGGTCGAGGAACCTGTGAACGCGCCCGACGAGACGGTCGACGTACTCGTCGCCGGTTCGGGAGGCGGTATCGCGGGTGCCTATACCGCAGCGCGCGAAGGGCTCTCGGTGGCCCTCGTCGAGGCGACCGATCAGTTCGGCGGGACATTCGCGTATTCCGGCGGCGGCGGAATGTGGTATCCCTGCAATCCCGTGCTTGTCCGCGCCGGCAGCGACGACACCATCGACGCGGCTCTGCGCTACTACCGCTGCGTCGTCGGCGGCCGTACCCCGGCCGAGCTGCAGGAGACCTACGTGCGTGGTGGGGCGGCTCTGATCGAATATCTGGAACGCGACGAGCATTTCGCGTTCAAAGTCCTGCCGTGGCCCGACTATTACAGCTCGGTTCCCGGCGCCAGAAACGACGGCATGCGTCACATCGTCTCGAAAGCCTTGCCCGACAACCGCCTTGGCAGATTCCAGGGCCTCGTGCGGGGACCGTTGGACCACGAACGTCTCGGCGCGCCGCAGCCCGAACTGCTGACCGGCGGCAGGGCGGTCATCGGCCGGTTCCTCTCCGCGATGGCCGATAACCCCGATGTGACGGCCCATCTGAACACGAGCCTCCTCGAGCTGGTGGTCGAGGACGGCCGCGTCGTCGGCGCGGTGGTGGAGCGAGGCGGCGAGCGGCGGACGATCCGAGCGCGTCGCGGTGTGCTGCTGGCCGCGGGCGGCTTCGAACAGAACGACGCGATGAGAGCCGAATACGGCGTTCCGGGAGCGGCATTCGACACCATGGGCGCGCCTGCCAACAAGGGGCTGACACACCGTGCTGCGATTGCGGTCGGGGCGAGCACGGACCTTATGGACCAGGCCTGGTGGTCGCCTGGTTTGGTCCATCCCGATGGTCGGGCCGCGTTCGCGCTGTGTTTCACCGGCGGCATCTTCGTGAACCGGGCAGGCCGCCGATTCGTCAACGAGTCCACCGCCTACGACCGACTGGGTCGCGACGTTATTCGCGCCATGAGCGACGGCACCGTCGGCGCGCGTTACTGGATGGTCTACGACAGCCGTGCCGGTGAGCAGCCACCCGTCATGGCACCCAACGTGTCATTCGCGCCGACGAGCGAGTATCGGTCCGCAGGTTTGTGGCGCCAGGCCGACACCCTGGCCGGCCTCGCGGATGCGATCGGCGTTCCCGCCGACAACCTGGTGGACACGGTGCACCGATTCAACGAGCTCGCCCAGCGAGGCGACGATGACGACTTCGGTCGCGGCCGTGAGCATTTCGACCGCGCGTTCACCGGCGGCGCGTCACCGCTGGTGCCGATCGACACACCGCCCTACCGCGCGGCCGCGTTCGGGCTGTCGGACCTCGGTACGAAGGGCGGGCTGCGCACCGATGTCGACGCTCGTGTTCTGGACGAGCAGGGCCGTCCGATTCCCGGACTTTATGCCGCGGGCAACACGATGGCGGCGGTGTCGGGCACGACCTATCCCGGCGGCGGGAACCCGATCGGGGCCTCGCTGTTGTTCAGTCATCGTGCTGCCCTGCACATGGCGGTCGAAAGGTGAATCTCGAGGAGCTGCAGTGGTTCGTCGTACTCGCCGACACCGAGCATGTCACCGATGCCGCCGCGGATTTGGGGGTCAGCCAGCCGACGTTGTCGCGCGCCCTGGCCCGCTTCGAGGCCCAAGCTGGAATGCCACTGTTCGACCGGGTCAATCGGCGGCTGCGGTTGAACGCTTACGGCCAGATCATGCTGGAGCACGCCAGGCGCGCCATCGCCGAGATGCAATCGGCAGGCGAACGCATCGCCGCGCTGCGCGACCCGGACACCGGACGCGTCCGACTCGCCTTTCTGCATTCCCTGGCGAACTGGTACGTACCGGAACAGCTTCGGCGTTTCCGGGACTTGATGCCCTCGATCGGGTTCGACTTGTTCCAGGGGCCCGCGCATGACGTCACCGAGAGGGTGCGGGGCGGCCAGGCCGATCTCGCCATCACGTCGCCGCGTCCTGCGGAGCAAGGCTTACGTTGGCATCGACTGTATGTCGAACAACTGTGCCTGGCCGTTCCGCGCGGACACCGGCTGGCCGCCCGAACCCGGGTGCGACTGGCGGCTGCCGCCTCGGAGCCGTTCGTCGCGCTCGGGAGCCAGACCGGGTTGCGGCAGCTCACCAACGAATTGTGGGCAGAAGAGCGCATCCAGCCCGACATCGTCTTCGAGGCCTCCGAGATCCCCACGATGGAGGGTCTCGTCGCCGCGGGATTCGGGGTAGCCGTCGTTCCCGTTCCACGGGACGGCGGTGATTCCAAGACGGTCCACGTTCCGCTCTCCAACGCTGAAGCCAAGCGGGAAGTGGGATTGGTGTGGGACGGGGAGCGGGCGCTGTCGCCGCCGGCACGAAGCTTTGCGGATTTCCTCAGCAATGATGTGTCTGGTGCATGAAGAGCTTGATATCTATGCATTGGACACATTAGAAGCACGGTCCTACCGTCGTCGGGGTGACGATCGAGCAGTCAGCTCCGATGTGGGCCGGGCACGCGCGTGGCTCGGCGGCGTACGACCGTCTGCTCGCCGCATTGTTCTGCGCCGGGGTGGCGACGTTCGCCCAGCTCTACTCACCGCAGGCGGTCCTCCCGCTGATTTCAGCCGACCTGCACATCGGCGCGGCCAACGCGGCCCTGACGATCTCGGCGTCGACCGTCGGCCTGGCCATCGGGGTGATCCCGTGGTCCACGCTGGCCGACCGCATCGGCCGGGTCACGGCGATATCGATGTCGGTCACCGTCGCGACCGCGATCGGACTTCTCGTCCCCTTTGCGCCGACGTATCAACTACTCCTCGCCGGGCGATTTCTCGAAGGACTTGTCGTCGGCGGCGTGCCTGCCATCGCGATCGCCTATCTCACCGAGGAGATCGACCCCGCGCACGCCGCCCGCGCGGCGGGCACCTTTGTCGCCGGAACCACAATCGGCGGTCTGATGGGCCGGCTGGTGTCCAGTCCGGTCGCGCAGATCGCCGGATGGCGAATCGGGGTCTTCACCGTCGCGTTGCTGTGTGGGCTCGCTGCACTGTGCTTCGTCAAACTCGCCCCCGCGCCTCGCGGATTCATTCCGTCGAACCGGTCCGGCGCCAACCCCGAAGGGAGCCTTGCGCATCGCCTCGCGACGAACCTGCGCTCGCCCCGCCAGCTCACTCTCTTCGCACAGGCGTTTCTATTGATGGGCGGGTTCGTTGCGCTCTACAACTTCCTGGGATTCCGGTTGACGGGAGCGCCGTTCTTTTTGCCGCCGTTCGTCGTCAGCCTGGTGTTCCTGGCCTACCTGGCAGGCACCTGGGCGTCGTCACGTGCCGGCGCGGAGTCGACGCGTTTCGGACGTAAGCCGGTACTTCTGGTGTCGGTCGCCATCATGGTGGCAGGAGTCGCGATCACGTTGAGTGACAATGTGATCGCTGTCCTCGCCGGTCTGGTGATCGCCACCGCGGGCTTCTTCGGTGCGCACTCGATCGCGTCGGGCTGGACGGCCCAGTCGGCCCCTGCAGGCAAGGCGCAAGCCTCATCGCTGTACAACTTGTTCTACTACGGCGGTTCGAGTGTGATCGGGTGGTTCGGTGGGGTGGCCTACGACGGGCACGGTTGGACCGCGGTCGCGCTGACGATTCTGGTGCTGGCCCTCATCGCCTCGGTGATAGCGGCGCTGTTCCTGCCCGAGAACTAGTCCATCGGTGCAGCGCGGTGGTCAGTCCCTGGCTGTCGGATGAGGCTCCTGCCCAGGCGATGTAGCCGTCGGGGCGAACGAGTACGGCAGCCCCGGTGTCGGTGCGCTCGGCTTCGACGAGCCCGGGGATCCCGACCGGTGGCGCCCCGTGCTCGCGGACGAGCACGAATCCGGCTGTGCGCTGCAGGTGTGTCAACCGTCCTTGACTGAGCGGGATTTCAGTCGCCCTGGTGCCGACGAGCCGGTCCTCTCCACGCCGATGCGGATACCGCAGTGTGGTGCCTGCGAAGCTGCCCGCGACGGCGTCGCGCACGCGTGGCAGGCGAAGGAGCCTCGGTGCGAGCAGATTTCGGACGGCACGGGCGATTCGAGGATGCAGGGTGACGCCGCGCGCCATGAGCCCCGATTGGACCAGAACGCGCTTGCCGATGGGATGCCGTTCGCTCTGATAGCTGTCGAGCACGTCGTCGGGGGCGCCCCCGAGGACGGCGTCGAGTTTCCACGCGAGGTTGACGGCATCCTGTATGCCTGTGTTCATGCCCTGCCCACCCATGGGCGAGTGAACGTGCGCAGCGTCACCCGCGAGAAACACACGGCCATACCGGTATTCGGCGACTTGACGTTCGTCGCAGTGGAACCGTGACAGCCACCCGACTTCCCGTATACCGAGATCACGTCCCATCGCGCGGGTGAGCACATCGATCACCTCGGCAGGGGTCGCGGGCTCGGTGTCGGGAACCTGATGGTGCCGGTCCCAGAGCATCGTCCGGTACCACGAGCCGTCGTGGTCGCGCCGGTCGTACGGCGCGAGAAACCCGAGCAGGTCCCGGCTGCTCCCGAGGGTGAGCCCGCCGTCCGTGGGTCCGTAGGCCAGCTTCACGTCGGCCAGCACCACCGAAGACAAAATCGTCTTGCCCGGGAATTCGGCGCCGACGAGATCACGCACGGTGCTGCGTGCCCCGTCCGCGCCGATCACGTATGCTGCGCGCCACGTCTCGCGGTGCGCTGGATCGTCGTCATCCTTCGGTCGGGCGGTCACGGTGACGCCGTCGGTGTCCTGTTCTAGCGCAACAACTTCGAAGCCGCGACGGATGTCTGCGCCCTGGGCGGCGGCATAGTCGGCGAGCGCCCGGTCGACGTTGGTCTGTGGTGCGATCGCGACGAACGGGTATGCCGAATGCAGATGCGTCAGATCGATTCGCGCACCGGCGAAGATGGAAACTCCAGGTGCCTTGTGCGCCTGCGTGAGGACGCCGTCGGCCAGACCGCGGGCATCGAGAACCTCCAACGTGCGGGCCATCGTGGCGAAGGCCCGGCTGGACGGGTTCATGTCAGGCCACCGTTCGAGGACAACGACCGAGCGGCCGCACCGGGCCAGGTCGCCGGCCGCGGTCGATCCGGTGGGCCCGGCGCCGATGACGACGACGTCCACGCTGTGTGAGGTGCCCATGATCACGAAGCCGGTGTGGGATCAGCCGGATTCGGATACCAGCGACGGATGTCGTCGGGTGTGGCGGTCGCCGAGTAGTTGAACACGAACCGGCAGCCGGGGTTGGCGGCGTGCGCCGTATTGACGATCGCCTCGAAGAGCAGGGTGTTGCTAGCGACGAGGCGGACGCCTGCACCGATCAGCACGGCGTCATAGCGCTTGGCCTCCAGCCACTTGCGGGCCGTCTCCGCGCCTGGTTCGCCGGCGTCGATGAGGCAGTTGTCGACCTCATATCCGGCGGCGCGCAGACCCGCGACATTGTCGCTGTTGGCCTTGGTCAACGTCTCCTTCGTCAGCCCTGTGAAGCGGGCAAACTCGGGTGATTCGTAGTCCACGGCGTCGGGATGCAGCCCGATTTGGATCGCAGTGACAGTCACGACGCCTCCTCAGTTCAACGCTTGTTGAACTGACTTTAGGACGCAATGCCGATGTTGTCAACAACTGTTGAATACACTGGCGGCATGGCTTCGAGGACACGCGACCCGGCCGCGACGAAGGCCGCCATCCTGGCGGCCGCCAGGATGCAATTCGGCCATGGCGGTTTCGAGAAGACGACGATCCGGTCGGTTGCGTCGGCAGCAGGTGTCGACCCGGCGCTGGTGATGCACTACTTCGGAAACAAGGACGGCCTGTTCGGTGCGGTATCGGGCCTGGAGATCTCACCGCCGGACCTGTCCGGAGTAGCTCCCGAGGACGTGGCAGACGTGATGTTGCCGTTGTTTGTCGAGGTGTGGGGTCCCGACGGCCCGTTTTTGCCGTTGTTGCGTGCCGCATCGTCGAGCCAGACGGCTGCCGACGCCCTTCTCGATGTCTTCACCCGGCAGGTCGCACCCGCGCTTGCCGACGTGGCGGTCGACCGGCCGGCGGAGCGGACCGCTCTCATAGGCGCCCTCCTCCTCGGTATCGCGGTCGGCCGCTACATAATTGGGATCCCTTCGCTCGTCGCCATGGATGACAAGGCGCTGGCGGCGTGGCTCAAACCCGTTCTGACGCACTATCTCACCGATCCGGCGCCCTAGGCCTTATCGTGGCGTCGTGGAGTTGCTGCTCGGAATCGACATCGGGACCGGGAGCACGAAGGGGCTTCTAGTCGACGCATCGGGTGTCGTCATGGCCTCCGAGACGGTGTCGCACTCCATGCAATTGCCGCGTCCGGGCTGGGCCGAGATGGGCGCCGAGGCGACGTGGTGGCGCGAGGTCTGTGACTTGAGCACTGCGCTGACCGCCCGACTGCCGCGAGGATCGTCCATTGCCGCGATATGTGTCAGCGGTGTCGGGCCGTGCCTCGTGCTGTGCGACGAGACCCTGCGGCCACTGCGACCCGCGATCATGTATGGCGTCGACACCCGCGCTTCGGCTGAGATTGAGCTGCTGACAGCGGAATTGGGCGCCGACGCCATCCTCGAGCGGGCGGGCACGGTGTTGTCGAGCCAGGCTGTCGGGCCGAAGCTGGAATGGGTGCGGCGCAACGAGCCCGAGGTCTTCGCAAGTGCGACGCGCTGGTACGGGTCGAACTCCTTCATTGCGGCCAAGCTCACCGGCGAATACGTGATGGACCACCACACCGCCAGCCAGTGCGACCCGCTGTACGCCACGCGGCGCTTCGAGTGGAATATCGAATGGGCGCAGCGTATTTGCGGACATCTACCGCTGCCACGGCTGGTGTGGCCCGATGAGATCGTCGGTACAGTGCACGAGGCGGCGTCCGCGGCCACTGGGCTGCGTGCAGGAACGCCGGTGATCGCAGGCACTGTCGACGCCTATGCCGAAGCGTTCTCCGTCGGCGTACGGCAGCCGGGCGACCGGATGCTGATGTACGGCTCCACCATGTTCCTCGTGCAGATCATCGACACGTACTTCAGCGATCCCGTGCTGTGGACGACGGCAGGCGTGGAGCGCGAGACCCTGGCACTGGCCGCGGGCACGTCGACGGCGGGCAGCCTGATCAGCTGGTTGCAGGCGATCACCGGTGCAGCGTCGTACGAAACCTTGATGGCTGAGGCGCAGGGCGTTCCGCCCGGGAGTGAAGGGCTGGCCGTGCTGCCCTACTTCGCAGGCGAGCGCACACCGATCTTCGATCCGAACGCGCGCGGGATCTTCGCCGGCCTAACCCTGCGCCATGGCCGTGGCCATCTGTTTCGCGCTGCGTATGAAGGGATTTCGTTCGGGGTCAGGCAGATCCTGGAGCGGTTCGACGCCGCGCAGGACGCGACGCGAACCGTCGCCGTCGGTGGTGGGCTGCGCGATCCGTTGTGGCCGCAGATCCTGACAGACGTCACGGGTCGCCCGCAGCTCGTCCCGGAGCAGGCGATCGGTGCCAGTTACGGCGACGCACTGCTCGCCGCAATCGGTGTCGGTCTGGTGCCACCAGACACCGATTGGGCCAAGATCGCTTCGGAGATCACGCCGGATTCAGCCAGCCAGGACCGATATGAGCAGCTGTACCGAACATGGTGCGAGTTGTACCCGGCCACGGTGGATGTGGTGCACGAGTTCGCGACACCCGATTCGGTCGAAGGAGAGTGACATGGCGGATGACCTCGCTTCGGGATTTCAGAGTGTCGACAGAGCCAGCGACTTCGAGGTGTTCGCCAGCTGTCTGACGCTGATCGATTCGATCCCGTTCTTCGCCGAGTGCAAGCGCGACAGCTATGACCTGCTCGCCGCCACCCCAGGCAGCAGGATCCTGGAGGTCGGATGTGGACTCGGCGACGACGCCGCGGCGCTGGCGAGGCGCGTCGCACCGGGCGGGTCGGTTGTCGCGGTCGACGGGAGCCAAGCGATGGTCGACGCGGCGCGCAAGCGCCACGGCGATGTTGCTGGCCTGTCGTTCGAGGTCGCCAACGCGGCTCAATTGCCGTACGAAGATGCGACTTTCGACGGCTGCCGCATTGATCGGGTGCTTCAGCACATCCCCGATCCCGGCGTGGCCATTCGCGAGATGGTTCGGGTCTTGCGGCCCGGTGGAATGCTGGTCGCATTCGACAACGACTGGGAGACGCTCGCGGTCGACTCCGCTGACCGCGTGTCGACCCGCGCGATTCTGAACGCCTGGTGCGACCGCTTCCCTTCGGGCTGGATCGGCCGCCGGTTGGTTCCGCTGTTCCTCGAGGCGGGTCTTGACGATATCGAGGCGCACCCGAAGACACTGGTCCTGCGCGAACTCGAGGTGGCCGACAGGGTCTTCAGCCTGTTTGCGACCGCCGAGGGCGCTGTGAAGGCCGGGACCATAAGCCGTGGCGATGCTGACCGCTGGTCAGCCGAATTACGAACGTCCGACGCGGCCGGACGGTTCTTCACCTCGTACACGGGGTTCCTGGTATGTGGAACTCGACCGTAGAACCGAAATTGCAGTGAGGGCTGTGGATCGGCCGCGTTGTACGCAACCCTGGATGCAATCTCGACGCTAGGGGTCTGTCTGCGGGCGATGGTCGGCGAACCTGCAGCGAGACGCCGCGCGTCGAGCTGGTCTACGAGGACTGAAGATCGGACTCCCGGAATACCTCGATTTCGGCGACGGGCGTCATCATGACCACCGGGATGTGTCGGGTCGTTGCTCTCTGGTAGGTGATGTAGGGCGGGTAGACACGCACCATGAAGTCCCAGATCTTGTGCCGCTCATCGCCTTCGGGCTCACGCCAGGTGGCGCGAAACGCCTGGGTGGCGATCTGGAAATCGATGTGTTCCTTCTCGCGCAGGTTGAGATACCACTCGGGGTGGTGATCGGAGCCGCCTTTCGATGCGACGATCACCACCTCGCCGCCGATGTCGCCGTAAATCAGAGGCTTGATGTACGCCTTTCCGGACTTGCGCCCGGCGAACCTGATCAAGCAGTGGGTCGTGAACGGGTGGCCGCCGATCTCGGTGAGGTCCATGACGTGGCCCTGTACGCCGCCGGATCGCAGGTACATGTCGCCGTGCTTGGCCATCCAGTCGCGGCGCTCTTGCCGGATGGCGGCGGCGGAGTCGTTGCTCATGGCACCATCTTGCACGTGACCGAGGAAACCGCCCCCGCGATTACTGGTATTCATCACTTCTCCGTGACCGTCTGCGATATCGAGGCCAGCGCGGCCTGGTACCAGCGCGTGTTCCGCGCGGTCCGAGTGCCGATGACCTTTCCCCACTATGAACGGGAAGAGACCGGCTACGGTGTGTTGCTCCTCGAGACACGCTCGGGACTGGCGATCGGGCTGCACGCCAACACCGGCAATGACGGCGCGCAGTTCGACGAGGCCAGGACCGGACTGGACCACGTCGGATTCAACGTGAGCGGCCGTGCAGAGATCGACGCGTGGGCGGCATGGCTTGACGAACTCGGGATCGAGCACTCCGGCGTCAGAACCGGGGATGAACCGTTCCCTTTCGCCACAGTCGTTTTCCGCGATCCCGACAACATCCAGCTGGAGCTCTTCGCGGTGTGTTGAGCGGGCATCTAGAGGATGTCGGTGATCTCGTTCTTGAGGGCCTCGGCCTGGGTTCCGAAGACGGCTTGCACGCTGTTGCCGACTTCGACAACACCGGCCGCCCCGAGCTTCTTCAAACGAGCCTGATCGACCTTGCCCTTGTCGGCGACTTCCATGCGCAGGCGGGTGATGCACGCATCGACATTCACCAGGTTGTCCCGGCCTCCGAACGCCTCGATCACCTGCTCGGCCTTGCTGTCGGCCGCCACCGGCGCGGCCATGGTCGCGGTGGCCACACCGCCTCCACCGGTCGCCACGGCGGCTGCTGATCCGGTGCCCTCACCGAGGTTCGCTTCCTCTTCGGCCTCGAACTCCTCCTCCGGTTCCCGACCGGGGGTGCGCATGTTCCACCGCGTGATCGCAAACCGGAACATGAAGTAGTAGACGGCGAAGAACACGACGCCCATGCCGATGAGCAACGGGACGTTCTTCGCCGCAGGCGCGCCGCCCCACAGAATGAGGTCGATCAGGCCCGCGGAGAACGAGAAGCCCAGGTGTATGTCGAGCAGGTACGCGATGGCCAGCGACAGTCCCGTGAGCAGCGCGTGGACGATGTACAACGGGAACGCGACGAACATGAACGCGAACTCCAGTGGCTCGGTCACGCCGGTGAGGAATGCGGTCAGCGCCGCCGCCGACAGGATGCCGACCGCGACCCTGCGCTGCTTTTTGTTGGCCACGTGGATCATGGCCAGCGCGGCAGCGGGCAGCCCGAACATCAGGATCGGGTAGAACCCGGACGTGAGGAGCCCGGCGGACGGGTCGCCTGCGGCGAATCGGGTGAGCTCGCCGGTCACGGCCTTTCCGCCACCAGGGGGTTGGTAGTCGCCGTAGAGGAACCAGATGTAGGAGTTCGGGATGTGGTGCAGGCCGAGCGGGATCAGCATCCGGTTGGCGAACCCGTAGACGAACGCCCCGAGGGCGCCCGATCCGCCGATGAACTTGCCGAGGCCGGTCAGGCCGGCATCAAAGATCGGATAGAAGTAGCTCATCGCGAATCCGAGGAACAGACAGGTCACCGACACCACGATCGGGACGAAGCGCCTACCTCCGAAGAATCCGAGGTACGAGGGCAATTGGATGGTGTGATAACGGTCGAACAGCCACGCGGTAAGCAGGCCGACGAAGATTCCCGCGAGCACGCTGTAGTTGATCAGGGCCTGGTCGCCATTCTTGTCGACCTCGCCGGCGAGCACGATCGGCGACATGGTTTTGAACACCGCCTGCACCACGAGATAGCCCACTACGGCCGCCAGGGCCGTCGAACCGTCGGCCTTCTTGGCGAATCCGATCGCGACGCCGACGGCGAACAGCAGCGGAAGATTGTCGAAAATGGCGCCGCCGGCGGCGCTCATGGCCTGGAAGAACGGCCCGATGACCGGAGCCTTGACGCTGCCCAGCAGGTCGGGTTGACCCAGCCGGAGGAGGATGCCCGCCGCGGGCAGCACCGCAATCGGCAACATGAGGCTCTTGCCCAGTCGCTGCAACTGCGCGAAGCCGGGAATTCGCAGACCTGACTTTTGCTGAACCGCTTCAGGTTTCGCCGCGTCGCTCATTGCCGGTCACCCTTCTTCTCCGCAAAGGTCACTGCCGCCCAAGCTGAGCGGAAGCTTAGACGAGAACGCGTGAAGTTGAGGCCGTCTTTCCGCCACGCTCGTATTGTTGGTGCGCACAAGCAAAGGAGCCCCACAGTGACCACGACGCCCGTCATCGCCCCGGTCGCGGGGCGCGCAGTTGCCCTTGAGGACGTTCCCGACCCGGTGTTTTCCCAGGGCATGGTGGGCTACGGCGCCGCGGTCGACCCTCCCCGCGGCGTCGTCGAGGCGGTCGCCCCGGTCAGCGGCAAGCTGCTCAAGCTGATGCCGCACGCCTACATCGTCATGACGCCGGACAACGTGGGCGTGCTGGTCCACCTCGGACTGGACACCGTCGCGCTGAAGGGTGACGGCTTCACGACCCACGCCAGCCAGGGCGACGACGTCACCGCGGGCCAGCTGATCATCACCTACGACGTGCCGTCGGTCGAGGCGAAGGGGCTCAATCCCATTGTCCCCGTTGTGGTCATGGACGAACGGGAACCAGAGAACGTCACGGTGTCCGACGCTGTTGCGTCGGGCGCGGAAATCGCCTCGGGCGCAGAACTTTTCAGCGCGAATAAGTAAATGGAAGTCATCATCCTGGAGGATGCCAAGGAGATTGGCGGTGTCGCCGCCGACGCGATCGCAGGCCTGCTCGGCCGCAAACCCGATGTCGTGCTGGGGCTGGCCACCGGTTCGTCGCCGATGGCGATCTACGACGAACTGGCGGCGCGCTGCGAGACCGGTACCATCTCGTTCCGGCAGGCCCGCGCCTTCACCCTGGACGAGTACGTCGGCCTGCCCGCCGACCATCCGCAGCGGTACCGGACCGTCATCGACGAAGTCTTCGTCTCGCGGGTGGACTTCGCCCCGGGAGCCGTCGAAGGTCCGGACGGCCTGGCCTCGGACATCCCGGCGGCGTGCGTGGCGTACGAGAACGCGATCCGCGCGGCCGGCGGCGTCGATCTGCAAATCCTCGGCATCGGTACCGACGGCCACATCGCGTTCAACGAGCCGGGGTCGTCACTGGCGTCGCGCACCCGGATCAAGACCCTGACGAGACAGACCAGGATCGACAACGCCCGCTTCTTCGGCGGCGATCTCGATTCGGTGCCCACGCACTGCCTGACCCAGGGATTGGCCACCATCATGGAGGCCCGCCATGTGATCCTGGTCGCCACCGGGCGCAACAAGGCCGAGGCGGTGCACCATCTGGTCGAGGGACCGGTCAGCGCGCTCTGGCCCGCGACCATCCTGCAGCACCACCCACACGTCACCGTGCTGCTCGACGACGCCGCCGCCCGGCGGCTTCAGCTCGTCGACTATTACCGCGAGACCTACCGCTCCAAGCCGGAATGGCAGGACATCTGAGTGCTGCTGGCCGCTGACACCATCCTCACGGGCTCAGAACTGTTGCGGCCCGGATGGATTGAGGTGTCGGCGGGCGTCGTCGACGCGGTCGGCGCCGGTGCGGCGCCCCGGCCCGCGGATCACGATCTCGGCGCGGCGACGGTGGTGCCGGGTTTCGTCGACACCCATCTGCACGGCGGGGGAGGGGCGAATTTCTCCTCCGCGGTTCACACCGAAACCTCCACCGGCGTGGCATTTCACCGCAGACACGGCACCACCACACTCGTCGCATCGCTGGTCACCGCGGGCCCCGTCGACCTGCTGCACCAGGTCGGCGAACTGGCACATGACGTTCGTGGCGGCCTGCTCGACGGCATTCATTTGGAAGGCCCGTGGTTGTCTACCCGGCGATGCGGTGCCCACCAGCCGGCGCTGATGCGGGATCCGGATCCCGCCGAGATCGACCGGGTTCTCGAGGTGGGCAGAGGCGCCATCCGCATGGTCACCATCGCGCCGGAACGCGACGGCGCCCTGGCCGCGATCCGGCAGATCGTCGATGCGGGCGTGGTGGCCGCGGTCGGCCACACCGAGGCGACCTATGACCAGACCCGGGCGGCGATCGATGCGGGGGCGACGGTGGCCACGCATCTGTTCAACGCGATGCGCCCGATCAATACCCGTGAGCCGGGTCCCGTCATTGCGCTGCTCGAAGATCCAAGGGTAACAGTCGAATTGATCACCGATGGGGTGCATGTCGATCCCGCGCTGTACCGGCATGTCTTCCGGAGTGTGGGAGCTGACCGGGTGTCGTTGGTTACCGACGCGATGGCGGCGGCAGGCATGTCCGACGGCAGTTACTGGCTCGGCCCGCTGGAGGTTGAGGTCGTCAACGGGGTGGCTCGCGTTGCAGGAACCAACACCATCGCGGGCAGCACCGCGACGATGGATCGCCAGTTCCGGTTCGCCGTCGAGCACTGTGGGTTGCCGCGCGACGAGGCGCTGATGGCCGCTGTACGCCAGGCGTCGATCACTCCTGCCCGGGCCCTGGGCCTGCCCGACGTGGAACTCGGCGCGGGCGCCGCCGCCGACCTGGTCGTGCTCGACTCAGACCTGGCCGTGACGAAGGCGATGCGCAGCGGCCGCTGGCTCTGAGGTCACCCGCCGAACTTCTTGATCGCCTCGACGGTGACGGGCGTGAAGTAGTTGACGAGGTTGCCGTCGGGGTCGCGGAAGAGGATCGACCGGTTGCCCCACGGCATCGTGGTCGGCTCTTGTACCCAGTCGCTGACTATCGGCTTGAGACGCGCGTAATCGACGTCGACGTCGTCGACCTTGAATTCGATGATCGAGGTCGCGGTGAGACGGTGGTGTTCGTGCACGCCAGCGTGAAGGTCGCGGTAGTTCGCGATCGTCGCCGAGGCAGTAACTTCAGCGCATGACGGACGACAGCACGCTCGATGGCCGGGTCAGGCGATCACGCGACCGAGTGCTGACCGCCGCCTTCGACCTCCTCGGTCAAAGCGGAATCGGGGGTTTCAGCGTCGATGAGGTCGCCCGCCGGTCCGGTGTCGCCAAGACCACCATCTACCGGCACTGGCCGTCGCGGGAGGCGCTCGTGTTGGACGCGGCCTCCCGGATCAGCGCTGAACAGCCGGTACCCGATACCGGATCGCTGGCGGAGGACGTCACGGCCATCCTGGATAACCTCGGGCATCTGCTGGGCACTGCGCGATGGTCGACCGTGGTGCCGTCGATCGTGGATGTCGCCGAGCGCGACCAGGAGTTCGCCCACGTCCATGGCTCCATTCAGCGGGGACACGCTGCGCCGCTGCGGGCCGTCCTCGAGCGCGCGGCCGGCCGCGGCGAGCTGCAGGCGACGGCCGACGTGTCGGCCATGATCTCGGCCCTGGTGGGCCCGCTCTATTACCGGCGCTGGTTCTCGCGCGAGCCCATCGACGAGAAATTTGTCGGGACGGTCGTGCGGAACGTGCTCGGTGGTCACTCCTGACTTCGCGCTGTGTTCTCGACGATGATGTCGCACGCCGCCTCGTAGAACGCGCTGATGAGCGTCGAGAAGGAGAGCTCGAAGGGGTAGATCATGTGCACGTCGAGCGGCTCCGGCCGCCACTCCGGCAGAACGGGCACAATGCTGCCTTCGCGTAGCTCGTCGGTGCAGATGATCTGAGTGGGCATTGCTCCGATGCCGAGGCCCTGCAGGATGTACTGCTTGCACACCTGAAAGTTGTTGGCGCGCGCGCGCACTTGGGGCGACAGCTCGTGACGCCGCTTGTTCTTGACGACGGTGAGCTTGTGGGCCCCGGCGAAGCCGAAGTCGATGAACGGCAGGGCGCTCAACTGCTGTGGATCGGTGAGCGGCTCGGCCAGCTGTCGCACGAAGTCCGGCGATGCGCACAGAAACAGTTCGAGGCTGAACACCTTTCGTGCGATCAATGTCGAATCCTGCAGCGGCCCAGTCCCGAACACCACGTCGAACCCGTCCTTGATCGGGTCCACCATGTTGTCGACGAGCCGGATGTCCAAGCGGGAGTTGGGGTAGCGCTGCAGGAACGTGGCGCCGACCCGCGACGCGTAGTCGATACCGACGAACACGGGTATCGCGACCTTCAGCTCGCCCTGTGGCTCATGCTTGCTGCCCTCCACCAGAGCGCGCACGCCGTTGGCCTCGGTCAGGATGTTGACGGCGTGCGCATAGACCTTGTCGCCCAGGTCTGTGACGGTGAGCTGATGCGTGTTCTTGCGCAGCAGCTTGATGCCCAGGTCGGATTCGAGCTTCGTCAGCTTGCGGCTGACAGTGGATTTCGGCATTCCAAGCAGTGTCGCGGCCTTCGACAGGCTGCGGCTCTCCACCACCTTGCCGAATACCAGCAGAGCATCGAGGTCGAAGGGCAGGTTCTGTTCCACTGCTCTTGCGGTGCTCCTCTCGTCCGCGTCGTGTGTTCCAATTATGCAACAGGGTGTTGCGGTTTTGCGTCTGTTTCGACCAATTCGACGACTGTTACCGTCGGCCCGGAGGAGGGCCTCATGAGTCACAACAGCCTGGTGGCCAAACCCGAAACCGGACATTGGACCGACGCGTATCCAGAACTCGGCCGCGGACCGGTGTCGCTTGAAGACTGCGTATCCGAGGACTTCTACGACAAGGAACGCGAACACGTCTTCAAGAAGACCTGGCTCTATATGGGCCGGGTGGAGCGGGTACCGAAGTCCGGCAGCTATTTCACCCGCGAGCTGAGGTTCCTGAACACCTCGATCATCATCGTGCGGGGCAAGGACGACGTGATCCGCGCCTTCCACAACATCTGCCCGCACCGCGGCAACAAGATGCTCTGGGAGGACGACCCCTTCCAGGAAGTGCAGGGCCGCGCACCGTTGCTCTACTGCCGCTTCCACGGCTGGCGGTACAAGCTGGACGGCTCGCTGCACTCAGCCACCCGCAAGGATCTGTTGCTCGACTTCGACGCCGACAGCTGCCGGGTGCCCGCCATCCAGTGCGAGGTCTGGGAAGGCTTCATCTTCATCAACCTCAACCCGGACAACACCGAGCCGGTGCGGTCCTTCCTCGGTGAGCTGGCCCATGGCATCGAGGGCTATCCCTTCGAGGGGCCGCACCAGGTGTATCGGTTCAAGGCCGAATTGCAGTGCAACTGGAAGATCTTCCTCGACGGTTTCGCGGAGAGCTACCACGGGCCGTATCTGCACGCGTCGTCGTTCGGCACCCTGACAGCCGAGGCCAAGGAGGCACTCGACAAGCCGAACCCGTTCACCGATGCATTGGGCTACCAACTCAACGGTCCGCACCGGATGTTCTCGTTCTCCGGCGAGCCCTCCCAGAAGACCCCGTATTCCAAGCCGATCGAGTGCGTATTCGAGGCAAGTGCGGCCGGCCCGTGGACCAAGAGAACCGACCGCGGACCGATGCCGACCGGGCTCAATCCCACTCGGTCGGACAAGTACGGCTTCGACTCATACCAATTCTTCCCGAATTTCATATTGATCTTCGGTGCGTCCGGTTTCACCGTTCATACGCATTGGCCCACCGGGCCGCACTCCCACATCTTCGAAACGGAGATGTATTACCAGCCACCCACCACGCACAAGGAGCGGTTGGGCCAGGAGCTCACCGTCACGTTCCTCAACGACATCATTCTGGAAGACGCCAGCCCGTCCGAGGGCCTGCAGGCGATGCTGAACAGCGGCGCGCTCACCCATTTCACGATGAACGACGAGGAAATCCTGCTGCGTCATCTGCACAAGGTGGTGGCCGACTACGTCGAGGCCGGCGAGAAGGGGAAGGCAGCGAAATGAGTGCCCTTCTGCCGCCGGAGTTTTCGGAGCTCGAACACCTCGTCGGTGAATGGGCGATCGAGGACGGGCACGAGCGCTACGTCAAGCGGGTGAACACCTCCATGCCCGAGATCCAGGCCTTCTACGACGCGGTGTTTCCGCACGCCGAGGAAGCGGTGGCCTACATCGACAAGTTCGACTACTCCGAGCCGCTGCCCGATGACGTCGCGAACCTGCGCAACCTGCTCTACTCGCTGATCACGGTGTCACTGGCGGTAGAGCTGTGGAAGCAACCGCGCGTGAAGCATTCGGCCAACACCATTCTCACGAGAGTGAGCTGACGTCATGGGACTTACCTCCGCGCAACTAGAGGTCGTCGACCTCACTCCGAAAATCGGTAGCGAGATCAGAACCGATCTCGACACATTGCTCGGTGGCAGCGAGGCCCGAAACATTCGCGCCATCCTCGAGCAACGAGGAGTGGTCTTCTTTCGCGGCTTGGACATCACCGACGAACAGCAGGTCGCCATCGCGAGGACTCTCGGCGCCATCCCCGAAAACGAGGGGGAGAGCGGCATATACAAGATCTCTCTCGACAAGAACGTGAACCAGCGAGCCGAATACCTCAAGGGCTCGATGTTCTGGCACTTCGACGGCTCCCTTCAGCCGTACCCGAATCTCGCGACCCTGCTGCGGGCCGTCACGCTGTCAGAAACGGGCGGCGAGACGGAGTTCTGCAACACCTACGCCGCCTACGATGACCTGCCGCAGTCCGACAAGGACTCGATCGCGGAGCTTCGGGTGGTCCACAGTGCCGAGCGGTCGCAGTACTACGTCCGCCCCGAGATGAGCCACGACGAGATCACGTTCTGGCAGAAATCCCCGACGAAGGCGTGCCCGATCGTGTGGACACACCAGTCCGGCCGCAAGTCGTTGCTTCTCGGCGCCACCGCAGATTATGTGATCGGGCTGCCGGTCGAGGAGAGCCGCGCACTGCTTGCGCGCCTTCGTGATTGGGCAACCCAGCCTCAGTACGTCTATCGACACGAGTGGCAACCTGGCGACCTGCTCATCTGGGACAACACCGGCACCATGCACCGGGTGCTCGAGTACCCGGTCGATAGCGGCCGACTGATGCATCGCACGATCCTGGCTGGCGAAGAGCCCCTGCAGTGAAACTCGGCATCATGACGCCGGTCGTCACCAACGTCTTCGGTGCTCCGTTGACATGGGAGAAGGATGCCTCAATAGAGGAGATCGCTCGCGCCGCCGAGACGGCGGATCGGCTCGGCTACCACCATCTGACGTGCAGCGAGCACATCGGTTTGCCGTCGACCGAGACCGCGCGGCGCGGCACCCGGTATTGGGATCCGCTCGCCACGTTCGGCTATTTGTCGGCGCGCACCGAACAAATCCGGTTCGCGACGATGACGCTCGTGCTCGGGTATCACCATCCGCTGGAGGTCGTAAAGCGTTACGGAACTTTGGATCACGTGAGCGGCGGCCGGGTGATCCTCGGTGTCGGTGTTGGCTCGTTGAAGGAGGAGTTCGACCTGCTTGGCGTGCCGTTCGACGATCGCGGGCCCCGCGGCGACGACGCTCTGCGGGCACTGCGGGCAGCATTGCCAAGCAACGAGCCTGTGTATGACGGTGAGTTCTACTCGTTCGGCGGTCTCACCGTCGACCCCTGCGCGTTGCAGTCGCACATGCCGATCTGGATCGGCGGCCGCACCAAGCGCTCGTTGCGGCGGGCGCTCACGCTTGCCGATGGCTGGTGCCCTTTCAATGTGTCGATTAACACCGCTGCCGAGTGGCTGAAAGCGTGGGAGTTACCTGACGACTTCGAGGTCGTCCTCATGGCCGAGCAACCTCTCGACCCGGTAGGCAATCCGGGGCCAACCGCCGAAACGTTGCACACGATGGCCGCTGCAGGTACCACCACCGTGTCCGCGGTGTTTATCGCCCACTCGCTTGAGCACTACCTCGAGCAGATCCACGCGCTCGCCGAGTTGCACGGATCGACCTAGCGCCCATGCAGGACTTGCAGGGCAAAGTCGCGGTGATCACGGGTGCCGCCAGCGGAATTGGACTGGCTACCGCCCGGTCGTTGTCGCGTCGAGGTACTCACGTCGTAGCGGTCGACTTGAACGCCACGGCGGAGATAGCCGCGGACATCAGCAGCCACGGCACCGCGGCGGTCGCCCATACCGCCGACGTCTCCCTGCCGAATGCGTTCGACGACATTCGTGATGACGCGCTTGCGCGCTTCGGACGAGTCGACATCGTGATGAACAACGTCGGGGTCCTCACCAACGGCCTGCCCGAGAACATCCCCGTCGTCGAGTGGCAGCGCATCTTCGACGTCAACCTGATGTCGGTGATCCGCAGCAACGAGACTTTCCTGCCGCTACTGCTCGGCCAAGGCGACGGCCACATCGTCAACACATCGTCATTCGCCGGGCTGTACACCTACTCCTACGACCGAATGCCCTACGCGGCGTCGAAGGCCGCGATTGTCCAGATAACCGAGGCATTGGCGATCTATCTCCGACCCAAGGAACATTGGCGTGACGCTGCTCTGTCCAGGGCCGGTACTGACCAACATCTCCAATGACATGCCCCGGTTCGGGCCCGAGACACCGATGCGCCTCCCGGGCGACGATCTCGAATTGCTCGACCCAGCGGTAGTCGGAGAATCGGTCGCTGAGGCAATACGCGCCAACCGGTTCTTCGTCACGACTCATCCGCAGGTGCTGGATCTACTCCGACGCCGCATCGAGGACTGGGACGCATTCATCGACTATCAGATCGGACGCGGTTGAGCCGGTCCGTAGCGACTAGTGTCGTGAGTCGTTAATTCATGCGCAGTAGTTGGCGAGAGATGTAGGTGGACTTGGGGTCGAGCTGACCTGACCTACACCGGCTGCGCTACCTAGCGGCGAGATTGCACGCAGGGTCGTTAATCGAGCTGCACACCGCCAACAGCCCTGAGTGCAATTTCGGCGCTACTGTCGTGATTCGTGATTCGTCTGCCGTGGTTGCCGACGGATTTCCGTATGTGATCGGGCGGTCGTGGCCCACGCGAAGGGGGCGGGAGTTGTTGCGGGTCTGGATCCCCGTACCCATGTTGTCGGCGTTGAGTGTTGTCGGCGTTGAGTTGACGCATCTAGGTGTGGGTTCTGGTCACGAATTAACGACTCACGACACTAGCCTGGCAAGCCCTGTTCTTCCGGAGGAAGCGGCGCCGGACCTTTGAGGGCCGGAGCCGCTTTCGACGTTGCGGGCTCGGCCGGCGGCGTTGTCAGGGTCTCGGTACTGCCGACGTCCACCGGCCCGGAACTTCCACTCAAGCGCTCGTTTTCCGACGTCCCTACCGTGCCGATAAGCGCAGCAGCGATGATGGCGCAGACGCCTGCAACGCCGCAGATCTGAGGAACACTTTTACTCATGCGATCACTCCTTTGACGAACCGTTCGTCGTCTGCAACGCGATCCCGAGGCGATATATTTCCGGTTCGTCGGTGAAATGTGTTGTGCCACAGTGGTATAGACAGCTCTGCCTACGGGCACGTTCGCCGCTGAGCGCCGATCGCCAGATGTGACGACGCCGACTCTGGTTGCACATTCCCTTCGTTTACGAAGGTTACCTATATAGGGAAGCAATGTAAATACGTATACATTAGATACCTTATGCAAAGCCGCAAGGGTTGTGATTTTCCCGGACGAGTAACCCGCCCGCGCCCCACCATGAGTCTTGGTACTTCACAGCCTATTCACAGTTCATCGCCCCAGGAGCTGTGGCCAGAGTTCGGGAGTTTCGATCTGACTATCTTCAAAACTACATAGCTATAGTGATAGAACTAGATCGTGGAATCGCCCCAGCTCGCGCCCATCCGGCGTGGCGGGCGCCGCGGGCCACGCTGGCCTCACCGTGACCGGCCGGGCCGTTCGTTCGCGAACCCGCGCACCACGTGTGACCGCACGAAATCGGCGACGACCTTGTCGTCGTCCATGTCCAGCGTCGCCGACGGTGTACTGAACAACGAGAACAGCATGCGCGCGTACCACTCGCCTGCCGCCGCGACGTCGAGGTCCTTGCGCACCTCGCCCGTGAGCTTCGCCGAGGTGAGGTAGGGCGCGAGGAAGTCACTACATTCCCGTAACAGCACCGCGGCGTTCTTGGTGAGCAGCAGGCTGACTTCGTCTGCGTTGAAATATCTTTCGGGCTCCATGAACCGGCGGGCGGTGGTCACGAAAACGGCGGCGCGAGTCAGCCTGTCTTCCAGTGAGTCGCCATGGCCCATGGCTTTGGCCATCTCGCGGTAGAACTTCTGAGACGAGTGTTCCGCGCACGCCTCGACGATCTCGGCCTTGTCCCGGAAGTACTCGTACACCGTGCTCCGCGAGACGTCGGCCGCCCGCGCGATGTCGACCACGGTCGTCTTGTCCAAACCTTGCCTGCCGAAACACGCCATCGCGGACTCGATGATGAGCTCGCGTGTATCGGTTGCGGTGGTCTCGACGGTCACGGTGTCTCCACTCAATCGGCCGTGGCGAGGATGAGTGCACTCGTGGGGACACCGGTCCCGGACGTGACCAGCACATGCTCGACGTTGTCGACCTGGTTATAGGAGGTTCCACGCACCTGCCGCACGCCTTCGGTGATGCCGTTCATCCCGTGGATGTACGCCTCGCCGAGCAGGCCACCGTTCGTGTTGATCGGCAGCTCACCACCGAGCGACAGCCGCTCGACGGTGGCGAAGTACTTCGCCTCCCCGCGCCCGCAGAAGCCCAGCTCTTCCAGCTGGGCGAAGACGAACGGGGTGAAATGGTCGTAGAGGAACGCGGTCTGGATATCGGTGGGCGTGAGTCCCGAGTCCCGCCAGAGCTTTTCGGCGACCACCCCCATCTCCGGCAGCCCCGTGATGTCGTCGCGGTAATAGCTTGTCATCATCTCGCCCTCGGCTGCCGCGCCCTGCACGGCGGCGGTGATCACCGCGCTGGGTTGGCGAAGGTCCCGCGCGCGTTCGGCGCTGGTGACGACGATCGCGACGCCGCCGTCGCTCTCCTGACAGCAATCCAGCAGCCGCAGAACGGGTTCGATGACCCACCGCGAGTTCTGGTGGTCTTCGATCGTGATCGGCCGCTCGTAGAACCATGCGTCGGGATTGCGCGCCGCGTGGGCGCGGTCGACCACGGAGATCCTGCCGAAATCCTTGTTGGTGACGCCGTAGGTCGACATGTACCGCTGGGCGTGCAGCGCCACCCACGCCGCAGGCGTCAACAACCCGAACGGTGCGTAGTTCGCCAAGAACATCGGCGTCTCGGCCGTAGCGCGCGCCGTCGCGCCGCCGAACCGGAATCCCGACCGCTCGTTGAATGCTCGATAGCACACCACGGTGTCGGCCGTACCCGTCGCCACCGCCATCGCCGCCTGCACCACCGTGCCCGCCGCCGCCCCGCCGCCGTGGTGCACACGGCTGAAGAACGTCAGGTCGCCGATGCCGACATTGCGCGCTATCTCGATCTCGTCGCTCGAATCCATCGTGAAGGTGACCATGCCGTCGACGTCACTGGGCCGCAGCCCAGCATCGTCGAGCGCGGCTTTGACTGCCTCGCAGGCGAGTTGGAGCTCACTGCGCCCAGACTCCTTCGAGAACTCGGTCTGGCCGATGCCCGCGATTGCCGCCTTCCCGCTGAGAGAGCTCATTTAGCCTCGAGCAGGCTGATCGTCGCCGTACCCGACACGTGATCGCCGAGGCTGTTGCTGCCCTTGAATGCGACGTCGACGAACCCCTCTCCGTCGACGCCCTCGGACTTTCCCGTGACACTGCCGGTAAACCGCAGTGGATCGTTCGGAAAGGCGGGCACACCCAACCGGATCGCCAGCTTGGTCACCATCGCCTCGGGCCCCGCCCAGTCGGTCAGGAAGCGCACGCACAGCCCGTTGGTGGTGAGGATGTTCATGAACATGTTCGGCGATCCCTGCTTCTTCGCAAACTCCGGATCGTGGTGCACCGGCATGAAGTCACGCGACGCGATCGCGCCTGCAACGATCACCGTTGCGGTGACCGGGATTTCGAGAGGTGTCACCTCATCGCCGACATTGATGTCGTGCCAATCCAGGGTCGTGGTGCGTCCTATTTGCAGAGCCACAGAAGTCATCCCTTCTCGTTTGAGTAGACGGCGCCAAGCCGAGCCAACTGCGCGGGCGCCGAACCAAGGGTCAGCTCGTTGTGCTTGGCCCACAGGAAGTACCGAAACAAGGGATAGGTGGTGTCGATACCGATTCCGCCGTGCACCTGCTGGGCGGTCGCGGCAACTCGAGCCCCCGCTTCTGCTGCCCAGAACTTCGCGATCGCGGCCTCCCGACCCGGCGGTCCACCCTGCGCGAGGAGCCATGCAGCCTGCCACATGGTCCAGCGGATCGCCTCCACGTCGATGAAGGCGTCGGCCATGCGCTGCTGCACTGCCTGGAAGCTTCCGATCGGCCTGCCGAACTGCTCGCGCTCGGTCGTGTACGCCGCGGCCATTCGCAGGGCCCGCTCTGCCACACCGAGTTGAATCGCGCACAGCCCGACGAGCGCGCGGGCGAGCAGCGACTCGACAATCTCGGCACCGTCACCGGGAAGTCGGTCTACACCGGAAACGACTACGCCGTCGAGGGATAGATCCGCATGTGGCTCGCCGTCGGTCGTCACGACGGGTGTGATCTCCAGTCCGTCGGCTTCCGTGTCGAGCAGGAACACACCGACGCCGCCATCGTCGAGCGTCGCCGGAATGAGCATCGCGTGCGCGACCTGGGCGGCGGGCACCAACTCCTTGTGCCCGTCGAGGCGCCAACCGTCGCCGTCGCGACGTGCGGTGGTCGCGGGCGTGGTCGGATCGGAGCGCCCAGGCTCGGCCAGCGCCGCGGTGAGAAGACGGCCGCCGCTGACGACCTCGGGTAGGTGTCGCTGCCGCTGCGCATTGTCGCCGAACCGGGCGATGGTGTCGGCGCCCAGCAGGAGGGTGGCATACACCGGAACCGGTGCGACGCTCCAGCCGACCTCTGTGAGAAGCAATGCCAACTCGAGGAATCCGTGGCCGCTGCCACCCACGTCCTCGGGCAACGCGATTCCGAGCAGGTCGGCGGTCGCAAGTTCACGCCACAGTGCGTTGTCGTAGCGCACATCTCCGGCCTCGAGCTCGGTGAGATGTTCGGGGGTGACTCGGTGTTCGAAGAGTTGACGCGCGACCTTGGCGATCGTGTCTTGTTCCTCGGTGAAGGTGAAGTCCACGGTTTCGCCTATTGCGCCGGCCGGAACTGGTGCAGGACGAGGTCCTTCCCATCGAGGGTGTCGAACGTCTCGTAGAAGACCTCGACGGGCATGCCGACTTCGACGGCGTCGGGCGCGATCTCGCACAGGTTCGACACCAGCCGCACTCCCTCGTCGAGCTCGACCAGCGCCACGATGTAGGGATATTCCATCAAGGGCATCGGAGGATGCTGCGGCATCACGTAGCTGTACACGGTGCCGTGGCCGGTGGAGTCGACGGTGTCCCATTCCAGTGAATTGCATGCCGGACACATCGGGCGCGCCGGCTGGCGAAGCGCCTGACATCCCTTGCAGCGCTGGATGAGAAGCTTCTGGTCACGCAGCCCGTTCCAGAAGAACTCAGTGTCGGGGCTGACCGTCGGCGCCAGTCTGGTCGCCATCAGCTGTTGGCCTTGAATCGGAAAACCCGGAACCGTTGCCTGCCGAGTACCTCGCCATTCTGGTCGGTGTAGGTAGACAGCCACGTGACGAAATGGCCTGTGCCCAGTGAGGTCTTCTTCTCGTCGGAGATGTCCTCGAACACCTGGGTCACCGAGATGACGTCGCCGAGACGCGGATATCGTTCGATCTCGAATTCGGAGTTGGTCGCCACGATGCCGGTGAACCCGGCCTCTTCGATGAACGACGCGGGGTTCTTGCTGGCGTCCATCTCGATCGGCACTCCGCCCCGTTCGGCAATGCCCTCGATCTTCGGGGCCGGCATCGTCCAGGCCTGCAGCATGACCGGCGGGGACACGATGCCGCCGAACCGCGACTTCGCGGCGAACTCGGGATCGAGGTAGACCGGGTTCATGTCGGCGAGTGCGTACGCCCAGTGCCGAATCATCGGCTGGTTCACCGGATCCGGTGCCACGGTCGGCTTGCCGGACCCGCCGGTGGGCTGGCCGATCAGCGCGTCGAGCTTCTCCCGAAAAGTCGAGGCATTCGGTTCCATTATTTGTCCCCATTCTGGTTGGCCCGAAGATCCCGTGGCGCGCGTGGCATGAAGAGTCCCGCCATCGCGATGATGTCGCGCTGGAGTTCGTTGGCGCCGCCGCCGAAGGTGTTGATCACCGCGATCCGGTACGCCGATTCGAGCGCGCCGCGCAACGGTGCGTCATCGCCCTTACGGATACCGGCCCGATCCAGTATTTCGAGAAGCTCGCGAGCCACCTGCTGCGTCAGTTCGGTCCCGAAGACCTTGACCGCCGATGCTTCCCCCATGCCGAGCGCGCCTTTGGTCATCGCCGCGTTGACGCGCAGGTTCATGATCTTGTAGGCGGCGACCTGAGCCTCGACCCGGGCCAGCGCCTGTTGCACCCACGGCTGGTCGACGACGCGCCCGCCGTCGAGCTCGGTGGTCTGCGCCCACCTCACCGTCTTCTCAAACAGCGGCTCCAGCGCGCCCATATTGCCCAGCGCCGCGCGCTCGAAGTTCAGCTGTGTGGTGATCAGTTGCCAGCCCTCGTTCTCACCCGCCACGAGAGCGCTGGCGGGCACACGCACGTCGTCGTAGAAGGTGTAGAAGGTGGATACACCGGGCATGGTGTGCAGCGGTTTGCACGAGAACCCCGGCGACGACGTCGGCACGATGAAGATCGAGATCCCTTTGTGTTTCTTCACGGTCGGATCGGTGCGGGCAGCGAGCCAGACGTAGTCTGCGTACGCCGCGCCGCTGGTGAACATCTTCTGGCCGTTGATGATGTAGTCGTCCCCGTCGCGAACGGCCGCGGTCCGCAGCGACGCCAGATCGCTTCCGGCGGACGGCTCGGAGTAGCCGATCGCGAACTCGACGGTGCCCTCCAGAATGCCGGGGAGAAACTTCTGCTTCTGCTCTTCGGTCCCGCAGCTCGCCAGCGTGGGCCCGACAGTGTTGAGCGTGACCAGTGGGATGGGTGCGTTGACCCGCTGTGCTTCCTCGAAGAAGATGAACTGCTCGAGTGCGGTAAAGCCGCGTCCGCCATACTCTTTGGGCCAGCCGACGCCGAGCAGCCCCGCGGCGCCCAGCGCTCGCACACATTCCTTGACTGCGTCTCCGCCCTCCATCCGACCGGCGACCGCGGCGATGCGTTCAGGCGTCATCACCTTCTCGAGCGATTCGCGGATCTCGGTGCGCAACGCCTTCTGTTCAGGTGTGAAATCCAGGTGCACGGCTCAGTTCCCCGTTCCGAGTCGCACGGGCATGCGTTTCACACCGGGAACCATGGTGGCCCGCATCCGGTCGACGTCGCCGACGAGTTCCAGTTCGGGGTATCGGCCGAGAAGGACCTCGAAGAACACCCGCGCTTCGAGTCGGGCCAGCTGAGATCCGATGCACGAGTGTTCACCGCAGCCGAATGCGATGTGGGGATTCGGGTGTCGCATGATGTTGAACTCTTCGGCGTCGGAACCGAATATCTCCTCATCGCGGTTGGCGGACCCATAGAGCATCACCACCATGTCACCCTTGCGGATGACCTGACCGCGGATCTCGACGTCGACCGTTGCGACCCGGGCCATGTGCGTCACCGGCGTTGTCCAGCGCAGCATTTCCTCGACGGCTGCGGGAATCAAAGAGGGGTCCTCGACGAGCATTCTGCATTGGTCGGGATGCTCGATGAGCGCCAGCGTGCCGAGCGCGATGAGGTTGCGCGTGGTTTCGTTGCCCGCGACCAGTAGCAGGAAGGCGAAGTTCAGCAGGTCTTCATCGGTCAACCTGGCCCCGTCGACCTCGGCGGTGGTCAACACCGACATCATGTCGTTCCTGGGCTCGGCGCGCCGAGCTGCGATCAGCTGTTGAAAGTAGCCGAACAGCTCGCCGACGGCCACCAGCGCGTCCATTTCGATCTCGGGGTCGGCGTTCCCCGTGCACGCATCGGACCACCTGCGGAACTGCTCCCAGTCGTCGGGTGGAGCGCCGAGCAGCTCGGCGATCATTCGGGTGGGCAGCGGTGCGGCGAGTTCTTCGGCGAATTCGTGGGTGGACCCGGACCGGACGTCGTCGAGAATCCCGTAGACGATCTCGCGCACCTTCGGCTCGAGGATCGCCACCTGACGTCTGGTGAACCCGGTGTTGATCAGCTTGCGCAGCTGACGGTGCCGCGGCGGATCGGTGAAGATGAGGTTGCCCTCCTGCACCGGGTTCGGCATCACGGGGTCAGGGATGGTGATGCCCTTGGTCGAGGAGAACCTGTCCGGGTTGGTCGACACGTACCGGATGTCCTCGTACTTCAAGAGCGCCCAGAACTTGGTGACGTCGTTCCAGCACACGGGCGCGCTCGCGCGCAGCTCCTTGTAGGCGGGGTACGGGTCGCCGATGAAGAAGTCGGGTGAGTGCAGGGGGAACGTGGTGGGCAAGCCGGCCTCCCTGGACGCCTCTGTCGGACAGAACAAGCTGATCTGTTCGATTCTCACTGTGTCTACTCGGCCCTTATTGTGCTGTCAATAGCCGGTGATCTGTTGATTAACAACCACGTTAGTCGGTGTCGTTTGACGACTTTGATCCGACAGGTGTAGACCATGTGTTGATCCCCTGAGCTTGGTGAGGAGCCGTATGGCCGACCCGCTTCGTCCTGGCGTGACGGGCGCGCTGGCGGGCTTGCGCGTCGTCGAGATCGCCGGCGACATCGCGGGACCCTACTGCGCGAAACTCCTCGTCGACCTCGGTGCCGACGTCACGAAGATCGAGCCGCCCTCCGGGGATCCGCTGCGCCGCTGGGGTCCGTTTCCCGGCGGCGTCGAGGACCTCAACCGCTCCGGAATGTACGAATATCTCAACGCGGGAAAACGCGGGGCGACAATCGATCTCGAAACCGACAGCGCGGCGTCGCATTCCCTTATCGGGCAGGCCCACCTTCTCGTCGATGGAATGCCGCCGGGAACGCTGGCCAGATTGGGGCTGGACGCGCCCGCATTGGAGGCGCTGCGCCCTGGCCTCGTTGTCGTTCGCATCTCGCCGTTCGGCCAGCATGGACCGTTGCGTGACCGGGACACCACGCCGCTGACCGTGCAGGCGGCTTCGGGGTGGGTCAGCATGCGCGATCCCGACCGGCCCCCGGTTCAGGCCGGTGCGAGGATCTCCGAGTATGTCGCAGGTGGTTACGCCGCGTTGAGCGCACTCACGGCTCTGAGAACGTTGTCCGCCAACACAAGTAACGTCGTCGAAGTCGACGTGTCGGTGATGGAGTCGTTGCTCTCGACACTCCCGTACCCGATGTTGTTGGCCGAAAAGATGCGAAGCCTCGGCATGCCTCCCAATACGAAGTCAGGCCCGGTGATGGGCATCGTGCGTGCTGCCGACGGCTGGCTCGGCATCAACTGTCTGACCGGGCAGCATTGGCTCGACGTCTGCGCGATGCTAGGGCTGCCGGAGTACGGAGAGCAGCAGATCGCGGTCATGCTTGGTGGCCCGGAGCGTGCTGAATTCTATGAAAAGGCCCAGCCGTGGCTTTCGGCGCGGACAGTCGACGAGATCGTCGAATTGAGCCAGGCGCTGCGCATTCCGGCCACACCCGTCAACGACGGCGCGACAGTGATGGAATGTCCGCAGTACCGCGATCGCGGGTTCTTCGTGGAGGCAGGGGGCGACGATTGGTCGTTCCGTCGACCGGGCGGCGCCTTTCGGCTGTCGAAGACGCCCGTCCTGCCGGTTCGACCTGCTCCCCGCCTGGGACAAACCGCCGCAACCGTTGTGACACAAAGGCAATCGTTCGGCGCCGATCGAGCCATGCCGTTCGAGGGTGTGAACGTTCTCGACCTGTCGACATTCTGGGCGGGCGCATACCTCACCTGCTATCTCGGCGCGTTTGGCGCCGACATCACCAAGGTGGAATCGATCCAACGTCCTGACGGGTTTCGCTACTCCGGGGCATACGCCTTTGAGGGCGACCTGTGGTATGAGCGCAGCGGAATGTGGCAGGCGACAAATCTCAACAAGCGCGACATCACGCTCGATCTCATGTCCGATGATGGGCGTGACCTGGCCCGCAGGCTCATACGCGATGCCGACGTCGTTGTCGAGAACTTCTCGCCGAGGGTGGTCGAGCAGTTTGGACTCGACTACGAATCGATCGTGGCTCTGAACCCCGACGTGATACAGGTCCGCATGCCCGGATTCGGCTTACAGGGACCCTGGCGCGATTACGTCGGCTGGGCCTTCAACTTCGAGGGGACGTCGGGGATGGCAGCGGTCACCGGCTACGCCGACGGGCCGCCGTGTGTCTTGCAGGGGCCCGCCGACCCGATCGTGGGCGTGCACGCAGGGGTGGCACTGCTCGCCGCGCTGGACCACCGGCGCCGCACCGGAGAAGGCCAACTCATCGAGATTGCGCAGATCGAGGTGGCGGCCTCAGTCGCCGCCGAGCCCGTGATCGAGTACTCGATGAACGGAGTGGTTCGGCCGCGCGAAGGCAACCGTCGCCGCGGCTACCTGCAGGGCGTGTATCCGACCGCGACCGACGATGAATGGGTGGCGATCTCACTCCGCGATGACACCGACCGGGCGCGGCTGGCCGAAACCCTCGGGCGGTCCGAGCTCATGCCGGATTCCCACGATGATTTCGACTGCGATCGTTGCCGAATGGACGCGAACCCGAACCGCCGCGGAGATCGTCGAAGCCCTTGCGCACAACGGATTCCGGTCGAGCAGGTGCTGACCGCCGATCGGATGTACGACATCGCCCAGCTCGACGCTCGCGGGTTCTACCAAGAGCTTGAGCACCCGATCACCGGTGTGCACCGGTACCCGGGATGGCCGTTCCGCATCACGCCTGGGCCGCTCGACCACCATCGGTCGGCCCCGCCGACCCTTGGGCAGCACAACGAGGACGTGCTGCGCGGCCTCGGCTTGACGGATGACGAGATCGATGACCTGCGCGCGCGAAAAGTCATAGGGGAGAAGGCACTCAACGCGTAGCGGCTTCCAGCAGCGACCAGTAGCTCCGTTCCCGCTCGGTCAGCTCGTTCGACGTGATCGCGCCGAAGGCGGCCGCGTCACGCGCGAACCGTGCCGGGGCGTCGGGCAGCGCATCGGGACCCTCGAGCCGGAAACTGCTGGGCGCAAGCGGACCGAAAAGCAACGCGCGGCGTAGCTGAGGCCAGTTGTCCAGATGCGGTTCGGCCCCGGCGGCTCGCGCGAAGGTCAGCGCGACCAGATTCATTCGGCTTTTCTGAGACCCTCCACGCCGTGCACGGTAGGCGTCGATCGCCGACCGTCGCTCGGACTCTGTCGCTTCTGGGATTGTGCCGCCCCACGTGTAGGCGATCCACCGGGCCTGAAGTTCCAGCGGCACAAAGTATCCGCCCGACTGGTCCCACATGCCGACAAAGGCCAGACCGGGTAGGTCCGGATGGAAGGTATAGCGGTCGGCGTCCAGATGTACGGAATCGAGGTCGATGATCGTCCGGATTTCTTCACTGAGGAACGGCAGATTCAGTGTGAACCCGGTGCCGAACAAGATCCCGTCGAACTCCGCGGCGTGCCCGTCGCCGAAGGTCACGGTCGTGCTATCGACCGATGTCATCCACGGCCGCACCGTGATTCGGCCCTCCGCCACGAGCGGCAGATACTGCTGGGCAAGGGTGACGCCTGCGGCGAACAACGATGGGTCAGGCGCGGGTGCGCCGTACTGCTCCGGGCTCCCACCCGCTTCGAGGACGATCTCCTTCAGCTGCCGGTCGACTTCTGTCACTGGCAGAGCGTCGTTCGCCAGTGTTCCGTAGCGCGTGAAGATTCGAAAATCCGACGGAACGCCGGACGCGAATTTCGGCAGTACGTACCGCTGGCGGCGTTGTGTCACCACAACGGACGCGCCGAGTTGGGCTAGTTCGCAGGCGATCTCGAGTGCGCTGATGGCGCCGCCGGCGACGAGAACACGGTTGTCGAGGTAGGGAAGTGGATGCCGGTATTCGTAGGTCGATGTCGCTCCGGCAGGGCCGGCGAACGTGTCGAGTCCTGGAACCGTTGGAATGAAGGGTGATTGAAATCTACCGGTGGCGACGACGACCTGTTCGAAGGCCTCGGCTGTGCCGGAGTGGTCGACGAGCCATCCGCTGTCGCCTCGGCTGATGAGTTCGACCCGTGTGCCGAACCGAATGCGCGACGTCAGGTCGAACGTTTCCGCGTAGCGATGCAGATAAGCGAGGATGTCGCGGTTCGACGGGAAGACGAGACGGCTTTCATGCTCCAGGTCGCTGAAGGCCGTCAGGACTCGGCTCGTATTGGTGTGCATGGTCGGCCATATGCCGCTTGACTCAGCCAGGCCCGTCCACTGGCCGCCCAGCATCGGGGCCTGCTCGAAGATCGTCGGCTCGAATCCCTGCGACAGCAGCCAGCGCGCCGCGACCAACCCGCCGGGTCCAGCCCCGATTACCGCGACGCTTCCTGTCATCTCCCGAACTGTCGCACACACGTCATTTACGCTCAATGCCGTGCCTGAAACGTCGTACGCATCCTGCGGCGATCTCAGCCTGGCGTATCAGGTGTTCGGGGAAGGGCCGGCCGAACTGGTCTGGGCCGGATCGTTCGCCAGCCACGTCGAGGGTGGCCCGATTATCCCCGGCAGCCAAGGTGGTCAGCCATGACGCGTAAGCCCGAGATCTCGCTGTACTTGCGGACCTACAGCGACGATCCGAACCAGGACTGGAACGCAACGCTCGACTTGGCGCGCGCCATGGATGCCGTCGGCGTGGATCGCGTCGTTGTCTCGGATCACCTGGTATTCGGTGAGAACCTCGATGCTTACGGAGATCCGGCAATCGGTGGCACCACGGGTGGGCGACAGCCGACAGGCCCCGACGGCAATTGGCTTGAGCCCCTGGTCTTCTTGGCGACGGTGGCCGCTACCACGACACGCATTCGGCTGGGCACCGCGGTCCTGCTCGCAGCACTGAGGCGCCCGGCGGTGCTGGCCAAGCAGTTGGCGACGATGGACGTCCTGTCGGGCGGCCGCGTTGATCTCGGCGTCGGAGTCGGCTGGCAGCGCGAGGAGTACGAGGCGGTCGGCCTGGCGTTCGAGCATCGGGGTCGCCTGCTCGACCACACGCTGGAGGTCTGCCAAACACTCTGGACGCAAGAGCGCGCCGTTTACAGTTCGCCCGAACTGACTTTCGACGGCATCCACCAGATGCCAAAACCGTTGCAGCCCGGCGGTATACCCATCTGGATCAGCGGCACGGTGAACAAGAGGGTCGCCCGTCGATTGAGCAAGTTCGGTACCCGCTGGATTCCGTGGGGTTCGGACATCGCGAACCTCGAAGAATCCGTGCCGGCCATGAAGCAGGCGATCGCCGAGGTCGGCGGCGATGCCAGCGATCTGCAGGTGCAGGGGACCGCGGTGTTGGTGAAGAGCGCCGATGGCGGCATCGACGTCGAGGCATCCGTTTCTCCAGTGGCCAACCAGATCGCGGCAGGGGCAACCGACATCCGCTTCGCCGGATCGCCTCCGAAGGATCTGCGCCAGGCGACTGACGAGTTGTCGCAGTTGGTCAGCGCGTTTAGAGAAGTGACGCAACCCGCGGTTTAGCCTCCGGCGGGCGGCGGGTAGGCCAACTGGACGGGGATCATAGGTCGTCCTTGCCACGATGAGGGGGCGGCAGTCCTGACCAGCACATCGGCGCCGGTCGTCGGTGTGCCGATCGAAGGAGATGCATGAAGCTGAAGAAAACCGCTGTGAAAGCAACGTTGGTAGGCGCGCTGGGCGCGGCCGCCGTCGGCCTGGGTGCAGGCGTGGCGCAGGCGGATCCGTGGTCCCCGCCACCCTGGCCGATGCCGGCCCCGGGTGTCAGCGTCGAGGGCCCGAGTCTGAACGCCCCTGGTGTCAGCCTCGAGGGCCCGGATGCCAGCATCGCTCCGCCGGTCTGGGCTCCGCCGCGACCGCCTGCGCCGCCGTGGGCGCCGTGGCTGCCGGTTTCGTGGAATGCAGACGCGCAGGTTTGGGGCGTCTACACGAACGCAGGCTTCCAGCCGGTTTAACCAAGCGAATGGGATGGTCGCCCCGCCACGTGCGGGGCGACCATTCTTCGTTAGATGTAGGTGGACTTGGAGTCGAGGTGACCTACACCGGCTTCGCTACCTAGCGGCGAGATTGCACGCAGGGTCGTTGATCGAGCTGCACACCGCCAACAGCCCTGAGTGCAATTTCGGCGCTACTGTCGTGATACGTGATTCGTCTGCCGTGGTCGCCTATGTTGTCGGCGTTGACTGGGCGGTCTTGGTGATGGTCAGCACTTCGGCGCCGGGCAACCCGGCCAGAACATCCGATGAGGCAAGCAGTTTCGAGCCGCGGATGCCGCTGCCGATGATGACTCGCTGCTGATCCGCCACATTCTGGTCCACCAGGATCGGCCAGCCGGCCGGCAACCCGACGGGGGTGATGCCGCCGTACTCCATGTCGGTTAGCGACACCGCAGTTTCCATCGATGCGAACGAAATCTTGCGGGCGTCAAGGTGTTTGCGCACGATGCCGTTGACGTCCGCGCGGGTTGTCGCCAGCACCATGCACGCCGCGTGCCAGACCCGGTCGGCCCGCTTGGCCTCCACCACGACACAGTTCGCTGAGACGTCGAGGCCGACGTCGTAGTGCTCGCAGAAGGCCGCGGTATCGGCGAGGGTCGGGTCGATCTCGCTGACCCACAGCCCGTCGCCGCCGGACTGCTCGATATGCTGTCGAACGGGTCCGCCGACCAGGTCCATCGCGTCATCCACCGCAGTGAACGTCAGCTTTCCCAGTTCCACGCTTTCCACGTTCACTCCGCGCTGCCGAGTCGGTCGCCGATGTAGTCCAGCAGCCGCGGGTCGTCGGACGTGAAGCGGTCGGCCTCTTCGCCGCCGTCGCATCGCAACAATGCGATCGTCACCCGATTGTCTTTTCGGGAGACCACTGACCAGACGGCGCCTGAGTCTTCCCACCGCTGAAGTTCTGCCACGCGATCGATCTGCACACCTCTACGATTGCACTTCCGTCGTAGGCTGCTGGCCGTGAGTCCGCCAACGGCTGTCGCGGTCGCGGTGATTTTCGTGTGGCTGGGCATGGTGATGGCGATCTCGTTCATCGAGGCGCCGCTGAAATTCCGCGCCCCCGGCGTCACCCTGCAAGTCGGGTTGGGCGTCGGCCGCTTGGTTTTTCGCGCGCTCAACGGCTGCGAGCTGCTGCTGGCTGCGGTTTTGGCCGTCACGTGCGTCGTCGGGTCGCCACCGGTCGGCGTGGCGGTGCCTGCAGCCATCGCTGTGGTCACGCTCCTTGTCCAGGTGCTGCTCGTGCGACCGTGGCTGAGCAGGCGTTCGGACGCGGTGCTCGCCGGTAGCGACGCCCCGCGGTCGCGCGCCCACTGGGTCTACGTCGGCCTGGAACTCGTGAAGGTCGCGACACTGCTCATCGCGGGTGTCCAGCTGCTCGCCGCGTGAGACGATCGCCCGATGCGGTTGGGATTGCATGCGCTAGGTATCGGCAATGGCGCTGGCCGCGCGATGATCGACGCCGTGGCGGCCGCCGCCGACAGCGCCGGGTTCGCGACGCTGTGGTCGGGCGAACACGTCGTGATGGTCGATGAGTCGGTATCCCGCTACCCGTACTCCGAGGACGGACAGATCGCCGTGCCCGCCGCCGCCGATTGGATCGACCCGCTGATCGGGCTGAGCTTCGCGGCGGCCGCAACGGCGGCCATCCGGATCGCTACCGGCGTGCTGCTGTTGCCCGAGCACAATCCGGTGCTGGTGGCCAAACAGGCGGCCACTCTCGACACGCTGAGCGGAGGACGGCTCACGCTCGGCATCGGCGTCGGCTGGTCGCGCGAGGAGTTCGACGCACTGGGCGTGCCGTTCGAGCGGCGAGGCGCGCGCACCAAAGAGTATGTCGACGCGATCCGCACGCTGTGGCGCGACGACATCGCTTCATTCGATGGGGAATTCGTCCACTTCGACGCCGTGCGGGTGAACCCGAAGCCGGTGCACGACCGCCGCATCCCGATCGTCATCGGTGGGAACAGCGACGCCGCGCTGCGCCGCGTGGCGGCGTGGGGTGACGGCTGGTACGGGTTCAACCTGCCCGATGTCGACGCGGTCGGCGAGCGCGTCGCTTTCCTGCGCACACTGTGCACCGAACAGGGACGCGACCCCGCCGAACTGCGACTGGCCGTGGCGCTTCGTGACCTCAACCCGCGCGACGTGGCTCCACTCGAAGCGCTCGGCATCGACGAGTTGGTGCTCGTCGAGGGCCCTCCAGAAGACGCGGGCGACGCGCCAGGGTGGGTGAGCTCGCTCGCCGAGCACTGGATGTCGACGCTCGGTTAGCGTCACGACGTCAGTACGGGCTGCTCGCCAACCCGGTGCCCCCGCGGCGCTCCCCGTCGTCGATCGACACCAGTGCCGGAACGAGCTCGCTGGTCACCAGCCCGTGCTTGGCGGTCAGCTCGTCGACGACGTCGAAACTGTGGGCGATGCGGTCGGGGGAGTCCACGATGATTGTGACCACCGGGACTTGGCGGCCGACCTGGAACAGCTTGTCGCCGTGAGGTTCATGGTCACCGTGGAATCCCCATATGCCACGCAGCACCGTCGCCCCGCTGGCGGCGGCGGAGTCGAAGAGCCGGTGAACGATCGCCCGGTGGATCGGCGTGCCGCCGACCAATTCGTCCTCGGAGGTGTACACCATCAGCTTCTGCCACAGCGCACGCCCGTGTGCATCGGCGGCGGGCAGCGCGGCAGGCCGACTCAACAGCTCGCCGTCGCGCTTACATGGTTGCGCCCGTTCGACCGTGAAAAGCGGCTCCCGCAACAGTGTTTCGAGTTCGGGCAGGGTATCGGCAACCTGCTGGCCCGTGCCGATGGCGATCATCATGACCGGCACACCCATGTTGCGACTGAAGAAATGGGCTCGTTTGCGTTGCCCGCGTGATGTGCCGTCGACACCGAGAAACACGGAGACTCCGGCGAAACCGCGCCGACGCAACATGTCGGACACCGCGCGGTACGCGGGTCGGCCGTCGGCGCGATCCTGGCGGCCGACATAGATGGTGAGCTTCGCCGCATCCGGCGGCTGGATCAACGGGCCTGCGAGTTGGGCGCGTTCCAGCGTGACGAGCCCGCGGGTCATCATTGCCGACACTTCGTCGGCCAACCCCGCCATCTTGTCGGCCGCGTCGACGGCGGTGATCGCTATCGGTGAGTCTTCCGACAGGCTCAGCGAGAGGTCGCTGCGCAGTTCGTGGTGCGGGCCGAAGCTGGCGATGCCGCGCAGGACGACGCTGGTTGCCACCGCGTTGTCACCGTATAGGTCGAGCAGAGCATCGGAGAGGAACCGATTTTCGTGGCGCAGTCGTTCGGCGAAGTACGTCGTCAGTTTGAGGTAGTCGGTCACAGCCGGGCTCCGATCGACTGGCCCAGCCAGGCCGCGGCCACGCCGAGGACCACGCTGACCGCGATGTTGGCGAATGCCAACCAGGCCTGGCGCTCCTCACCGAGGCGTTGCGTCTCCAACATCCATGTCGAGAAAGTGGTGTAGGAGCCGACGAACGCGGTGCCCGCCAGCAGCGCCACGTGGGGGCTGAGGGCGAGGCCGGCGAAGAAGCCGAGCAGCAGAGCACCGCTGAGATTGACCACGAGGGTGCCGAACGGGAACGGCCGGCCGATCCGCTTCGACACCCCGCGGTCGACCAGGAACCGCAGCACCGCGCCGATTCCGCCGATCAGCATCACGCCTGCCCAGACGGCGACGGTCATCGGCGCACCCGGACCCGTCGCACCAGCGCCGTCGCGATGTAGACCGCGAGCAACCCGGCAACGATGCTTGCGGCGGTGTAGCCGACGGCAAGGCCGTAGTGCTGGTGGTCGAGCATCTTGATGGTCTCGACCTGCATCGTGGAGAACGTGGTCAGCCCGCCGCACAGACCGGTGCCGAGCAGCGGCCGCCGATAACTCGATACCGGCAAACGTTCGAGCAGCCGGGTGGCGAAATAGCCCAACAGGAAAGCGCCCACGATGTTGGCGGTGAACGTCGGCCACGGCCAGCGGCCCGGGTCGGATGCGGCGAACGTCTCGAGCGTGGCGCGTGCCACTGTCCCCAACGCGCCACCGACGAAGACGGCGCCCAGTTCCCGGCCGTCGAAACTGAACATGAGCCAAAGTAACGCCGTCAACCTTTCGTACCGGGGTACGGCACGAATTTCGGAGGAGCAGAATCGGGTTCATGGCCGCCAACCCCCGCGCCGGTCAGCCGGCGCAACCCGAAGACCTCATCGACGTGGCCCAGGTGGTCACCGCGTACTACACCGTCGAGCCCGACCCGGACAACATCGACCAGCAGGTGGTGTTCGGCACCTCCGGGCATCGCGGGTCCAGCCTCGACGCCGCGTTCAACGAGCCGCACATCCTGGCGACCACGCAGGCCATCGTCGAGTACCGGGCGGCGCAGGGGACAACGGGTCCGCTGTTCATCGGGCGCGATACCCATGCGCTGTCGGAGCCGGCGTGGGTATCGGCATTGGAGGTGCTGGCCGCCAATGACGTTGTCGCCATGGTTGATTCAGCCGACCGCTACACCCCGACGCCTGCGGTGAGCCACGCCATCCTCGCGTTCAACCGGGACCGTGACGGTGACCTGGCCGACGGCATCGTCGTGACCCCGTCGCACAACCCACCGCGCGACGGAGGTTTCAAGTACAACCCGCCCAACGGCGGCCCCGCCGACACCGACGCCACCGGGGTGATCGCCAAACGGGCCAACGAGATCCTGCGCGACGGGCTCAAGGCCGTGAAGCGGGTGCCGCTGGCCCGTGCCCTGCAGAGCGCGCAGCATCACGACTACATGGACGCCTACGTCGCCGACCTGCCGAACGTGGTCGACGTGCACGCCATCAGTGCGGAGAAGATCCGCATCGGCGCTGACCCGTTGGGCGGGGCAAGCGTCGACTACTGGGGTGCGATCGCCGAGCGGCACAACCTCGACCTGACCGTGGTGAACCCGCTGGTCGACGCCACGTGGCGGTTCATGACGCTCGACACCGACGGCAAGATCCGGATGGACTGCAGCTCGCCCAACGCGATGGCCTCGCTGATCGCCAACCGCGAGTTGTACCAGATCGCGACCGGTAACGACGCCGACTCCGACCGCCACGGCGTCGTCACGCCCGATGCCGGGCTGCTCAATCCGAACCACTACCTCGCGGTGGCGATCGAGTACCTCTACACCAACCGGCCCGAGTGGCCGGCATCGACGGCCGTCGGTAAGACCGCGGTGAGCTCGTCGATCATCGACCGGGTGGTCGCCGGGCTTGGCCGCAAGCTGCTCGAGGTGCCGGTCGGCTTCAAGTGGTTCGTCGACGGGTTGATCAGCGGCACCATCGGCTTCGGCGGCGAGGAGAGCGCCGGGGCGTCGTTCCTGCGCAAGGACGGATCGACGTGGACGACGGACAAGGACGGCATCATTCTCGCCCTGTTGGCTTCGGAGATCCTCGCGGTTACCGGCTCAACACCGTCGCAGCGATACAACGCGCTGGCCGAAAAGTACGGTGCGCCAACCTATGCGCGCATCGACGCGCCCGCCAACCGCGAGCAGAAGGCGCGTCTGGCCAAACTGTCGCCGGAGCAGGTGACCGCCACCGAACTGGCCGGCGAGGAGATCACCGCCAAACTGACGACGGCACCGGGCAACAGCGCACCGTTGGGCGGTCTGAAGGTGACGACGGAGAACGCCTGGTTCGCCGCCCGGCCGTCGGGCACCGAGGACGTCTACAAGATCTACGCCGAGTCGTTCAAGGGGCCCGAGCATCTGGAAGAGGTTCAGGAAGCGGCCAAAGAGGTGGTGAATAAGGTCATCGCGTGAGCTCTGTAGCGCAGGGTGACTGTGCGTCAGACAGTACTGACGACGGTGATAAGCCGAAGCTCCCGCGTGAAGTCTGGCTGCTGGTCGCGGCGAATGTCGTGGTCGCGCTGGGTTATGGCGTGGTCGCCCCGGTGCTGCCGCAGTACGCACGTCACTTCGGCGTCACCATCAGCGCCGCGACATTCATCATCACCGCGTTCGCGTTGATGCGGTTGGTCGCCGCGCCGCCCGCCGGACTGCTGGTGCAACGGCTGGGGGAGCGGCGCGTCTACATCACCGGCTTGCTGATCGTGGCGTTGTCCACGGGGGCGTGCGCGTTCGCGCAGACGTATTGGCAACTGCTGCTGTTCCGTTCGCTCGGCGGCCTGGGTTCGGCGATGTTCACCGTGTCGTCGCTCGGGCCTGATGATCCGCGTGTCGCCGCCGGATGCGCGCGGCCGTGTCGCGGGCATGTTCTCGTCGGGATTTCTCGTCGGGTCGGTCTGCGGACCCGTGCTGGGCAGCCTGACGGTGGGCCTCGGCCTGGCCGCCCCGTTCATGATCTACGGTGCGACGCTATTGGTCGCCGCGATGGTGGTGTTCGTCAGTTTGCGTAATTCCGCGGTGGCGGCGCCGGAGGAAAGCACCGAGCCCGCGGTTTCGGTGCGGACTGTGCTTCGGCATCCGGCCTACCGTGCCGCGCTGTTCTCCAACTTCGCGACGGGGTGGGCGGCGTTCGGGTTGCGGATCGCGTTGGTGCCGCTGTTTGTCGTCGAGGCGCTCGGCCGCGGACCGGGCTTCGCGGGCTTGGCGCTGGCGACATTCGCCGTCGGCAACATCTCGGCCGTCATCCCCAGCGGGTATCTGTCGGACCGGATCGGGCGCCGCAAGCTGCTCCTGGTCGGACTCACGGTGTCGGCGGTGTCGACAGTGCTTGTCGGCTATACGTCGTCGGTGCCCGTGTTTCTCGCGGCGGCGTACGTGACGGGCGCGGCGACGGGCATCTTCATCTCGCCACAGCAGGCCGCGGTGGCCGACATCGTCGGAAACAAGTCCCGAGGGGGAACGGCCGTCGCGACGTTTCAGATGATGGCCGACCTCGGCTCGATCTTCGGCTCGATCGTGGTCGGTCAGGTGGCCGAGCACGCGTCCTTCGGCACCGCATTCCTCGTCAGCGGCGTGGTGCTGTTCATCGCGGCGATCGGATGGGTGTTCGCCCCGGAGACCCGCGGCCTACCGCCGATCACGCCGACGCCGATGCGCGCGCTGGGACCCGAAGCCGGCGGGGAAGTGCCGTGACCAGTGGCTTTGAAGGCTTACTGCAGGTGGTGTAGCTTCGATGGGCACAACTTCACGGGGCTATGGCGCAGCTGGTAGCGCACCACACTGGCAGTGTGGGGGTCAGGGGTTCGAGTCCCCTTAGCTCCA
>CAWFQG010000012.1:0-192831 GCA_963817825.1 uncultured Actinomycetota bacterium | reverse complement strand
GGGTGTTATGTCGACTGTCGGTGGCGGCGGCTCCGATGCCGCAGTTCAGGTGACCGCCGAGAACTGGCAGTTGCCGCCGTTTAATCGCTGGGCGTATTGGCACGTCAAGGAGATCCTGCCGACCCTGCCAATTCCGCGCCAAACTGGGCCGTCACATGAACTGATCCCGGCCACCGCACCTACCGTTGCCACCGATGTGACGCTGACCAGCGTGGACGGATCAGTCGTGACGGCGGGGCAAGTGATGACCGACACGTACACCGACGCCTACATCGTGATGCATGACGGCGCCCTGGTGGCCGAGTGGTATGCACCGGAGGGGGCCCCTGACCGTACGCATGCGGTGATGTCCGTGTCGAAGTCGGTGGTCGGATGTGTCGCGGCCGCACTCGTCGACCGCAACCTGCTGGATACCGACCAGCCGGTCACCGCGTACGTACCCGAGCTGGCGGCCAGCGGCTATGCCGAGGCGACGGTGCGGCACGTGCTCGACATGCGCAGCGGCGTGCGATTCCGCGAGGATTACCTTGACCCGGACGCCGAGGTGAGGGTGCTGGCGCGGTTGACCGGCTCGGCGCCGCCGCCCGGCCCGGCATCGCCGCGCGGGATGTACCAGTATCTCGCCGGGCTGTCCGGCCGAAGCGCCGCACGGCCAACGCTTTTTATACCGTTCTGCCGAAACCGACGTGTTGGGCTGGGTGTGTGAACGAGCGGCCGGCAAGCCGATGGCTGAGTTGATATCGACGCTGATCTGGCAGCCCCTCGGCGCCGAGTTTGATGCCGAAATCATTTGTGACGGGCTGGGCACGGCAGTGCACGACGGGGGCCTGTGCGCCACCGCGCGGGATCTGGCAAGGTTCGGCCAGATGCTGCTTGACGGCGGCTCCGTACCTGACGAGGGCGTCGGCAAGCGAACTGTGATCGGATCGCGGTGGCTGCGCGAGGCATGGGCGGTCGACGCCGACGCGCGCTCCGTCTTCGTTGCCTCTCCCGCGGAAGTGTCGATGCCGGGCGGGTGGTATCGCAACCAGTTCTGGTTCCGCCCTGGCCCGTACGGCGACGTGCTGCTGTGCCAAGGCATCAATGGTCAACTGGTCCACGTCACCCGGCGCACGCGCACGGTGTGCGTGAAATTGTCGAGCTGGCCGGAGCCCCAAAACCCCGGTTACTCGCAAAACACGTTGCGTGCATTTGACGCGATCGCAGGTGCGCTTGCGGGCCGGCCGTCCACCGGCGAGAACCCGAGGCAACCGGGCGTTATCGCGGGCCGCAGCCGTCACGGCAAGTCCGATCGATCGGGAAAATGAGGCGATCAGAGTGAGGGTTCGCGCCATTTGACTGAACGTGGGCCGGGTTCGGCCTACGCTCGATTCACGCTCGACGTGCACCGCGACGACGCCGTGGGGGTCGACGGCGCAGGAGGCGATTATGGCCGAACAAAAGACTCGCAGGACGCGTAAGCGGCAGCCGTCGACGTCTCCTAAACGCACCTTGCGGCACCCCTTCGGTAGTCGCGGACTGGACGGAATCGCCGAAATACGGACCTTCTTTCGGACGAATGTGCAGCCCATCTACTTCGTTGGCCCGACGGCCTTCAATTTGCTCGGCATCGACCGCTGGGTGCGCAACTTCAACTACGTCACCTATTACGACTCGTGGGACGGCGCACATCCACGGGTGTTCACTCCGAAGAACAAACCGTACGTCGAGTTCGAGTCAAGCGAACACATCAACAACTATCTGCTGCGCGATCCGGAGGTACGCGATCACCTGAAACGTCGTGGTGGCACACCGATGGTGGCGATGGTCTTCTTCGACGAGGAAACCGAGGAGATCTGCCGCGAACAGGGCTACAAACTGATTCTGCCGTCCGACTCCCTGCGGCGGCGGCTTGATTCGAAGATCGTCACCACCCAACTGGGCAACGAGGCCGGAGCCCCTTCGGTGCCGAACGTGATCGGTAAGGCCAGCACCTATGCCGAGCTGCAGGCGCTGGCGGACTCGGCCAAGCTGAGCGGCGACCTGGTGGTGCAGACACCCTACGGTGACTCAGGCAAGACCACCTTCTTCATCAAGTCCGAGGCGGACTGGGACGACAACGCCGAGGACATGACGGGACAAGAGCTCAAGGTGATGAAGCGGATCAATAACAAGGCCGCCGCGGTGGAGGCCTGCATCACCAGGCATGGCACGATCGTCGGACCCTTCATGACCGATCTGACGGGATATCCCGAACTCACCCCATACAAAGGTGGCTGGTGCGGAAACGACTTGTTCCCCGAAGCGCTTTCGGAAAATCACCGCGCCACTGCCATCAGCCACGTGCAGAAGATGGGCGATCGGCTAGCGCAAGAAGGCTACCGCGGCTTCCTCGAGGTCGACGTGTTGGTCGACCTCGACACCGACGAGGTGTACCTCGGCGAGATCAATCCGCGCATTTCCGGCGCGTCGTCCATGACGAACGTGACCGCGGGCGCATACGCAGACGTACCGTTGTTCCTGTTCCATCTCCTGGAATTCATGGACGTGGACTACACGGTAAACGTCGAAGAGATCAACGACCGCTGGCGTGAGCTTGCCGCCGTCGATGTTTGGTCGCAGTTGATCATGAAGGAGACAGAGACGGATTCGGTCGAGCGACTTCTGGCCGCACCCCGGACAGGCACGTGGCACCTCGGCGAGGACGGCGAGCTCACCTTCGCGCGGGTGAGCAACGACTGGCACGAAATCACCGGCGAGGACGAGGCGTTCTTCCTGCGGGTCTATGGTCCTGGGGATTTTCGGTTCAGTGGGGCCGATCTGGGCATTCTGGTGACCAAGGGGCGGATGCAGACGGCAGAGGGGCTCACGCAGCGCTGCCGGCGTTACATCGACGGCATCCGCGGTCATTACCAGTCGGAGCCGCTGCCGAATCCCCCCGCCGTCACCCCGCTGGCCTACGTCAAGTAGCTGGCGACGGCGCCCGCGCGTTGTTCACGCGATGCGGTGATCGCAACGCAGAGGAAGATCTCCGGCCTCGAGCGGTCCTTCCCTTCGGGTGCCACGTGAGGAGCCAGGACGTTGAAATAGCCAATCGCCGACTCGGCCATCTGAAGCTCGCTTTACTGTCCAACTCGGCCATGGGCCGGGGAGCATGCGTCTCCCTACGATTTCGCTGACTCAACTGGAAGGACCATCGATATGACGGCGGTAGAGACGGCGGTGGGCGGCCTGCACCTGCACCAGGCCCGACGGTTGGATTGGGCGGCCCGCACCTGCACCAGGCCCGGCGGTTGGTCACCGAGGTGCCCGGACCGCGGTCGTTGGAGCTGGCTGCGCGGCGGCGGTCGGCCGTGCCGGCCGGCCTGACCAGCAGCGCCGATGTGTACGCGGCGGCCGCCGGCGGTGGGGTCCTCGTCGATGTCGACGGCAACTCCTTCATCGACCTGGGCAGCGGCATCGCAGTCACCACGGTCGGTAATGCGGCCCCCCACGTCGTCGCCCGCGCGTCGGAACAGCTGGCGCGCTACACCCACACCTGCTTTCTGGCCACCCCGTATGAGCCCTACATCGAGGTCGCTGAAACGCTGAACCGGATCACACCCGGCGACCATGAGAAGCGCACCGCGTTGTTCAACACCGGCAGCGAGGCGCTGGAGAACGCGGTCAAGTACGCCAGGGCGGCCACCGGGCGGCCTGCCGTGGTGGTTTTCGACCATGCGTTTCATGGCCGCACCCTGCTCACCATGACCATGACCGCCAAGAACCAGCCGTACAAGCACAGCTTCGGTCCGTTCGCCCCTGAGGTGTACCGGGCGCCGATGGCCTATCCGTACCGCTGGCCGTCGGGCCCTGCCAACTGCGCTGCGGAGGCGTTCAGCCAGTTCGCCCACTTGGTCGACTCCCAGATCGGCGCCGACTCCGTGGCCTGCGTGGTGGCCGAGCCCATTCAGGGGGAAGGTGGATTCATCGTCCCCGCCGACGGCTTCCTACGGCGAGTGGCCGAGTTCTGCCGTGATCGCGGCATCCTGCTGGTCGCCGACGAGGTCCAGACCGGGATCGCCCGCACCGGAGCGTGGTTCGCCTGTGAGCATGAAGGACTGATCCCGGACATGATCACCACCGCCAAGGGCCTGGCCGGCGGCTTGCCGCTGGCCGCGGTGACCGGTCGCGCCGACATCATGGACGTCGCCCACCCCGGTGGAATCGGCGGCACGTACAGCGGCAACCCGGTCGCCTGTGCCGCCGCCCTTGGGGTGTTCGACGAAATCGAGACCCATCAGCTGCTGGCCAGAGCACAGGCCATCGGCGAGGTACTACTTCGCGAGCTGCGCGACATCGCCGCGTCCACGGACGTGATCGGCGACATCCGGGGCCGCGGTGCGATGATCGCCGCCGAGCTGGTCGTGCCAGGCACCCGCGATCCGAACCGCGAGGCGGTCGCCGCGGTCATGCGGTACTGCCACGCCAACGGCGTATTGACCCTGACCGCAGGCACATTCGGCAATGTGCTGCGGTTTCTGCCGCCGCTGGCGATAACCGACGGCCTGCTCTTCGAGGCGCTCGCCGTTCTCCGCGACGCGTTCCGCACCCTCTAAATCCCTACCGCTCAACGTCTCTCGGGAGGAGCACACAATGACCATCACGACCGCATCGCCGCCGGCCAGCAGCCACCGCGCACCACTGGAACTGTTCGACATCGACCGGCTGCTTGATGACGACGAACGCGACATCGCCGCCACGGTGCGCAAGTTCGTCGATACCCGACTTCGGCCCAACATCGAGGGGTGGTTCGAATCGGCTACTTTGCCAAAGGAACTGGCAAAGGAATTTGGGGATCTGGGCGTACTCGGCATGCACCTGGACGGCTACGGCTGCGCGGGCACCAACGCCGTCAGCTATGGGCTGGCATGCCTGGAGCTGGAAGCCGGCGACAGCGGGTTCCGCAGTTTCGTTTCGGTGCAGGGCTCGCTGTCCATGTTCTCGATCTACCGGTACGGCTCCGAGGAGCAGAAGAGCGAATGGCTGCCGAGACTGGCCGCAGGGGAGGCCATCGGCTGCTTCGGGTTGACCGAACCCGACTTCGGCTCCAACCCCGCCGGGATGCGCACCCGTGCCCGCCGCGACGGCACCGACTGGGTGCTCAACGGCACCAAGATGTGGATCACCAACGGCAACCTCGCCGATGTGGCCACGGTATGGGCGCAGACCGACGACGGTATCCGCGGATTCTTGGTGCCCACCGATACCCCGGGCTTCACCGCGAACACGATCCACAAGAAGCTGTCCCTGCGGGCGTCGGTGACGTCCGAGCTGGTCTTGGACAACGTGCGGCTGCCCGCCTCGGCGCAGCTGCCGCACGCCCGCGGGCTGTCGGCTCCGCTGTCATGCCTCAACGAAGCCCGGTTCGGGATCGTGTTCGGCGCCGTGGGCGCCGCCCGTGACAGCCTGGAAACCACGATCGCCTACACCCAGGCGCGGGAAGTGTTCGACCGGCCGCTGTGCAGCTTCCAGCTCACCCAGGAGAAGCTGGCCAATATGGCCCTGGAACTGGGCAAGGGCATGCTGCTGGCGGTGCATCTCGGTCGCATCAAAGACGCCGGGGCCATCCGGCCCGAGCAGGTCAGCCTCGGCAAGCTGAACAATGTGCGCGAGGCGCTGAGCATCGCCCGCGAATGCCGCACCCTGCTGGGCGGCAGCGGCATCACGTTGGAGTATTCGCCGCTGCGCCATGCCAACAACTTGGAATCGGTGCTGACCTACGAGGGCACTTCCGAGATGCACCTGTTGTCGATCGGCCGCGCGCTGACCGGCCAGTCCGCCTTCCGGTAAACCCGCCGAGTTCAGATGGATACGACCATGACCGCTCCCGTGGAGCTGCACAACCTCGTTGCCGGCCAGTGGCTCCCCGGCAGCGGTGCGCCGTTGCACAGCATCAACCCCGCCAACCCACACCTCATCGTGGCTGAAGGCCGATCAGCCGAGACCTGCCAACTCGAGGCTGCAGTGGCCGCCGCGGCCGACGCCCAGGCGGCGTGGGCGGCCACACCGATCCATCAGCGCGGCGCCGTGCTGATGGAAGCGGCCGCCGTGGTGGAGCGCAACGCAGCCGCGTGGGGTTTCGAGCTGGCCGCCGAGGAAGGCAAGACGAAAGCCGAAGGCATCGCCGAAGTGCGTCGCGCCGCCCAGATCCTGCGCTACTACGGCAACGAAGGCGACCGCCAAACCGGAGAGATCTTCGCCTCACCGCGGGTCGGTGAGCAGATCCTGGTGACGCGCAAAGCGGTTGGGGTCGTTGGCGTAATCACCCCATTCAACTTCCCGATCGCGATCCCGGCCTGGAAGATCGCCCCGGCCCTGGTCTACGGCAACACCGTGGTGTGGAAGCCGGCCAGCGCGGTGCCGCTGCTGGCGATGCGGCTTGCGCACGCGCTCACCTGCGCGGGTCTCCCCGCCGGGGTCCTCAACCTCGTCATCGGTGGGTCGTACCTCGGCGACAGCCTGGTCGACCACCAAGGGGTGGATGCCATCACCTTCACCGGATCCACCGGCATCGGACGGCGCATCGCGGCGGCCGCCGCGGCGCGCGGGGTACCGGTTCAGGCCGAAATGGGCGGCAAGAACGCCAGTATCGTCCTCGACGACGCCGACATCGAGTTGGCGCTGGAGCAGGTCATGTTAGGGGCGTTTCGCTCCTCTGGCCAAAAGTGTACGGCCACTTCGCGATTGATCATCACCGACGGCATCGCCGAGCGGTTCCTCGATGCGCTGCGAACCCGCGCGGATGCGCTCATCGTCGGTGACCCCACCCACGACAGCACCGAGATGGGCCCGGTGGTCAGCGATGCGGCGTTCCAGAGCATCTCTGCCGGCATCGAAACCGCCACCGCGCAAGGCGCCACGCTGCTCGCCGGTGGGCGGCCCTACACCGAGGCCCCATTTTCCGGTGGTTACTTCATCGCGCCGACGATCGTCGAACTGGACTCCCAGGCCGCCGACGTGTGGACCGAGGAACTGTTCGGCCCCGTACTTGCGGTGCGACGCGCCGCCGATGCCGAACAGGCGTTCCAGCTCGCCAATGACAGCGAATTCGGGCTCTCGGCAGCACTGTTCACCCAGGACCTCACCCGGGTGCTGCAGGCCGTCGATCAGATCGACGTCGGCGTCCTGCACGTCAACTCCGAATCGGCCGGTGCTGACCCGCATGTGCCGTTCGGCGGCGCCAAGAAGAGCGGCCTGGGTCCCAAGGAGCAGGGCAGTGCGGCAAGGGAATTCTTCACCCACACCACCACGGTGTACATGCGCGGTGGAGCGGCGCGCGTATGAATCCCGGCGCCCTAGACGGTCTCGTTGTGGTCGATTTCAGCCGTGTGCTGGCTGGCCCGTACGCCACCATGATGCTCGGCGACTTCGGTGCCGACGTGATAAAGATTGAACGCCCGCAGGTCGGTGACGATACCCGCGAATGGGGGCCGCCGTACGATTCTGAGGGCGTGGCAACGTATTTCAACGCGGTCAACCGCAACAAGAGGTCGGTGGTGCTGGACCTCACCGATCGCGCCGACCAACAACGCGCCCGCGAGCTGGTGGCCACCGCCGACATCGTGGTGGAGAATTTCCGCGCCGGAACGATGGAGAAGTTCGGTCTCGACTACGAGACCGTGCGTGCGTCGAAGCCCGACCTGATCTACTGCTCCATCACCGGGTTCGGCCGCGAGCGAGGTGCCGCCCTGCCCGGCTACGACCTGCTGTTGCAGGCCGTCGGCGGACTGATGAGCGTGACCGGTCCCGGCCCCGATGAACCCACCAAGGTGGGAGTCGCTCTCGTCGACGTCCTGGCCGGCCTGCACGCGCTGGTCGGAATCCTGGCCGCGCTGGCCCATCGCGACCGAACCGGACAAGGCCAGCGAGTCGACACCGACCTGCTCTCGGTGCTGTTGTCGTCACTGGTCAATCAGGCATCCGGCTATCTGGGCGCCGGCGCGGTGCCCGACATCATGGGCAACCGCCACCCCAGCATTGCGCCATATCAGACGTTTTCCACCGCGGACCGTCCTATCGCGCTCGCCGTCGGCAACGACAAGCAGTTCAGGATTCTCGCCAAGGCCGTGAATCTGCCATGGCTGGCCGACGACTCCAGGTTCGCGTCCAACCCGCAACGGGTCCACAATCGCGATGCCCTCGCCGAAACACTCGGCGCGGTCCTGAAGACCCGCGGCGCCGACTACTGGTACGAGACACTCACATCGCTGGGCGTGCCCGCGGGCCCGATCAACAACATCGCCGAGGCGTTCACGTTCGCCGAACAGCTCGGCCTGACCGTCTCGGTGCCCGTACCGGCGAGTGCCACACCACAAGTCGCCAACCCCATTTCGTTGTCGGAGACTCCGGTCAGCTACCGGAGTGCCCCACCGACCCTGGGCAACGCGGCCGCGCGTGAGTGAACCGGCGCTGATTCCCTCCACCGCCCGGTCATTGGCGTTGCTTTAGTCCAGTAGCTTCTAGACATGGCGATCACCGTGCGCCGCCTGGCTGAGCACAAAGACCTCGGCTTGACGCTGGTGGCCGGACGCGAGAATGCCGACCGGGTGATCAGCTGGGCACACGCCATCGAGCTTGCCGATCCCACGCCGTACCTGTCTGGCGGCGAACTCGTCATGACCACCGGCCTGAAAATGGGGCCGACGAGCGACGAGCAATACGAATATGTGGCCCGGTTGTCCGCCGTGGGCGTTGTGGCGTTGGCTTTCGATACCGGCACCAATTTCGACCGTGTCCCGGACGGTGTGCTGTCAGCCGGCGACGCGCTCGGGCTCCCGATCCTGCAAGTGCCCGCCGACACACCGTTCATCGCTATCACCCGTGCTGTCATCGACGAACTGACCGCCGATCAGCTCCGCACGGTTCAACGCGTCGTCGACCAGCAGGAGATATTCGCACGCGCCACCCTGCGCGACGGCGTACCGGGTGTGGTCGCCGCGCTGAGCCAAGCCCTATCGGCGACCGCGGTCGTCATCGAGACAGACGGACGGCTGCTCGCAGCCACCGGTCGCGATACCGAGCACGTCATCGCGATCACTGCCGAGACAGCCCGAAACATGCGGCCCCGCAGCGGTCGCCGCCACGCCAGTCGCGTGATTGCCGATGGTGGCGGCTACTTGACGATTCAGACGGTGCGCGCGGCCCAAACGGCACGCGGGTATCTCGCGGTGCGCTCCGAGGTAGCGCTCTCGGCGTCGGATCGGCTCCTCGTTGCCCACGCGCTCTCACTGATATCGATCGAACTCGAGAAACCGGCCAAGGTCATCGATGCCGAACAGCGACTCCGCACCGCGGTCACGCTCGCCCTGCTCGGCGAACCGCGATCCTTCGATCCCGGTGTGCTCCGATATTTCGGCTTCGATCCAGATAGTGATGTCGTTCTCGTGGTGCTGACCAACGTCGGCGCGCTGATACCCGCCGAAGCACATGTCACCGACATGCTGGAGGGCGGAGACGTGCCATATCTAATGGGCTCGATCGACGACGAGATCGTGATCATCCTGCCGGGCGAACATGCCGGAATGGGCGGTGATATCCACCGCAGGCTTGGCGCCCAGCTGGCGCGCCAACTGGGCGGCGGGCAGAGCTCACCGATGTCCCTGGGCGACTTGGACTTTGGTCTCAATCAGGCCAGGGCTGCCGCCAAGGCCAACGCAGACGGTCGATTCAGCGAGTTCGATCACCTCGATGTTCTCGGGGTGCTCCTGGGCATCCGAGGTCGCGGTGAATTGGAACTTCTCGCGCACTCGCTGAATCCCCTCGACAGCGACGCCGCGGATCGGACGCTGCTCGACACGCTGGAAGCCTTTCTTCGCTGTAACGGCCAGGTGGAAACCGCGGCGACCAAACTCAACATCCACCGACACACCATGCGCAATCGGCTGAGGAGAATCGGTGAACTCACCGGCTGCGATCTCCAGTCGGCTGATACCCGCGCCGCAATGTGGTTGGCGATCAAAGCCCGTGAACTACTGGCCGTCTCGGCGCGCAGGTCGCGCTGAAGACTCATCCTGGCCGCCCTTGCACATCAGAACCTGGCTCTTATGCCGTTTACCACTGCCCTCTGGGCGTATCGTGCGCATTGCACCAACGGTCGTCCATGCTCGGCGAGAGGCCGGGCTCACCTGCTCGACCCACCAGGTCACTCGTGTCGGCTGTCGGGTCCGCGGTTCTGGAAGGGATGGTTGGCCATGGCATTGCACCCGCTGGAACCACTGGATGCGGACGAGTTCAGACACACCGCCGAGATCCTCCGCCGCGAGGGGCATGTCACCGACACCTTCCGCTTTGCGTCGATCGAGTTGATAGAACCGGCCAAGCAGGAGGTGTTGGCCTGGGGCGTCGGTGACGCGGTGCCCCGGCATTCGTTAGCGGTGGTGTGGAACCGCGCCGACAACAAGACCTACGAAGCCACGGTCGACCTCACTGGCGATTCCGTTCTGTCGTTCAAGCACATTCCCGACGTCACGCCGAACTTCACCATCGACGAATTCCACGAGGTCAACGAGGCACTTCGCAAGCACCCGGACGTGATCGCCAAGCTGCGTGAACGCGGCATCTCCGACGTGAGCGGCGTCATCGTCGACGTCTGGACCTACGGCAAGGCGGTTATGCCCGAGAAGTACCGCGACCGTCGGTTGGGCTGGTGCGATGTGTGGGTCCGCGAGACCCCCGACGGCAATCCGTACGCCCACCCGGTCTCGGGCCTGAAGATGATCGTTGACATGAACACCATGGAGCTCCTCGAGATCGAGGACCAGTACGACGTCGGAATGCCGGCGGTCGACGGTGAGTACGTGCCCGGGCCGTGGAAGGGCGAGGTGCGCACCGATCTGAAGCCCCTGCACATCACCCAGCCCGAGGGCGCCTCTTTCACTCTCGACGGCACCGAGTTGCGGTGGCAGAACTGGTCGATGCGCCTCGGCTTCAACTACCGCGAGGGTCCCGTGATCTATCAGTTGGCGTACGACGACCACGGCGTGCGGCGTGACGTCGCCTACCGGATGTCGTTCGCCGAGATGGTGGTGCCCTACCGCGACCCCACATTCGACCACTACCGCAGGACGGCCTACGACATCGGCGAGTGGGGCCTCGGCTTCATGGCCACCTCGCTGGAGCGGGGCTGCGACTGCCTTGGCGAGGTGGTCTACGTGGACGCGGTAATGCACGACGCCGCGGGAGCGCCGTACGACATCAAGAACGCGATCTGTTTGCACGAGGAGGACAACGCCGTGCTCTGGAAGCACGACGATGCGGTGACCGGTGCCGAGGTCCGCAGGCAGCGGCGCATGGTGGTCTCGTGCCACGTCACCGTCGCGAACTACGAGTACCTGGTCTACTGGCGCTTCTACCAGGACGGCAACATCGAGTGCGAGGTACGCGCGACCGGCATCATGGTCACCACCCCGTATGCCGAGGGCGAGGCCGCGCCGCCCTACGGAACCGTCGTCGACAACCGCACCTACGCGCCGTTCCATCAGCACTTCTTGGTCGCCCGCCTCGACCTTGACGTCGACGGTTCGGCGAACACCGTCGTAGAGGTGGACTCGGTCGCACCTCCGGTGTCCGACGAGAACCCCTACGGTCTCGCTCTGGTCACCCAGTCCACCCCGATCACCTCCGAGGCGTCCTCCGCCCGCGACTACAACTGGGACACCCAGCGCGGCTGGAAGGTTGTGAACCCGGGCAAGCTGAACCGACACGGCACCCCGGTCGCCTACAAGCTGGTGCCCGGCGCCGCATTCCCGGCCATCATGGATCCCTCGACGCCGCAGTACCTTCGGGCGCCGGTCATCGGCCACACCTTGTGGGTCACGCGGCACGACGACGACGAGCGCTGGCCGTGCGGCAAGTACCCCACGCAGTCCAGTGTTGACACCGGTCTGACGGAGTGGATCAAGGACGACGCGCCGCTGGAGAACGCCGACGTCGTGCTCTGGTACGTCTTCGGCCTCCACCACATCACCCGCGTGGAGGAGTGGCCGATCATGCCGGTCGACACGATCTCGTTCTGGCTGAAGCCATTCGGGTTCTTCGACCAGAACCCGTCGATCGACGTCGCCCCCACGCCGAAGGCCGACGGCGGAACATGCCATACAGGGACGCAGGACGTCGCCCCCGAACACGCGGCGCACCATCACTGAGCGCCAGGCCGGCGGCTATTCCTCGTCGACGGCGATGCTGCCGTAGTCGGGTAAGGCGCTGTCGCGCAACGTGACCAGGAGTCAGTCGCCTAAGCGGTCACACGGCACCGTGCTTGACGTGGGGCACGGGCGTGCCCTCCTCGGCAAGTATCTCCTCCTCGATTTTCATCGTGAGCGGCGCGCGGAAGCCGCGGGTCATGTAGAAGAGCAGGATGATTCCGATCGCGAGCCAGATAGCGCCGTACAGGAGGGCCTCGAAATGAAGGTTCAACCAGAGCACGACCGTGAGGCACATTCCGATGAACGGCAGCACGATGTTTCTGAAGATCTCCTTGGCCGTGCGCCGCTGCTTCAGGCGGAATGCGTAGAAGACGATGACGGTCAGGTTCACCACGGTGAACGCGATGAGGGCGCCGAAGTTGATCATCGACGAGATGAACTCGAGCGTGAACTTGACGGCCAGCAGGGACACGATGCCGACGATGAGGACGGCGTGCGTCGGGGTCAAGAACGTCGGGTGAATGTGCGACAGGAACCGGGCGAAGCGGCCCTTGCCGTTGCGGCCCATGACGTAGATCATGCGAGACACGCTGGCATGCGACGAGAGGCTCGAGGCGACCACGGCGGCGAGGGCGGCCGAGACGAACAAGATCTTGAACAACTGGCCGCCCACCTTCAGCGCCATCTCGGGAAGCGTGTCGTCGGTGACCTCGAAGCCCTCGAGGGTCGGGAACACGGATTGGCTGAACCACGCCGCGACGAAGAAGATCGCGCCACCGATGAGCAATGCGAAGACGATCGCTTTTGGAACGGTATCCGGCGACTTGGCCTCCTCGCTGTACATCGTGATCGCGTCGAACCCGATGAACGAGAAGCACACCACTGTGGCGCCCGCCACGACGGCCGACATTTCGACGCCCTCGTGGTACAGCGGCTCTAGCGTGAAGATCGTGCCCTGGCCCATGCCATTCCGCAGCGCGAGCCACGCCTGGACGACGAACGCGGCGATCAGCACAACCTGGAACACCACCAGGATCCCGTTGATCCGAGACGTTCCCTTCATGCTCAAGTAATTGAGCGCGGTGATCCCCGCGACGTACACCACGACGAACACCCACGACGGGGCCGCCGGGAAGAACGACTCGAAGTAGATGCGGCCGATGACCGCGTTAACCATCGGAAGCAGCAAATAGTCGAGCAGCGACGACCACCCGACGAGGAACCCGAAGTTCGGATGGATCGCCTCGGACGCGTAGGTATACGCCGATCCCGCCGAGGGGTAGACACGCGTCATCCGGCCGTAGCTGATCGCTGTGAACACCATCGCGACCAGCGCGACGAGGTATGCGAGGGGCACCACCGCGTTGGTCTCACCCGAGACGATGCCGAACGTGTCGAAGACCGTCATGGGGGTCATGTATCCGAGACCCAAGCCGACGATCGCCCACAGCCCAAGCTGTCGGGACAGATGCGGAGAGGACGTATGGGCAATTTCCTGCGAGCTCTGGGACACCGTACTCACCCTCCAAGCGACCGATGCGGTCTCAGCCCGGCCGCCGGCGCGCTGCGCGTCGGCGAAAGACTGATTATCGCACGGGTGAGGGGCCCATATGGGCTTGTTGTGGCACAAGATCAATCGCGCAGTGCGCGACGATCGCTCGGCTCATACTTCCTCAACGCCCTCTCCATAGTCGTTGAGCCCCATCAATGTGAGTCGCCAATGGCCGGGGTACTCCGACGAACTCGGGATGTCGCGGGCAGTGGAGAAGCTCAACCTTCGAAGCCGTGGTAATGCATCACGTGCTTGATCCGTGTGTAGTCCTCCAACCCGTACATGGACAGATCCTTGCCGTAACCGGAGTGCTTGAAGCCGCCGTGCGGCATCTCGGCCACCAGCGGAATATGGGTGTTAATCCAAACGCAGCCGAAGTCCAGTCGCGCCGCCAGCCGGGCCGCGGTGTCGACATTCTTGGTCCACACCGATGACGCGAGCCCGTACTCGGTGCCGTTGGCGAATGCGATTGCCTCTTCCTCGTCGCTGAACCGTTGTGCGGTGACGACGGGGCCGAATATTTCGGTCTGGATCAGTTCATCGTCCTGTTTCAGATCGGCGATCAGCGTCGCCTCGTAGAAGAACCCCGAGCCTTCCTTTGGCTTGCCGCCAGCCAAGATTCGAGCATGCTCGGGTGCGCGCGACACCAAATCCGACACATGCTTCATCTGATTGGTGTTGTTTATGGGCCCGAAGAGGATGTCCGTGTCGGCGGGGTCATATCCGGTCTTGGTGTTCCGCACCGATTCGGTCATCGTCGCGAGGAATTCGTCGTAGATACCGTCTTGGATCATCATGCGGGTCGCCGCGGTGCAGTCCTGCCCGGCATTGAAATAGCCTGCGGCCGTTAGCCCTTCGACTGCTGCCTCAATGTCAGCATCATTGAAGATGATCACCGGCGCCTTGCCGCCGAGTTCCAAGTGGGTGCGTTTCACGTCCTTTGCGGCGCTGGTCGCGACGGCCATTCCCGCCCGGGTGGACCCCGTGATCGAAACCATTTGCGGTACCGGGTGGGCGACGAGGTCGGCGCCGGTATCGCGGTCGCCGCAGACCAAGTTGCAGACTCCGGGCGGGAAGATCTCCTGCATCTTCTCTACCATCCAGTACGCGGATGCGGGCGTGGTGTCCGACGGCTTGAGCACCACGGTGCAGCCCGCGGCCAACGCCGGCGCGAACTTCCACACCGCCATCATCATCGGATAGTTCCACGGCGCCACCTGTCCGACCGGGCCGACCGGCTCGCGACGAATCGACGAGGTGTGCCCGCGCATGTATTCGCCCTGCGCCCGTCCTTCGAGAACCCGCGCGGCACCAGCGAAGAACCGTATCTGGTCGACCATCGGCGGGATTTCTTCCGACATGGTGAGCGAGATCGGCTTGCCGGTGTTTTCGCTCTCGATCTCGACGAGTTGCTCGGCGTTCTCCTCGACCACGTCGGCCAGTTTGAGCAGCGCGCGTTGCCGTTCACTCGGGGTGGACCACCGCCATTTCTCGAATGATTTTGCCGCAGCCCGGCATGCGTCATCGACGTCTTTGGCCGAAGAATTCGGTGCCGATGCGTACACCTCGCCCGTGGACGGATTGACGATATCCATCATCTGGCCGTCGGCTGCCGGCTGGATTTCTCCGCCGATGATGTTGTGGATGACCTTCTTTTCCGACATGGGGATCACTTACTCCTATCAGCATCATGGTGGCAGCATTCGGCCAGCCACTATTGTGTCCATTCCCGCGGTCCCATCCCTTGGCCGCCTTGATTCACGAATTCTCCTGAAGGCCAACGCGTTTTCGAACCACGATCGAGGCAGATCATGATCGTGCGCGAATGGGGGGCGGTGCCGCGTGCAAGGAGCGCGGCGAGCTTCTGCTTGCCCGATTCAGCGACTTCCATCGACGCGAATCGACAACGATCGTCCACGCCGTGGTCGCACCGCAGATCGACGCCGCCTGCCGGAACTCGTCGGCAGTCGGCGGATCGAGCGGATGGAACGTCGTGACCATGGTCTGCGTCATTACGTGCTCCCTGGCAAACGGATGACACGGGCTGCCCCGAACGCGACACAGCCGTCAACACCCAATATGCGGCGGGTAAGACAGAGCATTCACCGATCGGCGCAGCTTAAAGGCCATTTCGCAAAATTTTTTGCGACAAGCTGCGGTCTGTACCGCACCGCTGCGCGGTAGCGGATCGGCGCTTCGGCTTCTGGTCTGTGAAGGCTCAGGCCGCCAGGTTCGCCGCGATGGCGCCGCACGCCCGCAAGGTGTTTGCCAAATAGTCATGGTTCTGCGCATCCGGCCAGCAGGACAGCTTGACAATCACGGTGTGGGAAGCTTTGTCGACGAATATCAGCTGCCCATGAATCCCCAGGCACAGCAGGATCGGGCCCGCTTCGTTACGGATGAACCAGAACTGGTTGCGGTACCAGCCGCCGGGCAGCATCACCTCATTTTCCGTGTGGGCGAACGCCTCCCGCACGCCCGGAGCCGGGTCGAAGGCATCGGCCAGCCATCCCGCGGGGATCACCTGTGTACCTTCGACGAGCCCGTCGCTGAGAATCATCTGACCGAACCGGGCCAGGTCGCGAAGCGTCGCCGAGATGCCCCCGTCGTGGATCGCGGTGCCCACCGGGTCGCAGGTGATCTCGGCGTCGAATTCTGCCCTCATCGGTCGCCAGATCAGCGTCGAGATCAACTCGGCCATCCGCTCACCGGCGGCACGTTCACACACCCATCCCAGCATGTCGGTGTCGGCGGAGCGGTAGGTAAACGCACCACTGTGTGGTCCCTCGGAGCAGATGGTTGCCAGGTAGGCGTAGGCACCCCGAGGATCGTTAGCCAGCGCCGGGGCCCAGCCCATCGCGCGCTCCATGATCCGTACCTCGGAATCGAGGGCCGTATACGTTTCCCGAAACGCCACGCCGGTGCGCATGTCGAGGACGTCACGCACGCTTGCACCGCGGTATCCCGACCCGGCTACCTCGGGAACGTAGTCGGTCACGGCCGCGTGCGGGTCGAGGCGACCCTGTGCCACCAGGACGCCAGCCACACATCCGACAATGGACTTGGACACCGACATCACCAGATGCCTCGTCGTCTCGGTCATTCCCTCGGCGTAACATTCGTCAACCACAGCGCCGTCGTGCACCACCATCACGGCATCGGTGAACGTACTTGCGAAGATCTCCTCGACTGTCGACGAGCTTCCGTCAACCCGCACGATGGACGGATTGCCAAGCTGGGCTCCTATCGAGGGCAGCGGACTTGGACTGCCGGTTCCCGCCGAAATCAATTGCGTCGGGATGATTTCACGCATATGTCGGAATGCCCAACGCACGTTTTGTGGTTGCTGCCAGTTCGACACGTTGACCTGTAGGTCGGGGGGCGGGGGAAAGCCGGCCATCAGGCCGGCGAGCCTACTGGTCACCGCCTCCGCGGCCGCGTGATCGGCGGGCATGGCACGTATCGTATCCGGTCGGCTGTATCGATCACCTGCCCCGCGTCGGCGATAACCCGCTGTCCTACAACTGCTCGCCGTCGTTCAACTGGCGCAGGCATCTCGACGACGCGACGATCGCCAAGTTCCAGCAGGAACTCGCTGCGATGGGCTTCAAGTTCCAGTTCATCACCGCGCCGCCGCCACTGCTGTTGCGGATGGTCGAAGCCGGCCAACTCGGCAAGAAATCCGGCAAGGGCTTCTACACCCACTAGCGACCTGCTAGGGACCTCCGAGGGATCTGGTAGCGCCAGGCACGACGTGGCGTTTGGGCATCCACGCCGCCGTTAGATACCGTGACTTATTGCGAAAGTGTGACGTCCGGTCCAGCACGGAGCCGGGGGTGCGAGAGGTCACCGGCCTGCTTGCACCGACCCCTCGTCTTCGTGCTGCTCCGCGGAAGACAAGGAGTTGCAAGTCGATGTCAGAGGCCGTGTCCGAGCTGGAACCGTACTACGAGGAATCTCAGTCGATCTACGACGTCTCCAACGAGTTCTTCGCGTTATTCCTCGGGCCGACCATGGGATACACCTGCTCCTACTTCGAGCGCGACGACATGACGCTTGACGAGGCCCAGATCGCGAAGTTCGACCTCGCACTGGGCAAGCTCGACCTGAAACCCGGCATGACGCTGCTCGACGTCGGCTGCGGCTGGGGTGGGGCGATGCGGCGCGCAGTCGAGCGGTTCGACGTCAACGTCATCGGTCTCACGCTCAGCCGGAACCAGTGCGAGTACAGCAGGGCTTTGATGTCGTCGCTGACCACGTCTCGCACCGCCGAGGTGCGACTGCAGGGCTGGGAGGAGTTTGCCGAGCCGGTCGACCGGATCGTGTCCATCGGCGCTTTCGAGGCGTTCAAGGCCGAGCGGTATCCGATCTTCTTCCAGAAGGCATTCGACATTCTTCCGTCCGACGGGCGGATGCTGCTGCACACGATCCTCGCCTACCCGCAGACGTACTTCCGCGACCGCGGGATCAAGATCACGATGAGCGATCTGAAGTTCATGCGGTTCATGGGTACCGAGATCTTCCCCGGGGGGCAGTTGCCGGCGGTCGCGGACATCGAAAGTCTCTCCGCGGGTGCGGGATTCACCCTGGAGCGCTTGCAACTGCTACAGCCCCACTATGCCCGCACGCTCGACTTGTGGGCGGCGAACCTGGAGGCCAACAAGAAGCGGGCCATCGCGATCACCTCCCAGGAGGTGTACGACCGCTATATCAAGTACCTGACCGGGTGTGCGGACTTCTTCCACCGCGGTATCAGCAACGTCGGTCAGTTCACTTTGGTCAAGGCCTGACGCGTCCGCGCGGCTAGGCCTCGTCGAGCCGCTTCTTCTCGGCGTCGACATCGAAATCGGCTGGCGGCCATGACAAGTTGAGACCCTCGAGCGCCTCGATGAGCAACTCGGTGATCGCAAGTCGGCTGTACCACTTGCGGTCGCACGGCACGACGTGCCATGGCGCGTATTCCGTCGACGTCTTGTCCAGCACTGTCTGATAGGCCTCCTGGTACTTCGGCCACAACAGACGTTCGTCGATATCGCCAGGGTTGTATTTCCAGTACTTGTCGGGTCGCTCCAGCCGCTTGGCCAGCCGGGCCTTCTGCTCGTCGAGCGATACGAACATCGCGACCTTGATCAATGTCATGGCGCCTCCGACAAGTCCCTTTTCAAACGCATTGATCTCGTCGTAGCGGGCACCCCACACGTCAGGTGGCACCAGGTTGTGCACTCGGACGATCAGGACGTCTTCGTAGTGCGAGCGGTCGAACACTCCGATGTGGCCAGCCGGTGGCAATGCATTGCGGATGCGCCACAAATAGTCATGCGCCCGTTCTTCCTCGGTCGGCTTGCCAAAGCTTGTATACCGAATACCTTGCGGATTACCAGCCCCCACAACGTGTTTGACGATTCCGCCCTTGCCGGCTGTGTCCATGCCCTGCAGCACCAGCAGCACCGACCTTGTGTCGCCGGAGCGGCTGCTCGCATAGAGCATCTCCTGCAGTTCGGCGAAGCGTTCGTTGCGCTCGGCCTGCAGGTCGGGTGCGTCTTTCTTGCTCCCCTTGAATCCCGGTGTGGCACTGGTGTCTATGTCCGACACTTTGTCGCCGGAGTGAAACTCAAGGTGGGTGTGCGGCTCGTGCGTCCACAGATCCGGAAGATCTGCTTCGCTCATCGTTTGAGCAACTGTGGCGGCAGGATCGGCGACGGGTGATGCGTTTCACGGAACCGCTGCAGCGACCCGCCGACCTCGACGATGCCGCACAGTGCGCTCCAGGACAGCATCGTCAGGTAGTCGATCAGCTCATGGGAGCTCATCCGCGGGTGCGACATCCACGAGTGCGTGGCCAGCTGCACGCCGCCGACCGTGTGGTACGCCCACGGCTCGACGCCCGCGGTGTCCATGCCGACCTCGGCCATCCGGCTGCGCAGCATGACCGCCAGCATGCGGGCGATGATCTCCTCGCTGTTGGCGATCACCTTGTTCTTGCTCGCCGAGTTGTTGGCCATCACGAACCGGTACGGCTCGGGCTCGGCTGCCACCGTCTCGACGTAGACGCGGATGATTTCGCGCGTGAGGTCGTAACCGTCCAGGTTCGACGACAGCGCTGTGGCCATATTCGGGATCAGCGTGGTCTGCGCGAACCGCATCATCACCGCGGTAGTGAGGTCGTTCTTGTCCACGAAGTAGCGGTAGAGAACAGTTTTGGACACCCCGATCTCGGCGGCGATCTCGTCCATGCTGACGGCGCTTCCGCGTCTTCGAATGGCGACCAGAGTGCCGTCTACCAGCTCGTTTCGGCGCTCCACTTTATGTTGGTGCCAGCGACGTTTGCGCCCATCGGTTTTGACCGCCCCCGGCGGAATCTGCTGTGCCACTATCGCGCTAGTCCATTCCCTAGATCCACTCGATACTACGGCGCGAGGGTGACTACAGGCTCGTCGGGACGGCTAAGACCCCGGGTTGTAGCGGATGATGTAGGTGTGGCACACAGACCAGACGCCGGAGACCGCGGTTTGCGGGCGCTTCCGGCGCCGCCGGCGCACCGGACCAGTTTCGCCGAATCGTTGGCCGGCGCGGATACGGCCGCCGACGCCGAACGCCGCCGCGGCCTCCGGCGAATGAAGATCGTCGCGCTGAGTTTCCTGGTCGGCGCATCTGTGCTGTTCCTCTTCTGCCAGTGGGCCGAAGCCAACGGCGCAGGCGCGTGGGCCGGGTACGTGGGCGCTGCTTCCGAAGCAGGCATGGTCGGTGCCCTCGCCGACTGGTTCGCGGTCACGGCCCTGTTCAAGCACCCGCTGGGGATACCGATCCCGCACACCGCGATCATCAAACGCAAGAAAGACCAGCTCGGCGAGGGTCTAGGCGCGTTCGTCCGGGAGAACTTCATGTCTCCGGAGGTCGTCGAGACCAAGCTGCGCGACGCCGAGGTCGCGGGGCGGCTGGGCAAGTGGATGTCTGAGCCCGCGCACGCCGAGCGGATGGCCGCCGAGGCCTCCACGGTGCTGCGGGTATTCGTGGAAATGCTGCGTGACGAGGACGTCCAGGCCGTGTTGGACCGAATGATCGTCAAGCGGATCGCCGAACCGCAATGGGGGCCGCCGATCGGTCGGGTGCTGGCCACCCTGCTGGAAGAGCGCCGTCAGGAAGCACTGCTGCAACTGCTCGCCGACCGGGCGTTCCAGTGGTCGCTGAACGCGGGCGAGGTCATCGAGCGGGTGGTGGAGCGTGACTCTCCCACCTGGTCGCCACGCTGGGTGGACCATCTCGTCGGCGACCGTATCCACCGCGAGCTGATGGACTTCACCGACAAGGTGCGCCGCAACCCCGACCACGAGCTTCGCCGCTCGGCCACCCGCTTCCTCTTCGAGTTCGCCGACGACCTGCAGCACGACGAGGCGACGATCGGCAAGGCCGAGAACGTCAAGAACCAGATCATGGCCCGTGACGAAGTCGCCCGCGCTGCGGAAACGGCGTGGAACGCGGCGAAGCGGATTTTCCTGGAGTCGGTCGACGACCCGTCATCGGCTCTGCGTACCCGCATTGCCGACTCCGTCGTGCACATCGGCGAATCGCTGCGCGACGACGCCGACCTGCGCGACAAGGTCGACAATTGGATCATCAGGGCGGCTCAGCACCTGGTCACCGAATATGGGGCGGAGATCACAACGATCATCACCGACACGATCGAACGGTGGGACGCCGACGAGGCCAGTCGCCGGATCGAATTGCATGTCGGGCGTGACCTGCAGTTCATCCGTATCAACGGCACCGTGGTGGGTTCGCTGGCCGGGCTGATCATCTATTCGATAGCCCAACTACTCTTCTGACCTGCGCTAACTAGTGCTTGCAAAAGTTAGCACCCCGTCGTACGGTTGGGTCTGTCGCACACCGGATACCCAACGCAGCGAGGGGGCAACCCATGACGCCGCAGGACGAAAATCTTGCCGCCGTGGTTTCCAACGCTGCGCAGGACATCGGGAGTTTCATCAGGACCCAGCGCGAAGCGGCGCAGGTTTCGGTGCGGCAGCTGGCCGAAAAGGCCGGGGTCAGTAATCCCTACCTCAGCCAGATCGAGCGGGGATTGCGCAAACCCTCCGCAGATGTGCTGAGCCAGATCGCCAAGGCACTGCGGGTCTCCGCGGAAGTGCTCTACATAAGGGCCGGAATCCTGGAACCCAGCGACAGCAACGAGGTCCGAGACGTGATCATCACCGACACGGCGATCACCGAGCGGCAGAAGCAGGTGCTGCTCGACATCTACACATCGTTTTGCGAACAGAACGAAGCCGCCCTCGTCCAGGAAGGCAGGCAAACGGATGAGGAGCCGACGACTGACTGAACGACCGCATTGAGAACCGAATGACCAATTGAAATCAGTGAAAGGAAGTATCGACATGGCGAAGAAGACCCAGAAGAACACGCAACCGACCGTTGACGACCTGAAGGCCCCGCTGCTCGCAGCTGTCGGTGCCGCCGACCTGGCCCTGGAGCGGGTCAACGAGATCGTCGCCACCCTGCGCGAACGGGCCGGCGAGGTTCGCGGCGACGCCGAGGCGCGCGTCGAGGAGAGCCGTGCCCGTCTGACCAAGCTGCAGGAGGACCTGCCGACCCAGTTCGGCGACCTGCGTGAGCGGCTGACCTCCGACGAGTTCCGCAAGTTCGCGGAGACCTACGCGGAGACCGCGCAGACGACCTACAACAAGCTCGTCGAGCGTGGCGAGGCCGCCCTCGAGCGGCTGCGCAGCCAGCCTGCGCTCGAAGAGGCCGCCGGCCGGATGGAAAGCTACACCGACCAGGCCGTCGAGCTGACCCAGGAGGCGCTGGGCAACGTGGCCACTCAGACCCGCGCGGTCGGCGAGCGCGCCGCCAAGCTGGTCGGCGTTGAGCTGCCCAAGAAGGCGCAGAAGGCCTCGGCCCCGGTCAAGAAGGCCGCCAAGAAGGCCCCGGCCAAGAAGGCCCCGGCCAAGAAGGCTCCGGCCAAGAAGGTCACCCAAAAGTAAATTCGACGCCGACGGTGGCGCCCGCTTAGGCTGGTGAGGTGATCCTTGCCGACCTAGCGGGCGTCATTGTTTTGGTGCTCGTCGTCCTCGCTTTCGCAGTGGCGGTCTACGCCTTTGTGCACGCCGCCATGCAGCGCCCAGACGCGTACACGGCGGCGGGCAAGCTCACCAAGCCGGTCTGGCTGCTGATCATCGGCGGCAGCGTCCTGCTTCTGCTGGTGTTCCGCGATCCCTTCGGCGCCGCGATCGCCGCGGTCGCCTCGGGTATCTACCTCGTCGATGTCCGGCCCAAGATCCTCGATATCCAGGGAAAGTCGCGGTAGCCGCGTGCTGCGTAGCGTCGCCGCTTGTGCGGCGGCCATGACTGCTGCCCTGGCCTTCGCCGGCACCGCGTCGGCCGACGCTTCGCTCGACCCGCCGTATGTCGCACACACCGAATGGGCGAAGTGGGGCGACCTGTCCAGCCTTCGGGTCTACCCGACCGACTCGGCGCGATTGGTCTCTCTGCAGCCCGGCGCCACCGCCCAGGCCGACGAGGCGTGGACCGAAGTGCTGACACAGTCACCTGACGCCAACCTTCCCGGCATGCGCGCCCAGTTCATGTGCCACTGGCAGTTCGCCGAATTCGCCGATCCCGGCAAAACCAGCTGGAATCTCGAGCCGTGGCGACCGGCAGGTCTCGATGGACGAGATGGTGGCGGCCCACTGCAATCCCGGCGGCACAGAAGAACCGTTCTAGTGGCGCAGGCGCCAAGCCGCGAAGAAGTGGCCTCGGTCGTCGACCACACGCTGCTCAAACCTGAAGCGACGCAAGCCGATGTGGCGGCTCTGGTGCGGGAGGCCGCCGAGCTCGGGGTGTACGCGGTGTGCGTGTCACCCTCGATGGTTGCCATCGCCAAGTCGTCGGCGCCGGAGGGTCTGCACATTGCCTCCGTGGTGGGATTCCCATCAGGCAAACATCTTTCGGCGATCAAGGCCGCCGAGGCCGCGCAGGCGGTCGCCGCAGGCGCAGACGAGATCGACATGGTCATCGACGTCGGTGCGGCGGTGTCGGGTGATCTCGACGCTGTGCGGGCCGACGTCGCAGCCGTCCGCGCCGCCGTCCCCGGTGTGGTGCTCAAGGTGATCGTCGAATCGGCTGCGCTACTGAGCCTGTCCGGCGAGGAAGCACTCGTGGCGGCCTGTCGGGTTGCCGCGGAAGCGGGCGCCGACTTCGTCAAGACGTCCACCGGATTTCACCCCAGCGGCGGCGCGTCGGTGCACGCCGTCGAGGTGATGGCCGCCACCGTCGGTCCCCGCGTCGGGCGTCAAGGCCAGCGGCGGCGTCCGGACCGCCGACGACGCCGTCGCGATGCTGGCCGCGGGCGCCACCCGGCTCGGGCTGTCGGGGACGCGCGCGGTTCTGGACGGGCTCGCTTAGAGGTTCGCGAAGCAGGGGTCGGTGTTGCCGGCGGGGATCGACGCGTTACGGGTCGAAAAGTGCGCTGTCACACCGTTATCGCTGACCTTGACATCGTCGGCCTTCACGCCGAGGGGGTAGCCCTTGGTCAGCTGGGCGGAGAACGTGTCCAGCGCGGGCTGCACCATCTCACGGGGCAAGGTGAAACCGAGGCCGTTCAGGTTGACCATCTCCAGCGCGATCCCGCCGTCCTGCACCGTGGGTTTGGTCGTGATGCTGCCAAGCGCCGCCTGGAGCTCGATGGTGCCGTCCGACGGATTCGTCTTCACGTCGGTGACGAAGCTGCCCAGAACCGGGATGGCGTTCTGCACGGTCTCCTTGATGCCCTCGGCGGTCCAGGAGATGGTGGCATCCAGCGCGCCGATGGTGCCCTTCGAGTCGCCGTTGCTCTGCAACCGGACATCGTCGATGTTGATCTGGGCCTTCATCCCCTTGGCGTCGCGGATCTGGTTGCCCGCGGTCTCGATCGAGATATTGCCGTAGTGCCCGGTCATGTGCTGCAAGAGGAAGGGTGATGCCCCGAACGACACAGTGACGTTGTCCTGCACCACGCACTCGGTCGCCGTAGCCACTACATCGTCGGCTCGGTGGCGCGCATACAGCTCCGCGGCCAGCACGCCCGCGGCCACCAGCGCCACCACGATGACGGCGACCAGAACGATCGTCAGCGGGTCACGAAAAAGATTCTTGATCTTTGAGCTAGATGAGGAATCGGTGGGCGGCTGACCGGGCAGCGGGGGAGCCGCCTGGCCCGGCGCGTTCTGCGGAAACTGTGGCGGCGGAGGCCCCGGGCGCACCTGGGCCTGCGGCGGGACCTGGTCGGCCGGACGAGCCCAGGGATCAGTCACCCCCGCGATTCTGCCCTATGAAGTTCGGCGAAGTCTGAGCGGTTACGCAGCACCGCGATCGTGTCCCTGACCCGCTCCACGGCATCCGGCTCGACATCGGTGACCAGCAGGTCGGGGTCGGGCCCCGCCGTCGCCACCACCTCACCCAACGGCGATGCCACCACGCTGCCGCCGACACCCGTCGGTCCCACCGCGGCGATCTGGTCGCCGGGGTAGGCCTGCCCGACGGCGGCGACGAAACTCCCGGTGTCCAGTGCGCGGGCCCGGGCCAGCAGAGTCCACTGCTCGAGCTTGCCGGGACCCGTGCCCCACGACGCGTGCACGGTGATCAGTTGCGCCCCGCGCCGCGCCAGCTCGACGTAGAGCTCGGGGAACCGGACGTCGTAGCAGAGCGTCAGCCCGACGGATACGCCGTCGATGGTGAGCACGACGGGCTCGCGGCCGGGTGCGACGGTGCGCGACTCGGTGAATCCGAATGCGTCGTAGAGGTGGATCTTGTCGTAGTGCGCGTCGACGGTCGGGCCGGTCGCGATCAGCGTGTTGGTCACGCGTCCCGCATCGGCGGGAACGAACATCCCGGCGATGACGGTCATGCCTGTGGCCGCCGCGATACGGCGCACACCGTCGGCCCACGGACCGTCCAGCGGTTCGGCGACCGGGGCGAGCGGCACACCGAACCGGCACATCGTCGCCTCGGGGAACAGCACCACGCTTGCGCCCGCGTCGGCGGCACGCCGCGTGTAGTCCGCGACCAGCTCGAGGTTGGCCGGTGGCTCGGTGCCGCTCTGAATCTGGGCCAACGCGATCCGCATGACTTCAGGCTAATGCCCGCTACGGCCCCCAGGCGTGACGGTCGAGCGACGCCGCCTTGTTGCCGAGTTTCCCGGCGCGCACCTGCGCCGCCAGGCTGTCCAGGATCACCCGCGAACTCATCAGCGCGGTCTGCTCGGCCCAGTCGTACGGCGGCGAGCACTCGACGACCTCGAGGCCGGCCAGGCCGGGCTCGGACACCATCTTGACGAGGTTGAGCGCCTCACGCGGCAGCAGACCGCCGGGCTCGGGCCAGCCGGTGCCAGGAACGAACCCGGCATCGATGACGTCGATGTCGAAGGACAGATACACCGCCTTGGCGTCCTTCCATGCGATCTCGAGTGCCATCTCGGCGATCTTCTCCACGCCGACCCGTTCCACATCGCCGACCGTGATGACCGTGGACTGGCGCTCGCGACCGACCTTGACGCCGGCCCGTGGCGCCTGCCAGCCGCCGATGCCGATCTGCACAAGGTTCGTGGCGGGCGCGTTCTTGATGTTCGTCGCGTGGAACCACGGCGTGGTGTGCATCCGCTCGTCGAGGTCGGACTCCTGGGTGTCGACGTGCCGGTCGAAGTGGATGATGCCGACGTTGCCGTCCAGGTACGGGGTCATCCCGCGGATGGTGGGGAAGCCGATGGAATGATCGCCGCCGAGCACGATCGGCATCACGCCCTTGGAAACGACGTGCGCCATGGCCTGGCTGATCTGGTCGAAGGACTTCTCCAAGTTGCCGGGGATAGTGAACACGTCGCCGATGTCGACCATGTTGAGCTGCTCGCGCAGGTCGACGCCGGACTCGTAGTTGTACGTGCCGAACAGGTTGGTCGATCGCCGGATGCCCTGCGGGCCGAACCGGGTGCCGGGGCGGTAGGTGGCACCGGCGTCCAGCGGCACCCCGAAGATCGCGACCTCGGCGTCGTCGACCTTATGCACGTCCTCGACGAATGGACACTTCAGGAACGTGCCGCGCTCACCGGCGAAGTGCGGCAGCTCGCCGCGGACGAAGGTGGAGATCCTGCGGTCGTTGATCGTCGGCGCGGCCTCGAGCCCGTAGGCCAGCCCGCGTTCGATCTCCTCACGCTCGCGGCGTTCCGGAATGCGCGCCTCGGCCTGCTGGGCCCATGCGCCTTCGGCGTTGAGGGGTTGGTTGTCGTCGGTCACGGGTGCTCCTCACGCGCCGTCTTGTCGCTGACCGGGTACGACGCACCTCGTCCGGGGAGTCGCTCGCGGCTCCTGGCTCCTAATCTTGACAGCGATCTGCGAACCCGCCACCCGTAGCGCAATAAGGCGTTAGCGAACCCGGTGCGGGGCAACAGTCGCCCACGGCACCGTGAGAACGCCGTCGCGCATTCGGCGGCGGGGCGGCTCGACCGGCCAGCCGTTGTCGCGCAGCAGGTTCACCATCGCGCGCCACCGCTCCCGCGGGCCGAATACACCGTGACCGGCGACGCTGGCCCACGCGTGATCGGCTGCGGCCAAGAGCGTGTGGATCGGTTGACCCGAGACATTGTGGTGGATAAGGACTTTCGGTAGCCGCTCGGCGAGGTCCGATGGGCGTTCGATCGCGAACGGGTCGCACGCCAGCGTGAGGCTGACCGGCCCGCGGCAGTCGAGCAGCACCCAGCCGCACCGCCTGCCGATCTCGTCGCAGGTCCCGTCGACGATCAGGCCGCCGGGCGCCAACCGGGCCTGCATCAGCGACCAGGCCTCGTCAACAGCATCGACGGGATACTGGCGTAGCACGTTGAACGCCCGCACCAGCACCGGCCGGTGGCCGGCCAGCTCGAAGCCACCGAGTCCGAATTCGACACCGGCTTGGGACGGCACCACCCGCGCGGGATCGATCTCCAGGCCAATCACCCGGACGTCGGTGCGCACCGTGCGCAATCGGCTAGCCAGTTCGAGCGTGGTAACGGGTAGCGCGCCGTAGCCGAGGTCGACGACCACCGGGTCGATGGCCGATTGCAGTGCGGTCCTGACCCGTGCGGAGTGCACCAGCCAGCGGTCGCAGCGGCGCAGCCGGTTGTGCCCGGTGGTGCCCCGCGTCAGCTGTCCGACCGGGGCGTCCATGGCCTGATTTTAGGCTGGATGGTGTCGCACATACTCCATCGACATGCACGTAGAAATTACGCGGTTGCGGGTGCTCGGCCGCCGCTTCGACGGGTGGCGACCAGCCCAGCGTCCCTTACCTTTTGGCCGTAGAAGGTGATGCGGTCAGCGGTAAGGGCGGCCGGAAGGCCGAGAAGGGTCAGGGCGACCACGGTGGTGCCGGTCGGTCCAAAGACGGGTGCGGTGACCATCACGACACTGTAGGAGGCGTCGGTGTCCAACGACCCTAGCGGCGTGTAGTGGTCCGGTTCGTACGATGCGGCCCAGCCGCGACGGCGGACTTCATCGAGGACGGATTCCATCTCCGCGCGATCATCCGCCTTGGCCAGCCATGGCTCGGGGTCGCCCCACGCGACGAAGACGGCCCCCACCGGTGGCGAGAGGGGTATGCGCTGTCCGGCGTAGGCCTCCATGTCGCGGGGGCGGTGTTCGCCCAAGCGGCCGAGGAAGACGATGTCATCGCCAGCCTTGGCGGTGACGGCCACGCTCAACTCCAATTCCGTGCTGAGCCGCTGCGCCTCTTCGTTCGCGCAGGCGATCGCCGGATGACATTGCAGCGCAGCGTTTCCCAGAGCCACCACCGAGGCGCCGAGACTGTATGTCCGCAACCGCGGGTGACGGGTGACGTAGCCGGCGTCCTCCATGGTGTTCAGCAGCGCGTGCGCAGAAGCGAGGTTGATGTCGAGCCGGTTGCTGATGTCGGAGAGCGTGAACTGCTCCGGTGCGTTGGCAGCAAGAAAGTTGAGCACCGCGATGGAGCGGCTTGCGGACAGGGCGGGGCGAGCCATAGGATTCGACTATACGAAATATCTTTCGCTATTGCAAAAGAGGATATCTTGAAACTCGACCTCATCTACGAGTTCCAGCCCAAGGTGAAGCCATGGGACAAGCCGTTTCCATACGGGCAACGTGAAGCCGAGCAGCGGACCTACGACGAGGCCATTGCCGAGATCCAGTACGCGGATCGGCTGGGTTTCAACACCGCCTGGGTGGTAGAGCACCACTTTCGTGAAGGCCGGTCGGCGTGTCCGTGCAACGAGGCCGTACTCGGTGGGCTGGCGTTGAGCACCAAGCAGATCAGGCTGGGCTTCGGAGTCACCCTGACGCCTTTCGGATTCGGTCATCCGGCACGGCTGGCCGAGAAGGTTGCCACGGTGGACGTGCTCAGCCACGGCCGAGTGGAGTGGGGCACCGGACGCTCCACGCCCATGGAGCAGACCGCGTTCGGAGTGCCGACCGATGACCGGTCAAGGGAGCAGTCGCGTGAGGCGATCGAGATCGTCGTCAAGATGTGGGAGAACGAGCGGCTCGGCTGGGATAGCGAGAACCTGAAATTTCCCGAGAGATTCCAGACGCCCAAGCCCTACCAGGATCCTCACCCTCCGGTGTGGCAGGCAGCGGCGAGCCAATCCAGCGCTGTCCAATGCGGTGAGCAGGGCCTGGGTCTGCTGTCGCTTTCTATATTTCAACCGGTCGAAAAAGTGGCCGAGACGATCGCCATGTACCGCGCGGCCGCAGCCTCGGCCAAACCCGAGAACCAGCTGACCAGAGTCAAGAACAACAAGGTCGCGGTCTACACGCTGGTTCACGTCTACGACGATGCCGATGAGGCCGCGGACTACGGGCTGTGGGACTCGGTGACCTGGTGGTATCGCAATCTCGCTGAGTTCCAGTTGAAGTGGGAGCTCGCCCACCTGCCTGACGAGGCCAAGCAGAAGGCGTTCCCGGCGCTGGAGGCAATTCGCCGAGGTGATGTCCCCATCTCGCATTACCAGGACCAGGACATGATCATCGTCGGGACGGCCGAGGAGTGCCTCCGCAAGATCGAGCGATACGAGGCGGCCGGGGTGGATCAGTTGCTCTGCTACGTCCAATTCGGCGACCTGCCGCACGATAAGGTGATGCGAACACTCGAGCTGCTCGGCAACGACATCATGCCCAGACTCGCCGAGCGGGGCCATCAGCTGACTGCGACCGTGAATGCCTGAGGGGCAACGTGATTGATCTCGGTTTGAGTGGAAAGGGCGCACTGGTCTCCGGTGCCGGCTTCCTCCCGGAGCGCGCGGGGCACGGGCGGCTGACTTCGCTCAAGCTGGCCGAAGCGGGTGCGACGGTGGCGTGCGTCGACATCGATGCCGGCCGTGCCGCCGGGATCGCCGATGAGATCAAAGCAGCTGAGGGACAGGCATTTCCGATAACTGCGGACATGACGGACCCGGTGCAGGTGCAGCGCGCCGTCGACGAGGCCGCCGAGATTCTGGGCTCGATCGACGTCTGCGTCGACATCATCGGTGGCGCCCGCTGGGGGAAGTCCGAGACGATCGGGCTGGCCGACTGGGACTGGACGATTCAGAACAATCTCAGTCAGGTCTTCTATTTGTTCCAGACCGTGGGCCGGAAGATGATCGAGCAAGGTACCGGCGGCGCGATCGTAGCCCTGGCGTCGGCGGATGGCATCAACGCCGCGGCGATGCACGCCCCCTATGGGGCTGCCAAGGCCGGAGTCATCTCGTTGGCCAAGACCTTCGCCCAGGAGTTGGGCCGCCACGGCATTCGGGTCAACGCCGTCGCGCCAGGCAACGTCGGGCTCGGCAACGAAGACTGGCCGGAGGGCCAGTGGGCCGTCAACGCGGTCAACCCGCTGGCCCCACCGCGCACGCGTGACATCGCCAATGCCGTCCTGTTTCTGGTCTCCGCACTCGGCGAACGTATTACCGGCCAGACCCTCATCGTCGACGGCGGGGCAATCATCCGCGACCTGTGGGGCATGCACGAGAAGATGCTCGAGCGCTTCTCCGGCGGAGACTATGACTGACGTAGGACCGTTCCTGCGCGGCTGCGTGTGGCCCGCCACGGACGGGGTGGCCTATCCGAGAGCCGATCCCGCCGACGCGCGGCGGATGCCGATGGACACGTGGAACGCCGCTCAAGTTCCGGCGGGTGTGCGGCTCGAATTGACTGGAAGCGCAACCCATATCGATGTCGGCTATGTCACGGTCACCGATGAACTCGGCCATCGCGGAGCCGGGGCCGGCTGTTCCTTCGCGGTGTGGCGCGGCGACCAGCAGGTCGATACTCAGCTTGCGGTGCTCGGCCATGGCAAGGTGCGTCTGAGACTTGGCGAGGGCGACGGTCGCGTCGTGGTCTACCTACCCGAGGGCATGAAGCCGACGGTCATCAGCCTGGTGGCCGTCGGCGGGGACATTGCGCCAGCCCCGGCGCAGCCTCGGTGGATCGCCTACGGCGACTCGATCACCGAAGGCTGGTCGGCCAGCGCGCCGTCGCGGTGCTGGCTGGCCATCGCCGGACGCGAAAGGGCAATGGACACTGTCAATCTGGGCTTCGCCGGTTCCGCCCGTGGCGAGCTCGTCCTTGCTCAGCAGATCGCGGCGCTCGAGGCAGATGTGATCACCATCGCCTACGGCACCAACTGCTGGGCCACGATCCCGCATTCCGCGGACATGGTGCGGGCGAACACCGCGGCGTTCCTATGCATCATCCGAGCCGCGCATCCAGATGTTCCGGTGCTCGTTGTCAGCCCCCTGATCCGTCCAGATGCCGAAGACCGACCAAATGCACTGGGAACGACGCTAGCCGACATTCGTGCCGCGATCGAGCACACGGTACTCGCGGGGTGCGATCGGCTCACCACGCTCGTTCCGGGCGCCGACCTGGTGCCGGCTAGCCTGCTCACCGATAGCATCCACCCGGGCGATGACGGACATCGCATGCTGGCCAAGCGAATTGGTCTCGAGATGGACGAATTGAGGACAGGCTGACGCCGTGACGGTTCCCATCCCCAACACTCTCGACGAAGCGCTCTCTCCGGCATGGCTCACCGCCGCGCTCCAGATGCGGTTTCCCGGCATCGAGGTGCAGCGCGTTACGCCCGGTCCGGTGGTGGACCGGATCTCCACCAACGCGCGCTTCGCCATCGAGTACTCCGGTGTCGCCTCTGGCGGGCCTCCGCCGTCGCTCTGCGTCAAAGGTTATTTCAACGAGTTCGGTTGGACCGCGCGCCATATCGGCGAGCCTGAGGCGTTCTTCTATCGCGATCTGTCCGGTCCTGCGGGCGTTCGCACCCTGCGCAGTGTGTACGCCGACGTCGATCTAGAGAGTCGCCACGGGGTCGTCATCACTGAGGACGTCGTCGCTCAGGGAGGTGTATTCCTTGACGGCAGAAGCCTTTACACGCCGGAGCAGGCCGCCGCCAGTCTGCGCGAACTGGCGAAGTTGCATGCGGCGACCTGGATGCAGCCGCTATGGGCGACGACGCCGTGGTTGAAGACGCGCATGGGGGTCGCCATGCAGGTCTGGGGTGAGCAGGCGACTGTTGCGAAGATCGATGGAAATCTGAATGGAGCCAACGGCCGCGGAGTGCCTGTCGAACTTCGGCAGGCGCAACGACTCGTCGACATCTACCGGGTCATGGTCGCTGAACTCGCCGAGGCTGAATCGACATCGCCGTGGTGCGTCATTCACGGGGATCCCCACTTGGGCAACCTCTTTCTGAATGCGGCCGGACTTCCATGTCTGCTGGACTGGCAGCTGGTCCAACGCGGAATGTGGTACGTGGACGTGGGCTACCACATCGCCTCGACGCTCACCGTCGAGGACCGCCGTACGTCTGAACGGGAACTGCTGCGGCACTACCTCGAGTGCCTCGCCGAACTCGGCGGTGAAGCGCCGCCGTGGGACAAGGCTTGGCGCGCCCTGAGCCGCGGCATCGTGCACGGGTTCTATCTGTGGAGTATCACCACGCAGGTCGAACCCGGCCTGATCGAGATCCTGCTGAACCGCATGGGCGTCGCGGCCGCTGATCACGACGCATTCGGACACGCATGAATTGGTTTCCGATCGGACAAATCCCGAATCCAATGCCGTCACCGGCATGGGTATGTCATTCTCAGACGGATCAGATCGTCGTTCTACAGCGACCAGCACATATGTTTCTCGGACAGGAGAGGTGACCGCATTGCCGCACGCCAAGCCAGAGGATCTGCCCAATGCCGGTGGGGGCCGTTGGCCAGCGTCGAAGGACCATTTCCGATCGGTTCAATGGGGAGATCTGGAAGTTGGCTACACCACCACCGAACATCCTCTTGACACCACCGAGCTCAACCGCCTCGGCGGGCTTCCCGGCGGCGTATGCACGTGTCCCCACTACGGCTACGTCTTCGAAGGCTCCATCACCGCGGTCTACCCGAACACCGGCCGTCCGGACGAAGTGATCACCGCAGGCGAGGTTTATTTCATCCCCGGCGGCCACGTACTCAAGTACAGCGATCCGACAAACCATCTCGAGTTCAACCCCGCGTTCGCACTGCAGGAATGCATGGACGCCATGCAGCGCTTCGCGGACAACGCCGGTCAACCGGCCGCCGCACCGTGACGGGATCGCCCTAGGCGGCGGGTTGGTGGCCGGCCGGCGGATGTGGCTCGCGTCTAACGGCCTGCGCGGTTGGACTTGAGTTGCCATCTCAGCCGGATATGGAGGCAGCAAGGCAGCCCCGCAACGAACAGAGAGGAGGCCGGGATGCCCATCGCCGTGACGGATTTGGCGCCCATCGGCCGGGGCATCGAACGACCCGAACAAGTGGTGGTCGCCTCAGATGGGCGCGTCTTTGCTTCTGACAAGGGCTCAGCGGTCGCAGAGATCCTCGGCGAGAACGACATCCGACGAATCGGCAACGCGGGCGGCGACCCCAACGGAATCGCCCTCGACCACCGCGGACATTTCCTCATCGCGAACTTCGGCGCAGGTGTACTGCAGGATCTGGATCCGATCAGTGGTGAATGCACCGCGCTGATGAGCGACGACGTGGACGGCCATCCCTTGAAGTGGCTGAACTACGTTCTGGTGGATTCCACAGGCGCCCTGTGGTGTTCGGTCAGCACGGCCACCGACGACCTGGCCGACACCCTCACCCAGGGAACCGCCGACGGCTACATATTCCGCGTCGCGCCCGACAGGTCATCGGCGACGATCGTCGCCACGGACGTGCAGTTTCCCAATTGCATGGCGCTGGACCGCAATGAAGATTATCTCTATGTGGCCCGTACCCTCGCCTCCGATGCAGTGCGGTTCCCCATCGCCGGTGCCTCCCTTGGTGAACAGGAGCACTTCGGTCCTGCGCTTGGGGTGTGTCGCCCCGACGGGTTGGGTCAGATGGCCGATGGCTGCGCATTCGACGCAGAGGGGAACCTCTGGGTCACATTGGTGCTAGCGAACAAGATCGTGGCAGTCACACCCCACGGGGAAGCCACGGTGGTAATCGAGGACATTGAAGGGAAGCTGCTGAACGCGCCAACCAGCATCGCGTGGGGCGGGCCGGACATGCGCGATGTCTACGTCGGCTCGCTGGCAACGCCCTACGTTCTCAAAGGGCGAAGCTCGGTGCCAGGAATGCCGATGGTCCACCAAAGGTGAAATTGGCCGCTCAGATTTCCTCGTACACCAGGAACGTGCTGGGCGGGTCCGATCGGATCTGGTCGGTCATGATCACCTTGCCGTCGATCGTCGCACGGCCGAGTTGCGCGTAGGCGTCCATGACATCGTCGGCCTCGATGTCGTAGATCGCGAGATAGCGCGGCGCGCCCGGGATGGAGGAGTTCTGTCCTGGGGCGATCCGGTAACGCTTGGCACCGGTGATCGTCGGGACGCTCGCGAGGATCTGCGGTAGATGGTTTGTGTTCGAGTGAGGGTCGGAATGGAGTGCAGATATTCTTTGTAGAGCGGGGTTCTCATGAATACAAGAGGGAACGTCTCGCGTCTTCCAACCCCCTTAGTCGAGCAGCTGGTGCGCGACCGCGAAGACCGAGGCAAAAGCTTCACACTTGTTCAAACGAGAGGCACGTTCTACTGTGAACTCTGTGTTTGTAGCCTGGGCGTCGTTATGGAGCTGACGTGGTCGAAGTAATCCTCGGTCGGGCCATACGTCGAGAGCTGAGGGAACACTACGAATCCGAGGGTTGGTGGACACCCGACACGCTTGGCGCACTGGTGGCTAGGTCTCTGGAGTCAGAGCCGACCGCGACCTTCCGGGTGTATTCCGCTGTCCGCCCGTACAACGGATCATTCAGCGACGTCGAGCGAGTCGCACGGCGGTTGGCGGCCGGTCTCCACACGCGTGGGGTGAGGCCAGGAGACGTCATCGCGTTCCAGTTGCCGAACTGGATGGAGGCGGCAGCCACTTTCTGGGCGTCGGCACTGCTCGGCGCGGTCGTCGTGCCGATCGTGCACTTCTACGGGCGCAAGGAAGTCGGCTACATCTTGACGGCCGCCCGCCCCAAGGTGTTTATCACCACCGAGCATTTCGGCCGAATGACGTTCCACCCCGACCTCTGCGATGGCGTGCCGATCGTCGGCCTGGTTGGTGGCGATTTCGACGAACTGCTGGCCGACGAACCCATGCCGGGCACGGTGGACACCGACGCGGCCTCGCCGGCGCTGATCGCCTTCACCTCGGGCACCACCCGCGACCCCAAGGGCGTCGTGCACAGCCACCAGACCGTTGGCTGCGAGATCCGTCAACTGAACGCCAATCATCCGCCGCATCCTGCCGGGCAGCTGACGGCTCTGCCGGTCGGGCATTTCATCGGCATGCTCGGTGGCTTGCTCTGCCCGTTGCTCAAGGGCGAGCCGATCCACCTGTGCGACGCGTGGGATCCCGGCCTGGTATTGAGCCTGATGACGCGGGACGGAATCGGCTTCGGCGGCGGGCCAACGTATTTCATCACCAGCCTGCTGGATCACCCCGAGTTCACCGAGGACCACCTGCAATACATGGGCTATCTCGGGCTTGGTGGGTCGGCGGTGCCGAGCACCGTCACCCGTCGGCTGACCGACCTTGGGTTGGTGGTGACGCGCTCCTACGGGAGCACGGAGCACCCCTCCATCACCGGATCGAGCCCGACGGCGGCGGAGGACAAGCGACTGCTCACCGATGGCGCTGCGCGTTCCGGCGTAGAAGTCCGGTTGGCAAACGACGGCGAAATCCTCAGCAGGGGACCGGATCTGTGTATCGGGTACCTCGACCCCGAGCTCTCGGCAAAGGCCTTCGACGACGACGGCTGGTACCACACCGGCGACATCGGCGTGCTGGACGACGACGGCTATCTGACCATCATCGACCGAAAGTCCGACGTCATCATCCGCGGGGGCGAGAACATCAGCGCCATCGAGGTCGAGGAGGCACTGCTGGCCATGCCGGAGGTGGCGGAGGCGGTCGTGGTTGCGGCCCCCGACGAACGCTTCGGTGAGCGCGTCGTCGCCGTGTTGCGGATCCGGCCCGGCCATCAGCTGCCGGACCGGGAACGCGTACGTGCCCACTTCAGCGCCGCGGGGATGGCCCGCCAGAAGTGGCCAGAAGAGCTGCGCGAGGTGGAGGACTATCCCCGCACAGCAAGTGGCAAGGTCCAGAAGTACATAGTGCGACAACAAGTTAGAAGCGCCCCAACGGGAGGAGAGCAGAAGTGACTGGACGGGTGGAAGGCAAAGTGGCCTTCATCACCGGCGCGGCCCGAGGGCAGGGCCGCAGCCACGCGGTCAAGCTTGCGCAGGAGGGTGCCGACATCATCGCGATCGACGTCTGTCGGCCGATCGAGAACACGACGGCACCGGCAGCGACTTCGGAGGACCTCGCCGAAACCGCCGACCTGATCAAGTCGCTGGACCGCCGCGTCGTCACCGCCGAGGTGGACGTGCGCGACTACGACGCGCTGAAATCCGCAGTGGACGGCGGCGTCGAGCAATTCGGTCGACTCGACATCGTGGTTGCCAACGCGGGAATCGGCACCCCCGGCGCGATGCTCGAGGAGATGGACGAGCCGCGCTGGGAGCAGATGATCGACGTCAACCTGACCGGGGTATGGAAGTCGGTGAAGGCTGCCGTACCTCACATCAAGGCAGGCGAACGCGGTGGTTCGGTCATCTTGACGAGTTCGGTAGGAGGGCTGAAGGCATACCCACACATCGGGCATTACGTCACCGCCAAGCACGGCGTTGTCGGATTGATGCGCACGTTCGCCGTCGAATTGGGGCAGTACTCGATCAGGGTTAATTCGGTACACCCGACGCACGTCGCCACGCCGTTGCTGCACAACGAGTCGACCTTCAAGGCATTTCGGCCCGATCTGGAGCATCCGGGGAAGGACGATCTGGAGCCGATCTGTCGGAACTTCCACTATCTGCCGATTCCCTGGATCGAAGCCGAGGACGTCAGCAATGCAGTGTTGTTCCTCGCGTCTGACGAGTCGCGTTACGTCACAGGGGTTCCCCTCCCTGTGGATGCCGGCTGCTGTCTGAAGTAGGCGGCCATGTTCCGGAAGCCGACGGCGGTGCCGGCTCCTAACGGAGCAGGCGCGGCCTGCTCGACTGCGCGCCTCCCCCGGCTCTGGGAAGGCGAGTCGGTGCCTGTCCTGGCGGAGGGCTATGTCGAAACCGAGTATCTCCTGTCCGGTTGGGCGAGCGCATATTCGGGTCCGGCCACTGGACCCGTCGCCGTCGCATCCGATGCCAACCGCTACGTGACCCGCATTCTGATCAGGCATCCGACGAGCGCGGCGGACTTCAGCGGCCGCGTCGTCGTGGAACCGTTCAACACGTCGTTCGGCGTGGATCGCGATGCCTTATGGGCTCGAGTCGGCGGGCTGTTGCAGGAAGACGGCGATGCGTGGGTCGGCGTTACCACCCGCGCGATGGGGGCCGTGGAGCTCGGCAAGCTGGACCCGGTGCGATACGCCGACATCGACTTTCCCGCAAACGATCTCGCGTGGGACACGTTGCGTGACGTCGGTCTGCTGATCAAGGCTGGGTGGCCGCGCAGCCCGCTCGCGCATCTTGCTGTTCGTCGGGTGTACCTCGGCGGCTACTCGCAGAGTGCCGTCGACATCGCCACGTTCGCAATGGCATTCCACGCCACCGCTAGGCTTCCCGACGGCTCGTCGATCTATGACGGCTACTTTCCCGCTGCGCATGCCGCGAGCTGTGCGGCCATTGCATCTGGAACCGCGTGGCGGCCGCCGATGGAGTGTGTGTCGATGCGCGACGTCGATGTGCCGGTGATCGAGGTGCAACCGCAGAGCGACGTCGAGGGCTTCTCCGCGCAGCTGGCCTCCGGCATGTTCGTCAACCCCGGCTCGGCGTCGGTTCGCCGGGCCGACAGCGATTTCCAGCGTGACAGGTATCGGCTCTACGAACTCGCCGGTGCGCCACACGCGGCACGGTTGGACGGTTGCGAGGGACCAGGCTCGAGCTTTCCGACGTCGCCATTCATTCGGGCGGCATTTCGCATGCTGGTTCAGTGGGCCGAGGACGGATTGCCGCCACCGCGGGCACCGAGGATCAGCGTGCAAGGCGACGGGCCGGTCTCGGTGGCGCGCGTCGACCGATACGGAAATCCGCTCGGCGGCGTGCGATCACCCCATCTCGACGTGCCGTTGGCGCGTTACGAGGCCCATTCGAACCCGGGGCCGATGTGCCAACTCCAAGGTCGCGAGACACCGCTGCCCACTGAGGAGCTCGTCGCGAGGTACCGGGACGCAAGTCGGTACCTGAGCGAGTTCACGGCAGCGCTCGACGCGACAATTCGCGCGCGATATCTCTTACCCGCCGACCGGGAGCAGATCTTGCATGACGTGGCCGCCCAGACGCGAAAAGCGTTTGCATCCACCGACTATCAGGAGGTCCTCATAACGTGACGGTGCCGGGAGCATTCGACGGAGTTCGCGTCATCGAACTCGCGCAGTGGGTCTTCGTGCCCGTGGCCGGTGCGCTTCTCGCCGACTGGGGCGCCGACGTGATCCGTGTCGAGCGGCTCGACGGCGACCCCTACCGCGGCCTGGCCACCCAGGGCATCGGCACCGACCGCGGAGGCGTGAATCTGTCGATGGCGCTTGCCAATCGGGGTAAGCGCTCCGTTGCGCTCGACCTACGTAAGCCGCGCGGGCTCGAGGTTCTCCACGATCTGCTCTCCTCCGCGGACGTGCTGCTGACCAGCCTGCGTCCGGGAGCGCTCGAACGGCTGGGACTCGGCGCCGACGCCGTCCGCGAGCGCCACCCGCACCTGGTGTACGCCCGCGGCAACGGCTTCGGCGTGCACGGTCCCGACGCGGACCAACCCGGCTATGACGCGTCGGCTTTCTGGGCCCGCGGCGGCGTGGGGCACACCCTGACCCCACCCGATCGGGACTACCCCATCAGCCAACGCGGTGCGATGGGTGATCGCAACGGTGCGATGGCGCTGGCGTTCGGCATCGCAGCAGCGCTGCTCAAGCGGACCCGCACCGGCGTCGGCTCGCTGGTGGACGTCTCGTTGCTCGCCACCGCCATGTGGATGCTGTCCTCAGACCTGCTGGCTACGCTCAACGATGGTCAAGTACCTCGCTTTTCGGGTCGGACCGCCACGGTGAACCCGCTCACGGGTACCTACCGCACGAAGGACGACCGCCACGTCCAACTGATGTTCTTACAGGGGGACCGGTATTGGCCGGACTTCTGCCGGACGGTCGGCAGGAACGACCTGGCCGAGGACCCCCGGTTCATCGACATTGCTGCGCGACGGACGAACGCCGCGGCATGTGTCGGCGAACTCGACGCGGTGTTCGCCGAACACACACTCGAAGAGTGGAAGGAGATTCTCGCGCCACTGGACGCGCCGTGGTCGCCGATGCAGTCCATCGAGGAGGTGGCCGACGACCCGCAGGTGCTGGCCAACTCCTACATCGGCGAAGTCGTGACAGACGACGGCGGCTCGTACCGGTTGCCTTCCGTGCCAGTGCAGTTCGATGGCCATCCGCCCGATCTCAGGCGGGCGCCCGAGCATGGCGAACACACTGAGGCCGTGCTGGTCGAACTCGGCTACGACTGGGACCGCATCGGCGAATTGGCCGATGGCGGAGTCATTCCGTGACCTCGGCGCGTCCCGTCCCGGTCCCCGACGAGTCGTCGGCAGCGTACTGGTCCGCGGCCGCCGGGCACGTCCTCACCGTGGCCCGCTGCGGGCAGTGCGGAATACTCGTGCTCCCGCCCGACGTGGTGTGCGCCGCCTGCGGCTCAACCGATCCCAGGTACGAGTTCATCCCGGTGAGTGGGCGCGGGGTGGTGCGGTCCTGGACCGTTGTTCGGCAGTCGTTCCTGCCCGGCTTCGACGTGCCGTTCGTACTCGTCGACGTCGAACTGGTCGAGCAGGCCGGCTTGCGGCTCATCGGTCGACTTCTCGACGGCGTGGAGGCCGACCTGCGCCTGGGCCTCGACGTTCAGGTAGCGTTCGAAGACCTGGCGACCGGAATCGCCGTTCCCGCATTCGAGTTGGCGCGATGACCAACGGGATGCGGAGCAAGGTGGCCGTTGTGGGCTACGCGCAGAGCACAATCGAGCGACGGGCGAGTCGGCCGTTGGGTGCAATCACCGTCGACACGGCGCGTGCCGCCATCGCCGACTCGGGGCTCACGGTGGACGATGTGGACGGCTTCGTCAGCTCGAGCATGCTGCCGAGCGCAGGCGGACACCAGCCCGTAGACGGTGTCAGCATGGTGTCCTCGGCGTGGCTGGCCCGCAGCATCGGGGCCAGCCCCAACTACGTCGCGGGCTTCGACGGCATTGGCCAGGTCAGCGGTTCGGTGGGGATGGCGGTCAACGCCGTGATCAGTGGTGCCGCAGACTACGTGCTCGTGCACCGCGCCCTGCACAACCCGGCGGGCAGCTATCACGCCAACCCGATGCGCGAGGTCCGCGGTGCCCAACAGTGGACCGCGCCACAGGGTTTCTTCGGCCCGCTCGCGATGATCGCCTTGCCCTATACCGAGTACCTCCAGAGGTTCGGCGCGCGGCGCGAATCGATGGCGGCCGTGGTGAGCGAGGCGCGCAAAAACGGTGCGCGGCTTCCGTGGTCGTACTGGCACGACCGGCCACTGACCGTCGAACAGTATCTGGCCGAGCCAACGCTCGCCGACCCGATCTGCCGGTTGGACTGCGACATTCCCGTCGACGGCGCGGCGGCCTTCGTACTGACGTCGGCGGAGCGGGCACGGGATCTACCGAACCGGCCGGTGTACATCGCCGGCTATGCGGGCAGCGCGGGCGGCGCGGCGGCGGTTGCCGATGCACTGGCCGCTCGACGACATCATCGACGGCGGCGCCGACACCGTGGCGCGGTTGTGGCGGCAGACGGGCTTGACCGTGAACGACGTTGACCTGCCGCAGGTTTACGACGGCTTCTCGCCTCTGGTGTGGTTCTGGCTCGAGGCGCTCGGCGTCTGCTCGGTCGGTGAGGCGCACCGCTTCGTCGACTCCGGCGGCATCGACAGCGACCGGCCCGGAGCATTACCCGCGCTCTCGGGCGGGGGTGCACTCGGCAATGGCCGAATGCACGGGGTGCCGCAGATGCTCGAGTGCTACCTGCAGCTGTCTCGGCGGGCCGGCGAGCGTCAGCGCGACGTGTCGGTCGGAGTCGCGTGCCAGTCATCCCCGCACTTCGGCGGTGTCGTTGCGTACACCGTGGAGCCGGTCTGACCCTCAGTGCGGAAGCAGGTCCTTCCACGTCCCTGGATCCGTTGACGTCATCAGGTCGGTCTGCCGATAGACCCGGCCGTCCGGGCCGACGTATCGTCCCGTTCGCGGGTCATAGTTCACCGCCGTGGCGGCCACGTCAGAAGTGTTGCCGGAGAACGAATTCGGCTGTGCTGCAGGAGCGACTACGGGAGCATCGCCCGGCGGTGGCGACGAGACGGGTGTGTCGACCGGCGGCGGCGTATCAGCGGGAGGCGGCGGCGCATCACCGGGCGGGGGTGCTTCTGCTGGCGGCATGGGAGTGCCCTCGACGGGCGCGAACGTGTTCGAGTTGGGTAATACGCGGGAGTCGAGCGGCACACCCTGGCTGACCAGGTTAGGGTCGAACGGAGCGGGCCCTAGGACATGTTGTCGCATCGCGAGGGGTTCGTACGGCTTGTCGCTGTCACAGATCTCCACTGTGGGTGCTCGCTTGCCGGGGTGACCCATGCAGGGGTTGTTGCGAACTCCGCGCACGGCGATGGGCGAGTCCTGCGGCAGCTTGCAGTACAGGTTGTCCGGCGTGTCGATCACCGTCTCGTCGGCAGGTGATCGCCATTCGGACGGCGGCAGGAAACCCACCGTGCACGGCGGTGGGTCGCCGTTCATCAGCGAGAAGGCGCCAAACGAGAGGCCGATCGGGTTGTTCACCGGTGATATTGAACCGAATCCGGCGACGTAGGGCGGCAGCAGCACCAACAACTGCTCGAGCGAGGGGTTGTACGTGACACCCACCTCACCGACCGTGGTCAGGTTCGCCAACAACACCGGGAGAGTCGGTTTGAGTTGCTCGAGCAGTCGGGTGGCCTCCTGTGCGGCGCCGGGGCCCGTGTCCAGAATCGTCCGCACTTGCGCATCGTTGTCCGCCACCTGTCCGGATACGGCGGCGAGCTTATGTGCCCAGTTACCCAGGGAATCTGTGGTTTCCGCTTGAGAGTCGAGCAGCGGCGAGCTGTCGTCGATGAGAGCGCGCATTTGATCGCCCGTGGAATTGGCATCGGCGGCGATGCGGGAACCGGAGTCGAGCAGGGAGCCCACGTCGAAGCCGGCGCCATTGAATGCGTGGAACGATTCATCGAGGAGAGCCGACAGCTTCTCCTTCGGGATGCTCTTCGCCAATGCGCTGAGTTGGTCGAGAACCGGGCCGACTTTCAGTGGAACGGTGGTGTCCTGCTTCGTGATCACCGAGCCGTCCTTCAGGAACGGGGGGCCGCCACCCCGGGGGATCAGGTCGACGTACTGCTCACCGATGGCCGAGACACTGCGCACGTTTGCCTGCACGTTGGCCGGGATCTTCGGTGAACTCTGCACCTCCAGCACCGCCGTCGCGCCGGTCGTGGTCGGCTCCACGCTGGCGACCTTGCCGACCTGCACACCCCGGTAGGTGACGTTGCCGAACCGGTACAGGCCGCCCGTTGCCGGCAGCTGCAGGGTGACCTTGATGTGCCCGATGCCGAACCATGTCGGTACCTGTATGTAGACGAAAGCCATTGCAAGCAAACCGATCACAGACGCGACAGTGAATATCGCGAGTTGAGTTCGGACGAGGCGGGTGAGCATCAATGCCCTCCGGCGCTTGCGGGGAAGGGCCCCGCGAAGATCGACCCAGACGGGGCGTCCGGCGCGTCAGTGGGTGGCGGCGTCACGGGCAGCACCGGCGAGTCGGCCGGTTCGAGCACCCCGCCTTGAGGTGAGACGACGGCCGACGGAGCCGGAGGGCCGGCGACATCTGCATTGGGAGCCGGAGGGCCGGGATCCGCTTCCGGCGGTGGGGGCGTCACGCCGACGCTCAACGGGTCGTAGGTGTAGTTCAGGTGCGCCGGGTCGCCGGGTGCCGGAATCAGCTTGGCATTGGGGTCGCCCCATCGGGTTCCGAGGAAGAGGGAGCGCTTGAGCCGGGGATTGGTCAAGTCGATACTCGCGAAGATGTTGATGTAGTCGCCCCGGATGGCTCGGTCGATGAAGTTCTGCGGGAATGGGAACGTCGGCAGCAGGGCGAGCACGATGTCGAGGTAGGGACCCACGTCGGCCAACGCTTGCAGCGTCGGGCCCAGATTCGTCAGGTTGCGGACCAGGTCGTCCTTGGTGGAGTTGACGAGTTGAGTTGCGGTGTCGCTGAACTCGCCGAGCTTCTGTAACGCCGTGACCAACCTTGCGCGGTCCCGTAGCAAGACGTCGACGGCAGTGGGAACGGTGTGCAGCGCATCCGTGATGTCGTTTTTGTGGGCCGCCAGGGTGGCGGTCAGCCGGTCCAGCGCCTGGATCGAGGTGGTGAACCGATCACGTTGATCGTCAACGGTTCCCACAAAGGTATCGAGCCGGGTGACGAGCTCACGTATCTCGCCTTCGCGACCGGAGAGTGCGGTCGCGGTGCTGTGGACGAGGTCGCCGATCTGTCCCAGCCCGCCTGCATTGACGATGGCGGACAGCGACGACAGGGTTTGTTCGGTCGACGGGTAGATCGAGGAACGGTTGAGAGGCAGGGTCGAGCCGGGTGCCAGGTGTCCGGCGGGTGCCTCCCCGACCGGCGGGTCGAGGGACACGTGCATCGACCCCAGGAGGCTGGTCTGCCCGACCTTGGCCACCGCGTTGGCCGGCACCACGACGTCGGGTCGGACGTGCACCTCGACATCGGCGTGCCAGTTCTTCACATCGAGCTTGCCGATGCTGCCCACGACGATGTCACGGATCATCACCGGTGAATTCGATTCGAGAGTGCCGACATTCGCGATCTGTACGTGATACGTAGTGCTGTCTCCACCACTGGCGACCGCACCGGGAAGGGGCAGCGTGTTCACTCCTCCGAACGCGCACGAGCTGACCGTTGTCACGACGCAGAGACCAGCTGCTGCCGCCCTGCGCACTGTCCGCATGCTCACGATGGCGGTGTCCCTTCGGCGGGCGCAGGCGGCGGTGGCGCACCGCCGGGCGGCGGCGCTTCAGCGGGCAGCAGGATGTCTTGCAGAGTTGGCGCCTGCGCGGCGCCGACGGGCGGGCCAGGCGCCGGCCAGCCCGCCGGTGGTGGGACGTCACCGGCACCCACATAGGCCGACACCGCGGGCGGTTGTTCAGGTGGCGCGGGAGCTCCGCCTGGGCCACCTGGCTCGAGACGGGGATCTGAGTAGACCATCTTGTCGGGCGTCAGCGACGGCATCAGGTAGGGGTTTATCGGAGGTCCCGGCAGGATGTTGAAGTTCAGAAGTCGCAGCGCCGGGCCGAGGTACTGCGCGCACAGCTTTCCGGTCTCCGCCGCGGTGACGTTCGCGACGCCGCCTATCGCCGAGCAGAGGAACGCGACGGGATTGGCGAAGTTGGCAAACGTGAAGGTGCCGACCGCGCCCGGAAGGTTTGGATTGAGGATGTTGTATGAGTTGGCGAAGGCCGTGGGCGCGACGTGAAGGATGTTCTCGACGTCCATGCGGTGATCGGCCAGCACCTGCGTGACATTCGCGAGCCTCTGCACCTGCTCGGCGGTCTTGTCCCTGGAGCCCGCGATGAAGCGCTGCACCTCGCCGACGGCGATCGCGAGCTGTTTCATCGCGGCGTCGAGATCGCTTCTGCTGTCGTCCAATACCGTGCTGAACGTGGATAGTCGATCTCCGAACAGCACGAGATCATCGCTACTCTCGCGCAGGGCAGTGACGAAGGTTTGCAGATTCTTTATCGTGGCGACGATATCGCCGCTGCCGTCGGAGAGAATGCGCGCGAGCGTCGACAGCTGAGCGAACGTCTGCCGCAGCTTGTCTCCGTTGCCGTCCATCGCGTTCGCGGCGGTGTCGATGAACCTGCCAACCGACGTTGTTGACAGCGTGCTGTCCGGCCCTAATGCCGTTGCCAGATTGGACAATTGGCTCTTGACCTCGTCCCACTCGACCGGCACCGCAGTGCGTTCCTGCGGGATGGTGCCCCCGTCCGGCATGCGCGGTTCGCCCGGGTGATACAGCGGTGCCAGTTGCACATAGCGGGCGGCGACGAGGTTCTGCGCCACGATCACAGCTTTGGCATCCGCCGGGACGCGCACATCGTGCCCGACCTCGAGCGTGACCGTTGCGAACTCGGGCTGCGGTGTTACGGAAACGATCTTGCCGACCTTCACGCCGGCGATGCGGACGTCGTCCCCGGGATAGAGGCCGGTAACGGACGAGAAATAGGCCGTGACCGTGCGCGGCCTCAGGTAGGTCTGACGTACCACGACGACCGTGCCGACGGCCAGCAGCGCAATGAGAAACGCGAGCAGAAGTCGTTTCGGCCAGCGTCTCATCGTGTGCCTCCCGGAATGCCGTTGTGAGGCCAGGGGAACAGGGCTCGCGGCATATTCGGGTCTCCGGCCCGAAAACCGAACGCGTAGTCGAAGAAGGGCTGGATGAGTTCGGGGACCGCCAGGTTAGGCACGTACGCGCTGTAGTAAGGGCCGCTTGCCACCGACTCGCTGGTGGTCATCTCGAACTTCTTGAGACCCGGCAGCGCCTTGGCGAGGTTGTCGCGATTCTTCTCCAACATCGCGGTGACGGCGTTCAGCCGATCGAGCGTTGGCGCCAGTTCGGCCTCGTTGTCCTTGACCAGCCCGGTCAGATTCTGCGCTACCGCAGCGGTGTTGGCGAGCAACTCACTGATGGCCTGCCGTCTTTCGACCAGTACCCCGAGAAGGTCGTTGGCATTCAGGATCAACGTGTTGACCTGTTGGCTGCGCTGCGCCAGGACATCGGTCACCTGGCCGGCGTGCTTGAGCAGCGATGCGAGTGTCTCGCTTCGGCTGTTCAGTGACCGCGACAGCCTGCTCAGCCCGTCGAACGTCGGACCGAGTTGCGGCGCGACCTGGTCGAGCGTCGCGGACAACGTGTCCAGAGACTGGTTGAGGGAGCCCATATCCGTCGCGGCGACGTTGGTCGTCAGATCGTTGACGGCTTCGCTGAGCGAGTAGGGCGACCCGGTCCGGGACAACGGGATGACGTCGCCCGGGTGCATGGCGTCGCGCCCGGCCGGCTCGAGTGTGAGAACCCTTGCGCCCAGCAGCGTTCCGGTTCTGATGTGCGCCGTGCTCTGATCGCCGAGGCGTACGTCGTCGACGACGAACGTCACCACTGCGCCGCGGTCTCCCAACGAGACGTCGGTGACGGACCCTACCTTGACACCGGACACCTTGACGTCGTTACCTTCGCTCAGGCCGCCGGCCTCAGCGAACTCGGCGTAGTACCTGATGCCGTTGGCCCATGACAACAGTTGCTCGGGCTGCAATCCCACCGCCACGACCAACAGCGCGAGAACAACGCCGAGGAAACCGACGCGGGCGAGTCGGGGGTTGCGGTACTTAAGCATCTGGCTCGGCGCACCTTCCGTCTCGCTGCTTGACCCACGGGAAGACCGCCGTTCGGCCCTGCAGGTCGCTGACGCGGAGGGTGATGCCGCACAGGTAGTAGTTCACGAAGCTTCCGTAGGCGCCGACCCGCGCGAGTTTGCGATAGTTCTGTGGGGCCTTCTGGATCGCGACGTCGATGAGACCCTTGTCCTTGTCCAGCAGCGGTGCCAGCCGGTTGAGTTGGTTGATGGTGGCCGCCAGCGGTGGCCGGGCGGCCGACAGCAGGTCGGCCAGAGACGCGGTCCCATTGCTCAGCGAAGCGATGGCGTCGCCGATGGTGTCGCGGTCGTTGGCCAACTCCGTGGTGAGCCGCTGAAACTTGTCGAGCGCGCCGGAGAACCGGTCGCCTTCCTTACCCAGCGTGCCGAGGACGGTGTCGAGGTTGTCGACGACCTGCTCCAGTGCAGAGTTGTTGTCGGCCAACGCGTTCGAGAACGAAGAGGTCCGACTCAGCAATGACTGCAGCGTGTCGCCCTGGCCCTGGAAAATCTCGAGCAGTGCGGTGGTCAGCGCATTGACGTCGCGAGGGTCCAGGCCCCGGATCACTGGTTTGAGGCCGCCGAGAAGCAGATCGAGATCGAGGGCCGGTTGGGTGCGGTCCAGCGGTATCTGGGAACCCGGAGGCATCACCCGCGTGGACCCCGGACCGTCGGCGAGCTCGAGATAGCGGTCGCCGACAAGGTTGAGATAGCGAACCGCGGCCGTCGTGCCAGTCGTCAGCACGACGTCGTGGTCGGCGTCGAATGACACCAGGACCGTGTTGTCGGTCCGCAGCGTCACGCCGTTGACCGTGCCCACCCGAACGCCGGCCACCCGCACCGAGTCCCCGGTCGCAAGGCTCGACGCATCCTTGAAGACCGCAGAATAGCCACCGGTCGACCCGCCGCGAAATTCGCCGAACACCAGGAACAAACATGCGGTGAGCAACGTCATGACGACGGCGAACACCCCGAACTTGCCCGCCGTCATTTTCAGGTTCATCCGGGCTGCCCCCACCCCACGGTGTTGCGGGGCGGCCCGTCGATGGGGCCGAACAGAAATTGCTTGAGCGCATCGGAGTTCAGCACGAGGCCCTGATTGCCGTAGTTGGCGGGGCCCGTTCCGGTGTCCGCGATGACCCTCGGTGGATACGAGTCCGGCTGCAGCGGCAGCTGTCCCGCGCATTGCGGACCGCCGGTCGCCGCCACCTTCGGCAGGTCGTGCGGATAGCGATACCGGTCGATGCCCAAGACGAGCGCCCCGATGTCGTAGACACCCGGAACGGGCGCGGGGGGTTTGAATGCGAAGTTGAGCATCCCGGTGAGGGCGCAGTTCAGGGCTTCGTGATAGCTGTTGGTCAGATCCGTGGTGGGCAGCAAAACGTGCATCAGATTCGCCAGCGCCTCGCTGTTGCCGCCGACCACGTTGGTGCCTGTGTCGGCTAGCCCGATGCTCGACACCAGGAACCGGTCGAGGTCGGACTGCTTCTCCACCAGCGTCTTGCTGATCTTCGTGGCGTTCGTGACGATCGACATCAGGTCGGGCGCCGCGTCGGCGTAGGCGGTGGTGACATCGGGCAGGATCTGCAGTTCGTGGGACAGCTGGGGCAGGCTGGGCTCGATCTTTGCGAGGAACGCGTTGAAGTCGGTCAGCGACCGGCCGAATGCTTCGCCGCGGCCTCCGAAGGCCGTCGACAGAGCCCCGAGCGTCTCGTTCAGCTTTGCCGGATCGATATGTGTGAGAACGGAATCAAGATCGTCGAATATCGTGTTGACCTCGACCGTCACGTGCTCTGAATCGAGGACTTGGCCGGGTCGCAGGGGCGTGCTCGACGGGTCCGACGGTGCGACGAATTCGACCGACTTGGCGCCGAACACTGTGTTGGCGCCGACGTCGACGACCACGTTGTCCGGGATGATGGCGAGCCGGGCCGGTTCGAGCGCCAGCCGTAGTTCGGCGCGCCCGTCGGGCGTCTCGCGCACGGCCGACACCTTGCCGATCTGTGCACCGTTCAGTTTGACCTTTGCCCCGGGATCCATCAGCAGGCCGGCCCGATCCGTCATCACCGTGACGGTCTCGGTCCTGGTGAACTTCCCGCCGAACTGGGCGATGGCGAGTGCAACCACGGCGACGATCGCCAGCACGGTGAGCAGTCCGACAACCGGCCGCCGGTAGCTCCTGGCGCCGAAGTGTTGTCCGGGTTTCGACGCGACTGGAGTCGAGTCGGTCGCAGCGCTCCACGGCGAGCGCAACGGCGCGGGATTCACTCGCGGTGAACCGGCCAAAGCCCGGCGGCTGTCATCTGGCGTCCCCTAAAATGCTGTGACGGAAATCTCATCCTCGCAGTGACGAGAAGAGTACACAGCAGAATTTAGAACCTCAAGATGCTTTGAACGATTGAGTAACTATTGTCAGTACGAGAGTGATCTTCTACTCTCAAGAGCGCATTTACTACCGCGCACGCACTTTTTGGAGACGCATGGCTCTTTTGTCCGAACGGCGCACATATGTCGCGGGCCAGTGGGTGACGGGCGACGACGTGGTCGCCGTCGAGAATCCCGCTGACGAAAGCCACGTTACGGACGTGTCGGTCACTCCCTCCGGACAGGTCGAACAGGCCATCGCCGAGGCGCGCCGCAGCTTCGACGCCGGCTCGTGGGCAGACCTCGCCGCCGCGGATAGGGCGCGCGTGCTGCACGAGTTCGTCGACTTCATCGAGGGCAGCGCCGACACGTTGGTGCCTACGCTCGTCGCAGAGGCGGGCCAGTCCACCCAGTTCGCCGAAATGACCCAACTTCGGGCCGGCGTCGGACTCGCACGCCAGACCATCGATCTGTATCTCACGATGAAGCATGAGGAGGCCAGCCCGGTCCCTGTCGACGACCTCGTTCGCGGCCGGGTCGCGCTGAGCATCCGCCGCCATGAGCCGGTCGGTGTCGTCGCGGCGATCACCCCGTACAACGCCGCCCTGATCATGGGTTTCCAGAAACTGATTCCCGCGCTGATGGCGGGTAACTCAGTCATCCTGCGTCCGAGTCCGCTCACTCCGATCTCGTCGCTGATATTCGGCATGGCCGCCGACGCCGCCGGGCTGCCGCGCGGAGTGTTGAGCGTCGTCGTCGAATCCGGCACTGCGAGTGCGGAATTGCTGACCTCACATCCCGCCGTCGATATGGTGTCGTTCACCGGCTCGACGGTGGCAGGCCGCAAGATCCTGGCCCAGGCCGCGCCGACCGTCAAACGGGTCTCACTCGAGCTCGGCGGAAAGTCGGCGCAGATCTATCTGCCCGACGCCGTGCACCGCGCAGCGATGGGCGCGGCGATGGTGGTTATGAGCACTTCAGGTCAGGCCTGCGTGGCTGCCACGCGCATGCTGGTGCCCGAAGAACAGCGCGAGCAGGTGCTCGAGGCCGTCAGCGGGATGTACGGATCCATCAAGGTCGGGCCGCCGACGCAGCCCGATGCCACCATGGGGCCGGTCATCAGCGCCGCCCAGCGGGAGAAATGCGAACGCCTGGTCGAAGCCGCCGAGGAGCACGGCGCCAAGGTCGTCTGCGGCGGCGGCCGCCCGCAAGGGTTGGACCGCGGGTACTACTTCGAGCCCACCGTGCTCGATGTCCCGGACAACGCGAATCCGGCTGCGCGAGAAGAGATTTTCGGCCCAGTCATCGCCGTGCTCGGCTATCGCGACCTCGACCATGCCGTCGAGATCGCCAACGACAGCATTTACGGCCTTTCGGGCCAGGTCTACGGGGCTGACGTAGCCGCTGCCGTCGGAGTTGCCCGGCGATTGCGAACGGGTGCGGTCAACGTCAACACCACCGTGTTCAGCGCGTACGCGCCCAGCGGTGGCTACAAGCAGAGCGGTCTCGGCCGCGAACGGGGTCCCGACGGGATCCGCGAATTTCAGGAGGTCAAACACATGTCGATAGGGGAGCTTTCACGATGAGCGCTAATGGCAACGGAAGCGGCGAATACAACCTCGACTGGCTGATCTCGGTCGACGACCACATCCTCGAACCGCCCAACCTGTGGATCGACCGTGTCGCCTCGAAGGACCGGGACCGGGCGCCGCACATGGAGGTCGACGACAAGGGCATGGACTTCTGGGCCTACGACGGTAAGAAGCTCCCGAGCAGCGGGCTGAGTGCCGTCGTCGGCAAGTCCAAGGAGGAGTTCAGCCCTGAGCCATTGTCGTACTCGGAGATGCGCCCCGGGTGTTACGACGCGAAGGCCAGGGTCGAGGACATGGACGTTTCGGGTGTGCTTGCCTCGCTGTGCTTTCCCACCCTTCCCCGGTTCTGTGGGCAGTTGTTCATGGAGGCCAGCGATCGCGAGTTCGGCTTCGAATGCCTTCAGATCTACAACGACTGGCTCGTCGAGGAGTGGTGCGGCGCCGCTCCTGGCCGTTACATTCCGCTGATGCTGATTCCCATGTGGGATCCGCAGCTCGCCGTCAAGGAGATGGAGCGGATGGCGGCAAAGGGCGTGACGTCCTTCGCCTTCTCCGAGAACCCGGAACCGTTGGGACTGCCCACGATTCACGACGTCGACCACTACTGGGAGCCCGTCATGGCTACAGCCAACGATCTCGGAATGGTGGCCAGCATGCATGTCGGCTCGTCGTCTCAGCTGCCCAAGATCTGCAAAGACGCACCGTTCATGGCCAACCTCACCTGGGGGGCCTCGCGCACCTCGGGGACGATGCTGTCCTGGTTGTTCAGTGGGCTGTTCCAGCGTTACCCGAACCTGAAGATCGCGCTGTCCGAGGGCGAAATGGGCTGGATGCCCTACTTCCTGGAGCGCGCGGAGCAGGTCCTGGACAAGCAGCGTTACTGGGTGAAGCGTGGCACCAAGTTCATGGGCCACGCAGGCAACGAGGCCGACCTCGACACGCTCGACATCCGGGAGACGTTCCGCAACCACATCTTCGGCTGCATCATCGAGGACCACCACGCAGTCAAGAGCCTGGCCGAGCTCGGCGAGGACAACATCATGTGCGAGACCGACTATCCGCATTCGGACTCGACGTGGCCCAACTGCATCGACGTCGCCCGCAGCACCATGAAGGACCTCCCGCCGGAGGTGCAGTACAAGTTGCTGCGCGGCAACGCCGAGCGGCTGTACCGCTTCACGCCGGCTGAGCCGCCCGTCCTGGCGAATGCGTGATCGCGTGACCGGTTTACTGGATGGCAAGTCCGCCATCGTGACTGGCGCGGGCTCCGGAGTGGGGCGTGTTTCCGCGCTGAGGTTTGCGCAAGAGGGCGCCCGGGTGGTCGCCGCCGACATCAACGTCGACAACGCCAAAGAGACTGTGCGCGAGATCGAATCGGCAGGCGGCTCCGCCGTCGCCGTCGGCGTCGACGTGTCTGACGAGCAGCAGGTCCAGGCCATGATCGCCTCCGCGGTCGAACAGTACGGCCGCCTCGACATCCTGTTCAACAATGTCGGCATACCGACGCCGCGACTCGGCATGATTTTCGAGGACCACACGCTCGCCGACTTCAACCGCCTGGTGGCGGTGAACCTCGGTGGCGTGTTCCTCGGCTGCAAGTACGCAGTGCTGCAGTTCAAGAAGCAGGGTGACGGCGGTGTCATCCTCAACACCGCGTCGGTCGCGGGCCTGGTGGGTTGGGGCGGCACGGTTTACGGCGCTACCAAGGGTGCGGTGCTTCAGCTCACCCGGGCGGTGGCAATTGAAGCGGCACCGTTCGGAATCCGGGTCAACGCGATCTGCCCGGCCGCCATGCCGCTGACCGGGTTCATGGCGGCGGGCGGACTCGACGTCGACGAGGCGAAGCAGGCGGAAATCGCCGAAATGGTTGGTGGACAACATCCGCTCGGCCGTGCGATCACAGCGGAGGACTGCGCCGAGGCCGCCCTCTACCTGGTCTCGGATGCGTCACGCAACGTAACCGGAGTTGCGCTGCCGATCGACGGTGGGTTTGTGGCCAAATGACGACGCCCACTCTCGACCGCGACCGCCTGCGGGAGTTGTTCGATCTACGAAGCTCCTACAACCAATGGGCCGGTGGCGGATACGAAGACGACCCGTATCCGATCTGGCACCGGCTGCGCGAGGAGGGCCCGGTCTTACCCGGCATTCTTCATGAGTTGACCGGCAGCACGGACACGATGTTCTTTCACGGTCTGCCGTATCCGGACCGGCCGCACTTCACCTTGTTTGACTACGAGACAAGCTTTGCGGCTCATCGCGATCCGGAAGTGTTTGCCTCGTCGCCGGAACCTGTCGATCTCGACAACGGTCCGTTGGGCCTGACCAACAGCATGCTGTCGATGGACGGCGCCCAGCACAAGCGCTACCGCTCTTTGGTCCAGCCGTCGTTTTTGTCGTCGAACGGCAAGTGGTGGATAGACAATTGGATCTCCGAGACAGTGCAGCTGTTGATAGACGGGTTCGCGGGGGACGGACACGCGGAACTCAATGTGGACTTCTGTGCGGCAATCCCGATTCTGACCATCACCGGCAGTTTCGGGGTGCCTGTCGAGCAGGCGCTCGAGATCCGCGCGGCCCTTGCCACGGACCCGCAGAAGGTCGTCGACATGATCCGGCCCGTCGTGAACGCCCGCCGCGAGGAACCCGCCGACGACCTCATCAGCGTTCTCGTGCAGGCGCAGATCGAGGATGAGCACGGCAATACCACCCATTTGACCGATCGGGAGATCGACTCCTTTGTGCTGCTGTTGCTTGGCGCCGGCTCGGGCACGACGTGGAAGCAGATGGGCACCACGCTGACCGCGCTGCTGCAGCGGCCCGACATGCTCGACTCGGTGCGACAGGACCGTTCACTGCTGCGTGCGGCCATCGAGGAGTCCGTGCGATGGATGCCGACTGATCCGATGTTCTCCCGCTGGGTCATGGCCGACACCGAGCTGGGTGGTGTCGCGCTGCCTGCCGGGTCGGTGGTCCACATCAACATCGGCTCCGCCAACCGCGATCCGCAGCGGTGGGAACGTCCCGACGAGTACGACATCACCCGGACCATGCGCCCAAATCTCGGTTTCGGGCAGGGCGCGCACATCTGTCTGGGCATGCATGTGGCGCGGGCCGAGATGGCCGTCGCCATTTCGACGTTGCTCGATCGGCTCCCGAACTTGCGGCTTGACCCCGATGCCGAGCCGCCCCGCTTCGTCGGCATGTACGAGCGTGGGGCAACCGCGATACCAGTCCTCTTCGATTCGAACTGAGGTGTCATGAGCGAACAGAACTACACAGCGCCGGATCTCCTGCTGGTCGGGGCCGATCACGTCGCGGCCTACCGTGAAACGGGCGGCGAGGTCGGCTATCTGTGGAACGGCGTGCCCACACTCCTGCTGAGCGTGACGGGCAGACGCAGCGGACTCTCCAGAACGTCGGCGTTGATCTTCGGCCGCGACGGTGACCACTACCTGGTCGTCGCGTCGCTGGGCGGAGCGCCCATGCACCCGAAGTGGTATCTGAATCTGCAGGCCGACCCGAATGTGACGATCCAGGTGAAAGACGAACACATACCCGTCGTGGCCAGTACTGCCGGACCGGACGAGCGGCCGCGGCTCTGGAAAATCATGACCGACGTGTGGCCGAATTACGACGTCTACCAATCCCGCACCGATCGGGAAATCCCCGTCGTCGTGCTCTCGCCATCATGACAAGCGCTAGCATTTCTCCGGTGTCGTGGGTCGAGCGAGCCGTAGAGAGGTCGGCGGCCGTCCAGCGGTCGCGGACGCGCATCGCCGAGCAGGTTCGGGTGATGCTCGACGCCGCCCGCCGGCTCATCGCCGAGAAGGGTGACGAGTTCACCACGCAAGACCTTGTCACCGAGGCCGGTGTGGCGCTGCAGACCTTCTACCGGTACTTCTCCAGCAAGGACGAGTTGCTGTTGGCGGTAATCGGCGACGCGATGGTCGACGCGTGTGAGCGGTGGGCGCAGGCGGCCAGCGAATTGCCCGACCCGTTGGCCAGGGTGCGCTACCTACTCACAGCGACGCTGGAGCGGCTCGATGGGGGCAGCCACAACGCGGCTATGTCGAAGTTCGTGGTGTCGACGCGGTGGCGGTTGCATCGGCAGTTTCCGAAGGAACTCGAAGAAGCAGAGAAGCCTTTCCTCGACCTGCTGCGCGTCGAGATCGACGCGGCGGTCGAAGCGGGGCAGCTGAATCCCCCTGATCCGCAGTGGGATTCGTGGTTCCTCACCGAGCTGGTTCGGGCGGTCTATCACTACTACGCCTTCGCGGAGCACGCCGAGGGTGACATGGATGTCGTCAAGGAGCAGTTGTGGCGGTTTTGCCTGACCGCGCTCGGCGGCCCAACCAAATCCTGACGTCGCATTCCGATCCCCGCCTCCCGCCCGTAGCAGCACACCTGAAAGGTGTTGGTCAGTGACCGATTTCGACTTCGACACCATGGACTTCTTCACGAACCCGGCGTTCGTACCCGACCCGCAGCCCTACTTCGACCACCTACGTGAACGAGGCCCGGTCGTGAAGGAGCCGCACCACGGCGTGGTCGCGGTGACGGCGTACGGCGAGACACTCGAAGTGTTCAAGGATGCGAGCCTGTGGTCCAACTGTGTGGCCGTGGGCGGGCCGTTTCCGCCGCTGCCCTTCACGCCGGAGGGCGATGACATCAGCGAGCAGATCGAGGCCCATCGCACCCAGATGCCGCTGTACGAACACATGGTGGCGATGGATCCCCCCAACCACACCCGGGCACGCTCGCTTCTGACCCGCCTGCTCACCCCGAGCAGACTCAAAGCCAACCAGGATTTCCTCTGGGAGCTCGCCGACCGCCAGCTCGACGAGTTCGTCGACACCGGTGAGTGCGAATTCCTCACTGCATACTCAAAGCCGTTCTCGCTGTTAGCGATTGCCGACCTGTTGGGCGTGCCCAGAGAAGACCACACCGAGTTCCGTGAGGCGTTGGCGAGCCCACACCTGATGGGGAACATCGAAGGTGATGCTGCGGCGATCAACCCGCTGGAGTTCCTCGACCAGAAGTTCAGCGACTACATTGAAGAGCGTAGGGCGGAACCGCGCGACGATGTGCTGACCGAGCTGGCTTCGGCCACCTATCCGGACGGCTCGCTGCCCGCCGTGACCGACGTGGTGCGCACCGCGACATTCCTGTTCGGTGCCGGCCAGGAGACCACGGCAAAGCTCCTTGGAGCCGCGATGCGGATCTTCTGCGACCGTCCGGATCTTGCGCAGACCCTTCGGAAGGACCCCAGCCAGATACCGGTATTCATCGAGGAGACTCTGCGAATGGAGGGTCCGGTCAAGACAGAGTTCCGGCTGGCCGTCCGGTCGACCTCCCTTGCGGGAGTGGATATTCCGGCGGGCACCACGGTGATGATATCCGCGGCGGCGGCGAACCGTGATCCCGTCAAGTTCGAGTGCCCGCACGAGTTCCGGCTGGACCGCAAAAACGTTCGTGAACAGATAGCGTTCGCCAGGGGCGCACACTCTTGCCCCGGTGCGCCCTTGGCGCGGGTCGAGGCGCGGGTATCGCTGGAGCGAATTCTTGCTCGAATGACTGACATCACGGCGGACGAGCGCTTTCACGGACCCGAGGGTGACCGCACCTACTCCTACGAGCCGACCTACATCCTGCGCGGCCTGACCGCGCTGCATCTGCGGTTCACGCCGGTGCGCTGAGGCCGGTGTCCGATGGCTGACCGGCATTACGTGACAACGGCGGGGACGCTCGGCGCGGCGCTGGTGATTGCGATCGCATGCTCACCCGTTGCGCACGCGGGCGACGCGGCGCTCAACGGCGCATTTCGCGCAACCTCGAACGGGGACTGGGCCACCACCAACGACGTGTACCACGACGAAGCGAGTTCCCAGAGCACCTGGACCATCGCCATGACATGTAGCGACGTCGTCACCTGCAGGGGCACGGTCACCAGTGATGCCGGCTGGAGCGCCGAGGTCTTCACCCTCGGCGGGGAATACGTCGTCAAGCGAGACCTTCCCGAATGGGAGACCTGCGCCGACGGCAGGAAGAACACCGGACACCAGCGTTACCGCTTCTTCCCGGTCGAGCAGTCCGGATTCCTGAAGCCCGATTCTGGGGTCTTCGCCGGTTTCGACGTGACAACAGGAGACAGCGGTAACTGCAGCCTCAACGAGAAGCTGGAGATCGCCGTGCCTTTCCGGCTGGAGAAGCTGAACTAGCTCGACTGCACACGCAAAGGATGGTCAATCATGCCAGTAAGCAGACCCGCCGATCTCCCCGTTGGCGGCAGTGGCCGATGGCCGCTGTGCGGTTCGGGCTTCAAGTCCGAACAGTGGGGTGACATGGAGGTTGGCTACACCGTTACCGGGGCCGGTGACCACTCGGCGCTCTATCAAGGGCTCCCTGGCGGTGTGTGCCCGTGCCCCCACTACGGGTACATCTTCAAGGGACGCCTTCGCTGCAGGTACCCCGGCACGGATTGGCCGGACGAGGTCGCCGGCACCGGCGACGCCTATTTCTTCCGTTCGGGCCATGTGCTGATCTACGAGGAGGAGACCGAAGCGCTCGAGCTGAATCCTGCCGCGGCGCTGCAGACGCTCATGGATCACATTGAGTCGTTGGCGCGCAGGCACGCTCAGGCGCAGGGCGAACAAAGATAGGTGATAGTCAACGCCTCACCTCATCACATAGAGCAGACCGAAGATGACGATCCAGAGCAGATCGACCATGTGCCAGTAGATTGCCCCCTGTTCGACGAGAGATATCCTGCGGCGCAACGGACTACGTAGCTCACGCACGCACACACCAAGAATTACGAGTCCCATCGTGACGTGTAGCAGATGGACACCGGTGAGCACGTAGTAGAACGAGAAGAACCCGGTCGACACGGTATAGCCGTCAGCGATCTTCACTGACCACTCGTAGGCCTTGATCGCGATGAACAGCAGCCCGCAGGCACCCGCAGCGAAGATGAGTCGAACCGATGTTTCGGGCCTTCCGGCTCGTGCGGCATACACGCCGCGGGCGACGAACAACGAACTGGTCAGAAGCACGACCGTGTTGACGACGCCGATGGTGACATCGAGATGCTGTTGGGCGGCAAGGAATTCGTTGGGTGACATGGCCCGATGCACCATGTAGATGAGGAAGTAGGTGCCGAAGATCACCATGTCACCGAGGACCATGACCCACATCGAGCCATCGCCCGGCAGTTGCGGGGTCGCCGGACGGGCGGTGTCGTGCTGGTCTCGAAGCATGATCAGTCCATCGGCCGAGTTCCGGCGGGGTGGTTGTCGGTTGCCTTCTTCAGCATCAAACCCTGGCAGTTGAGCCACAGCCCGAACACCACGACCGCGAGCCAGAACGCGATCGACCCGTTCCAGGCGAACGGGCCCGACGTCTGTACCCACATCTGGGTCGCGATGACTTCGGTGACGATCTGCCAGATCGTCAGGTAGGCAAGCCATTTGGGAAATATCTGGTTCTTGTCGACCAGGATGGCGATCGCAAACGCGAGATAGGCGGTGCTGAAGCAGCCCAGCGATCCCTGGAATGACAGCATCCCAAGGTCGTAAAGCAGACCGATAACGCGAGGCTCCCGATCGGGCCGTAATGTCGCCGCGGCGAAGCACACCGCGACGAGCATCATTCCCGGAATCGTGCCGACGGACAGTCCGCCGAGGTACGCATAGGCGAATGTGGGGCCGCAGGACATCCGTTTCATGTGGTAGGTCACGAAACCGTTCGCGATCGCATGCCCGCCGAAGACGATGCACAGCAACCCGAGCCCGATGCGAATGGTCGTGTGGTGAGTCTCGAAGAAATGGGTCATGTACTCGTAGCCGACGTCGGGCCGCGGCGGCGGAATGATCCGGAGCAGTAGAACGAAGACGACACCGAACAGGCCAAAGAAGGCTGGGAAGATCCAGAATACGATCCACAGCGTGCGCTTGCTCGCCTTCGACTGGGGGTCGGTCAGCGCGGGATCGCCGCCCGGGATGGTCGCCGATACGCTCACTCCGTCAGCCCTTCGTCGGCGGCCTGTCGGTGAACGGCCTTCCAGGTGACCACCAGCATCACCGCGATGAATGCGCCAAAGGCGATGTTGCGTAGCCAAAATGAGATCGAGCCATCCCAGGCCAAGGGGCCAGAGGTAACCGTCACCGAGAAGGCGGCCGGGGCCATCGCCAGGGCGACGATCAGTGAGAAGTGGGCCACCCAGCGCGGGTACACAGGAGGGGCGCTGTTGTCGTAGTAGATCGCCAACGCCAACATCAGGTTCTGTACGAGCGCCATGCCGACGGGCGCCACGAACACGATCCAGCCAAGGTCGTTGAGAACCATGACCAGGTCGGGATCGCGGGTGGGTCGATACGCGGCGGTGGCGAAGAAGATGTCGGACAGCGCGAAGATCGTCGCCCCGCTGACGGTGGCCATCAGGTAGCAGTAAGCGAACGCCTGGCTCTGGCTGGCCATCCGCTTGATCTGCACAACGATGACGCAGAACAGCGGCAACAGCATGATGCCGCAGAGGTTGAACGTCACCATGCTGAACCTGATCATGGCGGTGTTGTTCCGGTAGAAGTCGGCGACCGCGTCTGCGGACATCTGCGGGGACATCGGTGGCCAGAAGCCGGGGAAAGCGGCATAGGCGATCAGCAGGATCACCAGCGAGACCGCGGTGACCCACAGCGCCATCAGTTGGGTACGGACGTTAGAGGTCCGCGGGAGGTCATCGACCCCGCCGATGAGTTGCACGGGCCACTCCATTTCTGACATTGGTCAGTTTTATGAACTGGCTAGACATGTAACCACGGCTCGCACACCTGCGAAAGATTTCTGAGTATTGTCAGTTTTGTGCAGAATGTCGAACCCCGCGGTGGCAAGGGCAAGCGGACCCGCGAGCGTCTCCTCGGCGCGGCGATCGGCGAGTTCAGGCGCGCGGGCGCGGCGGCGGGCGATGTCAGGGCGATCGCCGCCGCGGCCGGTGTCTCGCCCGCGACGTTCTACTTCCACTTCCCGACCAAGGAGCATGTCCTGGTCGAACTCGAACGCCGCGAAGAGGACCGCATGGCCGCCGAGCTGACCCGCTTCTTCGACGTCTCTCCGTCCCTGCCCGAGGCGCTGAGCCAGACCGCCGTCATCATCCAGGCACTGGAGCAGCGCCTCGGCAGCTATCTGTTCAAGGATTTTCTTTCTCTGCATTTCTCGGCCGCCCGGCCACCGGAGGAGGTGTGGGCGAAGCACCCGGTGATCGTCGTGGTCGTCGAGCATCTGCGGCTCGCTCGCGACAGGGGCGAGATTCCGTCAGACATCGCACCGCTCTACAGCGGGTTGTTCTTCCTGGTCGGGCTCTATGCCCTGCTGCTCACGCTGCCTGCCAGAGGGCCGGTGCGCGACCAGGTGCTCGAGCAGTACGTCGCAACCTCGCTCAACGGAATGAGAGCGGTCGCGCCAAATCGCTAGTGTCGTGAGTCGTTAATTCATGCGCAGTAGTTGGCGAGAGATGTAGGTGGACTTGGGGTCGAGCTGACCTGACCTACACCGGCTGCGCTACCTAGCGGCGAGATTGCACGCAGGGTCGTTAATCGAGCTGCACACCGCCAACAGCCCTGAGTGCAATTTCGGCGCTACTGTCGTGATTCGTGATTCGTCTGCCGTGGTTGCCGACGGATTTTCCGTATGTGATCGGGCGGTCGTGGCCCACGCGAAGGGGGCGGGAGTTGTTGCGGGTCTGGATCCCCGTACCCATGTTGTCGGCGTTGAGTGTTGTCGGCGTTGAGTTGACGCATCCAGGTGTGGGTTCTGGTCACGAATTAACGACTCACGACACTAGTGGTGCTTGGCGATCCAGTCAGCGGTGAACGCCTCCTCGGCATCGAACAGCTGCTTGATGTGGTGCAGGATCAGATCTTCCAGTGCCCCGCCGATGAGTGGGATGAAGACCTTGCAGACGCTGGCGAGCCGGAGGTTGCTGCCGGTGTCGGTTTCGCTGAGGAAGTACCTGCCGCCGAAGTGGCCGGGACCGTGCGGAATGCTGGCGCGGTAGCTGCCCCTTCCCCGTTTGTTGGCGTGGTCGTAGGGGTCGAAATGCTGCTCGCGGGTGATGACCATGTCGGCGGGCATCACAGCGCGCGCGATCGTCGGTAGATACATGCGCGGCAAAACCTGCTTGAAGACGACGTCGGTGCCCGCATCGCCGGACGCGAACCTCGTGATCTCGGACTGCGGGGTCAAGAACCGGTAGGCATCCATCAGCGTTTCCCAGTAGCCGCGGCTGGTGAAATCCTGATAGATCTTCTCGGCCGGGGCGTCGAAAGAGATCTTGTAGTCCATCCGGCGCGCCATAACACCAGGTTACCGGCCGGTTACGCGTTATCCCTGATCCACGCCGTGGTGAAACGCTGTTCTCCGATCAGCAACTCGACGAGCTGGCTGCCGATGAAGTTCTCGATCTTCCCGCCGACGAGCGGGATCCGCACCTCGACGGAGGCGTCGAACTCCAGCCGCGAGCCGCCGTTCCCGGCGGACCCCAGCTCCGCGGTGCCCGACAGCGTGACGGGTGCGCCGGGGATGTCACCGGTGACGGTCGCGGTGGCCTTGCCGTCGCTGACCGGGCTCCACTTCTCCTCGCGCACGATGGACAGGTCACCCGGGTGGAATTGCGTCACGATGCCGGGCAGCCGGTCACGTCGCAGTACCTGCGTCGTCACCACATCGATGCTTCCGTCGTCGCCGACCTTCATCGAATCGAGCGTCGCCCGGTCGGCGCCCGAGTCGGCCAATCGCTCAAGCCAGTACGTCCGATCGCTGAATGCCTGATGGACCTGTTCGACGCTGCCCTCGTACTCGGCAGCCATGTCGAATGAGCGCGGCATAGCTGGCCACGCTACCGTTACCGCCCGTGGTCAGTTCGCTGGTAGGGGGTGTGCGGGTCGCCGAGGAGGTGCCGCTCGCCCCGCTGACCACGCTGCGTGTCGGCCCCGTCGCGCGCCGACTGATCACCTGCGAGCGCACCGAGCAGATCATCGATGTCATCCGCGCCCTGAACAGCGATGCCGCCGGTGAACGGGTACTGGTGCTGGCGGGCGGCTCCAATGTCGTGCTCGCCGACGAGATACCCGACCTGACCGTCGTCCGGCTCGCCACCGCCGGCGTCAGCGTCGACGGCAACACCCTGCGCGCCGAGGCCGGGGCGGTCTGGGACGACGTCGTCGTCGCCGCGCTGGAGCACGGCCTCGGAGGCCTGGAGTGTCTGTCGGGGATACCGGGCTCGGCGGGCGCCACCCCGGTGCAGAACGTCGGCGCGTACGGCGCCGAGGTCTCCGACACGATCCGACGGGTCCGGCTGCTGGACCGCGCCACCGGCGAGGATCGGTGGGCCGACGGCGATGAACTCGAGTTCGGTTACCGGACAAGCATTCTCAAGCACTCCGACGCACAGATCGTGCTCGAGGTCGAGTTCGCGCTCGACGCCGACGGCCGCAGCGCGCCGTTGCGGTACGGCGAGCTGACGGCTGCGCTGGGCGCCGAGCCGGGCGCCCGTCACGACCCGCGCCGGGTGCGCGAAGCTGTCCTCGATTTGCGCGGGCGCAAGGGCATGGTGCTCGACGATGTTGATCACGACACCTGGAGCGTCGGCTCGTTCTTCACCAACCCGATCGTGCCGCAGGCCGAGCTCGACCGGCTCCAGAGGGCCGCAGACGGCCCCGTGCCCAACTATCCGGCGCCCAACGGGGTGAAGCTGGCCGCCGGCTGGCTGGTCGAGCGTGCGGGCTTCCACAAGGGATATCCAGGAGACGACGCTCCGGTCCGGCTGTCCACCAAGCATGCGCTGGCGCTCACCAACCGCGGCGGCGCCACCTCCAACGACGTGATTACGCTGGCCAGACGGGTGCGCGACGGGGTAAGCGCGGAACTCGGGATCGAACTCACACCCGAGCCGGACCTGATCGGCGTCTCGCTCTAGGTATCTTTAGAACACGTGAACCCTGGCAATCCATTGCCGCCGATGAACAGGCGGCGCGCCCTGACCGCTCTTGCGGTCGGGGTTGTTGCGCCGGGCGCACTCGCTGCCTGCATGGGTAAGTCGAACAAACCGTCCCAGGCCGCCGAGGCGCCGCCTGCGCCGTCGCTGACCTTCACCCCGGCCAACGCGGCATCCGATGTGGTGCCGAACTCGCCGGTGCACGTCGAGGTCCGTGACGGTTGGTTCCAGCGGGTGGCCCTGACGAACCCCGAGGGTAAGCCCGTCGCGGGCGCGGTCAACCGCGAGCGCACCGCCTTCGTCGTCACGGAACCGCTGGGCTACGGCGCGGACTACACGTGGGCGGGCTCGGTGGTGGGCCGCGACGGCAAGGCCGTGCCGGTGGAGGGCAAGTTCACGACCGTCAACCCGTCGACTCAGGTCAACGGCCAGTTTCAGCTCGCCGACGGCCAGGTCGTGGGCGTCGCCGTCCCGGTGATCCTGCAGTTCGATTCTGCGATCGACGACGCGGACCGGCCCACCGTGGAGAAGGCGCTGAAGGTGACCACCGATCCGCCGGTCGAGGGCGGCTGGGCGTGGCTGCCCGACGAGGTCGGCGGATCGCGCGTGCACTACCGCAGCAAGGACTACTACCCCGCGGGCACCAAGATCAACGTCGACGCGAAGTTGTACGGGGTGAAGTTCGGCGACGGCGCGTACGGCGCGCAGGACATCTCGCTGAACTTCGAGATCGGACGCCGCCAGGTCGTCAAGGCCGACGCCGGGTCGCACCGCATTCAGGTGCTCGACGGTGACGGCTCGGTGATCATGGACTTCCCGTGCAGCTACGGCGAGGCCGACCTGCCGCGCAATATCACCCGCAGCGGCGTCCACGTGGTGAGCGAGAAGTACCAAGACTTCTACATGTCCAACCCGGCGGCCGGCTACAGCAACGTCCACGAACGCTATGCCGTGCGCATCTCCAACAACGGCGAGTTCATCCACTGCAATCCGAACAGCATTGGGGCGCAGGGCAACACGAACGTCACCAACGGCTGCATCAACCTGGACCTTGAGAACTCCCAGCAGTACTTCAACAGCGCCATCTACGGCGACCCGGTCGAGGTGACCGGAACCTCGATCGAGCTGTCCTACTCCGACGGCGACATCTGGGACTGGGCCGTGCCCTGGGACGAATGGGTGTCGATGTCGGCGCTGTCGCCGCAGGCGTCGCCCGCCGGGATCCCCAGCAGCGCCCCCGCCACCCCGTCGGATGCGCCGCAGCCGGTCAATGACCGCCCAGGGGGCTAGCTGCGGTTGAACCGCGACGCCGTGGCCTGGTCACGCGGCCGGATCACGATGGTGTCCAGGTTGACGTGCGACGGTCGCGACGCGACGAAGCCGATCACCTCCGCGACGTCCTCGGCCACCAGCGGCGTGACGCCCTTGTACACCGCGTCGGCACGCTCCTCATCGCCCTCGAACCGGCGAAGGGAGAAGTCGGTCTTCACCATTCCCGGCGCAAGCTCGGTGAGCCGCACCGGTTTTCCCAGCAGCTCACCGCGCAGCGTGCGATGCAGCGCACCCTGCGCGTGCTTGGCCGACGTGTAGCCCGACCCGTTGTCGTAGGTTTCGATCGCCGCGATCGACGTCACCGTGACGATCAGGCCGTCACCGGAGTCGATCAGCTTGGGCAGCAGCGCGCGGGTCACCCGCAGCGTGCCGAGCACGTTGGCCTCCCACATCCACCGCCAATTGTCGAGGTCAGCCTCGAGCACCGGCTCGAGACCGCGGGCGCCGCCGGCGTTGTTGACCAGCACATCCACCTGGTCCAGGGCCTCGTCGAGGGCCGCCACCGCATCCCCGTCTGTGACGTCCGCCACAACCGCGGTACCACCGATTTCGTCGGCCAACTTCTTGATCGGGCCCTCGCGGCGGGCCACGCAGACCACGTGAAAGCCCTGAGCGGCAAGGGTTCTCGCGGTCGCTTCACCTATGCCTGCACTGGCTCCGGTGACCACCGCGACACGGCGGTCGGCATCGTGACTCGTCATGGAACCAACTTTAGTTGGCGTGCTAAGTTCACCTCGTGACCCGGAATAGTCAGGCAATCGGCGCACGGCGCGCGTGTTGTTGTTGTCGCCGCGCAATTCGCCGCGCCTGACCAGAGTCCGGACCTCTCCGCTGTCCTACTGAGTCGCCAGGTGTGGCAAAGACCCACCAGCCGACTTCCCAGAGGACAACCGATGCGCACCACCACTCTCCGCCCCGCCCCCAGCGCCGCTCATACCAAGCGCGCCCTGTTGTCGCGCCACCACATCGTGGCGCCGTCGCTGTGCGTCGCCGACGCCGCGGCGGCCTCCGTCTTCGGCGCGGCCCGTACCCGCGGCCCGATCGCCCGTGACGTCATCGCGAAGGTGACCCAGCTGTCCATCGCGACGGTGAACCGCCAAGTCACCGCCCTGCTGGACGCGGGCGTCCTGCGGGAGCGCGCCGACCTGGCGGTGTCCGGCGCAATCGGCAGGCCGCGGGTGCCGGTCGAGGTCAACCACGAACCGTTCCTCACGCTTGGCATCCACATCGGCGCCAGGACCACCAGCATCGTCGCCACCGATCTGTTCGGCCGCACCCTCGACGTCGTCGAGACGCCGACGCCGCGCGGCGCCCAGGAGGCCGCCCTCGCGTCGCTGGCGGGCAGCGCGCGTCGGTACCTGAGCCGCTGGCACCGTCGGCGCCCGCTGTGGGTCGGCGTTGCCGCAGGCGGCGTCGTCGACAGCACGACCGGATACCTCGACCACCCACGGCTGAGCTGGACCGATGCGCCCGTCGGGCCCGTGCTCGCCGAGTCGCTCGGGCTGCCGGTTTCGGTCGCGTCGCACGTGGACGCCATGGCGGGCGCGGAGCTGCTGCTTGGCACGCGCCGGGCTGCGCAGCCGTCGACGAGCCTGTACGTGTACGCCCGCGAAACCGTCGGCTACGCATTGTCGATCGGCGGGCGGGTGCATTCGCCCGCCAGCGGTCCCGGCACCATCGCCGGACTGCCGGCACACTCAGATCTGCTCGGCGGGACGGGCCAGCTGGAGTCGACCGTCAGCGACGAGGCGGTGCTGATCGCGGCGCGCAAGCAGCGGGTGATCCCGGCAGAGGGCCCGTCATCCACCATCGCGGCCGTCCTGCGGTCGGCCAGGCAGGGCAACGAGCAGGCGCGCGCCCTGTTGGCCGAGCGGGCGCGGGTGCTCGGCGAGGCCGTCGCACTGTTGCGCGACATGCTCAACCCGGACGACCTGGTGGTCGGCGGGCAGGCGTTCACCGAGTACCCGGAGGCGATGAGCCTCGTCGAGACCGCGTACACGCAGCGTTCGGTGCTGCCCGCGCGCGACATCCGGGTGACGACGTTCGGCAATCGCGTCCAGGAAGCGGGTGCGGGCGTGGTCTCGCTCGGCGGGATCTACGCCGACCCGATCGGCGCGATGCGACGGGCGCTTGCGCGGAGGCCAGAGGCGACCGCTTGACGGGGTGCACGGTGTCAGCGGTGTAGACATGACTGTGTGCGCTCAGCCACCACCGATGGACTTCCGGTTCCGCGGCGGGTCGCGATCTTGTCCGTGCACACATCGCCGCTGGCCCAGCCCGGTACGGGCGACGCGGGCGGCATGAACGTCTACGTGCTCCAGACCGCGCTGCAGATGGCCCGCCGCGGCGTCGAGGTGGAGATCTTCACCAGGGCGACGTCGTCGGCCGATCAGCCGACGGTTCGGGTAGCGCCCGGCGTCCTGGTGCGCAACGTCGTCGCAGGCCCGTTCGAAGGCTTGGACAAGTACGACCTGCCCACGCAGCTGTGCGCGTTCACCGCGGGCGTGCTGCGCGCCGAGGCCACCCATGAGCCCGGCTACTACGACGTCGTGCACTCGCACTACTGGTTGTCGGGTCAGGTCGGTTGGCTCGCGCGTGACCGGTGGGCGGTGCCGCTGGTGCATACCGCGCACACCCTGGCCGCGGTGAAGAACGCGGCGCTCGCCGACGGCGACTCACCCGAGCCGCCGCTGCGCGCGGTCGGTGAGCAACAGGTCGTCGACGAAGCCGACCGATTGATCGTCAACACCGAACACGAAGCGCAGCAACTGGTTTCGCTTCACCACGCCGACCCGGCGCGTATCGACGTGGTGCATCCTGGGGTGGACCTGCAGACCTTCACACCCGGTGACCGGCTGGCGGCGAGGGCCGCGCTGGGCCTGGCGCCCGACGAGCTGATTCTGGCGTTCGTCGGACGCATCCAGCCGCTCAAGGCCCCCGATGTGTTGTTGCGCGCGGCCGCCAAGCTCACCAATAGATTCGGAAAGCTACGGGTGCTGGTGGCAGGCGGCCCGTCCGGCAGCGGCCTCGCGGCGCCCGACACATTGGTTCGGCTGGCCGACGAACTGGGTATCTCCGACCGGGTGACGTTCCTGCCTCCGCAGTCCCGTGAACAACTGGTCAACGTGTACCGCGCCGCCGACCTGGTCGCAGTGCCGAGCTACTCCGAGTCGTTCGGCCTGGTCGCCGTCGAGGCGCAGGCGTGCGGCACTCCGGTGGTGGCCGCCGCGGTCGGCGGGCTGCCGGTCGCGGTGCGAGACGGAGTCAGCGGCACGCTGGTGCCCACCCACGACGTCGACGACTGGGCCGCGGCGATCGCCGATCTGGTGGAGCGTGGGCCCGACACGATGAGCCGCGCCGCCGTCGAGCACGCCGCCACGTTCTCCTGGGCGCACACCGTCGACGCGCTGCTGGCCAGCTACGGCCGTGCGATGCGCGACTACGCCGCCCGGCATCAGCGCCGCGAGGTCGCTTCGCGCCGCAACGGAAGGCGGTTCTCGATGCGGCGGGGTGTCCGAGCGTGACCAGCGAGCCGCTGGAAGCCCGCACAGACACCAGCGTCCAGCAGCTCATCGAGGAGACGCTGAAGGCCCACGACCTGACCTACAGCAGGCATGAGGGTGCCCACGGCGGCCTACCCGGCCTCATCGTCGAGATTCCCGGCGAGCGCAGGCTCAAGACCAACACCATCCTGTCCATCGGCGAACACTCTGTGCGTATCGAGGCGTTCGTGTGCCGCAAGCCCGACGAGAACAACGAGGGTGTCTACCGGTTCCTGCTGAAGCGCAACCGGCGGCTGTACGGCGTCGCGTACACGCTCGACAACGTCGGCGACATCTACCTGGTCGGCCGGATGGCGTTGCATTCGGTGACCGCCGACGAGATCGACCGGGTGCTCGGCCAGGTGCTCGAAGCCGTCGACGCCGACTTCAACACGTTGTTGGAGTTGGGTTTCCGGTCGTCCATCCAGAAAGAGTGGGCGTGGCGGGTGTCGCGTGGCGAGTCGCTGAAGAACCTGCAGGCGTTCGAGCACCTGATCGACGAAGACGACGACTGACTCCACGCGTGAGAGGATCACTGCCATGGGTGATTCGACGTTGATCCTGCTTCGCCACGGCGAAAGCGAATGGAATGCGCTGAACCTGTTCACCGGGTGGGTCGACGTCGACCTCACCGAGAAGGGCAGGGCCGAAGCCGTCCGCGCCGGCGAGCTGATCAAAGAGCTGGAGCGCCAGCCCGACGTGCTGTACACGTCGCTGTTGCGGCGGGCCATCAGCACCGCGAACCTGGCGCTGGACAAGGCCGACCGGCACTGGATCCCGGTGCACAGGGACTGGCGGCTCAATGAGCGCCACTACGGTGCGCTGCAGGGCCTGAACAAGGCCGAAACCAAGGAGAAGTACGGCGAGGACCAGTTCATGGCGTGGCGGCGCAGCTACGACACGCCGCCGCCGCCGATCGAATCGGGCAGCGAATACAGCCAGGACTCCGATCCGCGCTACGCCGACATTCCCGGCGGACCGCCCAAGACCGAATGCCTCAAAGACGTCGTCGCCCGCTTCGTGCCGTACTTCACCGAGGCGATCGTGCCCGACCTGATGGCCGGCAAGACCGTCCTGATCGCAGCGCACGGAAATTCGCTGAGGGCGCTCGTCAAGTACCTCGATGGGATGTCCGACGAGGATGTGGTCGCGCTGAACATCCCGACCGGGATCCCGCTGCGCTACGACCTCGACGGCGATTTGCGGCCCAAGATCGTCGGGGGCACCTACCTGGATCCGGAAGCCGCCGCCGCGGGAGCGGCCGCCGTCGCGAGCCAGGGGGCGAAATAGACCACCGAAGAGCGATTTTGGGCAAACACTAAGTGAACGCAACCCGAACACCTGCGCTTGACTATGTGACTTGTCCCGATTTGGCCGCACGCTGCTGGGATGGCGTTCACCAGTTTCGTACGATTTGCTCGTGAGTGTGGTAACCGCGCTGCTTCTGATGGCGGTCGTGGCACTGCTCGCGCTGGTGATCGGCGTCGGGGTCGGAGCGGGCCTGTTGCCGAGGATCGCCGAGCGCAGGCAGCGCCGCGAGGCCGCGCAGTCGGGGATCACCGTCTCGCAGATGCTTGCCCATATCGTGTCGCTGGCGCCGGTGGGCATCGTCGTGGTCGACACCTACCGTGACGTGGTCTACCACAACGACCGGGCCCGGGTGCTGGGTCTGGTGCGCGACCGCCTGCTCGACGACCGCGCCTGGCTCGCGGCGCAGCGCACCCTTTCCACCGGCGAGGACGTCGAGGTCGACCTCTCGCCGCGCAAGCGGATCCCCGGCCGTTCCGGACTGTCCGTGCGTGGCCACGTGCGCCTGCTGACCGAGGACGACCGACGGTTCGCCGTCGTCTACGTCGACGACCAGTCCGAGCAGGCTCGGATGGAAGCCACCCGACGTGACTTCGTCGCCAACGTCAGCCATGAACTCAAGACGCCGGTCGGCGCGATGGGCGTGCTCGCTGAGGCGGTGCAGGCCTCGGCCGAGGATCCCGAGACGGTGCAGCGATTCGCCACCAAAATGGTCGCCGAATCCAACCGGCTCGCCAACATGGTCGGGGAGCTGATCGAGCTGTCCCGGCTGCAGGGCGCCGAACCCCTACCTGACCTCGAGGCCGTCGACGTCGACACCGTTGTCGCGGAGGCACTCTCGCGGTACAAGGTGGCCGCCGACAACGCCGACATCGCGATCACAACCGACGCGCCGACCGGTTACAAGGTGCTCGGCGACCAACCCCTGCTGGTAACTGCGCTGGCCAACCTGGTGTCCAACGCAATCGCCTACTCACCCAACGGATCCCCGGTGTCCATCAGCCGTAGGCGCCGGGGCGACAACATCGAGATCGCCGTCACTGATCGGGGTATCGGCATCGCGGCCGCCGATCAGGAGCGGGTGTTCGAGCGGTTCTTCCGCGTGGACAAGGCCCGATCACGAGCAACAGGAGGCACCGGCCTCGGGCTCGCGATCGTCAAACATGTTGCGGCCAATCACAACGGAACCATCCGGCTGTGGAGTCAGGCGGGGACGGGATCGACGTTCACAATGTCGATTCCTGCATACCCCGACAACGTCGACGAGACAGACGAACGAGAGGAATAAGGACGTCCATGACCAACGTGTTGATCGTGGAGGACGAGGAATCGCTAGCCGATCCTCTGGCGTTCCTCCTGCGAAAAGAGGGGTTCGAGGCCACCGTGGTGGCCGACGGACCTTCCGCCCTGGCCGAGTTCGAGCGAGCCGGTGCCGACATCGTGCTGCTCGACCTGATGCTGCCCGGGATGAGCGGGACAGACGTCTGCAAGCAGTTACGGTCACGCTCCAGCGTGCCGGTCATCATGGTTACCGCGCGCGACAGCGAGATCGACAAGGTCGTCGGGCTCGAGCTCGGCGCCGACGACTACGTCACCAAGCCGTATTCGGCACGCGAGCTGATCGCGCGGATCCGGGCCGTGTTGCGCCGCGGCGTCGATCCTGACGACATCGGTATCGGTGACGGCGTGCTGGAGGCCGGCCCGGTGCGGATGGATGTCGAACGCCATGTCGTGTCGGTGAACGGCGAGTCGATCACGTTGCCGCTCAAGGAGTTCGATCTGCTCGAGTATCTGATGCGCAACAGCGGCCGAGTGCTCACTCGCGGACAGCTCATCGACCGGGTGTGGGGCGCCGACTACGTCGGTGACACCAAGACCCTCGACGTGCACGTCAAGCGGTTGCGGTCGAAGATCGAGGCAGACCCGGCCAACCCGGTGCACCTGGTGACGGTGCGCGGTCTGGGTTACAAGCTGGAGGGCTAGCCGCGCTACTCGGCGGCCCTGGTGGCGGGGTGCACGGCGATCAGCCCTAAGCTGCTGCGCCGCTTGCACATTGCCGCCAGCTCGGCATAAGCCTTTTCGCCGAGCAGTTCGGTCAGCTCGGCCGCGTAGGACTGCCACACCTGCTTGGAGCCGACGTGCGCGGCGGGGTCGCCGGTGCAGTACCAATGCAGGTCGGCGCCACCCTCGCCCCAGCCACGCCGGTCGTACTCGGTGATGGTGGTCTTGAGGACTTCACTGCCGTCGGGCCGTGTCACCCACTCCTGGCTGCGCCGAATCGGCAACTGCCAGCACACGTCCGGCTTCATCGTCAGCGGCTCGACACCCAGCTGCACCGCCTTGATGTGCAGCGCACACCCGATGCCGCCCTTGAAGCCGGGACGATTGAGGAAGATGCAGGCGCCCTTGTACTTTCGGGTCCGCAGGTTGGGCTTGTCGTCGTACTCGTCCATCTCGAGATAGCCCTTGCGGCCCAAGCCCTTTTCCCGGAACTGCCAGTCCTCGTCGGTCAGCTTCTCCACCGCGGCGTCCAGCCGCTTGCGGTCGTCCTTGTCGGATATGAAGGCCCCGTGGCTGCAGCACCCGTCGTCGGGCCGTCCCGCCACGGTGCCCTGACACGCAGGCGTGCCGAACACGCACGTCCATCTCGACAGCAGCCACGTCATGTCGGCGGCGATCATGTGTTCGGGATTGTCCGGGTCGTAAAACTCCACCCATTCACGGGCGAAATCCAGCTCGACCTCGCCGGGATGTTCTGACGTCACAGGGCTAAACGCTAGCGCCGATCGCCGCCGAACGCTAAGTTGCCACGGCCGCAATTCGCCAACGATTTCGGCGATCATGATTCGTGTGGCGACCTGTGAAGTCGGTATTGCCATCGCCACACCGCGGTCCGCTCACAAAGTTCACCGGCAGACCCGATAAGTTGAATGCGTGCGACTGGGTGTGCTCGACGTGGGTAGCAACACCGTCCACCTCTTGGTGGTGGACGCGCGCCGCGGCGGCCACCCCACCCCGATGAGTTCCACCAAGGCGTCGCTGCGGCTCGCCGAGGCCATCGATTCGTCGGGCAAGTTGACCCGCAAGGGCGCCGACAAACTGATCGACACCATCGACGAGTTCTCCAAGATCGCCGCGAGCTCGGGCTGCGCGGAGTTGATGGCGTTCGCCACCTCGGCCGTGCGCGACGCGAAGAACTCCGAGGACGTGCTGGCCCGGGTGCTCGCCGAGACCGGGGTGGCGCTGCAGGTGCTCAGCGGGGTCGACGAGTCCCGCCTGACCTTCCTCGCCGTGCGCCGCTGGTACGGATGGAGTGCGGGCCGGATCATCAACATCGACATCGGTGGCGGTTCGCTGGAATTGTCCAACGGCGTCGACGAGGAGCCGGAGGTGGCGCTGTCGCTTCCGTTCGGTGCAGGCCGCTTGACCAGAGAGTGGCTGCCCGACGATCCGCCGGGGCGGCGGCGGGTGGGGATGCTGCGGGACTGGCTGACCACCGAGCTCGCCGACGCGGGTGCCGAGATGCTCAAGGCGGGCAGCCCTGACCTCGCCGTGGCGACGTCGAAGACCTTCCGTTCGCTCGCGCGACTGACCGGCGCGGCGCCTTCCGGGGCGGGACCGCGGGTGAAGAGGACGCTGACAGCTACCGGCCTTAGGCAGCTCATAGCTTTCATCTCTAGGATGACCGCTGCTGACCGAGCCGAGTTGGAAGGGGTGAGTGCCGAACGGGCGCCACAGATCGTGGCCGGAGCATTGGTTGCGGAGGCAAGCATGCGTGCGCTGGCGATAGATACCGTGGACATCTGCCCGTGGGCCTTGCGAGAAGGTCTCATTCTGCGGAAACTCGACACCGAGGGCGACGGAACCGCACTGGTGGAGACTTCCGTACGTGACGCGGATCGACGAGCCGCCAAGCCCAGAGGCAACACACGATGACAGGACCAGAAGACAGCCACAGCAGCACGAGACCGATATCGGTCGCGGAGTTGCTGGCAAGGAACGGCACGATCGGAGCGCCGCCGGTCGGCGGGCGTCGCAGGCGTCGTCGCGGCGACACCGGATCCGTCACCGTCGCCGAGCTGACCGGCGAGATTCCCATCATCTCCGCTGACACCCCCCACGCCGCCGCCGATCCGGCCACCGACGAGCTCGAAGAGGTCCGTGACGACGAAGAGGTCCGTGACGACCACGCCGGGCCGCTGTCCGGCAATGGAGTCGCCGAGCACGTCGAGGAAGACGTCGAGGAGATCGACGCAGGCCGCGCTGACCGACGAGGAAGCCGACTACGCCGCGCACATCGAGGAGCGCGACGCCGAGCCGGTGTTCTTCGAGCCGCCACGGCGCCCCCACTACGCGCACGCGCAGCGTCGCTATACCGCCGGCTCCGGTGTCGGTGCCGAGGAGATGAGCCCCGACCCCGTCGATATCGACGACGATGACGCCGTCGACGCCGTCGACGCCGTCGCCGCCGATCTGCAGCTGACGCGGCCCGCGATGTCCGCTGCTACCAGGTCGGTCACCAAGGACGAGGCCGACGAGCTGCCGTCCTACCTGCGCTCGTCGGGCCAGACGCTGTTCGGCGGCGAGACGATCGCCGACGACCTGGCTCGCCGCGGAAGCCCGCGCTACGACGATCTCGACCTCGGTGACGCCGCCGTCGAGCACGGCGAGGACGATTTCGAGGTCTCCGACGGGCGGGCGATGTCGTCGTTCGTACGCGGCGCGCTGGTTGTCGGCCAGTGCATCGCCGCGGTGCTGTTCGGCGCGGGCCTGTTCCTCGCGTTTGACCAGCTGTGGAAGTGGAACAACATCATCGCCTTGGTGCTGTCCGTGCTGGTCATTCTCGGTCTCGTGGTCAGCGTTCGCGTGGTCCGCAAGACCGAGGACATCGGCAGCACACTGATCGCAGTCGCGGTCGGCGCGCTGGTCACCCTTGGCCCGCTGGCGCTGCTGCAATCGGGCTAGCCGCCGAACATCTACTGTGCGCCCCGCCATCAAGGTCGGTCTGTCGACGGCCTCGGTCTATCCGTTGAGGACCGAGGCCGCCTTCGAGTACGCGGCCAAGCTGGGCTACGACGGTGTCGAGCTGATGGTGTGGGCCGAAACCGTCAGCCAAGATATTGATGCCATCGAACAACTGTCGACTCGTTACTCGATGCCGGTGCTGTCCGTGCATGCGCCGTGCCTGCTGATCTCGCAGCGGGTGTGGGGCGCCAACCCGATCACGAAGCTGGAGCGCAGCGTGCGCGCCGCCGAACAGCTGGGCGCCCAGACCGTGGTGGTGCATCCGCCGTTTCGATGGCAGCGTCGCTACGCCGATGGTTTCGCCGCGCAGGTCGCAGAGCTCGAGGCGACCAGCGACGTAATGGTGGCGGTGGAGAACATGTTTCCGTTCCGCACCGACCGGTTCTTCGGTGCGGGGCAGACGTCGATCGAACGCATGCGCAAGCGGGGCGGCAAGCCGGGTCCCGGCATCTCGGCGTTCGCCCCGTCCTACGACCCGCTCGACGGCGGGCACGCTCACTACACGCTCGACCTGTCGCACACCGCAACAGCGGGAACAGATGCCGTCGACATGGCCCGCCGGATGGGCGACGGGCTCGTGCACCTGCACCTGTGCGACGGCAGCGGCGCGTCGACCGACGAGCATCTGGTGCCGGGCCGCGGCACCCAGCCGACGGTGGAAGTGTGCGAATTGCTCGCGGGCGGAAGCTTTTCCGGCCACGTGATCCTCGAAGTGACCACCTCCGGAGCGCGGACGGCACCCGAACGCGAGGCCCTGCTCGACGAGTCGCTCCAGTTCGCCCGCGCACACCTGCTGCGCTGACCCGCGAAGGACAGCATGCCCGGATCAACACTGTTCACCGATGCGATGGCGCTCACCCCCGTCGGTGACGGCGGGTATGACGGTGAGCTGAACGAACATTGGACGATCGGGCCGAAGGTGCACGGCGGCGCGATGCTCGCACTGTGCGCGAACGCGGCACGTACCGAACACGGCGGGAACGTGCAGCCGATCGCGCTGTCCGGAAACTTTCTATGGGCGCCTGATCCCGGCCCGATGCGCGTCTTGACGACAGTGCGCAAGCGCGGCCGCCGGGTCAGCCTCATCGATGTCGAACTGAGACAAGGCGACCGGACGGCCGTCCGCGCGGCGGTCACGCTTGGCGACCCGGAACATCACGTCCCGCCGCTGCTTTCGGTCAACCCGGTGGTGCCACTGATGACGCCGGAGCCGCCGCCGGGCCTCGAGCCGATCGGCCCTGGACATCCGATGGAAGACATCGTGCATCTGGCGCACGGCTGCGACATCCGCCCGTCGCTGACCACATTCACGCCCCGCACCGACGGCGGGCCGCCCATCATCGAGTACTGGGTCCGGCCGAAAGGCGTCGCACCCGACGTGCTGTTCGCCCTTCTGTGCGGCGATGTCTCGGCCCCGGTCACCTTTGGGGTCAACCGCATGGGCTGGGCGCCGACTGTGCAGCTGACGGCGTATTTGCGGGCGTTGCCCGCCGACGGCTGGCTGCGCGTGCTGTGCACGACGGTGCAGATCGGCCAGGACTGGTTCGACGAAGACCACATCGTCGTCGACTGCGAGGGCCACATCGTCGTGCAGAGTCGCCAGCTGGCCATGGTGCCGCCCCCGCAGTAACCGTCGCGGGCGTCTGCAATGCTTTGACCGTGGCAAGGATCGCGATCATCGGCGGCGGAAGTATCGGCGAAGCGCTGCTGTCTGGGATGCTGCGCGCGGGCCGGCAGGTCAGGGACCTGGTGGTGGCCGAGAAGGACCCGGCGCGTTCGAAGTACCTGTCCGAGACCTACTCGGTGTTGGTCACCTCGGTGGCCGACGCCGCGGAGAACGCCTCGTTCGTCATCGTCGCGGTCAAGCCCGCCGACGTGACGTTCGTCATCGACGAGATCGCCGACGCCGCGACGCACGCGGAGAGCGACAGCGTCGAGCAGGTTTTCGTCACGGTGGCCGCCGGTGTGACGACCGACTTCTACGAGGCCAAACTGCCCGCGGGAGCGCCGGTGATACGGGTCATGCCCAACGCGCCGGTGGTCGTCGGCGGGGGAGTGAGCGCGCTCGCGCCGGGCCGGTTCGCGACCGAGGAACAACTCAAAGAGGCGTCGGCGATCTTCGATGCGGTCGGCGGCGTATTGACCGTTCCGGAGTCTCAGATGGACGCCGTTACGGCGGTGTCGGGATCGGGTCCGGCGTACTTCTTCCTGATGGTCGAGGCACTCGTGGACGCGGGCGTCGCGGCGGGTTTGTCCCGGCCGGTAGCCACCGATTTGGTGGTGCAAACCATGGCCGGATCGGCCGCAATGTTGCTGGAACGTCTCGACGCCGCGCAGCCGGCCGGTGACGCGGCGATGGGCACCGCGATGGACACCACCGCCGCCCAGCTGCGCGCAACGGTCACCTCGCCGGGTGGCACAACCGCCGCTGGTCTGCGGGAACTCGAAAAAGGCGGCCTTCGAGCCGCCGTGGCCGACGCCGTCGACGCCGCAAAACGACGATCTTCCCAGCTCGGAATCACATCCGGGTAATTCAACGAATTTAGATCGATTACCCCACACCCGTCGCAATAACCCCAATAACCCCGCTATTCTCCTCGTGTAAGCACGCGATGTGCCAGCGGTGGGGAAGCCGCTGGAACGCCCGTGCCTGAAGGATTGGGTTGCGATGACGTCTATGAACGGGCCATCGGGGCGGGATTCGGCGAGCGGGAAGCATGTACGCAACGAAGCGGCTCCCGACCAGCCGCCGCGGGCTCAATTCCTCACCGTCGCTGAGGTGGCCAGCTTGATGCGGGTCAGCAAGATGACGGTGTACCGCCTGGTGCATAACGGCGAACTGCCGGCGGTGCGGGTCGGTCGGTCGTTCCGCGTGCACGCCAAGGCGGTGCACGACCTGCTGGAGACCTCGTACTTCGACGCTGGCTGACGGTCGTACGGCCGAGTGCGTCGCGGGCGGCCGGTCGCCGTTTTCGCGTCCGCAACCGACTCCCGGTAAAGTGCCATGGTCGAGTCAAATGGCGGGTAAACACGTCTTGAAATCATCTAGGTAGCGGAGTTCATGGGTTCAGTCATCAAGAAGCGGCGTAAGCGCATGTCGAAGAAGAAGCACCGCAAGCTGCTTCGTCGCACCCGGGTACAGCGGAGAAAACTCGGCAAGTAGTTCTTCGTCTCCGCCGATAGGCTGAACCGGATGGATTCCCAAGATCGCTCCGGGGGCCGCAACCCGGGCAATGACGATGACACCCTGCACTACCCCAAGGTCGTGCTGGTCACCGGCGCATGCCGGTTTCTGGGTGGGTATCTGACCGCCCGGCTTGCGCAGAACCCTTTGATCAACCACGTCATCGCCGTCGATGCGATCGCGCCGAGCAAGGACCTGTTGCGCCGCATGGGCCGCGCGGAGTTCGTGCGGGCCGACATTCGCAACCCGTTCATCGCCAAGGTCATCCGCAACGGCGACGTCGACACCGTCGTGCACGCCGCGGCGGCGTCCTACGCGCCCCGCTCCGGCGGCAGGGCGGCGTTGAAGGAGCTCAACGTGATGGGCGCCATCCAATTGTTCGCGGCCTGTCAGAAGGCGCCGTCGGTGCGCCGCGTCATCGTCAAGTCGACGTCAGAGGTGTACGGCTCGAGCGCGGTCGATCCGGTGCTGTTCACCGAGGACAGCAGCAGCCGACGACCGCCCGGCGAGGGGTTCGCCCGCGACAGCAGCGACATCGAGGGCTATGCCCGCGGCCTGGCCAGGCGCAGGCCCGACATCGCGGTGACCATTCTGCGGCTGGCCAACATGATCGGCCCGGCGATGGACACCGCACTGTCGCGCTACCTTTCCGCCCCCGTGGTGCCCACCATCGTCGGCCGCGACCCGCGGCTGCAATTGCTGCATGAGCAGGACGCGCTGGGCGCTCTGGAGCGCGCGACGATGGCGGGGAAGGCGGGGACCTTCAACGTCGGCGCCTCCGGAATCATCATGATGTCTCAAGCCGTCCGGCGGGCGGGCCGGGTCCCGCTGCCGGTGCCTCGCTTCGCACTGTCTGCTGCGGATTCGCTGTGGCGCGCAACTCGCTACACTGAGGTGGATCGCGAGCAGTTGGACTACTTAAGTTACGGCCGGGTCATGGACACCACGCGGATGCGGAATGATTTAGGCTATAGCCCAAAGTGGACTACGGCGGAAGCTTTCGACGATTACGTACGTGGTCGTGGATTGACACCGATCTTTAATCCGCGATGGGTACGCTCAATGGAGAGTCGCGCCGTATCGGCGGCGCAGCGTTGGGGACGTTGAACACAGGCTCGAAATCGGGTGGGGAGAAGGTAGCGAAGTGCCGGGCGAATCTAAAGCCAAAGTGATTCCGCTGCACTCAAATACGGGTAGGCAAGCGGCTGCGCGGCGTGCTGCAGCACGTGGCGATGGCGCACGCCGACATCCCTCCCTGCTGTCCGACCCCGCAGGCCGCGCCTCGGCCGAGCAGATGGCTGCCGTCGTCCGTGAGATCGACGACCGTCGTTCCGCCGCAGCGGCTGCATCGCCCGCGGAGGAGACACCGAACGAACTCGCCAAGCGGATCGCCGCGGTTGCTGAATTTGTCCGGAAACGGATGATGGGTGATTACACCGTCGACGAATTCGGCTTCGACTCGCACCTCAACAATTCGGTCTTTTTGCCTTTGCTGCGTGTCTTTTTCAACTCGTGGTTCCGCGTCGAGGTCAGTGGCATCGAGAACCTGCCCGAAACAGGCGCCGCGCTGATCGTGGCCAACCACGCCGGCGTGCTGCCGTTCGACGGGCTGATGGCGTCGGTGGCCGTGCACGACAAGCACCCCACCCACCGGGATCTGCGGCTGCTGGCCGCCGACATGGTGTTCAACATGCCGATGATGGGTCAGGCGGCGCGCAAGGCCGGCCACACCATGGCCTGCACGTCCGATGCGCACCGGCTGCTCGCGGCCGGCGAGCTGACGGCGGTGTTCCCCGAGGGCTACAAGGGTCTGGGCAAGCACTTCAAGGACCGTTACAAGCTGCAGCGATTCGGTCGCGGCGGGTTCGTCGCCGCGGCGTTGCGCGCCAAGGCGCCGATCGTGCCGTGCTCGATCGTCGGGTCCGAGGAGATCTACCCGATGATCGCCGATGTCAAGCTGCTGGCCCGGCTGTTCGGGCTGCCGTACTTCCCCATCACCCCGCTGTTCCCGCTCGCCGGGCCCGCGGGGCTGATGCCGCTGCCGTCCAAGTGGCACATCCAGTTCGGGGACGCGATCTCGACCGCGGACTACGACGACACCGCCGCCGACGATCCGATGGTCACGTTCGAACTGACTGACCAGGTCCGCGAAACCATCCAGCAGACGCTGTATCAGTTGCTGGCCAACCGCAGGAATATGTTCCTCGGCTGACGTTTCGGCGGACAGGCCGACGGGCGCCCCGACGTAGCAGCTTCAGCTCTTGGAGCTTTGCCCGGCAATCATTTTGGCGATGGCGGCGTCGCGCCGTTCTTTGATCGTCGCACTCACTTCGTCCGGCCTCGTCGTCGTTTGCCGCCTCACCGATGACGGTGACGACGCTGGTGATCACCGGCTTGCCATCGGCATCGCTGGCCTCGCCGCGGATCTCGGTGACCACGGTGCCGTGGGCTTCGATGACCGAGTCGAGATAGGAGTCGAACAACAGCTTGTCGCCGGCGAGTATCGGCCGGTGAAAGGTGATCTTCTGGTCGCGGTGAAGCACCCGCTCCATGTTGATCGGGATCGCGAACTGTTTGAATATTTCCAGTTGCACCTTGCGGCCTGCGACGGCGAGGAACGTCAGCGACGCCACCAGCGAGTCGTAACCGATCTCCTTGGCGGCGTCCTCGTCGTAGTGGGCCGGATGGTCGTCCTTGACCGCTTTCGCGAACCCACGGACCTGCTCCCGGCCGACTTCGAAATAGTCCGGATACCGGTAGTGGGTTCCGATGATGCTTTCAGCGATGGCCATGGCAGGCGAGAGCCTAACAGCGAGCTTTCACCAGGTGAAATCATCTGCGCCGGGACGCGATCGCGGCAAGTGCGCCACCCGCCGCACCCAGCGCCAACGCCGACGGCACCCCGATGCGCGCTGCCTTGCGCGCGGTGCGGAAATCGCGGATCTCCCAGCCCCGTTCGCGGGCCAGGTCGCGGAGGTGCGCATCGGGATTGATGGCCACCGCAGTACCGACCAGCGAAAGCATCGGCACGTCGTTGAAGCTGTCCGAATACGCGGTGCAGCGCCGCAGGTTCAGGCCCTCGCGGATGGCCAGCGACCGCACCGCGTGCGCCTTGCCGGTGCCGTGCAGGATGTCGCCCACCAGTCGCCCGGTGAACACGCCGTCGATCGACTCCGCCACGGTGCCCAGCGCGCCGGTCAGCCCGAGCCGGCTGGCGATGGTGGCGGCCAGTTCGTACGGCGTGGCGGTCACCAGCCACACCTGCTGGCCCGCATCGAGGTGCATCTGCGCCAGTGCGCGGGTGCCCGGCCAGATCTTGTCGGCGATGATCTCGTCGAAGATCTCCTCGCCGACGGCCCTCAGCTCGGCGGTGGACCGGCCCTCGATGAACGCCAGGGCTTTGCGCCTGCCCTCGGCCACGTCGTCGCTGTTCTCCCGGCCGGTGAGCTGAAACTTGGCTTGCGCGTAGGCGAACCGCATCAGGTCGCCGTAGGTGAAGTACTTGCGGGCGGCGAGTCCACGGGCGAAATGCACCAGCGAGGATCCCTGCACCAGCGTGTTGTCGACGTCGAAGAAGGCGGCCGCGGTCAGGTCGGGCGGCGGCGAATGCGGGGCGGCCTCGTCGCCTTCGGCGAGGTGGGCGACCGCGGTCTCGGCGCTGGCGTCGCCGGCCAACGCTTGCACGGCGGCTTCGTCACCAACGCGATCGGACACCTCTTAACCCTAAGACACAGGATTTTGGATACTGTCTGGCGTGAACAGGCCGCAGGTGGTGTTGCTGACCAGGCAGGGCTGCTCGCTGTGCGAGCGGACGGCGGCCCGGCTCGCCGAGCTTGCCGACGAGCTCGGCTTCGACCTGACCAGCACCGACGTCGACGCTGCGGCCGCAGCGGGTGATGCCGCGCTGCGGGTCGAGTTCGGAGACCGGCTGCCCGTGGTGCTCCTCGACGGACGAGAGCACAGCTACTGGGAGCTCGACGAGCCCCGGCTGCGGGCGGACCTGGCCCCGTGACGCCGCCTGCACGGGTTGATTTGCATCACGAATTTGGTGACCTAGGCAACTTGCGATTACCGTGGTCAACGTGGTGATGAAGCCATGAGCGTGCTGCTTTTCGGCGTGTCGCACCGCAGCGCGCCGGTGTCCGTGCTGGAACAGTTGGCCACCGACGAGTCCGATCAAGCCAAGATCGTCGACCAGGTGCTGCAGTCCTCGCTGGTGACCGAGGCCATGGTGCTGTCCACCTGCAACCGCGTCGAGGTCTACGCGGTGGTGGATGCGTTCCACGGCGGCCTGTCGGTGATCGGACAGGTTCTCGCCGAGCATTCCGGTATGGGACTCGGCGACCTCACGAAGTACGCGTATGTCCGCTACGCCGAAGCGGCCGTCGAGCATCTCTTCGCCGTCGCCAGCGGCCTCGATTCCGCGGTGGTCGGCGAACAGCAGGTGCTCGGCCAGGTGCGTCGTGCCTATGCGGCCGCCGAGGCCAACCACACCGTCGGCCGCACCCTGCACGAGCTGGCCCAGCGCGCGCTGTCGGTCGGCAAGCGGGTGCACACCGAGACCGGTATCGACGCCGCAGGCGCGTCGGTGGTGTCCGTCGCGCTGAGTATGGCAGACGCGAAGCTGAACGGACTGGCGGGGCGGAGCGCGGTCGTCATCGGGGCGGGCGCGATGGGCGCGCTGTCGGCAAAGCATCTGGCGCGCGCAGGAGTTGAGCGCATCCACATCGTGAACAGGACGCTGCCCCGCGCCAAGAAGCTCGCCCAGAAGACGCGCGAACTCGGCGTCGCGGCCGACGCCTTCCCGTTCGACCACCTGCCGCCGGTACTCACCGACGCTGACGTCGTCGTCAGCTGCACGGGCGCGGTGCGCCCGGTCGTGTCGCTCGCCGACGTGCATCGCGGCCTGGCGCACGGCCAAGATCCGAAGCAGCTGGTGATCTGCGACCTGGGCATGCCGCGCGACGTCGATCCCGCGGTCGCAGGCCTGCCTGGCGTGCACGTCGTCGACATGGACCGGATCCAGCGCGAGCCGTCGGCGCGCGCCGCCGCATCCGACACCGAGGCGGCCCGCACCATCGTCGCCGCAGAAGTCGCCGACTACCTCGCCGGACAACGGATGGCCGAGGTCACCCCGACCGTCACCGCGCTGCGTCAGCGGGCCGCCGACGTGGTCGAGGCTGAGTTGCTGCGGCTGGACAATCGGCTGCCCGGCCTCGAGGCTGCTCACCGCGACGAGGTTGCCAAGACGGTGCGACGCGTCGTCGACAAGCTGCTGCACGCCCCCACCGTGCGCGTCAAACAACTGGCCAGTGCACCCGGCGGCGACAGCTACGCCGAGGCCCTGCGCGAGTTGTTCGAATTGGACCCGCACGCCGTCGATGCACTCGCGGGGCCCGAAATGCCCTTCGTGACAACCGATCTCGAAAAACACGAGTAACGCTTGGCAGATCTCATCCGGATAGGCACCCGGGGCAGCCTCTTGGCGAAGACGCAGTCCAGTGTCATCAAAGACGCCCTGGTGGCCCATGGGCATCCCGCCGACCTGGTCATCATTGCCACCGAAGGCGACCGATCCAGCGATCCGATCGTCACGATCGGTGTCGGCGTCTTCACCGCGGCGCTGCGGGAGGCCATCCACGACGGGCGCGTGGACATCGCCGTGCACTCCTACAAGGATTTGCCGACGGCCGACGACCCGCGCTTCAAGATCGCCGCGATACCCCCGCGAGAGGACCCCCGCGACGCCCTGGTGGCCCGTGACGGAATGGTGCTCGGAGAATTGCCGGTCGGCTCGGTGATCGGCACCTCGAGCCCGCGACGGGCGGCACAGCTTAGAGCACTGGGTCTCGGTTTGGAAATCCGCCCCCTAAGAGGCAACCTTGACACCAGGTTGAACAGGGTTAGCAACGGTGATCTCGACGGCGTCGTCGTCGCTCGTGCGGGACTTGCCCGCATCGGGCGATTAGGCGATGTCACCGAGACTCTCGAGCCGGTGCAGATGTTGCCAGCGCCGGCTCAAGGTGCGCTCGCGGTCGAGTGCCGCGCGGGCGACACCGAGCTTGCCGCGCTGCTGGCGGAGATGGACGACGCCGACACGCGCGCCGCAGTCACCGCTGAACGGGTCCTGCTCGCCGAACTGGAGGCGGGTTGCTCCGCACCGGTGGGTGCGATCGCGGAAGTGGTCGAATCCATCGATGAGGACGGCCGCGTCTTCGAAGAGTTGTCGTTGCGCGGCTGTGTAGCGACGCTGGACGGATCCGACGTGATCCGTGCGTCCGGGATCGGGACTCCCGAGCGGGCACGAGAGCTAGGGCTCTCGGTGGCCGCGGAGTTGTTCGAACTGGGGGCACGCGATCTGTTGGTCGAAGCTGGGAGAGACAGATGACGACCCGAGGGCGTAAGCAGAAGCCCGGCCGCATCACGTTTGTCGGCTCTGGGCCCGGCGACCCGGGCCTGCTGACGACGCGGGCGCGAACAGTGCTCGCCAACGCCGCACTGATATTCACCGACCCCGACGTGCCCGAGGCTGTGCTTGCCCTGGTCGGCTCCGAGCTGCCGCCGCTGTCGGGCCCCGAGCCTGCAGAACCTATGGGCGCGACGGACGGCGACGGCGCCGAGATCGCGACCATCCCGGGTGGCCCGGATATCCGGCCCGCGCTAGGCGATGCGGCGGAGGTGGCCAAGACGCTGGCCACCGAGGCCCGCACCGGCGTGGACGTCGTGCGCCTCGTGGCGGGGGACCCGCTGTCGGTGGATTCCGTGATCACCGAGGTGAATGCGCTGACGCGCACGCACCTGCCGTTCGAGATCGTGCCGGGCCTGCCCGCCACCATCGCCGTGCCGAGCTACGCGGGTCTGCCGCTGGGGTCGTCGCACACGGTGGCCGACGTCCGCGGCGACGTGGACTGGGCCGCGCTGGCCGCGGCGCCCGGCCCGCTGATCCTGCAGGCCACCGCGTCGCATCTGGCCGACGCGGCGAGCACGCTGATCGAATACGGATTGGCCGACACCACACCGTGTGTCGTCACCGCGCAGGGCACCACGTGCCAGCAGCGCTCGGTGGAGAGCACGCTGGGCGGACTCAACGACAAGACCGCGGTCGGAGCGAACGAGCCCGGTGGTCCGTTGACCGGCCCGCTGGTCGTGACGATCGGCAAGACGGTCGCGAACCGCGCGAAGCTCAACTGGTGGGAGAGCCGTGCGCTGTACGGCTGGACCGTGCTCGTGCCGCGGACCAAGGACCAGGCCGGCGAGATGAGCGAAAAGCTGGTGTCGCACGGCGCCCTGCCGATCGAGGTGCCGACCATCGCCGTCGAGCCGCCGCGCAGCCCGGCGCAGATGGAGCGCGCCGTGAAGGGTTTGGTCGACGGCCGCTACCAGTGGGTGGTGTTCACCTCCACCAACGCGGTGCGCGCGGTGTGGGAGAAGTTCAACGAGTTCGGCCTCGACGCCCGCGCCTTCTCCGGTGTGAAGATCGCGTGTGTGGGCCAGTCCACCGCCGACAAGGTGCGCGCGTTCGGCATCGAGCCGGAACTGGTGCCGTCGGGTGAGCAGTCCTCGCTCGGGCTGCTCGATGAATTCCCGCCATACGACGACGTTTTCGACCCGGTGAACCGGGTTCTGCTTCCGCGTGCCGACATCGCCACCGAGACACTGGCCGAAGGCCTGCGTGACCGCGGCTGGGAGATCGAGGACGTCACCGCCTACCGCACGGTGCGTGCCGCGCCGCCGCCCGCACACACCCGCGAGATGATCAAGACGGGTGGCTTCGACGCGGTGTGCTTCACGTCGAGCTCGACGGTTCGCAATCTCGTCGGCATCGCGGGCAAGCCGCACGCCCGCACCATCGTCGCGTGCATCGGACCCAAGACCGCCGAAACGGCAGCGGAATTCGGGTTGCGCGTCGACGTGCAACCCGAGGTGGCAGCGGTAGGACCGTTGGTCGAGGCGCTCGCTGAGCACGCCGCCCGGTTGCGGGCCGAGGGTGCGCTGCCACCGCCGCGCAAGAAGAGCCGCCGTCGCTAGACCGTCGCCCCCAGTCACGGAGGGATGGCTTTACATGCCTTATCCGAGTCACCGTCCACGTCGACTCCGGTCGACTCCGGCGCTGCGTCGGCTGGTCGCGCAGACGTCCTTGGAGCCAAGGCATTTGGTGCTGCCGATGTTCGTCGCCGACGGCATCGACGAGCCGAGGCCGATCGAATCCATGCCAGGAGTCGTTCAGCACACCCGGGACTCGCTGCGGAAGGCGGCCGCCGAGGCGGTGACCGCCGGTGTCGGCGGGCTGATGCTGTTCGGCGTTCCCCGCGCACAGGACAAGGACGCCACCGGGTCCGCCGGGGTGGCCGAGGACGGCATCCTCAACGTCGCACTGCGAGATCTCGCCAAGGACCTCGGCGACGAGACCGTGCTGATGGCCGACACCTGCCTCGACGAGTTCACCGACCACGGCCACTGCGGGGTGCTCGACGCGTCGGGCCGAGTCGACAACGACGCAACGAACGCCCGCTATGTGGAACTTGCTGTGGCCCAGGCTGATTCGGGCGTACACGTCGTCGGTCCCAGCGGCATGATGGACGGCCAGGTCGGCGCCATCAGGGACGGGCTGGATGCGGCGGGTCACACCGACGTGGTGATCCTGGCGTACGCCGCCAAGTACGCCTCGGCGTTCTACGGTCCGTTCCGCGAGGCGGTGGCTTCCAGCCTGAGCGGGGATCGCCGGACATACCAACAGGATCCGGCCAACGCCCGCGAGGCGCTGCACGAGATCGCGCTGGACATCGCGGAGGGCGCGGACATCGTGATGGTCAAGCCGGCGATGGCTTACCTCGACATCGTGCGGGCGGCGGCCGATATCTCACCGGTACCGGTGGCGGCGTATCAGATCTCCGGCGAGTACTCGATGATCAGCGCCGCCGCGGCGAACGGCTGGATCGACGGCAGGGCCGCCGCGCTGGAGTCGCTGACCGGCATCCGGCGCGCAGGGGCAGACATCGTGCTGACGTACTGGGCGGCAGACGTGGCCGACTGGCTGGCGTGAGCGAAGCTTGCGAGCGAACCATCGACACAGCACGCGGAAGCCGAGCCTGCGAGGCAGCCGCGTGAGCGAGGCACGTCCAACGGATGTCGACACCGGCTTCTGGTTGTGGTTGGTGTCGGTGCCGTTGATGGTCGCCGGTTATGTGGTGGATCTGGTGAGCGCGCAGCGCCCGCATCCGCCCGTGGTCGTCTACGCCATCTCAGGGGTTTTCGTATTCGTGCTCGCCGCGGTCGTGATCACGTTCCTGTTCCTGATGCGGCTGGGCTACCGCTGGGCCCGCACGTTGCTGACCGGCGGCGGCGTCGCCTCCGTGGTGTACTCGGGAACCAGCCTGTTCACCGCCGACCGGCCGCCCGCCCCGGCCGTGCTTTATGCGGTCAGCGCTATCGTCGGCTCCGTCCTGATCATCGGGGGAGTGTTCCTGTTGCACCGCAAGGACGCCCACGGATTCTTCGTTCGTTAGGCTTGCTCGACCATGTCAGCACCACTACCTCGACCGCGGCCCGTGACGGCCGCATTCTGGTGTTGGGTCGTCGCCGCGGTGCTGTTGATCGTCGGCGGGCTGATCGCGACGACCGTCAATCTTCCGCCGGTATTCCGCGGCGCGGGAGTCATCACCGCCCTCGCCGGCGCCGGGATGGCTTACCTGGCCGGCCGAAGCCGGGCGGGCGACGCGCGGTTTCGACGGGCGGCGATCGCGCTTTCGCTCGCCATCGTGATTCTGGTGGCGCTGGTGGCGGCGTTCGGTGTGGTCCACGTCCTGACGCTGATCTCGGTGATCCCGTTGATCGCCGGGACGGCGCTGATCACACGGCCCGCCGCTGCGGCGTTCTTCGAGGGCGGGCAGTGATCGAAGGCAGCCAGCCCGCGAACGTGCTGTTCTACGAGCAGGGCGCCAGCTGGCTGTGGGTGCTGGCCGGCCCTATCTCGGCCGTCGCGATGCTGCTGATCCAGCTGTCGGCCGGAGCAGGCGTTCAGTGGATTGTGCCGACGATCTTCCTGGTGCTGGTGTCGGGTTTCATCGCAATTCAGGTCAAGGCGGCCAGGATCCATACATCGGTGGAGCTCACCCCGACCACGCTGCGCGAAGGCGCCGAGAAGATCCACGTCGACGACATCATGCGGATCTATCCGGAACCGACGGGCAACGAGGAGTTCAAGTGGATGTCCGCCAGGGCGCTGGGCGAGCTCACGGGGGTGCCGAAGGGCCGGACCGGCATCGGCATCAAGCTGACGGGCGACCGCACCGCGCAGGCCTGGGCGCGCAAGCACAAGCAACTGAGGGCGGCGTTGGTCCATCTGGTCGACGAACGCATCCCGCCGGAGCCCAAGTCATGAGGCAGCGGCGTCGCGGGACGCTGGAGATCGTGGTGGCCGTCCTCGCCGCGGCAGGTGCGGTGTGGAGCTGGCTCGGCGCGCAGTCGGTCGTCTCGGTGGGGCCGATACTGCCGGGTGAGCCGCAGACCACGTCGGTGGCGTACAGCCCGCCGATGCTGGTGCTGATGCTGCTGCTGGCGACGGTGGCGGGCGTCCTGGCCGTGGACGGCATCGCGCGGCTTCGGCGGTCCAGACACCCGTCGACGCCCTAGGCGCGAGATTGCATCCTGGGTCGTCGTTCCATTCGCAGCCCTGGGTGCAATCTCGCCGATAGGCCGTCAGTGAGGCCGCTCACAGAACTCTTGGTACAAAGTGCGAAATTTGTAACACTGTTTCTATGACCGAACTGGCGGACACCCGACAAGGCCTTGCCGACGCGCAGCCGCTGGGACCGCAATCGCTGGTCTGGCGTTATTTCGGCGACAACCGGATGCCTCTCATCGGCCCGCGGCCCGCGGTGTTGCAGAACATGCTTGCCGAGCTCGGCCAAGGCGTTCTCGACCACTCGGTGTTTTTCTCCGACACCGCGGCGAGGGTAAAGCGGTCGTTACCTCCGATCTTCATGACGGTGTACGGCAGCGACGACGACAACCCTGGCCAGCAGGTCCGCGACTTCCACCACAGCATCAAGGGCACGATGCCCGATGGCGCGCGCTACCACGCGCTCGACCCCGACACGTACTTCTGGGCGCACGCGACCTTCGTCGAGCAGGTGCTCTACTTCGCCGACACCTTCGTCAAGCGGCTCAGCCGCGAGGAGAAGGAGCAGATCTATCTCGAGTCCAAGACCTGGTACCGCCGCTACGGCGTCAGCGAGCGGGCGATGCCCGCCGACTACGCCGCCTTCGAGCGGTACTGGGACCGGATGATCGGCGAGATCGTCGTCGCCCACCCGACGGCCAAGTACGGCGTCGGCTACGTCACCAAGGGCTATCCGTGCCCGAATGGGGTGCCGCCGCTGCTGTGGCGGGCTGTCTCCGCAGTGTTCAATCCCGTCGCGGCGTTCCTGACCACCGGTGGTATGCCGCCGCGGACCCGTGACCTGCTCGGGCTGCCGTGGAGCGAGCGCCAGGAGCGCCGCTACCAACGGTTTGCGGCGGCCTGGCGCTCGCGTCCGGTCAACTGGCTGTGGGATCATCTGCCAATGCGGCTGCGCTACAACAAATTCGCCCAAGCCGGGTATGCCCGTCACTGACCCGAGTACCGAAGCCATCCTCGACGCCGCGGTCGTCGAGTTCGAACGTCATGGCCTGCGTCGCGTCGCGCTCGAAGACGTCGCCCGCCGTGCAGGTGTCAGCCGCACGACCATCTATCGACGCTTCTCGAACAAGGACGAGCTGGTGGCCGCCGTCGTCGAACGTGAAAACGTCGCGCTGTTCGCCGACATCGCCGCCGAACTGAAAACGGCCGGGCCGCAGTCGAACTACTACGTCGAGGCATTCACACTGTCGATCCTGCGGTTCCGCAGGCACCGGGTGCTCAACCGGATGATGAACGACGAGCCCGCAGTGGTGCTCGAGCTGGCCCGCAGGCACTACGGCGCCGCGATCGAGCGGATGGCCGAGGCGCTGCGGGAGATCTTCCCCGACGGGTTCGCCGACCGGATCGGCGAGCAAGCCGTCAACGAGCTGGCCGACACGATCCTGCGCTACGCGGCGATGGCGTTGCTTCTTCCCGGCCCGCAGCCGCTGTCCACCGCCGACGACATCCGTGCGTTCGCCACCCAGCACTTTCTGCCGAGCCTGCCCGCGGCACTCCGGGTGGTGCCGGCATGACGTCCCTCGAGCGGATCGCGCCCGCCTTCATCGAGATCGCCCATTCGATCGTGTGGGCCTCGGTCGCCACCGTCGACGGCGACGGCCGCCCGCGCAGCCGCATCCTGCACCCGATCTGGGAGTGGGACGGCACGGATATGTTCGGCTGGATCGCGACGGCGCCGACGCCCGTCAAGCGGGCGCACCTCGCCGCGCACCCGGAGGTGTCGGTCAGCTACTGGACCGCCAGTCACGACACGTGCAGCGCGGAATGCCTGGTGGAGTGGTACACCGACGACGAAACCCGAGAGGCGGTGTGGGACAGGTTCGCCAACGGGCCCGATCCCGTCGGCTACGACCCCAGAATCATCCCGCAGTGGAAGGACGGCCCGACGTCGAAGGACTTCGCCGCGCTGCGGCTCAGTCCCTATCGGCTCCGGGTGATGGCGGGCACGGTGATGACGAAGGGTGAGGGCGAAGTCCTCAGCTGGCACGCATGAACGAGGTCAGTGCGCTGCCGTTGGCGCCGAAGAACCCGTTGCCGTTCTGGCAGTTGGTGAAATTGGTGCGAAGGCTCGACACCGGCCAAGAAGTGATCCGCGACGCCGGCGGTCCGATCTCGTCGGCCACGACACCACCGCGACGGCGCTGACCTACTCGCTATGGGCGTTGGGGCACCACCCAGACATCGCTGATCGCGTCGCCGTGGAGGCCGCCGCGATCGGCGATCGTGAGCTGACGCCTGCCGCGGGCGTCGCTCGCCTGGTGAGGCGCGATATCGCCGTCGACGGCTATCGGGTGCAGGCGGGCAGCCTTGTCGCCGTTGGACTTTACGCACTTCATCACGATCCGACGTGGTGGGAGCGCCCATTCGTCTCGATCCGGACAGGTTCAGCCCCGAGAACACCGTGCTCGAGACCACGCTCGCATTGGCCACCATCATTCGGGCTGTCGAGATCCGTTCGGTGGACGACGACTTCCCGGTCGAGGTGCCGTTCACCACGGTCGCCAAGGGTCCGATCCGGGCGCATGTCACGGCGCGACGCTGAATTCAGCCGCGGGTCAGCGCTGCGTCCTTGCGGGATGACGAACCCCAACCAGACTCGTCGTCATGGCCTACCTCAAGCCTCCCTGGTTCGTCCGCAAGATCTTCAACAGAGTCGCGATGGCGACCGGCGTCGGCAACAGCGAGACGCTGACCGTGACGAAACGCAGCACGAAGCAACCGCAGCAGATCCCGGTCGTCGTGCCCGAGGTCGACGGCGTCAAGTACCTGGTGTCGACCCGCGGCGAAGCGGAGTGGGTGAAGAACGTCCGCGCCGACCCGAACGTCAAGATCGGCGACAAGAAGTTCGTGGCCGCCGAGGTCCCCGTCGAGAAGCGGGGCCCGATCATCGCCGTTTACCGGCCGCTGGCGGGCAAGGTCGTCGAGGGCTACTGGAAGCAGCTCCCGGCCGACGCCGACCATCCGACTTTCGCGCTGACCCCAGGCTGACCCACGCCACCACTACACCCTGTAGTTGACGCCTCCGGCCCGGCTGGAACACTGGTGGCCATGTCCAGCACCGACGTCTCCGCGAAGCTCTTCGCCGACGCATGTGCCGTCATCCCCGGCGGGGTGAACTCGCCGGTGCGTGCATTCAGTGCGGTGGGCGGCACCCCGCGGTTCATCACGTCCGCCAAGGGGTACTGGCTGACCGACGCCGACGACAACCGATACGTCGACTTGGTGTGTTCGTGGGGACCGATGATCCTCGGCCACGCCCATCCCGCCGTCGTCGACGCGGTACAGCGCGCAGCGGCAGGCGGCTTGTCCTTCGGCGCCCCGACACCCGCCGAGACCGAGCTTGCCACCGAGATCATCGAACGGGTCGGCGCCGTCGAGCGGCTGCGGCTGGTCAACTCGGGCACCGAGGCCACGATGAGTGCGATCCGGTTGGCCCGCGGTTACACCGGCCGCGCCAAGATCATCAAGTTCGCCGGCTGCTACCACGGCCACAGTGATGCGTTGCTGGCCGATGCCGGGTCGGGCGTGGCGACGCTTGGCCTGCCTTCTTCGCCCGGTGTCACGGGCGCGGCGGCGGCCGATACGATTGTGCTGCCGTACAACAACATTCCCGCGGTCGAAGAGGTCTTCTCCCGGTTCGGCGACGAGATCGCCTGCGTCATCAGCGAGGCCAGCCCGGGCAACATGGGCGTTGTCCCTCCGCTGGCGGGTTACAACGCCGAACTGCGTCGTATCACGGCCGACCACGGCGCGCTGTTGATCCTCGACGAAGTGATGACGGGTTTCCGGGTCAGCCGATCCGGTTGGTACGGAGTAGATCCCGTCGACGCGGACCTGTTCGCGTTCGGCAAGGTGATGAGCGGCGGCCTGCCCGCCGCGGCGTTCGGCGGCCGGGCCGAGGTGATGGAGCGACTGGCACCGCTCGGCCCCGTGTATCAAGCCGGCACGCTGTCGGGTAACCCGGTCGCGATGGCGGCGGGGCTCGCGACACTGCGCGCGGCCGACGACGCGGTGTACGCGAAGCTCGATGCGAACGCCGACCGGCTGACCGACGTCCTGTCGCACGCACTGACCGATGCCGGTGTGGCGCACCGGATTTCCCGGGCGGGCAACATGTTCAGCGTGTTCTTCACTGAAGAGGCGGTGACCGACTTCGCCTCGGCGAAGTCCACGGAGACGTGGCGTTACCCGGCGTTCTTCCACGCGCTGCTCGACGCGGGCGTGTACCCGCCGTGCAGCGCGTTCGAAACCTGGTTCGTCTCAGCCGCACTCGACGCCGAGGCATTCGACCGCATCGCCGCCGCACTCCCTGGCGCAGCACGCGCGGCGGCCGAGGCGCAGCCGGTATGACCGAAAAAACGATCGTGCACGTGATGCGGCACGGCGAGGTGTACAACCCGGACAAGATTCTGTACGGCCGGCTGCCCGACTACCACCTGTCGAAACGAGGGCAGGCGCAGGCGCAAGCGGTCGCGGACTGGCTGGCGGACCGCGACATCGTCTACGTCGTCGCTTCGCCGTTGGAGCGCGCACAGGAGACCGCGGCCCCCATCGCGGAACGGCACGGCCTGCCGGTGCACACCGACGACGACTTGATCGAGTCGCTCAATATTTTCCAGGGCGAGAAGGTGTCGCCCGGCGACGGCGCACTGCGCGACCCCCGCAACTGGTGGCATCTGCGTAATCCGCGCACCCCGTCATGGGGTGAGCCCTACAAGGAGATCGCGGAGCGGATGACTGCGGCCTTGCAACGGGCCCGCATCAAAGCCGCCGACCACGAGGCGGTGTGCGTCAGCCATCAGCTGCCGGTCGAGACGCTCCGACGGGCGATGACGGAAAAGAAGTTGCACCACTTCCCGACTCGGCGGCTGTGCAACCTGGCCTCGCTGACCTCCTTCTACTTTCACGGAGACTCCAACGTGGGCTGGGGCTATTCGGAGCTGGCCGGGCAGTGAGGCGGTGGATCATCATCGCGAGTGCGGCGCTGGTCGCGCTCGCCGGATGCTCCACCGGTGACGACGCCGTCGCCCAGGGCGGCAGCTTCGAATTCGTGGCCCCCGGCGGCAAGACCGACATCTACTACGACCCGCCCGAAAGCCGTGGCCGCCCAGGGCCGTTGGCCGGACCCGTACTGATGGACCCCGCCAAGACTGTCTCGCTCGACGACTTCGCGGGCAAGGTCGTGGTCATCAACGTGTGGGGCCAGTGGTGTGGGCCGTGCCGAGCGGAGATCAGCCAGCTGCAGAAGGTGTACGACGCCACCAAGGCCGACGGTGTCGCGTTCCTCGGCATCGACGTCCGCGACAACGACCGCGACGCCGCCCGCGACTTCGTCGTCGACCGCAAAGTCACGTTCCCTTCGATCTACGACCCGTCGATGCGCACGATGATCGCGTTCGGCGGCAGATACCCGACCACGGTCATCCCGTCCACGATCGTGCTGGACCGTGAGCACAGGGTCGCCGCGGTGTTTCTGCGGGAGCTGCTCGCCGAGGACCTGCTACCGGTGGTGCAACGCGTTACCGCGGAACCGGTTTCACAGACATGACCCTGGACCACGTCGATCGGTTGATGGCGAGCGGGCCACTCGTGCTGGCGATACTTGTCAGCGCTCTCGCCGGGCTGGTGTCGTTCGCCTCGCCGTGCGTGGTGCCGCTGGTGCCCGGCTATCTGTCATACCTGGCTGCCGTCGTCGGTGTGGAAGACGCGGTGGAGCCTTCGGGTGCGGTGACGGTGGCCCGTAAGGCCCGGGTCCGGGTCGCGGGTGCGGCGCTGCTGTTCGTGGCGGGCTTCACCGCGGTGTTCGTGCTCGGCACCGTCGCGGTGCTCGGCATGGCAGGCTCGCTGATCACCAATCAGCTTCTGCTGCAACGCATCGGCGGAGTGGTCACCATCCTGATGGGCCTGGTGTTCGTCGGCTTCGTGCCGCTGCTCCAGCGGGATACCCGGTTCGCGCCGCGGCAGTTGTCGACGATCGGTGGCGCGCCGCTGCTGGGTGCGGTGTTCGCGCTGGGCTGGACGCCGTGTCTGGGGCCGACGCTGACCGGGGTGATCGCGGTGGCGTCGGCGACCAACGGCGCCGATGTGGCCCGCGGCGTGCTGTTGGTGATCGCATACTGCCTGGGCCTGGGTATTCCGTTCGTACTGTTGGCCTTTGGCTCGGCGCGCGCCGTCCAGGGCATGGGCTGGCTGCGGCGACATGCCCGGCAGATACAGATCTTCGGTGGTGTGCTGCTGATCCTCGTCGGCATCGCACTGGTCACCGGCGTGTGGAACGACTTCGTGTCGTGGGTGCGTGACGCGTTCGTCAGCGACGTGAGATTGCCGATATGAGGCGGGTTTTCGCAGTCGCCCGAAACACTTGGCGCACGCTGACGTCAATGGGCACGGCGCTGGTGCTGCTGTTCCTGTTGGCGCTGGGCGCGATCCCGGGCGCACTGCTGCCGCAGCGCAGCCTCAACGAGAGCAAGGTCGAGCAGTACATTGCCGAGCACCCGACGATCGGGCCGTGGCTCGACCGGCTGCAGGCCTTCGAGGTGTTCTCCAGCTTCTGGTTCACCGCGATTTATGTGCTGCTGTTCATCTCGCTCGTCGGCTGCCTGACACCGCGACTGCTCGAACACGTCCGCAGCATGCGCGCTACACCGGTCCCGGCGCCGCGCAACCTGGGCCGGCTACCGAAGCACCACACCGTCGACGTGTCCGGCGAACCCGACGTGGTCGCGGCCACGGTGTCGGAGCGACTGACTGGTTGGCGACGCGTCACCCGCACCGAGGGCGACGCCTTGGAGATCTCGGCTGAAAAGGGCTATCTGCGCGAGTTCGGCAACATCGTCTTCCATTTCGCGCTGCTCGGCCTGCTCGTCGCGGTCGCCGTCGGGAAGCTGTTCGGATACGAGGGCAACGTCATCGTCGTGGCCGACGGCGGACCGGGGTTCTGCTCGGCGTCGCCCGCCGCGTTCGACTCATTCCGTGCGGGCAACACTGTCGACGGCACCTCGCTGAACCCGATCTGCTTGCGGGTCAACGATTTCGACGCGCACTACCTGCCGTCGGGTCAGGCGCTGTCCTTCGCCGCCAACGTCGACTACCAGGAGGGGGCCGACCTCGACAGCGACACGTGGCGGCCCTACCACCTGAAGGTCAACGAACCGCTACGGATCGGCGGTGACCGGGTTTACCTGCAGGGCCATGGCTACGCGCCGACGTTCACCGTGACCTTCCCCGATGGCCAGACCCGCACCCAGACCCTGCAGTGGCGGCCGGACGACCCGATCACCCTGCTGTCGTCGGGTGTGATGCGCTTCGACCCGCCGGGCGGCACGTATCCCGATGCCGACGAGCGTCGCAAGCATCAGATCGCCATTCAGGGTCTGTTCGCGCCGACCGAGCTGTTGCACGGCACGCTGCTCTCGTCGAGCTTTCCTGCGCTGAACGATCCCGCGGTTGCGGTGGACGTCTATCGCGGCGACGCCGGACTGGACACCGGGCGCCCGCAGTCGCTGTTCACGCTCGACTCGAGGCTCATCGAACAGAACCGGCTGACCAAGGTGGCGCGGGTGAACCTGCGCGCCGGGCAGGAGACTCGTCTCGACGACGGCACCCGAGTGCGTTTCGACGGGGCGGTGCCGTTCATCAACCTGCAGGTCTCGCATGACCCGGCCCAGGTGTGGGTGCTGGTGTTCGCGCTGACGATGATGGCCGGCCTACTCGTGTCGCTGATCGTGCGGAGGCGACGGGTCTGGGTTCGAATCACGGCAGGTGCTGCGGGTACGGTAAGCGTCGAGCTGGGCGGACTTGCTCGCACCGACAACTCCGGTTGGGGTGACGAGTTCGAGCGGTTGACGCACCGGCTGCTCGACGACCTCGGTGTCGAGCCGCAGAAGGAGAAGGTGCAATGAATACCGAGCACATCGACATCGGGTTGGCCCGCTATTCGGACTGGGCCTTCACCTCGTCGGTCGTCGTGCTCGTGATCGCGATGCTGCTCCTCGCCGTCGAGCTCGCGTACGCCCGAAGCCGGAAGGTCGCCGACCGCGAACTCGTCCCGGCGGGGACCGTGGCCGCAGACAGCTCAACGCCTGGTGTCGTCGCCGAGACACCGCAACGTCCTTTCGACGAGCGCGTCGGACGGGCCGGGCTGGCGCTGGTCTACACGGGCATCGGCCTTCTCCTGGTGTGCATCGTGCTGCGCGGCCTGGCCACCACGCGGGTGCCGTGGGGCAACATGTACGAGTTCATCAACCTGACCTGCTTCTCGGGTCTGGTCGCGGGAGCGATCATGCTGCGCCGCCCGCAGTACCGCGCGCTATGGGTGTTCGTGCTCATGCCGGTGCTGATCCTGCTCACGGTGTCGGGCCACTGGCTGTACACCAACGCTGCTCCGGTGATGCCTGCGCTGCAGTCCTACTGGCTGCCGATCCACGTGTCGGTGGTCAGCCTGGGCTCCGGGGTGTTCCTCGTCGCGGGTGTGGCCAGCATCCTGTTCCTGGTGAAGATGTCCAAGCTCGGTGCACCGGATGCGCAGGGCACGGTCGCGCGAATCGTGCAGCGGCTGCCCGACGCGCAGACCTTGGATCGTATCGCTTATCGCACAACGATTTTCGCTTTCCCGGTGTTCGGGTTCGGCGTCATCTTCGGTGCCATCTGGGCGGAGGAGGCGTGGGGCCGGTACTGGGGCTGGGACCCCAAGGAGACGGTGTCGTTCATCGCGTGGGTGATCTATGCCGCCTACCTGCATGCCCGCTCGACCGCGGGTTGGCGCGACAAGAAGGCGGCGTGGATCAACGTCGCCGGTTTCGTCGCGATGGTGTTCAACCTGTTCTTCATCAATCTCGTCACCGTCGGACTGCACTCGTACGCCGGCGTCGGCTGAGCCGACAATGGAGCAGCGTGGCTGATACCCCCGCGCGAACGCCAATGAGAAGGGACTAGCCGTTGTCTGACCATTCGTTGCCAGGCTTTCGGTCGCAACAGCGGTTCACGGATCCGGCCAACGAGGATTCGCCGCCGCCGGAGTGGACCGCGCCCACACCGCCGACCGGAATTCCGGTCAGCGAACCCGGGCCCGCCGCCGTGCCGCCGCGGTATCCGGACCTGTCCACCGCGACGCTGCTGCGCCAGAGCAAGAGGCCGCCGTCGTCGGGCTGGCGGCGCTGGCTGTTCCTGGCGTCCGGCAAGCAGATCAACCTTGGCGAGAGCCCGAAGGTCGTCCATTACAACAACTTGCTCGCGCAGGTGAACCGGCCGATGCAGGGGTGCTATCGGATCGCGCTGCTGTCGCTGAAGGGCGGCGTCGGTAAGACGACGATCACCGCGACGCTCGGTGCGACGTTCGCGTCCATCCGCGGCGATCGCGTGGTGGCCGTCGACGCCAACCCCGACCGCGGCACGCTGAGCCAGAAGGTTCCGCTGGAGACCCCGGCCACGGTGCGCCATCTGCTTCGCGACGCCGAGGGCATCGAGCGCTACAGCGACGTCCGCAGCTACACATCGCAGGGGCCGAGCCGGCTGGAGGTGCTCGCGTCAGAGACCGATCCTGCCGTGTCGGAGGCGTTCAGTGCCGAGGATTACGCCAGGACACTGGACGTGCTGGAACGCTTCTACAGTTTGGTGCTCACCGACTGCGGCACCGGCCTCATGCACTCGGCGATGTCGTCGGTGCTTTCCAAGGCCGACGTGCTGATCGTCATCAGCTCGGGCTCGGTGGACGGCGCCCGCAGCGCGTCGGCGACGCTGGACTGGCTCGATGCGCACGGCCACGAGGACATGGTTCGCAACTCGGTCGCGGTGATCAACGCGGTGCGACCGCGGTCGGGCAAGGTGGACATGCAGAAGGTCGTCGACCACTTCTCCCGACGCTGTCGGGCGGTGCGGCTGGTGCCGTTCGACCCGCATCTCGAAGAGGGTGCGGAGATCAGCCTGGAGCGCCTGCAACGAGAGACACGCGAGGCGTTGATCGAGCTAGCGGCAGTGGTGGCCGAAGGTTTTCCGGGCGCAAAGCAATCAAACGACCTGTTCTAGGCCGCGCGGTCAGTGGGGACGGGGATTGTCTCCGTGCCCGAGCCGACGCAGGAAATCCGGGTCGTCGTCGGGGCCGATCGTGCGCGTCTTCGGTCGATTGACCGTGGCGCGCGTCAGCCGCCAGCCGGTGTAGATCAAACCGGCCAAGACGAGCACGAGGAGCAGAAAAGCCACGCGAAAACCTCCTTGATCTGAATATACGCGTCGTCTGTAGGCTCGGGCCGTGTCTGCGCCCAGCCCCGGATCCCGCCTCGTGGTCGACGTGTTGCTCTACGCGTTGGCCCGGTTGTTACTCGTCGTCGTGCTGGCCGCGGCGATCTTCGGAGGCGCGCATCTGCTCGGGGTGCGTGACTTCCCGATCGTCATCGCGCTGCTGTTCGCGATCGTGATTGCACTGCCTTTGGGCCTCTGGATCTTCGCTCCGTTGCGCAGGCGGGCCACCGCAGGCATCGCTGCGATCGACGAGCGCAGGCGCCAAGATCGCGAGCAGCTGCGGGCGCGGCTTCGCGGCGAAGAACCACCTGCCGAATGACGGGCGCCGCGTCACGAGAGGCGTTCGGCGCCGAATTCGTTGGCGCAGAAGGATTTCTCAACTCTCCGACCTACGGATTACCGCCGCAGTTCATGTTCGGTGCGCTGCAGGAGTGCCTGCGCGTGTGGCAGGCCGGAACGATGGACGCCACCTCGTTCGACGAGCCGGTGCGCGTGGGCCGGGCCGGGTACGCGGCGCTGGTCGGTGTGCCGGTGGACTCAGTCGCGATGGCGGGCAGCGTGTCCGCGGCGCTGGGCCTGGTCGCCGCCGCCATTCCCGACGGCAGCAGGGTGGCGACGCTGTCCGGCGAATTCACCAGTACGACTTTTCCATTCGTCGTTCAGGCGCGGCGCGGCATTACGGTCACCGAGCTTAGCCATGACGAATTTGTGACGACCGCGGGCGACTACGACGTGGTGACCGCCAGCCTGGTGCAGTCGGCCAACGGCGCGGTGTTGGACGCCGACGCGCTGCGGGCGGCCGTGGTGGGCACGGACACCCTGACGGTCATCGACGTCACCCAGGCGGTGGGCTGGAAGAAGGTCGATCTGCCGTGGGCGGACGTCATCGTTGCGGCGGTCTACAAGTGGCTGCTGGCGCCGCGCGGCACGGCCTGGATGTCGTTGACCCGGAGAGTTGCCGGCTCGATGACCCCGCACGCCGCCAACTGGTATGCGGGGGAGGAGCCGTGGCAGAGCATCTACGGGCTGCCGCTGCGGCTGGCGGAAAACGCGCGACGGTTCGACGCGTCACCGGCGTGGTTCGGCGTGCTCGGCGCGGGTCTGACGCTGCCGTGGCTGGCGTCGCTCGATCGAGACGCGGTCGAGGCGCATGCGCTGGGGTTGGCGCGTCGGCTGCGCACCGAGTTAGAGCTGCCGCCGGAGGAATCCGCGATCGTCTCGATCCCGACCGCGGCCGCCGATGAGCTCAAGCGGGCGGGGATCCGTGCGTCGATCCGCGCCGGAGCGGTTCGGGTCGGCTTTCACCTCTACAACACCGAGGACGACCTGGACCGGTTGGTCGACGTGCTGCGCTAACGGTGCGGCGCCTGATAATTGCGCGGTATCCGCGAATATTGGTCCGGAAATAATTCGGTGGAGTAGCGAAGTACTCATCTGAATTCGCGTCGTTCGGAGATAGACTCCGCGCGTGCTTTAAACGACCTAGCGGTAGGGGGCTCGCCGACATGGCTTACTTACCAATGACTTTCGGCAATGTGAAGTTCCGATGAACCGGCCGGTACCGGCGAATGCCAACGACCTCGTTATTGCCAACGGGATCGATATAGAAACGGGCGAATACGCGTTGCCCCCGCAGTCGGTAACCGAAATTGCGCGGCAGTTGGTCATCGAACCTGTGCCGGCCGCGCTCGACCAGATGGATGTGTTGTTCCCGCCGACCTTCGGAGTTCGATTCGGGGTCGACCCGCTGAACCTGGAGCAGTCGGGGTGGGGCCTTGTCCTACACGCGGACACCGCCACCGAAATCCGTGATGCGCTGCAACCGCTGGTGGATCGGCGAAGGACACAGGTCGGCGAGCTGTTCAAGGTCTTGGATTACCTGCCGGGCGAACAGATGAGCGGCTGGTACGACCGCAATGGCCTTGCGGAGGGCAACGTCGATCCCGAGGTGGTGCCGTACTACCTGTTGTTGGTGGGGCCGCCGGACCTCATTCCGTTCGAGTTCCAGTACCTGGTGGGCATCGAGTACGCGGTGGGTCGTCTCACCTTCGACACACCCGCGGAATACGAACGCTATGCGCGTTCGGTCGTCGAGTACGAGACGTCCGCCTCGGTTCCCAACACAAAGGAGATCGATTACTGGGGAACGCGACATCCTGGCGATCCGGCGACCGAGCTGAGCGCTACGCAGCTGATCATTCCGCTGGCATCCGGTCTCGCCGGCGCGGCGGGCGCGCTCAAGCGGCCCGTCCACGCCGACGTCGGATTCCAAAGCCGCTTCATGGTCGGTGAGGATGCCAAGAAGGGCGCGTTGCTCGACCTCATGCACGGCGCCAAGCCACCTGCAATGGTGTTCACGGCGTCACACGGAGGCGTCGCCAATTTCGGTGCTGCTGACCAGATCGACAAGCAGGGCGCCCTGGTGTGCCAGGACTGGTCGGGGTTCGGCCGTGTCCGCGATGACCAACTTCTGCTGGCCGAAGACATCGATGACGCGGCCAACGTCAACGGGCTGATCGCGTTCATGTTCGCCTGTTACAGCGCAGGAACACCCAATATCGATCAGTTCGTGAAGGACCTTGCCCATCCAGACCGGGCTATGCGGATCGCGCCGTCGCCGTTCGTCTCTGCCGTGGCAAAGCGCTTGCTCGGTCATCCCAACGGCGGTGCCCTCGCGCTGCTCGGCCATGTCGATCGCGCGTGGGGATGTTCGATCAAGGCCGACACTGCCCCGGTCGCTCAGATCGGCACGTTCCGCAACGCCATCGGCCAGATACTCACCGGCACACCCGTCGGCCACGCGATGAGCTCAACGTTTGGGCAGCGCTTCTCGGTCCTGTCGACAGCGCTCGGAAGCGCCACCTCCCCTACGGCGCCGCAGGGCGCACATCTGAACGATCGCGACATCGTCCTGCATTGGATCGAGCGAAACGACGCCCAGAACTACGTGGTGCTGGGTGATCCGGCAGTCCGCGTCCGTACCGACGATCTTTGAAAGGCGAAGCCATGCCTGATCCTCTGACGCTCTCTGATGACGTCCGCGCGTCCTTCCAGCCGATAATGGCCGTTCTGCCGTCAGTTCGGCAGGAGCTTGTCGCGGTGTCCGATGTCGTCACCGTGCGGCCCGGCTATCGATACCCACCCTCCGGTGATCCCGTCGCCAGCGTGGTCATTGCCGTTGTTCCAGGCGCCACGCCTGTCGATGCGGCATCGCTGGAGGCGCAGTTCGGTGTGCCCTGCACGGCCGTCGATGCCTCAATCGACGAACAGCTTGCCCATGCAGATGAGATGCCGGTCGCATTCGGTGTTGAGGAGGATTCGACGGTCGGCGCCCTTGAGCGAATGCTGGGCGAGGGGATCGTCGAATTTCGCCCGCCGAAGACCGGCACCTATGAGCCGCTCGACCCGCCCGATCTGCCGCTGGTCGACGAAGAAATGGCGCTGACGATCTGTGTCAGCCCCGAAGCCGGCTGGAGTGAGCTGGAAACCTTCCTCGCCGCCACGAGGAAGCGGCTGACCGTTGCCATGTATCAGTTCACCGCGCCGCACATCTTCGAGGCGGTCCGCTCGGCCGTCGCGCCGGCCGGCCGAACGCTCGAGTTGGTGATGCATCCGTACCACGAGAGCCCTCCGGAGCACGGTGTGAAAGCCGACGACCTCGTCACTGAAACCGAAGTCCTAAAGCCTCTTTCGGACACACTGGGTGACCGCTTCCAGTTCGCCAAGGCGACGTTGATCACCGAGTCCCACCCTGAGGGGCTGTGGGCTTCGTCGTATCACATCAAGGTGGCCGTGCGAGACGGGAAGGCCGGGTGGCTGTCCAGCGGTAACTGGCAGTCGTCCAACCAGCCGGACGTGCATCTGTTCGGCGACGACGCCGATCCGCAGGCACCGCTGCCCGAAGGCTTTCCCAACGACTTCAATCGCGAGTATCACGCAGTTTTCGAGAACAAGACATTGGCCAAGATCTTCGAGAAGTACATCAAGCGCGACTTCGAGTTGTCGTCCGCGCAGGCCGGGACGCCAGTCGATTTCTCGGAAGTCGAGCTATTCGTTCCGCAAACCGCAGAGCTGCCGGTCGACTTTGGTGAGGGCGGGTCCTTCTTCGAACCGCTTAGGCTCGACCGGAAGATCAAGGTGCAGCCCCTGCTCACTCCGGACAACTATGCGGAGAACGTCCTAGAACTGATCGAGTCAGCGGAAGAAAGCCTGTGGTTCCAGAACCAGTACATAAAGCTCCGCGGGACAGGCGAGGATTTTCCCGAGCTCACGAAGTTGGTCGGTGCGCTCAAGGGGAAGATCGATCAAGGCATCGACGTGCGGATCATCTGCCGCGACTTGATGTCTCAGGCGGACCTGGACGTCTTGATCGCTGAGAAGTTTCCACGCAACGTCTTCCGATTCCAGGAGGGATGCCACAACAAGACGATCATCGTCGACAAGAAGGTCGCTATGGTCGGCAGCCACAATTGGTCGAACGAAGGCGTTGCCACCAATCGCGACGCCAGCCTCATATTCCACGATCAAGAGATCGCCGAATACCTCGCTGAGGTGTACGACGACGACTGGAGGTTCCGGGCCAACGACAAACCACAGGCGGTGAAGGCACGCGTCGCTCGTCCCGACGAGCCGACCCCGCCAGGGTTCGTCAGGGTGCCGATGTCGAGCCTGTTGGACGATTGATTGTGCGGCTCAGTCGAACAGGTCGGGCTGCTCCCTGGTGATGCGCGCGAACAGGGGCTGGAAGCTGAACCAACCCGCGAAGTGCGTACCCACCTGTCCCGCAGTGTGTTTGGCCATCGGCGGGTCGATGAGCACGGGGGTTCCCGCGGCTTCGGCCATCAGCTGCGCCTGGCAGGACCGCTCCATGGTGATGAACCACCATGCCGCTTCCTCGACTGAATGGCCGACCGTGAGCAGTCCGTGGTTCCGCAGGATGACGGCCTTGCAGTCGCCGAGGTCGTGCGCGATGCGCTTACCCTCTTCGAGGTCGAGCACCACGCCGGAGTACTGGTCGAACAGCGAATGGTCTTGGTAGAACGCGCACGCGTCCTGGGTGATCGGGTCGAGTAGCCGCGCGAGTGTCGACCACGTCTTGCCGTACACCGAATGGGAGTGTGCGGCGCTGATCACGTCCGGGCGGGCGGCGTGGACCTGCGAGTGGATGGCGAACGCGGCCTGGTTCAACGGTTGGTCGCCCTCGACGACCGTGCCGTCGTGGCGCACCAGCAGAAGGTCGCTGACGCGGATGTGCCCGAAGTGCATGCCGAACGGATTGACCCAGAAGTGGTCGGTCAGCTCGGGATCGCGGGCGGTGATGTGGCCCGCGACGCCCTCGTCGAAGCCGAAGCGACTGAACAGGCGGAACGCCGCCGCCAGGTTCTGCTTGCGGTGCAGGCGCTCTTCCTCGATCGTGCGGCCCTCCTGCGGGAGGAGCGCCGCGACGTTGCCGCTGGCAAGTCGGCCTGCTTGTTCGACGTCGTCGTCAGTCATGAGTCGAGGCTACTCGCGATCGCCAATCGCCCGCCTCTGCGCAGATGTCAGGCCAGGAAACGCTCAACATACGGCGCGAACGGCTCGCGCAGGTCACGCTCGTCAAGGCCGAACATTTCGGGCGACGTCGCCACCGTGCCGTGCCTGCCGCGCTGGTGGCCGGAAAGGTAGCCGGCGATCGCGGCGCGCGCGTCGTCGTCCAGTTGTTCGCCCGCTTTCCGGTACACGTGCTCGGCCACCGCGTTCTCGTCGGCCATGAACTCGTCGAAGCGGACGTCGACCGAGCGCTCCGGCGCGATGGTGTGGCGGTCACGGACCAGCGCGCCGAGCATCAGCGCCAGCCGGTCGACCCACGTCGCGGCGATCTCGTTGACCGGCACGGGTGAGCGATGCATGCGCGCGGAGTAGGTGAGCATTGCAAGCATCGAAAGCGTCACGGGCACGGGGTCGCGGTGGGTGAAGATGACGAAGACGCCGGGGAAAACCTTGTCCAGCACCGGAAGCTGCTCGAGGTGTTGGGGCGACTTGAGCAGCCAGCGGCGACCGCCGCGCAGGAATTGCATCGCCTTGAGCTGGGTCCGCATGTGCTCGTAGTGCGATGTCTGATCGTGGGCCACGTAGTAGTCGCGCCACCGCGGCACGTGCGCGAGCGTCTCGAACAGCATCGCGGACAAGTCGTTGGCCAGCAGCTGGATTTCCTCGTGCACATGGTCGGTCGTCATCTCGTGCATGAGCCGGAAATGGGGCATCACCAAATCGATGACCTGGACGGCGACATCCATCCGCGTCTTGCGTGGATCCGGCTCGATCCCCGCCTCCTCGGGCAGTGGGAACGGCTCGTTGCTCTCCCAGTACGGCATGGTGCGGAAGGTGGGGGCGGCGGCCAGCAGGTTGTGCAAATGCGTTGTGCCGGTGCGGGGTAGGCCCGCGATCACGACTGGGGGCAGTAGGTCGATGTCGTGGATCTCGGGATGGCGTGTCAACAGGTCGGTGAGCAACAACCGGTTCTTCAGCCATTGCAGTAGCTGGGCGTGGAAGTTGACGATGCCGGGCAGGTGCATACCGGGAATCTCTTGCAGCGCAGTCAGATACACGTCGAGGCGCTCGCGGTAGTCGTCGTCGCCGAAGTCGTCGAGGCCGGTTTCGGCGGTGGCTTTGGCGTGCAGTACGTGGGCGTCGAGCGGGCACTCGGGTGCCATCGTCGCCATCATGTCGCGGATCTGTTGCGCCTCGGGGCTGAAGCGCGGCTCGGCGAGGTCATCGAGGTGGACGACTGCGTCCTTGGTGTCGGTCACGGGACTTATGTTACTCTGAGTTACGTAATGAGAACAGAGATTGGCCGACCTCGTGATCTGCGCATCGACGATGCGGTGCTGCGCGCGACGGTCGAGCTGTTGGGCACGTCGGGATACGCCGACCTGTCGGTCGATGCGATCGCCAGACGGGCGGGCACCAGCAAGCCGGCGATCTACCGGCGCTGGCCGAGCAAGGCGCATCTCGTGCACGAAGCGGTGTTCCCGATGAGCGAGGCCACCGAGCTGCCCGACACGGGATCGCTCGCGGGCGATGTGCGGGAGATGGTGCGTCGCTCGGCGGGGGTACTCACGACGCCGGCCGCGCGGGCCGCCATGCCAGGGCTGTTGGCGGAAATGACTACGGACCCCGCGCTGCACGCCAAGCTGTTGGACCGATTCGGCGACGTCACGTCTCGCGGGATGACCGAACGTCTCGACGACGCCACGGCCCGCGGCGAAGTCCGGCCGGGCGTGACGGCCGCAGACCTCGTGGAGGCGATCGCCGGCATGACGCTGATGGCGATCATCACCCGGAACCAAGCACTCGACAGCGGGTGGGTGGAGCGAACCGCCGCCCTGATCACGAAAGGAATCAGCGCATGAGGCCGAAGACGACCCCGAGTGAGGATCGCAGCGAGGGACGAGCGAGGACCGGAGCGAGCGGGGAGTCGAGCAATGAGTGAGCACGAGTCGACGACCGCGTGGCGGGAACTGCTGGAAACCATTGGCGGTCTTGATGGCTCGTTCCTCGACGGCGAGCGGGCCGTGACCGACGACCGTCACATCGCCGACGGCTACCGGATGCTCGCGACGACGCTGGGCATCGCCTTCGACACCTATCTCTTCGCCGACCCGAGCAGGCCGCGGTGGGTCGAGGTCAATTCGCCGTCGCGGCCGGACCGACGCTGGGGCGGCGACAACACGGACGCCTACTACTTCATGTGTCCCGTCGACCCGAAGCGGCGCTACCGCATCAGTGGCAACAAAGGCGACAGCGTCTACTTCTCGGTGACCGCCTACAACGAACCGGCGCCCGGCGCATGGTCGGACCGGATCGTCGCGATCGTGCGCGACGATGATCTCGACATCGACGCCGACGGGAACTTCACCTTCGACCTCGGGCCGACGCCGGACGCGGCCGTGTTGATGACCCGTGACTACCAGGCCGACCCCTCCACGGGGCGGCCGGTCAGCTGGCACATCGAGGCGCTCGACGACCCGGACCCGTTCCGTCACGGCGACGGCGAAACCGCGGCGGCACTGCGGGCGAGCGCGGCATGGATGCGGACGATGTTCGCGATCCTGCCGCTGGCAGTCGGCGCACGGGTGGAGGACGCGCACACCCTCGGACACGAGATATCGTCGGCCGCAAACGAATTCGCCGATCCGTACCAGGTGCCCGACGCGAACTTCGGCTGGTCGGCACGTGACGCCTGTTACGCCTACGGCAGCTTCGTGCTCGAGGACGACGAGGCGCTCGTCATCACCCACCGGCCGCCGCCGTGCCGGTTCTGGAACCTGGTGGTGTGGAACCAGTTCATGGCCACGCCAGGCGTCGCGGATGCCCGCAGCTCGGTGAACGGCCATACGGCAGTAGCGAATGCCGACGGCTCGGTGACTGTCGTGCTGTCCCGCGGTATGACGGCGCACCCCAATTCCCTTACGACACTGGACTATCCGCTGGGAAACCTCGCCTTTCGATGGTTCCTCGCCGACGAAGTGCCTGGGCGCCCGGAGGTTCAATTGGTGAAAGCGGTGGACGCGCCGACAAGCGTGCAGTGACGCCGAGCTGTGGGGAACCAATTCCTCGCGCTAGGTGCCGAACGTCAATGCAAGCGCGACCGCGACCGACCACACCAGCATGGTCAACCCAGTGTCGCGCAACACGGGAATGAGATCCTTGCCGATGCCGCCCGTGCGGACGGGTCGGGCCGCCCGCCACGCCAACGGCAGAGCGATCAACCCGACCGCACACCACGGCGTCGCCAGCATCAACAACAGGGTCACGACCAAGGCCACCGCCAGCAGGCCCTGATACAGCAGCCGGGTGCGCGGGTCGCCGAGGCGCACCGCCAGCGTGATCTTGTCGGCTTCCCGGTCGGTGGGAATGTCGCGCAGATTGTTGGCGACCAGCACCGCCGACGACAGCGATCCGGTACCGACCGCCAGCGCCAGGCCGACCCAGTCGACACGTTCCGCCTGGGTGTACTGCGTGCCGAGCACCGCGACAAGGCCGAAGAACACAAACACGGCGACCTCGCCGAGGCCCAGATAGCCGTACGGCTTCGACCCGCCGGTGTAGAGCCATGCGCCCGCGATGCAGACCCCGCCGACGACGATCAACCACGGCGCGCTGACCACCGCCAGGGCCAGCCCCGCGGCGCCGGCGACCCCGAAACACACCAGCGCGGCGGTGAGCACCGACCTCGGCGTCGCCAATCGGGACCCGACCAGCCGAAGCGGTCCGGCGCGGACGTCGTCGGTGCCGCGGATGCCGTCGGAATAGTCGTTGGCGTAGTTGACTCCGACGATCATCGCGACCGCCACGGTCAACGCCAGCAGCGCCTTCCACCACACCGCGCCGTCGAGCCAGGCCGCGGCCCCCGTGCCCGCGATCACCGGAGAGATGGCATTGGGCAGTGTTCGTGGGCGGGCGCCCTCCACCCACTGCGCGACACTGGCCACGGAAGCCATCGTTTCATGGCCCGGGTAGCCCGCGCCGTCGCGTGGAAGACTGAATATATGGACGACCGACTCAGCAAGACCGAGATCCGCAAGGATGCCCTCCAGGAGACCGCCCAGTCCGTAGCCGGGACGGTGGGCGAGGTGACCACGATCATCACCACAGCCGTCAAAGACGTGGCAGGCGCGATCGGTGGCCTGGCCACCGATGTGTTCGAGATCCGCGACGGACTCCGGCGTGCCGAAAAGCGTGCCGACGACCGCGCCGACGACACCGACACGGCCGACGACACAGACACAGTGGAGTAATGCTCGGAGTCATCGGCGGCAGCGGCTTCTATTCGTTTTTCGGCGCGGACGCGCGCAGCGTCAATCTGGACACCCCATACGGCGAGCCGAGCGCGCCCATCACGGTGGGCACCGTCGGCGATCACGATGTGGCGTTTCTTCCGCGGCATGGCGTCAAGCACGAGTTCTCGCCGCACACGGTGCCGTACCGGGCCAACATGTGGGCGCTGCGCGCGTTGGGCGTCCGTCGGATCTTCGGGCCGTGCGCGGTGGGCAGCCTGACTCCCGACCTCGGACCCGGTTCGATGGTGGTGCCCGATCAGCTGGTGGACCGCACCCGCGGGCGTGCGGACACGTACTTCGACTCCGGCGGCATCCATGTCGAGTTCGCCGACCCGTACTGCCCGACGCTGCGGGCCGCGGTCACCGAACTGCCGGGGGTGATCGACAGCGGCACGATGGTGGTGGTGCAGGGACCGCGCTTCTCGACGCGTGCGGAGAGTCAATGGTTCGCGAACCAGGGCTTCACCTTGGTGAACATGACGGGCTATCCCGAGGCGGTGCTGGCGCGTGAGTTGGAGATGTGTTACGCGGCAATCGCTTTGGTGACCGACATCGATGCCGGGGTTGCTGTCGGCGCCGGGGTGCGGGCCGTCGATGTGTTCGCCGAATTCGAGCGCAACCTGGTGCCGTTCAAGAAGCTTGTGCACGAGGCGATTGACCAGGTCACCGAGGAGCGGCTGTGCACGCATTGCCTGCCGCACGAGGGTGTCGAGCTGCCCATCGACCTGCCATGAGAGTTCTGCTGACCGGCGCGGCCGGCTTCATCGGATCCCGTGTCGCGGCGGCGCTCACCGATGCGGGCCATGAGGTCGTTGCGGTGGACGCGATGTTGCCCGCCGCCCATGGCGCAGGCGCCGAGCCGCCCGAGGGCGTGCAGGTGGTCGACGTGCGAGACGCCGGTGCGGTGGCGTCGCTGCTCGACGGCGTCGACGTGGTGTGCCACCAGGCAGCGGTGGTGGGCGCCGGGGTGAATGCCGCGGACGCGCCGTCGTATGGCAGCCACAACGACTATGCGACGACGGTGCTGCTCGCGGAGATGTTCGCCGCGGGGTGCCAGCGGCTGGTGCTGGCGTCGTCGATGGTGGTCTACGGGCAGGGGCGGTACAGCTGTGCTGAGCACGGAGTCGTCGACCCGCTGCCGCGATCGCGAGCGGATCTGGACGCCGGGGTGTTCGAGCATCGCTGCCCGATCGGCGGCGAGCAGCTGGAGTGGCAGCTGGTGGACGAGGACGCGGCGCTGCGGCCGCGCAGCCTGTATGCGGCGAGCAAGGTCGCGCAGGAGAACTACGCGCTGGCGTGGGCCGAAGCTACGGGCGGCTCGGTGGTCGCGCTGCGCTATCACAACGTCTACGGCCCGAACATGCCGCGCGACACCCCGTACTCGGGGGTGGCCGCGATCTTCCGCTCGGCGCTCGAGGCAGGCGACGTGCCAAGGGTTTTCGAGGACGGCGGGCAGATGCGCGACTTCGTCCACGTCGACGACATCGCCGCCGCGAACGTCGCGGCGATCGACGCTTGCCCGGAGGGTTTCACGCCGGCCAACGTGTGCTCCGGGCGGCCGGTCTCGATTCTTGAGGTGGCCACCGAGCTGTGCGACACCCGCGGGGATGTGCCGCCGGTGGTGACGGGTCAGTACCGCAGTGGGGATGTCCGCCACATCGTCGCCGATCCGGCGCGTGCGGAGGAGTTGCTGGGGTTCCGTGCTGTTATTGACCCGCGCGACGGTCTCCGCGAGTTCGCCTACGCGCCGCTCCGAGGCTAATCAGCGCGCTACTGAACTTTGCGCGATATGGATGGCCCCAGGCCATTCGCCGTGTTAGCGTTTGCCCGTCTGGGGGACTCGCAACACTTGCGTCCGCCGAGACTGGCACGTACACAGGAGGGGCCTCCCATGGCTGCTAAGCACCGCAGAACTTCTCGTCCCGCGGCGATTGTCGCCATGGTGGTGGCGCCCGCCGGCCTTGCGGCCGCAGCCATGGCTGCCAGCAGCATGACGGGTGTAGCCCCCGCCGACACCCCGACGGCCGCACCGCCGTCGGTTGACCTGACGGCGCTCGTCTCGGCTGCCAACTCGACGTCCCAGATTTTCGCAGGCTCGACGTACTACGGCACGGACTGGACGACCGTGTACGGCACGCAGCAGGTTGTCCCGTTCTTGTCGGGACCTCAGGGCATCGCGGACGCTATCGCGTCGCACAAAAACGACCCACAAAAGACCGGCGTTACGGCGTCCGGATGGGGTGCAGGGCAGACGGGTACGGCGCTGGGGATCCTGGCGACCAACAGTGATACCACTGACCTCAACAAAGTCGGCCTCGTCATCCTCGACAACAACACCAACCGTGCCGGCGGCGGCTTCTGGACGACGTACGCCCCGTTCGCACCGCTTCTTGCTGACCTCGGCGGACCCCACGCCGAGTAATTTGAACGTCAAGGTGCTGGATGTCGCGTACGAATACAACATCAACTCGGACGCGCCGGTCGACCCGCTTAATCCGTTCGCCCTCGGCAATAGCCTGGCCGCGTACGTCTACGGGTACGGGCAAGAGTCGACGGCGCTGAATATCACGCAGGCGAACGGCGGCGCCCCGTGATGTTCCATCCCGCCGACGGGAGCGCTGACGGTCGAGCTCAGAGCCCGGCATGCATTACATAATCAAGGATGGCGAGATCGTCAACGGCGCCGTCGTCGCCGGCCATCACACAGGCGAGGCCGTGCCCGGAGCTACCACCACCTACGTGACGGTTGCGACCGATGAGCTGCCGCTGACCAGGCCGCTGCGGCTTCTTCCGGGCGGTGACATCCTCGCCGATGCGCTCGATCCGACCTTGACTGCGCTCGTCGACGCGGGTTACGCAGACGGCAAAGGCACGGCGACTGACCCAGCGATTCCTCAAAGATCCCACAGTGACCCGGCCGATGCAGCCGGGTTCGTCGCTGGGAGATTTGGGTGGCGTGCCCGGGACGGTACCGATCGGCCTAGCGAAGGGCGCCGCCACGGCGCAGCAGGATCTGACGAACCCGACCAATTTGGTCACCAAGCCGATCGGCGAGATCGGCAAGCTGCCGTTGATATCCGGGGGCCTGCCATCGCTACCTGGCTTGAACACCCTCAACGCGAGCAGCCCGAACAAGTTCGCGCCGCTGTTGCCAGGGGTGACGGGCAAGAACTCGTCGAATGGTTCGTCAGGCACCGGCGGAGCGAGTACGGTCAAGAACTTCACCGACAAGCTCAATGACGCGGTCAAGAAGGTGACCGGCGGGTTGACAGGTGGTCTTCACAAGGCAAGCACGCCCTAGGCAACTTCCCGAAGTTGTTGACGACGATCCTGTCGCTGCAGCGGCGGCTGATCTACTTTCCATCGCCCGGCCCGGTGCCGTCGGCCACGCAGGTGCTGCCTGGCGGTCGCGACGTCGTGTTCGAAACCGACGACGGAATCCGTTTGGGCGCTTGGTATTTGCCCGCAGCAGAAGGCCGCGGGCCGGCCGTCGTGGTCTGCGACGGCAACGGAGGCGACCGGTCGGGGCGGGCCGGACTAGCCGTCGGACTGTCAGCCTTGGGCCTGTCGGTACTCCTTTTCGACTACCGCGGGTATGGCGGCAACCCAGGCAAGCCCTCAGAAGACGGCTTGGCCGCCGATGCCCGCGCCGCGCAGGCGTGGCTTGCCGCACAGCCGGAAGTCGACCCCGACCGGATTGTCTACTTCGGTGAGTCGCTCGGCGCCGCGGTGGCCATCGGTCTGGCGACGGAGCGCGTGCCCGCCGTGCTGGTGTTGCGATCGCCGTTCACGTCCCTGGCCGAAGTCGGTCGCGTGCACTACCCGTGGCTGCCGCTGGGGCGGATACTCCTCGACCGCTACCCGTCCATCGACCGGATCGGGTCGCTGACGACACCCGTCATGATCATCGCCGGCGATCGCGACGACATTGTGCCCGAGACGCTGAGCAGGAAGCTGTACGAGGCGGCGCCCGACCCGAAGCGCTATCTACTCGTGCCCGGAACCGGCCACAACGACCCCGAGCTGATCGACGGCCGCGGCATGCTTTGCGAGGTGGGGAGGTTCCTGTCGGAGGCGGGTGTGCGATAGCGATACTGAACGGGTGAAGCCCGCCATCTGTGAGCAGTTTGGTATCGATTTCCCCCTCTTCGCCTTCAGTCATTGCCGCGACGTCGTCGCCGCGGTCACCAACGCAGGCGGTTTCGGCGTGTTGGGCGGGACGGCGTTCACGCCCGAACAGCTCGACAAGGAACTGTCGTGGATCGACGACCAGGTGGGCGACAAGTCGTACGGGCTCGACCTGATCGTGCCCGCGAAATTCGAGGGCAAGGGCGAGAAGCTGTCGTCGGCGGACCTCGCCGGACGGATCCCCGACGATTACCGCGGCTTCGTCCACGACCTACTTGCGAGCCACGACATCGAGTCCGATCCGAAGCCGTTCATCGGGGGCTCGTCGCTGTCCGGAAACACCGGCCGTGAGCTGCTCGAGGTGGCGATGAGTCATCCGATCAAGCTGATCGCCAACGCGTTAGGCGTGCCGCCGGACTACATGATCGATGCGGGCAAGGAACGCGGCATCCCCGTCGCCGCGCTCGTCGGCGCCAAGGAGCATGCCGTCAAGCAGGTCGCGGCAGGCGTGGATCTCATTGTGGCGCAAGGCACCGAGGCCGGTGGGCACTGCGGCGAAGTGACGACGATGGTGTTGATCCCCGAAGTAATCGAGGCGATCGACGGCGCGGCGCCCGTGCTGGCGGCGGGCGGAATCGTCACCGGAAGGCAGATGGCGGCGGCCGTCGCGATGGGCGCCGACGGCGCGTGGACGGGATCGGTGTGGCTGACCACCGAGGAGGCCGAGACCGCCCCGCACACCGTGCAGAAATTCCTCGCGGCCACTTCTCGTGACACCATCCGCTCCACAGGTCGAACGGGAAAGCCTGCCCGCCAACTGAAGTCCGATTGGACCGACGCGTGGCAGCCCAACGACGGAGGCCATGAGACGTTGCCGCTGCCGCTGCAGTCGATGCTGTGCGAGCCGATCATCCGCCGCGTCGATGTGCTTGCGGCCCAGGGACATCCGGGCGCGCAGGCGTTGGCGACCTACTTCGTCGGTCAGGGCGTCGGGCTGATGAACAAGGTCAAACCGGCCCGCGAAGTGGTGCGTGAATTCATCGAGGACTACCTGGCGGCGACCGAAAGACTGGGCAACTCGCTACCCGACTGACCACTCGATGAACGGTGGCCGCACCGACGCGCACAGCGGTTGACCCTTGGCGTCGGTGAGGCCGAGCCGACCAACGAGCAGCCCGGACTTGGCGGCCTTGGCGAGCACGCCGGCGGGCACACCATCAAGCATCAGCTTCGAACGACGGAACATGTCCATGCGGCCGTCATCGTCGACGCTGCCCCAGTTGAGATAGATGAACCGGTCGCCCGGCTGGCCCTGGATGTAGGGCCCGCGCACGTCGGAGCCGTTGACCTCGCAGTCGATCGTCCAGGTCACCTCCGTTGCGTCGCCCGGCTGTAGATCCAGCAGCTCCGGCGGTCGCTTCTTGCTCTGCATTCCGACATGGACGTTCGAATAGCCGGGGAAGTTATGGCCGGACGGGCAGTCGCGGCCGGGCAAGTCGGTACCAACGATGCGGATCTGCACGCACCCATTGTCGCAATTAGTCGGTGTAGGTGATGCGCACCGAGATGGGGTCGCTCTGCAACGCGCGCATGCCGAGGGCGGTGGCAGACTGGCTGAGCCTGCCGTTCCCGCCGAAGCTGCGGGACCTGGCGGCGACGTCGTCATGTGGCACGAATGCCGCTGTGCCACTGTGCCATTCGTTGTTGACGCGCACCCGTACCTTGGGATCGGCGGCGATGTTGTGTGCCCATCCGGCGCGCCGGCCGTGCTGGGAGATCACCCAGACGCCGCCGTCGTCGGCGCGACCGGTGAGCGGCACCCGTCGCGGCTGGCCGGACTTCGCACCGGTGGTTTCCAGCTCGACCACCGACGACGCCCGGAGACCGATCTTGTCGAGCGCTGCGACGAATGGGTTGACGATGATGCGACCAACACGTCGCTCGAGCTTGAACTTCCGCAGCGCCTTGCGTGAATCGGTGGTGGCCATCGTCGGCACCTTTCAGTCGGCGTAGGTTAACAACGATAATAGAACGATCGATCTAGTACAAGACCGAAGTGAAGTGGTGATTGGCAGTGCATGCTCATCGCATGAGCGCCGTGCCCGAAACGCTTTACGCCCGCGCGGGCAGTCTCCACGTCGCCTACCAGGCCATTGGCGATGGACCCGATCTTCTGTTCGTTCCACCTGTCATCTTTCCCATCGACTTGATCTGGGATGAGCCAACCGTCGCGGGCCATCTCCGTCGCCTTGCCTCATTCAGCCGCCTTATCCCCACCGACCTGCTGGGGGCGGGAAGTTCCGCGTTCGACGACCGCGGCAGCCACGAGTTGAAGGGAGTGCCGGACACCTGGGCCCGTGTTCGCCGTTCGTGCCTGACGTCGCGGGCCTGACACCACAACACCGAACGTGCGCTAACTGCGAAAAAGTTGGTCAAATTGCGCATTGGCTTCACGTTCGGCGAGCGATGGCCGAAGCCAGCCGAACCTAGTCCGACGCCAGCGGAAGCCGCACCTCGAACCGTGCGCCGGTGTCGAGGTTGTGCGCCGACAGCGTGCCGCGATGCGCCTGCACGAGCCCGGCCGCGATGGCCAGTCCGAGGCCAGAGCCACTCGGCAACGACGAGTCGGCACGCGGAACCCGATCGTTCGAACCCCGGTAGGCGACGTCGAAAACGCGCGGCAGGTCCGCCTCGTCGATGCCGACGCCGGTGTCGTCGACGCGCGCCCACGCGCCGTTCTCGTCGGCGCCCAGCGCCAACTTGACCTTGCCGCCCTCCGGCGTATGCGCGATGGCATTGGCCACCAGGTTCGACAGCACCCGCACCAACGCCCGGTCGCTGCCGACCACGCGCACTGGCTTGGTGGGCAAGTCTGCCGTCAGCAGCACCCCGGCCCGCTCGGCGGCGATGCGGTGCGCGGCCATCACGTCGTCGACAACTTCGTCGAGTGCGACTTTCTCATAGGCCGGCTGAATCGCCCCCGCGTTGATCTTCGACATCTCGAACAGGTCGTCGACCATCTCCGAGAGCCGAATCGATTCCTGCTCAATGGTTTTGGCGTGGACCCGAATATCCTCTTCGTCTTCGACCACACCGTCGGCGATCGCCTCGGAAACCGCGCGGATCCCGGCCAGCGGCGTCCGCAGGTCGTGGCTGACGAACGCGACCAGCCGACGTCGCGATTGTTCCGCGGCACGTTCCGAGTCGCGGATCTCGGCCTCCCACACCGTGCGGCGAGCCTGGTAGCGGGCCATCATCACGGCCGCTGGGATCGTCACGATCGACACGATGACCAGGACGACGGCGGTGCGCTCGAACGTCTCGGTGATCATGAACCCGCTTGCCCCGAGCACGCCGGTGAACGTCGCGATCGTCGGAATCAGCACCAGGGCCACCATGCTGACCGCGAGCGACCATGACCGCGCCAGCCGGATGATCAAGGCGCCCGCCAGAACTACCGGCACCGAGCAGGCCAGCGCCCATCCGACGATCTCCCAGAAGTCATTCGACGGCATCTCGGCTCTGCTCTTCACGCGGGTGCTGATCGGCACTCCACAGGTAACCCCGTCCCCACACGGTCTGCACTCTATGTTGGTCGCCGAGCTTGGACCGCAACCGCTTCACGTGCACCGTGACGGTGGACAGGTCGCCGAAGTCCCACCGCCATACCTGCTTGAGCAGCTCGTCGCGGGAGAACACCGTGTCGGTGTGGGTCATGAAGAACACCAGCAGTTCGAACTCGCGGTTGGTCAGGCTGACCGGTTCGCCCTTGACGGTGACCGACCGCGACGCGGTGGAGACGTGAAGTTCGCCGACGGTCAGCTCCACCGGTAACACGCCGACGGTCGCTGGAGTCCGTCGCAGCACGGATCGCACGCGCAGGGCCAGTTCGCGCGGGCTGAACGGCTTCGTGAGGTAGTCGTCGGCGCCTGCCTCCAGCCCGGCGATCCGGTCGTCCTCCTCACCGAGTGCGGTCAGCAGAATCACAGGGACTGCGTAGTCGCCGCGTTGGCGCAGGCTGCGGCACAGGGTCAGGCCGTCGGGACCGGGCATCATCACGTCGAGCACCGCGACGTCGATGCGCTGTGTTCCCAGGAGTCGCAGCGCCTCGTGGCCGTCTCGGGCAATTGCGACCTCGAGTCCGTCCCGTTCGAGGTACCGGCGCACGACGTCACGGACGACGGTGTCGTCGTCGGCAATCAGTACGCGGGTCATTACTTCTGAGATTAGCCGTGTCAGGGCAACTACCTGGGCCTATGTCATCCTTTCGTCACGGTTTGGGTTGGTGCGGAGGTTGCGGCTGGCCTAGCGTCGACTGTTATGCCCGACGGTTCCGTCACGGTGGTGCTGCCGTGCCTCAACGAGGCGGCCTCTCTGCCCGGGGTTCTTGCTGCCATACCGACTGGGTATAGACCCCTTGTCGTGGACAACAACAGCACCGATGGCACCGCAGAGGTCGCCCGCCGTCACGGCGCCGATGTGGTCACCGAGCGTCGCCCGGGCTACGGGTCGGCTGTGCATGCCGGGGTGGAGGCGGCTGGGACGCCGATCGTGGCCGTCGTCGACGCCGACGGGTCCCTGGATCCCGCGGAGTTGCCCGCCCTTGTCGACGAACTCGACCGCGGCGCTGACATGGCGATCGGGCGACGCCGCCCAGTGCCGGGGCTTCGTTGGCCGTGGCACGCGCGGCTGGGCACCGCGGCGGTGTGTTGGCGGCTGCGTTCCCGGTACGGGCTCCCGGTACATGACATCGCGCCGATGCGGGTCGCCCGTCGTGATGCGCTGCTCGCGCTCGGCATCGCTGATCGGCGCACGGGCTATCCCGTTGAGTTGATGGTGCGCGCCGCGGAGGCGGGATGGACGGTCGTCGAACGCGATGTGCCCTACGGGCCACGCACCGGCGGCAAGTCGAAGGTCAGCGGGTCGCTGCGCGGAAGTATCCATGCGGGACTGGACTTTTGGCGGGCGATCTCGTGATACCGGTGACGTTGGTCGTGATCGCCAAGGCACCGGTGGCCGGTCAGGCGAAGACGCGGTTGGCGGCGACCGTCGGTGATAGCGCGGCCGCCGACATCGCCGCGGCGGGCTTCCTGGATACGCTCGATGCGGTGGACGCAACGCCCGTGCAGGCCAGGGTGGTGGCGCTGACGGGCGATCTGGAGCAGGCCAGCAGCCGCCGCCAAATCCGTTCTCGCCTAAACGATTTACATGTGGTCGACCAGCGCGGCGACGACTTCTCGGCGAGGCTGGCCAACGCGATCGCCGATGCCGCGGCGGTGGCCGGTGCACGTCCCGTGCTGTTGATCGCCTCCGACACCCCGCAGGTGACCGCGGACTTGCTCACCGAATGTGCGCAGGCGCTGCTGCAGACCGACGTCGTATTCGGCCTGGCCCGCGACGGTGGGTGGTGGGTACTCGGGGTGACCGACCCGGCGATGGCCGACTGCCTGCACTCGATCCCGACATCGCGCTCGGACACCGGACCCGCCACGCTGGAAGCGTTGCGCGGCAGAGGCTTAGCCGTCGCCCTTGTGGCGGAGCTATCGGACGTCGACACGGTCGACGACGTGGAAATCGTTCGCGCCGCCTGCGCACCCGACAGCCGGTTCGTGCACGCGATCAAGGCAGCGGGGCTCTGACATGCTGGGTAATCTCTACGACCGCGCACTGGATGGTGAGCGGTGCTGGGTGCGCCACGACGACGGCCACGTGCGCCAGCTTCCGGTGCGCAGCTGGCTGGGCGGACATCACGCGGACCGCAGGTTCGACAATGCCGTGCTCGAGTTCTGTGCGGGGCCGACCATCGATTTGGGTTGTGGGCCGGGTCGTTTGGTCGCCCGCCTGATCGAAAGGGGCGTACCCGCGCTGGGTGTCGACCAGTCCGCGACCGCGGTCGGGCTCGCGCGGCGGAGCGGAGCACCTGCGCTCCACCGCGACGTGTTCGAGCCGCTTCCCGGCACGGGCCGCTGGCAGACGGTGCTGTTGGCCGACGGCAACGTCGGCCTCGGCGGGGACCCGTGGCGCGTTCTTCGCCGAGCAGGCGAGTTGTTGCGCCGCGGCGGCGCTTGTATCGCCGAATTCGACTCGGAGAGCACGGGAGTCAACGCCGGCTGGGTCCGGCTGGAGTCGTCTCGCACGATCGGGCCGTGGTTTCGGTGGGCGTCGGTCGGCATCGACTGTGCGGCACGACTCGCCGACGACGTGGGCATGGTCTTGACCGGCATCCATCCGATCGGCAACCGGGTGGTGGCTAAGCTGGGGTCTGCTTGACCCTGCGCGCCACCGCCAATCGAACTCCGTAGATCGCCGCGCTCGTCGCGAACATCGCCGCGGTCAGCAACAGCCACCGGCCCAGGAATGGCTCTTGGGTTTGGCCAGTGGCCGCAATGTAGCTCGGCGCGCCCTGCCGGATTATTCCCGGCAGAAACACCACCAGCGTCAACGCCGAGCCCATCAGGGGTATCCGCAGGTAGTTCAGCACCGGCACCAACGCATCTCGTCGACGTGGTCGAATTCGGCTGCCGGCAATCAGGATTCGGTCGACCAAAGCGTAGACCGGAAACAGCACGAGGTCGTGGGCGACAATGGCTGCGGCGAACCACACGATGATCGACTGCCACCACGTGTGGGGGTTCCACAGCGTCGTCGGCTTGATGGTGGCCAGCACGTAGCCAAACAACGCCAACCCGGCGATCAGCGTCAACAGGTGCAGCGGATGTGAGCCGTACACCGAACGGAATCGAGCCATGGCCGTACGCATGTCAGCGGGCCCTGAAGTCGATTGAGCCCACCCACTTGGTGTTGTGCACGCCGGGCAGTGCAGGCACGATGATCCGCGCCGGGAATCCGTGATCCGGTGACAGGTCTGCGTCGTTCACCCGAAGCGCCAGAAGCGCATCCGGGTGCATCACCTGATTGCCCTGCAGCGTGGCGCGGTTGAACCCACCTCGCCGCTCGACCGAGCGCACGAAGGCCGACGCCGGATTCGGCACGCCCGCCAGCTGCGCCAGGTCAGCCAGTCGCACACCGCTCCACGTCTCGGTGGTGGACCATCCCTCGACGCATGCGATCGGAAGGCTCGCGGTGTGCTGCGGCATCGCGAACAATCCGGCACGATCGAGAACCGTCTTCGTGGGTCCACCGGTCAGGGTGAGCCGCCACCGATCGCCGGTGAGGTCCGGCGAGATGCCTGCGGCGACTGCCGTTCTGTTGACCTCGAAGCCGTTGGGCCCGTCGCCGCGGGTTTGTCCTCGCGGTAGCAGCAGCGCGGCCTTGCGGGTGAACCCGCCGAGTGTCTGACCCGCGGTGATCACCGCCAGGAACAGCGTGCCGCCGCCGACCAAGCCGAGTGCGCCGCGACGGCTGATGGTCGCTGGACCCGGTTGTGCGGCAACCAGTCCGTCGGGTTCATACGGTTCGGGCAGCGTGTCGGCACGGCTTGTGCGCAACACCTGCCGCATCGACTTCGACCGCAGTCCGGTCCACATCCGCGGAATCTTGATCGTGATGTGGATCAGGAAACCGGCGATGAACACCCAGGCGCCGTAGTAGTGGGCCGTGTAGAAGCTGAACCCGAAGATGTAGTCGTACTGGATGTTGAGGACGCCGGTGATGATCTCGAACAGAATGCCACCGACCAGCATCAGCAGCGAAATACGTTCCAGCACTTGGGCGAACGACCGTGACGGCGGCCACGCGAACAACCGGGGGATGACTGACCACAACTTGGCCAGCACCACAGGGATGAGGATCAGGCCGAGCCCGACGTGCAGGCCCTGGTTCAGCCGGTACAGCCAGGACGGATCGGTTGGCCAGTCGAAGGTCGGAAGCTTCAGCCAGCCGACGTTGCCGGGAATCGCCTGCGCGAACTGCGGCCCGTACGCGATGTAGGACAACAGCCCGGTGAGAATCACGATGGGCAACGTGGCCAGCAGGACTGAACCGAATACCGACGTCAACCACAGACCGCGAAGCGGACTGCGCCAGCGTTGCATCTGTTTCATGCCGGGCGGAGGATGACGGTCCAACCCGCGCCAAAGACGACGGGGGAAACCGTAGCCGCCGTCGTCGTCTCCCGGCGGCTGCTCCTTGGCGGTCTCGTTGTCGTCCACCGTCATCGCTCCATTTCACATCGGTACTCCTCGTGAGTGTGCGATCACGGTCAAAGCGTTACCAGTTGGTCAGAATGAAGTGGTTCAGTAATAGGGCGCCGATGATGTTGAGGGCCAGCCACCAGCGGTGGGATTTCGCAGGCAGCAGGGCGGGCGCAGCGGTGAGCCAGATGGTGAACGGCAGCCAGATGCGTTCGGTTTCGGCCTTGCTCAGCATGCTCATGTCGGCGCACACGATGGCCAGCAGGGCGCCCAGTACCAGGAGATGCAGCCCGGGGCTTCGGCGGATGGCGGCGATGTCGAAGGCCCGGCCGATGCCTGCCACGCTGCCGAGCCCGATCGCGCACACCACCGCTGCCAGGTTGGCCCACGACCAGTACTGGAACGGCCGCTCGGTGGCGATGCCCTGCCAATAGCGTTCCTGGACAAGGGTGTAGCCGTCGAACCACCAGAAGCCGGCGGCCGCGAACACAGCCACCACGACTGCGGCCATCACCGCGGCCGGAATCACTGTGCGTAACGCCGCGCGCCAGTCGACGGCCGTAATCAGCACGGCCAGAGCCAGCACCGCGACCAGCGCCAGCCCGTAGTTGAGGAAGATCGCCCAGCCCAGCAGCAGACCTGCGGCTACCGCGGCCAACAGCGGAACTCGCACGGTGCGCCGCGCGGACAGCGCCAGCAGTGCGACCCCCCACGCCGCGACGCCGGCGAAGTAGCCGTCGGCCGAAACGGCGACCCAGATGGCCGTCGGCGCCACCGCCACGAACGGTGCAGCCAGCCGCGCGGTGGGCTCGTCGGTGACCGCACGCACCGCGACGATGACCGCGGCCGCGGCGCTGGATCCGACGAGCAGGCACAGCAGGCCCGCCCAGGCGCCGCCGCCAAGGCCGATCCGGTCCAGCCAGACGAAGGTCAGCAGGGCCCCCGGCGGATGGCCCGATACGTGGGTGATCCAGGAGTCGGGCTGGAAATCAGGGATCCTGCGGGAGAAGCTGTGCAACGCCTGCGGGATGTCGGTGATCGTCGGCACCTGGCGCAGGTACTCGTGGCGGGCCGTCAGCCGCCCGGCGAAGCCACGCTGCCAGCCGTCGATCATCGCCAGCGAGAATGCCCACACGGCCGATGTCGCCCACGTCGTCAACGTCAGGGCGCGCCACGGCAGCCGCTGTGCGATCGTGGGTCCCCACAGCACCGCGGCGATACCGATGAGGATTGCCGGCACGGTGCCCCAGCCGACGTGGGCGTTCCACCAGCCGAAGATCGGGGAGGTGGCCGCGAAGCTGCGAAACCGCTCAGGCGTGGCGTTCAGCAGCGGGGTGACGGTCTTCAGGTGCAGGTGAGGCACGACGAACGCCGTCACGACCAGGACGATGGCGATGGAAACCGCCACCGCCTCCTTACGACCTAGCTGCAGCTTGCGCACCCCCGCCAGCCTAGGTCGCCACTCCCGGTGCCCCGCGACGGTGCGTGTCTGCGGCCGACACGCCGCGGATTGCCCTGAGTTCGCGCACGCTCGCGGAGGATGAGCGACGTGAAAGCTCTACTGTTCTGCAGCACCGAGCTGGCCGAGCCATCCTCGCGAAGGATACGGAATAATCAGTCCATAACGCGCGTAGTGTGTACATGTGGCACGTCCTCGCAAGTTCGACGAAAGCGACGTCGTTGCCGCGGCGCGCGACGAGTTCTGGGATCGCGGATACGCGGCGACGTCGGTCGATGATCTGACCGCGGCTACCGGATTGGGCAAGGGCAGTCTCTACGGGGCGTTCGGCGACAAGCACCGCCTGTACCTGCGGGCGCTCGACGACTACATCACATCGTCGCTGGACGGGGTCCGTGCCCAGCTTCGCGATCCCGAATACAGCGCGCATGCCCGCCTGGTCGGTCATATCCGCGCGCAGGCCAAGGACATTGCCGCAGACAAACGCAGGCGCGGGTGCATGATGGCCAAGAGCGCGGCGGAGCTCGGCGCCACCGACGACGCCGTCGAGCGAGCGATCGAACGGGCATACGCGACGTGGCGCGACGAACTCGTTGCCTGCGTCAAGGAAGCGCAACGCGACGGATCCATTGATGCGAAGCAGAATCCGCAGGCGTTGGGGAGCGCGCTGCTGGCGTTCATGCGCGGCCAGGAGGCATTGCACAAGGGCGGTGCCAAGCCAGCGCAGATCAAGGCTGCGGCCGAAGAGATGATCTCCCTGATCCCGACGGGCTGAGGCCGCGGAATAGATCCGCTGCCGCCCGCGTCTCTAGTTATTGACCGAATGGTCCAGAACAATCGAAAGGCACCACAATGGCTCTTCTCGAAGGCAAGACAGCAGTCATCACCGGAGGCACCACCGGCATCGGCCTTGCCACCGCCAAGCGATTCGTCGACGAGGGCGCATTCGTCTTCATCACCGGACGCAGGGAGGCCGAACTCGAGACGGCGGTCAAGGAACTCGGCGACAACGCCATAGGCGTGCAGGGTGACGTGAGCAAGCAGGAGGATGTCGACCGTCTCTACGCCACCGTCGAAGACAGCGGCCGCCGCATCGACGTCGTCTTCGCCAACGCGGCGATCCTCGAAGCCGCACGCATCGGCGACATCACTGAGGAGCAGCTCGACTACCAGCTCGGGGTCGACTTCAAGGGCCTCGTGTTCACGGTGCAAAAGGCACTGCCGCTGTTCAACGACGGCGGCTCGGTCATCCTGAACGCGTCGAACGTCGCCGCGCGCGGGACCGACGGCCTCGGTGTGTACGCGGCGATCAAGGCCGCAGTGCGCTCGTTCGCACGCACATGGGCAAGTGAGTTGCGGGACCGCAAGATTCGCGTCAACGCCGTCAGCCCGGGCGCCACCGACACCCCCGGCATCGACACCGTGGCGCGCATGCTGTTCCCCGGACCCAACGCCGAGGAGGAGTTCGAGAACCTCCAACGCAGCATCGTCCCGATGGGCCGCTACGGAACGCCCGAAGAGGTCGCTAACGCCGTGCTGTTCCTGGCGTCTGACCTGAGCAGTTTCACCACCGGCGCTGACATTCCGGTCGACGGCGGCATCAACCAAATCTGACCGCTAGTAGAGCATCTTGCGGTAGTTGTCCTCGCGGTAGTACTCCTCGAGCTGGGCGTCGCTCCAGTCCGCCTTGATTGCCTTGGCGAGCTGCGCGGCGCTCGGCACCGCGGTCGGGTCCCAGCTGTCGGGCTTCCATGTATCGGAACGCAGAAATGCCTTGGCGCAGTGGAAGAAGACCTCTTCGACGTCGATCTCCAACGCCAGAATCGGACGTTGACCCTGCACCGCCATCGCGTCGAAGTAGTCGGCGTCGGCGAGAATGCGGGCAGATCCGTTGATCCGCAGGGTGTCCCCGCGCCCGGGGATCAGGAACAGCGTGCCGACGTGCGGGCGTTGCAGGAGGTTGAGATAGCCGTCCGCCCGCTTGTTGCCCGGCCGTTCGGGAATAGCGATCGTGGTGTCGTCGATGACGTGCACGAAGCCGGGCGGGTCACCCTTCGGCGACACGTCCACACGGCCCTGCGCATCGGTCGTGGCCACGAACCCCAACGGCGAGTGCGCCAACCAGTCCTGCTGTACGGCGGACAACCGGTTGCCGACCTTGTTCGCGACATACGTGTTCGGGTGCCCGACGATCGCCCGCAGATCGTCCACTGTGTTGATTTCACGACGCATAGCTCCATGATGCTCGCCTGAAGTTCATTTTCGCGACGCCATTGAATGTGACAGTGCGCCGATGACCGACGTCGCCCAGACTTCCGCTGCCACCAATGCCGACACCCGCGAACGCAGCCGTACGGGGCTATCGGCCGACGCGTTGCGGCGGGCATCATCGACACCTGCGCTACTCGATCGGCCGCCCGGCCGCCGCCTTGAAGCCGGAGCATTTCTACCGCGCACTTGCGCTGGCGGTGCGCGACCGCATGCAGGATAACCGGGTGGCGTCCACGCAGACGTCGCTTGACCTGGGTCGTAAGGCGACGTGTTACCTGTCGGCCGAATTCCTGATGGGCCCGCAGCTCGGCAGCAACCTGCTCAACCTCGACTCACTGGCCACTCTCGAGCGCCCGGCCATCGGCTACGGCATCCGCTACGAGTTCGGAATCTTCGACCAGCGGCAAGTTCTCGTCAGACCGGGCCATCGCGGAGTACTGCGAGGAGATCTGGAACGTCCAGCCGGTCACCGTCAAGGTGGACCGCTAACGCCCTCAACGGTTCACAGAGGGGCGCAGTTCGGCTCCAACTCCGAGAAGTGAACCGCGGGCATGTTGTCGACGGTCACGAAATCGGTTCCGGGAGACCACGTCGTACCCGGCTGGATCCACGGCGGCGCGCCCTTCGGGTACGCGATCGTCATGTCCGAGTAGAACTTGACGCCCTGCGGGCATGCCGGACCCGTTGACGCGACGGGGTTCCATGCGTGCACGACGATCGGGTTGACCAACGTGGCGCCCTGTGCGCAGTTGGGCTGACATTCGACCGAGCTGTCGGTGCCGGTGCCCTGCGCATCGGCGCCCCACGCTGTCCACGTCATGTCCTGCATCACCCCGGTCGTGTTGCAGTTGTATTCGAAAGTGGCAGGGCGCTGCACCGGAGGCTGGCTCGGGTCGTAGCACTTGCCGATCGCGTAAGTAGTGGTGTCCTGCGCAGGATCCGCTGAGGCGACAGCGGATCCGCCGAACAGAACAACTGTGCCGGCGGCAATCGCGAATGTGCGGATCATCCCCGGATGCTAGCTCAGCCGCTGAAGAGCGCGGTCAGCCGCCAGCGGTCCACCTTGCCGATACCGCGCCGGGGCAGCTCATCGATGAGGTGTACCTCCCGCGGGGCGGCCGCCGAATCCAGGACTGCCCTGACGTGCGTTTGCAACTCGCGCAATGTCGGCGGTGGGAATCCTTCGGCCGCCACGACGGCCGCAACCACCCGCTGGCCGAGCCGCTCGTCGGGCACGCCGAAGACCGCGCAGTCGGCCACCCTCGGATGCGACGCCAACGCCGTCTCGACGAGCTGTGGGAAGACGGTCAATCCGCCGGTGCTGATGGCATCGTCGGTTCGACCGAGCACTCGCAGAATTCCCGAACTATCAAGGGCACCAACGTCATCGGTCAGAAACCAGCCCGGCTCGGCGAACGGATCGGACTCAGGCGGATTGCGGTAGCCCTTGGCGAGCGTTGCCCCGCCGAGCGCGATCCGGCCGTCAAGGTCGATACGCAGGAACACGCGGGAGAGCGGAACGCCGTTGTACACACAGCCGCCTGCCGTCTCGCTCATGCCATAGGTTCGAACGACCGAAATCTCGGCGGCACGGGCCTTTTCGGCGACTCGTGCCGGCATCGGGCCGCCGCCGATCAGCACCGCGTCCAGCTCTGCGAGCGCCGCGGTGGCGGCCGCATCGGCCAACGCCTTGTCCAGCTGCGCGGCCACCATTGAGGCGTAACGCCTGCCGGAACCCATTGCCGAAACCGCTGCGGGCAGTTCGGTCACGTCGAACCGTGCCGACAGAGCGACGGGCGCGTGGCCCGCGATTACGCTGCGCACCAACACCTGCAGGCCGGCGATGTGGCAGGCGGACAAGGCAAGCAGCCACTGTCCGGGTCCGCCGAGGCGTCGGTGCGTGGCTTCCGCGCTGGCGGTCAGCGCCGCCGCGGTCAACATCGCCCCCTTCGGAGTCCCCGTGGTGCCCGACGTCGACACGACGACCGCGACGTCATCGTCGATCTCGTCTGCGACTCGCAATGACGTTGTCAACAACCGACTTTGGCGTTCATCGTCGGCCGGAACCGGCAGCATAGCCGATGCACCGCCCGCCAGAACGGCCTCTACCTCGGGCAGCACCGACAACGCCGACGGACCAGTCGGCACGGGGACGGCGCGGAGGACGGCTATTCCGTCTCCTCGGAATCCCGAGGGTCGTCGAGCGGCCAGCCCTTGGCGGCCAGGCGGACTCGCACGCGGTCGATGTCCGCGGGTGCGGGTAGTTCGTCAGTCATCTGGGTGATCAGCACGCCGATGTCGACTTGGTCGAACTCGTCGCGATTCATCAATGCCTTCGCGACGGTCTTGACCTCGTCGTCGGTGAGCCGCTGCCTCATCAGCGCGAACAGCGGGACCCGATCGGGACCAGGCACTCCGTCGGGATATCCCGAGGTAATCCAGGCGACGATCTTGGCGAGAAACTTCGTCACGTTCTCAACTCCCCGGGCTAGCCGACCCTGATCCCCACGAGAGAACGATAGTAGGGCCGCCGTTTCCGCACTGCGCGGGTCGGCTTCGCACCCAAACGCGTCCGAGACGCTAGGTGAACAGTGGATGAACACCTCGACGGGTCCGGCAAAATGCCTGGTCGAAGGCCTCTCTTAGGGCGGCTAGCCGCTGGTCAAAGTCGCTGAGAATCCCTCAGAATTGGCACCCATGAGCGCAGAGATGATCATCCTGGTGCTGCTGATAGCAACAGCACTGGCATTCGACTTCACCAACGGTTTCCACGACACCGGAAACGCGATGGCGACATCCATCGCCACCGGTGCCCTGAAGCCCAAGACCGCCGTCCTCCTCGCCGGCGTGCTCAACCTCGTCGGCGCGTTCCTGTCGGTTGAGGTGGCTGTCACCGTCACCACCTCGGTGCTGAAGGTGCAGGACAGCAAGAGCGGTCATCTGATGCCCAACATCACCCCATCGATGGGTCTGACGATCATCTTCGCCGGCCTGATCGGCGGCATCCTGTGGAACCTGCTCACCTGGCTGTTCGGCATCCCGTCCAGCTCGTCGCACGCGCTGTTCGGCGGCCTGATCGGCGCCGGCCTCGCCGCACTCGGCATGGCGGGCGTGAACTGGAGCGGCGTCACCTCGAAGGTCCTGATCCCGGCGGTCGCCGCGCCGGTCATCGCCTGCCTCGTTGCCGGGTGCGGCACCTGGCTGGTCTACCGGATCACCCGCAACGTGATGGCGAAGCGCCGCGAAGACGGCTTCCGCTGGGGCCAGATCGCGACCGCCTCGCTGGTCGCGCTGTCGCACGGCACCAACGACGCTCAGAAGACGATGGGCGTCATCGCGCTCGCGCTCATCACCACCGGCCATCTCACCGGCGACGTGAAGAAGGACGGCCTGCCGTTCTGGATCATCTTCAGCTGCGCGCTCGCCATCGGCCTCGGCACCTACATCGGCGGCTGGCGCGTCATCCGCACGCTGGGTAAGGGTCTGGTCGAGATCGAGTCGCCGCAGGGCTTCGCCGCCGAGGCGTCGTCGGCCGCAATCATCTTGAGCTCCAGTGCCGCGGGCATGGCGCTGTCGACCACCCACGTGGCGACGGGTTCGATCCTCGGCAGTGGCGTTGGTAAGCCGGGCGCCGAGGTGCGCTGGGCGGTGGCAGGCCGAATGGCGGTCGCGTGGCTGATCACCCTGCCCGCCGCCGCACTCGTTGGCGCGCTGTCGTTCTGGCTTTCACACGGAGTCGAGTCGCTGACCGGCTCGGACCTCGCGGGCGACGGGCTGATCTTCGTCATCCTGTGCGCACTGTCGGGCTACATCTGGTGGCGTGCTCAGAAGCAGAAGGTCGACTCCAACAACGTCAACGCCGATTGGGACGACAAGACCAACTCCGTCGTGCCCGCCGCTGTCCGGGAAGCCGCCATCGAAGCGCAAGGACAAGGACGCGGCTGCGGTCTGACCGTGGCCCCGTCCGCCTAACAAAGGGAAGAGATCAATGACTTACGTAGAAGCCATCGGCAAGGTCCTCGTCGTGGGCCTGCTCCTGGGCGCCGGCCTGCCCGCGATCTTCGCGTCGGGCATGGTGGCCTACTCGAACGGGGCCGGCGGCGAACACTCCGACGGCACCGTCACCGCGGGTAACCCGATCCTGAAGTACCTGGGCCTCGCGCTGTTCGCTTTTGTCGCCTTGGTGATTCTGGTCGCGCTTCTCTGGATCACCAGGACCACGCTCATTCACCACTTCGGATTCGATCCGTTCCCCGGCGTCAAGAAGGGCTGACCTGCATGACTGAAACCAATCAGGGTGTCTTCGAGAACGTCCTCGGATGGCTGCACCAGGGCTATCCGGAAGGCGTTCCGCCGAAGGACTACTTCGCGCTGCTCGCACTTCTGAAGCGGTCGCTGACCGAGGATGAGGTCGTCAAGGCCGCTCAACACGTCCTCAAGGGCACCAACTCCGACCAAGTGACCGAGGATGAGATCCGCTCGGCCGTGAAGCAGGTGATCGAGAAGGAGCCCAATCCGGAGGAGATCCATCAGGTCGCCGCGCGGTTGGCCTCCGTGGGCTGGCCGCTGGCGGCTGCGTCCCGCTGAATCAGATCTACCGTTTCAGCGTCTGGTGTCGCTGCGCAGCGGATGCGTCTCGGGCACCTGCACGAATATCAGCGTGACGCCGTCGGGGTCGGTCACGTGCATTTCGTGCAGACCCCACGGCTCCTGGCGCGCTTCCCGCGCGATCGGGACGCCGCGGTCGGCCAGCTCTTTCTCGGTGGCGTAGACGTCGCGCACCTGAAGCCACAGCGTGCCGCCCGCATTGGGTTCTCCGTGGCTGGCCAGCTCGATCAGCGACTGGCCCGCGTAGAAGACCGTGCCCGCGCCGTAGTCGCGCGCGATCGCAAGCCCGAGCTCGTCGCGGTAGAAACGCAGCGAGCGTTCGTAGTCGGCCGGCCGAAGGAGCATCCGGCTGGCCAGGATCTCCATGACGTCGTGTCTAGCACGTCGTGTGCCGCTTTCGGCCGCGACACGATGCGCGGGAGGGCGATCAGGATCCCGGCTGCAGCCGTTGCCGTTTCATGATCGCGTTGACCCAACCGGGGGCGACCGTGTCGAGAGCTTTGGCGGTGACGGCCATCCGCGGCGCGATGCGGACCGGGCGAACCCGCGCGGCGGTCACCATCCAGTCGGCCGCCTCGGCCGGGGTGAGCGCGGGGAGCCCGTCGTAGGCCTTCGTCGGCGCGATCATCGGCGTGGCCACCAGCGGGTAGTACAGCGTCGTGGAATGCACGCCCTTGTGGGCCCATTCGGTTTCGATGACCCTGCTGACCGACGACAGCGCCGCCTTCGACGCGTTGTAGACGGAGAACAGCGGTGTCGATTCGCTCAGCACGCCCCAGGTCGCGACGTTGATGATGTGGCCGTCGCCGCGCTCGAGCATGCCGGGCGCGAGGGCACGGATCAGCCGCAGCGGCGAGTAGTAGTTCAGGCTCATCGTTCGCTCGACGTCATGCCAGCGCTCCAGCGACTCGGCGAGCGGGCGTCTTATCGACCGGCCTGCGTTGTTGACGAGGATGTCCACGCCGCCGATCTCCTTCTCGACGCGGGCCGCGAGCGCGTCGACGGCATCGAAGTCGGACAGGTCGCAGTCGATGGCCAGGGCGTCGCCGCCGTTGGCGAGGATCCGGTCGGCGATGTCGTCCAGTAGGTCCTTGCGGCGGGCCACCACCACGACGGTGGCGCCGCGGCGGGCGAACTTCTCGGCGGCCGCCTCGCCGATGCCCGACGATGCGCCGGTGAGCAGGATGCGCTTGCCCTCCAGCTCGATCTCCTCGCGGCCCGGCTGGTACAGCATCAACTGTGGGGGGATCGGCGGTCGCATGCTGGCCAGCACCAGCTCGTCGGCCAGGCGGCGCAGCGGACTCTTACTCACGCGTGGAGTCTATGAACTGCGATGAGTTGGGCGCCGGCACAGGGTCGGTATGGGTATGACGATCGAAGGCAAGCTCGATACGCGATTCAGTGAAGCCACCGAACCGGTCAGCTGGCAGCAGGTCCGCGACGCGCTGACCGTCGCGGAGCTCTACTGGTTGACCACGGTTCGACGGGACGGACGTCCGCACACCACCCCGCTTGTCGGGGCGTGGGTCGACGACGCGTTCGTGTTCTGCACCGGGCCGGAGGAGCAGAAGGCGCAGAACCTCAACCACTCCACCGCGGTCGCCGTCACCACCGGTGTGAACACCTGGAACGACGGGCTCGATGTGATCGTCGAGGGTGACGCCGAGCGGATCACCGGCATCGACACGTTGACGAAGCTGGCCGACGCGATCCGCGAGAAGTACCACGGCGACTGGGATTTCACGCCCGCCGAGGACGGGTTCGGTCATTCCGACGATGCCGGCGACAGCCACATCGCATACGTGTACCGGGTGCCGCCGGCGAAGGTGCTGGCGTTCGCGAAGTCACTGCACGGCCAGACGGTGTTCCGTTTCTAGTCGTGACGACCGCCCGATCACATCGGGAAATCCGTCGGCAGCCACTGCAGACGAATCGCGAATCACGACAGTAGCGCCGAAATTGCACTCAGGGCTGTTGGCGGTGTGCAGCTCGATTAACGACCCTGTGTGCAATCTCGCGGCTAGGTAGCGCAGCCGGTGTAGGTGATCGCGACCCCAAGTTCACCCGCATCTCTCGCCAACTACTGCTCATCAATTAACGACTCACCACACCAGGGCCGGGCCGCGACAGATTCTGCAGCGTGGACTATAGTTCTGCGTGTTGAAGGGGAGTATTCCTCCCGCGGCACATGTCGTCATCACGGAAGGCCCCACGGCCGACCCGGCGGTGCCGGCCTTGGCTTAGGCCGAGGCGGAAGAGACCTTCGGACCGTCGCATCATGCCGTCCGGAGGTCGACCTTGATATCAGTTGTCTCACCGTTGGTCTGGGTCATCACCGTCGTGGTGTTGATCGGCATCATCGTCCTCGACCTCGCGGTGATCTCCCGCCGGCAACGCACTGTCACCACCAAGGATGCCGTCCGGTGGGTGCTCGTCTACATCGGTCTGGCGGCTGTCTTCGCCGTCGGGCTCTTCGTGTTTGCGCCTGGGTCATCCGGCCAGGAGTTCGTCGCCGGCTACATCACCGAATACAGCCTGAGCGTGGACAACCTCTTCGTGTTCATGATCATCATGGCGCGGTTCGCGGTGCCCGAACTGGCCCAGGACAAGGTGCTCTACATCGGCATCGTGCTGTCGCTGGTATTGCGCGCCTTGTTCATCTTCGCCGGCGCCGCGGCGATTGCGGCGTGGAGCTGGGTGTTCTATATCCTCGGCGGATTCCTCGTCTACACCGCGATCCAGTTGGCGCTCGAGGATCCCGACGACGAGCCGGACTTCCACAAGAGTCCCGTGCTGCGGTTCCTGCACCGGATCCTTCCGCTCAGCGAGGACTACGACGGCCGCCGCCTGGTCACCAGCGAAGGCAAGCGCCGCATGTTCACGCCGCTGGTGATCGTCATCGCCGCGATCGGCATCGCCAACGTCGTGTTCGCGCTCGACTCGATCCCGGCGATCTTCGGCCTGACCAATGACGCCTACATCATCTTCACGGCTAATGCCCTGGCGCTCATGGGATTACGCCAGCTTTACTTCCTGATCGGTGGCCTCCTCGAGAAGATCGTCTACCTCAGCAAGGGGCTGGCCGTCGTCCTCGGCTTCATCGGCGTGAAGCTCATCATCGAGGCGCTGCACCACTCCCACCTCGACCACCTCGGCTCGTTCCGCATACCCGAGATCGGAATCGTGACGTCGTTGTTGTTCATCGTCGCCACGCTGACCATCACGACCGTGCTGAGCCTGATGAAGTCCAGCCGCGACGCCCGCCGCGCAGCCGCCGCCGAAGCCAAGTGAAACCGCTAGAAGTAGCGCGGGAACCGGCTCCAGTCCGGGTCGCGCTTCTCCAGGAACGCGTCGCGGCCCTCGACGGCCTCGTCGGTCATGTACGCCAATCGCGTTGCCTCACCGGCGAATAACTGTTGTCCGATGAGCCCGTCGTCGGTCAGGTTGAACGCGTACTTGAGCATCCGAATGGCCTGCGGCGACTTGCCGTTGATGGTCGCGGCCCAATCGAGCGCGACCGTCTCCAGCTCGGCATGGTCGACTACTTCGTTGACCGCACCCATCGCGTGCATCTGCTCGGCGGTATAGGGCCTGCCGAGGAAGAAGATCTCGCGCGCGAACTTCTGGCCGACCTGTTTGGCCAGATACGCGCTGCCGTAACCGCCGTCGAAGCTGCCGACGTCCGCGTCGGTCTGCTTGAATCGGGCGTGCTCGCGGCTGGCTAACGTCAGGTCGCACACCGCATGCAGGCTGTGCCCGCCGCCAGCGGCCCAGCCGTTGACAAGGCAGATGACGACCTTGGGCATGAACCGGATCAGCCGCTGCACCTCGAGGATGTGCAGCCGTCCGGCGCGGGCGGCGTCGACGGTGTCGGCGGTGTCACCCGACGCGTACTGGTAGCCGGTGCGGCCCCGAATGCGTTGGTCGCCACCGGAACAGAACGCCCACCCATCGTCCTTCGGCGACGGCCCGTTGCCGGTCAACAGCACGACTCCGACGTCGGGTGACATGCGGGCGTGCTCGAGGACGCGATACAACTCGTCGACGGTGTGCGGGCGGAACGCGTTGCGGACCTCGGGCCGGTCGAACGCCACCCGCACGGTGGGCTGCGGCTTCCCGTCGACGACGTAGCGGTGATAGGTGATGTCGGTCAAGTCGGCGAATTCGGCTACTGGCCGCCACAAATCCGGCTTGAACGGGTTCTCGGCGTTCATCCGGTCGACTCTAGGCGTTACGTCGTCGCGCTCAGATCGCCACCACGGCGATCCTCGTCGGAGAATCGAACTGGTTGACATACAGATGACGTTGGTCGGTGCTCAGACACATCTCGCCAGGCGAATTGAATCCAGTGATGGTGTCACTGACTTGAGGGCTACCAGTGACGTCGACCACGGAAACCGTGTCGTCCTGGGTATTCGACACGTAGGCGCGGGTGCCGATGTCGTTGAGCGTGACGGCGGATGAGCCCTTGCCTGTGGCGATCCGGACGCTCTGCATCGTCGCGGTGTCAAAGACCGAAAGCGTGCCGGTTCCGAGGTCGCTCGCGGGGTGTGCGGAGTCGCCGGCCTGCGCGACGAAGAGTCTTTTACCGTCGGAGCTCAGCGCTAAAGCAAACGGCCCATTCCCAACTGGAACTTTCTTGATCGATGGCGGCGACGTGCTGGTGTCGATCACCGATACGAAGTCGTCGAACCGGTGTGCGGTGTAGAGGAAGCGGTCGTCCGGGCTGATGACCATGTCGTCGGCCGGGCTGTCAAACTGAATCGAGCCGACCGTGTGCGGGTTGGCAGGGCTCAGGTCGACAATGCCGATGGTGTTGTTGGTCCATTCGTGGAAGTACAGGTACTTGGCGTTATTGGCGCCCACGATGCAGCGGATGAACGACCCCATGGTGGGGTCCATCACGGGGATGGGCGTGAACTGGTCGAACAGAGCCGGCACGATTTCGCCGATTCTGCCGTTGATCAAGGCTGTATAGATCCTCCGGTCGGGCGCTCCTGCACCGGCGACGTCTGGCGGCAGGTCGATAGGTCGGTGGAAATCGACGAGAGCAAGGGAGGACGACCCAGGCTCTGTGCCGATTACTGACGTCATTTTGGTCCGTATGTCGACCCGCTTTATCGTCCCGCCGGTGCAATAGATTGACTCGCCGAAAGTTTGAAGGTAGTTCGCACCGTCGGGAAGCGGAATTTCGTCAACGATTGTGTTCCCCGGGTCGGCCATGCCCAAAGGCTAGAGCCGACATCGGTTACGCAGGATCGAATCGGAAGACGGGGCAGCGACTGGCCGCGCCTCGTCGGCGGGTGGCCGAATGCGCTCCGCGTCGGACATATCCGCGACGCTACGTGAGGGGGTCGATGCGGAACACCGGGCAGCGGCCCGCCAACCCCTCTGCCTCCGCAGGAGTGCCCTCGGTCATCAGACCCGCCCGCTTCATCAAGTCGACGCCGGTCGGCACGGCCGCGGGGAATGCCCGCAGCACCGGTCGCGCATCCTCCGGCGACAGCTCCACCATCCGAACCCGCTCGCTGCGTCGACCCTGCGCCAACATGACCTCGCCGGCCGCGCGAACGTTGTTGACCCAGTCCGCCCCGGGATAGCCGTTCACGACGTAGCGCTTGCCGTCGACGTCCATCGGCGTTACGGGCGTCGAGCGAGGCTTGCCGGTCTTGCGCCCTGGCACCGTCAGCACCACCGGCGATTCGACCCGGGAAATCGGCAGGCCGAGCCGCAGCATGACCATCAGCACCTTGTTGACCGGCCCGAGCCACCGGGGTGGCCGGACGCGCCCGCCGTTGGACATGGCTCGAAGCTACTGCTCGCCCACCTCGACGCCGTAGCGGGTCAGCGCGGACCGCAGTCCGTCATTCCGCTGCCACGTGGGTAGCGGATCGACGAGCAGAAACCCGCAGCCGAGGGCCTCGGCACCGCCGTCGGCCTCCTCGCTGTCACCGACCATCACCGCCTCGTCGGCCGCGACACCCAGCTGCGTCAACGCGGCCTGGAAGATCGCGGCGTCGGGCTTGATCGCGCCGACTTCGAACGACAGCACGAACGCGTCGACGTCATCCGCCGCGCCGATCGCCTCGAACGCGGGCCGCACGTCGAACGCGATATTCGACACCACCGCAGTCTTTATCCCTTGCCGATGTAGTCCCGACAACACTTCGGCGGTGTCCGGATACGCCGTCCACGACGACGGGCTGATGACCCGGTTGTACAGCGCCTCGGCCTGGGCGTCGGGCAACCCGGACTTCCGCAGCACGTGCAGATACGCCTCGCGGTGCAGGTGTGGCTCGAGATCGCGGTTCACCCACGCCTGGTACGCCTCCGGTGACATGTCCACTGAGCGGCCCGTCGGCGCCGTGAGCCGACGCATCAGTTCGGCCTGCACGTGCCCGTCGACCTCGCGCTCGTCGACCTGCATGCCCTCGAACCAGCTGTCGTCTTCTTCGAGGCGGAAAAGGGTGCCGGAGTAGTCGAAGAGCACGGCGCGCACCTGCACGGGTCAAATCCTGTCACGTCCGCGAGGTGTGGAATTCAGGCCATCGGCTATCCAACGGCGGTGACCGAGCCAAGCACCAACGGCACGCGGTTGGCGGCGCGGCCGATCGCCGAGGGCGGCACCCCCGTCGAGGCCTGGACGCAATGGCAACGTCGATTTCCGGCGCTGGATGTCGACGACTGTCCGGCGTTGGTTCTCGTCGCAGCGCATCCGGACGACGAGACGCTCGGCCTCGGCGCCACCGCGGCGATGCTCAGTGGTCGCGGTGTCACCGTGCAGGTGGTCGCGGTGACCGACGGCGAAGCGGCGTATCCGGACGACAACGACGGCCGGCCGAACCTGGCGAAGGCGCGTCGGGATGAGCTCGTCGCCGCCACTGCCCGGCTCGGCCTACCGGGGCCGATATTTCTGGGAGTACCCGACGGTGAAGTGTCGAGGCACGAGCAACCGGTGACCGTGAACCTTGGCGAGGTGCTGGCCGGTTTCGAGCGCGGGACGTGGTGTGCGGCGACGTGGCGCGCCGACGGCCATCCCGACCACGAGGCGGCGGGGCGCGCCGCTGCGGCTGCCGCGAAGGAGGCCGGCGCGTCGTTCATCGAGTACCCAATATGGATGTGGCACTGGGCAACTCCGGATGATCCGGCGGTGCCGTGGCACCGGGCGCGACGCCTGCCGGTGAGCGCCGCACGACCTGACGACGAAGGCGGCGGCGATGCAATGCTTCGCCAGCCAACTCGAGCGGGCAGAGGGGCCACCGCTGCTGCCCGCGGATGTGGTCGAGCGGCAGATGGCGGTGGGGGAGATCGTGTTCGTCTGAAGACGTGCCCCCGGCCTGGGTTGAAGAGGCCATAAAGTGGCTATTTACCAGGCATGGAACTGGCGAAGGCGGTCATTGTGGTGCCCGCGCACAACGAGTTGGCCGAGTTGCCACGCTGCCTGCGGGCCTTGTCGACGTCCGCGGTCTGCCTCCCGGTTCCGGTGCTGACCGTGGTGGTGCTCGACGCCACCGACGACGGCAGCCGCCGCCTGGTCGGGCAGTACGGACCCGACGTGCATTTCGTCGAGGTCGACGCGGGCAACGTCGGCGCCGCCCGGGCCGCGGGTTTCGAGTACGCCCAGCCGTTGTGCGACGGGGTCGACCCGGCACGCACCTGGTATGCGACCACCGACGCGGACAGCGTGGTCCCGGCGGACTGGCTGCTGCGCATGACCGCTTCCGACGCCGACATGGTGCTCGGCGTCGTGCGGGTGCCCGCCTGGCGCCATTACCCGGCCGAGGTGGCGCGTCGATACCTTCGCGCCTATCACTCAAAAGGGCCGGGTCACAATCACATTCACGGCGCCAACATGGGCTTCAAGGCAGAGGCGTACTGGGCGGTGGGCGGCTTCCGCGCACTACCCACCGGTGAGGACGTCGAGCTCGTCGCCCGGTTCGAGGCGGCAGGGCTGCGCATTCACCGCGACGCCAAGCTATCGGTGGCGACTTCGGACCGACACGATGGCCGCGCGCCGGGTGGGTTCGCCCATCATCTGCGTCAGCTGTCGGGCTCGGTGTTGAAGCGGGGCGCCGGTGAACCGGCATGATGATCGGTGGTCAGGTCGGGCGATGGCTGGCCGCAGGTGAGCTGGACCTCCCCCTGCCGGGCTCGGGTCAGACAGAGCTGCGTTGGCACCGACTTGCCGAACTGACCCAGGCCGACGTCGTGGCGGGTCGGCTGGCCGAGGCGCACACCGACGCCGTCGCGGTCCTCGCCGAGTTGCAGGGCCCGGACCCGAAACCCGATCAGCTGTGGGGGGTTTGGGCCGCCGAGTCGCGCGACGCTGTGCTGCGAGCTGACCGTGAGGGGCGGCCCGGTGACGAGGTGACTCTCGATGGCACCAAGGTGTGGTGCTCGGGTGCGGGCATCTGCACGCATGCCCTGGTCACCGCACGACTCGACCGAGACGCGGGCCGGCGTGGTCTGTTCGCCGTCGACTTGAGTGACCCACGGGTGCATCCACTGCCCAGCAATTGGCGTAACGCAGGCATGGCCGGGTCGGATACCCGGCCTGTCCAATTCCACGGCGCGCCCGCGGTCGCCGTCGGCGCACCCGGTGAGTATCTCGACCGGCCGGGTTTCTGGCACGGTGCGATCGGGGTGAGTGCGTGCTGGCTCGGCGGTGCGCGCGCCGTTGCGGCTCCGCTGTATGAGCGGGCCGGCAGCGAGTCCGCCGATCCGCACACGCTGTCACACCTCGGTGCGGTGGACGCCGCGCTGACGGCGGCCGCGGCGACGATGGTGTCGGCGGCCCGTCAGGTCGACGAGGATCCACGGGACCAGAAGGGGCGCGCGGAGTTGATCGCACGGCGCACCCGAGCGGTGGTGGAAACGGCCGTCGACGAGGCGATCCACCGCACCGGACGGGCACTCGGGCCAGGTCCGCTAGCCGGGGACGCCCGCCATGCTGCGCGGGTCGCCGACCTGACCATGTACGTAAGGCAAAGCCACGCCGAGCGCGACCTCGCGGAGCTGGGTCGGCTAGCGGGACGCAGTCGATGACCGCACGCGTACCAGACGCCTATTTCGACAGGATGTACGCGGCCTCGGCCGACCCATGGCAGCTGCAGGGCCGCTGGTACGAGCAACGCAAGTACGCGATCACGATGGCACTGCTGCCGCATCCGACCTACCAGGAGGCATTCGAGCCCGGCTGTTCGGTTGGCGTCCTGACCCAAATGCTGACGGATCGATGCGGGCACGTCACCGCCACCGATGTCGCCGAGGCGGCGCTGGACGCGACCCACCGGCGACTGTACGACGCGGGCACCCGCGACCAGGTCACTCTGTTGCGGCGTTCGCTCGACGATGACTGGCCGACAACGGCTTTCGACCTTGTCGTGTTGTCAGAAGTCGGTTACTACCTGGACGCCGCAACGCTGCGCCAAGTGCTCGACCGTGAACTGCCGCGACTCACGCACGGCGCGACCGTCGTCGCCGCGCATTGGCGGCACCCCGTGGCGGACTATCCGATGACCGGCGACCAGACCAACGACGTCATCGCTGCCACGCCCGGCCTGCACCGGATCGGCGGCTACCGTGACGAGGACGTCGTCATAGACGTATTCGACACTGCGGCGTCGGTGTCGGTGGCGGCCCGAACCGGGGTGCCCGGCGTCTAGTCGCCTTGCGCCCGAATCGCCTTGCCCGTCAGCACTTCTCGTTCCCGTTCGTTGTCGGTCAGCTCGGCGGCGCGGGTGAACTGGGCGGCGGCCTCGTCATTGCGGCCGAGGCGGGCCAGCAGCTCGCCGCGGACACTGGGCAACAGGTAGGACCCGTCAAGGCCGGTCAGCCCGTCGACGATCTCCAATGCCGCCGCCGGGCCCGATGTCATCGCCACCGCGACGGCCCGGTTCAGTTGCACGACCGGCGACGGTGCGATCTGGATCAGCCCGTCGTACAGCAGAACGATGCGGTCCCAGTCGGTGTCGGCGGCGGTCGGGGCGGTCGCGTGGCATTCGGCCAGTGCGGCCTGCAACGCGTAGGGCCCCAGCCGGTGCCCCTTTTCTCGACGGCGTTGGCGGCGCGCTCCAGCGCGGCGACCCCTCGTCGGATCTGCGCGCGGTCCCACATCGTACGGTCCTGATCCTCCAGCAGGATCGGTGTCCCGTCGGCGTCGGTGCGCGCCGCGAACCGCGACGTTTGGAATTCCATCAACGACACCAGCCCATGCACTTCGGGCTCGTCGGGCACCAGCGCCGCCAGCACCCGGCCCAGCCGCAGCGCCTCGCTGCACAGCTCGTCGCGAATCCACCGCTGGCCGAACGACGCCGAGTAGCCCTCGTTGTAGACCAGGTAGATCACCGACAGCACGGCCGACAGCCGCTGCGGGTACTCGGATCGGTCGGGCACCTCGAACGGCACGTTGGCCGCGGCGAGCGTCTTCTTCGCCCTGGTGATCCGCGCGGCGATCGTCGGTGTCGAGGACAGGAACGCTCTCGCGATCTCCTCGGTTGTCAGACCGCCGATAACGCGCAGCGTCAGCGCGATCTGTCCTTCACGGGACAGCACCGGATGCGACGAGATGAAGATCAGTCGCAACACGTCGTCGTCGATGCGGTCGGGATCCCATGCGGGCTCGTCGATTTGGGTCTCCAGGTCGCGGGCCAGCGTCGCGTACTTCGCGTCGAGGTTGTCCTGGCGGCGCCAGTGGTCGATCGCTTTGCGCTTGGCGACGGTCGTCAGCCAGGCGCCCGCGTTGCGTGGCACACCGGTGTCCGGCCACTGCGTCAGCGCGTCGATGAGTGCTTCCTGTGCCAGGTCCTCAGCCAGCCCGACGTCGCCGACCGTCCTGGTCAGGGTCGCGACGATCTTGGCGGCCTCCATGCGCCACACCGCATCCACGGTCTGCTGCAGATCGGTCGTCGGCACGTTGCCACCGTATCCGTCCTCTTCGACGCGAACGCCGCATGAGCATGGCGACGAGTGCGGGCACTTTGCATCCAGTTCAGAAAGTCGTACACAGAGGCGATCTGGTGGTGACGAGCTAGCCGACCGCGCGGCCTGCGCCCTCCCAGAACTGCGCGCGCACGGCCTTCTTGTCCGGCTTGCCCAGTGCGGTCACCGGCACCGAGTCGACGATGACGACCTGCTTGGGCGACTGCACCGAACCCTTGCGTTCCTTCACTGCGGACTGGATCTCCGCCGTCACCTTCGCGATCGCCTCGTCGTCACTGGGCGCGTCGGGTCGCAGCACGATGACGGCCGTCACCGCCTCGCCCCACTTCTCGTCGGGCGTGCCGATGACGCACACCTGCGCGACCGAAGGATGTTCGGCCACAACGTCTTCCACCTCGCGCGGGAACACGTTGAAGCCGCCGGTGACGATCATGTCCTTGGTGCGGTCGACGATGTACCAGATACCCGTCCTCGTCCTCGCGGGCCACGTCGCCGGTATGCATCCAGCCGTCGCGGAAGGTCTCGGCCGTCGCCTCCGGCTTGTTCCAGTAGCCGCCGGACACCAGCGGCCCGCTGACACAGATCTCACCGACGTCGCCCTGCGGCACCGGGTTTCCGTCCTCGCCGAGCAGCGCGGTCCGGCAGAACACGGTCGGGCGCCCGCATGACGTCAGCCGCTTGTCGTCGTGGTCGCCCTTGGCCAGATAGGTGATCACCATCGGCGCCTCGGACTGGCCGTAGTACTGCGCGAAGATCGGGCCGAACCGCTCGATCGCCTCGCGCAGTCGCACCGGGTTCATCGCGGACGCCCCGTAGTACACGGTTTCCAGTGACGACAGATCGCGCGTGCGCGAGTCCGGATGATCCATCAGCGCGTAGATCATCGACGGCACCAGCATCGTCGCCGTGATCTTCTGCTCCTCAATGGTCTTCAGCACCTCGGCGGGGTCGAACTTGGTCAGCACGACGAGCTCGCCGCCCTTGATGATCGTCGGCACGAAGAACGCCGCGCCCGCGTGCGACAGCGGAGTGCACATCAGGAACTTCGGACGCTCCGGCCATTCCCATTCGGCGAGCTGGATCGTCGTCATCGTGGTGATCGACGCGACGGTGCCGATCACACCCTTCGGCTTGCCGGTCGTCCCGCCGGTGTAGGCCATGCCGCCGATGTGGTCCGGCGGCAGATCGGCGGCGATCAACGGCCGCGGCTGGTATTTGGCCGCCTCGGCAGTCAGGTCGACCGCCACGTCGGACAGCGCGTCCGGCACCGGGCCGATCGTCAGGATCTGCTTGAGGCCGGGCACCTTCTCCAAGAGGCCCTGCGCGCGCTCGATGAACATCGGATTCGGATCGATGATCAACGACGTGATGCCCGCGTCGTTCAACACGTACGCGTGGTCGTCGAGGGACCCGAGAGGGTGTAGTGCGGTGCGGCGGTAGCCCTGGGTCTGGCCTGCGCCGAGGATCATCAGCACCTCCGGCCGGTTGAGCGACAGCAAGCCGGTGACGCTGCCGGTGCCGGCGCCCAACGCCTCGAACGCCTGAATGTATTGGCTGATGCGATCGGCCAGTTCGCCACCGGTCAGGGTGGTGTCGCCGAGGAACAGCACGGGCTTGTCTTTGTTCCGCTTCAATGCTCCGACGGTGAGGTGGCCGGAGTGCAGGGGATAGCGCAGCAGATCCGTCATGCCCACCAGACTAGAACGTGTTACAGAAACGGTGGTCCGTGACCTAGATATCCGCTGAAGCGAAGACGCCGAAACTGTATTCCAGCAGGCCCGCTCTCGGCCTTTCTCTGCCGGAATACAGTTTCGGCGCTCGACGTCAGCGGTCGGCGTGCTTGTCGGCGTCCGCCCGCGCCTGTGCAGCGATCTTCTCGGCGAGGTCGGCCCTCCATTGGATCTCCTTCTTGATCCAGGGGTTGTCCAGCGGGAACTCCTCGGATTCGGAAACCCGGCGCACCTCGAGCTTGACGCCCTTGCCCAGCGGGACCTTCTGCGCCCACTGCTTGGCCTCTTCCTTCGACGACACATCGAGGATCCAGAACCCGTTGAACAATTCCTTGGCCTCGGTGTACGGGCCGTCGGTGACCACGGGCGGATCGGCGTTGAAGTCGACGACGAAGCCCTCCTCGGGTCCGGTCAGGCCCTCGCCGGCCAGCATGACGCCGGCCTTGATGAGCTCCTCGTTGAAGCGGCCCATCGACTCGATGACCTCGCTGAAGTCGATGTTTGCTTCCTCCATGGCCGCCTCGGCCTCGGGGGTGGACCGCATGATCAGCATGTAGCGCGACATTGTGGTGTCTCCTTCTTGCTTGTGGAAGGGGCGCGTCCATCGTGCCCTCGTTGACACGTCGAACGGCAACACCGAGAAATCGACAGGGTCCGAAAAAAACTTTCGAAAAAGTTTTGAAAAAGTGTGCGACTGCCGCGCGGCCATCGCTCCTACCCGTGAGAGCAGCCCAAACCGGGAAGCGCCAGGAACCACGGGAGAGATCATGAACAGCTACTACGGCCCCCAGAACAGCCACTACGGATACCCCAACGCCCAGTACGCGCCTGCTCCGCAGCAGCAGTACATCCCTCAGCCCCAGTACGCCCCGCAGCCCGTCGCCCCCCAGAAGTCCGGCTCGGGCATGCAGATGGCCGCAGGAGCACTGGCCCTGCTGGCCATCGGCATCGGCGCCTTCGCGGTCATGTTCGGCATGAAGCACAACTCGGGTGTGGAGACCACGGCCGCGCAGAGCGCGCCCAGCACAGTCATCAACCTTCCTTCGGAGATCAACATCCCGTCGCTGAATACGTCGAAGCCGAGCGCACCGGTCGTCGTGAACAACCCCGCTCCTCGGGTCATCACGGTGCCAGCGCAGGCCCCGGTTCAGTCAGGCCCGCCAGACCAGGCCCCGGTGCCAGCGCAGGCCCCGGTTCAGAATCAGGCTCCGGCCCAGGGACCGGCCGCAGATGGGCAGGCCAAGGTTGAGGCGCAGAAGCAGGCCGACGCGGCGGCGAAGGCCAAGGCGGATGCGGACGCGAAGGCGAAGGCCGAGGCGGATGCGAAAGCGCAGGCGCAGGCGAACCAGAAGAAAGCCGCCGACCTCAAGGCTGAAGCAGCCAGCAAGCGTGCTGAGGCCTCGGACGCGAGTCTCCAGGCGATGTTGCAGCTTCCGAATACCCCTGCGAGGCAACAGTTGGAGGATCGGGCGAAATCTCTCGAAGCGGAAGCCACGTCGCTGGACGCTCAGGCTGCCGCACTCGGTGGATAGGAACCCCGTAGATCTCTCCCAACCCCAGCCCAGGCCATCGCGGCCTGGGCTGGGTGCTGTTTACGGGTCGGGCTGGGCGCGTATCCGCTCCAAGCGACGTCGTCCTTCTGGCGTCAGGCCGACGTCGCGGGACTTCCACCGCGCAGGCCATCCCCGCGAGCTGGATCAGATAAACCAGGACGAGCTCGAGGCGGTGATGGCGCCGATTCCCGACCTCGTCGACGTCAGACGGTCGAGGCGCTCGACGCCGCGTCATGGACGAGAACTCGTACTTCGACAACCTCACAGGCGACGCCACGTTCGAGTTTCACTGCAATGCAACGATTTCCGGGATTGTCGCGCAGATAAACTGGCTCTTTGAGTTGGTCTGGCATGGAGAAGACATCGCTCGAGCCGTAGGGGCCCCTTGGGAGATGCGGGAGCGCGACATGTTGCTCCTATTCCGCGAGGTGATGGAGCTGGCTCCGGCGTATGTGAGCTCCGAGGTTGCCCGGGGCAGCGACATCTGCGTAGCGATACAGGTCCCCGACGCGCGACAGTACGTGGCCCACGTTCACGACGGGATCGCGGAAGTCAGGGATCGTCGGCCGGGAGACTGGCCGGATGCCGTTCTCAAGGCGCCTGCGTCGACGATGGTCCGGTTGCTCCTGCAGCGCATCGGCCCGGTTGCCGCCACCCGGCGGGGGTTGCGGATCGTCGGCGGGCGTCGGCCGTGGAAGGCGATGAAGCTGCAGTCCTGCTTCGAAGCGGCCTGACCCCGGGGGCAGTATGGGGGCGTGACGCCGTCAGTAACGGACATCGTCGATCGCCTGCACGTCGTCGCCCTGCCGATGCGGGTGAAGTTCCGCGGCATCACCGTTCGCGAGCTGGCGCTCATCGACGGCCCTGAGGGCTGGGGCGAGTTCGGCGCTTTCCTCGAGTACGAACCGTACGAGGCGGCCGCGTGGCTGGCGGGGGGCATCGAGGCGGCGTACACCGCGGCTCCGCCGACGCTCCGCGACCGCATCCCTATCAACGCGACCGTGCCTGCCGTCGCCGCAGCCGACGTTCCCGAGGTGCTGGCCCGCTTCCCTGGCGCGCGCACCGCCAAGGTGAAGGTCGCCGAGCCGGGTCAGACGCTGGCCGACGACGTGGCCCGCGTCAACGCCGTCCGTGCGCAAGTGCCGACGGTGCGCGTGGACGCCAACGGCGGCTGGAGCGTCACCGCCGCTGTGGCGGCAGCGCGCGCGTTGACCGCCGATGGGTCACTGGAGTACCTCGAACAGCCCTGCGCGACGGTGTCCGAACTGGCCGAGCTGCGCCGGCTCGTCGACGTGCCGATCGCCGCCGACGAAAGTATCCGCAAGGCCGAGGACCCGTTGTACGTCGTGCGCTCGGGGGCCGCCGACATCGCCGTGCTGAAGGTCGCCCCACTGGGCGGAATCGCCAAGCTGCTCGACATCGCCCGCCAGATCGATGTCCCCGTGGTGGTGTCCAGCGCACTGGATTCGGCCGTCGGCATCGGCAGGGGTCTGCTCGCCGCCGGGGCGCTACCCGAGCTTCGGCATGCGTGCGGGCTGGGCACCGGCGGGCTGTTCGTCGAGGACATCGCCGTGCCGGTGACGCCAGTGGACGGCTACCTGCCGGTCGCGCCGGTCACGCCCGATCCAGCCCGGCTGGAGGCGTTGGCCGCGCCACCCGAGCGTCGGGCGTGGTGGATCCAGCGCATCAAGGCGTGCTACGCCTCAGGCCGCGCAGATCTCATCGCCGAATAGCAGAAACGGCCACAACGCAGTCGTCGTACCGAAAGCGACCAAGTCGGATCCCGCGGGTATACGCGTTTCCAGCTGGCTTTCGATCCGCGCGACGTCGTCGGCGTTCAGAAACGTCCATACGATTCCGACGAGAAGATAGGGAATCGCGATCCACATCGCGGCTTCGATCATGGCCTCGACGCTCACCTTTCGGCTGAGCATCCGACGCAGTCCAGTTAGCACAGTCACACCAGGCTGCTGTGTGCGCGGGCTCGTCTGCGCACATCGGCCAGGAGAATATGACTGCCGGCCTGACGGACGAACACCGGCAGGAACCGGTTGACGAAGGCCACCAGAAGGAACAGCCACTCAAAGCGTCTTTGCTTGCCCGTGGTCCACCGGACACCCAACGCCTCTCTGAACACCGGAGCGAGAAAGCCGACCGTCAGGAACTTGAGCAGCGGCCGAAAGGGCAGTCCCAGAACGGGGTTGATCATCCGCAGGTTGATCAGATCCATGAGGTAGGTACGCACGACGTCGTCGATGACGACCTTCTTGCAGGCCTGCGTCCCAGTAGGCGTCGAACTCGGTCCGCGTGGGCGGCCACTGGTCCTCGGTCACCTGAAGGGTCGTGCCCAGCGTCCACGACGAGCGGTAGAACTGCTCGGCCTGCTCAGGGGTCATCTCCCCGCGGAGCAACAGGTACGTGTCCTCCAGGCCGACGAAAAGGCATGCGGCGACCCACATCTGCAGCTCTCGATCGAATGCGTTGTAGCTCACCGGGCTGTCGGGGGTGGATATCACCTGGCGGTGCGCGACGTCGACGGCCTGCCGGAAGTCACCGCGGTCCTTCTCGTTTCCGAACACCGCCACGGCCAGGTACTGGGACGTCGTTCGGAGGCGCTTCCACGGGTGCTTCAGGATGCTGCCGGAATCAACCGTGCTTTCCGCGACGCCGTAGCCGACCTCGGGCCATGCCAACTGCATGACGACATTGGCCGCAGCGGCCGCGAACGACCAGAAGTCCATCGCCTCCCCGGCCGAAACCTCCCCGTCGGGATCCCAGCGCGCGGTGCGCCTCTTGGCTGAGATACGGGTCGCGCTCATGCCAAGCACACGTCGGAGAACAACTGCACCGGCCAACTGACGATCGAACCGACGAACGACACCGTGCGGTCGACGCCGGTCATGCCGCTGAGTTCAGCGGTATGGGTGGTCGACCAGATCACGCCGATCACCAGGTAGGGGATCGCGGCCAGGATGGCAGTGCCGATCCATTCTGCGATCGTCATCTCGAAGCTCAGAAATTTGCGTACTGTCGCGAGCACGGCGCCTATGTTAATGACCATTTCGCCCTGGACAGGGCATTTGGCCATATCGTGACACTATGTCCTAATTTGTGGGGTACAGGGCGTAGACGACACGGGCGCAGTGCTCAACACTGGGATCGTGACGCGATCGGTGGTGATTCTCGGCTATCCCGGCGTGCAGGCGCTGGACATGGTCGGGCCGTCCGACGTGTTCACCGGCGCGACGCTGAACCTGGCCGCGCAGGAGCGCTTCGACGACGGCTATGACGTCTCGATCGTGTCCGCGGGCGGTGAGCCGGTCACCACCGGCACCGGCCTCGTGCTCGTCGCCCAACCGCTGCCTGACCCGCACGGCGCCATCGACACCGTGGTGCTGCCGGGCGGCTGGGGCCTCGACGAGACGCGGAAGAATCCCGAGGTCGTCGACTGGGTCAAGGCCGTCGCCGGTACTGCCCGTCGGGTTGTCAGTGTCTGCACCGGAGCATTCCTTGCCGCGCAGGCGGGTCTGCTGGACGGCTGCCGGGCAACCACTCACTGGGCGTTCGCCGACGAGCTGGCCCGCGAGTTCCCTTCTGTCACGGTCGATCCCGAGCCGATCTATGTCCAGAGTTCGCCGACGGTGTGGACGGCGGCCGGCGTCACCGCGGGGATCGACCTGGCGCTGTCGCTGGTCGAGGAGGACCACGGCACCGAGGTCGCGCAGACGGTGGCGCGCTACCTGGTGCTGTATCTGCGACGACCCGGTGGACAGAGCCAGTTCGCCGCGCCGGTCTGGATGCCTCGCGCGAAGCGCGAGCCGATCCGCGACGTCCAGGAGTCAATCGAGGCCGAACCCGGTGCTGCGCACAGCATCTCCGAGTTGGCGCGTCGCGCCTCGATGAGCCCGCGGCACTTCACCCGGGTGTTCACCGACGAGGTCGGTGAGGCGCCAGGCGCGTACGTCGAGCGCATCCGCACCGAGGCCGCGCGCAGGCAGCTGGAGGAACCGACGACACCGTCACCGTGATCGCCGCCCGGTGCGGCTTCGGCAGCGCAGAGACCATGCGCCGCAACTTCGTTCGGCGACTGGGTATTTCGCCCGACCAGTACCGCAAGGCCTTCGCCTAGAAAGGAGAAAATCATGCAGATCGCCATCGTGTTGTACCCCGGCTTCACCGCGCTGGACTTCATCGGACCCTACGAGAGCCTGCGTTGGCTGCCCGACGCCGAAGTGCGTTTCGTCTGGCACGAGCCGGGCCCGATCGCCGCGGACTCCGGCGTACTGGTGGTCGGTGCGACGCACTCGTTCGACGAAACACCCTCTCCCGATGTCATTCTGGTGCCGGGCGGCTTCACCACGATGGAGCACGCCCGCGACGAGAAGGTGCTCGACTGGCTGCGCAGGACGCACGAGACCGCGACGTGGACGGCGTCGGTGTGCTCCGGCTCTGTGATGCTTGCCGCTGCCGGACTGCTCGACGGCAAGAGCGCGACGTCGCACTGGGCGGCGCTGACTGCGCTGAAGGCGTTGGGCGTCAAGCCGGTTGGCGACAAGCGCATCGTTCACTGACGGCGACATCGTGACCTGCGCGGGCGTGTCGGCGGGCATCGATCTCGGGCTGTGGCTGACCGGACAGATCGGCGGCGAGGGCCGCGCGAAGGCCATTCAGCTGTCGATGGAGTACGACCCGCAGCCGCCGTTCGACTCCGGTCACATGTCGAAAGCGTCCGCGTCGACCAAGGCGATGGCCACCGCGCTGATGTCGAAGGATCTCGTCAAGCCCAAGCAGCTGAAGGCCACGACCGGACTGCTGTGGGACCACGCCATCGAGCGGGCCCGTGCGGGCCGCAAGCGCAACCGTAAACGCGATTTGACAGCAGTTAGCCGCGCTGAGCGGGTGTGAACGCACAAATCGCTCGCGTAGCGTCTGCTGGGTGAATCTGGCCTACGACGACCGCGGCTCGGGCGATCCGGTGCTGTTCATCGCCGGCAGAGGGGGGGTGGGCCGTACCTGGCACCTGAACCAGGTGCCCGCTTTCCTGGCAGCCGGCTATCGCGCGATCACGTTCGACAACCGCGGGGTCGGCGCGACCGAGCAGGCCGACGGGTTCGGGGTCGAGCAGATGGTCGCCGACACCGCGGCGCTGATCGAGAACCTGGCTGCCGCACCCACCCGCATCGTGGCGGCGTCGATGGGCTCGTTCATCGCCCAGGAGCTGATGCTCGCGCGCCCGCGAGCTCGTCCGCTCGGCGGTGCTATTGGCCACCCGCGGCCGCCACGACCGCGCCCGCGATTTCTTCCGCACCGCGGAGCGCAAGCTGGCCGAGCGGCATCGCGCTACCGCCCGAATACAAAGCGAAGATCCGGCTGCTGGAGAGCTTTTCGCCGAAGACGCTCAACGACGACGTCGCGGTGCGCGACTGGATCGACATGTTCACCATGTGGCCGGTCAGGTCGACGCCCGGACTGCGGGCTCAGCTTGACATCGGCCCGCGGAACAACCGGCTGCCCGCTTACCGAAGTATTACGGCGCCGGCCCTCGTCATCGGGTTCGGCGACGACGTCGTGATGCCGCCGCACCTGGGCCGCGAGGTCGCCGATTCGCTCCCGAACGGCCGCTACCTGGAGATTCCCGACGCCGGGCACTTGGGCTTCATCGAAAAACCGCAGGTCGTGAACGCGGCGGCCCTGGAATTCTTCGCAGATGGCGCCGATAGGCTGTAGTGGTGAACCCATCGACGGCGCAGGCACGTGTCGTCGTCGACGAACTCATTCGCGGCGGCGTTCGCGACATCGTGCTGTGCCCAGGATCGCGCAACGCGCCGCTGGCCTTCGCGCTGCAGGACGCCGACCGTGCCGGACGGATCCGGCTGCACGTCCGCATCGACGAGCGCACCGCCGGCTACCTGGCGATCGGTCTCGCGGTGGCCGCTGGAGCGCCGGTGTGTGTGGCGATGACGTCGGGCACCGCAGTGGCCAACCTCGGGCCGGCAGTGGTGGAGGCCAACTACGCGCGGGTGCCGCTGATCGTGCTGTCGGCCAACCGGCCCTATGAGCTGCTGGGCACCGGCGCGAACCAGACGATGGAGCAGCTTGGCTACTTCGGCACGCAGGTGCGGGCGAACATCAGCCTCGGGCTTGCCAGAAGACGCGCCCGAGCGGATGGACTCGCTGAACGCGCAGTGGCGGTCGGCGACATGCCGAGTCTTGGGGGCGGCCACGGGTTCTCGCACCGCGAATGCCGGGCCGGTGCAATTCGACATCCCGCTGCGCGAGCCGCTGGTGCCGGACCGGGACCTTGACCCCGCGGTTTCGTACGCACCGCAGGGCAGGCCGGGCGGCAAGCCGTGGACCTACACCCCGCCGGTGACGTTCGACCAGCCGCTGGACATCGACCTGACGCCGGACACGATCGTCATCGCCGGCCACGGTGCGGGCACGCAGCCGAACCTCGCGGCGCTTCCGACGGTCGCTGAGCCGACGGCACCGCCCGCCGACAACCCGCTGCATCCGATGGCGCTGCCGTTGCTGCGCCCGCAGCAGGTCATCATGCTCGGCCGCCCGACGCTGCACCGCCCGGTGTCGTCGTTGCTGGCCGACCCGTCGGTGCCCGTATTCGCGTTGACCACCGGCCCGCGCTGGCCAGACGTGTCGGGAAACTCGCAGGCCACCGGCACCCGCGCGGTAACCACAGGCGAACCGAATCCGGCGTGGCTGCGGCGGTGCGCCGCGGTGACCGAGAATGCCAACGAGGCGGTCCGGGGCCAGCTGAAGGCGCATCCGCTGACAACCGGGCTGCACGTCGCCGCCGCGGTGGCTGACGCGCTCCGCGAGGGCGACCAGTTGGTGTTGGGCGCGTCGAATCCGGTCCGCGACGCTGCGCTCGTCGGGCTGAACGCGCACGGGATAAGGGTGCGGTCGAATCGCGGTGTCGCCGGTATCGACGGCACGGTGTCGACGGCGATCGGCGCGGCGATGGCGCACGACACGACCGGTGGGCGGACCATCGCGCTGATCGGTGACCTGACATTCGTGCACGACAGCTCGGGTCTGCTGATCGGGCCGACGGAGCCGACGCCGCGCAACCTGACGATCGTGGTGTCGAACGACAACGGCGGCGGCATCTTCGAGCTGCTCGAGCAGGGCGACCCGCGGTTCTCCGACGTGTCGTCACGGATCTTCGGTACGCCGCACGACGTCGACGTCGGCGCGTTGTGCCGGGCGTATCACGTGGACAGTCGGCAGATGGAGGTCGACGATCTGGTCGCCGCGCTGAACGAGCCGTTCGAAGGCATGCGGGTGCTGGAGGTGAAGGCCGACCGGTCGTCGCTGCGGGCGCTGCACGCGTCGATCAAGGCAGCGCTGTGATCGCACGGGTTAAGCGGTTGGTGCGCAGCCTGATTCCGCACCTGTACGGCGAACCCGGCGAGACCCGCACCGAACGGAAATTCCGTCGGATCCGCATCGGCGATCGTCCTCGTGGCCTGCCTGGTGACGTTGCAGTCGATTCTGTTGGTACTGGGTGCATGGCGAAACGACCGGCAGATCGAACGCAACATGGGGGTGGCCGCTGCCGAGGTGCTGAGCGCGGGTCCACGACGATCCACGATCGAGTTCGTCACACCCGACCGCGTCACCTACCGGCCCGAGCTCGGCGTGCTGTATCCGTCCGAATTGGACACGGGCATGCGGATTTACGTCGAGTACGACAAGAACAACCCGGACTTGGTTCGGGTGCAGGACCGCAACGCGGCGCTGGCGATCATCCCGGCCGGCTCGATCGCTGTGGTCGGCTGGATGGTCGCAGGGGCGGCGTTGATGGGCTTGGCGTACTTCGAGCGACGGCGTGCCCGTCAGGCCGACGACATCAAGTTGTCCAGCCAGTCGGTGTCGTGAATGTCGACCGTCTCGTCCTTATTGAGGTCGTAAACCATTGGTGTGCCTGGGCTTGACGGACTCACGCTGACCAACAGGTTGTAGTTTTCTTTCGCGACCTCGTCGATGTCCGCTTCAGGCGCCACGCTGACGTCACCGATCTTCTGGGCGACCTCTGCAGGCAAACCTGCCTTCGTGGCCATATCTGCCATTTCCGATTCAGAAGGTCCTGGGCCACCCGGATCCTGGTTGGCCCAAAGGCCTTCGACGAATCGCTGGAACTCTGGGCCGGATGCGGTCTTGGTCGCCGTCGTCGGCTCGGCCGCCAAGAACAGGGCATTCACGACCCGCCACGAGTAATCCTCGTCGGGCTGGTCATCGAGGAAGGTCAGGAAACGGTAGGTCACCGCGAGTTCGCCGAGGTTGATGTAGCTCGCGATCTCGTCGCCGAAGGAGTGCTGCAGCGCGGCGCAGTGATCACACTGCGGCTCGGTAAAGAGCTCGATCTGTACAGGGGCGTCCGGATAGCCCGCAACGATGCCGGTGCCGTCCTTGCTCACTGCCAGGGGAGGTAGAGCGGGGTCTTGCACGGCCATGCCGGTGACTTGCTTGCTGCAGCCGACGGCCGAAATGAGCAGCACCGCCGTCAGCACCACGCAGGCAGCGGAAATTCGCATGTCAACCACCCTTCCCTGGTCCGCAGAATACTCGGGTCGCGATCCGGGTGCCCACGACTTTCGGCACGAGAACTTTGCGTGTCGTATCCCCGGATGCAACCTTGCCGAAAGTCGTTGGTGACACCATCTTGGTGTGCGCGTTGCGATCGTCGCGGAATCCTTCCTCCCGAATGTCAACGGTGTCAGCAACTCGGTGCTTCGGGTGATCGAGCACCTCCGCCATAACGGTCATGAAGTCATTGTCATCGCGCCGGACACACCGCGCGGTGAAGCTCCGGCAGACCGTGTTCACGAGGGTGTCCGGGTGCACCGGGTGCCGTCGCGGATGTTCCCCAAGATCACCTCGCTGCCGCTTGGAGTGCCGCGGCCCCGAATGGTCGGCGTGCTGCGGGGATTCGACCCCGACGTGGTGCATCTGGCTTCACCGGCACTCCTGGGTTTCGGCGGCCTCCATGCGGCGCGCTACCTCGGCATCCCGACAGTCGCCGTATTTCAAACGGACGTAGCGGGTTTCGCGGAAAGCTACGGTATGGGCCCAGCGGCGCGGGCCGCGTGGGCGTGGACCCGGCAGCTGCACAAGCGAGCCGATCGCACGCTTGCGCCGTCGACGGCCGCCATGGAAAATCTTGCTGCCCATCGCATCCCGCGGGTGTACAAGTGGGGCCGCGGCGTGGACATCGCCGGCTACGCACCGTCGGCACGCGATGAGCGGTTGCGTCGACAGTGGTCCCGCGAGGGCAACCCCGTCGTCGGTTTCGTCGGCCGGCTCGCCCCCGAAAAGCACGTCGCGCGCCTTGCGGCGCTGGCGCAGCGAGACGACCTGCAGCTGGTCATCGTCGGCGACGGCGTGGACCGGAAGAAGCTCGAATCCCTGCTGCCCACCGCGGTTTTCACCGGCGCGCTCTACGGTGAGGAGCTTGCCACTGCCTACGCCAGCATGGACGTCTTCGTTCATCCCGGCGAGCACGAGACGTTCTGCCAGGCCGTTCAGGAAGCGATGGCGTCGGGCCTTCCGGTCATCGCGCCGAACGCGGGCGGCCCACGAGATCTGGTGACGCCCATGCAGACCGGGCTGCTGCTCGATGTCGCCGACTTCGAGGCCAAGCTGCCCGAGTCCGTCGACCACCTGATCGCCGAGCGGCAGCGTTATTCGCAGGCGGCTCGCCGCAGCGTTTTGAACCGCACCTGGCCCGCGATCTGCGACCAACTGATCGAGCACTACGAGGCCGTGCAGGGTACCCGCCGGCTCCGCGCCGCCTAGCCCGTTTAGCCCTGGGCAAGAACTGACACGGGCTGCCACTCTTCCCAGGTCTTGAGCCGGCTCTCGTAGTCGGCCTTGGCCAGCGACAGCGGCATCTCTCCGAAGAAGACCCGCAGTGGGGGCTCGGGTGCGTCGACCACTTTCAGGATCGCGGCCGCCGACGCCGTCGGGTCGCCAGACTTGGCCGTGCGCTGGCTGCGGACCCGTTCGGCCTCCTCGTGCACCTCTTTGTAATCCGCCAGCGGGGTCGACCGCTTCGACGACGAACCCGCCCAGTCCGTCGAGAAGCCGCCCGGCTCGATCAGCGTCACATGGATGTTGAACGGCGCGACCTCCTGGGCCAGAGCCTGGGAGAACCCCTCGAGCGCCCACTTCGACGCGTGGTAGATGCCGACGTTCTGGAACGCGGTGATGCCGCCGATCGACGACACCTGGATGATGTGCCCGCTGCGCTGAGCGCGCAGATAGGGCAGTGCCGCCTGAGTCACCCACAGCGCGCCGAACACGTTTGTCTCGATCTGGGCGCGCGCCTCCTGCTCGGTGAGCTCCTCGATGAAGCCGAAGTGCCCGTAGCCGGCGTTGTTGACGACGATGTCCAGCCGGCCGAAGTGGTCGTGGGCCTGCTCGACCGCGGCGAAGTCCGCATCACGATCGGTCACGTCGAGCTGAATGGGCAGCAGCGCGTCGCCGTACTTCTCGGCCAGGTCGGTCAGGGCGCCGGTGTCGCGCGCGGTAGCGGCCACCTTGTCACCGCGCTCCAGGGCCGCGATCGCCCATTCCCTGCCGAATCCGCGCGACGTGCCGGTGATGAACCAAACTTTCTCTGTCACTTCTCTAAACCTTTCGTGCCTCTCGTCTCTTCATTGCCGTCAAGTCCCCAGACGGGTTACCCATTCCCGGTTGACCGAAGTTCACAGGTAGCGTCGCGGGCGTGAACAGGGCGTCGCTGGACAAAGACCCGCGTGAGGTGGCGTCGATGTTCGACGGGGTCGCGAGGCGCTACGACCTGACCAACACCGTGTTGTCGCTCGGCCAGGACCGGTTCTGGCGACGGGCCACCCGCTCGGCTTTGCGCATCGGGCCCGGTGACAAGGTGCTCGATTTGGCGGCGGGCACCGCGGTGTCGACGGTCGAGCTGGCGACGTCCGGCGCGTGGTGTGTGGCCGCGGACTTCTCGGTCGGCATGCTCGCCGCGGGGGCGGGCCGTGACGTGCCCAAGGTCGCAGGCGACGCGACGCGGCTGCCGTTCGCCGACGGGGTGTTCGATGCGGTGACGATCAGCTTCGGGCTGCGCAACGTCGTCGACCACAACGCGGGGCTGCGGGAGATGGCGCGGGTGACGCGGCCGGGCGGGCGGCTGGTGGTGTGCGAGTTCTCGACGCCGACGAACCCGTTGTTCGCGACCACCTACAAGGAGTACTTGATGCAGGCCTTGCCGCGGATTGCGCGGGCGGTCTCGTCGAATCCCGACGCGTACGTGTATCTGGCTGAGTCGATTCGGGCGTGGCCGGACCAGGCCGCTCTCGCGCATCAGATCGCTGACGCGGGCTGGTCGACGGTGCGCTGGCGCAACCTCACCGGCGGGATCGTCGCACTGCACGCCGCCACCAAACCCCCGCGCTAGGGACGCTGGTACGAGAAGCCCGACGAACTCCCGTCGCTACGCAGGATGGCCGACGGACGAAGACGTGAGCGGCACACCGCCGCATGTGATTTCGGTCAACGAGATGGATCCCTTGTACGGCGAGGGCCTGCTTTACTGCCGCAAACTGGTGCGGGCCGGGGTGCCCGCGATAGGCCGGATGGTGGCAGGCACCGACCTGGGGGCACCCCCCGCGTGCAAAGGGGTCTGCACGGCAACAGGCGGTGCCCGAGGGTGCGATAGAGGTCACTCGCCGTGGAGTAGCTCAGTACGCTGGTGGCTCATCGGGCGCGTCGACATAGTCAATGCCGGAAAGGATGACCCATGACTCTTCATGCGGCAGAGAACACCAGCGGAAATGATGAGAAGGTCGGGCCCGACTATCTCGCGCACTGGGTGGTGAAGACACCACGGAGCCAGCAGATGATTGCCTGGTATCGGGAAGTTTTCGGGGCCCGTGTTATCCACGAGGACGCCAAGCTTGCCTTCATGACGTGGGACGAGGAGAGTCATCGGCTCGCCTTGGTCAAGGTGCCGGGCTTTCTCCGATTCGTATTCCCATTCGCCCGCTATCGCCGAAAGATGCTCGGCATCGACCACATCGGACTCACGGTCCGGTCACTGGACCGGCTGCTAGCGAATTACGAACGCCTCAAGAAGGTTGGCATCACACCGGTCTGGTGCATCAACCACGGCCCGACGACCTCGATGTACTACGAGGACCCGGACGGAATTCGGTTGGAGTTCCAGGTTGAGAATTTCCCGACTGCAGAGGAGACGGCACAGTACATAGGCGGAAATGCCTTCGCGGAGAACCCGATCGGGGTCAACTTCGACCCGGACTACATGCTCGATCGGTTACGTGCCGGTGACGATGTCAAAGAACTAGTCAAGCAAGGAGCGGGCACACGACCCGGTACGACTGCCCGTGCCAACCTTCGCGCCGTCACTTGGAAAACGCTCTAATTCTGCGGGCCGGGGCGCCGTGTTGCCAACCTCTCAGCGACAAATTCGGTGCCCATGATTCGCTGGCCGGCACTCGCCGAAATATTCGCTCAGAGGTTGGCCACGGCTAGACGAACGGCGGGCGTCGGTCCAGGCGTCGCGAGCCCGCGCCTGCGCGCCGCCACACCCGCGCGATCCAGTCCGCGTCCTCGTCGGTGACGAGGTTGGCCATCACCCGCACGGCGATGTTCATCAGAAACGTCGACCGCATCGCGAACGGGCCCGTCGACGGCAGGAAGTGCGGGAACGTCAGCAGCAGCGCGAGCCGCCGCGCGACCGAGAACCCGCGCGCGTAGTGCTGTTGCAGAACCGCAGGCCATACCTGCGTCAGATCGCCCGATCCCAGCTGCTCCGCGGCGAGCCGGCCGGTCTCCAGCCCGTAGTCGATGCCCTCGCCGTTGAGCGGGTTCACGCAGGCCGCGGCGTCGCCGATCAGCATCCAGTTCGGCCCGGCCAGCCCGGATACCGCCCCGCCCATCGGCAACAACGCCGACAGGCCCAGCCGCGGCTCACCGGAGAAGCCCCACTCCTCGCGGCGCAGAGACGCGTAATACGACATCAACTGCCGTAACGCCGCATCCGCCGGTCTTTTCGAGGTCGCCAACGCGCCGACGCCGATGTTCACCTCGCCGTTGCCGAGCGGGAAGATCCAGCCGTAACCAGGCAGCACCTCGCCCTTTGGTGAGCGGAGCTCCAGGTGCGACGTGATCCACGGCTCGCTGGCGCGGGGGGTCGCGATATACCCGCGGATCGCCACGCCGTACACCGTCTCTTTGTGCCACTCACGGCCGAGAACCCGGCCGAGCGTCGACCGCGCCCCGTCGGCGACGATCAAATGCTCACAGCCGATCTCGGCGCCGGAATCCAGCAGCACCGAACACGCTCGACCAGACGAATCATGCTGTACATCAACGGCTTTCACGCCCATCATCATCTTGGCGCCGTCGTCGACGGCGACCATGCGGATGCGGTCGTCGAGCTCGGTGCGGGGCACCGCGCTGCTGACCCGTGGGAACGATGGACCGGGCCACCGGATTTCGACGTCGGAGCCGAAGCCGGACATCCGCAGCCCGTGGTGTGCGATCCGGTCCTCGAGCCACGGCCCGAGCCCGAGCAGCTGCATCTCGCCGATGGCCCGGGGCGTCAGTCCGTCGCCGCAGGCCTTGTCGCGGGGAAACTGCGCGGAGTCGATCACCAGCACGTCACGGCCGCCGCGCACAGCCCACGCGGCTGCGGCCGAACCGGCGGGCCCGGCGCCGACGACGACCACATCAGCCCTGTTACTCATCCTCCCCAGTATGTTGGCAGGGTGAGGACACCGGCGAGTGTGGTGGCGGGCGTGGACTTCGGAGACCCCGCCTTCGCCGCGGAGGTCCGCGACGGCGTTGCCCGCATCGAGGACCTGATGTCCACTGAGCTGGGCAAAGCCGACGAGTTGATGGCCGAGGCCGTGCAGCATCTGTTCCAGGCCGGCGGTAAACGCTTCCGCCCGCTCTTCACTGTGCTGTCCGCGCAGCTGGGGCCCGATCCAGACAACTGGCAGGTGACTGTCGCCGGCGCCGTCATCGAGCTGGTGCACCTGGCCACGCTGTACCACGACGATGTGATGGACGAGGCCCAGGTACGACGCGGCGCCCCCAGCGCGAACGCCAGGTGGAGCAACAACATCGCGATCCTGGCCGGCGACTACCTCTTCGCGACCGCCTCGCGGCTGGTGTCCCGGCTCGGGCCAGACGCAGTGCGGGTCATCGCCGAGACGTTCGCCCAGCTCGTGACAGGCCAGATGCGCGAGACCCGCGGCGCCGCCGACCATGTCGACTCCGTCGAGCACTACCTGAAGGTGGTGTACGAGAAGACGGCCTGCCTGATCGCGGCGTCCGGCCGGTTCGGCGGCACGTTCTCCGGCGCGGACGAGGAGCAGATCGAACGGCTGAGCCGGCTTGGCGGGATCGTCGGCACCGTGTTCCAGATCTCCGACGACATCATCGACATCGACAGCGATCCCGACGAGTCCGGCAAGGTGCCCGGTACCGACCTGCGCGAAGGTGTGCACACCTTGCCGGTGCTCTATGCGCTGCGGGAAAAGGGACCCGACGCCGACCGGCTCCGCGAGCTGTTGGCAGGCCCCGTCGAGAACGACGAGGAGCTGGCCGAGGCGCTGAACCTGCTGCGCACGTCGAAGGGCATGGCCAAGGCCAAGGACACCGTCGTGCGGTATGCGAAAGAGGCGCGCGACGAGTTGGCGAGCCTGCCGGAAGGTCCCGGCAGGCAGGCGCTGGCATCACTGGTGGATTACACGGTCAACCGCCACGGCTGAGATCCCGGAACCCGTGATGGCTGGTCGAGCGTTGAGGAAGCGAAGACTTCTAGGAGGACGCTGATGAGCTGGCATCCGCACGCCAACACGTTCAAGACATTCCTGCTGCTCGCGGTGTTCTCCGGGCTGATTGTCGGGGTCGGCGCCCTGTTCGGCAGGAACATCATGTTCCTGGCCGTGCTGTTCGCCGTCGGCATGAACGTCTACGTCTACTTCAACAGCGAGAAGCTGGCACTGCGGGCGATGCACGCTCAGCCCGTCACCGAGGTGCAGGCGCCGTACATGTACAAGGTCGTGCGCGAGCTGGCCACCACCGCCCACCAGCCGATGCCGCGCCTCTACATCAGCGACACCGCGAACCCGAATGCGTTCGCCACTGGACGCAACCCGCGCAACGCCGCGGTGTGCTGCACGTCCGGCATCCTGCAGATCCTCAACGAGCGGGAATTGCGTGCGGTGCTGGGCCACGAGCTGTCGCACGTCTACAACCGCGACATCCTGATTTCGTGTGTGGCCGGCGCGATGGCGGCCGTGATCACCGCGCTGGCCAACCTGGCGTTCTTCGCGAGCGCGTTCGGCGGGAACCGCGATGGTGGCACGAATCCCATTGCAATTCTTCTGGTTTCGCTGCTCGGCCCGATTGCGGCGACGGTCATCAGGCTGGCCGTGTCCCGGTCGCGCGAGTACCAGGCCGACCAGTCCGGTGCCGAGCTGACCGGCGACCCGCTGAGCCTGGCGAGCGCGCTGCGCAAGATCAGCGGCGGTGTGCAGCAGGCGCCGTTGCCGCCGGAGCCACAGTTGGCCGACCAGGCGCATCTGATGATCGCCAGCCCGTTCCGGGCCGGCGAGCGCATGGGCAAGCTGTTCTCCACCCACCCGCCGATCGAGGACCGGATCCGTCGGCTGGAGGAGATGGCAGGCCGCGGCCCGGACCGCTACTGACCGCGAGCCGCCAGCGAGCCCTTAGGCAGGTCAACGCCGATCTCGTCGCAGATCGGCGGGATGATGATCAACGCTCCGCGCGGGCTGCAGAACGGTGTACCCGGCGGCAGCGGCTCAGGAGGGGGCGGCGGTGCGAAGATCGGGGCTGGGATGTCCGCCGCAATAAAGCTGTCGAGCGGATTTCCCTGCAGGTCGACCATCCGCACATTGCCCTGGCGGAACGGGACGATGTACCAGGTGTGGCACACACTCATGTCCCATCGGATGTTGTTGAAGGGCAGTGCTTGGCCCGGGCACCAGCTGTGTGCCGGGGCCGCGTTCGGGTCTGCCTGCGCGGAACCCGCGCCGAGTCCCGCGACGGCCAGTGCGAGGCCGCCGGAGACTGCAGCGGTCGTCGCGAACCGAGACATGCGGCTCATGGTCAGTCGATCCTTTCGCTGGGCACCGCCCCGTTGGCGTTGCCGGTGCGGTCAAGCACACACCTTTGGGGTAGCTACCGATCCCAAAAACTGGCCGCAGACAGGTACGTGCTGCGCACCCCGACACCACCCCCTAGGGTGTGGAACCATGCTGAACAGAATCCTGATCGGCGTGCTGGGGGTCGCGGGGGCGACAGTCTTGGGTATGCCCGGCATCGCTGCGGCCGATCCGCCGCCAATGCCCAACATCAACGCCTTCCAGTCCGAAAAGCCGTCCGAGTACTCGGTCCAGGACGGCGCCTGGTACGCCTTCACCGCGCCGGACGGCGTGACGTGCGTGCTGGACAAGCAGTCGGGCGGATACGGCTGCAGCGGGCCGATCCCCGCCGCGCCGGGCGGGGCGAACATGGTCACCGCCCCCGCGAAGGGAGCGCCGGGATTCGCCAACTCCGCACAGCCGCTGTACGGCGTGGTCGAAGGGGCCAAACCGCTGCCGCCGAACACCCGGCTCAGCTTCCGCACCGTCAGCTGCGGCACCGACGGGGTCGTCACGAGCTGCCTGAACAACGCTGATCAGTCGGGCTTCGTGCTCAGCCCCGCGGGCAGCTACACCTTCGGATAGAAATTCTGCTATTCACTTCTGCAACATCTAAGCTGTCCCAGTGCTCAGCAGAATGATCGGCGTCCTTGGCGCCGCCGCAGCGGTCGCGGTCAGTGTGTCGGGAACCGCCGCGGCCGACCCCACCGAGCCGCCGCCGACGCCACCGCCGCCCAACGTGAATGCGTGGGCGCTGGTGAAGCCGTCGGACTTCGCGGTGCAAGGTGGCGCCGCCTACGCGTTCACCACATCGACGGGGCTGACCTGCATGATGCAACGCGGCGGCGGCTACGGCTGCAGCGGTTCGATCCCGGCGGCGCCGGAAGGCGCGACCCTGGTCAGCGGCGCGATCGGTGGGGTGCCGGTTTTCTCCAACGTCGCCGTCAACCCGTTCGCCACCGTCGGTGCGATCAAGCCGCTACCGGCGAACTCGCGGCTGAGCTTTCGGACCTTGAGCTGCGGCAGCGACGGCACCGTGACGTCGTGCGTCGACAGCATGAACCAGGCTGGCTTCGTTATCAGCCCGGCGGGCAGTTTCATCGTGGGCGAGGTCAATCCGTTGGTGGACAGGCCCGAGGGAACGAACCCCTACTCAAACTAATCAGAAGCCCGAACCGTACACCTCATGGCCGGGCTTCTCGGCCGCCAACCCTCGGTAGGCCTGCTCGACGGATGAGCCGTGGTTGATAACGCCGTCGACCTCACGCGCGATCGGCATCGAAAGCCCGTACTTCTCGGCGAACTCCATGATCACGCTCGCCGCCTTCACGCCCTCGGCGACCTGGTTCATCGACGCGATGATCTCGTCGATCGACTTGCCCGCGCCCAACTGCTCGCCGACATGACGATTGCGGCTGCGCTGGCTCGTGCACGTGACGATCAGATCGCCCATGCCCGCCAGACCCGCGAACGTGTCTCGATGCCCGCCCATCGCCTCGCCGAGCCGTGACATCTCGCGCAGCGCGCGGGCGATCACGAGCGCGCGGGTGTTCTCGCCGATGCCCAGCGAGTAGCCCATGCCGACGGCGATGGCGTACACGTTCTTCAACGCGCCCGCCATCTCCACGCCGACCACGTCGTCGGTGGTGTACGTCCGAAATCGCTGGGTGCGGAACAGGTTTGCGAGATTGGCGGCCAGATGCTGATCGGGCATCGCGAGCACAGCCGCGGCTGCGTAGCCCTCGGCGACCTCCCTCGCGATGTTAGGCCCGGCCAGGATGCCCGCCGGATGCCCCGGCAGCACCTCGTCGACGATCTGGCTCATCCGGTAGTTGGTGCCCTGCTCGAGACCCTTCACCAGTGACACCACCGGAACCCACGGGCGGAGCTCCTTGGCGAGCTCTGTCAGTACGCCGCGGAACCCGTGCGACGGCACGCCCATGACGATGACGTCGGCGCAGTCGGCCGCTTCGGAGAAGTCAGTCGTTGCCCTCAGCGTGAGAGCCAGCTCGACCTCGTCACCTAGGTACTTGGTGTTGCGGTGTTTCTCGTTGATGTCGTTGGCAGTCTCCTCGGAGCGCACCCACTGCAGCGTCGGCCCTCGCCGCGCACAGATGGAGGCCACGGTGGTGCCCCAGGAGCCTCCACCGAGGACGACGACTTTGGGTTCGCGTTGAGCAGGTGCCATGGGGTCAGGGTATTGCCGACGCGGGCTGCTCTACTGGCAGTTAATGCACATTCGTTCGCGCCAGTTGCGTCAGCGATAGTTGACGAATTGCAGCGCGACGTCGAGGTCGGCCTTCTTCAGCATGGCGATGATGGCCTGAAGGTCGTCGCGCTTCTTGGAACTCACACGGACCTCGTCGCCCTGGATCTGGGCCTTGACGCCCTTGGGGCCCTCGTCGCGGATCAGCTTGGTGATCTTCTTGGCGTTCTCGCTGTCGATGCCCTGTTTGATGCTGCCGCTGATCTTGTACGTCTTGCCGGACGCCTGAGGGTCGCCGGAGACGTCGAACGCCTTCATGGAGATGTCGCGACGGATCAGCTTTTCCTTGAACACGTCGATCGCGGCCTTGGCGCGCTCCTCGGTCGACGAGGTGATCGTGATGTTCTCCTCGCCCTGCCATTCAATGCGGGTGTCGGTGCCGCGGAAGTCGAAGCGGGTGGCCAACTCCTTGGCGGCCTGGTTGAGAGCGTTGTCGACCTCTTGACGGTCGACCTTGCTGACGACGTCGAAGCTTGAATCCGCCATTGGATTCTGTCCTCCTTCAGTGATGACTGGTATGTACTATCCCACGTCACTGAAACGTGCAAATCGCAGACAAAGTGCGAGCAGACCCCGCCAAGATGTCGATCCTCGATGCGAGAGTGACGTCCGTTTTCGTGTGGCGCACCCGCTCGTTGTACCCTGTTCGACGCACCATGGCAGGTTGCCCGAGCGGCCAATGGGAGCGGACTGTAAATCCGTCGGCGTATGCCTACAGTGGTTCGAATCCACTACCTGCCACGCTGGTCAGGGGCTATTTGTCCCGACCACAACGGTTTTAACACCCCGACCGTCCGCAGTGCGTCCGCAGCAGTGTCAAAGGCGTCCGCAACGGCGTCGAGGTCATCGGGGAATAGGTGGCCGTATCTGTCCAGCGTGAGCACCGCTGACTTGTGCCCGAGGAGCTTCTGTACCACCTTGACGTTGGCCCCTTCGCTGATGGCCAGGGAGGCGCAGGTGTGCCTCAAGTCGTGCAGCCGAACCCCGTCACACCCCTCGACGGCTGCCGTCGCTTTCTGGAAGGTGTAGCGCGCCACAGCAGCACCGGCCACTTCCTCAGTCTCTCGCGCGATTCCTACCAGCTGGGCTGATGCCCAGCTTTTAGGAGCGCGGAAGTTCGTCCGGGTCGAGGTGAAAGCCAGCCCCAAAATGTCGTGAGCAAGTGGTGCCGTCGATTCAGGACACCTCGCGGCTAGCTGGCCCAGGTAAGACTGGCCCAAATGTGAGGTCTGACCCGAAAATCGGATGGTGAGTGGGCAGGCCGAAGGCATCCGGCGTAGCCGGATTATGTTGTGTGCGTATCGATTACGCCGCGTTGTCGGTGATGATCGCTTTGCCGTCGCGGATGACGATGCGTTGTCCTGTGAGCGCTTGTAGCTGGGTGGCTAGATCGCGGGCGCGACGATTCTTGTTGATCTGGGATTCGTAGTGTGCGGGCCCGAGCTCGCAGAAGTCGAGGTCGGCGTCCGAGAGCAGGTGGTAGACGATGGTCAGCACCGAATTACCGACGGCGACGATGGCCTTGGGCTTACCGCGACGCCGGGCCAGGCGCCGGTATCGGGCACCCAGGAAGGTGTCGGTGCGTGTGGCGCTGAACACGATCCGCCCGACAGTGCCGGCCAGCCACGGGTTGCCCTTGCCGCGGGCCTTGCTGCGGGACTTGCCGGCCGACTGGTGGGTCTGCGGGCAGAACTTGGCCCACGACACCAGATGCGCGGCGGTGGGGAACCGGGCCATATCGACGCCGATCTCGGCGATCAGCTCGGCGGCGGCCACGGTGTTCACACCCGGGATGTCAGCGAGCTGCGCCGCCGGGCGGGAGAAAGGGCCGATCGCCTCCGCGATGCGCGCATCCAGCGCGGCGATCTGGGCGCCGATCCGGTCGATGTTGTCCAGCATCATCTGCAGGATCGTGGCGTGATGGTCGGTGAAGAACCCGCGCAACGCCTCCTCGAGCCGGTCAGTCTTTTTGCGCGCGTTGCCCTTGGCCAACCGGGCCAGTGACCACGGGTCGCGCTGGCCGGCGATCAGCGCCTCCATCATCGCCCGCCCCGAGACACCGTGGATGTCGCTGAGCACCGAGGAGATCTTGATCTGGGCGTCCTCGAGCAGCTTCTCCACCCGCTGCATCTCCCGGCTGCGGTCGGACACCAGGGCACGGCGGTAGCGGGTCAGATCGCGCAGCCGACGGATCGGCGGCGGGTGCACCAGCGACGGGCGGCACATGCCGCGTTCGGCCACCCTTGCCAGCCACACCGCATCAGCGCGGTCCGTCTTGGCCCGCCCCGGCACGTTCTTGACCTCGCGGGCGTTGACCAGCCAGCAGTCGAACCCCTCGGACTCCAACAGGTAATAGACGCCCTTCCAGTAATCACTGGTCGACTCCATCACCACACGCTCAATACCCCACTGCCGCAGCCAGATCGCCATCTCCAGCAGCGCCGCGGTGGTGGTGGCATAGCCCCGGATCTCCTGCATCCGCCGCCCCGGCTTACTCGGGTGCGGCACCCGCATGCACGCCTCCAGCGTGGCCTTACCAAGATCCAGCGCCGCCACCCGCTGCACCACCAACTCGACCTCGTCGACCTCTTCCATTCCCGGTGTCCCTCCACGCAACCGAACACAATGACGGCCGCCCGCAGGAGTCAACGGAAAAACAGATCGAGTCGGACCCTCGTGCTCATGGCAACAATGCGCAGCTCCGCCAACGACTCCCAGGATCAAACTATTTCACGGGCTCACCTGCGCCAAGAACACTCGACCTCGGCGAGCGACCACCCCCGATTTTCCCGGATACACGGCGTCCCCGCAGGGGCCCCACAACTATTTCGAGACCGCGTTCAGTTCTGTTCCAGCCTGGTCGATTTGGTCGTAGGCGTAGGTCGCCATGGCGGACTCGACCGCCTAATCGCGCGGTTCCGTCTCGTACGCGACCCTGTACTTCCTCATGCCTGGAGCGTTTTCCACTGCGTGGCCAACCCCCGGATCCCAGTCCACCACGCGCAGGAGCTTCCTATCGGTGGGAAGTTGCCGTCTTACTTCCTCCTCAAGAGCCTCACGCAGTCGTTCCCGCTCGAATGGTGTGATGTCCTCCGTTACCAACGCCTCCGTGATCTCCATGCGCTCGTCCACCCGTACAACAATTCCATCGTCGCCTGGGGCGACGGCATCAATCTGGTCGCCTCGATGACGGTTTGGCGGGTCGGACGGCCCAGCCGCCAATCACGAGCGTTAGCGTCGAATCGGCTCTTCCTCCTCGCCCGCCGCCCGACTGGGCCGCCATCGCTGTCTGCGCAGCAGTCGATCGGCGTGGTGCTCGGCCACGTCCTTCAGGTACTCGACGTCGTCGCTGGTCCACGGGTGTTGGCCGGTCCCGTCCAACCACCACCTCGGCTGACCGTCCTGCTCGTAGCGGGTTATCCGGTAGCGCCAGGCGACGTGCCTGCCCTTGGCATCAACCTGCCAGTCCAGCAGCCGCGGGCGGAGGGCCTCGGGCGTCGGCCGGATGAGTTCCCAGGGGTGGGTTATCCGGATCTCGATAAGGGGGCCGGCTAACCCTACCAGGGCGCTGGCTTATATCAGTGGTTCTACCTGCGGAGATGGCGACTTTCTGATCATGCCGTTGAGTCTCTTCCGGGTCGGCCCCACCGCGTGGGGATTTACTCGGCTTTGGGGGGATGTGCCTTGGTCACCGACACGCGGGTTGCGCCGAAAGCCACGTGGACCGCCTGAGACCCAACCCCCGCGAAAGAGCGACTCGACATCCTGGGTCTCGACAGCTCGGGGCAGCTCGTGGTCGTCGAACTCAAACGGGGCATCGACTCGAACGTCCACATGCAGGCAATCACCTACGCCGCTCTAGTCGCGGGGTTTAGCAAGGCGACACTCGCCGATGCCCACGCCGACTACCTCAACCGCAGGCTCGAATCCGACAAAGTCTCAGTTGCCGAGGCAGCCGAAATTCTGAACGAGCACGTCGACGGCGCCTGGGACGATGACGTCCTCACAGTTCCGAAGATCATCTTGCTGGCAGAGGATTTCACTGCACAGACCTACACCACGGTGACGTGGCTCTCCAACCTCACGCCGAATCTCAGTATTGAGATGCACACGGTGAACGCCTTCGTGCTCGAGGGCCAGCAGCCGTGCATCGTGTTCCGGAGACTGTTCCCTGCCGTGGACCCCTCCACCCGCGTACTTACACCCGGCGTTGCGGCGACCAGTGCGGCGTCGGTGGCCACCAAGATCGCAGAGAAGAAACGCCGGATCAGATCGACCTACACGCTCCACGACAAGGGCGTCATTCCCGAAGGTGAACAGATTGTTCTCAAGCTCCACACGTGGATCGACCCCGAGCTGGCAGCCGCTGTCGATGCATGGGTCGCCGACGATCATCGACGGGGCCGCGCCACGTGGGTCAATGACCGAGAACGCCCATTGCGGTGGGACGCCGGGTCCGACGAAACATTCACCCCGACCGGACTTGCCAAACACGTGATCCGCGAGGCGACGGGCCAAATACGCGACGCGATCCCAGGTGCAGACGTATGGCATTGGTCGGTCCAATCGCTCGCCAATCTCGCCACCGCGCAGGATGAGATGACGAACACCCCAGACCACGACCTGTTCACCGCCGCCGTAGAGGTCGAGCATGATTCCGAGACCGACTTCTGAGACACGACAACATCGCGATTTCCCGGACGGTGTGAGATTGCTTGAGCTGTCTTAGATGTGGTCTATTCCAAGACAGCGTTCAGTTCTGCTCTGGCCTGGTCGATTTGGTCGTAGGCGTAGGTGGCCATGGCGGCGATTGTCATCGTTTCGCCCTTGCGGGCCAGCGATTCGTAGGTCTGGTCGCCGAGGACTGTTCATTGAACGCACACGCAGCGTGGGCCTTCGACTTCCCCGCGATCGTAAACGTCCTCGATGTTCGGATGCCAGAGGGCAGCCGCCAAGTCGGCCTCACGGTTAAGCCGCTCCGTGTAGTCGGGGTCGGCCGACACGTCCATCGGGAACACCTTGAGTGCATCGCTGGCGCGGAAACCTCGGATGCTTCGGCGAGATAGACCTCGCCGATCCCCCCTGAACCCCCAATAACGCCTGTGCCCGGTCGCCGACGTCGTGTGCGGCGAGGGCTGGTCGGCGATCAGCATCGCGCGGCTATCCAGCCTGCGAGATCGACGGCTACGACATCGACGAACCGTCGATCACCGCAACGAAAAGCAATGCCTCCAGCCAGCACGTGGCCGAGCGTGTGTCATTCGCCGTGGCCGACGTCGACCCTCAACGGCTACGCCCGCTCAGCCCGATTCGATGGGGCGGCACCGCTTGGGATCGAGCACGACTTCTTCCGGTTCTACCTGTTGCAGGGAATCAAGCAGGTCCCGAACGACTGTGACCGCGGCGCGACCCGACGCGGCCAAGTCAAGCGTGCTGCCCACAGCGCGTTGCTGCTCGAAGTCGGCAGCACCTAACCGGGTCCGCAGCACAGACTCGGCCGCCGAGAGCCGCTCGAGTTCTTGGCCGTAACTCGGGGTATGGTCCGGCCGGGTAACTGCCCCGAGTACCTGTGCTGCCGCGGAGTCGGCCCCAACTTCGGTCAGAGTAGGCACCAAATTGCGCATGGTGGTCAACAGATGCGACCACGATCCGGCGTCAAGCCATCGTTCGATGACATCGGCATACAGCGGGAGCGCAGCACGAGCCGGTGTCGTGCGCGACTGCAGCGTGATCGCCGACACCCGCGCGACGCCGCCCACGTAGTGGCTGCCCGCCGCGTCTGCCAGGTCGATGGCCCGAGTGAACTCCGCCAGCGCGGTTGTCGGGTCGTCGTCGAGCAGCACCTCGCCGTGCAGGTAGGCCAGCCAGCTCCGCTGGGTGGGGCTCAACGTGGCGTTGGCGAACCACCCGTCAACCTCGGCGAGATACCTGCGCGCCGCATCCGCCTGGCCCCCGTACGCCAACGACATGACCCCCCCGACGTGGCCGATCAGTTCGTAGTAGGTCTCGCCGGAGCGGCGGCCCACCTTCACCAGCTCAGACCACCAGCTGTGGGCTTGATCGAGGTTACCCTGAAATATGCAGGAGTCGCCGAGTGCTTCCAGTGCGCGACACCGGGTTTGGTCGTCGGCGGCATCGGCGAGCGCGCTGCGGGCCCGCTGCCGAGCCAAGTCGAGTTGCTCAGCTATGACGTACCGGTACGCAATCGACGAATCAACCGCCGCGCGCAGGTCGGGCCGGTCCTGCACCAGGGGCGCGAGTTTCGCAGCCCAGCCGAGTAGTTCGGTGTGCAGTCGCGATACCCCAAACCAGTGCAACGACATCGACATCCGCACCGCAGCCTGTATGTCGATGCGGCGGGCTGTGCTATGCGCCAGGCGCAGCTCATCAACGATCTCGACGAACCGCTGATGGGCGGCGGCCTCCTCAGGTGTCTGCAGCGCCGCCGCGGCCCGCGCCGTCGCGGCCGAGAAGTGCTCCAGATGCCTGCGCTCGGTGACCGCCGATGCCGGGCCGACAACCGAACGCACCGTCTGCAGCATGCGGTAGTACGTTCTGCCCGAGCGTATCTCGACGCTGAGCAACGAGTGCGCGGCGAGTTCGTCGATCACCTCGGGTGCGACTTGCAGCACCGCCTGCGCGTCGCCCAAGCGGACCGCACCCGCGAAGACGGTCCACTGTGCCAACGCTCCCTTGGCGCTTTCGGGTAACAGACGTTTGGACCATTCGATCGCTGCTCGCAGGGTCCGGTGCCGCGGCTCGCCACCCCGGCGGGATAGTCGCCCCAACGGCGTTGGGGTGGCTACCGACACCTCGATCTGCTCGCCCAGATCGGCGATACCCAGTGTCGCGACTTGTGCGGCGGCCAGCTCAATGGCCAACGGGAGTCCGTCGAGTTGGCGCACGATCGCGGTTATGGCATCCGGGTCGGCCACGGTGACCGCGCCGGGCCGAGCAGCGTCTGCTCGCCGCAGGAAGAACTGCTGGGCCGGTGAATCGGGCCGAGAACAGTCCAGCGGCTGCAACGGCCAAGCGCATTCATCCGGCATTCCGAGTCGCTCGCGGCTGGTGGCAACCACCCGCATCGTCGTCGGTTCGGTTCCCAGGACGGCATCAAGCACCTCGCACACGGCATTCAGTACATGTTCGCAATTGTCCAGCAGCACAACAAGGTCCATGAAACGCGCGCGCCGCAGCGTGATAAGGGGCGCGCCACCGTCACTGGTCAGACCGAGTGCAGTCACCACTGCGTCCGGTATCGCGGCGGCATCGGTGACAGCGGCCAGTTCGACGATGCGAACGCCGCCGCAATGGGCCGATGCGCGCCGCCGAGTGACCTCGCGGGCCAGGGCAGTCTTGCCCACACCGCCGGGCCCGACGATCGTGACCAACGGTCGGCGGCTGACGAGCTCGGCCAGCGCGGCGAGATCCCGGTCGCGTCCCAGCAGATGATCGTCGGGCAGAGTGACATCCAGCGCCCGCAACGGCGGAAACTCTGTGCGCAGGCCATGCGCCCGAACCTGAAACACCCCGACCGGAGTGGGCACGTCCCGCAGCCTTCGCTGTCCCAGAGCCACGAGATCCACTCCGCTGAGCAGTCCCGCCGTCGACTCGGCCACGAGCACCTGACCGCCGTGCCCGGCGGCCATCACCCGCGCCGCACGATTCAGCACCGCACCGAAGTAGTCACCGTCCCGCAGCTCGGCTTCACCGGTCGCCAAACCCATCCGCACCGGCAATTCCAGGTCGCGTTGCGCGGTTACGGCGGCGTCGACCGCTGACTTCGGTGAGGCGAACGCGGCGCACACCCCGTCACCGGTGTGCTTGAACATAAAGCCTCCGTATGCCTCGATCGCCGAACGCAATACTTCGTCATGCGCGGCGAGTGTTGCCCGCATCGCATCCGCGTCGGCTTCCCACCGACGGGTCGACCCCTCAACGTCGGTGAACAAAAACGTCACCACCCCCGAAGGAGCAGGCGGGGTCATGGCATCGCCTCGGCCCACGCGATATGTCCCTCGAAGCCCAGCGATGTCGCCATGTCGCGGTAGTGGTCCCGCAAGTCCCGGTAGGCGGTGTCGTCGCCGTTTGCACGGGCCAGCAGCGCGCGCAGCCGCAGCAGAGTGATCTCATGGAGAACGAAATCGGGATCGGTCGGCACCGCTGCCAGCCGGTTGATCGCGGCCCGCGCATCCTCGAAATCTCCCTGCCCGCCGCGTTGCAGCAGCGCCTCGACCAGAGCCTCGGTGGCGACGTTTACGGCCCCGAGATTTCCCGTCCTGAACAGCTCTTCGGCGGCGCTACGGGATCGATCAACCGCGCCATCGCGATCACCGACAGCGGCCCTTTGTTTCGCGCCGTACACATCGAAGACCGGGACCACGTTCAACCCGAACCTCTCTTTGACGCAGGTGGCGCGAAGTTGCGCGAGCACCTCGAAGCCGCGCTGGTGGTCCGCCGATCGGTGGTGGATTAACGCGATGCCCAGCGTCATCCCGGCCAGGACCAGCGCCATGTCGTCGCTGGATCGTTCGGCGATCTGCAGCGCTGTCTCAATCTCGAGTAGGTCGGCGTCATCGACCAGCACCACCCCGAACGCGATAGCGTTTGTGTACTTGTAGGCGATGACAGCCGCCAGCGACAGCGGGTCAGCGTCGCGGGCCATATCGACCGCGTTGTCTAGGTCCTGCCGCCACCCGCGCTGACCGAGTGCCCATTTGGCACAACCGCGAAAGACGAGTGCCGCCGCCAACGGCGATCCGAGGATGAAGCCGCCCCTGTAAGGGTCGCCGTCGGCTAACTCTATGACGGTGTGCGCCCACCGCAGCGCATCGATCCACTCACCGGCCTGGATCTTGGCCACACAGTCGGCCCACGACAGCCCGATGGTCAGGGTGGGATCGCCGACGGACTCGATGAGCGCCATGTGTTCCGACGCCAGCCGCGACGCATCTCGGATACGAGCGTGAAGGACGTGCTCGACCACCGGGCCGGTCATGCCGATGGCCAGCGACGCCTTATCGCCGACTTCGGTGCACAGGTCGCGTAGCTCCTCAAACCGGGCGGAAATGTCTTCATGGAACCGCCGAAACGCGCTGCCACAAAGCAAAGTACGGGGGGTGATGCGCATGGCGGCGCGTTCTGCGTCGTCGCCAGGCATTGCGTCTGCGACCTGGCGTGCACGCTCCCAACTCGACTGCGCCGCGACGATGTCGCGGTTGGTCGCCCACGTTGCGGCGCGCATGTGCCAGGCATAGGCAGCGTGCAGATCACCTGCCGCCTCCAGGTGTTCGGCTATCAAGGCGGCATTCTCTTCGGCTGAGGCTGGGTCACCCGCTTCGATCGCAGCCGCGACCCGCCGGTGCAACTCGGCGCGATCCGATTTGAGCTGGGCCTCGTAGGCCACGGTACGAATCAGTGGATGGTGGAACACATACTCGGGTTGCCCGGTGAACCTGACCTGATCGATGAACTGGGCCGCCACCAAGTCGGCAACCACCGGCTCGACGCCCAGCGCAGTCACCAGGTCGAGCTTGAACCGTGAGCCGATCACTGTCGCCGCGCTCAGCGTGCGTTTCGCTTTGGGGTCGAGGCGGTCGATGCGCGCGGCTATGGTCGCCTGCAATGTCGCAGGCACGCTCACCTCAGATAGCTCTGCCGTCGAGATGTATGCGCCCGACTTCCCTTCCAGCACGCCACGCTCGGCGAGTTCGCGAACGATCTCCTCGGCGAAAAACGGATTACCGGCAGCCCTCTCGGCGATTGTGGCGGCCAGCCCGCCGACCGAGGGGTCAGGCCCGAGCAGCTCGGCCACCAACGCTGCGGTCTCTGAATGGCTCAGCGGGGCAAGGGCGATGGTTTGCGCACCATGCAGCCGCGCCAGCGTTCCCTCGTACTCGGGGCGGTAGCTGACCAACACCAGCGAGGGCGTCTGCGGGATTACGGTCATGAAATCGGCCAGCATCGACTCGCTGACCTCGTCGATCCAATGGGCGTCCTCAATGACATAGACCGCCGGGGTTTGGCGGGCCAACGAGGCGGCATTGACCAGCGCGGTCAACCGCCGCCGCCGGGCATCGGGATCGATCGTCGGGGGAGCAACCTCAGGATCGGCGATGCCCAACAAGTCATCAAAGAGCAACAAGTCGTCGGGGTCTGCGTCTGGAATCTGGTCGCGCACTCGGTCACGGGCGTCCGGGCCGTCAAGACCCTCGACGCCGGTGGCCGCACGCAGCAACCGCGCCACGGCATGGAAGGGGACCTGACTGGTGTGCGGCTCGCAGAATGCGGTGAACACGTCGACACCACGGGTGGCTGCCATTGCGGCAACCTCGCGCACCAGGCGGCTCTTGCCGATGCCGGGTAGTCCCACCACACCGACCACCGCGCCGTGGCCCTCGACTGCCCGGTCCAACAGGCCCTCGACGGCGGACAGCTCCCACCGCCGACCCACCAGATTCGACTCCGCACGCCCGACGCCGCGACGCTGTTCGCCCATGCCCCACAGCCGATAGGCGGTGACTGGTGCGGCGGCCCCCCTGACCAGAACATGCTCAGGCTCGTCCAGAGTGGCAGCGCCTTCAACGAGTCGCGCGGTGGATGCGCTGAGCATCACAGCACCCGGCGCAGCGATCGACTCCATCCGCTGAGCCATCCCCACCTGCTCACCGACGGCGGTGTAACCCAAGGCCCCCGAACCGATCTCACCGGCGATCACCTGACCGGAGTTCAGACCCACGCGCAACTGGAGGTCCTCACCATCGCGCTTTCGGACTTCGACGCCAAGCCGCTTCGCCTCATCTTGAACGCCTAGTGCGGCCAGACAAGCGCGAATCGCGTGATCCTCCAACGCCACCGGCGCGCCGAACACCGCCATGATCCCGTCACCGGTGAACTTGTCCAGCGTGCCGCCGTACCGCTGCACGATCGCTGTCGCACGGTTGACCAATTCGGCCATGATCTCGCGCAGCCGCTCCGCACCCACCTTGCCGCGATGTCCATCGAGTGAACAACATCTGCGAACAGCACCGTCACCTGCTTGTACTCCGCCGATTGAGTGGCCTGCGTGACGGTGTACCGCACTCGTTACAGAACTTGGAGTTCGGTGCCAGTTCGGCACCGCACGACCCACAGAACAGCCCCGTCGCGGTCAGTCCACCGCCACCATCCCCGCTGGGGTCCACGTCAGTATCGTTTCACCGCTGGTCAACGATGTCCGTGATATCGCCGTGCCATCTCCGACACCGAGTTTTGAGACCCTCTCGCGAGGCGACACCGCCGAACTTACAGCCCGTTGATCTGCGGACTGTCACAATATTGACGTGGATGTCGGGAGGGTCCGGTACGCCCGCAATGGGGCTGTTCGCCTCGCCTATCGGGTGATGGGCGACGGGGAGACGCCGGTGGTCCTGGTTCCCGGCTTTGTCAGCAATGTCGACCTGTTCGACGATCCGACCTGGCAGTTCAACGGCATCTTCGAGCGAATCGGTGCGTCGAGTCGCTTCGTCGCATGGGATAAGCGCGGCACCGGATTGTCCGACCCGGTCGACCATGTCCCCACGCTCGACGAGAGGATGGACGACCTGCATGCCGTTCTCGACGCCGCCGGTATCGAGAAGCCAGCCCTCTGGGGCATCTCGGAGGGCGGACCGATGAGCGTACTCTTCGCCGCCACCTATCCCGAGCGGGTGCGCTCCATGGTGCTCTACGGCACCGTGGCCCGGTTCTCCCAGGATCTTCCCGACGTCCCTTGGGGAGCCACGCCGGAGCAGTACACCGCGATACTGGACGAGATCGACGCCGATTGGGGGGACGGGGCGTTGGCCGAGATCTTCTTCGGCTCCGTGGCTGACTTGCCCGGTTTCCGGGAGATGTGGGGCAGGCAGCAGCGGGAGTGCGCAAGTCCGCTGATGGCGCGGATGGTCGTGCAGGCGCTCATGGACATCGATGTCCGGGCGATTCTCGGTTCGGTGCGAACCCCGACGTTGGTCCTCGCCCGGCGTGGTGACCGGGTTGCGCCGTTCGAGGGTTCGGCCGCAATGGCCGCCGCCATCCCTGGTGCGGAGTTCCGGGAACTGCCCCCCGGGGACCACTTTGGCCTCGACATCATCGACCTCCTTCCGCCGCCCATCCTGCAGTTCGTCTGCGGCATGACGGAGCAGCCCGACAACAAGCGTGTGCTGGCGACAGTGCTGTTCACCGATATCGTGGGGTCCACCGAACAGCTGAGCGCCCAGGGTGATTCACGTTGGTGCCATCAGCTTGACGTGCACGACACACTGGTCGATCGGACCCTGGCCAAATACGGCGGGCGGCGCGAAAAGCACACCGGCGATGGGGTGTTCGCCATTTTCGACGGACCCACCAAGGCCGCCCGCTGCGGCCTGGAACTGATACCTTCGCTGGCGACCCAGGGCATTCGGATACGCGCCGGGGTACACATCGGCGAGTGTGAGCGACGCGGGAGCGAGTGGGGCGGTATGGCGGTCCATGTGGGCGCCCGCGTTGGCGCGCTAGCTGGCCCTGGCGAAGTCCTCACCAGTCGAACCGTGCGCGACCTCTCCGCCGGTTCGGGTTTGGCCTTCGAAAGCCTTGGGCCACAACACCTGAAGGGCGTACCTGAAGACATCGAGGTGTTTCGGGTCAGGGCTAACTGACCGCGCGGCTACGGTTTCTGACGAGCAGCCGCAATGCGGCGATTAGTCGGAGTCTTCAAGACTAGGCGTCCGCAGGATGATGGTGGAACCATCGGAGGTGACCGACATGGACCTGTACTTGATGCAGCACGGTCAGGCGACGACCGAAACAGAGGATCCCGAGCGACCCCTCACGGATGCCGGTCGAGCGGCGGTGCAGCGTGTCGCTAAGAGAGCCCGGGCTGCTGACGTTCGGATCAACGGCTGCCTGCACAGCGGAAAGCTGCGCGCAGAGCAGACTGCGCTTCTGCTTGTGAGGGAGATCGGCGTGGAGCCCAGCGTCGGGGCGCGACCGGGTCTTGCGCCGAATGACCCGGTGGTACCGGTCGCGCAGTGGCTTCGAGCGGAGACCGAACACCAGTCGCTTGCGCTCGTCGGCCACATGCCTTTCCTCGGCAGGCTTGCCTCGTTGCTGGTCGTAGGCGACGAGCACGCCCAGGTGCTCGGCTTCCAGATGGGTGGCCTGGTGAAGCTGGAACCGAAGGTCGATCGGGACGGGTTCTCCGTGGCATGGGCGCTTCCGCCCGACCTCGCCTGACCATGCGTTCTTGCAGTGCTGCCGGTGCCGCTCGATGTCAGCCTCGTCGGTGGTGGCGGCCCAAAAGCCTAGTTCGGCCGCCAACTCACGCAGCCTCTCCGTGTCGATCGTCACCGCCTGCGCGGACGCCCAGCCGCATACTGATCAGCGATCCGCACGGGCGGTCCGCTAGGGATCGGCAGCGCGGCGTTCTTCTGCGCCTGCACTGCCGGGATCTCTTCAATGTGTTCCCGCAGCCTGTGCATATTCGCCCTAGACGCCCGTGGATCGCCGCCGCAGCGTTGGCAGATGTTATTGCCACGGACATAGATGGGCGGGTGAGGGCAGCGGTCTGGGGTTGTGCAGGCACAGACCAAGGGGAACTGTTTGAAGCGGGTGGCCCAGCCACAGCGGTCACAGGGGTCGTAGCGATATTCGGCTGGCCAGCTCGGCATCATGTCCTCCCTCTCCGCGTAAGGGGTCAGGCTGAGTGTTGATCCGGTCAGCCTGCCGGGAGTAATGGGAGTCGCGCCATTCCACCGACGGCTGCGGATCACCGATCCAGCCGCGCTCAGCGCTCATTGCTTCGTTCCCTCGGAACTTCGTCGACAGCGACGGTGATCACCTGTGCGTCCCCGTCGGCCGTTCCTTGGACCTACGGTTGGCCTCGGCGATGCGCTTGTCCTCCTCGGCGCGCTCGGCAGCTGCGGCCCTCAGATGGCCATACTTGGCCGACAGGCGGTCCTTGCGCTCCTGCACACTCGATTTCTTGACTTGGGTGACCCAGGCACCCATCATCTTCTGCCACTTGGTGCCGCCGGGGTCCTGGGCCTCTTGCTCGTCATAGCGGGCGTCCTGGGCACGCAGCCGGGCGACGTGCTCCTCGTCGGTGGAGGCGGGCCAGTAGTCGAGTTCGGCCGCCAACTCACGCAGCCTGACCAAGTCCAGCTCAGTCATGCCTACGCCCAGCCGCGTACCGGTCGGCGATCTGCAGGGGCGGGACATTCGTCGGCGACGCCACGCGGGGAACCAGGTGGTCGGGGTTGGTCGAGTGCACCAAGACCTTCTGGTACTTATAGCGGCCACACCGCTGCCACGCCCAGTGCACGCCGTCACCAGGCCACCCGAACAACTCGTCTGTCATGGCGGTCTGGCCTGCGCCGTTGTCATCGTTGGAGTTCAAGTTCTCGGTCATTGCCCGTCCCCTACTCGAGCCTCCGCAAAGGGAGGCGCTCTTGCCCGCACCGGTGGTGTCGAGCCGCTTCGTCATCCGAGCCACCCGCGAGCGTGGGGTTGGCCTGCCGTCGAGTCGGAGCTTGGCGACGGCATCTCGTGAAGCAAAGTCAGTCTACGAGGGTGGCCGCGGCCCGGCGACCCAACTAGTGCGGGTCGACGACGGGCCGTGGCGCAGGCACCTCGGCCAATCAGATTGGGACCGAAGTCGTTTGGCCGAAGCAGGGCGGTCCCCACAGGCCCCGGCCAGCGGCCTTCGCTTCCTGTTCGGCAGCGGCGATCTCGTCGGCTCGGGCCGAGGGATGGCCGTGATAGACGTAGGAATGGGCAGCACCGGCACGGGCCGCTTCGACCGAGTAATCCCAACCGTCGGCCTTGTCCAAGTAGGCCAAGGTCCGGCCGTAGCGGTCGTAGATGCCCTGGCTCGGATCGGTGACGAAGGCGATACATTGCCCGAGCAGGGTCGATTTCGCGAACTCGCTTGCCTCCGGACCCCAGCAGCCCACGGTGTAGCCCACAGCACCGGGGCCATGCGCGATCGTCCTCATCTGCTCACATCGACCCGGCAGGCTCCGTGGCCGCCCTACTCAACCTGGACACAAACCGGTTCAAAGTGGAATTCCACCAGGCGAGGATGTACGTACTTCGTTACCGAAAAATGCGCAGCCACCCGACGGCAGGGTCATGATGTTGGACGAACGGTTACGCGACAAACTCAAGCGGCACGGACCCGAGACACCCAACGCCCGCGCCAACCCCGAGCGCGACGACTACATTCGCGCCGCTGCCCGGCGCGTAGCCGATCGCCTCGCCGCTGTGGGACAGCGCGACCCGCAGCTGGACCGAGTCGGCGAGCAGCCCGGCGACCCCAGTTAGCGCCAGGGCTACGCCGCGTTGGCCTTGCTGGCGGAGACGCGCTTTTGTCCGAAAGCTCCACCGCCACTGGAAATATGGCGCGCCGGAAGGTGGCTAAACCGCTACAGCTAAAACTACTCGGCGGCCAACTGGTCGCTGTCGACGAAAACCAGACCACCCGCGTCGAGCGCCACCGCCCACCTGCGCGCGGGGCCAACTATGCGGGTCTCACCGATATCCACGACATGCCCCGCCAGATCGCCGAAATCCTCGATGACAGTGCCGCCGACCTTGCCGTCCGTCCCCGGATACACGCGCACCCGCACAAATGAGCGGTCTTGGGATTCGCCGAGTTCCGGTATTTTGACTGGCCGTGGGGGAAGATGGTCGGCACCTTGAACCACTAAACACGCACCCGGGCAAGCCATGGGGTCATTCGAGGACGAACACACAGGATCGCGCGCCGCACAGGAGTCGTCGGCGCGAGACCGTCTGCGCCGGTCGATCACGGTGAGCGTCGTTGCCTACGTGAATCTGACACGACAGGAGGGAGCGATCGCGTTCGTCCGGCCCGTACCCGACTTCACTGCGACGACTCCACCGGTCGACAGCCCGATCGCCCTTCGCACCACCATCCAAGACACCACGATTGCCGAGTATCCGGCACGGCTGTTGCTCAACCGAAAGATCAACGCCCACGACGATGAAACGGGCATCGTCGATGTGTTGATTCCGGTCGATGTCGGTGCCGCTATCCAGCTCGTCCTAAACGGTGCCGTAATCGACACTTTCGATCCGTGCCGCCGCCCCGACTGATCGTAGAGCGCTTTCCACGCCGCATTAAACAAGTCTCTGCACGTCCTCGTCGTCCCCCTTCACCGCTCGCGGTCGGGGAGGCTGCCTACGTCAGCACCAACAGCGGTGGGCAGCTTACGGTATCTGACGCCGCCTACTTGGTCGGTATCGAAACGGCTGACTAGTGTCAGTGGGACATTAACTCCCACTAGAGGACTGGACACGCCACCGTCGTACTCGCTTCGCAGTCGGGATTATGAGTGTGTATGGAGGCGTTCGTTTCGCTGTACGTGGACATGGCCGCGACACCCGATGCTGTTCGCCCCGCAGTCGCTGAATTGCCCAAGCTCCAGGCGTTTTGGACGTGCAGGTCGACTGCAACTCTGTTACCGACACCTTCGGCTGCCGGATAGCGGTCGACCTGACGGGCACCTTTGATGAACAAACCGAGGGACTCGCCATCGCCCGCGGCTACGCAGAGCAACTCTCACTAGCCCTGGGCGTGCCGACCTTCCCCCTCTACGACCTGCTGCGGCGTGACCACCCGGCTATTTAAGGTGTGATGGCAGCGAGTAGAGGGAACTTGCGCCGCCTGGCGCGCGATCACAACAGCACGAGGCGTTGGCGCGACCTCGGTCGGTGCGGCCGTGAGCTACTCCTTGGCCCCGAACAGCTTCGGCCGAAGACGGCGCTGCTCCTCCTCGGCAGCTGGGCCTGACATTTCGTTGTCATGGCGGGTCGAACCTGCCTCCCCGCCAGCGACGTGGACCATCGAGGAACACACCATTGGAGACTTGGTGTCGCTGCGGCCATATAGAGGCTCGTTTGTCACGCTTCAGCCGAGGTCAGGCGAGCCGATCACGCTGGCGCTGATGAAGCGGCGGGTCGACGAGCTGCTCGCCCACCCGGCCGGAATGCCGCTGTGGGCGCCGGGAGGCCGACGGCCCGCACCGCGATGTCGTCGATGGGCACTCCGGTGGCCAGAGCAACCATCTGCCGGGCCGTCGATTCGGCTTCGCTGATGGTGCGGCCCTGCGCGGGTCCGGTGATTTCGCGAATGTGGACCGTCCACCAGCCGCCGTCGTTGGTGATGTCGATATCGAAGCTGGACATTGGTCCCTCTCTGACGAGGCGGTCGGGGTCTTCACTCAAGAGCACGAGATCGGCAAAGCGCCGGTTCAACGATCGTCCGGTCATGCGAGTCGTGGCCTCTGTGGTCCGGCGTACTTTGCGGGCGGAAATTGCGAAGGTCGTGTGTAGCGCTGCGAGAGAATGCCGCAGTTCACGGCTCTGAGTGCCCGATCTGACCGGTGGTAAATGGCCCCCGGAGTGCGTATCTATCCTGTGTCACTTCGACTGTGATTTCTGCTTACTCCGGCGTGAATGTGTGTAAGTGGTGGGCAGCTTCCGCTGCCACCAGTACCCGCCACATAGGAGGCAGAATGGCGTCACCCGATTCGATCTCACAGATCGCCGCGCTCGGGTTGGAGCCGACCTACTCGGCCCGCGAAGCGGCGGCCCTCCTTGGGAGGAGCTACTCCTGGCTTGATCAGCGGTTGCGCGCAGGCGAGTTCACGCTCCCTGACGGCACCACCGTGCAGCCGTTACGGACGCCGGGGGGATATCGGCGGTTCACTACAGCGATGCTCCGAGACATCGCCACAAGCAGCTACCGACAGCACTGGTTCTCGATGGAGAAGCTGAAATTCACTTTCCGCGAGCTGGCTATGGCCGCTCACCGCGACACCGACGAGCACAAGATCCCGAGTTGAAGCGGCTTCTCATGGCAGCTCGTGGCCGAGGTCAACGTTCACTTGCCAGCCAACCAGAACGGCTGATAGCACGCTCTGGGATTGGGGACCTCAGCCAGGGGCCGAGAACCATCAAGGCTGGCGTGCGCGCGTTGTACCGTCGCGGCGAGCCAATCAGTACGTCCGACTGGCGTCAGGTCTGTCCCAAAAACGTTACCGGGACGATCGATTCGGATGCGCAGGGGCCCGGCCGGTGATATGGGTGAAGGTGTCGTTGATCCGCTTGACCATCAGTTCAGGCACCCTGCCATCGTTACGTGGGTCGAGGCGGACCCGCCCGCCACGGTCGAAGTTATAGGCGGCGGCTATGACCGCGGAGCGAATGGTGACCGCTAACCGCACGCGCGAATCCCCGGGTCCGACTCCCATGCGCTCGGCGACCGCAACGCTGAGCACCTGCTTGCCGAGGGCAGACGCCTTCTTTCGCAGGTCCGGTGACGCGGTGAGAATGTGCGCCAGCGCCTGCATGCGCTCACGGGTGATGACCCCGGCACCATTGGCGATGTCGGCGATTACTGCGGTGTTGGCGGCTAGGAGCGCGTCCGGCGGGCTGGTCTGCGGGGGAATTCGTGCGAGTTCGGTGGCGACGGCGACGACGATGTCATCGACGATCGACAGGATGATCGCATCCTTGGTCGCAAAATATTGGCCAACCGCTTGTGAGGTGGCACCACCGGCCGCGGCGATCTGATCGATCGTCGTGGCTTCATACCCCTGCCTCATGCAGAGATCGAGGGCGACAACGATCAGTTTCTCGCGGTCGTGCTTCTCCGACATGACCCAGACCGTAACAAGGGACCGAGCTGGGGTCATACCACCCCACACTCATAGCACCACGTCAAGTGCCGACCACACGAGCAGGCGATAGACCCGACCAAGACCCCAAGCTCAGCCCCGACGGGCACAAGATCGATCTTCGCCCCGAGCCGAGGGGGAGTCCCTGGTCGTCGATCGCGGTAATCCACCATCAGCGAGATGCTCTCCGGCAGCGGAGTCCCCGAGAGCGACGAGAAAATCATGGCGATGATCCATGAGCTGTTTGCGGACATGGGGGCGACGGTCACCGACTTGATGGGGCCCACCGGATTGTCGAAGAACACGGTTTATCGCTAGCTCAGGAGACTCATCGACGCTGGACGGCTACGTACGGAGAAAAGGCTCGTGTGCGACAAGCTGAAGTCCGTCCTTCGCGAGCTGGCTATAGCCGCCTATCGCGACACCGACGAGCCGCCCTGGTCACCGTGCTCATCGGAAAGTGGTTGCAGCCCAGCGGCTTCACGCAGGATGTTGAGCGCACGTAGGGGATCGTCAGTGGGCAGCACGTGATACTGCAGTCCCTCGGCCTGATCACGAGTCACAACCCTCACCTCCTCCGGGTACAGCTCGGCATCGGGAGGAGGGCCGGAACGACTGACCGCCCCGGTGCTGCCCATTCCACGCCTGGCGGTAGTTCCCACACCTCGTCGGTCGTGATCACGCCACAGCGGGCAACTCAGCCCGAGGGGGTGTGCGGCTCTTCGTCGTCGAGGCCAACGGTCTGCTGCAGGCGCTGCAGTCGGGCGCGCATTTCGGCGACCTCTTCGGCTGTGCGCGTCGAGGGCCTGGGTTTCATTAGCGGCGAAGGCCGTCTTCTATCTCGATTGGCCTTTCGCGTCGGGCTATCCCGATTACTTAGGTGGCCAATCGTCAACTCCACCTTGGCGATCGTCATCGCCCGCGCGGGCGCACGCCCGCGTAACAGTCGGCTCGTTTGCGGCCCATTGTCACGTCGTGGTCCGGTACCGGCACACCGTCCGCAGACCGTCCGCAGTAGTACTGACAACGACTTTCAGTCGCCAACGGAGCCAACCGTCTGACCTGCTGTTTTGTTTGACAGCCAACACAGCTTGAACCAATAAACGGGAAGAGGAGCGGACTGTAAATCCGTCGGCTTACGCCTACGCAGGTTCGAATCCTGCCACCTGCCACCTGCCACCTGCCACCCTCTGCAAAGGCTATTTCCGGATTTCCTGCTCATCGTCGGCAGCAACATCAGAGCGCAGTGATACCGCAGTAGCCTCGAACATCTGCCCAAGATCGTCGGCGGCGCGGGTAGGTCGGCGTCGTACAAATGCCGTACGCCGTCTGTCCGCATTCGGCAGGGCCCCGCGGCGACTTGCAGAACGGAATCCGACGGCATGGTGCTTGCCCGGCCGCCAGCTTCACCACCCGATTGTTGCCCGTGTCGACGACGTAGACGGTGGCGTCGACCGCGATGGTGCAACCAGGACATCAACGGGAAACTCGGCTACACACAGTGGGATTGAGCCGACGATAATGTACCGATGGCTGTGCCTCCGCCTGCCGCTGCCGCCCGGCCCTCAGCGCCGCGTCGACCCTCTCGGCGGCCAGCTGGGCTTGCGCCGGAAACCTCCGCCGGCGCGAACTCCGTACCGCGCCGCGTCGCGATCCTCGTCTACGACGGTGTGACGCTGTTGGACGTCGCGGGTCCGGCGGAGGTGTTCAAGGAGGCGAACCGGTTCGGTGCCGATTACCGGATTGTGCTGCTGTCGCCGACGGGCGAGGACGTCATGTCGAACCTCGGGTTCGGGGTCAAAGTCGATGGCGCCGTTTCCTCGGAGCGCGCGCCGGACACGTATCTGGTGGCCGGCTCCGACCTCTATCCGCGGACGCCTGTGCCCCGAGCCCTGGCAGAAGCCGCACGGGTGCCGGCAGTCGGAGCCCGCCGCGTCGCGTCGATCTGCACCGGCGCGTTCATCCTTGCCGCTGCCGGCCTCCTCGACGGCAAGCGTGCGACCACGCACTGGCGGGCCACACGCGAGCTGGCCGCCCGATGCCCGACGTGCCGCGTCGACCCTGACGCGATCTACGTGCGTGACGGCAGCACGTACACCTCGGCGGGAGTGACCTCCGGAATCGATATGGCTCTCGCGCTCGTCGAAGAAGACCACGGACCGGACTTGACCCGCGACGTTGCCCGCGCCCTGGTGGTGTACATGCAGCGATCCGGTGGCCAGTCGCAGTTCTCTGCTCCACTGCAGGGGCCGCCGCCCCGTTCTCCTGCCCTGCGCAAGCTCACCGACTTGGTGACGGCGAACCCGCAGGGAAACCACTCGCTCGCTGAACTCGCGAAACACCTGAACGTAAGCACCCGGCACCTGACCCGGCTGTTCCACGAAGAACTGTCCACCGCACCGGCCCGGTACGTGGAGAGCATCCGCTTCGACATGGCCAGGGCGTTGCTCGACCAGGGACACACCGCGACACAAGCCGCGGATCTCGCCGGGTTCCCCAGCTACGAGAGTATGCGACGGGTGTTCGCGAGAAAGCTGTCCATCAGCCCCGCGGCCTACCAGCGCCGGTTTAGCACAGCTCGGCGCGACAACTCGGGATAGCGCCGTCGGCCTTTAATCGGTTGCCCCGTTACCACTCATGCCGCCACACTTCCGCCGCCATCGGCGCGCAGGATCTGCCCGGTGATATAGCCGGCATCCTCATCGAGCAATGAACAAATCGCGTGCGCGATCTCGACCGGAGTGGCCAGCCGGCGCATCGGTATGGTGCGCAATAAAGCGGCCTCTTCCGCCGACCCGATCGGGCTGCGTGCCCGATACAACTCGGTCTCCGTCGGTCCTGGCGCCACAGCATTCACCGTGATATTCGACTGCGCCAACTCACCCGCCCAGATACGGGTAGCCGCTTCCAATGCCGCCTTGGCCGCCGCGTACGGAGTGCGCCGCGCAGTACCCAACGTGACCAGGCTGGTCACATTGACGATACGACCCCTCACCCAAATCAATCTCACCCAACGCACCCCAGCGCGAATAACCGAAATTGTTGACCACCGCATCGACTCGCCCCCCAGCAACGACCGAATCGAGCGCAGCCGCGGTTGCCGTCACATCAGACAAATCCACCGCCACGAACTCACCAGGAAAATCAGCCGGCGCCGTCCGAGCCAAACCGATCGCCACATTGCCGGCCCGCGCGACCCGATCAGCCACCGCACGCCCAATCCCTTTAGACGCCCCCGTAATCAACACCCGACGCACGGGCATAGCTAGTCCCTTCCGATTTATTGAATTGCCTTATATCCCACGGCATTTATGTTCTAGACCGGTCCTCCATGACGCCGCCGACGCCTGTTCCGGTCAGCTCGGCCAGGCCGAGCCGAGCATGCGCTCGACAGTGGTTGTGCGCCGGAAACCGGGGATGAAGTGCTCCAGAACGTCGGAGTTCACGGTTCCGTTGGTCGTCTCTGGGCGGTTCTTGAACCCGTCGAAGTAGGCGCTCAGGAACTCGTTCTTGAAATCGCCCCGCGGGTGAACGGCGAGTATTTCGATCACCTGGTCGGTGTGCAGCCCGTCAAGGCCGAAGCCGAGCACGTCTGTCAGTACGCCGAGATAGATGGCGGCGATCTCTGGGCCCATTCGGTCCGGAATTCCCGGTGTCGTGTGCAGCGCGATAGCCGTCCACACGGTATCGGCTGCCGCGGTGGAGAAACCGCGCTCAAGCAAAAACTTGCGCCCGTGGTCGGCCCCATCGACCTCGAAACGCTGTTCCGTATCGGAAAAAGGCGTCGCGAGACCGGTGTCGTGGAACATGGCGGCCAAGTAGAGCAACTCTGGATCCGGTGTCACGTCAAGCCGCTGAGCGTGGATCTGGCCGAAGAGGAAAACCCTGCGGGAGTGGTGGTAGAGGAGCGGGCTTATGGTCTCCTGGACGAGACGAGTCGCTTCGGCGACCGCCGCAGTGTCGGGAACCTCCACACCCGCAATGATTTCGGACATGACTTCTGCGCTTTCTGTTTGTGGTTGTCGGACTGTGTCTGACATCCATGCTGGCGGTCACCATGCGTTCTGCGCCGCCTTCATCCGGCCAGGAAATCCTCAAATCAGGACGGCGAAACCGCAGCGTTGAGTTGCGCCACTCACCGCTGCGTTACCTAAAGCGGACACGATTGGGCCGCGCGGCGGCCGACAACACGACTCTCATTCGGAGGTCTCAAATGAAAATCGGACTTCGTCTGCCCCAGAGATTGGGAGTAGACCTACAACACGACGTGGTCGAAGCGGCCAGAACGGCCGAAGCGGCCGGATACGCCAGTTTGTGGACGTACGAACGGCTGCTCTTCCCGCAGGCGCCCGTCGAACCCTATGCCGCACAGGCGAACGTGCCGTGGCCGGAACACTCGCGGCAGGCCGCCGACCCCCTCGCAGTCCTCACGGCAGCGGCGGTGGCGACCGAAAAGGTGCGCCTCGGTATTGCCGTTCTGGTCGCTGCACTGCACACACCCGTGCAGCTGGCGAAGGCGCTGGCCACGATCGATCAGATCAGCGGCGGCCGCATGATCGCAGGTGTGGGCACCGGCTGGTCCACCGACGAATTCCAGGCCACCGGCGCCACCCGAGCGGATCGCGGCCGCTTCCTCGACGAGACGCTGGACGTCTTCGATGCCGTGTGGGGGCCGGACCCGGTGACCTTCCGGAGTCCTCGCGTCGTCATCGACAACGCCTCGGTCCTGCCCAAGCCCGCTTCGAAAATCCCCGTGATGCTGGGCGGCGGTAGTTCCAACGCCGTGCAGCGCATCGCCAAACGCGCAGACGGCTGGCTGCCGCTACTCACCTCACCCGGGCCAGCCGGAGCCGCACAGCTGCGCGCGAGCTGGGACCGCATCCGGGAAATGGCCTCTGAGTATGGCCGGGACGCGAGCCGGATGGAGATGGTCGTGGTCGGAAACGTCACCTTCACCGACCGTCCAGCAGGACCTGACCGATCCGCGTTCGTTGGCACACTCGACCAAATCATGGACGACGTCCAAACGGCCGCACAGGCCGGCGCCGACGAGTTGATCGTGGATCTGAATCTGCAGGACTGGTTCACCAGCACTCAGCAGATGCTCGAGACGGCGGTGGAGATCCGCGAACGGGCCGCAGCCTCATGACCGATGTCGCCAACGCTGTTGACGACGACCCTTGTAGCACCAGGTTCGAATCCTGCACCTGCCACCCTGGTCAGCCGACTGGTTCCCGATATTCTGCCCCTAGGCCATTACCTGGATCCCTCTCGATGCCGGCAAAACAATAGGGAAACGCCCTATATCAACGCTGCTCGAAAACCCTTAGCGTTTCGCTTCAGACGTCCGTCCCAATGCGGCGAACTGTCGCGCACGCACTGCAGAGGAGGCCACATGAGCATCGCTAGAAAGAAAGCCCTGCTTCAACAGGTAGGTACACGTGCCGTCGCGGGCGCGCCACTGGTCGCTGCGCTGTGTCTGGTTGTCGCCCAGGTTCCCGCCGCGCACGCCGATCCGCTGGACAACCTCCGAGGCGCCGTCAACGGCGCGCGCGCCCAATCCACCTGCCTGCAGCTGAACTACTCGGGTCAACTGGAGGCCGCGGCCCAGGCTTGGGTCAGAAATGCTGAAGCTCTCGGCAGCGTGAACGCCCCTCATCTTGACATCAGCAGAGGAGGCTATAAGGGCCACGCGTCGGGGAGCATAGCTTCCGGCGATCCCACCGCCGACGCGACGAACTCCATGATGGGCAATGCCTCTGGAGACATTAGGGATTGCTCGTATACGGACTTCGGTGTCGGCATGGTGAGAGACGAGGTTATCGAGACAAGTTACGTCGCGGTCGTGCTCGGAAAGCCGAAAGCTCCAGCGCCCGCACAGCAGCAGGGCCCGGCGCAACCGACGACGGCCACGGTGGTCGGCGGACCCGTCAACATCTACAACATCGCGCACGACGAGGTCCCCGACCCGAACAACGGCATTCGCGGTCTCCAGATCGGCACCCTTCAGGACGGCCAGCAGGTCACTCTCACGCCTGGGGGTCCATGCGCCCGAGACGCGTGGTGCAAGATCAACATGCCCGACGACGCTTCAAGAGTCGGGTTCGTAAACGGGCATCTTCAGTACTGACGCGCCTCAGGGCACCGCTCGCTGAACCTATTTCCGCGGAGCATGATTGATCCCGGCGCGTCAGAGGTGGCGACGTTGTTGGACGCGCCCATGGCACGAGACAGTTTCGAGCGGGGGTGCCGTGCCCTGGATGTGGTCGTCCGTACGTGGACGCCGAGCCGTTCGACTTCTCACTTTCAAGCTGATGGCAACGGCCCTGGCCTCGCGGCGGCTTAAGACCGTCGGGTGCGGCTTTGGCGAGATGCGTTGTCGGCGTTCGACGTCAGCGATGCGTCCCTCGCCCTGAGGCGAGGCGACTAGTTGTTGTTCGGCAATCGTTCCGAAACGTCTGCAATGTGGGTGTCGAGTCCTAGGGTGCGTGGGTCGTCGGCAATCGGGGGTGGCGCGAGCGCCTTCGTGTCGCTGTTGCCGTCCACACCGGGTTCGGGCGGCGAAGCCACGGCATTGTCGCTGCCGGACGTTGGTGGTGTCGCTCGTTCCAAGAAGCGAAGCAGTTCGACGGGGAAGGGCAGGACCAGCGTGGAGTTCTTCTCCGCGGCGACCTCAACGACGGTTTCCAACAGCCGGAGTTGCAACGCTGCGGGGTGGCCGGCCATGACCGCTGCTGCTTGGGCCAGTTTCTCCGACGCTTGCAGTTCGCCGTCGGCGGTGATCACTCGGGCCCGTCGCTCACGCTCTGCCTCAGCCTGGCGCGACATCGACCGTTTCATTGAATCCGGCAGGGCGACATCTTTGATCTCGACGCGGTCGATCTGGACGCCCCACCCGACTGCTGGGCTGTCGATCATCAATTCCAGGCCCTGGTTGAGACCCTCCCGGTTGGACAACAAGTCGTCCAGGTCGCTTTTGCCGATGATCGACCGCAGCGATGTCTGTGCGACCTGGCCGATCGCGGACACGTAGTCCTGGACATCGACGGAAGCGCGCACCGGATTGGCCACCTGGAAATAGACGACCGCATCGACTCGCACCGTTACGTTGTCTCGCGTGATGCCCTCCTGCGCGGGCACGGGCATCGTGACGATTTGCATGTTCACTTTGGCGAGGCGATCGACGAAGGGAACCAGCAGCGTCAGCCCTGGACCGCGGATGGCGTCTTGCACGCGTCCGAAGCGAAACACCACGCCACGTTCGAACTGTTTGACGACACGAACGCTTGCTCCCAGCCCGAGCGCACACAAGCCGGCTGCTGCAGCCACTGCCTCGAGGATGATCATCATGACAACATTGTCCTCTTTTTTGGCGCAGCGGCGGCGGCGAAGACGGTGGCCACCGAGCAGCAGCAGACCGCGTGGCCGTAACCCAGGGTGCCGAGATCTCGACGACAATTCCACGCGGATGTTCCCGAGACGAGAACCCACAGAAAAATGCGCAGAACGAGGATGAGACCGCATAGCCGACCGCGCAATCCGCCCGACCGGCGGGTTCTTTGCTTTGGTGCCCCCGCGCCCCACAAAGTCAGCGCAGACCGAAAGGGCGGTTCGTGGTAGGCGACACCGAGACTGCAATCCTCGCGGGAGGCTGTTTCTGGACCATGCAGCCACTGTTCGACCGCGACGGAGTCGTCTCGACGCATGTCGGATGGATCGGTGGCGAGAACGAGAACCCAACCGAGGACGACAATTCCGGGCACGCCGAGTCGGTCGAGGTCACCTTCGATCCTGAGCGGATCTCCTTTCGCGAGCTGCTCGAGTGGTTCTTTTCTGTCCACCGAGCTGATCTCGGCGAGGATCTCGTCGGCTCCAGTTACCGCTCAGAGATCTTCTGTGCAAGCGGCGAACAACGGGAGGTGGCAGAGGAGACGCTACCCGGGCGCATGCCCGTTCCCGCGCGCCGAGGTCCGGTCCACTGATCGCGGGACAACAGGCTGAAGCCGCTCCGGAACGACTGCGGTAGTCATCGCCGGCCACCGTCGATGGGAACGTTGGTGCCGGTGATGTAGGACGCGCGCGGAGATGCCAGGAAGCCGATGAGGTCGGCGACCTCCTGCGGGTCACCGGCCCGCCCGAGCACGGTGGTCTCACCGAGGGCATCGAACAGTTCGCGGTCGGCTGCGTTGGTATAGACAGGCCCAGGCGATATGGCATTGACGCGGACGCCCGCTGGCCCGTACTCGGTCGCCCAGGAACGGGCTAGGGACGACAGGGCCGCTTTGGTCGCGCCGTAAGCCGCAGTCGTGGGTTGACCGACGATGCCGGCCCGGCTGGCCACGTTGATAATGACGCCGTGCCCGCGGGCCACCATCTTCGGCGCTAATACCGACACCAGCAGGTACGGGGCTTGTACGTTGGCGGCGAACAACTGATTTAGGGTGTCGGCGGGCAGCTTCTCGGTAGGGCCGAACCACGCGAATCCAGCGTTGTTGACCAGGACGTCCACTTCGCCGGCCTCCCTGGCAAGCCGTAGCGCTTCGGCGGGTTGGCCCAGGTCGGCGCCGACGAATCGGGCTGAGCCTCCACTGTTTTCGATTTCTGTCACCACAGCGGCGCCGCGTGCGACGTCGCGGCCGTGGACGATCACGGTGGCTCCCTGCCCGGCTAGCTGCACCGCTGCGGCCTGGCCGATTCCCGACGTCGCGCCAGTGACCAGCGCGACTTTGCCTTCCAGATCCCGATCGATAGTGGGGCTTGCCATGACCATTCCTCCAGTGTTTGTACGGATGTGTCTGGTGGATCAATTGTCTTGTGTAACAGGGTCTACAGCGGAGCGGGCTGCGGTGTGGAAGGCCGCGAGTTCGGCGGCGATGTTGGGCCCGGTGGGCTGGTAGATGATTTCGGTGATGTGTTGGGCGGCGAGTTCTTTGACTCGACGGCCGACGTGGTCGGCGGTGCCGGTGAGGGTTGTCTCGGTGATGGCTTTCCAGCTGCCGGCCGCCCAGGCTGCGGTGTCGGCGCGGTTCAGCGCGATGAGGTGTTGGTCGTGCACGGCGAGGTGGCGATCCTGCGGTGGGGTGGCGTTGATGGTGTCAAGCCACACGTCGCCGGCCGGCAGGGCGGTGACGTCGCCGCCGAATTCGTAGGCGGCGTGGTAGGCGAGTGCGTTTCCTGGCCCGGCGGCGGCCTGCACCCGTGGTGAGTCCAGGGGTTCATCGTCGGCCAGGATGGTGCCGTGTACACCGAGTGCGGCCCAGTCGAACCGGGCGGCGTAGCGGGTCTGGCCGTTGACGGTGAACAACCCGTCGGCCAGCTCGGTGGCGACGGCGAGCCCCTTGGGGCCCAGCGCCGAGATCAGGATCGGCACGTCGATGGGACGCTCGGGTGCGTGCCCGTCGGGGTGCATCATCTGCATCCGAGCGCCCTGCCAGACCGCGGTCGCACCCGCGAGCAGAGCGCGGAACGCGGCCACATAGTCGCGCATATATGACCATGTGGCCGGTGCGGCGCCTAGCGCGCGGGCGCCAGCGAAGCCGGTGCCGAACGCGACCGCGACCCGGCCCGGTGCCAGCGCCTCCAGTGCCGCGGTGGCTGAGGCGTTGACCATCGGATGGCGCAGGTTGGGCACGAGCACACCCGGCCCCAGCCCGATGCTGGTCGTGCGTTCGGCCGCCAGAGCCAGCATCATCCACACATCGGGGCTTTCGTGGGGTGTGTCGAACAGCCACGCCCGGTCGTAGCCGAGTTGCTCTGCGACCGCGATGTGTTCAGCCGAGTGCAACGAGGCGGCGAACTGGGCGGAGATCTTCATGGCGTGCACTCAGTGGCTGCTTAGACCTGGGCGAAGCCGCCGTCGACGCTGAGTTCGGCGCCGGCTACGAAGCTGCTGTCGTCGGAGGCCAAGAACAGTGCGGCTGCGGCGATCTCTTCGGGGCGGCCCATCCGGTTCAGTGGTATCGCCGCGGCGAACGTCGCGCGGATCTGGTCGGCTTCTTCGGGCGAGCTGGCTTGGCCGTCCATGATGGGGGTGTCGATCGGGCCCGGGCTCAATGTGTTGAACCGGATGCCGCGGTCGTTGAACTCTCGGGTCCACGTCCGCACGTAGGAGCGCAGAGCGGCCTTGGTAGCGCTGTAGGTGCTGTAACCGTTGATGCCGACGTAGCCCGCGACCGAGCCGACCAGAGTGACCGACCCGCCTTCACGCATCAACGGCAGCGCCTTCTGCACAGTGAACAGGGCTGCGCGGGCGTTGAGGTCGAAGGTGAGGTCGAAGTTCTCCTCGGTGACCTTGCCCAGCTCCTCGGGCTCGACCCGGCCCGAGTTGACCAGCAGGATGTCCAGCGCGCCTTTCTCTTCGAGGACCGTCGCGAACAGCATGTCCAGGTCTGCGCTCTTGGTGCTGTCGACTGCGACCGTGGTCACGCTATGGCCGATCAACGCCTTGGCCTTGTCCAACTCGCTCTGCCTGCGCCCGGTGATGAAGACATAGGCGCCTTCTTCAACGAATCTCTGCGCGCTCGCCAGCCCGATACCGCTGCTGCCGCCGGTGATTACGGCGATCTTGCCGTCTAGTCGTGCCATCAGTTCATCCTCATTCGTTGGTGTGTGTTGGACGTTCTCGACCCGCGCCCTTTGATGCGACAATGCTGTCGTTGTGCGGGAACCGTTGGGTGCCAGGACAATCCGCCCGAGTCGCGGGTGGGGGCGGGTCATGCCCGTGCCGGGAAGGCCGGACCGAACATGGGTAGCCCGCTGACGGAGTCCTCTCGGGTGGCCTCGTCTTGGATGACATCCCAGTGTTCGGCGAGCAGACCGTTTTCGAACCTGACGATGTCGGCCGCTATCCAGTTGGCGGGCCCGCCGATGTTGGTGAACCGGCCGTGCAGCATCGCATACTCGCCGTGGGCGACGACCAGCCCGTTCTCGTAGCGCATGTCAGGGGGCGAGGCCTTGACGAGCTCGAACAGGCCTTCACGTCCCGGCGCGATGTGCGCGCTGTGCTGGATATAGTCGGGCGACCAAAACCGTTGCGCGGCGGCGTAGTCACGCCGATTGAACAACGTGTCGAACGCCTCCAAGACGAACGCCCGGTTCCGCTCTTCTGCTGCTGTCTCCATGATCTGCCTCCTTCAAATCTTTGAACAGACCGGTACAAACAATAATTCCGGCTGATGCTTTGTGTCAATGGAGTGCCGACGGTCATTGGCAGCACGAACATGCAGGATGCGAGGGCTGCTGAGGGAATCCGCATCTGCGGTATCAGACAACTCTGTCTGATACACTGGTGCGATGGCCACGAAGGCAGCGGAACGACCGTCGGCGCGCGAGCGACTGCTGGCCGCGGCGGACGAGTTGTTCTACCGGGACGGCGTGCACTCCACCGGGATCGACGCCGTCATCGAGAAGGCGGGAGTCGCCAAAGGCTCCCTGTACTACATTTTCGGCGGCAAGGACGAGCTAGTCGCCGCCTACCTTCGTCGGCGCCACGAGGCATTTCGGGAGCGGGTCGAGGAGGCGCAGGCGGGTATCGACGATCCCGGCGGACAAGATCCTGGCGCTCTTCGATGCGGTCGCTGACTACGTATCGCTTCCGGAGTACCGCGGCTGCCCCTTCGACAGCGCGGCTGCCGAAGCGCCGGTCGGTCAGTGCCAGGTGCTGGCCATCCAGGAGTACCGCGATTGGTTGAACCAATCCGTATTCCGACTCGCCGCAGACACTGGCGTGCCCGACTCCCAGGCGCTGGCTGAGGCGCTCGTCGTCCTCTACAACGGGGCGCTGGCGAGCGCGAACACAGGCCCGTCGGCGCGCGCCGCGGCGATGACGGCCAAACGCCTTGCCCGGCTCACCCTCGCAGCGGCGAAAGCCTCCAGCTCAGTGTGATTCAGACATAAACGCGATCGACGACACGAATTGGGTCTCCGTCTGCCGACGACCTCACCGAGAGCCGTTGCCGCAATTGGTCTTCGGGTGTTTTAGCTCGTCACACACGTTGCCCCGCAAGCTAAATGCATCACCCCTAGCCCGGTGGGAAACACCCGGTAGCTGGCTCATAACTTAGGGGTCGCGGTTCGGTCCGCCGCTGTGAGCACAGACCGTGTTCTGCAGAGCCTCGGGACCGTTCGGCGGTTCAGTGTTTTGGGTTGTGTGGGTCTGTTTCAACCTGAACTTCGTGACGTTGTTGCGGTGGTGAACGATTCGATGTGGTCGATCATGGTGTGCAGTGCGGTTTCGAGGGGTTCGCTGTCGCGGAGGGTCTTGGTGAGCAGCAGGCCGCCCTGCAGGGTGGTCAGCAGTGTTGTCGCCAGTCTGTCGATGTCGGTGTCGGGCAGGAGCTCGCCGCGGTCCTGCATGGTTGACAGGCCGGCGTGGATGGCCTGTTGCCAGCGCCGGTAGCTCGTTGCGAGGTCTTCACGTGCGTCGGTGTCGGTTTCGGCGAGTTCGTTGGACAGCGTGCCCAGTGGGCAGCCGCCGCGGAAGTCGTTGTTGCGCTGGAAGGCGACGATGGCGTCTGCCCAGGCGCGCAATGCGTCGAGGTCGTCGAGGCGGGCCAGCGCGGGTTCTTGGACTCCGAGAATGGCGTCTGTCTGGTAGCCGATGACGGCGCGGGTGAGGGAGCGCTTGTCGGCGAAGTAGTGGTAAATCTGGGATGCGCTGACGCCTGCGGCGAGTTGGACATCTTCGGTGCTGGTGCCAGCGACCCCACGGGTGTGCATCAGGGTGGCGGCGGCGGCCACGATCCGGTCCCGGGTGGCACGCCCTTTGGGGGTGACCATCTGTGGAAGTGTACCGATTCTGGAGTTGACAATCCAAAAGCATGCTGCTTTTGTGGAGTGATCATTCCAATCCTGCGAGAAGGCGATCCCATGACCACTCATTCACCCAGCATCGGCGAGCAGGTACATGCGTTCCTAACAGGTCCCGCTGCCGCACTGCCCACCGAGATCATGGATACATTCACCGCTGAACAGGTCGAGCTGGACGCCGCGGGCGTGCCTGCGGGG
>CAWFQG010000011.1:0-187160 GCA_963817825.1 uncultured Actinomycetota bacterium | reverse complement strand
CCGACAAGGACGCCAAGCTTCTCGAAGAGGCCTTCAACGTCAAGACCGTGCGGCAGCTCGGCGGCAACAAGTACTTCGCCCTCGCGGCGGCACTGGTAGCGGTGGAGAACGCAGGCTAGAACAGCACCCGGACGATCGTCTCGGCGATCGCGGCCGGCTTCTGCGATCCGTCGAGTTCGATCGTGTTCTTCACCGTCATGTTGACGGTGGTGTCGTCGACCTTGGTCGCATCGACGAGTTCAGAGCGGGCGCGGATCCGGCCGCCGGAGGGCACCGCGGCGATGAACCGCACTTTGTTCAGTCCGTAGTTGATCGCCATCTTCGCGTTCTCGACGCGATAGTTGTCCTTGGTCAGCGCCGGGATCATCGACAGCGTCAGAAATCCGTGCGCAATCGTTGTGCCGTAAGGGCTTTCATTCTCCGCCCGGTCGGCGTCGATGTGAATCCACTGATGATCAGCGGTCGCGTCGGCGAAGGCGTTGATGCGATCCTGGTCGATCTCCTGCCAGTCGCTGACGCCGAGTTCTGATCCGACCGCAGCGACTGCATCGTCGATCGACGTGATCACCTTCATCAGAATGCTTCCTCTCGTAGGTCCATGATCGTCAGGTCCATAGCCTCGACGATCTTCCGTTCGGCGGTCAACCGCGGCAACACATTCTTCGTGAAAAAGTCTGCGGCGGCTACCTTTCCGGCGTAGAACTCGCGGTCGCGATCGGGCGGGTCGGCGTCGAGGGCATTCAATGCGATTTCGGCGTGTGACAACAGCAACCAGCCGATGAGCAGATCACCGACCGCCAACAGGAACGCCACCGACCCAAGGCCGATCCGGTACAGCTCACGAGCCTTCTCCTGGGCTCCGAGCAGATACCCGGTCATGGTGGCCGTCATCGCCTGCATGTCGGACAACGCCGTGGCCAGCAGCGCGCGGCCGACGGCCAGCTCAGGCCTGGCGGTGTCGCTGTCGAGGAACTCCTGCATCTGCGCGACGACGTGCTGCAGCGCCACCCCCTGATCGCGCGCGATCTTGCGAAAGAAGAAGTCCTGCGCCTGAATCGCGGTGGTGCCCTCGTAGAGGCTGTCGATCTTGGCGTCGCGGATGTACTGCTCGATCGGATAGTCCTGCAGGAACCCCGACCCGCCGAAAGTCTGCAGTGACTCGGTCAGGCACTGGTAGGCCCGTTCGGAGCCGACACCCTTGACGATCGGCAGCAGCAGGTCGTTTACCCGCTCGGCGAGCGCGGCGTCGGCCCCAGAGACGATCGCGGCCACCGAGGGGTCCTGATGCGCTGCGGTGAAGAGGTAGAGCGCCCGCAACCCTTCGGTGTAGGACTTCTGGGTCATCAGCGCACGGCGCACGTCGGGGTGATGAATGATGGTGACTCGCGGCGCGGTCTTATCGGTCATCTGCGTCATGTCGGCGCCCTGCACTCGGGTCTTCGCGTACTCGAGCGCGTTCAGATAGCCGGTCGACAACGTCGCAATCGCCTTGGTGCCGACCATCATTCGCGCGTACTCGATGACCCTGAACATCTGGGCGATGCCGTTATGGGTGTCGCCGACCAGCCAACCCACCGCGGGGACTCCATGCTGACCGAAGGTCAGTTCACAGGTCGCAGAGGCCTTCAGCCCCATCTTGTGTTCCAGCCCGGTGACGAAGACGCCGTTGCGCTCGCCAGGTTCGCCGGTCTCGGGGTCGGGCAGGAACTTCGGGACGACGAACAAGCTCAAGCCCTTGGTTCCCGGCCCGGCACCCTCGGGCCGGGCGAGCACCAGATGCAGGATGTTCTCGAACGCATCGTCGGTGTCACCGTTGGTGATGAACCGCTTGACGCCGTCGATGTGCCATGTGCCGTCGCCGGCGTCGACGGCCTTGGTGCGTCCTGCGCCCACGTCCGAGCCGGCATCTGGTTCGGTGAGCACCATCGTGGCAGCCCAATTCCGCTCAACGGCCAGCTGCGCCCAGTGTCGCTGCTGTTCGTTCCCGATGTGGTACAGGATGTTCGCCATGACCGGGCCCGCCATGTAGAGGAAGACCGGCGGGTTGGCGCCCAGCGGCAGTTCGTTGATCGCCCACGCCACCATCGCAGGCGCCGCCACGCCGCCGATCTCCTCGTCGAGCCCGACCCGGAACCACTCGCCCTGCCGCCAGGCGTGCAATGACTCCTTGAACGGCTCGGGCAACGACACCACGTGGGTCTGGGGATCGAATGTCGGCGGTTTTCGGTCCGAAGCCGCGAATGACTCGGCCACAGGTCCCTCGGCCAATCGATCTGCCTCGGCGAGCATCTGGCGAACCGACTCGCCGTCGAGATCGCCGAACTCCCCGGTTGCCAGCGCCTTCTCCAGCTCGAGGACCTCGAAAAGGTTGAACTCGAGATCGCGCACATTGCTCTTGTAGTGGCCCATGGCTAGCCCTTCCACCGCGACTGGGCCGAGCGTAACCCGTTCTAGCGGCCCTGGAACCGGGCTTCGCGGCGCTCGATGAACGACTGCACACCCTCGGCGGCGTCGGCGGTGCCGAACAGCCTCGTCACTTCTGGCCGCAACCGCTCGATCGCGGCATCATCGCCCTCGGTACGAGCCAGATGCGCCGACGCCAGCACGGCCGCCACCCCCAGCGGGGCGGCCCGGTCGGCGATGGTGTGGGCGATCTCGCGGGCCTTGTCCTGAGCGGCGGCCGCGTCGGCGGTGATCTCCTGGACGAGCCCGATGCGCCTGGCCTCGTCGGCGTCGAACTCGTCACCGGTCAGCAGCCACCGCATGGAATTGCCCCATCCGGTCTGACGCGGCAGCCGGATGGTGGCACCGCCAAAGGGATAGATGCCCCGTAACACCTCTATCTGCGCGAACCGAGTGTCGGCGGCCGCCACACGGATGTCTGCCGCGAGTAGCAATTCGATGCCGAGCGTCAGGCACCAGCCGTGTACCGCGGCGACGACGGGCTTGGTCCAGGTTCCGTCCAGTCGCCATGGATCACGACCGTCCTCGGGGAACAGCGCCTCGCCGTTGACGATGGCCGGTCCGACGTCGACAAGGTCAAGACCGGACGTGAAATGGTCGCCATGGGCGAAAAGGACTCCTGCGCGCAGCGTTTCGTCGGACTCGAGGAACGCATAGGCACGCGACAGGTCGGCCAGCATTGCGATGTTGAAGGCATTGCGCTTGTCGGGCCGGTTCAGGCCGATGGCCAGCACATGGCCATCGCGTTCCAGCGAGACCGTACCGAGGCTCGGTTCCGGTGGTGTCGTCATCTCCAGAGTCAATCGCGCTGAACTGAATTATGCAAAACCCCATAATTATGCTCGGTGCGCACAAAACCCGCGACCAGCTGCTTAATCGTAATTCACCTGCTGTTTACTGCCTGGAATGCACCACCGCGGCACGGCGTTATTGCGCACACGCGTTATCGGTTCTATGCTTTTGATCATAACTTGTAGGAGGCGCACGATGTGGGTCATAGAGCTCAACTTGGCCGGCCACCAGTTCACGCATCGTGTGCCTGACCGTCGTCGATCACTTCTCCGCTTCGCGCCGCGGACCCTGAGTTGGCGGCCCGCGCTGCTACGCAACCAGCACGCGGCGTAAGGACGCTCTCGACCGTGGCGGAGACCAAGACGCGAACCAAGCGTGGTTCGACGCGAAGCAGCATGCTGATCAGTGCCGCCGAGGTGATGCGTGAGCGCGGCGCCGCAGGCGTGACGATCGACGAGGTGCTCACCCGCAGCGGCGCCCCCCGCGGTTCGGTCTACTACCACTTCCCCGGCGGCAGGAACCAGATCCTGACCGAGGCACTGCAGTACGCCGGCGAAGCCATCACGGGGTTGATCGACGAAGCTGCCCAGAAGGGCGGCATGCACTTGGTTCGTCAGTTCGTCGAATTCTGGGACCAGTTACTGGCCGAAAGCGATTTCACAGCGGGTTGCCCGGTGGTCGCAGCGGCCATCGGCTGTGCAGGTGAAGACCCGCAGCTGACCACGGTGGCAGGCAGCATCTTCGGCCTCTGGCGCGACGCCCTCACCCGTGCCTTTGTCAGTGACGGCTTTGACGAGGCCGACGGCGCATCGCTGGCGATCATGTGCATTGCATCGCTGGAGGGCGCCGTCGTGCTGTGTCGGTCGACCCGCAGCGTGGACCCACTGCGTGATGTCGCCTGTCAGATCGAATTCCTGATCAAGTCAAGAGAATTCGTCCGTCGGCATGGCCTGCCGACAGACAGCGCCGTCCGCTAGACCTTCCGCCAGCGGGCACAGATGAAGTCGCCGTTGACGGCAGACTCGACCAGTTTCCACTCGGTGTGTATCGGCAGCAGTCGGCCGCCGGCTCCCAACGTGCACGGCGCATAGCTGACGATCAGCTCGTCGATCAGACCCGCGTCGGCGAACTGCGCGGCCGCGTCACCGCCGCCGACCACCCAGACATCCTTGTAGCCGGCCGCCTGCAGCAGCTGTGTCTGCAGTTCGGTGATGTCACCGTGGTACGTGTGCACGGGATGACCGGGCCGCACGATGTTCGGCCGGTGCGTCAGCACCCAGGTTGGCTGTTTGTACATCCAGTCGCCGGGCTCGTTGGCGACGATCCACTCGTATGTGGTGGCCCCCATGACCAGTGCGCCGACCGACTCACTGAATGCCCGATAGCCGAAAGGGCCGTCGGCGTCGATGTTTCGGGACAACAGCCATTCCAGGCTGTCCCTATCGTCGACGATGAAGCCGTCGATGCTGGATGCGGTGAAGTAGATGGTCGACATCGAGAGTCAGCGTAGCCCGTCGTCAACTGTCCATAACCTGGCTGACGCGAGCCTCGACGTCGCCGATTCCGACCAGGTCGATGCCGAACCGGCCGGTCAACGCGTCCAGCACCTCCGCCGCGGTGTTGAAGCGAACCCGTTCCGTGGATCCGCCACTGTGGATGGCCAGGTTGCGGCCACGTAGGTTCCAGCGCGCGTCGTCGGTGACCAGCGCAGCGGTGAGCCCGGTGACGAAGTGCGAACCCGGATACGTTGACACGTACCAACTTCCGACTACCCGATCGATGAGCGGCGGCGGGCAGAGAGTGAACATGTAGAGCGGTTCCCAGGTGCCGCGGATCTGACTTTCCAGCATGAGGCCGTCGCCGTGCTCGCGCAGCCGATACGGCTCGTGCCGGGTCTGCTGCACCGTGCCGGTCTCCAATCGGATCGGCGACGAAAGGGTCTGGCCACCGAACCCGACGTCGACGAGAAAGCGGCCGTCCACGCCGGGCACCGTCACCGCCAAGGCCTCGTGGGTCTGCGCGGGCAGCTGACCGCTGGTGTTCATCCAGACGACCCGCCCGCCGAGGACGTCGACGCCAAAACCCAACTCCGACAACACGTATGCCATCACGCCGTTGTGCTCGTAGCAGTAGCCTCCGCGGCTGCGGCGGACCAACTTGCCGAACAGCGCGTCGGGCCGCAGATCGGCGACGGGCACGCCCATCAACGGGTCGAGGTTCTCGAACGGGATCGAGCGGTTGTGCGCGGCCACCATGGCGGCGAGCACCTCGAGCGTCGCCTCGGTCGAACCGGTGTAGGAGATTCGGCTGAAATAGTCGGGGAGGTCGATGTCGGCGTTGGCTGCCATGCTGTCAGCCCTGTTCGGGCCAGTCGCCGTGTGGGTCGAGGCCGTCGTCCCAGTCGTCCCAGGTTTGATGGCGTCTCGTGCGTGGGGCGATGATGCGCCGGCGTAGCTCGAGGAGTAGTTCTTCGGTGGAGGCGCGGGAGAGCGCGTCGGTGGGGTCGTGAGCTGGGGGGACGGAGGGTGCGCGGCGCAGTTCGACGACGGCGTCTCTCGGTTCTCCGCCGGCGAGGATGGTGTCGATGCTGCCGGGTGCCCAGGCCAGTTTGTTTTCCAGCATCGCGTAGGTGCCGGGGCTGGCCTTTCGCACGCCGTGCTCGATGTCGGCCAGCGTGCGCACGGTGAATTGGAGGCTGTCGGCCAGGTCAGTTCGGTTGCGGTAACCGAGCGCGACGCGCCGGCTCACGACATGGTGGCCGAGCCGTTCGAGGGAGCGTCGGTCCATGCAGCGATCATGACGCACGAGGGCGGCGAAGTCGAACCCCCATGCGCATCTATTTCCGTCCGCCGTACAACGAAGCGGAGATTATTTCCTTTGGATCCCCGCCAGGTCGGCCCTGGCCTGGGTAACCGCCTCCCAGAAAACTTCTTCCACCTTCTCCTTGGACAGGCCGACCACCTCGATCTTCGGTACACCGGCGAGTTCCCGACGCACCAGCTTCGCATCGGGCAGAGCGTCGCCGGTCCACCATTCTCGGCGGATGGCGAAGTCGTCAAAGCGTTCGCCCTCATCGGTGTCGCGGAGCGCGCCGCGACGCTTGCTGGCCGGAACGCGCGCCCACCACTCCGCTCTCCAGTAGGGGCCGTCGTAGTCGGCCGGCGGGGCGCCGGTCTGCCACTCCTCCACCTGCACCTGCACCACAGGCGCGACGCCGTTGAAGGCCTGGGCGAACCCGTAGGCCTCCTCGCTGTCGAGGTAGACCCGTTCGATGTGGTAGCTATCGCCGCTGCCCGCCGTGACCACATAGACGGTCGTCATCGCTGCCTCCTGGTCCGCTGTTCGCCGGACATAAGTCTGACAGCACCCTACGGCCAAGTCCGCCGAACCGCGCTGCTGCCGGTGTGACGGAAGCCATAGTGGAAATATTTTCTTCATTATTGACACAATTGCCGCTATTTTCCTATTCTTGCAATGCAAGCCGAGGCGACGACAGATGCGCCGACAACGCTGGACGTTTCTTGCCAGCCAGGTGACGCGCTCGTACTCCGCAACCATCAACCAAGGAGAACCCATGAAACGCACGCTGCTTTGGTCATCGGGGCCATCGGCGCCGCAGGCCTGATCGCAATGGCTGCACCCGCGTCGGCAGACACGCACGGGTCCGATAACGGCACGACGCAGTTGCGGCAGTTCCAACAGAACCTGCAGAGCCAGTCCACGACCTTCACCGACAGCATCGACCCCGGCAAGGCAGTTGATGCGTTCCTGAACGGTAACTGCTACCCGAACGGGTGCCTCGAAAAGGACGCGAACCCCGGCTCTTGCACCAATTCGACGTGTTCGGACAGAGCCTCCAGGGCCAGTCAAAGACGTTCGGAGACAGCGTCGACCCGACCAAGCAACTCGGCACGTTCGCCAAGAGCATCACCAATCCGTCCGACCCCGCATAGGGCCAGAAGTGGCAGACCCAACAAAGGAAATTGATCACATGAGGAAAGAAATCAAGGCGGCTCTGGTCGCCGGAGCAGGGGCGGCGGCCATCGCCGCAGCCCTGAGTGGAGCCGGGACGGCTAACGCCTCCTGCGCGTCACTCAACGGCACCAGCATCGGCAAGGGCTGCACGAGCCCCGTCGGCAGTGCCTCGGTCGGCGCTGGGCAACGATGCCGAGAGCGTGACTCGGCGGGCCCGGGAACGTTGCCGTCGCGGTCGGCAACCCCGGACCCAACCCGTTCTACGGACCCAACTCAGACGACCCAGGCGGATGCACAGGGCGTCGGTAACGTCGCCATCGCGTTCGGCAACGGCAGCAAGGTGGGCTCGCTGGGGAACGGCGACCAGCGTTCGTGCTGTGGGCAAGGCAGCAACGCCTTCTCCTACGGCGGCAACGATCGCGAACCAGACACCCTTCGCGGGCAACCACAACACCTCGATCACGGTGGCCAACAATGCCGAGGCCGGGGCGGTGGGCAACCGACAAGCTCTCCACCGCCTTCAGTAGCGGTAGGCACCTGAACAACGGGCTGGGTGGCTGATGAGCTAACGGTCGACTAACCGCCTTGGCAGGCGGTAACGGCCATGCCCCACGTGTGGGGCACAACATCACCCCGGTCTACTTCAGGTAGGCCGGGGTGATCGTCGTTCCGTAGCAGTCGGTGAGCACCAGCCGGACCGGATGGTGTCGGTGATATTGCTGTTGGCCGTCCAGTCGGTGAAGGAGATCTGGCCGAACACCGGCATGTCGACGGCGGTGGTACCCAGGTAGGCCACCGCGCCGAGTTGCATGCCCGCCTCCCCGGCGGTGACGACCAAGTCTGCCCAGCGCACCCAGCAGGAGAACCTGATCTGGTCGCCGGGCACCACCGACAGCTTGGTGGACAGCAGATCCTTGACCCGCTCGTCGGCATAAACCTTCGCCGAGCGGAACGCGTAGTGCCCGGGTGCTGCAGTCCCGCACCCAGCCGCCGTCGCCGGGCGAGGGGATCGAGTTGACCAGGGAGGTGTCGAAGCTGGGGTTGGAGATCCGATCGTCCAGGCGGCCCCAGGGGTCGTTGATGGGGTCTTTGGGACCACCACCAGCCTGAAGCCGTAGCCCAGTTGGTGTCAGGTGCCGGTCCACTTCGGCGGACGCTTTTCGGCGAAGGCCACCGCACCCTCTCTGGCGTCGTTGCTGCTGAACACCGGCATGAGGATCTTCGTCTGCTCGGCGAACATGGTGTCGGGACTCCAGCCTCGCGACTCGACGATGATCCGCTTGGTCGCCGCCACCGCGAGTGGTCCGTTGGCGGTGATCCGCTCCGCCAGCGCGATCGCCGCATCCAGCGCGCCGCCCGGCTCTGCCAGCACATTGACCAGGCCCAGCTCATGGGCCCGCGCGGCGGGCAGGTTTTCACCGGTCAGCGCCAACTCCATCGCGATCGCATACGGAATCCGCTGCGGCAGCCGGAGCAGACCGCCACCGCCCGCGACCAGGCCGCGTTTGACCTCCGGGATGCCGAAGGCCGAGTCTTTGGAGGCGACGATCAGGTCGGTCGCCAGCGCCAGCTCGGTCCCGCCGGCCAGGGCATAGCCCTCGACCGCCGCGATGAGAGGCTTGACCGGGGGGCGTTCGGTGAACCCCATTCCCCGGCCCTCCACCACGACGTTCTCGCCGCGCGCGAACGCCTTGAGGTCCATGCCCGCGCAGAACGAGCCGCCGGCACCGGTCAGAATGCCGACCGACAGGCCGGCCTCGGCGTCCAGCCGGTCCATGGCGTCGGCCAACCCCTGGCTGACGGCGGCGTTCACGGCGTTTTTGGCCTGGGGCCGGTTGATGGTGATGATCAGTGTGCGGTCGCGCTGCTCGACCAGGACAACATCTTCGCTCTTGGCTTCTTCGCTCACGCGGGTGATGCTAGCGACCAGTTGAATAGGCGCTACCGCGACTGGGTACTATGCAAACTAGAACACGTTCTAATTCGACAGGGGAGCCCCATGGCCACCACCGATATCGAGCCCTCGGAACTCACCAAGTGGGATCCGGGCCTGACCGAGCGCGTGATGGGGATTACCCGCCCCTTCCTGAAGCGCTACTTCCGGTCGGAGGTGCGCGGGCTGGAGAACATGCCGCCCGGCGGCGCACTGCTGGTGTCCAACCACTCCGGCGGAATGTTGCCGATGGACGTGCCGATCTTGGCTATCGACTTCTACGAGACGCACGGTTATGAGCGGCCGCTCTACACGCTGAGCCACGACATGCTGATGATGGGACCGAGTGGAGACTTCTTCAAGAAGATCGGCTACATCAGCGCCAACCACGAGAACGCCGACGAAGCGCTGCGGTCCGGCGGTCTCGTCGTGGTGTTCCCCGGCGGTGACTACGACGTGTACCGGCCGACGTTGTCGGAGAACAAGATCGACTTTGGCGGCCGCACCGGCTACGTGAAGGCCGCCATCAACGCCGGGGTCCCGATCGTCCCGACGGTCGGGATCGGCGGCCAGGAGACCCAGCTCTACCTGACCCGCGGCACCTGGCTGGCCAAACGCCTGGGACCGATCGCGCGCCTGGCCCGCACCAAGATCGTGCCGATTTCGTTCGGCTTTCCGTTCGGGCTGAGCCTGGTGATCCCGCCGAACATTCCGCTGCCCGCCAAGATCGTCATGCAGGTGCTGCCCCCGATCGACATCGTCGCCGAGTTCGGCGAGAACCCCGACATCGACGAGGTCGACGCGCACGTGCGGCATGTCATGCAGCGGGCGCTGGACGAACTCGCCGCCGAACGCCGCCTGCCGATCCTCGGCTGACCATGGCGCTGCTGGACCGACTGAACGACACCATGGGCCTGGTCGCCACCATGCGGCGGGCCGGGATGATCGCGCCGCTTCGGCCCGACAAATACCTGCGCATCGCCGCGGCGATGCGGCGCGAAAACGTTTCTGCGATCTCGGGTTTCGCGTCTGCGGCGCAACGATGCCCGGATCGGCCCGGACTTGTCGACGAGCTCGGCACACTGACCTGGCGCGACATCGATCAGCGGTGCGACGCTTTCGCGGCGGCCCTGCAGGCCCTCCCGGGCGGGCAGCCGAAGGTGATCGGCATCATGTGCCGCAATCACCGCGGCTTCATCGAGGCCGTCGTGGCGGCGAACCGCGTCGGCTCCGACCTGTTGCTGTTGAACACATCGTTCGCGGGGCCGGCCCTCGCGGAGGTGGTGGCTCGCGAGGGCGCGGACGCCGTCGTCTATGACGAGGAGTTCACCGAGACCGTTGACCGGGCGCTGGCCGACACGCCGAATGCCACGCGGATAGTGGCCTGGACCGACGACCCGTCTGCACATGGCGACTCGCCCACGGTCGAGAAGTTGATCGCCGCGCACGCAGGCGAACAACCCGATCGCGCAACGGAGAAACCCAGGACGATTCTGCTCACCTCGGGCACCACCGGTACTCCCAAGGGTGCCAAGCTGACCGGCGGCGATCCCAGCGCCCTCAAGGCGATCCTGGACCGAACACCGTGGCGGGCCGAGGAGTCCATCGTCATCGCGGCTCCGATGTTCCACGCATGGGGTTTCTCGCAGCTGATCTTCGCGGCGACGATGGCGTGCACGATCGTCACCCGACGGAAGTTCGACCCGGAAGCGACGCTCAAGCTGGTCGACGAGCACCGCGCCACTGGCCTGGCCGTCGTTCCTGTGATGTTCGACCGGATTATGGAGCTGCCCGACGGGGTACGCAGCCGCTACAGCGGACGGTCCTTGCGATTCGCCGCAGCGTCGGGGTCGCGCATGCGCCCCGATGTGGTGACGGCGTTCATGGACCAGTTCGGTGACGTCATCTACAACAACTACAACGCAACGGAGGCCGGGTTGATCGCCTCTGCCACGCCAGAAGACCTGCGCGCGGCCCCCGACACCGCGGGCAAGGCGGCGCCGGGCACCCAGATCCGAGTGCTCGGCGGGGAATTCCGCGAGGTGCCGACCGGCGAGGTGGGACAGATCTACTGCCGCAGCGGCACCCTCTTCGACGGCTACACCTCGGGCAAGACCAAGGACTTCCACGACGGCTTCATGGCATCGGGAGACATGGGCTACGTAGACGAGAACGGCAGGCTGTTCGTGGTGGGCCGCGACGACGAGATGATCGTCTCCGGCGGCGAGAACGTCTACCCCATCGAGGTCGAGAAGACTCTGACGTCGCATCCCGATGTGGCGGAGGCCGCGGTGATCGGGGTGGATGACGAACAGTACGGTCAGCGGCTGGCCGCGTTCGTGGTCCTCAACGACGGCGCCGGCGCCACACCCGAGACGCTGAAACAGCATGTACGCGACAGCCTGGCGAATTACAAAGTGCCACGCCAGATCACCGTCCTCGGCGAACTCCCGCGCAGCATCACCGGGAAGATCGTGCGTAAAGAGCTCCACGAACTCGTCGATAATGGGTAGGCGGCGTCCGCTGCTTCGCGCAGCCATCGAACTCGCCAACGCCGCCAACGGCGTTCGCCCGTTTGGCCGCGACGGCTACCCCACCATCCCCGCATTCGCGTTCGGCTGGCCGACCAGCGAGATGGCGCCGCTGTACATGGCCGGTTCCATGCTCGGTGCGGTCTGGCGGTGGCTGCGTGGTGACTACGCAACCAGAGGTGGTCGAATCGCCTTGCTGCTCAAGGCGATCACCTGGGGACTGCTCGGCCTGATCATGTACCGCAACGTCAAGTCCGAGCCGTATTTCGAGACGCCACTCGCCGAGACGCTCGGCGACGACTACAAGGCGATCGCCGCACAGTCACAGCCGGCACGACGACGACGCGACCTGATCGGCGTGCCACCCCATGAACTGATCCGTCGCCGGTACGTCGAGAAGGCAGACACCGTCAGGTACGGGCCACATCCGCGAGTCAACTTCGCCGACATCTGGCGCCGACGCGATCTGCCGCGGGACGGCAAGGCCCCAGTGCTACTCCAGGTGCCCGGTGGAGCGTGGTCGATCGGCATGCGCCGACCGCAGGCCTATCCGATTGCTCAGCCACCTCGCCGAACGCGGGTGGGTGTGTGTGTCGATCGACTACCGAGTGAGTCCCGTGCACACCTGGCCGGACCACATCGTCGACGTCAAGCGCGCGCTGGCATGGATCAAGGAGCACATCGCCGAATACGGCGGCGACCCCGACTTCGTCGCCATCACCGGTGGTTCGGCCGGCGGTCATCTGTGCGCACTTGCGGCGCTCACGCCAGACGACCCGCAGTACCAGCCCGGTTTCGAAGACGCCGACACGTCTGTGGCGGCGGCCGTCCCGATTTACGGGCGCTACGACTGGTTCTCCACCAAGGGACCCGGCCGCTGGGAGTTCGTCCTGATTCTGCTCCAGAGGCTGGTCGTCAAGAAGCGCTTGACGAAGCATCTGCAGGTCTACCGCGACGCGTCGCCGATAACCCGGGTGCGTCCCGACGCCCCACCGTTCTTCGTCCTGCACGGCGTGGACGACTCGCTGATTCCCGTGCCAGAAGCCCGTGAATTCGTCGCCGCGCTACGAAACGTCTCGAAGGAGACCGTCGTCTACTCCGAGATTCCGCACGCCCAGCACGCATTCGACTTCTTCGGGTCGCCGCGCAGCCACTACACGGCCCAAGCGGTTGAGAAGTTCCTGTCCTGGGTGCACGCCACCCGCGACGAGAACTAGCTACTGCGCCATCGCCTGCTCGATCACCGTCAGCTCTTCGGAAAGACCTGCGGCACGCCGTATTTCGATGAACGCATCGATCATCGCGTCGGTGAGCTCGTGCGGGTCCTCCAGCGTGGCGCCATCGGTGAGCACCGAGATGTTCAGCTGGTCGACGTAGCTCCACACGGTGATGTTCAGGCCGCTGCCAGTCGTCAACGGGCCGACTGAGTAGATCTCGGTCACCAGTGCGCCGCCAACGCGGCCTGGCTCTCGCGGACCCGGCACGTTGGAGATCGGCAGGTTGAGCACCTTGTTCTGGCCGTCCTTCTCGGCGAGCCAGCGGAACAATGCCTGCGCCGGAGCCGGCGGGAAGTACGACGACCATCGGCTCACCAGCTCGGGCCCCATCAGGTGGTGGGTCTCCTTGGCATCGACTGCGGCGTCGTGCACGGCTTGCACCCGCTCCAACGGATCGTCGAGCTCGATCGGCAACACCATCATCACGCCGGTGAAGTAATTGCCTGAGATGCGATCCCTGGAGAAGTCGAAACTCACTGGGACGGAAGCCAACAGCGGGTGGTCGGCCTGACCGTCGTACTTCAGGGACAGCCCGCGCAGTGCCCCAGCGGAGATCGCAAGCACCATGTCGTTGATCGTGACACCGAGGTGCTTGGCCGTCTCCTTCACATCGGCAAGCGCCAGTGTCGCGGTGGCGAACTTGCGCGTTGCGTCGACGCGGTGATTCATGAACGACGGCGGCGGCGTGAACGGCCGGGTCAGCTCGGGGGACAGCTTCTTGGGGCTCTTGCGCACCCTGCTGATGCCCTGGGCGGTGTAGCGCATCACGCCGGGCAGCCGGCCGATGTGCCGCATGTGGTCGGCGAATGCCGACCGCAACAGCTCACTCTTGCTGGGGGCCGGGTCGGTGGCGTAGTCGCGGTCCGCCTGTGGGCCGTCCTGAAGGTCCATCCCGCGAGCGAGCAGGTTGGCCGACGCGACACCGTCGGCGAGCGCATGATGGATCTTTCCCAGCACCGCGATGCGACCGTTGGCCAGTCCCTCGATGAAGTACATCTCCCACAGCGGCCTGCTGCGGTCCAGCGGCGTGCTCGCGATCCTGCCGACCGCCTCGTCCAACTGGCGGCGGCCGCCCGGACTGTCCACGCGATACGGGCGAACGTGGTACTCGAGGTCGACTTCGCAGTTCTCCCGCCACATCGGGTGGTGCATCTTCAGCGGGACGTCGACGAGCTGATACCGGAACGGGTCGAGTTTGTAGAGCCGGCCAGCAATGACCTCGCGGAACTCCTCGATGCCGAATGTGCGGCCCTTGAGATCGCCAATCTCGATGACCGCCAACTTGAGGGTATGCATGTGCACGGTGGGCGTCTCGGAATACAGCAGTACCGCGTCCCAGCCGCTGAGCCTCTTCACCCCTGATACCTCCTACCGGAGGCGTCTATATAACCTCTTTGGCCTTGATCAGCGACCGGTTTCGGTGAATCTGGTTGAGGAACAAGCCGATTGCGGTCGCGACCGAACCCGTGCGAGCACCGTCGGTCATGTCGAACCCGTGGCCTGCACCCGGCAGCTCGATGTAGCTCACCACCGAACGGGACACCGCGCGCAACCGCCCGACGAAGCCGCGGGCCTGCGCGACCGGGATGACGGAGTCGCCTGAGCCGTGGATGACCAGGAACGGCGGGGCGTCGGGATGCACCTGCGCGATCGGCGATGCCTTGCGGAAGATCTCCGGATGGCGGTCGATCTTGCGCTTGACCACCACCCGCTCCAGGAAGTCGACGAACCGGTCGCGCTCGGGGGTGGAACGGTCCTCCCAGTCATAGCGTCCGTAGATTCCGACGACGGCGTCGACCGAGGTATCGGAACCCTCGGGCAGGTCAGCCTGCATCTCGGGGTCGTTGGGGGTCAGACCCGCCAACGCCGAAAGGTGGCCACCCGCCGAACAACCCGCTATCGCAACGAAATTGCGGTCGCCGCCGAAGCGGTCAACGTTGGCGCGCGCCCACGCGACGGCCGTCTTGACATCGGTGATGTGTGCAGGCCAGCGATGGTGCGGCGAGACCCGGTAGTTCACCGACAGGCACACCCAGCCCTGCTGCGGCCAGATGCGACATCAAGGCGTAGCCCTGAAGCTGCCTGCCGCCGTGGATCCACGCGCCGCCGGGCACGAAGATCATCACCGGTGCAGGCTCGACGGGCAGTTCCTTGGGCCGCCACACATCCAGCAACTGTGACGGGTGGTCGCCGTAGCGAACCGATGCGCGGTGCAGACTGCGCCGGTGCTGCCGCATCTTCAAAACGGGGGCGGACCGCTGGGGTGCGGGCCACTCGATGGCCAGATCTGCTGCGGTCACGATTCCGCGCAGCGCGGCGTCGATGACGGCATTGGTGGATTCGCGGTCCTGCTTGCGAATTGCTGCCTGGTCGGAAGGCTCCTGCGGGCGTGCGCTATTTGAGAAGAAGTCCGGCACGTGCTTGTATCCCCAGATGCCCATCGCGGTCGCAGCACCAAGGGGCTCAAGGTGTTTCCCGATCAGCGGCAGTGACGCTGACGCGACGCTCATCGCCAGCAGGTAGTCAGTGGGTCCGGCGCGAAGAAACCAACAAGCGCGTTTCCGTAAAGAGGGTGCGGAGTACCGGCCGTCCGGCCTAACCGTCATTGCCCGAATGTACCCCGCTGGACGATTTAGAAACGTCAACATCGTGAGGTTGTCTATTAATCGCGGTCGCTCGCCGAATGTGATCTGGATCACACCTCTCGGCCTGCCAGAATGCGGGTTAACTTTCATCTGAGAACTTTCGACGGCAAAAAAGGACTTCCAACGTGAGTAAGTCAGCACTGGCCATCACCGACGAGCACCAGGACCTGGCCGACGCCGTCATCGGTCAGTTGACGCGGCTGTCGACCAGGGCCGGCGCCCGCGCCACACTCGAGGGCGGCTCGTCCCATCCGGCGGACGTGTGGAAGGCCGCAGTCGAACAGGGCTGGCTGGGGCTCGCCGTCGCCGAGGAGCACGGCGGTTCCGGCTTCGGGATTTCAGAGCTGGCGATTGTGCTCGAGGCCCAAGGCCGCGAGCTGAGCCCCGGGCCGTTTCTGCCGACGGTGTCGGCTTCGCTGGTGATCGACCGTTGTGCATCCGATTCGCTTCGAGCCCAGGTACTTCCAGGCCTGGCCGATGGGGCGACGGTCGGCGCGCTCGGAATGGCAGGCAGCATCATCGTCGGTTCGGATCTGGTCGTCGCCGGGGAAAGCCCCGCGGTTCTGGGTGCACCCGACGCGGACGTGCTCGTGCTCGTCGCCGGCGACGATGTGGTCGTCGTCGACGCCACCGCCGGCGGAGTGTCGATCAATGCACTTGAGCCCCTTGACACTTCGCGCAGTATCGGGTCGGTGGCGCTGCGCGATGTAACCCTCGCCGAGGACCGGGTGTTGCGGGGAGCCGCGCGAAAGGCGCGCACGGTGTGGCGGATCCTGGCGGCGGCGGAAGCGGTCGGTGTGAGCTGGGCCAGTCTGGAGATGGCGGTCGAATACGCCAAGGTCCGCGAGCAGTTCGGCAGGACGATCGGGACCTTCCAGGCCGTCAAGCACCACGCCGCCAACATGCTCGTCGACGCCGAACAGACCACCGCCGCGACATGGGATGCGGCCCGCGCCGAGGACCTGGACAGCGCCTGGTTTCCCGCCGCCGTGGCTGCCTCGCACGCTATCCGGGCACAGGTCTTCAACACGCAGAACAACATTCAGTTGCACGGCGGCATCGGCTTCACCTGGGAGCACGACGCGCACCTCTATCTGCGCCGTGCCCGCACGCTGGCCGCACTGATGGGCGACGGCGCCGACCCGCTGTTGGACATCGTGGAGGGCCAGCGCAGCGGTCAGGCGCACGGCGCATCGTTCACACTGCCACCGGAGGCCGACGAGTACCGGCGGCAGGCCATGGAGGCCGTGACCACGGTGCGGTCGCTTCCTCAGGACAAACAGCGCGACTTCCTCGTCGACTCCGGATATCTGGTCCCACACTGGCCGACGCCATGGGGCCGGGCCGCCGACGTGCTCGAGCAGTTGGTCATCGAGGAGGAGTTCGCCGATGTCGAGCGGGCGGACATGGGCATCACCGGCTGGGTGGCTCTCACAATCGCGCAGGCCGGAACCGACGACCAACGGGAACGCTGGGTCGAACCCGTGCTTCGCGGCCAGGTGATGTGGTGCCAGCTGTTCTCCGAGCCGGGTGCAGGCTCCGACGCCGCGGCGGTGCGGACGGCGGCCAAGAAGGTCGACGGCGGCTGGAAGGTCACCGGGCAGAAAGTGTGGACCAGCCTCGCCCAACACTGTCAGTGGGGCCTGGCCACCGTGCGCACCGACCCGGACGCACCCAAGCACGCAGGCGTCACCATGATGGCGATCGACATGAAAGCCCCTGGCGTTACGGTCAATCCGCTGCGCGGCATGACGGGCGACGCCCACTTCAACGAGGTCTTCTTCGATGACGTCTTCGTCCCCGACGAGGATGTGGTCGGCGACGTTAACAAGGGGTGGTTGGTAGCGAGGGCCACGCTGGGCAACGAGCGGATCTCGATCGGCGGCGGTTCCGGCGGGTCGGCCGGGTTCGACGTGGACGACCTCGTCAAGCTGCTCGACAGCGTCCCCTCCGACGTGGCGGCCAACCATGTACGGCGGGCGGGTGAGGTGATCGCCGAGATGCACACCCTGCGACTGCTGAACCTGCGCCGGGCCAGCCGGGCCATCGCGGGCGCGGAGCCCGGACCGGAAGGCAACGTCACCAAGCTGCTCGTCGCCGAATCAGGGCAGCACCTCACCGAACTGGGGATCGCGTTGGCCGGGTCGGCGGCCGTCGTCGGAGCGAACCAGAAGTTGATCCGCAGCTACATGGGAAGTAGGGCGATGACGATCGCCGGCGGTACATCGGAGATCACCCGCAACACCATCGCCGAGCGCATCCTCGGCCTGCCACGCGATCCGCTGCTCAAATGACCGCCGACATTCTCTACACGGGCGGGGACATCGTCACCGTCTACGACGCACAGCCGTCGGCGGACGCCGTCGCAGTCAAGGACGGCAAGATCCTCGCGGTCGGCGACCGCAAGATGGTGCACGGACTGGCCGGATCGAGAACTCGCACAGTGGATCTCGACGGCCGCACGCTGATGCCGGGATTCATCGACCCGCACAGTCACTACATCTATGCGCTGACGGTGGCCAACCAGGTCAACGTGTCCGCGCCGCCCGCCGGGCCTGCCGCCGACGTCGACGGCATCGTCGCCGAGGTCGCCAAGTTCCGCGACAGCCGCCACGTACCAAAGGCCAGGCCATCTACTCGGCCTGAGCCGACGCTCAGCGCAGCGCGGCCCGGCCCCGGATCCGCCCGAGCAACACCAGCGCTAGCAGTGTGACGAACAGCAGGATCGTCGTGCACGCGGCGGCCTGGAACGCCTGGCCGCGGTCGGTCAACGCGAAGATGGTCACCGGCAGCGTCTTCCATGTCGCCGGATACACCATCACCGTGGCGCCGAGCTCACCCATCGACAAGGCAACGGCCAGGCCGGCGGCCGCGCCGAGCGCAGGCAGCAGCAGCGGCAAGGTTATCCGGAACAACACCCGAACCGGTCTTGCGCCAAGCGATTCCGCCGCCCGCCGGTAAGCGGGATCGACCCGGTCCAACGCTGCCGAGACCGCGCTGAACGCGAATGCCAGCACAAGAACGGTGTGGGCCAGAATGACGATCCACCTGGTGCCGCCCAACAGCAGCGGCCGGGAGTTGAAGGCGATCAGCAGGCCGAGTCCGATCGCGACCGACGGTACGGCGATCGGCAGATGGAAGACGGCGTCGACGACCCGGCTCAACCACTGCGGGGTTTCCCTCGCGGCCAGCGCCGCCCAGGTACCGAGCACCAACGCGATGGCGCCAGCGATGAACGCGGTCTGCAGGCTGACCGAGAGGCTGGCCAGGTTGTCACCGGACAGTGCGTCGCCGAAGTGGGCGAATCCAAGGTCGGACGGGAGTGCCGCGGTCCACGACCCTGCCAGGCCGGCGACCACGACCGTCGCCAGCGGTGCGACGAACACCACCAGCACCGCAACGGCGAAGGCGATGAGGACCGCGAGCCTACTTCGCCGGCTCCACAACAACATCGGCCTCCCCCTTTCCTCGTCCGCTCATCAGTCGCGCGAAGATCAACCGGTACAGCGAGTACAGCGCCAGCGACAGCGCGATCTGCACGGTCGCGATCACCGCGGCGCCGGGCAGGTCGAATGTGACGATCCCGCGGGTATAGATCAGCACCGGCAGTGTGATCACACCCTTGGCTCCGGTGAACAGCACGATGCCGAATTCGTTGAGCGTCAACAGCAATACCAGGCTGCCGCCTGCCATCAGTGCCGGCCACGCCTCCGGCATCACCACCGAACGCAGCACACGGAGCGGCGATGCGCCGAGGCTGGCCGCGACGTCGAGTTGCGCGCGCGGTAGCACCGAGAACGACGCGAGCAGTGGGCGCACGACGAACGGCGTGAAGAACGTGATCTCCGCGGCGATGACGCCCGCGGGCGTGTAGAGGAAGTTCAGCGCGGGCGACGTACCGCCCGACAGGCCTGCGATCGCGGCGTTCACCGCCCCCGCGGTGCCGTAGAGGAAGGTGAACGCCAACGTGATGAGGAACGACGGCAGCGCCAGCACGGTGTCGATGAGCCGACCCACCAGGCGTGAGCCGGGGAACGGGACGAACGCGAGCACTATCGCGAGGAAGGTGCCAAGCACCAGACAGCCCGCTGTAGAGGTGGCCGCAATCGCGACGGTGCGCCACAGCGCGTCCCGAAACATCGACGAGGCAAGCACTTCCGACCAGCTGCCGACTTTCACCGACTCCAGGCAGACCCGGATCAGCGGATATACCGCAGCGATCAGAACGACCGCCAGCGGCGGGATCGCCCAGAGCACCGCGCGGGAGCGTTTCGGCGCACCGGTCTCCGGGGCGTCGGCTACCGGGGCCGGTTCTTCGAGCAGTGCGGTCATGCTGTGCACATGATTCGCTCGCGAGCTTCGCTCATCCGCTGGCCTGGACGAGCACACCGGCGGGTTCGGGGAGCCGGATCCCCACCTCGGTGCCGATCGCGATCTGCGCGTTGCCGGGCACGTCGATGTCGATGAGCCGATCCGGCAGGCCGCCCACCGACACCACCAGCCGGGTGGTGGCGCCTCGCCAGACGGATGCCGTCACCGCGGCCCGCAGAGCATCGCGGTCACCCAGCGAGACGATCCGCATCGCGTGCGGTCGAATGCATAGCAGCGCAGCCGAATCCGGCGCCCACTCCACCTTGCCGACTGTGGGCTGTGGCGCCTCCGCGCTCACCGTCTTGTGTGCGATGGTGACCAACGCCGACGTGCCGATCACCCGGCCCACCGTGCACGGGATGAGGTTCGCGCCGCCGAGGAAGGCAGCAGTGAAACTGGTCGGCGGGCGCTTCCACAGGTTCTCGGCGGTGTCGACATCCATCAGCCGGGCGTTGTTCATCACCACGATCCGGTCGGCGAGCGCAAGCGCCTCGGCCTGATCGTGGGTGACGTACAGCATCGCGGTGTCGGGCAGCGACTCCTTTAGGAGCTGCAACTCGGCGAGCGTGGACTGGCGCAACTGGGCGTCAAGCGCGGCGAGCGGTTCGTCCAGCAGCAGCACCTTCGGCTGGATCGCCAACGCTCGGGCGATCGCGACCCGCTGCTGCTGTCCACCGGAAAGCTCACGGGGAAGCCGCTTTCCATACGACGCCATGCCGACCATGTCGAGCGCCTCGGTGACCCGAGGCCCGATCTCGCTGCGCGGTACCCGCTGCGACTTCAATCCGAACGCAACGTTCTCCGACACTCGCATGTGCGGGAACAGCGCATAGGACTGCAGCACCACACCGATTCCGCGCTTGGCCGGCGGCAGGTCGGTGACGTCACGGCCACTGAGCCGGACCTTACCGGTGGTCGGCCTGACGAAGCCGGCCAGCGCATTGAGCGCGGTCGACTTCCCTGATCCGCTCGGCCCGAGCAGCGCGACCGTCTCGCCTTTCGCGACCCGCAGGTTGAAGTCGATCAGCGCCCTGGTCGCCTTGCCACCGCGACCGTAGGAAACTCCGACCCGGTCGAATGTGATTGCCGGCGTTGCAGATTCCTGCTTTTGCTGTTCGACGTTGGCTGCGGTGGTCTCCGTCTGGCCGAGCCCGACTTCACTCATGCATCGGCTCCCGCGTTCGGGCCGTCATGTCAATTCCCGGTCGCCTTCTGGTAGGCGGCCACGTCGGCATCGAGCTCGTCGAGCACGTTGTTCCAGTCCGGCACCCACACATCGACGCCGTCGAGAACCGCCGCAGGCGTATTCAGTGCCGGGGTTTCCGCGGACGCGTTTTGGATCTGGTCGCGCACCGGGATGCCAAGAGCGTCGGGCTCCACCGTCTTCTGAACTTCGTCGGACAGCAGGAAGTCCAGCAGCTTCTTGGCCGACTTCTCGTGCGGCGCACCCTTCGTGACGCCAGCGACATAGGGAACGGAGATCGTGGTGCGCTTTCCGTCCAGGGCGGCAGGGAAGAAGATGTTGAACTTGGAGCCGTCGCTCTTGATCGAGTCGAGGTTCATCTGCACGTCTCCGTTGGCCACCAGCAGTTCGCCGTTGCTGACCTTGGGCTGGAGCTTGCCGGTCGACGACGACGGACCGACATTGTTGGCCTGCAGCTTGGTCAGGTAGTCGAGCGCACCCGGCTTGCCGCGCAGATGCTGCAGCAGGATCAGCACCGCGGTGCCGTCACCGGCCTGGCCCGGTGTGGAGTACTGCACCTTGCCCTTGTACTGCGGGGCGAGCAGGTCGTCCCAGGTTCTGGGCTGTGGGTTGGCGCTTGGGTTCACGATAAAGCTGAGCGCATTGTTGACGATCGGCACGTACCTGCCGTCGGGTCCCAGCTGGTCGGCCGGAATCCCCTTGGTGTCAGCACCGCTGGAAACCAACAGCCCCGACTTGTCCGCCTTCTGGATGAACGGCGGCAGTGTGACCAGCAGGTCGGCCTGCGGGTTCGACTGTTCCTTCTCGACCCTCGACACCACCTCGCCCGAGCCGGCCTCGACAAGGTTGACCGCGATTCCGGTCTGCTCCTTGAACTTGTCGAACTGGGGCTTGTACCAGTTCGCAAGGCCGTCGGCGCTGTAGACCGTCAGAGTCTCGCCCGACCCGGACGAGGAGCCGGTTCCGCCGCAGGCCGCCGTCAAGGTGGTGGTGGTCGCGATCACCGCAATCGCGGCCGCGCGCAGGAGGGTGTGTGGCTTCATGATTCCTTCTCTTTGGTTATCGGTTTTGCAAAATCAGGTCGGCGAAGTCGGACACCGAGTCGACGACGTGGGTGGCTCCGGCGCCACGGAGCTGCTCTTCGTTGTGCGCGCCGGTCAGCGTGCCCGCGGCCACTGCCGCACCCGCGCGCAGAGCGCTTTCGATGTCGCTGCTGGTGTCGCCGAGCGTCGCCACGTTGTGCACGCCGTCGATCTCCATACGCATCAACGCGGTCAGGATCAGGTCGGGGTTGGGCCGTCCCCGCACGCCGTTGCCCGGCGCGAGCACAAGGTCGGCCATGGATTGCCAACCCAACGCGGCCAGCAGCTTGTTCTGCGTCGTCCCGCTGAAGCCCGTCGTAAGGGCGACGCGGACACCCGCCTCCCGCAGGCGTGTGATCGCCTGTGCGGCACCGTCGATAGGGGTGGCGCGCCCCTGATCGATGAGCTCCTCGTAGGCGCGCTCGAAGGCGGTGTTGGCCTTCTGCGCCAGCTCCTCTGTGTCGAACAGCGCGCGGAACACGCTGATCTTGGACTGACCCATGGTGTCGATGACGTATTGCCGCGCCTTGTCGCGCTCGGGTCCCGACTCCGGCACACCGGCGGCGGTGGCCGCCGACTCGAACGCGCTGACGACCAATCCGTCGTCGGCGACAGTGGTGCCGGCCATGTCGATGACGGCGAGCTGAATGGAGTTGTCCTGCATAGGCTTTCCTCCTGCTGTTCTCAAAGGCCGATCAGGTCGGCGGTCTGCTCGGCGATGGCGGGCCCGAGGGTCATGCCACGGCCGCCAGGGCCGGTGACCACCCACACACCGTCGTCGGGAGACGTCCGGCAGACCAGCTGGTCGGGGTCGATGCACTGGCTGTAGACGCCGGCCCAGCGCTGACGGATCGGCGGAAGGGGACGGCCGAGAAATTCCTCGACGACGTCGACGAGGTATGCGTAGGGCGCTTCGGTCACGTCGAATTTGAACGGCTCGTCGTATTCGTGGGTGTCGCCGATCGTCAGGCCGCCGTGCAACCGTTGCACGCACAGCAGCTGCATCTTGTGCTCGCCTGCGACTGCGTCTTGGGATTCGTTGTGCTTCAACATGTTCAATGCCGGTCCGGCGAATCCCGGGTAGTACCTGAAGCTGTCGCCGTCGGCGATGGCCGTTGTCAACGGCTCGTCGAGAGGCTCGGTCTGCATCATCTGCAGCCGGACCCGGCGGATCGGCAGGTCGCCGGCGATCTCGCGAACCAGGCCGCCGTGGGCGGCGCCCGCGCACACCAGAGCCAGGTCGCCGTCGTGGCGGTTGCCTCTGTCATCGAGCACCGCGGTGCCGACGACCGACCTCGCCTCGGTAGACGGGATGAAGGTGTACCGCCCGCTGGCCGCCATGTGTGCGCGCATCGCGGGCAGCGCCTGCCGTGATTCGACGGCGGCGTCGTGCGAACAGTGCAGGCCCGCCAGGTACTTTCCGCGTAGAGCCGGGTTCAACTCCCGCACGTCGGCCGGCTCGAGCAGGCGGAAGCCGCGACAACCCGCGTCGGCGCGCGCCACCACCTCCTCCGCGACCGCGACCTCTCCCGGCGTGCGCAGCAGGGTGATCGAACCGGCGGGCCGAAAACCGATACCGGGGATCTCGGCGCCGAGCTTTTCCCACAACTCCCGCGACCGCATCGCCGCGGACATTTCACCGCGGGCCCGTCCAGACACCCAGACCAGGCCGAAGTTGCGGACGGTCGCGCCGCGGGCCTCGACTTCACGTTCCAGCTGGACGACCTCGTGACCACGGTCGATCGCCTCGAGGGCATGCGCGGTGCCGAGGATCCCTCCCCCGACAATCGTCACGCGCATGACGGTCGACCCTTCCTATCCACTTCAACAACGGTCCGACCAGCGTGTGTTGCAGTGGATAACAACAGGTTAAGAATTGGTATAGACCAATTTCCGGTACGCTAATCCCATGCCCGTACTCGATGACGTCCGAGTCCTGCTGGACTCGCTGCGCGGGGTATGGGACGAGGAATCGGTCGACGAGCAGGAGCACGCACTACAAGCCGCCGCCCGGGCGATCGACGATGCCGCCGACGACGAACTCGTGCTCGCGGCCGCCCTGCACGACCTGGCGCACAGCCCGCTGCTCGGTGAAGTTTCGGCAACGCGCCACGACCGGGTGGCGCAGGACTGGCTGACGCCCCGCTTCGGCGAGAGGGTTGGCTGGCTGGCCGGTGCCCATGTGGCGGCCAAGCGCTACCTGGTCGCGACGGACCCGGACTACGCGACCACGTTGTCCGACGTCTCCGTCGACTCCCTGCACCACCAGGGTGGCGCGGGCGTGGACGCGACCTTAGTCGAGCACAAGTGGTGGCCCGACGCGTTGCGGTTGCGCCGCTATGACGACGCCGCCAAGGATCCGCGGGCCAGCGCGGCGTCCATTTCAGATGTGTTGGCGGTGGCGGAACGCGTTCTGCGGCAAAGGCATCTCCGCTGACCGCGCCCGATCGACTGCCGAAGCCCTACCTAGTCCGGACGGCCGTCGACGACATACTGGCCAACCTCGACGAGGGCGATACCGTCCCTCCCGAGCGTGAGCTCGCAACGCGCTTCGGTGTCTCCCGCGAAACCGTCCGCCAAGCTCTGCACGAGTTGCTTGTCGCGGGCCGCATCGAGCGGCGTGGCCGAGGCACCGTGGTATCGCGGCCCAAGCTCGTCCAGCCGCTGTCCATCCGCTCCTACACCGAGGGCGCGGCCGAGCGCGGGCGAGTTCCCGGGCGCGTGCTCGTCACGTGGGAGGACATCGCAGCCACCCCGGAAATGGCTGAGGGACTTGCGATTTCACCGGGCGACGCGGTCATCCACCTCGAGCGCGTGTTGCTCGCCGACGAGCAGCGGATCGGGCTGGAGAGCAGCTATCTGCCCCGGCACCGCTTCGGCATGTTCACCGAGACCTTCGACCCGACGACGTCGCTGTACGCGGCGATCCGCGCGACGGGCGTGACGTTCGGCTCGGCCGTCGAGCGAATCGAGACGGCGCTGCCGTCGCCACGCGAGGCCGCGCTGCTGGATACGACGACGGCCATGCCGATGCTGCTGCTGAACCGCCGCTCGCTCGACACCGAAGGGCAGCCGATCGAGATGGTCCGCGCCCTGTACCGCGGGGACCGCGTCGCCTTCGAAACGCTGCTGAAGTAGGCCGCTAGGCGGACGGCACCGGGCCGAGGCGGAATCCATCCACGTCCCCGCCGAGGGTTGTGGTGCGCCTCTCGGCGTTCTGGACGTGCGGCTGGCCGAGGTCGATGCGGCTGACCTCGTCGAGGCGCTCGAAGACCTCAGCCCCGAGGTCGACGTCCAGCGACACGACATAGCTGTCGAGCTGCTCGACAGTGCGCGGGCCGATGATCGGCACGGCGGCCGTCGGCGAGCGACGGGCCCGTTCCAGCAGCCACGCCACCGCCACCTGTGCGGCGGGCACCCCGAGTTGCTCGGCGGCAGCGAGCACCGCATCGACCGTTGCTGCCTTGGCGGCATCATCCTCGGTGTGCACCAACCGTTTCCACTCGGTCAGCCTGCCGTCGGTTCCGGAGCGGTACTTGCCGGACAGCAGCCCACCACCCAGTGGCGACCACAGCGCGGCACCAAGGCCAAGATCCTCGGCCATCGGAAAGGTTTCCCTGTCGCCGCTGCGTTCGACGAGGCTGTACTCGAACTGCACTCCGGCGATCGGAATCGAGCCGCGGAACTCGGCCAGCGTTGCGGCGCGCGCCGTCATCCACGCCGGGAAGTTGGACAGGCCCGCATAGAGAATCTTGCCGCCGCGCGCGAGATCGTCAAAGGCACGCACGATTTCGTCGAGGGGCGTCACGAAATCCGGAAAGTGCACCCACAGCAGGTCGATGTAGTCGGTGCCGAGGCGGCGCAGGCTGGCCTCGACCGACCGGAACATGGCACGTCGGCCATTGCCGGTTTGGAGCACCCCGGTGCCTTCCGCGCCGCCGATCGCGAACTTGGTCGCGACGGTGAAGTCGTCACGCCTGCCGGCCAGCAGTTGGCCCAAGATCTCTTCGGACTCGCCGACCTGGTAGCTCGCCGCGGTGTCGATGAAAGTGCCGCCTGCGTCGGCGAACTTGTCGAAGATCTGGCGGGAGGTGTCGGCGTCTGCGCCATAGCCCCATCGGGTGCCGAAATTTCCGGCACCGAGCGCCAAGGCCGAGACACGCAGGCCGTTGTTGCGGCCGAAGGTGAAATGCTGCATAACAGCAGTCAAGTCGATGCGACCTGAGTTTGTTCCACGAAACTCAGGGGGACCTGTAACTTTGCGATCGCTATGTGCCGTGGCGAGTCGGCAACCGCCTGGACAGATGACCGTAGGCTTCTTCTATGCAGAAGTCACGACCGGAGAGCGATACCGGACCCGCCTATCCCATCGCGTCGGTCAACAACGCGCTTCTTCTACTTCTGCTGTTCCGCGAGCAGCCCAGGGTTCGGCTGACCGACGCCTGCAAATACCTCGGTGTGGCCCGCTCCACCGCGCACCGGCTGCTGGCGATGCTCGCGCACCACGGCTTCGTTCAACAAGAGCCGGTCACCCGCGCCTACATCGCCGGGCCCGCGCTGGTCGAGGTCGGCCTGGCCGTTGTCGGCTCCCTGAACGTGCGCGAGCAAGCCCGCCCGATGATGGAGGAGCTGGCCGCCGAGACCGGCGAGACCGTTCATCTCGGCGTACTCGAGGGCGACCAGGTCCGCTACGTCGACGCGGTCGAATCTGGGCGCGCCCTGCGAGTGGTGGCGCGGACGGGGACCCTGGTTCCTGCGCACTGCACGTCGATGGGCAAGGCACTCCTCTCCCAGCTGACCGATCAACAGGTGGCCGCGCTGTACCCGACGTCGGCCGAGCCGTTCTCGGCCCGCACCGAGCGATCGATCACCACCCAGGCGAAGCTGATGAAGGAGGTGGCGCGCGCCAGGTCCCGCGGATACGCGGTGAACGCCGGCGAAGCCGAGGACGATGTCGGCTCGGTGGCCGTCGCGTTTCGTGATGTCACGGGTCGCCCCGCGGCCATCGCGGTGGCCGCGCCGACGAGTCGCCTTAACAAGTCGCGTATTTCGCACATCGGCGATCTGATGGTCAAAACTGCAGTGCGGTGAAGCGCCAGTCCAGCACCTGGCGGCCCTCGGCGGTCTCGTCTGCGACGAAGACCAAGGAACGCAGTTTCAGCACACCGCCTCGACCGTCGGGCAGCGGCACCGCACCGTCGACATGCACCTCGCTGTAGAGGGTGTCACCTTCGTGCACGGGGCCGGTGTGGTCGCAGGACTCCCAGCCCAGCAGCGTCGCGATATTCGGCAAGAGCCGGGTGACCTGCGAGAACGCCAGGCCGATGGTGTGCCCGCCGTACACCAGCCTGCGACCGCCACCGACACGCGAATCATGGTGCGTCGCGGCGATATTCAGTGTGAGGCGGGCGAGTTCGGGGGCGTTGCTGACGACGTCTGCGGTGCTGTGCAGCACGGAGCCGGCTATGCCGGAGTCGAAGTGGGTGCCCGGCACGCGGGCGCGGAATGCGTCGGCGTCCCAGTTGGCGGTCGGGTCGGCGGTCAGTCCCGAGTCCGTCCCGATCACCGACATGTCGTCGGCGTGTCCGGTGTCGGCGGCCCCGTCGCGCAGCGGCAGCATGGCGCAGCGGTGGAAGTCGAGCACCAGCCGGCCGATTTGGTCGATGGTGGTCATCCGCAGCGCGGCCAAGCCCGTCGGTTCCCTGCCGGGCTTCGCCGAATTCTGCTTCAGGCCGACGACCTCGGTGCGGGTGAAGAGGGTGTCGCCGATGACGGGAAAGCGGTGGAAGGCAAGGCCGCGGTAGAACAGGTTGGCCTTCACCCGCTGGGTCGCCAGGGTGGTCTGCCCGATGGCGACGTCGCAGACCAGACCGGGATGCGCGAGGGCGGCCGTCGCGCCGGTGACCGCGACCGCGAGATCGGCATCCAGCGCCAGCCGCAACCGATCACCGATGATCGACTGGTGCACCGCGGCGGCGCCTGCCGTCAGCGTCATCGACGGCGCCCAGTCGAAGACCTGGCCGACCTCGAGATCGTCGAAGTAGGGCCCGCCAGGCTCGTGGCCGCGCATCGTCACAATTCATATTCTCGCCCGTCGGCGCTTTCTCATGCCGCGTCGGGTTCGGGTCTGGGTCGCTTGGGTCGGCGGTGTAGCCAGTTCGTCTTGGGTTGGTGATTGGGGTCGACGGATTTTGGTGGGTACCAGAGTGTTTGGCCGAGTGTCTCTTCGTCGTAGCGTCGACGTGCCTGCCATTGTTCGTCGGACGGTCCTGCGGACTGGTTTCCGTCCTGACATGTCAGCGTGAGCCTGTCGATGTCGGTGGTGCCGTTGACCGACCACTCGATGAGGTGGTGGGCCTCGCAGTGGTAGGCGGATTGGTCGCAGCCCGGGACCGTGCAGCCGCCGTCGATGGCGTGCAGCACGATGCGTTGATCGGCCGAGGCCAGCCGCTGGCTGCGACCCAGAAACAGTGGCCGTCCGCACTTCTCGTCGTAGATGTAGAGGTAGTGATGGGCATGGGCAGCCATGGCGACCGCCACCTCCATCGGCACCGTCGACCCGCCGCCGGTCAGCGCCAGGCCGCAGGACGACTCCAGGTCCTGCAGTGTCATGGTCACGATGGCAGTCACCGGCAGCCCGCGATGGGTTCCCAGGTCTCCGGAGGCCAGCAGTGCGCGCGCCGCGGCTTTCACCGCGTCGTGGTTGCGCTGAGCGGTGGTTCGCAGGTCGCCGGCTGCGGCGAAGGGATCGGGTTCACCGTCGACGGCGGGTATCGGGTCAGCGGCGTTACACATGCCCGGCCTGGCCAGCTTGGCGAGCAGGATCTCGAGGTAGGCCCCCGCTTCGGGGTCCAGGCAGAACCGGCCGCGTCTCATGCCGTCGGCGTCGTGTGGTCCGAGGACGAATCCGCGTCGAGCGGCGCGGCTGCGTTCCCGCATGATCGGATCGTCCTTCGCCGAGTCGTATTCGGCCAGCAACAGCGCGGCTTCCCGGCGCAACACCTCGGGACGCTCGGCGACCGCGACGCCGGCCAACTCCAGATCGAAGCGGGCCCGGTCAGATTCGCTGGCACCATCGGGCAGTTCGGCGATGGTGTCGCGGATGATCCGGACGTGCTCGCGACCGATCAGGCCGTACTTAGCGGCGGCCGCGGTCTCGGGGAGATCCGGTTGCGCGCCGGCGAGATCGCCCGCGGTCGCGATGCGGGCACCGGCCTCAGTCGCCGAGATGCGCAGCAGGTTGGCCAGGTGGTCACGCAGCCGTCGACCACGACCCAAGAGCGGATCGCTGCGCAGCCGGCCGATGGCGTCGTAGCCGACCATCGACAACGTTCGTTGCACCGACTCCACGCCGGCGATCACCACGTCGGCAACGCCGACCGGTACCTCGTCCCATGGCAGGTCGGCCAGATCAGCCGCGGCGGCCTGCAGACGGCACAGCCGAGCTTGGACCTCGTCGACGTCGACGGCCAACCCACACCTCCTACCCGAACCTACGTTCGAATAGTAACGGGTGGGGGCGACAACCTTTACGAGTACTTCGCGATCAGCTCCTGCTTGTACAGCTTGCCGGTGTCGGTGCGGGGGAGCTGCGCCTCGAACGAGATGGAGCGTGGACATTTGTAGTGCGCCAACCGGTCTCGCAACCAAGTCAGCAGCTCGTCGGCGAACTCGTCGGTGGCGTCGGCCGGATCGACCGTCTGCACCACGCCTCTGACGCTCTGACCCATCTCGTCGTCGGGGATGCCGAAGACGGCGGCGTCCATCACCTTCGGATGGGTGACCAACATGTTCTCGGCTTCCTGCGGGTAGATGTTCACGCCCCCGGAGATGATCATGTGATGGCGCCGGTCGGTCAGGTAGAGGTAGCCGTCATCGTCGAGATACCCGATGTCGCCGACGGTCTTCCAGCCGTGCTTGTCGCGTGACTTCGCCGTCTTCTCGGGGTCGTTGAGGTACTCGAAGTCGAACCCGCCCTCGAAGTAGATCTCCCCCGCCTGACCCGGGGGCAGCTCATTGCCGTCCTCGTCGAGGATATGCAGAGGGGTCATCATCGATCGACCGACCGACCCTGGATGCGTCAGCCACTCGTTGGCGCTGATGAGCGTCGAGCCGATCGCCTCAGATGAGGCGTAGTACTCGTCGACGATCGGTCCCCACCAGTCGATCATCTGCTTCTTGATCTCGACCGGGCATGGCGCCGCCGCATGCATCACCCGCTTGAGGCTGGAGATGTCGTACGAATTGCGCACCGCTTCAGGAAGTTTGAGCATGCGGGTGAACATCACGGGGACGAACTGGCCATGCGTAACGTGGTTGGTCTGAATTGCGCCCAGGCAACCTTCGGCGTCGAACTTGTCCATCACCACGGTCGTGATGCCCGCCCCTTGAATCGTCATCGACCACACCGACGGGGCGGTGTGATAGAGGGGGGCGGGGCTGAGATAGACGGCATCGCGATCCAGCCAGAAGCCGACCAGGCCCGACATCATGCCCGGTACCTCAGCAGGCGGCAGGTGGGTGAGTTCGCGTTTGATGCCCTTCGGTCGACCGGTGGTGCCTGATGAGTACTGGAGCAAATCGCCTTCGATCTCGTCGTCGATCGGTGTATCAGGTTGATCTGCAACGCATTCGGGATACCGGTGCCAGCCGTCCAAGTCGCCGTCGGCGACGATCAGCAGTTTGGGCAGCCCGTTGGGCAGCTCAGGCCCCAGACCTTCGAGGGTCTTTCGCGTCGCCGCAGACCCGACGATCGCCTTGGCGCTGCTGTTGTCGATGATGTAGGCCGCTTCGGCCGCGGTGAGGTGGGTGTTGATCGGGACGTAGTACAGACCGCTGCGTCGCGCCGCCCACATCACCGCGTGAAAGTGCTCGTTGTTCTCCATCAGGATCGCGACCGCGTCGCCTTCGTGCAGGCCGTTGCGGCGGAATAGGTGCGCGAGCCGATTGGCGCGGGTCTCCAGCTCGCCGAACGTCACCGTCGTGCCCGACGGATGCATGACGACGGCGGGCTTGTCGGGGTGGGCTTCTACATGCTCGCGAATCTGCATGGGCTGAACTTTACGATGCGTGAACTTGACGGGTGTCAAGAGGGTGAAAAACCCAGGTGAGGCCTGCCGATCGACCTACGATGACATCTCCGGCGAGCGGGGGTGCATCGATGAATGTGACCGCACCCTCGGGCGTCGTCACTTTCCTTTTCACCGACATCGAGGGCTCCACTCGACGCTGGGAGGCCGACGCAGACGCGATGCGGACCGCGCTTGCCGCCCATGACGCACTGATGCGGGACACGGTTGCCGGGAATGGTGGTTGGCTGTTCAAACACACCGGCGACGGCGTTTGCGCAGCCTTCTCGTCGCCACGCTCGGCCGTCGACGCCGCTGTGGTTGCACAACGGGCGCTGGAACTGCCGGTGCGAATGGGGATCGCAACCGGCGAGGCGGAGCTACGCGGAGAAGACTACTTCGGCTCAGTCCTCAATCGGGCCTCGCGGCTTACGACGGCCGGCCACGGCGGGCAGGTCCTTCTGGACGGTGCGACCGCCGAGCTGCTCAGTGGTGCCGACCTGGTCGATCTGGGGTCACATCGACTGCGCGATATCACCAGACCAGTCAACCTGTTTCAGGTTCGGACCTCGGGTTTGCGTACCGAATTCCCGCCGCTGAGGACGCTCGACCCGACGCCGGGAAATCTCCGGCAGCCGACCACCAGCTTCATCGGGCGCGACTCAGAACTGGACGAGTTGGCCGTGCTGCTGAAGTCCCATCGGATGGTGACATTGACCGGTGTGGGCGGGGTAGGCAAGACGCGGCTCGCCCTCGAGTTGGCGGCGCGCTGCGCCAATGACTTCCCGGACGGCGTGTTTGTCATTGAGTTGGCAGCCGTCGGCGAACCCGCCGCGATACCCGATGCGGTAGCGGCGGTGCTCGGGATCACTCAGCAACCGGGGTTGAGTCTGGCGGAAAGCATCGCCGCCGCATTGGACGGACGTTCACGCCTGCTGGTTTTCGACAACTGTGAGCACATCCTCGATTCGGCGGCCGATCTGATCGAGAAGATCCTGACTCAATCGGCAAGCGTGAGAATGCTGGCCACTAGCAGGGAAGGACTGCGGGTGGCTGATGAACACCTCTGGTCCGTACCGTCTTTGGACATCGACTCGACTGCAGCAACGCTGTTTGTCGAGCGTGCCCGAGCGGTGGCGCCGGAGATCTCGCGGGCAAACTTAGACCACGCGAGAGCCATCGTCGAGATCTGCCGACGCCTCGACGGGATCCCGTTGGGTATCGAGTTGGCGGCGTCACGCCTGCAGTCGATGACGGTTACCGAAGTCCGTGATCGGCTGAACGACCGGTTCCGGTTGCTTGTCGGGTCGCGGCGCGGACTTGAGCGCCACCAGACGTTGCGCCATGCCGTTCAATGGTCCTATGACCTGCTCGACGATGCTGAAAAAGCCTTGCTGGCACGGTGTTCGGTCTTCGCAGGGGGGTTCGACCTGGAGGGTGCGCGCGCGGTCGGCGGCTCCGTTGATGAGTTCGCGGTCGTGGATTTACTCGATGCCCTGGTGCGCAAGTCACTGTTGGTCGCTGACCGATCCGCCGAGCGAACACGGTTTTCGATGCTGGAGACCATCCGCCAATTCGCCGAGGAACAACTCCTGCAGACCGGCGCTGCTGACGAGACCCGCAACGCTCATGCCCGCTACTTTGCGGAGCGGGAAGCGGACGTGCTCGCGGTGTGGGACAGTCCGCGACAGCGGGAGGCCTACACGTGGCTCTCTGTTGAACTGGCGAATCTTCGCGCTGCATTCCGCTGGTCCGCCGACCACAGCGATATCGACACGGCGGCCGGCATCGCCTTCTACGCTGGGGTCCTCGGCGTACTCGCCGAACAATACGAACCCGTCACGTGGGCCGGGGAGCTCATCGAGCCCGCGGAGGCAGCGGACCATCGGCGGCTCGCGCAGCTCTACGTGATCGCCAGCCAATGTCACGCGGCGGGCAGAATCGACGATGCTCTCCGGTTCGCCGACAGCGGACTAATCGCAACTGGCAGCGGACGATTCGACGAAGTGCCGTTTGGGCTCGAAGCGGCGATCGTTGCGGTCTACAGCATGGTTGGCCGCCCCGAAGAGGCCGTCACACCGTTGCGTAAGATGATCGCGCGAACCCCCGGCACTCATATCCTTGAGCGCGCCTGCCTCGTTCTGGCGTTGGTCAATGCCCGCGCCGGTGATGAAGCGCGCGCGGAGGCCGAAGGTCTACTCGCCGCGGCCGAATCGACCGACACACCGAATGCAAAATCCCTGGCGTTGACCGCCTACGCCTGGGCATTCCACGACGCCGATCCCGCTTCTGCTTACGACGTCAGTCGCCACGCCCTGAAAGTCGCCCAAGACGGCGGCTGCCGGTACCTCGAGTCGGTCATCGCGCTCGGCCTGTCGCGGCTAGCCGGAGGCCGCGGCGATCCCGCGGAAGCCTTCGACTTTTTGACCATCGCCATCCGCAACTATCACGACTCCGGCAGTTTCTTGCTCATACACGGACCACTGGCGATCCTCGGCACCATGCTGGATCGGCTCGGGAACTATCAGTCGGCGGCCACCCTCATCGGATTCGCCGCAGACGCCGCTACGCTCCAGGGATTTCCCGAACTCCACACTGCGATAGCCCATCTGCGCGAAGTGCTAGGCGACGAAGACTATGACTCGTTCGCGGGCGCCGGAGCAGGTATGACCAATGCAGCAATGGCATCGTTCGCGTTCGAGCACATCGACCTGGCGCGCGCAGATCTCGTGCAGAGAGATTCTCCGTGAACGAGATGCACGCGCCGTCGGGTGTTGTGACATCTCTGTTCACCGACGTCGACGGGTCAACTACTTCTCGACGGCGAACACTCGCCATTCGTCGGGCACTCCCTTGAGTGCATGAAATCCACGGTCCGCGAACGTTATACCCGAGCCGGCCACCAGGTCCTTGACCGTCGACGACACGAGAACATCGCCAGATCCGGCGAGCGCTGACACGCGTTGGCCGATATGGACGGCTATCCCGCCGATGTCGGCGCCGCGGAGCTCGATCTCGCCGGTGTGAAGTCCCGCCCGCACTTCGATGCCCAGCGGCCGGACTGCCTCGCAGATCGCTTGCGCGCATCGCACGCCACGCGCCGGGCCGTCGAAGGTCGCGAGCATGCCGTCACCCGTTGTCTTGATCCTGCGGCCGCGATGACGTTCGACCTCACGGGCTGCCAGCGAATCGTGTTGGTCCAGGACGCGCGTCCATTCGGCGTCGCCGAGAGCGGCGGCGCGTGTCGTCGACGAAACGATGTCGGTGAACAGCACGGTCGCCAGGGCGCGGTCCGGCACACGTGCGGGACGAATCCCGGTAAGGAACTCCTCGATCTCGTCGAGGATCGCGTCCTGGTCGCCGAGGTATGGAAAGTATTGATCGCCACGTAATTCCACGACTCTGGCACCGTTGATGTGGGCCCCAAGGTAACGGCTACCCGCGGCGTGGGAGGGGTCCGCGGTTCTATGCACAACGAGTGTCGGTACCCGAATCGCCGTCAGGAGATGACGGACGTCAAGGTCGTGAACCATTCGCAGAATTGCTACTACTGCTCCCGGGCTTGCCGACAGCCGCTCCCATCGCCCGTATGTTTTCTGAAAGACGGGATCGTTGGCCAGCTTCGGCGCAAGGGCGTTGACGAATGGTCCTTCACCGGTTCCTCGGCCCCAGCTTTTTTCTACCAGCGGCAGACCATCGATCCACGCATCTTCGGGTACCCCATCCGGGTAGTCGGGCGCCCAGGCGAGACGCGCATATGCGCCATACAAGACGAGTGCCGAAACGCGCTCCGGATATGTTGCGGCGAAAAGGATGGCGAGCGCTCCGCCCTCAGAACCACCGTAGACGGCGGCCCGCTCTGAGCCGGCGGCATCCATGACGGCGCGTAGGTCGTCCATCCGTTCCTCGAGCGTCGCCACGCCGACTCGATCGGATAGTCCCGTGCCCCGCTTGTCGAACATGATCAGACGACTGAACGATGCGAGACGCTCGAAGTATCGACGCTCGGCCGGATCTTCCCACTGCAGTTCGAGGTTCGAGACGAACGGTGGTACGTGAACGAGGTCGAATGGGCCGTCGCCGACCACCTGGTAGGCGATGTTGACGTCGCCCGACTTCGCATACCGGGTCTCGGGGACCTCGATCACGCAGTCAGTTTAGGACGCCTCCAGAGCGAACTAGTCGGCTTCGGCAAGCCGGGTCTTCAGGGCGTCGAACTCGTCCTTGATGCCGGTCGGTAGCTTCTCGCCGACGAACTCGAACCACTCCTCGATCAACGGGACCTCCTTGCGCCACTCATCGGCGTTGACCGCCAGAGCCTCGTTGACGTCGGCCGCATCGACATCCAAGCCGGCCAAATCCAGGTCGTCGGCGGTCGGCACAGTTCCGATCGGCGTCGTCTTCCCGCCGGCCTTCTGCTCGATGCGGTCGATGATCCACTTCATCACGCGGCTGTTCTCGCCGAAGCCCGGCCACAGGAAGCGGCCGTCGCCGCCACGGCGGAACCAGTTGACGAAGAAGATCTTCGGCATCTTCGACTCGTCGGCGTTCTTACCGATCTCGATCCAGTGCGCGAAGTAGTCGCCGACGTTGTAGCCGAGGAACGGCAGCATCGCCATCGGGTCACGCCGGACGGTGCCGACCTTGCCTTCGGCGGCCGCGGTCTGTTCGGAACCCAGCGTGGCGCCGATGAACACACCGTGCTGCCAGTCGCGGGCCTGGGTCACCAGCGGCACCGTGGTCTTGCGGCGGCCACCGAACAGGATCGCCGAGATCGGCACGCCCTGCGGGTCGTCCCACTCGGGGGCCAGCGTGGGGCACTGCGACATCGGCGTGCAGTAGCGCGAGTTCGGATGGGCGGCCTTGCTTTCCGTCTCCCGGAGGTTCCAGTCGTTGCCCTTCCAGTCGATGAGGTGGTCGGGTTCGCCCTCCAAGCCCTCCCACCACACGTCGTTGTCGTCGGTCAGCGCGACGTTGGTGAAGACGGTGTTGCCTGCCGCGATGGTCTTCATCGCGTTCGGGTTGGACTTCCAGTTGGTACCGGGAGCGACGCCGAAGAAGCCGAACTCGGGGTTGACCGCGTACAGCCGGCCGTCCTTGCCGAACCGCATCCAGGCGATGTCGTCGCCAATGGTCTCGGCGCGCCAGCCGGGAATCGTCGGCTGCAGCATCGCCAGGTTGGTCTTGCCGCACGCCGACGGGAACGCCGCGGCGACGAAGTAGGCCTTGTTCTCCGGTGAGATCAGCTTGAGGATCAGCATGTGCTCGGCGAGCCAGCCCTCGTCGTGGGCCATTGCCGAAGCGATGCGCAGTGAGTAGCACTTCTTGCCCAGCAGCGCGTTTCCGCCGTAGCCCGATCCGTAGCTCCAGATCTCGCGGGTCTCGGGGAAATGGCTGATGTACTTGGTGTCGTTGCAGGGCCACGGCACATCCTCTTGGCCCGGCTCCAGCGGGGCGCCGATCGAGTGCAGCGCCTTGACGAAGAAGCCGTCGTCGCCGATCTTGTCCAGTGCCGCCTTGCCCATCCGTGTCATCGTCCGCATCGACACGACGACGTACTCGGAGTCGGTGATCTCCACACCGAGCTTGGGATCCTCGGCGCCGAGCGGACCCATGCAGAACGGCACCACGTACATGGTGCGACCGCGCATAGAGCCGCGGTACAGGTCGGTCATGATGCCGCGCATCTCGGCGGGGTCCATCCAATTGTTGGTGGGACCGGCGTCGATTTCACGCTCGGAGCAGATGAAGGTGCGCGATTCGACGCGCGCCACGTCGGAGGGATCAGACAGCGCCAGGTAGGAGTTCGGCTTCTTCTTCTCGTCGAGCTTCCTGAAGGTGCCTGCCGCCTCGAGTTGCTCGCAGAGGCGGGCGTTCTCCTCGTCAGTGCCGTCGGCGAACACCACTCTGTCGGGCTGCGTCAGCTCCGCGACCTCCTGGACCCAGGCGAGCAGGCCCTTGTGATTGGTCGGTGCGGTGTCCAGACCGGGAATGGTCGCTGACGTCATCAAAATCTCCTGCGTAGGTTTTCTCCGCCAGGACGCGGGCAATCGCGTCACTGGTGCTTATCGCCCTCTTATAGAGGTTAACGCTCGTGACATACCCGTAGTAAATCGGATCTGTGTCCGATCACTCACAAGAACGATTCAGATGGCCATTTGCGGTCGTTGACCGAATCGTGAATTCAATCTCTCGACCGGTCAAGTCGCCGATCCTCCCGCCAGCTCAGCACGCACGGTGTCCAACGCCTTCTGCAGCGGCGGCAACCTGCGGTCCCGCAGCGCCGCGGCCCGTGCCGTCACGACCGCGTGTTCTCGCAGTTCTGCGTCGATTTCCCCGACGTGCGCCGAGGCTGTGTCGGCATCGGCCTCGTCGCGTCGGGCCACATCGGTGGTCAGCGCCGCCTCTGCGGCCAGCACCCGGGTGGCGACCCGCTCCTCGAGCGACGACTGCAGCGTGGCGGTGACCTCACCGATCCACCGGTCCAGCACCGCGCGGTCGTTCAGCACTCCACGCATGCCGACCACCCACACCATCAGCAGCAGACCCACCACCCCGCCCGCCACCAGCCCCGCGATAGTCAGACCGGGAGCCAGCCCTGCGAACAGTCTGCTGATGCCGAGCGCGACGCCCAGACCGAAGCCTGCGCCAAGCACCATCATCAACCGCGTCTCCAGTCGGCGGGACTTCAGCGGCGGCGCGGGCACCGCGACCGGGGGTGGCGGCGGAGGCGGCTGCGGCGCGGTGAGCTCCAGCTCGGTCGCGACGTCGGATAGGTGTTTGGTGATTCCCGCCTCGACCTCGTTGACCACCTCACCCACCCGGGTACCGACGTAGGTCTCGAACTCCGGCAGTCGGCGACGCGTCTCCCCCGCAAGCGGGCGGTACCCCCACTCTGCCACATCTTCCTGCAGCTCGGATCTCACTGAGGTGCACCGGTTGCGGGCGAAATACGCGAGCTGCACTCTGGCCTGTTGGATCTGGCTACGCAACGCGATGGTGCGCTCGGACTTGGACACCCGGCGCTCGCGCAGCACCCCGTCGCGACGTTCCCGCAACGCGGTCACCCGCGCCTTTCGGTCGGCACCTGAACCGTCCTTGTCATACCTCGCGATCACTGTCTGGAGGCGGGACTCCCACGCCCGCAACCTGTTTCGCCGCTGCACGCCGACATCGTCAAGACATGACCGCAACAGTTCGACGATCTCATCGACCTCGGGTTCGCCGAGATCCGGTGCCGCCGCGACACCCACCCACGGCACGTCTTGGTATCGCTCCGCGTGGGCGGCGAGCCGGGACCGGTCCGCGTCCAGCACGTCGCGCCAACCGCGGTGCACGTCGGTCTTCGACACCACCCCTATCACCAGGTCGGTGTGCCGTGAAGCGAGATCGATTAGGGCGCAATCGGATTCGGTGATCGGGGCGACAGCAGAGACCACGAACACCACGGCGGAGGGCGCGTCGGAAGCGCCGACATCCTCGGCCTCGACGAACTCATGCTCGGGCAGCCGCTCCCGCAAGGCCGCGATGAGGCCGGACGCGCCCGCCAGCCACGGGCCGGTGACGAGCACGACGTCTCGGCTGTCCACACCGGGTGAACTCAGCCCGGGATCGGCCCCGGCCACCAGCGCATCCACCGCGGCGGTCGGGTCGTCTGCCTTGTCGACGCCGGTCACCGCGCCTCCGTACAGGACTGCCGACTCCGCAGCAGCCTCAACGAGCCGCGGCAGATATCGACGCCGCAGCTGCGATGGAGGGGGGTGACGGGTCCGCGGCTGTAGCGATGCCACTGCAGTGCACGGTGCAGATGTGCCGACGGGTCGTCGTCGGGGTCCACCGTCAGCCCGGCCGCCTGCACCACGTCGACGGCGGCCGCCATCACGGCGACGACGGCGCCATCGCCGGAGAGAAACTCGGCCAGCGCCGGCCTGCCATCCGCGGCCAGCGTTCGGAGCTCGACGAGTGCTGAGCACACCCGCCGGTAACGGACCTCGGCACCCGTCGCGCCCAGCTGTGCCAGCACGCGGTCGACCTGGCTGAGCCGACGCAGCACGGCAGGCAGCGCCGCGGCATCCGCGCCCTGTCGCAGCGCGAGAATGCAGTGCGCGATGCCAAATAGGTCAAGAGTGTCCAGCAGCCGTGCCCGCACGGCGCGGTGCAGGTTGTGCTGCGCCGAAAGGAACCCATCGGTCGACGTCAGGTCGGCGGGCTCGGCGGTCAACACGCGCAGCGCGGTCACTAGCTCGTCGTCCAGCGTCGCGGCCGCCAGCAGGCCCACCATCGGCACGGTCGGCACTCCAGTCAGTGCCTGGTACTCGGCGGCGCGGCGGTCGGCCACGGCGATGGGGCCGCCAGCCCCGAAACCGGCGAGGTCCGCCTTGTTGAGCACCACGACCGTCGGTCGCGAACGCAGCATGGTCCTGTCCTCGGGCTTGAGCACCTCGGCGACGACAACGGCGTTGACATCGGCGGTTGTGATGTCGTCGACAACGGAAATCCCGGCGAGTGCCAGGGCAGTCATCACGGTAGCCCTACCGACCCCGTCTCGCCCGCAGACCGCAACGCGAACCGGTTCGACAACAGCATCGACAACCGTTGTTATCCGTGAATCACCTGCCCTGTCAGCGAACTGAGTCAGCTCGTTGGTGAAAATCTGATGGCCTTCCGTGGTTGCCTGTCCGCTCACGCGTATGCCCTCGTTATCCCCACACCGGATTCCGACTCCGGCCCCACCGAAAATGGTGGCATCTCCATGCCCCCTGCGCGAGCGCTTGTTTCTGGCTTGCGCGAGCATCAGCGAAAGGCAACTGTTGGGTATCAATCTGCACCACAATGCGGGCCCACCGGCCTCGATGAGCGACGATGGACGGATGCACGCGCAGCGCTGGCGTACCGGCATGCCGTCTTGCGAGAGACGGCGATGACTCGACCCGCTTCGCATCTCCATCCCCGGGTCACCGCCTACCGCTCCCGGCGATCCGCCGTTTCCAGCAGCCAGCAGCAGACGTGGGATCGGCTGTGGCCCGAGCTCGGCGCACACGCCCGGCTGCCCGAGGGCCCGGCGGAACTGCTCGACACCGAGAAGTGGTTCGGCAGGTCCGCGCCTGTGGTGCTCGAGATCGGCAGCGGAACCGGCACCTCGACGCTGGCGATGGCCAAGGCCGAACCGCATATCGATGTGGTCGCGGTCGAGGTCTACCGGCGCGGGCTGGCCCAGTTGCTCAGTGCGATCGCGCGGGATGACGTCATGAATATCCGCCTTGTCCGCGGCGACGGAGTCGACGTGCTCGAGCACATGTTCGGTCCGGACTCGCTGACCGGGGTACGGGTGTTCTTCCCAGACCCGTGGCCGAAGGCGCGCCACCACAAACGAAGGCTGCTGCAGCCGGACACGTTCGCGCTCATCGCCGATCGGTTGAAGCCCGACGGCGTCCTGCATGCCGCCACCGACCACGCGGGTTACGCCGAACAGATCGCCGAGTGCGGCGACGCCGAACCGAAGCTACGGCGCGTCACCGCTGACGACGGCCTGCCGGTCTCGGTGGCCAGGCCGACGACCAAGTACGAGTCGAAGGCGCGCGACGCAGGCAGCAGGGTCGCAGAACTGCTCTGGGAGCGCCGCGCATGAGCATCACCGAAGAAGTCGTCGAGGCACCTCGCGTGGCTCCAGGAACGCACCGAGTGCTGCTGGTCTGGGATGCGCCCAACCTCGACATGGGCCTCGGCTCGATTCTCGGCGGCAGGCCGACCGCCGCGCACCGGCCTCGGTTCGACGCGCTCGGCCGCTGGCTGCTGGCCCGCACCGCCGAGCTCTCCGCCGCCGGGCACGACAGCGTGGCGGTGGAGCCGGAGGCCACCGTCTTCACCAATATCGCCCCGGGCAGCGCCGACGTCGTCCGGCCCTGGGTGGAGGCGTTGCGTAATGTCGGCTTCGCGGTATTCGCCAAGCCGAAGATCGATGAAGACAGCGACGTCGACATCGACATGCTCAACCACATCGCCCAGCGCCGCAGTGAGGGGCTGGCCGGCCTGCTGGTGGCGTCGGCCGACGGACAGGCCTTCCGTCAGCCGTTGGAGGACATCGCCCGCACTGGTACCCCTGTTCAGGTGCTCGGATTTCGCGAACACGCGAGCTGGGCGCTAGCCTCGGATACTTTGGAGTTTGTCGACCTGGAAGACATCCCTGGCGTCTTCCGGGAGCCGCTGCCGCGAATCGGCCTAGATTCGCTGCCCGAGCAGGGAGCTTGGCTGCAGCCTTTCCGGCCGCTGTCCTCGCTACTGGCGTCGCGCGCGTGAACAACTGGAGTGCGCGGAGCGCCGAGATGATGTGTGAGTGTTAGGAGCTTAGGTGTTCGCCTGGTGGGGCCGAACGGTCTACCGATACCGATACATAGTGATCGGTGTCATGGTCGCACTGTGCCTTGGCGGCGGCGTTTTCGGCATCAGCCTCGGCAGCCACGTCACCCAGAGCGGTTTCTACGATGAGGGCAGCCAGTCGGTGCATGCCTCAGTCGTCGCGGACGAGGCCTACGGCCGCGACACGTCCGGCCACATCATCGGGATCTACACCGCCCCCGAGGGCAAGACCGTCGACGACCCCGCCTTCACGAAGAAGGTCCTGGACAACCTCGCCCAAGTCGAGAAGGACCATCCCGACCAGATCTTGCGCTCGATCGGCTATTTCAAGAGTCCCGACGTCCTGACGAAAATGGCCGACGCGGACAAACAGCACGCGTTCATGTCGATCCAGCTCAAGGGCGACAACGACGACGCGATCCTGAACAACTACAAATTGGTGAAGGACGACCTACTCAAGGTCGGCGACGACGGCGTCAACGTGAAACTGGCAGGCCTTCAGCCGCTGGCCGCCGAGTTGACCGGCACCATCGGCGAAGACCAGAAACGTGCCGAGGTCGCGGCCATCCCGCTGGTCTGCGTGGTGTTGTTCTTCGTATTCGGCGGGGTCGTGGCGGCCGCCCTCCCGGGGGTCATCGGCGGCCTGACCATCGCAGGCGCGCTGGGCATCGTGCGGCTGCTCGCCGAATTCATGCCCGTGCACTTCTTCGCCCAGCCGGTGGTGACCCTGATGGGGCTCGGCATCGCGGTCGACTACGGCCTGTTCATGGTCAGCCGGTTCCGTGAGGAGATAGCCGAGGGCTACGACACCGAGGCCGCGGTCCGAAGAACGGTGATGACCTCGGGCCGCACGATCATGTTCTCCGCGGTGATCCTGGTGGCATCGTCGGTGCCACTGCTGCTGTTCCCGCAGGGATTCCTCAAATCCATCACCTACGCGATCATCGCCTCGGTCTTGCTTGCCGCGATCCTGTCGATCACCGTGCTGGCCGCAGCGCTGGGCATCCTGGGCCACAATGTCGACGCGTTCGGAATTCGAACTCTGCTGCGGGTTCCGTTCCTTCGTAATTGGAAGCTGTCCAACACGATCATCACCTACCTGGCCGAGAAGACCCAGAAAACCAAGACCCGCGCAGAGGTCGAGAAGGGATTCTGGGGCAAGCTGGTCAACCGCGTGATGAAGCGGCCCGCCGCATTTGCCGTGCCCATCGTCATCGTGATGGTCCTCCTGATCATCCCGCTCGGGGCGCTCGCGCTCGGCGGCATCAGCGAGAAGTACCTGCCGCCCGACAACTCGGTGCGCCAGGCGCAGGAGGAGTTCGACAAGATCTTCCCGGGCTTCCGCACCGAGCCGTTGACGATGGTGATCCAGAACAACGACGGCGAGCCCGTCACCGACGCGCAGATCGCCGAGGTGCGCAACAAGGCGATGGCGGTCTCCGGGTTCATTGATCCCGACAACGACCCGTCGAAGATGTGGCAGGAACGCCCCTACCTCGACGGAGCTTCCAAGGATCCGTCGGTCCGCGTCATCCAGAACGGCCTCGAGGTCCGCAACGACGCACCCAAGAAGATCGAGGAACTACGGGCGATCCAGCCGCCACGCGGACTATCCGTATCCGTGGGCGGCACACCCGCTTTGGAGCAGGACAGTATCCACAGCCTGTTCGCCAAGCTGCCGTTGATGGTGGTCTTGCTGATCACCACGACGACGATCCTGATGTTCCTGGCCTTCGGATCGGTGGTATTGCCGATTAAGGCTGCGGTGATGAGTGCGCTCACGCTCGGATCCACGATGGGCGTGCTGACCTGGATGTTCGTCGACGGCCACGGCTCCGGGCTGATGAACTACACCCCGCAACCGTTGATGGCGCCGATGATCGGCCTCATCATCGCGGTGATCTGGGGCCTGTCGACCGACTACGAGGTCTTCCTGGTGTCCCGCATGGTGGAGGCCCGCGGACGTGGCATGTCCACCGCCGAGGCGATCAGGATCGGCACCGCGACCACCGGCCGGCTGATCACCGGCGCCGCGCTGGTCCTGGCCGTCGTCGCAGGCGCGTTCGTCTTCTCCGACCTGGTGATGATGAAGTACCTGGCGTTCGGCCTCCTCCTCGCGCTGCTGCTGGACGCCACCGTGGTCCGGATGTTCCTGGTGCCCGCGGTGATGAAACTGCTCGGCGACGACTGCTGGTGGGCCCCGAAGTGGATGAAGCGGCTGCAGGACCGGCTCGGCCTCGGCGAGACCGAGCTGCCCGACGAGCGCAAGCGGCCCGCTGTCCGTGACGCGGAGGAGGCGCTTGTCGGTGCGGGGGCACCGCTGCCGCCGCGGCCGCTGCCGCCGCACGACCCGACCCATCCCGCCGTCGAAGGCTCGTCGCGGCCGGGCGCCGCAACCACCCGGATCCCGACCGCGCCGGCCCGCGCGATCGGACCGTCGGTCGCCGGAACCACACGGATCCCCACTCAGCGGACAGCACCGGCAGGTGAGCCTGCGACCACCCGGATGCCTGCGGCTGGCAACAACAAGATGCCGGGCAAACCGGTGACCAACGCGAACGCGTCGGCCCCACGCGCCAAGCGGGCGGCTCCGCCGGTCCGTGAGGACCGTGAAATCGAGTCGTGGCTGGGCGAATTGCGCGGCAACGCCCCTCCACCACCGCCGCCGAGGCCGCAACCGCAGCCGAGCGCCGAACCGACCACCGCGATTCCGACGCCACTTCCGCGTAGCGGCCAGCCTGCCAAGACCGATGCCGAACCGACCACCGCGATGCCCGCGCACCGGGCGCCGGATCCGGAAGCGACCGAGAAGCTGACTGCGCAGGACGGCGAGGAGAACGGCAGGCGCCGTACCGGCGTCAGCGCCCAGGAGTTATTGCGCCGGGAAGGCCACGGCCGCTAGTCCCGGGTCGCGGCTTCGATGTCGTCGGGCTCGGCCTCGATGACCTTGCCCCGGTCGTCCTCAAGAGCCTCCAACTCCGCCTCGGGCTCCCTGGCGGCCAGCACCCGTATCGCGCTGTTGAGGAACGCGACCGTCGGCACTGCGAGCAGCGCCCCGACGATGCCGGCCAACACCGCACCCGCGGCGATCGCGAGCACGACCGCCAGCGGGTGGATCGACACCGCGCGGCCCATCACCAGCGGCTGCAGCACGTGGCCCTCCAGCTGCTGGACAAGGATGATGAGGCCGAGGGTGATCAGCGCGTAGACGAAACCCTTGGCGATCAGCGCGACGACGACGGCGAGAAAACCGGCGATGACCGCACCTACCAACGGGATGAAAGCACCGAGAAACACCAGGGATGCCAATGGCAGCGCCAGCGGCACGCCCATGATCGCCAGACCGGTACCGATTCCGACCGCATCGACCAGAGCTACGAGAAACGTCGCCCGCACATAGCCGATCAGTGACTGGAATCCGGCCCGACCTGCGTCACGCACCCGCTCCTGGACGTTCGACGGAAAGATTCTCGTGACGAACTGCCAGATGTTGCGGCCGCCATGCAGGAAGAAGATCAGGGTGAACAGCACAAGCAGTGCGCCAGTGACGATTTCGGTCACGGTGGCCGCCGTTGACAACGCGCCACTGGTCAGCTTGGCCTGATTGTTGCGCAGCGCTTCGATCGCCGAGTTGCCCGCGTTGGTGATCTGGTCCTTGCTCAGGTGCGCGGGCCCCTCGATCAGCCACGTGCGGGTGGTCTCGATGCTCTGCGTCACCTGTTCGACCAGCCCGGGCAGGCCGGTGACGAACTGGCTGACGACGAACGTCAGCATGCCGCCGACGATCGCGATTCCGCCGAGGAGTACCAGGGCCACCGCGCCACCTCGGGGAGCGCCGCGGCGATCAAGAAAGTCGACCGCCGGGATCATCAACGCGGTCAGCATCAGCGCCAACGCGACGGGTACCACGATGACCGCGAGCCGCGTGATCACCCAGATCATTGCGACCGCGAACGCGACGATCGACAGCAGGCGCCACGCCCAGGCTGCACCCTTGTGGATCAGAGGCGGGACCGCGTCGTCATACCCAGATCCGTCGGGGGCCATGCCGGTAGCGTAACGGCCTGTCGGAGACGGCCACCGCTACCCTTTATGCGTGTCCCACGACGCGGCGGCAAAGGGCGCCCGCAGCCAAGAGGGAAGCAGCCGCGGCAAGTACTGGTGGCTGCGCTGGCTGATCATCGGCACCGCGGTGGCGGTGCTGGCAATCGAGGTGACGCTGGTCTGGGATCAGCTGACCAAGGCGTTTCACAGCCTGTACGCGGCAAAGTGGTTGTGGGTGCTGGCTGCGGTCGGGGCGGCGCTGGCGTCGATGCACAGCTTCGCGCAGATCCAACGGACGCTGCTCAAGTCGGCGGGCGTGGAAGTGAAACAGTGGCGGTCGGAGGCCGCGTTCTACGCCGGTAACGCGCTGTCCACCACGATGCCCGGCGGACCGGTGCTGTCGGCCACGTTCATCTACCGCCAGCAGCGGATCTGGGGCGCCTCGCCGGTGGTGGCGTCCTGGCAGTTGGTGATGTCGGGCGTGCTGCAGGCGGTTGGTCTGGCGCTGTTGGGCCTCGGCGGTGCGTTCCTGCTCGGGGCCAGCAAAAACCCACTGTCCCTTATCTTTACGCTCGGCGGGTTCATCGCCCTGCTGCTGCTCGCGCAGGCGGTGGCATCGCGACCCGACCTGATCGACGGCATCGGCGTGAAGCTGCTTTCGTGGGTCAACTCGCTGCGCGGCAAACCCGCCGACACCGGCGTGGACACCTGGCGAGAACACCTCCAGCAACTGGAGTCGGTCAGCCTCAGCCGCCGCGACCTGTCGCTGGCGTTCAGCTGGTCGATGTTCAACTGGATCGCCGATGTGGCGTGCTTGGCGTTCGCCGCTCATGCCGCTGGTGGCAGGCCGTCGCTGGCCGGCCTGACCGTCGCCTACGCCGCGGCCCGGGCCGTCGGGACCATCCCGTTGATGCCGGGCGGGCTGCTGGTCGTCGAGGCGGTGCTCGTGCCAGGCCTGGTGTCCAGCGGTATGACGCTGGCGTCGGCGATCTCTGCGATGCTGATCTATCGGTTGGTGAGCTGGATCTTCATCTCGGCGATCGGCTGGGTGGTGTTCTTCTTCGTGTTCCGCACCGAGAAGGACGTCGACCCGGACGCTCCCCTCGACGAGGCTGAAGCTTCCGAACCCGCCGATTCCGAACCAAAGCGCCAACCCGACTCCTAGGAGCGCCGCATGCTCGCCGGAACCCGCACCATCGCCGCAGTTCTCGGCGCGCTCGCACTGACATTGGCCGGGTGCTCGTCGTCGGCGGAGCATAGCGACGAAGTGACGCAGCCCCCCACGCCCACTGCCGATTCGGAGGTCACAAAGGTCCCGGTAGCCCTGACCCCCGTGATCGCGAGTGTGGGCGCCGCACCCGTGCCGGTGCTCGCCACCGACGGCAAGAACCACCTCGCCTACGAGCTGCTGCTGACGAATTCGCTCAGCCAGGAGGTGACGTTGACGTCCGTCGCTGTCACGGCCGGCGACCAGACGCTGCTCACCCTGACCGGCGACAAACTCGGGTACTGGACCCGTGTTCTCGGAACCACGACGCCGACAACGAAATTGGGCCCCGGACAGGCTGGCGTCGTTTGGCTCGACGTTGCACTGGACAAGTCGGCCGCCATCCCCACCGACCTGATCCACACGGTCAGCATCGCGATCCCGAAGCCGTCGCCGCCGCTGATCACCGCCACCATGGACGAGAAGGTGGCGCACGTCGCCGTGCAGACCCGCAAGCCCGCGGTCATCGCACCCCCGCTGTACGGCCCGAACTGGTTGGACGGCAACAGCTGTTGCGACATGACCGCCCACCGCAATGCGATGAATCCACTTAGTGGTGGCTTGTGGGCGGCGGAGCGGTTCGCCATCGACTACGTCCAGTTGAGCCCCGACGGAACGATGGTCAGCGGTGACATCTCCAGGCTGGAGAACTACCCCTACTTCGGCGCGGACATCCATGCGGTGGCTGACGGCCCAGTCGTCGGTGTGATGGAGGGCCTACCCGAGCAGGTCGCGGGGCAGAGCCCGACCGGGCTGCCGCTCGACCAGTACGGCGGCAACCACATCGTGCAGGACATCGGCGACGGCAACTACGCCTTCTACGCGCACCTCAAGACCGGCAGCGTGAAGGTCAAGGTGGGCGATCAGCTCACCACCGGCCAGGTGATCGCCGCACTCGGCAACACCGGCAACTCCGATGCGCCGCACCTCCATTTTCACGTGATGAGCACTCCGGATCCGCTGCGCTCCAACGGATTGCCGTTCGTGCTCAATTCATTCCGCCTCGACTCGCGAGCCGCGTCGCTGGATGCCCTCGACCCGCTTCAGCAGGGTAAGCAGGCGCCGCTGCAGCCAGGGTTGGCGGCCACCGGCGAAACTGACGTCAGCCCATTGGTTCTCGACGTGATGACCTATGAGACGAAGTAGCGCACTGGCCTTCCTCGCCGATGTCGTCGGCGTGATGGTGTTCTGCACCGTGGGCAGGCGCAGCCACGCCGAAGGTCTGACCGTGGTCGGCGTCGCAGAGACCGCGTGGCCGTTTCTGGCCGGAACGGTGCTCGGCTGGCTGCTGACCCGTGGCTGGCGCCGCCCCACCGCGGTCGCCCCGACCGGCGTAACGGTTTGGGTGTGCACGGTCGTGGTGGGAATGCTGTTGCGCAAGGCCACTTCTGCGGGCGTCGCTGCCAGTTTCGTGGTGGTGGCTTCGGTGGTGACCGCGGTACTGCTCCTCGGATGGCGCGTGGTCGCGGCCGTCGTGCGGCGCCGCCGCGTCAGTCCCGGTCAGTCGAATCCGGCGGCGGCTCAGGGGAAGTAGATACCGTCAGGTGCGCCCGCAGCCCGCCGAGCGGGCTGTCGGAGAGCTCGATGCTGCCGCCATGCAGCGCCGCCTGCTGGGCGACCAGCGCCAGTCCGAGCCCCGAACCCCCTGGCGCAGCGGTGCTTCCGCGAGTGAACCGGCCCAGCACGTTGTTGTGCTCCTCGGCGGGCAGGCCGCGCCCGTTGTCGTCCACGGTGATCGTTATCGTGTCGTCCACCCGGCGTCCCGCCAGCATGATCCTGGTCGCCGGGCCGTGTGCGATGGCGTTGCGCACCATGTTGTCGACGGCCAGCCGCAGTCCGCCCGGCCAGCCCCAGATCGTGCCGAGATCATCGTCGGTCTCCACGAGGATCTCCACCGGCCCGCCCGGCCGCATGTTCTCCCGCGCCACCCTGTCGAGCAGGTCGGTCACATCGATGACCTCGCGGTCCTCGGCCTGCGCGAGTTCACCGGAGGCCAGCTGACCGAGCGCGGTGATGATCGCCTCGACGCGGCGCTGCGCCCGCGACAGATCGTTGACGACCTCGGCCAGCTCGTCGGGCGGCAGGTCGTGGATGCGCAACGTGTCCAGGTCGGCACGCATCGCGGTCAGCGGTGTGCGCAACTCGTGTGCCGCGTTGGCCGCGAAATCCTGAGCGGCCTGCAGCGAGTTCGTGGTGGCCTGCTGCGCGGCGGCGAGCCGGCTCAGCATCCCCGTCATCGCTTCGGACAGCTCCTCGGCCTCGCGGACACCCCGCACCTCCGGCATCTCCTCCGTCCCCTTACCGAGCCGTCGGGTGTGTTCGGTGAGCCGGCGCAGCGGCCGGATCGCAGGCCCGGCCAGTAGCCATCCGACACCCGCCGCGATCAACACCGTGACAATGCCCACCGCGGTGTAGAACGGTATTCGCGCGCGGTTCAACAAGATGCTGTCGGCGCGGATACCGATCGAAACCAGCACGCCGCCTTGCTGTTCCACCGGGACGGTGCGCACCCGGTAGTCGACACCGTTCACCACGACGTTCGCGGTCCCGGGCTGCAGGGCGGGCAACTGCAGGCCGCGCTGGAAGACCACCTGGCCGGTCGAGCGCATCCGTCCCGTCGTCAGGACTCCGCGCCGCGGGTCGGATAACTGGTCGGGATACATGCTGGCCTCGACGATGGAGTCGAGCCGCCGATCCAGTTGCACGGCATCGTTATTGGCCAGCACGAGCGACGTCAGGATCGTGAACACCGCGACGACGGCGGCGGCCGCGGCGGCTGCGGCCAATGCGACCCTGGTGCGCAGCGAGGGGGAGCGAATCAAACGTGGGCGGCGCACTCACTGCTCGTCTCGGAGCACATAACCGATCCCGCGAACTGTATGAATGACCCGTGGCAGGTCGTCGCGCTCGAGCTTGCGCCGGAGGTAGCTGATGAAGACGTCGGCCACGTTGGTGTCCACGTCGAAGTCGTAGCCCCAGACCAATTCGAGTAGGCGCTGCCTGCTGAGCACGACGCCGGCGTTCTCGGCCAGCACGGCCAGCAGGTCGAATTCGCGCTTGGTCAGGTCGACTCGCTCACCGTTGACGAACACCAGCCGACGAGCGGTGTCGATGGTGAGCGGACCGACCGTCATGGAGTCCGACGACTGATCGGAGTGGCTGGACCGGCGCAGCAGGGCATGCAGGCGCGCTACCAACTCGCCAAGATCGAACGGCTTGGTCAGATAATCGTCGGCGCCGGCTTCGAGCCCGGCTATCCGGTCGTTGACTGTGTCGCGTGCGGACAGCACGCAGATCGGAATGTCATTTCCCAAAGCGCGCAGCGCGGTCACCACAGCGACGCCATCGAGTTCGGGCATTTGGACATCCAGAACCAAGGCGTCGTGTGTCTCGTTGGATAGGAGCCGCAGGGCCTCTTTACCGGTCGCAGCGACCCGAACGTCGAAACCCGAAAGCCGTAGTCCGCGGGCAACAGATGTTCTGACGTCCGGATCGTCGTCGACCATGAGCACCATTCGACCGGTGCTCTCCGCGGGCGGCTCTCCCCCGACCCGCACGCAGATTACGGCGTGTCTGCGATGCCGTCGCCGTTGGAGTCGCCGCAGCGGTTCTTCAGGTCGACCAGCGGCTGACGGATCCCGGTCATCTCGGCTTTCACAACGGGATTGGCGTTCATGTACTTGTCCACCTCGGTGCGAACCTCATCCCGGTTCTTGCCCTCGAGGGCGGTGAAGAAGTAGTTGACGTCCGGGTGGGTGAATAGGTAGCCCGACGTGGCAGAGGAGACGCCGGCGGCTACACCGGCCAGATCGGCGGCGGTGCAGTTGGGCGGCTCTTCGGCCATCGCCGAGGGCAGAGCGCCGAACAGCATCGCACCGGCAACCGCACCGGTTCCGATCGCGCCAGCTACCGCACGCCGCGCGGTACGGGCTGTGAGCAACATCTACAGGCTCCTTTATCGAATGAGTTGTGGCAGTAACCACGACGGTTACAGACACCGAAAGCTAATCAGAATCGGTGCCGACTTTCCTGCCTTGCGAGGAATCGAGTTGTAGAAGGTTCAAAATGCGCAGTTCAGCTGGCGTGCCGCCGAGCGTTTTGGCGCGGCCCAGCTACCTCGTCGCGACAGTGGCCGGACCGGGTAACGGGCCCGCGCCGTAAGGACGGACGATGCGGTTGAGGACTGGGCCGGCAAAGCGGTGCCGGGTATGCCGACGGCCTGGGCACCGGGTAGCGATCCTGGCAAACCGCCCGGCAGCAGGCCTAGAATCTGCGGAACCGTGATCGGCAGCTTGCAGCGGCCGGACAGAGTCTGCAGCGTGTCTGCAGTTGCTGCAGATCCTTGCTCACCTGCGGGTTGACGTCGAAGTACGTCTTCAGCGCGACCAGCGACTGCGGGCCGCCCTGCTGCGCAGAGATGGTTGTCAGCGCCTGGTTCGTATCCGGATGCGAGTCCAGGTAGTTGCCGGTGGAAGTGGCGACCGAGCCAACAGCCCGCGCGACCTCGCTTGCTGCACACGGATCCGTCGCTGCGGTTGCCGACGGCGGCTGCGGCACAGACAGCGCCGCGATGGTGGCGCCGCCTCGTGTGCCCCGCAAACGGCTGCGATCGGACGGCTGAGTAGCCCCGACGCGGTGGCGGCCAAGACGACATGACCCCATCGGGTCCCTGCGCTAGCCAATCCAGCAACTGAAAATGCAGGCGGACGCCAGGCGATTGATAGCCGACAGCAAGGACGGCGCTATTCACAGGAGCTGGTTAGAGGCGCTTAAGGCGTCAATGAGGCCGGGGTCGCACCAGCGCGCACTGTTATATCCTCACGCTACGTAACGCCGGGGAGGAAGCGAGACAGCTATCCAGCAGTTCATGATGCGCTTGAGCAGTGGCCTGCGCAGATTCCGCTGGGCGGTTTTCGTGGTGTGGCTTCTTCTTCTCGCGCCCGCGCTGTATCTCGGCGTGAACCAATCCGGCCACCTCACCGGGGGCGGCTTCGAGGTCGCAGGTTCGCAGTCGCTGTACGTGCAGAACCAGCTCGAACAGCAGTTCCCCGACCAGGGGGCGTCGCCCCTCGCGCTGGTCGCGGCGCCGCGGGCCGATGCCTCGTTCGCTGACATGGATGCCGCGGTCGCCCATCTGCAGCAGCTCGCGGGTGAGGTGCCCAGCGTCAAGCTGGTGCCCAACCCGCAGCAGCCGCCGCCGCAGCCGGACCGGCCCTACGTGGTGACCCTGCAGCTGGACTTCAACAACACCGGTGCGGTGGACGTCGCGAAGCAGCTGCGTCAGAAGGTCGGCATTCACGGCGATCAACCCGGTGAGGTGCAGGGCGGCAAGGTCAAGCTCTACGTGATCGGCCAGGGCGCGCTCGGCGCCGCGGCCACCGCGGCCACCAAGCACGACGTCACCCAGGCCGAACAGTGGAACCTTCCGATCGTCCTGATTGTTTTGCTCGCGGTGTTCGGCTCGCTGGCCGCCGCCGCAATGCCGCTGGTGCTGGGCATCTGCACGGTCGCGGTGACCATGGGCCTGGTCTATCTGCTGTCGATGTACACCCAGATGTCGGTGTTCGTCACCTCAACGGTGTCGATGTTCGGGATCGCGCTCGCCATCGACTACTCACTATTCATTCTCATGCGGTTCCGCGAGGAACTGCGGGCGGGCCGCGAACCGGAACAGGCGGCCGACGCCGCGATGGCCACCTCCGGCCTCGCGGTCGTGCTGTCCGGCTTGACCGTCATCGCATCGGTGACGGGTATCTATCTGATCAACACGCCTGTGCTGCAGTCGATGGCGACGGGCGCGATCCTTGCGGTGGCCGTCGCCGTGCTGACCTCGACGACTCTGACGCCGGCGGTGCTGGCGACGTTCGGCAGGGCCGCCGCCAAGCGATCCTGGCTGCTGCACTGGTCGCGGCGGCCGGAGACCACGCAGTCGCGGTTCTGGACCAGGTGGACCGGCTGGGTGATGCGCAGGCCCTGGCTGTCTGCGTTGGGGGCAACGGTGCTCCTGCTCACGCTGGCCGCACCCGCGTTCTCGATGGTGCTGGGCAACAGCATGCAGAGGCAGTTCGATCCGACGCACGAGATCCGCGGCGGGGTGAACGCCGCGGCGGATGCGCTCGGGCCCGGCGCGCTCGGCCCGGTCCGGGTGCTGGTGACGTTCCCCGAGGGCAACCCCGCGTCGGCGCCGGCGAAGGAACCGCTTCTACAGGCGGTGCAACAACGAATGTCGCAGGCGCCCAACGTCGTCACGGTGCAGCCCGCGGTGTTCGGCAACGACTACCGCAATGCGCTCGTGTCGGCGGTGCTGTCGGTCGACCCCGAGGATCTTGGCGCCCGCGAGTCCGTCGACTGGATGCGCCACGAGCTTCCGCCGGTTGCCGGTGACAAGGCGAGGATCGACGTCGGCGGGCCCACCGCGCTGATCAAGGACTTCGACGACCGGGTGGCGAAAACCCAACCCCTGGTGTTCGGGTTCGTCGCGCTGATCGCGTTTGTGATGCTGCTGGTGTCCATCCGGTCGGTGTTCCTGGCGTTCAAGGGCGTGCTGATGACGGTGCTGTCGGTGGCCGCGGCCTACGGCAGCCTGGTCGTCGTCTTCCAGTGGGGCTGGCTGGCTGACCTGGGCTTCCGGCCGATCTCGTCGCTGGACAGCACGATCCCGCCGCTGGTGCTGGCGATGACGTTCGGGCTTTCGATGGACTACGAGATCTTCCTGCTGACCCGCATCCGCGAGCGGTTCCTGCAGACCAACAACACCCGCGACGCCGTTGCCTACGGCGTGAGTACCAGCGCGCGCACTATTACCAGCGCCGCGCTGATCATGATCGCGGTGTTCATCGGCTTCGCGTTCGCGGGCATGCCGCTGGTAGCCGAGCTGGGCGTCGCGTGCGCGGTGGCGATCGCCGTCGACGCCACCGTCGTGCGGTTGATTCTGGTGCCCGCGCTGATGGCGATGTTCGACGAATGGAACTGGTGGCTGCCGCGCTGGCTGAACCGCATCCTGCCGTCGGTGGACTTCGAGAAGCCGTTGCCGAAGGCCGAAATCGGCGACCTGGTCATCATCCCGGACGACATCTCCACGCTGGCGGCGTCGGGAATCGACATTCGCATGGTGGTCAAGTCGGCGGCCAAGCTCAAAACCATGGCGCCGCACATGATCAGCGTCGCCGACCCGCTGGCGTTCAGCGGCTGCCTGCCGTCGAAGGTTTCGGATTGCGTCAACGCCATCAACGGCCACACCAACGGTCATTCACATGTCAACGGCACCGGGAACGGCAGGACCGTGAAGCTGAGGCGCGGTCCGCGGCCCATGCATCCCGTCACGATGTGGCGTGGTCGGCTGTCGGTGGCGCTGGACGCCTTGGAAACCGAGGCCGACACCGATCAGCCGACCGTCGAGCGCAACAGCCCCATGGAGACCACCAACGTCCAGCTGCCCACCGGCGACCGGCTTTCGATACCGACCGGGGCCGAGACGCTGCGGCTCAAGAGCTACCTGATCATGTGCCGGAACAGCACCAAAGACTTCGCGGAGTTTGCCGATTTGGTCGCGTCGATGGAGACTCAAACAGCTGCGGTGGTACTGGCCGGAATGGATCGGTACTACTGTGGAGAGCCATCCAGGAAGCAATGGGTGGCCACGCAGCTGGTGCGCCGACTGGCCGATCCGCATCCGTCGGACGAGTTCGACATCCCGATGTCGGGCCCCGAGGCGGAGGCTGATTGGGCCAAGGTCAGGGAGCGCTGCCTTTCGGTGGCGGTCGCGATGCTGGAGGAGGCGAGGTGACGGTGACTGTGGACGCGCGCCGCGACGCTGCCACCGCGCGCATACCGAGCGCGGCTCCCAAGCGCCAACGCCGCCCGTCTCATGACGATCAGCCGGTGGAGTTCTGGCCGACGGCCGCGATCCGCGAGGCGCTGGAAACCGACGACCTGACGGTCTGGCAGCGCATCGTCGTCGCCATCAAGCGTGATCCGTACGGCAGGACCGCCCGCCAAGTCGAGGAGGTGTTGGAGTCGACACGGCCGTATGGAGTTTCGAAGGCATTGTCTGAAGTTCTGAACCGCACCAGGGACAACCTGGAAGCCAACGAGCGCGCAGAAGTCGCGCGCCAGATTCGGCTGCTGCTAAGCCGGTCCGGCCTCAAACCGCAGGAGTTCGCTTCACGCATCGGCGTGCCCGGTGACGAGCTCGCGGGCTACATCGAAGGCAAGACCAGCCCGCCCGCGTCGCTGATGGTGCGGATGAGCCGGCTGTCTGACCGCTTCGCGAAGATGAAGGCCAACCGCGAGGGCGGGCCTCACTGAGGCCTCTAGCGTGAGTTGATCGGCGTCACGTCGTCGACCAGCCAATGCCCGCCATCCTTGGACAACGCGATCCGCAGGGCCAGCACCGCGGTGTCCGGCGGCTTACCGGGAACGTTCTGCGTTCCGCGCATGATCACCGCGACGCTCGCCGCTTCGGGTCCGATGGCCTCGACGCCCGCAGAGATCGTGCTGGCCTGAGCCGAGACGTTCTTACTGGTCAATTCCTTTGCCACAGCAGCGAATTCGTTCTTGTATTTCGCGGCCTGCTCTTGCGACATCAATTCCGTCGCGCGGTCGATCGACGCCGTCGGGCTCTGTGGTGTGAAGGTCGCGCTCGCCTCGGCCACGCTGCTGGCGATGCCGACCACTTCGGCGCTGTCGTCGTGCAGGTTGCGGTCGGGCACCGTCCACCTCGTGTAGCCGACCGCCACCGCGGCGACCAATGCTGCCGCGGCCAATCCGACGATCGCCAGCCGCAGCCCCGGCCCGTCGTCGTCAGTGCCGACAGTCACCCCGTCGCGTCGCGCAAGGACGACGTTCACGATCATGCCCTCGAGGATCAGTACGCACAGCACTGATGCCGCCGACACCCACCACAGCGGCCAGCCCAACGCGATGCCGACGAAGATCAGCGCGGCGATCGCCGCGAGCGGTGCGGCGATGTCGAATGCCAGTACCCGCAAGCGATTTCTCATTGGATGGGTTCCAGGCGGGAGATCAGAAGTTTGCCGTCGACGTCGGACACATCGAGGCGCAGACTTCCAGCGCAGGGCCTGCGGCTTGCCGCCGATGTTGCCGCTCATCGAGGTCGCGACCACCAGCACGGTGTCGGTGCGCCTGACCATCGCCGCCAGTGCAGGCTGCGGGGTCGGCGCGGGCGCCTGGCGGCCGTCGGGCAGCGTCTGCGGGCGGTGGTAGATCGACTCCACCGCGACCGAGTCGATCTGGCCCTTCGTGCGCGACTGCAGCGTCTCGACCACTTTCTTGTACGGTTCGAGCGCCGACTCGAACTCGTTGTTGAGCTCACCCACGGTGCCGTCGTGCAGCTTCTGCAGGCTTGCGTCGATGTCGTCCTTGTTCATGTTGATCAGGACGGTGGTCCAGTCGGCGGCCGCCTCGATCACCGCGGTCTGGTAGCGACGCTCGTCGGAGTCAGCGCGATGGCCGGACCAGATCATCACCGCGAGCACGATGGCGACCACCGACAGCAGCCCGAGTACGGCTGACGCGATGCCGAAACCCGAGAAGACGGCGCCGTCGTCGTCGTCCGCGGATTGCTCGTCGTCGGGCATGGCCGTGAGGGTACCTACCGCCATTCTGGAAGGATGTTGGGGTGACGGTAGAAGCAACTCATTCCGGTATCGACCTGAGCCACGTCGACCAGCAAGCCCGCCCGCAAGACGACCTGTTCGGCCATGTCAACGGCCGCTGGCTGGCCGATTACGAGATGCCGGCCGACCGCGCCACCGACGGCGCGTTCCGATCGCTCTACGACCGCGCCGAGGAGCAGATCCGCGACGTGATCACCGGAGCCGCTGACGCAGCCGCCGAAAAGGGCACCGACCAGCAGCGCATCGGCGACCTGTACGCGAGCTTCATGGATGAGGCCGCGGTCGAGCAGCGTGGTGTGCAACCCCTCCTAGAGGAGTTGGCGACGGTCGACGCCGCCGCGAACCCCGCCGAGTTGGCCGCGGTGCTCGGCGGCTTGCAGCGCACCGGCGTCGGCGGCGGAGCCGGCGCCTATGTCGACACCGACTCCAAGGACTCCACCCGCTACCTACTGCACCTCAGCCAGTCCGGGCTGGGTCTGCCCGACGAGTCGTACTACCGCGACGAGCAGCACGCCGTGATCCTGGCCGGCTATCCGCGCCACATCGCCGCGATGTTCGCCCTGGTGTACGGCGGCACGGCCGACGACCACGCCGATGAGGCCGCGCGGATCGTCGAGCTGGAGTCCAAGCTGGCCGCCGCGCACTGGGACGTGGTCAAGCGTCGCGATGCCGACCTGACTTACAACCTGCGCACGTTCGCCGAGTTGCCCGCCGAGGCTCCGGGCTTCGACTGGGCGGGCTGGGTGACCGCGATGGGCACCACCCCGGAGTCGGCGGCCGAGGTCGTGGTGCGCCAACCCGACTACCTGACCGCGTTCGCCGCGCTGTGGGCGAGCGAGGACCTCGAGGACTGGAAGCGATGGGCCCGCTGGCGGCTGATTCACGCGCGCGCATCCCTGCTCCCCGACGATCTCGTCGCCGAGGATTTCGCGTTCTACGGCCGCACCTTGAGCGGCACCGAGTCGATCCGCGACAGGTGGAAGCGCGGGGTCTCGGTGGTGGAGAGCCTGATGGGCGACGCGCTCGGCAAGCTCTACGTCGAGCGGCACTTCCCGCCGGGCGCCAAGGCCCGGATAGACGAACTCGTGGCGAACCTGCGGGAGGCCTACCGGGCCAGCATCAACCAGCTGGACTGGATGACGCCGGAAACCCGGCAGCGCGCACAGACCAAGCTGGACAAGTTCACCCCCAAGATCGGGTATCCCGCGAAGTGGCGGGACTACTCGACGCTGGTCATCGAGCGCGACGACCTGTACGGCAACTTCCGCCGTGGCTACGAGGTGAGCTCGGACCGGGAGCTGGCCAAGCTCGGCGGTCCGGTCGACCGCGACGAGTGGTTCATGACGCCACAGACCGTGAACGCGTACTACAACCCCGGTATGAACGAAATCGTCTTTCCCGCAGCGATTCTGCAGCCGCCGTTCTTCGACGCCGAGGCCGATGACGCTGCCAACTACGGCGGCATCGGGGCGGTGATCGGCCATGAGATCGGCCACGGATTCGACGACCAGGGCGCCAAGTACGACGGCGACGGAAACCTGGTGGACTGGTGGACCGACGACGACCGCACCGAATTCGGTGCGCGCACCAAGGCGCTGATCGAGCAGTACGACGAATTCGTGCCGCGAGCCCTGAACGGTCACCACGTGAACGGCGCCTTCACCGTCGGGGAGAACATCGGCGACCTCGGCGGCCTGTCGATCGCGCTGCTCGCCTACCAGCTGTCGCTGAACGGCAAGCCCGCACCGGTGATCGACGGGCTGACCGGCGTGCAGCGGGTGTTCTTCGGTTGGGCGCAGGTGTGGCGCACGAAATCCCGTGAAGCCGAGGCGATCCGCAGGCTTGCGACCGACCCGCACTCACCGCCGGAGTTCCGCTGCAACGGCGTGATTCGCAACATCGACGCCTTCTACGAGGCGTTCGACGTCGACGAGGACGATGTGCTGTTTCTCGAGCCGCAGCGCCGGGTCAGGATCTGGAACTGAGCTCCAGCTCGCCGTCGCTCGCCTTGTAGAACGGGCGGGTGACGAGCACGTAGATCCCGAGCACCGCCAGCGGAGCCAGCAACGGCAGCCACGGCAGCTCGAACGGGAATGAGGCGGCAAGCACCCCGACGAAGGTAAAGCCAAGGGCGGCAAGCAGTGCCGGAGCGGATGCGCCGATCACACCGGGCGGGCCGCCTTCGGTGTGCCGCAGCACCAGGTAGCACGCCGCAGAAAGACCTGCAAGCGCAGCCACCAGAGGTGGCGCATCGGCGACGACGACAGCGGTCGCGGCCAACAGAACGGCCGGCGTCGCCGCGACACGGACCACAATGCCCACCACCACCGCGGCCACGGCTGCGATCGCAATGCCCAGTGCGGTGCCGGTGGTCTGAATTCCCGCCGCCGCCACCATCATCAACCCGAACGCCGTCGAGAGCAGGTGGGCATGCCGAAGCATCATCGTCGCCCCCGCACCGGGCGCCGATGCTCGGGAACCAACCGCATCGACTGGTCGAGAGTGCTCTCCGAGGACCAGGACACCACGTCCACCCCAACGGTGCCCATGTCGCGGTACATGAATGACCTCTGCATCGCCCACATTCGGGTGAACAGCGGGTCCAGGTCGTCGCCGAAGGGGGCTCCCTCGAGAACGTCGACCGCTACGACAGTGTGTCCACGTTTACGGAGGTCGATCAACGACAGTGCGAACTCGGTGTCGAGCATCGTCGAGAACGCGACGACGATGGCGCCCGGCGGAAGGGCAGCGCGGGGCGCCAATGTGCCCGTGGTGGTTTCGAATTCGTCGCCTGCGCCCAGCAGCGTGTCCAGCACGCGGTAGAACTGGCGGCGTCCGATATCGGCGCCGAGCCAGCGGGGCCGTCCGCCGCCGAGTGTGACGATTCCGGCGCGGTCACCGCTACGGAGTGCGCTCTGCACCACTTGGACGGCGCCACGCAGCGTTCGTTGGGTCGCCTCCGTCGCGGGCCCGGGTGGTTGCGCATACGTATCGATCAGGACCACCACATCGGCGGCGCGATCGGTCAATCGCTGTGTGACATGAAGGCTGCCCCGCCGCGCGCTCACCGGCCAGTTGACCGTGCGCAGCTGGTCGCCGGGGACGTAGGGGCGAATGTCGGCATACTCGACGCCCGGCCCGATATGCCGGGTGAGGTGAGTGCCCAACCGGTCGAGCAGTTCGGTCTTCGGGATGACGGTGGATTGCGGTGGGGCCAGAGGGAACACGAACACGTCGGCGGCGTCGACGATTGCGGTGCCCGACAACAGCCCGCCGGGAGCGACGACATCGACCCGGGCCCGGACCGGATAGCGGCCCCACAGTTCGGCAGAGGCCGTGACCGTTCGGCGCTCGCCGGGTGCGGCACGGGGAGCGTCGAGCTGCATGCCCTCGACGCCGGTGATCGCAAGCCCGACGGCGACGTCGTCTGGTTCTGCGGTCGCCCAGATGCTCAGCTGCGTCTGCTCCCCTTCGAAACAGCGCTGCAGCGCCGGCTCCGCGTACACATAGACCTTGGGCACGGTCCGCTGCCAGCCAATAGAACACAACACCCCGAGCAGCGGAGCTATGAAAGCGATGAGCTGCCAACGGGACCCGATCAACGCGGCGACGAGCACCACTCCGGCGCAGGTCGCCACCGCACGAATCAAGGGTGAGGCGCGCCAGTGCAACTTGGCTTCGGTGCGACGGGTGTCGATCACGCCCGCGCCCGCGGAACCGGCAACCGCCGTAGCAGTTCCTCCACGACATCGGCGCCGTGAACGCGGCGCACCCACATCTCCGGCTTGAGGCTGATCCGGTGCGCCATGGTCGGAACGGCCAGCGACTTCACGTCTTCCGGTATCACGTAGTCGCGGCCGAGCAGAAGTGCACGGGCCCGCGCGTGCTGCATGAGGTCGAGTTCGGCTCGCGGGCTGGCGCCGACCGCGACCTGTGGATGCTGCCGGGTGGCGTTGGCCAATGAGACGACGTAGTTCAGCACGTCTTCGTGCACGGTGACCTGCTCCACCGACTCACGCATCGCGATCAGATCATGGGCATCCACAACCTGATTCACCGTCGGCTCGGCCGAACCGCGGTCGAGGCGACGGCGCAGCATCGTCGCCTCGTCCTGCTCGGATAGGTAGCGCAACTCAAGCCTGATGGCGAAGCGGTCCAACTGCGCCTCGGGCAGTGGATAGGTGCCCTCGTATTCGATCGGGTTGTCGGTGGCGAGCACGACGAACGGGGCGGGCAGCCGGTGCGTGACGCCGTCGATGCTCACCTGGCCTTCGGCCATCGCCTCGAGCAGCGCCGCCTGCGTCTTCGGCGGTGTCCGGTTGATCTCGTCGGCGAGAAGGAGATTGGTGAAGATGGGGCCGGAGCGGAATTCGAAACGACCCGACTGCATGTCGTAGACGGTCGAGCCGAGCAGGTCTGCGGGAAGCAGGTCGGGTGTGAATTGCACTCGGGTGAACTCGAGGCCGAGCGCCGCGGCGAACGACCGCGCGATCAGCGTCTTGCCCAGCCCGGGAAGGTCCTCGATCAGCACATGCCCGCGGGCCAGCACTGACGTCAGAATCAGCGTGAGTGCCCATCGCTTACCGACCACGACGCGCTGGACTTCGTCAAGGATCGCTTCGCAATTCGCGGTCGTGGTCGCCGCGGGCAATACGGGTCCCGTCATACCTGCTCCAACCGTCGAAGGATGTCGTCGAGCGCCGCCCGTCCAGGACCGGGCACGTGCTTGTCGGTACGCGCGACGTTGTCCGGGTCTACCCAGGCCCACAGCTCGTCACCGAAGAGCATCCGGCCGGTGGCGCGGTATCCGCCCGGATTCTTGTTCTGCTTCTGACCCGTCGCGATGCCATACTGTCGCGCGAGCATCGGGCGGAGATGGCGGTCCCAGTCCGCTCGGGTGGACTCCGCCCACGAGATCTGGGTCTCCGTTCGAGACAGCCAGCGCCGCAACGACTCTTCGGCATCGTTGGTGGCCGGCGCGGGTTCGTCGGCGTCGCTTCCGGCCACCAGATACCAGCGTAGGGTCAGCACGGCCAACGCCACCGCCACACCGACCATCACCAGCACGAACCGACGGTCGTGCATCAGCATCGCCAGCAGCTGCACGCCGATTACCAGGCACAGGCCCGCGGCCACAAGCTTTTTCATGGTCATGCGACGCTCCGCAGCTCGTCGAGCACCAGCCTCAGCACGCGCACCGCGGTCTCGCGGTGTTCCTCGGTCATCACATGCGGGCTGAACCGCGCCTCTTCGAACAGGTCGACGAGCTCGGTCGCGCTGTCGGCGCGCAGCGCCCCGTGCTCGACTGCACGGGCCAGCACTTCGGACGGCGTATCTGATTCCCGCGGAATGACTTCCGGTGAATTCTCCAGTTCGCGCTCCATGGCGGCGTAGCACGCGATGATCGCCTCTCGTGGTTCGCGGCTCAGGTCCCCGATCTCGGCCAGCCCGACCTCGGCAGCCCGCGCAAGGGGGTTGGGTGCGGATACCGATGCCGCAGAACGGTATTCGGTGTCGGGCGACACCACCGCTGTGGCGGATCGCCGCTGCCTGCGGCGGCCTGCGATGACGACCCCGGCGAGCACCAGCAACATCAGCACCATCGCCGCTCCGGCGAGAGCCGAGATAACGTTCGACGACGACCCGGACCCGTCCGGCTGCTTCGCCGGGGATTGGGGTGCGCCCGACGGTGGTGGGGCGCTCGAGCTCGCATCAGGCGGCGGCTGGTCGATACCCAAATGCAGATTCAACCGGGACAACAGCATGACCAACAGCAGCCAGGCGATCACCACACCCACCGCGATCAGCACCATGCGCCACGTCAGCGGCGCCCGCTCGCCTGCCATCTCGCGACGCGGTTCGCCCGCCCCGGCTGAAACCGACGGGCGGCGTGACTGGGTGATGATCGCGATCGCGACGATCGCCATCGACACCGCCAGCATCGCGACCACCGCGAACAGGCTGCCGAACCCGCTGGTCGGCCTGTCCGTGGGCGGGCGCTCAGCGCCGGGCAGGTATCCGTGCAGCGCAACGGCGGCCACGATCAAGAGCACGATCACGGCGACTGCGCGCGCTGGCGCCTTGTCGATCCCAGGCATCGGCCACCACTGACTGGTCGCCCACCGCCCCCTTGCGACCGGTGGGACTGCTCCCATCCTGGTCGCGGTCAGGTCAAGGCCGCAACTATATGGCTAGATCTGCCAGTCCTGCGCGCCGTCGTTCTGGTTGTAGGTGCCGACGGAGTTCGTGATGACGACGGGATCGCCACTGCCGAAGTTGTCGTAGAACCACTGCGCGTTGGCCGGACTGAGGTTGATACAGCCGTGGCTGACGTTGCGCTTGCCCTGGTCGCCGACCGACCACGGCGCGCTGTGTACGAACGCACCGCTGTTGTCGATCCGGACGGCGTTCTGGACGGTCAGCTTGTAGCCCTCAGGCGAGGTGTTCGGCACACCGTAGGTGGCGGAGTCCATCACGATGCTGGGGAACTTCTCCAGCACGTAGTAGGTGCCGTTCTTGGTCTCGTGCTTGCCGTCGGGCCTGCCCATCGACACCGGGAAGGTCTTTTCGACCTTGCCGTTGCGGGTGATGGTCATTTGGTGCGATTTGTCGTCGATGGTCGCTATCAACGACTCACCGGTACGGAAACTCGACTTGGCGCCGCTCGCATCGATGTTGACCGTGGTGTTGGCCGGCCACAAGTTGAGCGGACGCCACCGGACCTGGCTATCGCTCATCCAGTAGAACTTGCCGGGGACCGGCGGGATCGACGAGATGTGGATCGCCTGCTCGGCCATCGGGCGGTCGGCGATCGGCCGCTGGAAATTGATGATGATCGGCTTGCCCACACCGACCATGGAGCCGTTGACCGGATTGAAGGTCGGCGGCACGAACACCGGCTCACCGGTGTAGGGCGTCGGGTTCTGGCCCGCGGGCGTGCCTTCGGGGATCGTCGTCGGTTGCGCCGCCGCGAGTGGATCAGTCGGCGGTGCGAAGGGGTTCGCCGGCGGGGCGAGCGGGTCGCCGGGAGGCGGCGGCACGGCCAGCGGATCCGCCGGAGGCGGCGCCACCTGGGGCCCTGGGGGCGGCGGCGCGATCGCGGCGGCCGGGTCGATCGGCGCCTGGGGCGCCGGTGCTTCAGCGGCCGGGACCGGTCCGGGGAGCGGACCGTTGGGACCCGCAGGATCCTCGGGATCTGCGAACGCCGACGGGCTACCGAACGTCAGTCCACCGATCATTCCGACCGCGAATGTCGCGGCCACTATCCTCCGCATCGTGCGCTGCGGCATGCAAACACCTCCATCAAAAGCTTCGTCCAGTCTCGCACAGCGCTGGGATCGACTAAGGCCAGAAATGGCCTCCCGCACCCGGACAACTGTCCAGCGAACGGCGCTGAGCTGCAGTGTTCATCGTCAGGGGGTGCCGAACGTTACTTCCTGCTGGTTACCTGGGGGAATCAAGAAGAGCCTCCGCGTGGCTGCTACGCCGGCCAGTGCGACCACCAACAACAGCACGGATGCGCTGATCATCACCGCCAGTCCGGCCTGTTCGTAGAGCAGCCCGCCGGACAGCGACCCGGCCATGATGCCGATCTGGAATGCCGTGACATAGAGCCCGGACGCACCGTCGGGGTCGTCGGGCGCGGTGCGCATCGCCGCAGACTGCAGCATGGGCGGCAGGGCCGTCGATGCGGCTCCCCACAGCACGATCGCCGCGGCGCCGACGAGGATCGTCGACACGCCCGGATGGTCGGCGCCCGCCAGCGCGGCCAGGACCGCGAACGCGACCGCGAGGGCGGCCAGGCAGCCGACGACCGAGGCCTTGGGGTGCCGATCCAGCGGTCGGGCCATCGCCGCCATCGACAGCAGGCCCGCGACGCCGAAGCCGGCCAACAGCCACGCCAGGTGGGGGCCATGTACGCCGACTACGTCGCGGATGATCACCACGATGAAGGTGTAGGAGATGAAGTGGCCGGTGACTCCGATGAGCGTCAGCACGCTCATCGCCACCAGTCGGCTGTTGCGGTGGTGGCGCTCGTGGTCGCGGACGGCGTCGACGTCGGCGGGCGACAGCACCATCGACGGCAACGTCACCCACGCGGCCAGCGTCACCAACGCGGCGGCCACGGTGACGGCAACGACGGCAGGCCGCCAGCCCCACAACTCGCTCATCGCCGCGGTCAGCGGATTGCCGACGACGAGGGCGAGCGTGGTCCCGGCATACACGGCGGTGGTGGCGCGCCCGGCGTGTGAGGCGGGCACCAGCCGCGCTCCGATCGGCGCGATCACCGACCACATCAATCCGTGGGTGAGCGCACAGAGCACGCGTCCGCCGGCCAGCACCGCGAAGTTGGGCGCCAGTGCCGAAATCAGTTGGGAGGCAGTCAAACAGACCAGGGTCAGCATCAAGGTGCGTCGGCGGGGCCAATGCGACGTCAACCGGACCAACGGGACCGTCGTCACCGCGGCCACCAGGGCGTAGCTGGCGAGTAAGGTTCCGACCACGGCCTCGCTGATGCGCAGGTCGGACGCGATGTCGGGCAGCGCGGCGACCGGCACCATCTCCGCGGTGACGTAGACGAACGCAGCGGAGGCCAGCACCGCCAGCTGCAAGGCGATGCGGGGTGTCCATGCCCGGCTCGGCAGCGCGGGGATGTCGGCGGTCATACGGGGTACATCACCGTATCGGCCAATCGAGAGAGGATCGTGATGGACGCCATTCCGGACGGATACGAGTCGCTGCTGGAGCGCCCGGTGTACGGGCATCTCGCCACCGTCAGACCCGACGGGCGGGCGCAGGTGAACCCGATGTGGTTCGACTGGGACGGCGAATTACTGCGGTTCACCCACACCACCAAGCGGCAGAAGTACCGCAACATCACGCATAACCCGAACGTTGCGATGTCGGTCATTGACCCGGACAACTCGTACCGCTACCTGGAGGTCCGCGGTGCGGTGGAGGAGATCATCCCGGACCCGACAGGCGCGTTCTATCTGCAGCTCAACGACCGCTACAGCGGCCCGTTGACCGAGCCGCCGCCGGACAAGGCCGACCGGGTGATCATCGTGGTGCGGCCGACTGGGTTCAGTAAGCAGTAGCCGAGCTCAGCAGTTAGGAACCAACCTACGACCGGACGAGGCGCGCGATGGCGGCCGAGGCTTCGGCCAGCTTCGCGTCGGCGTCGTCGCCGCCCTCGGCGACTGCCTGAGTCACGCAGTGGCCGAGGTGTTCGTCGAGCAGGTTCAGCGCGACCGACTGCAACGCGCTGTTGACGGCGCTGATCTGAGTGAGGACGTCGATGCAGTACTTGTCGTCTTCGATCATCTTGGCGATGCCGCGGACCTGCCCCTCGATGCGGCGCAGCCTTTTCGCGTAGTTGTCCTTGTTGGACGTGTAGCCGTATGAGGCGGTCATGCCAACAGCTTACCGGTACCCCACCGGGGTATGCATATTGGTTTGGCCGGGCGAAACGCAGCGAGCATACTGACGGTTATGCCCTCAGCCCCAGATATAAAGCCCCGCAGTCGCGACGTCACCGACGGCCTGGAGAAGGCCGCCGCCCGTGGAATGCTTCGGGCAGTAGGCATGGACGACGACGACTTCGCCAAGCCGCAGATCGGTGTCGGGTCGTCGTGGAACGAGATCACCCCGTGCAACCTCTCGCTGGACCGGCTGGCCAAGTCCGTGAAGGACGGCGTCTTCGCCGCGGGCGGCTTTCCGATGGAGTTCGGCACCATCTCGGTGTCCGACGGCATCTCGATGGGCCACGAGGGCATGCACTTCTCGCTGGTCTCTCGCGAGGTGATCGCCGACAGCGTCGAGGTCGTCATGCAGGCCGAGCGCCTCGACGGCTCGGTGCTGCTGGCCGGCTGCGACAAGTCGCTGCCCGGCATGCTGATGGCCGCCGCGCGACTCGACCTCGCGAGCGTCTTCCTCTACGCCGGGTCGATCCTGCCCGGCAGGGCCAAGCTGTCCGACGGCACCGAGATGGACGTCACGATCATCGACGCCTTCGAGGCCGTCGGCGCCTGTGCGCGAGGCCTGATGCCACGCGAGGACGTCGATGCGATCGAACGCGCCATCTGTCCCGGCGAGGGCGCGTGCGGCGGCATGTACACCGCCAACACGATGGCCAGCGCCGCCGAGGCGCTCGGCATGTCACTGCCCGGCAGCGCCGCCCCACCCGCCACCGACCGGCGACGCGACGGCTTCGCCCGCCGCAGCGGGCAGGCCGTTGTCGAGCTTCTGCGCCGCGGCATCACCGCCCGCGACATCCTCACCAAGGAGGCGTTCGATAACGCGATCGCGGTAGTGATGGCGTTCGGCGGCTCCACCAACGCGGTCCTGCATCTGCTGGCGATCGCCCACGAGGCAAACGTCAAGCTGTCGCTGGAGGACTTCACCCGCATCGGCCAGAAGGTGCCGCACCTGGCGAACGTCAAGCCGTTCGGCAAGCATGTGATGTTCGACGTCGACCACATCGGCGGGGTGCCTGTCGTGATGAAGGCGCTGCTGGATGCCGGTCTGATGCACGGTGACTGCCTCACCGTCACCGGGGAGACCATGGCGCAGAACCTCGCCCACATCGCACCTCCCGACCCCGACGGCAAGGTGCTGCGTGCACTCGACAATCCCATCCACCCGACCGGCGGCATCACGATCCTGCACGGATCGCTGGCACCCGATGGCGCCGTGGTGAAGTCGGCGGGCTTTGACTCCGATGTGTTCGAAGGCACCGCAAGGGTTTTCGAGCGCGAACGGGCCGCGCTGGACGCGCTGGAGGACGGCACGATCACGAACGGCGACGTCGTCGTCATCCGGTATGAGGGCCCCAAGGGTGGCCCGGGTATGCGCGAGATGCTCGCCATCACCGGAGCGATCAAGGGTGCGGGCCTCGGCAAGGACGTCCTGCTGATGACCGACGGCCGGTTCTCCGGCGGGACCACAGGCCTGTGTGTCGGGCACGTCGCACCGGAGGCAGTCGACGGCGGGCCGATCGCGTTCCTGCGGGACGGCGACCGAATTCGCCTCGACGTCGCCAAGGGCACGCTTGACGTGCTGGTCGACCCGACCGAATTCGATTCGCGCAAGGCTAATTTCGAGCCGCTGCCCCCCACCTACACGACCGGTGTGCTGGCGAAGTACACCAAGCTGGTCGGGTCGGCGGCCACCGGGGCCGTCTGCGGTTGATCGACTGCGCTACGTCGCGCGGCCACCGTTCACGCCCAGGATCTGGCCGGTGATGTAGCCGGCCTCTTCGGAGACCAGGAACGCACATGCCGCCGCGATGTCCTCGGGTTTGCCCATGCGGCCAACCGGCGTCATCGCGGTGGCTTTCTCGACATTCATGTTGCCGCGCTCTTCGGCGCCACGCAGCATCGGCGTGTCGATGAAACCCGGCGGTATCGCGTTGACGGTGATCCCGCTCGGGCCGTACTCCAGCGCCAGCGACTTGGTCAGCCCGTTCACCGCAGACTTGGCCGCGACATAGTGCGCCATGCGCGGCACACCCGAATGCGTGCTCGACGAGCTGATGTTGACGATGCGGCCCCAGCCGGCATCGACCATCTCGGGGATCACGGCCTGACAGCAGTGGAACACGCCGTTGAGGTTGACGTTGACGACCCGCTGCCAGTCGTCGAACGTGATGTCGGTGAAGCGTGAGAACCCGTCCAGCCCAGCGGCGTTCACCAGAACCGATACCGGTCCCAGCTGTGTGTGGATCTTGTCGAGCGCGGCGTCGACCTGAGCTCGGTCGGTCACGTCGGCGGAGTAGGCGAAGTCGGCCGCCGAGGGCTGTAGGTCGATCGTCGCGACGTGGTGGCCATCGGCCGCCAATCTCGTCGCAATAGCCCGGCCGATGCCTGATGCTCCTCCGGTGACGACGGCTGTCTTCATGATCGGTTTCCTTTCCTGCGCAGCCCGAGGGTGCGCCGTCCTGTTTCCACGAGATGCCCGAGCAGGTCGTCGTCGCCGACGGAGATCCATGCAGGCCCAACGGCACTCGATATTCCGGCGAGCGCAACGGTGGCCTTGATCAGTCCGCCCGGAACGGGCTCAGCGCCAGCGAGGAGTGCCAGTTGCCGGTTGATCAGATCGGCCCAATCCGGCTGGCCCCGGAGCAGGGTCGTCACGCTCGGGTCGCAGGCGAGCACGGAGACCATCGCTCGATTCGCCACCGCCAGTTCGGCGTAGCCACGCAGCATGTAGTCGGCACGGGCAGCGTCGCCGCGCTGTGCCTCCGCAGTGCTGATGATGTCGCTCAACCGCGCGAAGATCGGTTCGACGACGGCGCCGAGCAGCTCTTCGCGGGTACGGAAGTGGTAGTAGATCGCGGCCTTCGTGAAGCCCATCTCGTCAGCGATCATCTGCAGTGAGGTGCCCGCGAAGCTGTGCCGGGTGAACAGGTCGACGGCGACGTCGATCAACCGCTGCCTGGTGTCGGCAGCGCCCGACGTCTGCGCAACGGCTGTCTCCATACTTTACGATCGTACAGCAAGTTACTTGCTGATCGTAAAGTGATATTCGTCAACCTGGTCAGCGTCGGCAGGTCTCGTAAGCGTCAATGAGCTTCTGCTCGCTGGGGTCGGGCCGATAGTCACGTGGTGTGCAAGCGCCGGTGGTGACGGCGACTGGCCCGGTGGCGTGGCCGTCGTAGTTTCGGTGTGCCTGGAGTTTGTCGGTCGAGGTGTAGAGCAGTGGTGTGGGCAGGGTCGCGACGATCCGCAGGTGGTCGGCTGCGAGCTGGAGTGCCGCCGCGGCATCCCGTGAGATCGTCTTCTCCGATATCCAGACCGGCGGGGTGAGCGGTGCGTTGATCGTCATCGCATCGACATGCGGGACCGTCTGGTCGGCATTGAGCGTGGTCCACACAGCGAGCTCCTGACCGGTCGGCATTCGCTGCGACGCAGTGACAACCGCGAGGTGGGTCTTGCTCGCAGTCACCGTCCACGTCCCATTGGCCAGGTGCGGGAAGCGGGTGGACAACGAGTTGAATGTGGCGCTCACATCCCGGTAGTCGGCGGGATCGGGCAATGCAATCACCCCGACAGCGGGATGGCTGCTGTTTCGGGTCGCCTGCATACCCGCGGGGTGTGCGACGGTCGCGCGCAAACTAACTGCGGCACCGGGGAATTGGCTGAGTAACCCCGGCCAGTCGCGGGCCTGGTCGACGATCTGTTCGTCATTGGTTATCGGGTCCCGGCCGGCGTCCACCGCGAATAGGTTCGAACCGCAATGGATTGTGAGTTCGGTCTGATAGCCCGGGTAACCAGTGGCGTGTAGGTCGTCGAGGTAGCGCGTGGTGACCAAAGCGATCTGATCCGCTGTGGCGTCGTCTGCCACGTCGACCGACAGCCAGAAGTGCACGTCGCCCTGGGGAACGCTGTCGGAGACGTCGCGGCTCGCGGTCCGGACTCCGGGCAGGGAGCGGATCTGCTGGACGAGCTCGTCGGCTTGCGTGCGACGGTCGGGCGGCGACTGCTGACAGCCCGTCAGAGTCGACATCACGACGAATAGCGCGCAGCCTATTGCTCCCCAGCTCGAACGTGACAAGCTCACTTGACGCACGGTATATCGGAGGCGCTCATCCGGGACATCTCGGTCGGCACCGGCGCGGCGGTGCCGGTTGCGGTGGCCGCTACCGTCGGGACAGGAGAAGTCGGCGTTACGGCCAAAGCGCTGCCCGATGCGGAGGTGGAGTCGGTGAGATAGTCGCCGACTGGGAAATCGGCACCGACCGTGAGCTGCACCGTATTCGGGTCGATCGCATCCGACTGCTCGGCTGCCAGACCGAGTTGGCCGGCCAGCGTATGAGCGGCTTCATTGGCGCCGGGACCGAACTCGATGCGACTGGCATCGGCTAGCGCCGTTGCGGTGGTGGCCTGCCCTGGAGTGAATCCGTGCGACGCGTACGCGTCCACGACGGCTGTCGCCAACCCGCTGTGACCGGTGGCGTTGACGACGTCAAGCACGGCGGGGACCGCCGGTGTGCTGGTTTGTGCCGGCTGGGCGGGGCTGGACTCGTTCGCTGTGACGAGGTTGCGCACGATCGCGCGGATGCTCGGCAAATCGATGAGATTGACGTCTTCGCCGTTCGCATCCTGACCGAACTGCGTGATCGGCAGCGTGTAGAGCGACAGATCTCTGCTGGTAAATCCCGACGCGCGCTTGACGAACAAGGGCAGGTCGAAATGGGAATCCACGGCGACACTCTGACGGGCGACATCGAGCAGGTGCTGCAGCCGTGACGGGCTGGACAGTGTTCCGCCGCTTCGCAGCGCCGACAGGAGCGACGCGATGAAGGCCTGTTGGCGGCGGGTCCTGTCCATGTCGGTGAACAACTCGTCGTTGACGTCGCGGCGCTGGCGCACGAACGCGATCGCCTGTGCGGCATCGATCTGCTGCGTCCCTTGTTGAAAGTCCGCACCTGAGAACGGGTCCGAGGTGTCGGCGTTCAGGCACACCGTGATCGGCTGCACCACTTGGGCGATCTGAAAGAACGCGACCATGGTCACTTCGATGAAGTGATCGATCGGAATGCCCAAAAGCCTTCGCACCGTGTCGATTTCGGCCTTACGCCCCGCCTCGCGGCCGGCTTGCTCGGCCGACATGGGATCTGTTGTCGGCGTCGACATGGCACCCGAGTCGGTCCCGTTCTCAGACGAGGCGGTGTCGAGTGCGTGCTGATAGGCCAACCCGTAGGCCTGTTTGATCTTGCCTTTGCAGTCGACGGTCGGGCAGTCGGCCAGCTTCACGTAATCGTCGCGGGGAATGGAGATCGCGGTGATCGGCCCGTCGCCGCCAGGGATGTGCAGGACGATCAGGACGTTGGTGTTGTAGCCGCCGACCGTCTCGTCCCCGGCGTGCAGCGCGTCGTAGATGTCCGGGGCCAATGGTTGGCCGCGCTCGTCGAGCCGGCTGTCCAAACCCATGATCAGAATATTTTGGTCGCCGCCCACGGATGCGGGCGCACCAACCAAAGCCTGCGAGGTCGTGATCCCGCCGGTCATATTGCGGTAGCCGGCCCAACCCAGCCCGGTAGCCACCAGCGCGGCGGCCGCGGCCAGGGTCGTCAACACACGTACAACCGCCAGTAGGCGTCGCCGCGGGGCTCGGTTGTGACGCGGCCGATGCCGGGTCAGGGCATGCGCAGGCGCCCCGACCCGCGGGATCTGATCGGTATCCCAGGACGCACTTCCCCGCCGTGCCATCGCCGCATTATGCGGTGCGGACCTACGGATTCGCTGTCCGAGCGGAGGTGACCCGTGTTACTCGCCGAAGCGGAGAAGGGGTGACTGCCGCCGACTACTTCACCAGCGCCACCGCGAAGCCGTCCCAATCCTTGGTTCCGACCGTCTGTATTGCGGCCGCGTCCAGTCGCGGGTTCTCGCCCATCATGTCGAACATGTCGCGCACGGCCTTGGCCTGATGATCGTCGGCAGCGGGTTCCAGCACCCGGCCCATCCGAGCGATGTTGTCGACCACGATGACCGAGCCTGGGTGGCCGAGCTTGATCGCCCACTCGACGTAGGCGACGTTGTTCTCCTTGTCGGCGTCGATGAAGAACATGTCGAAGGTCTGACCGCGCTCGGCCAGTTTCGGCAGCGTCTCCAGCGCGGCGCCGACGATGACCTCGATGCGGTCCGCGACGCCTGCCTGCTCAAAGTTCGTCCGCGCCACTTCGGCGTGCCTCGGGTCGAATTCCAACGTGACGACGCGGCCGTCGGGCCCGACGCCTCTGGCCAGGTTGATGGTGCTGTATCCGGCCAGGGTGCCGACCTCGAGCACCCGGCTCGCCTGCGTCATCGCCGCCAGCAGGGAGAGCAGCTTTCCGTGCTGAGCCGACACCTCGATGGCCGGCATCCCTGCCGCCGCGCCGGCCTCTCTGGCTGCGCGCAGCGCATCGTCCTCGGTGCGCAGCACCCGGTTGAACACCTCGTCTAGGGCTTTCGGGTCCGGCTTCGTCACGCGGGACACGTTATCGCACACCTTCTTTCGCGTATACGACCCGCAGCACGTGGGCCACCTCCGGGCCCATCACCGCCTCGGCTAGCTCGCAGAACGTCGCGACGAACTCCCGCCCGTGCGGCGGGTCGGCGTCGCACAGGTGGTGGGCGACCTCGTGCAACACGACGAGCTCGCGCAACGCCCATGTGGTCCGCCGCTCCGGCACGGCTATCACGGCTCCGTCGTCATCGCGTGCGTAATGCGCAGCGGTGGCCCCTCGTCGCGGCCGCACGGTCAGCGATGCCGCCCCGGGCCAGCGCACGCGGACTGCGCCGAGCGCGAGCACGTCGTCGACGTAGCGCTGCACCGTCTCCACGGAGGCGAACCGCGCCTCCGGCGGCAGCGTGAGGTTGGTGCCGAAGAACTCGATCGTGCGGTTCCCGTGCTCGCCTGCGCGGTCGAACAGGGTCCTGACGAACTCCTCTGCGGCGTAGACCTTCGAGCGCTGGGTGTCCCGGGAGGTCACCGGCCCAGCGCAGTGCGCGCGCCGTTCAGTTCCTGGCCATCGCCGAGCCGCGCGCGTCGTCCCGCACGGTCCCCTGCCCGCCGGGCCGACGACGAATACCCGGCCGTCGCGCTGGCGGCCCGCCAGGTGCCGCGCGCCTCGGACGTCGTCCTATAGAAGTCCTTCAGCTCGATGTCCTTGTCCCGCAATGCGATCGCGGTGCCGGGGCGGCTCTTCCTGTCCCTGGTCGCTTCGTGGCGGGCCTGTTCGCGAGCCTCCTGCAGCCGCTTTCCGATACGAGTGCCGAAGGCCAGCTGAAAGTTGATTCGCGCGGTGATGGTGGGCGTGGGCCGGTGCTTGCCGGAGGCGATGTAGGCCTCCGATGCGCGCACCATCTGCATCACCAGGCTGGCGTAGAGCGCGTGGCTGGCGTCGATGTCCTCGGCGAACCCGTAGGCGTAGACGAACGTCGAGTTCGAAGCGATGTCGCATTTCACGTCGTTGGCGTTGGCGATCAGGACGAACAGCTGCACATAGGTACGCAGTCCCCGCGACCCCGCGTTGCCGATGGTGATCGTGCGCTGCACCGGCGTCTGGGCTTTGAAGCGTTTGTCGGCATGCGAACGGGCGACGGCGAGGTCGATCGACGTCGCCGTGGCCAACCGTTGTGCGGCGGCCATGAATGCCTCTGCCTCGTGCGCGTTGTCGGTGCCCTCGGCCTGGCGCAGCAGCGCGGCGATGCGGGCCAGCATCTTGTCGTCAGTCATCGCCACCAAGATTAGGGCTACTTCGTGACAAACCCGTCGAGTGCGGTCACCAGCTGTGGAGAAAGCGGTGCCTGTTTGGCGAGGTTGGCGATGCTGTCCGTCGGGTCGTCACGCAGCACATGGTTGACCCCCTTGAGCTGGACGATGGTGAGCGCAGTGTGCTTGAGCGCGTCGATCAGCGGCTGCATCGTGTCGCACTTGGCCTGGCGATCGGTGTCCGAACAGGACAAAAGCACGGGAGTGCCCGCAGGGATCGCGGCGGCCTCCGCCACCGGGTCGATCTTGTCGGCTTCCACGGTGGCCTTCGCATTGCCGGGATTCAGGATCGCGCCGAGCCCTTCCGGCAGCGCCTTGGGCACTGTGCCCTTGGTGCGGACCTCGTCGACTGCGGCCAGCCAGGTGGCCAGCGTCTCGGGGCTCGCGTCGGAGCGCACCCGATTGGTGATGATGTCGAGGTAGCGACCGGACAGCGGCTGCAACAGACCTAGGGAATGGATCTTCGGCGCGCCCGGCGTGGAGTCCGTCGCCAGCGCCATGGCGTGCACGGCGCCCTCCCCCAGCCCGAAGACCGAGACGCGGGCCTTGTCAGTGCCCGGCCGGTCGGCGAGGAAACGCACCGCGGCCTTGGCGCCACTGGTGTAGACCGCGCTGACGACATCGGCGGGGTGCGACTGGTACTGGCCCAACCCTGTCTTGCCGGTGCCGATCTTGTCGTAGCGCAGGCTCGCGACGCCCCGGTCGGACAGCAGTTCGGCAACCTGCCGCATGTTGCCGATCTTGCCGACGACGATGTTGTCGCCGTTGCGGTCGGTGTTGCCGCTCTCCGAGATCAGCAGCGCCGACGGAGCGGGCGCAGCGTCGTTCTGATGTCGGTACGTGCCGTGGATGGTGAGACCGCCGGCCACGAAGCTGACCTCGTCCTCGACCCACTGCTTCTGTTGGGACTTCTCGTCCGACGAGCATCCTGCCGTCAGGATCAGGAGAAGCGAAAGCGTGAGCGCGGCAAGGGTTTTCAAATCTTCGTCTCGATCCAGGACGAGACGTCGTCGAGCACCACAGCGCGCTCGGGCTCGTTGAAGACCTCGTGATACAGGTGCGGGTAGACCTTGAGGTGCGCGTCCTCCGACCCGACGCACTCCATCAGATGTCTGCTGCCCTGCACGGGGATCAGCTTGTCCTCCTCGCCGTGCACCACCAGCAGCGGCGCCGTGAGAGCCGAAGCACGCTGCGGCATGGTTTCGCCGACGCCGATCAACGCGCGCGCGATGCCCGCGGGCAGCTTGCCGTGATGCACCAGGGGGTCGGCGTTGTAGGCGGCCACCACGGCGGGGTCGCGGGACACCGCGTCGGCGGGCAGGTCCTCGACCGGCAGGCCGGGCACGATCTTGCCGAGCGTCTTGGCCACAAACATCATCACCGGTGACACCCCGTCGTTTGCATCGACCGCGGGCCCGGACAACACCATTGCGGCGTAGTCGTCGGGGTGCTCGACGCCGTAGGCGAAAACGACGCCGCCGCCCATGCTGTGGCCAAGCACGACGCGCTTGAGCTCTGGGTACTCCGCTGCCGCGATGCCGACCAGGGTGTGGAAGTCGTCGGTGTACTCGGACATGTCCCGCAGATACACCCGCTTGCCGCCGGAGCGGCCGTGGCCGCGGAGATCGGGGGCGTAGACGACCAGGCCCGATTCGCCGAACCGCTGGGCGACGTGGTCGTAGCGGCGGGCGTGTTCGGCGTAACCGTGGCACAGCACGACCACGCCGCGGGGGTCCGTCTCCGGTTCCCACACGTCGTAGACGATGCGCACACCGCCCACACCCTCGAAGGACCGCTCGGTTCGGCTACTGGCCATCAGCGCAGAGTAACCAACCCGGGAAAACGCGTCGGTGCCAGTTGTCGGGGGTCTGCGTAAGCTCGACGACGTGAGCGTGCTCGCCGAAAGCCTGGAACCGGCTGATGAGGAAGCCGCCGCAGATGCCTTCCTTGCCGATGCCCAGCGCTACCGGCGGGAACTGCTGGCGCACTGCTATCGCATGACCGGCTCCGTCCATGACGCCGAGGACCTGGTTCAGGACACGTACCTACGCGCGTGGAAGTCCTACAAGGGCTTCCAGGGCAAATCGTCGGTGCGGACCTGGCTGTACCGGATCGCCACCAATACGTGCCTGACCGCGCTCGATGGCAGACAGCGCAGGCCGCTGCCTGCGGGGCTGGGCCAGCCGGCCTCGGACGCCGCGGGCGAGCTGGTGGAACGGGCCGAGGTGCCGTGGCTGGAGCCGCTGCCGGATCAGCACGAAGACCCGTCGGATCCGTCGGTGATCGTCGGCTCTCGCGAGTCGGTCCGATTGGCATTCGTCGCCGCCCTGCAGCACCTGTCCCCGCGACAACGCGCAGTGCTGGTGATGCGCGACGTGCTGCAGTGGAAGGCGGCCGAGGTGGGCGCCGCGATCGGCGCATCGACGGCCGCGGTGAACAGCCTGCTGCAGCGGGCGCGGGCCCAGCTCGAGGCCGTCGGCCCCAGTCAGGACGACAAGATCGCCGCGCCTGACGAGCCAGCGGCCAAGGATCTGCTGGACCGCTACATCGCCGCGTTCGAGGCGTACGACATCGACAAGCTCGTGAAGCTGTTCACCGAAGAGGCGATCTGGGAGATGCCGCCGATCGACGCCTGGTATCAGGGACCGGACGCGATCGCGACGCTCAACCGCGTGCACTGCCCGGCCGAGGGCCCCGGCGACATGCGCTTCATCGCCCTCACCGCCAATGGGCAACCCGCCGCGGCCTTGTACATGCGCAACAAGGAGACCGGTGTTCACGAGGCCTTCCAATTGCATGTGCTCGACATCGGGCCTGACGGCATATCGCACGTCGTGGCGTTTCTGGACACGGAGCTGTTCGACAAGTTCGGGCTTCCCGAAACGCTTTAGCGCTTAGACCTCTCGCTACCCTGAGGTGCATGACGCCCTCCGTCGACATCCGCCGCGCATCGGACCGCGGCGTGAGCACGACGGAGTGGCTCGACTCCAAACACTCCTTCTCGTTCGCCGATTACTACGACCCGTCGAACACCCACCACGGGCTGCTGTTCGTCAACAACGACGACTGGGTGGCGCCGGCTTCCGGGTTCGACACGCACCCGCACCGTGACATGGAGATCGTCACGTGGGTACTGCAGGGTTCGCTGGCGCACCGCGACTCGATGGGCAATTCCGGCGTCATCTACCCCGGCCTGGCGCAGCGAATGTCGGCCGGGACCGGTGTCATGCATTCAGAGAAGAACGGATCGGTTACTGAGCGAGTGCATTTCGTGCAGATGTGGGTCGTGCCCGACGAAGCGGGTGTCGACCCGGGATACCAGCAGGCCGAGATCGGCGACAATCAGCTCGCCGGTGGTTTGGTGACCATCGCGTCGGGCAGGCATGACGACGCGGCGGTCACGATTCACAACACGAATGCGGCATTGCACGCAGCGCGGCTCCAGCCGGGGGATGCCGTTCAACTACCGGATGCGCCGTTCCTGCACCTGTTCATCCCGCGCGGTGAGGTGACGCTCGAAGGCACCGGGCCTCTTCACGAAGGCGACGCCGTGCGGTTCGCCGCGTCAGGCGGTCAGTGCGTCGCCGCGACCGAACCCGCCGAGATCCTCGTCTGGGAGATGTATGCGGATCTGGCCCCCGCGTAACGGAATCACTGCCGGGCTGCTCGGAATCGCCCTGCTGGCAGGGTGTTCGACGAACTCGCCCTCACAGCCGTCACCCGCGTCGCCGTCGTCATCGCCTGCTGCTCCGGCGCCGGCCCCGGCGAATCTGGTGGCCACGCCTGTCGACGTGCCAGTCGATCTGGCACAAGCCCCGTTGGACGAGCCTCGGCAGGTGCTGGTGCCGCAAGGCTGGACGATGTCGGTGTGGGCGAGGATCCCCAAAGCCCGCCTCGCGGCATGGACGCCAGACAATGCCCTGCTCGTCTCGGTGCCCGCAAGCGGACAGATCGTGAAGCTGACGCCGAAACCCGCTGCGGCGCCGCAACAATCGACACTCCTCGATGGACTGGACCAGCCGCACGGGATTGCATTCGCGGGTTCGACTCTCTATGTCGCCGAGAGCGACCAGATCGACGCATACGACTACGCCAACGGCGCGGCCACCAACCGGCGGACCGTGGCCGAAGGGCTTCCCGACGACCGCAGCCCGGAACTGCGCGGCGCCTATGCGCACGCGCTGAAGAGTGTCGCCGTCGGACCCGACGGTGCGGTCTACTTCTCGATCGGGTCGACGGGCAACATCTCCGCGCCGGACCGAGAGGCGAACCCCCCGCGGGCGACGGTCATGCGGACACCACCCGGCGGAGGCCCGGCCCAGCCGTTCGCGACGGGTGTCCGCAATGGAACCGGACTTGCAATCGCCCCTGACGGTTCGGTGTGGACGGCGGTCAACAACCGCGACAATGCCCCCGACCCTGACGGCAACGTCGACACCCAATACGTGAACGAGCATCCACCGGAGGCGCTCGCGCGACTCACGCCCGGCCGCGAATTGGGTTGGCCCTACTGCAATCCCGACGGCGGGCCGGCTGACCTGTCGTTTGTCCGCGACATGACCAACAATGCCGACGGGTCACGGATGGACTGCGCCACGCTACCGCCGGTCGAGCAGAGTATGGGCGCCCACTCGGCGCCGCTGGGTCTCTCGTTCACCACCGGTGTGCTGCCGCAGCCGTACACAGACGGAGCGTTGGTCGGCGTGCACGGTTCCTGGAACCGACAGCCTCCGCGCGCGCCAGAGGTGTCGTTCTTCCGTTGGCGCGACGGCACTTTGGGCGACCAGCAGACCCTCGTCGGCGGTTTCCAGGCCGACGATGGCTCGCGTTGGGGCCGCCCGGTGGCGGCGGTGACGGGACCGGGCGGCGCGGTGTACATCACCGACGACTACGCAGGCGCCGTCTACCGATTGGCCCCGCCCGGTCGCTAGCCGACCTTGGTGCCGCGTCGTCCCGTGATGCCGACGTAGATCGCGATCAACACGATCGCCACGATGATCCCCACCAGGAACGGGATGACTTGCCATCCGCCATTGGCGTTGTGGTAGCCCAATGAGTAGGTCAGCCATGCGCCGACGAACGAGCCAAGGGCGCCAAGGATGATCGTCATGATAATGCCGATGCTCTGCTTGCCGGGCATGATGAGCCGGGCCAGTGCTCCGACGATCAAACCGACGACCAATGCGCTGAGAATAGTTCCGATCATGTCTGCTCCTTCGATAAGTCCGACGACACCGGATTACCCACTCGGCGGCTGAATCCACGCCCTGCGAGGCCGATACGCAATCGTGACGGCGATGTTACTGATGTTGACCATGGGATTGGTGTGATTAGAGTGACTTGTTTCCGATGCTCTTGCTGAAGGGGCAACCGTGCCTACACCAGCCGCACTATGCCGGCGCTTCGCGGCGTGCGCCGCCGCGTTGATGCTGTGTGCTGCGCTGACGACGACGGCAGGCGCACCGACTGCCCGCGCCGACGGACGCTCGTTGCTCGCGGGCGCGATCGCGAACACCCGCGGCTCCTATCTCGTCTACAACTTCGGTGACGGCAACCCGGCGCCGATGCTCAACGCCGGCGGCGGCTGGTACGAGATGAACAACGGCGGGCACTTGATGACGATCAAGGGCGCCTCCTCCCGGCTGCAACCGCGATTGTTGGTCGACAGTCACCAAGGTTCCCAAGCTCGATGCGAACGCGATGCCGGTGCGCGCACCGGTGAGGGGCTGTGGCAGGCGTCCGAGATCTACGCGCCGCTCGTGGCGTGGCAGGCGCTCGGCCAGCCGACGATCGCGATCAACGCGAACTTCTTCGACGTGCGCGGCCAGAAGGGTGGGTCGTGGCGCGATACCAAATGCAGCTCGCCGCTGGGCGCCTACGTCGACAACACCCGCGGACAGGGCCGAGCCAATGCCGCAGTCACCGGCACCCTTGCCTATGCAGGCAAGCAGGGCCTGTCGGGCGGCGGCGAGAACTGGTCATCCCTGGCGACGATGATCCTTCCCACCGGTGGAGCGCCGTACGTCGTCATGCCGAAGGGTCCCAACGACTACGACTCGGCGTCACCGGAGATCCAGAAGCTGCTCGATCAGAACGCGCGGTTCGTCGCGGTCGCGGGGATCGGCCTGCTCGCTCCCGGTGACACAGGCCAGCTCAACGACGGCGGACCGAGCGCGGCGCGCACCGCGATCGGCTACAACCGGGGCAACGACCAGCTGTACGTCTTCCAAGGCGGCAGCTACACACCCGACCAGATCCAGGATCTATTCCGCGGGCTGGGTGCCGACAACGCGGTGCTGCTCGACGGCGGCGGATCGTCGGCGATCGTCCTGCGCCGCGACACCGGCGGCATGTGGAGCGGCGCCGGATCCCCCAAGGGCAGTTGCGATACGCAGCAAGTGCTTTGCGACTCGCGAGAGCGCGCACTGCCCAGTTGGCTGGCCTTCAGCTGACACGCGGATGGCAGAGCTGACGCGCCGCACGATCCTGCGGCTGGGAGCCGGACTCGCCGGCGCGTGCGCGCTGGACCCCATCTGGCAGTTGGGGCTTGCTACCGCGACGGGTGCTCCGCCGCCCGACCGGCCGTCGCCGTCATCGGCCGCGACGACGCCGACATACCTCACCGGCTCGTTCGTCTCGGCGGCCCGCGGCGGTGTCGAAACGGAGTGGGCAATTGCGTTGCCGCCAGGGCATACCGGGCCGCTGCGGCCGGTGATCGCGTTGCACGGTCGCGATATGACTGCGTCGGGCGTGATGGGCATGGGAGTCGAAGCGGGCCTGGCCGAGTTGGCCACGGCCGGGTATCCGCCGTTCGCAGTGGTGGCCGTCGACGGTGGCAACGGTTGGTGGCACCGACGGGTGAGCGGCGAGGACTCAGGGGCGATGGTGCTCAACGAGTTGCTGCCGATGTTAGCGACCAAGGGCCTGGACACATCGCGGGTGAGTTTCATCGGATGGTCCATGGGCGGCTATGGCGCCTTGTTGCTCGGTGGCGCGCTCGGCGCGGCCCGAACCGCCGCGATCTGTGCGGTCGCCCCTGCCCTGTTCACGGACTACGGGCAGGCCATCGAGGAGCGCGCGTTCGACGGTCCGGCGGACTGGTTCGCGTACTCGGTGTACGGGATTCCCGCACTCTCCGAGATCCCGCTGCGTATCGACTGCGGTGCCAGCGACCGGTACTACGGGGCGGTGAAGCAGTTTGTTGCGTCGCTGCGCAGACCACCCTCGGGGGTGTCGTTCGTCGGTGGTCATGACGTGGCCGCATGGCGCGAAAAGCTGCCGCGAGAATTGGCCTGGCTGGCGACGTAGCGCGTTGATCCCGGGATACGTCTGGGTCACGTGAGACGATCGTTGCTCGAGTGAACAGAGTTGCGACTGCACCACGCCCTGCCACCCGCCGCACTTCGCCTGCGCGTGGGCGGGCTGCCCTGCAGCAGAGGCATTTTCGGCCCGACATCGAAGGCCTGCGGGCGGTCGCCGTCATCGCCGTCGTCCTGTACCACGCCGGTGTGCCTGGCGTCGGCGGCGGATTCATCGGCGTGGACGTGTTCTTCGTCGTCTCCGGCTTCCTGATCACCGGCCTGCTGTGGCGGGAGGCATCGGGCACCGGGTCGGTGCGGCTGGCTCAGTTCTACGGGGCGCGGGCGCGACGGCTGCTGCCTGCAGCGGTGACGGTGCTCATCGCCACATGCGCCGCATCGGCGGTGCTGTTGCCGCCGCTGCAAGCACGAAGCGTAATCGGGGACGGCATCGCGAGTGCGCTGTATGTCGGCAACTACCGATTCGCGATCCAGGGCACGGACTATCTGGCAGCCGACGCACCGCCGTCGCCGATGCAGCACTACTGGTCGCTAGGTGTCGAGGAGCAGTTCTATCTGCTGTGGCCGGCGTTAATCATCGGCACGGCTTGGCTTCTCGCGAGGGTGGCTCGACGCGATGGTGCGTCTACGTCGCGGTCGGTGGTGCCGTATCTTTTGGTGCTCGCGGCCCTGGCCGCGGTGTCGTTCATGATCTCGCTGTCGTGGACTGACAGCTGGCCGTCGTGGGCGTTCTTCTCGCTGCCAACCCGCGCGTGGGAATTGGCAGCCGGCGGTCTGGTGGCGCTGACGGCCAGTGCGTGGCGGCATCTGCCGGGCCCGTCGGCGGCGCTCGTCGGCTGGGGCGGGCTGGCGTTGATCGTCGTCACCTGCACGCAGGTTGGTGAGGCGACGCACTATCCCGGCACGACGGCGTTGTTGCCGGTGCTGGGCACGGCATTGGTGATCGGAGCCGGCTGCGCGACACCGGATTTGGGTGTCGGACACTTCCTGTCGAAGCCAGCGATGCGGTCGATCGGTCGACTGTCGTACTCGTGGTACCTGTGGCATTGGCCGGTATTGCTGCTTGCGCCCGCGTTGTTCGGCCAGGCTCTCGGGCTGGCGGGTCGGTTGGCGATGGTGGTGGTGTCGTTCGGCCTCGCGATCCTGACGCTGCACCTGATCGAGAATCCGGTGCGGCTCGCGTCGTCGCTGAACCTGTCGGCTCGACGCAGCCTGGCCGTGGGTGGGGTTCTCACGGCGGTGGCCGTCTGCGTGTGTGTGGTGTTGTTGATGGCGCGGCCCGTTCCTGTCGGCCACGGGATGGCGGCGGCACCGGTCGCGCCGGTTGCGGCCGCCGGGCCATCGGCGGCTGGGCCATCGGCTAAGGCGCCCCCGCCGTTGTCGGTGCGGGATCAGGTGCTTGCCGCAGTGGCGAAGTCGACCGAATCACGGCCGGTGCCAACAAATCTGACACCGGCGCTCAACGCCATCGCGAAGCCCGATGTGTTCGTGAACGGATGTGTGCTGTCGTGGCGGGATGTCCAGCAGCCGGACTGCGTGTCGGGCGATGCCGGGGCGCCGACGACGGTGGCCCTCGTGGGTGATTCGCATGCGGCGATGTGGCATCCGGCACTGGAACCTATAGCGCAGGAGAAGCATTGGCGACTGGAGACCATGAGCAAGGTGCTGTGTCCGCTGATGGATCTGCCGATCAACAGCCCATATCTGGGGCGGAAGTTCACCGAGTGTGAGCAGTGGCGGAGCGAAGTCCTGGCGCGGCTGGAGAAAGAGCGTCCTCAATTGGTGGTGCTGGATATGTCGCGGCGGTACGGCGCGGACTTCGGGTTCACGAGTTACGACCAGGCGTGGCAGGACAGCCTGACGCGGCTGGTGCAACGGCTACGCGGCACGGGCGCAAGCATTTTGGTGCTGGGCCCGGTGTCGGATCCGCATTCGACGGTGCCGACGTGTGTGAGCGGGCACATGGATAACGCTGCCGCGTGCTCGCCGGCCAGGTCGGACGGACTGAACGATGGGGGCATCGCGGCAGAGGCGGCGGCGACGGCAGCGGGCGGCGGTCAGTACGCGGAGCTATCCGATCTGTTCTGTACCGCCGACCGCTGCCCGGTCATCGTCGGCAACACGCTGGTGTTCCGCGACGACAATCACGTGACGATCGAATACGCCAAGGTGCTCGGCCCACTGCTGGCGGAGTCAGTCGAGCGGGCTTTCTCGCGGAAGTAGCCGCTAGATCAGGGCACCGTCGAAGTCTTGTTGTCGCCCGCGACTTTAACGGTCTTGTTGTTGAAACCAGTCACAGTCGCCTTGCTGTTCCTGCCGAACACGTTGGTCTTGTTGCTGTTAGCTGGCTATCGCCAACGCACTCGCGGCCGCCGCTTCGGTCTGGCGGTTGTATCCGCCACCGAACAGCGCAACATGCGCAAGCAGCGGATACAACTGGTGCAGTCCGACCCGGTTTCGCCAGCCGTCCCGCAGCGGACGCACCGACTGATATCCCGCCAGCACCTCCTCCAGAAACGGGCACCCGAACAGAGCCAGCATCGCCAGGTCCGTCTCTCGGTGCCCGCCATGCGCCGCCGGGTCGATGAGTACCACACCGTCCCTCGTCCACATCACATTGCCGCTCCACAGATCCCCGTGCAGCCGCGCAGGCCTGTCATCGTCGTCGTAGTCGCCCGCCATGCACCGATCGGCGACCGCGTCCACCACCAGCCTCGCGCCATCGCTCAGCCATCCCGACGCCATGTCGGCCATCGGCCGCAACCGCTCTTCGGCGTAGAACTCACCCCAGGCCTGATGGCCCCGCAGCGACATGGGCAGCGGCTCCGACAACGGGCCGAAGTACCCATCCCCCAGCCAACCGTCAGGTCCCGCTCCGAACAACGGCGCCCCCGCGCCGTGCATCACCGCGAGTCGCGACCCGAATTTCTTTGCCGCAGAATGCGTCGGCGACGCCGACGCCAGCCGCTCCAACGTCAACGATGTCTCGTCCTGCGCCACCACCCGTGCACACGGCACTCCGCCCTCCACCGTGAGCCAGCGCAACCCCGCCGCTTCTAGTGCGAAGAAGCCGGGTGGGACGCTGGAATTGGTCTTGACGAAGTCAGCCACGAGGACGTTGCGGCAGCCCGACGATGAATCCCATCAAGCGATCGCGAAGCACCGCAGGCATATTCGTCACCAAGGCGGTCTGCAACTTCGGCAGGAGCGAAACCACATAACGGGCCTTCGGCCGACGAGCCGTGAGTGCTTCCTCGACGACCGTGACGACCCTGTCCGTCGGCGACGCAAGCTTGCGGGCTCTGGGCACGAACTTCTTCATCCCCGCAATGTGTTTGGCGTAGAGGTCGCGATGTGCGGGCGACATCCCCGCCTCGACCTGGATGACCATGTCATGGGCGGTGCGCCACATGTCGGTGTCGGTCTGCGCCGGCTCCACCAGCACGACAGGAATACCCCACGCTCTCAGTTCGATCCGCAGCGCGTCGGCGGCGGCTTCGAGGGCGAACTTCGACGCAGAGTACGGCCCCAGCATCGGCGTTGCGATACGGCCATTCACGCTGGAAATGAACAACACCCGGCCCCGCGCCTTCCGCAGCTGCGGCAAGACCGCCTGCGTCACCGCCATTTGCCCGATGACGTTGACCTCAAATTGTTCTCGCCAGTCGTCCGCGCTCACGGTCTCGATAGGGCCTGCAACTGCAATGCCTGCGTTGTTGACCACCGCGTCGAGCCGTTCCGGCAGCGATCGCGTCAGCTTCCCAATGTGCCCGGCGTCGGTGACGTCGAGGATGACGGCCGATACCCGCTGCGGGTGGGCCTTCGTGAGAGCGTCGGCATCCTGCTCGCTGCGCACGCCCGCGATCACGTCCCAGCCGGACGACGCCAGGTGGTCGACAATCGCCCGGCCGATACCTCGCGCGGCCCCGGTCACGAGTACTGATGGCATAGCCGTGACCCTAGTCGCCTGCCGCCCTACAGCTGCGGGGTGAGGTCGAGCGTGGTGACCGTCGTCATTCGGGTGATCCGCCAGTCGGCATTGTCTCGCTTCATCTCCAGCCGGTACGACAGGTACCGCAGGGAGGGAATGTTCTTCGAAACGGGGCTCGTCGCAACCGAGTTGGTGAATACGAGGGCAGACGCCTCCGACGCGGACACCGATTCCACGGCCGTGCCGAGTACTGAGGTGGTGTTCGTGACCTTAGCCTGCTTGTTGGTGGCGACGATGGAGTCGATGAACTTGCGGTACTGGGACGCGAAATCGCCGGTGAGATACCGAGCCGAACGGTCCGCGAGGGAGTCCATGTTGTCCGGGGTATACGACCACAGTGTGGTGATCGCATTCGCGGCCGTGCGGGCGATATCCAGTTTGGTGTCGACGAGGGCGCGTTCGGCGAGCACCGGTTGCGCGGTCGCGCCCGCGAAGGCTCCGCCCGCCACAAACAGCGCGGCGGCCGCGGCCGCCGCGATCTTCAGCCGCTTGCCCGCCGGTTGGTGCGGGACGAGAACAGGTTCCTCCGCGGCCGCTTCCTCGGATTCGGTTGTCTCGCCCTCGGTTTCATCGGCGGACGCTTCTGTTACCGGAGTGGATGCCTCGGGCGCATCGCCGGCCGGCTCCTCGGCAGCCACCTCTTCGGTCGCCGTCGCCTCCGGCTCATTCTTCTTGCGCCGCAGGAGGTTCCACCGCCGACGTGGCTTCACTGTCGGCTCCTCGGCCACCAACGAGGTCGACTCGACGGGCCCCGACGGCTCGTCGAGTGTCGTCTCGTCGGTGGCGGCTTCGTCGGCTTCGGGCGTGTCGGCTTCGGGCGTGTCCGCTTCGGGCTCAACTACCTGCGGCTCGTCGGATTCTGCTTGAAGAGCGCGCTGTACCTTCCCGCGCGGCATTCGATGTCGGCCCCGGGGACTTGGAGCTTGCGGGGCCGCAGCGGCATCCGCGGTCAGATCACCTGCATCAGTTGGCTGATCTTCCACAGCCGTCCTTCCTTCTTAGCCGTCACAACCCAACGGTCTGTCTGCTCTTGTTCGGATACCGCTGCCGATTCGTCTGGCGCGTCCTCAGCATCGGTGGGGTTCAGCCGGCGGGTGCCAGCATCTCCTTCCATCCGTCGTCTCCTGGGTTACTCGAATTGCTGACGGAGTACTTCACGCCGTCGGGCCCGACCACCTCGCCGCTTGCCGGGTTGTAGACCGCGCTGTTACCTGGACCTGCCGGAGTGTACGTACACGGGTTGGGTTGTTGTCCACTGCACTGGACGGAGCCCTGGCCGGGCGGGGTCAGCGGATCGCTGACCGGCGCGGGGGAGCCCCCTGGCGGCAATCGATCGGCGGGCAGCGGGTTCATCCCGTTGTTGACCGTCGGTGCCGGAATGACGTAGCCGGGTTTGACCGGCTGGTCACAGCGCGCCGCCGGGGCAGGACAACTCACGATCTGATTCGGGTCTCCATACCAGGGGTTGGTGCCCAGAGGCACGTACGGCTCATTGCTGCGGCATTCCCTCGGCGTGGCCGCGCGCTTGCCCGGCACATCGGCGCACGGGTAGTTGCGCGCACCGCGCACAACGTTGGCCTGGGCGTCCTTCGGGATCTTGCAGTACGTTCCCGACGGCAGCGGCGCCATGCTGGTATCCGCCGGCGACCGCCACTCCGATGCCGGAAGGAAACCGGTCAGGCACGGCGGCGGCTGATTGATCGACAGGCCGAAGTGCAGCAGGCCTTCGTTCTCGAAGATCGTTGCGGCCTGCGCGATCGTGAGGCCCTGCGGCACGATCGTCAATGTCTGCTCGAGACCCTTGTGGTAGCGCTTGAGCAGGTCGATGACGATTTCCAGGTTCGCCAACGTCTGCGGCAGGGAGTCGCGGACATCGTTGAACACGACGGTAACCCCATCCAGGGTGGGCGCAGCCTGCTGCAGACCGCTGCGCAGAGCCTGATCCTCCGCGGCCGACTGCGCCGCCAGGGTGTTCAGGTTGCGCGACCACTGCTCGATCGCGTCACCGGACTGGACCTGGCTGTTCAGGATCGGCGCCGAGTTCGCGATGATGTCGTTGACCTGCGGCAGGTTCTCCTGGAAACCCTGGGCGAGGTTCGTCGTGCCATCGCCCAGGCGCTGCAACGCGGGGCCCAATCCACCCACCGCCTTCGACGTCTCGGTCAGCAGCGAGTCGATCTTCTCCTTGGGCAGCACCGCCAGGCCGCGGTTGGCCGCGTCCAGCGCCGGGCCGACCTCGCTGGGCACCCTGCCTCCGGTGATGGTCTGCCCGTCGCTGAGGTACTGGCCGGGGTTTCCGGTCGACACCAGGTCGAGATACTGCTCGCCGATCGCCGACACCGAGTGCACGTTGGCCGTGGCGTCGACGGGAATCTTGTAGCGATCGTCGATGCTCATCGTCGCCCTGGCGCCGCTTTCGGTCGGCTCGACCGCGGTGACCTTGCCGATCTGGGTGCCCCGATAGGTGATGTTCGCCGTCCTATACAGCCCACCCGAGCGCGGCAGGTCGGCGTACAGCTTGTACTGCCCGACCCCGACCAGGCTGGGCACCCGCAGGTAATACCACCCCAACACGACCAGAGCGATGACCGTGAGGATTGTGAACAGCACCAGCTGAAACTTGATGAACCGTGTCAGCACTACTCACTCACCCCCTTTTCCCCAGTGGTCCGCCCAGCGCGTCGCTTTGGTTGCTCGGCAGTCGGTTCCCCAGCAGTTCAGGAAGCCAACTCGTCGGCCGTGGCGGCATCCGTGGTCACATCACCTGAATCAGTTGGCTGATCTTCCACAGCTGCCCTTCCTTCTTGGCCGTTACCAACCAACGGTTTCCGCTTTCGACCGTCTTCCCGTCGGGCGTCTTGTTCGAGATCTTGGTGGCGACGAGAACGTCGGCGCTGCCGTCGTCGCTCCAGCGTTGGACGCCGGCCGCCAGAACTGTGCCCTGTGTGGGTTCGGCGCGGGCGACCTGGACCAGGATCTCGTTGATCTTGTCTTTGAATGCCTTCGCGAAGTCGCCGGTGGCCTGCGACTGGATCCGATCACCGTAGTAGTTGGCCTGGAACGGGTCCAGCGTCGTGTAGGTGGTCATGAAGGACCGCACATAGGTCAGCACGTCCGCATCGCGGACTTCGGTCCTGCGGTCGGTCTCATGCGAGACCAGCATCAATGTGCTGGCCGCGATCGCGGCCGCGATAAGCACCGCCGACAGACTGGCGACGATCGGAAGTCCCCATCGGCGTGAGGGTTTCGGAGCCGGGGCGGTGTAGAGCTCCGGCTCTTCGGCATCGATCTTGCGCCGCGGGCTCATTGAGCCGCCCTGTTCAGCATCGGTTTCTTCAAGACGGTGAGGTTGGCTACTCGCCAATCCCCGGCGCGGGACTTCTCAAAGTCCGCGCGCACCGTGGCGGTAATGAATCGCAGGTTGTTCGCGTCCGTGCCGCGCTGGCCCTGCATCGCGACCAGCATCGAGGCTTGGTCCGGTGCCGCCGAGAGCACCGCACTGCTCACCGCCCAGTACTCGTTCGCCGTCGCGCCGGTCTTCTGCACTGCCTCCTGCTGAGCAACCAACTGTGACCGGTAACCGTCCGTGGCCAGGGACTGGGCCCGGGCGAAGTCGGCCTTCAGGGTGTCCGTGCCGTAGCTCAGCATCTGCTCGACGATCCGAGGTCCCTGTTCGGTGATCTGTTGGCGGGTCTGATCGACCGCCCGCTCCTGGCGGTACACCACCAGGTAGTTCAACGCCACTGCGGCCGCACACACCACCACCGCGGCGACCAACACCTTCGCGGTCAGTCGACGCATCTCACGCTTAGGCGGATCCGCACGCCGAACCTCGGTGCGCAGCAACAGATCTGCGAATGTGCGACGGCGGGAATCCCACAGCGGCCAGAGCCACCCGATAAAGAGCGCTGCGGTGTCCAGCAGGTGGGCCAGGTCGCGGGCCAGTAGGCGCCACGCTCCGACCGCCGCACCGTCACGCCGGCGCACGACCCGGATTCCGAGCAGCGCACGACCCAAGCTCCATCCGGTGATGGCAGGCAACAGCAGGCGATTGGTCGCCATCAGCAAGAAGACCGCCGCGGCGGCCACCGCGTACACCCACCACATCCAGCCGCGCTGCGGCACGGTGAGGGCGAGCACCGCCAGTACCGCGATCACGCCGGTGCCGAACAGCACGTCCAGTGAGAAGGCGCCCGCCCGGGCCAGCCAGGACGCCAACGACGACACCGTGGCAGACGGCTTGTCGGCCGGCGCGCTTGGCGTCGCGTCGAGAACAGCCGTCACGACGTGACCTGTTCAAGCTTCGCGATCTTGTACTTGCCTTCGTCGGGTGCCATCGTCACACGCAGCCGGTAGCCCTGTTCCTGGTCCGCGGCGTCGGAATTCGTCACCTTGACGCGCACAGCCACCAGCACGTCCACCGACCCGTCGTCGTCGTGGCGCTCCACCGCCGCGCGCATGTCGGAGACCTGCACCTTGACGTTGGCCGCCCGGTAAGCCTCGGCCAGCACGCCGCTGTACAGCGTGGCCTGCGCTCCGAAGTCGCCGGTCGAGCATTCGATGATCTTCAACTGGCTGGCGGACATGGCGGCGGTGTCCGGGGCGTGCGTTGCCGTCACGCAGTCCTTCGCGGCCTGCAGCGCGGCCGCATCATCCCGCGCGAGCGTTTCGCCGTGCCTGTGGTCGCGGATCGCGAAGACGCCACCGACCACCGCCGCGATGGTCAGAATCAGCAAGCCCGCGCAGATGCCGACCAACCATCCACGTCCCAGCCGCGATGGACGGCGGTCTGCTACGTCAGGTACCTCTTCCGCTACCTCGGTGGCGGCTGGGTTCTGGTACTCGTGGTCTGTCTGCTCTTGTTCGGATACCGCTGCCGATTCGTCTGGCGCGTCCTCAGCATCGGTGGGGTTCAGCCGGCGGGTGCCAGCATCTCCTTCCATCCGTCGTCTCCTGGGTTACTCGAATTGCTGACGGAGTACTTCACGCCGTCGGGCCCGACCACCTCGCCGCTTGCCGGGTTGTAGACCGCGCTGTTACCTGGACCTGCCGGAGTGTACGTACACGGGTTGGGTTGTTGTCCACTGCACTGGACGGAGCCCTGGCCGGGCGGGGTCAGCGGATCGCTGACCGGCGCGGGGGAGCCCCCTGGCGGCAATCGATCGGCGGGCAGCGGGTTCATCCCGTTGTTGACCGTCGGTGCCGGAATGACGTAGCCGGGTTTGACCGGCTGGTCACAGCGCGCCGCCGGGGCAGGACAACTCACGATCTGATTCGGGTCTCCATACCAGGGGTTGGTGCCCAGAGGCACGTACGGCTCATTGCTGCGGCATTCCCTCGGCGTGGCCGCGCGCTTGCCCGGCACATCGGCGCACGGGTAGTTGCGCGCACCGCGCACAACGTTGGCCTGGGCGTCCTTCGGGATCTTGCAGTACGTTCCCGACGGCAGCGGCGCCATGCTGGTATCCGCCGGCGACCGCCACTCCGATGCCGGAAGGAAACCGGTCAGGCACGGCGGCGGCTGATTGATCGACAGGCCGAAGTGCAGCAGGCCTTCGTTCTCGAAGATCGTTCCGGCCTGCGCGACCGTGGTGCCCTGCGGCCAGATCGTCAATGTCTGCTCGACACCCTTGTGGTAGCGCTTGAGCAGGTCGATGACGATTTCCAGGTTCGCCAACGTCTGCGGCAGGGAGTCGCGGACATCGTTGAACACGACGGTAACCCCATCCAGGGTGGGCGCAGCCTGCTGCAGACCGCTGCGCAGAGCCTGATCCTCCGCGGCCGACTGCGCCGCCAGGGTGTTCAGGTTGCGCGACCACTGCTCGATCGCGTCACCGGACTGGACCTGGCTGTTCAGGATCGGCGCCGAGTTCGCGATGATGTCGTTGACCTGCGGCAGGTTCTCCTGGAAACCCTGGGCGAGGTTCGTCGTGCCATCGACCAGGCGCTGCAACGCGGGGCCCAATCCACCCACCGCCTTCGACGTCTCGGTCAGCAGCGAGTCGATCTTCTCCTTGGGCAGCACCGCCAGGCCGCGGTTGGCCGAGTCCAGCGCCGGGCCGACCTCGCTGGGCACCGTGCCTCCGGTGATGGTCTGCCCGTCGCTGAGGTACTGGCCGGGGTTTCCGGTCGACACCAGGTCGAGATACTGCTCGCCGATCGCCGACACCGAGTGCACGTTGGCCGTGGCGTCGACGGCAATCTTGTAGCGATCGTCGATGCTCATCGTCGCCCTGGCGCCGTTTTCGGTCGGCTCGACCGCGGTGACCTTGCCGATCTGGGTGCCCCGATAGGTGACGTTCGCCGTCCTATACAGCCCACCCGAGCGCGGCAGGTCGGCGTACAGCTTGTACTGCCCGACCCCGACCAGGCTGGGCACCCGCAGGTAATACCACCCCAACACGACCAGAGCGATGACCGTGAGGATCGCGAACAGCACCAGCTGAAACTTGATGAACCGTGTCAGCACTACTCACTCACCCCTTTCCACCAATGGTCCGCCCGGCGCGTCGTGCGGGTTCGGCGTGAAGCGCAGATCCGGGATCATCGTGTTCGGGTCGCGGCCCCAGGCCTGCTCGAGTGCGCGCAGCATGCCCGAGACACCGGTTCCGGACAGGACGCCGTTGTCGAGAGCGCTCAGCGTCACGTCGACGTTGAGCGACACGTTGATGTAATCGCCGCGGACCGCCTTCGGCACGTTCTCAATGTCGAACGGTGCGGTGAGTATCACCTTCAGCGCCTGGATCAGGTACGGCGACGCCTTGCCCAGCTGCTTGAGCGGGCGCTGCAGATTCTGCAGGTTGGCATGCAGGTTCCCGCTCGTCGGGCCGAGCGCCGCGTCGGCCGCCTTGCTTATGCGCCCCAGCGACTCGACGGCGTCGGCGAACAGATCGCGGGTGTCGGCGAAATGCTTGATCAGCGGGGGGAATTCGGTCAACACCCGATCCAGGGTGTTGTTGCGATTAGCCACGATCGTCAGCAGCCGGTTGGTGGAATCGATCGCCCGAGTGATGTCCTCGCGCTGCTGGTTCAGTCCGTCGGTGAAGGTGTCCAGCCGGTTCAGGAATTCACGAATCTGATCGGCGCGACCGGTCAGTAGGTTGTTGACCTCAGTCTGGATGACCTCCAGGTTCGGGATGCCGCCGCCGCGCAGGACGGTGGCGACGCTCGCCAGCACCCGCTCCGTGGTCGGGAATGACGAGGAGTTCTTCAGCGGAATCGTGTCGCCGGTCTTCAGCAGCTGAGGCGACGGATTCGGCGGGGGGTCGAGCTGCACGTGCTGGGAGCCCAGCAGGCTGGTCTGCCCGATCTTCGCCAGCGCATTCTCCGGCAGCTTGACGTCCGGCTGCAGGTCCAGCGTCAGCGTCGCCACCCAGTTCTTCAGCTCGATCGCACGAACCCGACCGACATACACATCGGCCACTCGGACGCGGCTATTGACGTTGAGCGCCAACGTATCCGGCATCTGGACGTAGATCGTCATCTTCTTCGATCCGGTACCCGGGCCGCCGGGCAGCGGCACGTTCGCGATGCCGTGCCAGCTGCCGCAGGAGGTCAGCACAACCGCAATCACCATCAACGCCACTGCGCGGCGTGCAAGGCGGCTCCACTTACGGGCTCTCATCAGCCCCCTCCTGCTTCAGCGGGCAGCGCCGGTCCTGCCGGCGCCGGCGCGGGCCCCGGGGCGGCAGGAGCGATCGCGCCGAGCGGGTCGCCCGGTATCACTCCCGGTGCCGGACCGGGCGGTGGCCCTGGCTGCGGATACCACGGCGGTGGCAGCGGGTTGTTTTCGTTGTACGAGTCCGGCGGACCCGGAAGCTTTCCATTCGGCTGCACCCCGAATGCGGGCGGCGCGGCCGGCGGCGCGATGTCGGGGCCGCCCATCAACTCGGACAGCGACTCGGGCGTCAGCATGTTGGCCGTGAACGGCTGCACGTCGACCCCTTGCATGCCGGGTGCGACCGTCCAGCCCGGCTCGTGGTTGCCGTGCGAGAACAAAGTGTCGCGCGAAAAGACCCCCGGCACTGTGGTGTCCTTGTAACCCGGTGGCGGCTGCAGTCGCGGCTCGGAGTAGGAGATCTGTTTGGGCAGCGTCATGGCGCCCATGAACTCGTTGATCCCGATCGGCGGGAAATTGAACTTGATCGCGTCAAGGATGGGTGCCAGGTACTGCGCACACAGCTCGGCGGACTCCTGATACCCCAGCCGGCTACCGGCCTGGATCGAGCTGCAGATGAACTGCATCGGGTTGGCGAAGTTGGCGATGACCGGCAAACCGACAATGCCGCCTGCGTTGGGCGAGGTGATGTTGACGAGGTTGGAGAGGAGGTTCGGGTACACGTGCAGGCCGGTCTCCAAACCATTCAGCGGCTCCGGCTGCAGGATCGCATTGGTCACCTCGGCGAGATTGTTGACATCCGTGGCCAGGACGGATCCGTTCTGACCGATGAACTTGCGGGTGGTCGTCAGCAGACCGTTCAGATCATGCAGCGCAGTCGCCAGCTCATGATCGGTGTTGGTGAACGAGTTGGTGAACTGCGCGAGGTCGTTGTTGAGCGCGACGAACTGCTGATCGCTCTTGTACAGCGCGTTGACGAACAACGCCAGGCTCTTGATCACCGCAAAGAAGTCGCCGCGACCCTCGTTGAGCGTGGTGACCGCCTCGGAAAGGCTGTTGAGCGTCTTGTTGATCTGATCGCCCTTGCCGGCCAACCCGTTCGAGAAGGACTCGATGACGTCACCGAACGGGCCCTTGGGCTGCTCGGGCGTGGGTCCCAGGTCGGTGAGGATCCGGTCGAGGGAGTCACGCAACTCGTCGTATTCGACCGGGACCTGGGTCCGGTCGATCGGGATCACGGCGTTGTTCTGCATCTCCGGACCGCCTGTGTAGGGCGGGGACAACTGGATGGTGCGCGACGCAACGAGGCTGGGGTTCAGGATCGACGCGGTGGCGTTGGCGGGGACCTTGTACTTGTTCTCGTAGTGGAAGGTGATCTTCATCTTGTCGCCGGCGGGGTCGATGGAGTCGATCGAGCCCACCTTGACGCCCATGATCTGGACCTTGTCGCCCGGGTAGAGCGCGAGTGTGTTCGTGAAGTAGGCCACGACCGTGTTCTGGGTCAGCTTCTTGTAGAGCTGCCAGCCGACGATGCCGGCGACCAGCGCCAGCACCACGACGAGTGCACCGATGATCATCCCAGCCCGAGAAACGTTGGGCAACTTCAGGTTTCGCACATTGAAGATGGTTGACATCGCTGTGCCCCTACCCCTGCGAACCTGGTGGAAGGTACGGCGGGTTGCCCGGCAGCGGCGGAGTCCCGGCCGGACCCGCGTCAGGCCCTGGTCCTGGTGGCGGTGGTGGTCCGTCGAGCGCAGGCGGCAGCGGGGCGATCCCCGGCGTGAAGTCCGGCGGTCCGGGCAGCGGGCCCAGCGGGACGGTACGCGCACCGGGCGGCCCAGGCGCCAGCGGCGCCGGGGCACCGGGCATGTCCGGCGGCAGCTCACCCGGGATGGCCGCAGCAGGAACACCCGGCGTGAATCCCGGGCCGTTCGAGTTCGGCGGCGACGTCACGACACCCGGCGCGGTGTAGTCCATGTCGGACGGGTTCGAGTAGGGATTCGGTCCGAACGGGCCGGTCCCCAGGTGCGAGCACGGCAGCGGATCGTTCGGCCGCGGCAGCGTCTCGGGGGTCGGGGTGTACGAGCACGGCGTGCCTGCGAGCACTCCAGGACCGGGATTCGCCGGGGTGCCTTCCAGCACGTCGGGTCCAGGTGCCGGAGCGCCGTTGGGGAATCGTGCGCCGTTCGGATCGGGGAACCGCCATGCCGGCAGGCCTGCGTTACGCCAGAACTCCTCGGGGTCGATGCCGCGCTCCTTGAACGCGGCGTCGACGAACGGTTGCAGCAGCCACGGGGGCAGCAGGTTGACCAGCAGCACCTTGAAGTACGGGCCGGATGCTACCGCCTCGGCCAGCGACGCGGTGAACTTGCTCAGCGTTGACAGCGTGTCGACCAAATCGAACTTGCGCTGCTTGAGGATGTCGCTGATGGTGTGCAGCTGTTCCAGCACATGGTTGAGGTTGGGGTTGTCGTTGATAAAGCCCGTGACCTGTTCCGAGAACTGAGCCACGCGCTCCAGCAGCATGCTGACGGCGTAGCTGCGCTCGTTGATTGCGTGGAGCAAGGTTTGCGCGTTGGTCAACAGCGCATTGATCTGCTCGCTGCGATTCCCTAGGACGCCGGCGATCTTGTTGGCGTTGGCCAGCAATTGCCTGATGTCCCCGTCACGCTTGCCGATGGTGTCGGAGAACCGCGCGACACCGTCGAGGGCGGCACTCAAGTGCGGGTAGGTCTGATCGATCGTCTCCGACAGCACATTCAGCGACCGTTTGACTGTCTCGGTGTCCCAGCCAGACGCCGCCTTCGTCACGTCGAAGAACGCGTCATAGATCTGGTACGGCGTGGTGGTCTGCCCGAGCGGAAGGGTGCCGTTGGCTCTCAACGTCTCGGTGCCGCGTGGCTCGATCTCCATGTTCTTGCGACCCAAGATCGTGTCGGTGCGGATCGCCGCCCGGCTGTCGGTACCGATCGTGGTGCCGCCGAGCGTGTAGCCGATTTTGACCTTGTCGCCCTCGATCTCCATCGAGCGCACCTCGCCGACGTCCACGCCGGCAATGCGGACCTTGTCACTACTGCTCAGGCCGGCGGTGTCGGAGAACTCCGCATAGTAGGTCGGCTGCGCGAACAGCATTGGGACACTTGCGAAACTCTGCCCCAAGCCGATTACCAGGAGCAGGATGAGGATGCCCATCAACCCGCTGCGAACCCGGTTCGAACCCTCCAGCGTCCTCATTGCGGTGTGCACCTACCCGTAGGCTGCGACCAGACCTTCACCGTGCGCACCGGTCCGCCGGGCTGCAAGCCGGGCAGTTTGAGTGTGACGTCGCAGGCGTAGAAGTTGAAGAAGTCGCCGTAGACGCCGCCTGCCCGGCCGATGATCTTCAGCGCCGTCGGGAGCTGGGTCAGGATGCTGTTGAGCTGGTCCTTCTGGTCGACGAGCGGCTGCTGGATGAGCTCCAGATTCGAGACCGTGCTCTGCAGCAGGGGACGATTGTCGGCCAGCAGGTCACCGACCGTGCCCGCGGCGTCGCTGATGTCGGCGACAGAACTGGCAATCGGGTCGGCCCGGTTCTTCAGGCCGGTGATCAGCTTCTCGAAGTCGACGAGCGTCTCGTCGAACTGCTTCTGATGTTTGACGGTGGTGTCCAGCACGGTGTTGAGGTTGCGAATCACCTCTCCGATGGCCTGGTCACGGTCGGCCAGCGCGGAGGTGAGTTGCGACGTCTGATCCAGGATGTCGTTGATGGTGCCGCCCTGGCCCTGGAAGACGGTGATGATCGACTGGGCGATGTTATTGATCTTGTCGGGGTCCAGCGCCCTGAACAGCGGACGGAAGCCACCCACCAAAGCGTCGAGGTCGAGTGCCGGCTCCGTGCGCTCCATTGGAATGGTTCCGCCTGCCGGCAGCCGCTGGTCGTTGTCGCCGCGCTTGAGCTCCATGTAGCGGTCGCCGATCAGGTTCAGATAACGGATCGACGCCGTCGTGCCCTGGAACAGCTGAAGGTCACGCTCGACACTGAAGTCGACCCTGGCGAGCCGTCCGCTGTCTTGCAGTTCGACCTTGGAAACCTTGCCGACCTCCACCCCGGACGCGCGGACGAACTGGCCGGCCCGCAGACCGCTGGCATTGCTGAAGATCGCCGAGTAGCCGGTCGTGCGGTCGAACCGCATCTGACCGAACACCACGATGATGATCGCGGTGAACAGCAGCAGCACCAATGCGAAGGCGCCGAGCTTGATGGCGGTACCGGTGATTTTCATGGGTTGATCGTGTTCTCCCCGAACTGACGGCCCCAGATGTACTCGATGCCGGGAGCGATGAGCGGCACCGCGGGGGGAATAAGGCAAGGGGGCAGGCCCGCGCAACCGAATGGCGAGGCGAGCTCGATGTGGTTGTACGGCGCAATCGACGCGCCGGTGTCCATCACCAGATACGGGTTCGGCCAGAGGTCACGGGTCACGGGCTGCCAGCAGCCGGGCCGACCCTCCGGTCCGCCTTTGGCGTTCACCCGGGGCAGGTTGTCGGGATAGACGTAGGCGTTGCCGGGGAAGAGGATCTCTGAGTGGGTGTTCAATGAATAGCCGTTGCCGCCCAGGGAAGCCGCGATCTTGGGTTCGACGTCGTGGGAGTTGCGGATGAAGCAGAACAACATGGGGCTGTACTCGTCGAGCAAAGCTGAGGTCGGGAGCAGATCCTCGGCACCGCGAACAAGGTACGGGCCGCCGCGCTCGAAGATGTCACCACCGGTGTTGCCGAACCCGATCGAGGCCATCAACGCCTGATCGATGTTGCCCTGTTGTTCGTTGAGGGTGCGCGCCGTGGTGACCGCATTCTCCAGGCCGTCGAACAGGTCCGGGGCGGCTTTGGCATACACCTCGCCCAGATCGGCCAGCAGCTTGGTGTCCCGGCGGATCTGCGGCATCTGCGGGTTCAGTTCGCCGAGGATCTGGTTGCCGTTGATGATCGACTGGCCGAACCGGTCGCCGAGTCCCTGCAACGCCTGAGCTGTTGCGGTCAGCGTCTGGTTCAGTTTGATCGGGTCGATCTTCTCTGTCACCGAGGTCAACGTCTCGAACAAGGTGTTGAATTCGGTGGTCACATGGGTCGCATCGATCACGTCGGAACTCTTGATGCGTTCTTTGGCCGGATCTTTCGGCGACGTGAAGGAGATGTACTTGTTGCCGAACACCGTGGTGGCGTTGATCTTGGCGTCCACGTTGGCGGGGATCAGCTTGAAGAACTTGGGGTCCACGTCCAACGTGATCTTCGCCCTGGGCTGGTCGCCGACGCTGACCTCATCGACACTGGCCACGCGGCCGATTTGGACGCCGTTATAGGTCACCTTCGCGCCGGGATCCATCGACAGGCCCGCCCGAGTCGACATCATCGTCAACTGCTGGTGGGGCAGGAAGTCGCCGCGGAACTGGAAGTAGACCAGCACGATCGCGGCGATCGTCAGCAGGCTCAGCACCAGACCGGCCAGCTTGTAAGGCGGTGTGCGTTGCGAGTTCTCTGGGGCTGTCATGCGCTACACCGTGAGGTTGAAGTTCGGGTCGACGCCGTAGAGCGCCAACGATGCGAACAGGACAACACACACGATCGCAACCAGCGAGGCGCGCATCGACCGGCCGACGGCCTCGCCGACGCCGACCGGTCCGCCGCTGGCGTAGTAGCCGTAGTAGCAGTGGTTGAGCATGACGATCACCGAGATGATGATCGCCTGCACGAACGACCAGAACACATCGTCGGGCCGCAGGAAGGTGCGGAAGTAGTGCTCGTAGGTGCCGATCGACTGGCCGTAGAAGAACGTCGTCGTCACCTGTGCGGACAGGAACGACATGATGATCGCCATCGCGTAGAGCGGGATGATGACGACGAAGCCCGCCATGACCCGGGTGGACACCAGGTAGGAGATGGACTTGATGCCCATCACCTCGAGCGCGTCGATCTCTTCACTGATCCGCATGGCGCCGAGTTCGGCAGTGGCGCCCGCGCCGACGGTGGCCGCCAGCGCCTGTCCCGCCACCACCGGGGCGGCGATGCGAACGTTGATCAGCGCGGCGAAGAAGCCGGTGAACGCCTCGACGCCGATGTTCCCCAGCGACGCGAAACCTTGGATTGCGACCAGTGAGGAACCGGACAGGGTGACAAAGCCGACGATCGCGACGGTGCCGCCGATCACCGCCATCGCGCCGGTGCCCATCCCGATCTCGGCGATCAGCCGCAGCGTCTCCTTGCGGTAGTAGCGCAGCGCATGTCCGATCGAGCCGATGGCCGTGACGACGAACCATGCGACATGTCCGACGCTGTCCAGGAATCGGGCGGGCGCGGCGACGACATGCTGGGTGCCGGCGTAGCCCCGAGGGAAGCGGGCGCGCAGAACGTTCGTCGTCGTCATGTCAGCGCCCTGTCCCGAACCGGACTCCGATCGTGGTCAGGACCACGTTGACTGCGAACAGGGCGATGACGCAGAGCACAAGCGTCTCGTTGACGGCGGTGCCGACGCCCTTAGCGCCGCCGGCGACCGTGAGGCCACGGTAGCAGCCGACCAGGCCGGCGATCAGACCAAAGGTGGTGGCCTTGATCACCGATATCAGGACCTCTGGCAACCCGGTGACAAGCGTCAGCGTCGTCAAATACGCACCGGCTGAGACATTCTGCAGATAGACGCCGAAGATGAAGCCGCCGACCAGGCCGATCGTGATGACGGCGCCGTTTAGTAGGAGTGCGACGAAGGTCGAGGCGACCACGCGGGGCACTACCAGTCGGTGGATGGGGTCGATGCCCAGCACCTCGAGCGCGTCGATTTCCTCGCGGATGGTGCGGGCGCCCAGGTCGGCGCAGATCGCCGTCGATCCGGCGCCGGCGACGACGAGCACGGTCACCAGCGGCCCCAGCTGCGTGACGGCCGCCAACGCCGCGCCCGCGCCTGAGATGTCGGCGGCGCCGAACTCCGTGAGGAGGATGTTGAGGGTGAAGATGAGGAGCACGGTCAGGGGAATCGAGACTGCGATCGTGGGCAGGAACGAGACCTTGAACAGGAACCAGCTCTGGAGGATGAACTCGCGCCACTGGAACGGCCGACGGAACAGCGCCTTGCCGGTGAGCACACACATGCGCACGAACCCGCCGACTGCCTCCATCGCAGGCCGGGTCTGGTTGGCGATATACCCGGCCAGCCCAGGTTGCGTCGCTGTCACCGGCGAGCTCCCGCACCGACGCCACGGCCGACGTGGCGATACGGCAGCAGCTGTCGCACGACCCCTCCTTGCACCGAGACCATGTTTGTGACCGCCGTCTCCCTACTCGCGGGTAGTAAGTCGGACCACAGGACTGTACCCGATGCCCCCCGCGGGGTGCACCGCATTCGCCGGATTGAGCTTATAACCGTTAGCAAACCCACACCTTCCAGTTAACTTTCCACCCGCCCGGCAGAAACCGTTGTGGCAGAAGAACTTTCGTTTGCGTCAATCGATTTACTTGCAGCAAACCGCTCTCTCAGTTCCGTTTTGAGGACTTTGCCAGCGGGGTTGCGGGGCAGGGCGTCGACGACCTCCAAGTGCTTCGGATGCTTGTACCGAGCAAGCCGTTCGGTGAGGAATTCGTCAAGATCAGCGAGGCTGAGAGACGAAGATGAATCGGACACCGCGCTCAGAGCCACAATGGCGACGGGGACTTCGCCCCACTTTTCGTGGCTTCGCCCGATGACCGCCACTTCGACGATCGCTGGATGGCCGGCGAGGGCGTTCTCGACCTCCGCGCAGTAGATGTTCTCTCCACCGGAGATGATCATGTCCTTCTTGCGGTCCACCACCCAGACGTAGCCCTCCTCGTCCTGGCGCACCAGATCTCCGGAGTGGAACCAGCCACCGGCAAACGCCTCGGCGGTCGCCTTCGGGTTGTTCCAGTACCCCGCCATCAGAGTCGGTGCGCGATAGACGATCTCGCCGACCTGTCCGACCTCGACGTCGTTCATATCGTCGTCGACCACCCGCGCGCTCACAGTCGGGATCACCTTGCCGACCGAGCCGAGTTTGCGAATTGCGTCGTCGCCCAACAGCATGCATGTGACGGGCGACATCTCTGTCTGGCCGAACGCGGCGAGGATCTGCGTGCCGGGGAACGTCTCGGACATGCTGCGCAACAACGTGTCCGACGCGGGCGCCGCGCCCCACGAGAGCACGCGCAGCCGCAGATTGCGCGGATTGGCCCGCTGTTCGGCGCAAACCGCCTGCCACTGCGCGGGCACGAGGAAGATGCCGGTGACCTTCTCGGCCTCGAGCACGTCGAGAAGGCCGCCGGGATCGAACGCGCCGAGCGGGTAGATCACGGTGGGCCTGCCGAGCAGCAGGCCGATGATCATGTTTCCGATACCCGCGATGTGGAACAGCGGGACACCGATGAACCCGACGTCGTTGTTGATGTCGGCGCCATTGGTGAACAGGAAGGTCAGTGCCTGCCCGGCGAGATTGGTGTGGGTGAGCACCGCACCCTTCGGCCGCCCAGTGGTGCCGGAGGTGTACATGATCAGCGCCGGGGAGTCGTCCGGGATGTCGACCGGCTCGACGGGGTCACCGCTCTCGGCCAGCAGGTCGTCGTAGCCCAGCACGCCCTCCTCGGTGGCGCCGCCTGCGACGATCACCGTGGCGAGGTTCGCGTCGAGATCGCGCACCGCGGTGGCCACCGGTGCGAGGACCTCCTCGGCGATGATCACGTTGGCCTCGCAGTCGCTGACGAGGAAGGCGATCTCCGTCGGGGTCATCCGGAAGTTGACCGGGACCGCGATGGCGCCGAGCCTGTTGGCGGCGAGGAACGATTCGACGAACTCCGGGCGGTTGAGCATCAGGATCAGCACCCGGTCGCCGAAGCCGACACCACGCCGCTGAAGTGCGCCCGCGAGCGCGGTTACGCGGCGGTCGAGCTCACCCCATGCAGTGGTGTGGCCGAGAAATCGGAGTGCAGTCTCGTCCGGCTGCATAAGCGCATGGCGGGCAAGCTGATTGGTCCAGTTCTGCCTTCTCGCGAGATAGGGCTGATCGGTCGGCGACGGCTGAGCGGTCAACGGCTGGAGCTCCCGGGTTGCGCGGCGTTGATATTTGATCAAACATGTTGTTGCCCCGGTCACACTATGGCCTCGGCGGTCGGGGGACAACCCCGCGCGAATGGAGGCCCAGTGAACGCACCGGCGAGAGCCGTTCCTCGCCCGCGACGGGTGCGCCGTGAGCAGATGTCCGACGAGGTCGCCGGCCACCTGCGGGCCGACATCATGTCCGGAACACTGCTGCCGGGCACGTTCATTCGGCTCGACGAGACGGCCGCGCGGCTCGGCGTCAGCATCACTCCCGTGCGCGAGGCACTGCGCACTCTGCGCGGTGAAGGCATGGTGCAACTGGAGCCGCACCGGGGCCACGTCGTCGCGCCGCTGAGCCGTCGCGACGTCGAGGACATCTTCTGGCTGCAGGCGGCGATCGCCAAGGAGCTCGCGGCGGCGGCGGCCGAGCGGATCACCGACGACGGGATCGCCGCGCTGGAACGGCTCAACGACGAGCTCGCCGCGATGGTCGAGACCGGCGACGCCGACGGCATCGCCGCGGCCGAGTTCGTATTCCACCGCTCACTCAATCACACGACCGGCCGCATCAAGCTGGCCTGGTTTCTGCTGCACGTCGCGCGCTACATGCCTCCGTTGATCTACGCGGCCGACCCGCAGTGGGGCCTCGAGGCTGTGGAGAGCCACCGGCAGTTGATCGAGGCGCTGCGCCGGCGCGATATCGCCGAGGTCGTCCGGTTGACCGACTGGCAATTCACCGACGGCGCAAGGCGATTGACTGCGCGGCTCGAGGAAACCGGCATCTGGAGCTGAGCGGGCACGCGTCGGGTCCGTGCGTGACGTGCCCGGCTCTCACCGACAATGTCGTTCGAACTGAGGCTGCCTAACTGTCAACGACATTGTCGTCCGGAGGCGGGCAGTTCGACCGCGCCGACCTTCGACGCAACGGTCGTTTGTGCTCCGCAACGGTTGTCGGTGCTTGCTGCCAGGGTCTCGTCCATGACGAACAGGCGCCGTCTGCATGGGTATGAATTGCGCTGCGTGCTCACCCTTCACTTGTTTCAGCACGGCCCAGCGACCGTCGTGGATCTGATCGACATGCTCGACTACCACGGATTCGAGGTCGCCGGACGTGCGTCGAAGGTTGTCTCGGACGCGTTGCAGTGCGAGATGAGGCACGGCCGGGTTCGTCGATTGAGGCGCGCCCAATACGGCCCGGTGTCAATGCCGCGGGCGACCGAGTACCGGATCCATCAACGGGCACTGGACCTGCGCAGCGAGGCAGCCGAACTTAGAGCACCCGAGACCAAGGCGTTCTGGGACGCGCTGGGATTCGCGACGCTATGAAGCGGACAGTTGCTCGGCGCGGGTCTTGAGGTTGTTCGCGAGGTAGTCGAGCGTGTCGCCGATGGCCTTCTTCACCATCGCCTTCGGGATCGCCATCTTGGTCTCCACGTCGAGGTCGACGGTCAGCAGCGACGTCGGCCCGATCGACACCACCGAGAACTTCTGCTCCTGCTTGTCGAAGTGGTCGCCCTGCTGCAGCACCGTGTAGATCTCATTCGGGCTCGGGTAGTACACCGCCGTGATGAACGTGCCCGACTGGCCCTGGACGACGACGTCGAGCCGAAGCTGGCTGGGCCGCCCGTCCTCGTAGCGGGCCAGCACCCAGCAGCCCTTGATCTCCTCGTTCCACTCGGGGTACGACTCGAAGTCCGCGACGATCGCCATGATCGCCTCGGCGGGCGCTTCGACCTCGACGGTCTTACTCACCAAAGGCATTACTGCGTACCCGCGAGGTCCAGGCCCAGCGGCGAATCCGTCCGCACAGCTTCATCGCGGATCAGCCCGCGCAGAAGCGCGGTGCTGAACTCGACGGCGATCTCCTGAGCAGTGCGCCGGCCCTGCGGGCGCAGCCAGCGGTACGACCCGAGCGTCATCCCGATATAGCCCAGCGCCAGCACGTGAGAGTCACAGTCATAGAACTCCCCGCTCGCGATGCCGCGGTCGATCACGTCGCGCACATGCTCGTAGACCTGGGTCTCCTTTTCCCGGATGTAGGCGACCTGCTCCTCGGTGAACCATTCGGTGATGTACGGCCCCTCCTGGAAGTACACCGCGGCGCGCTCGAGATCGCTCGCGATGCCCACCAGCAGCCTGCGGGTGAAGTGGTAGATCGTCTCGCGCGCGGACGCCGACGGGTCGTCGTGCAGCGCGGCCACCGTGAAGTCGGCGGCACCCTTGTAGATGTCGTAAAGGATCAGCGACTTGCTGGCGTAGTAGTGATACACCGTCGCCTTGTTCAGCCCGACCGCGTCGGCCACGTCATCCATCCGGGTGCCGTGATAGCCCCTCGCGGCGAACAGCTTGGTGGCGACGGCCAACAGCTCCTCGCGGCGGGACATCCCGTTCGGCGTAGCTGCTTCGGCCATGGCGACTCACTATAGGCAGGCCCGGATCGCATCCGGGGTATCAATCAACTGGTTGGACAGTTTAAGTGCTGAGGGTGCCGGCGCCGACGGGGCGGGTCTAGACTTCAGCCAGAGGGCAGCGGTCACGACGAGAGGGTGAGCACATGGATCCGAATCCGGACTATGACGCCAGCGACGAGGTCGAATACGGCCCTAACTGGTTCGCCTGGATCCTGCGCGGCGTCTACCCACCGCCGGCATATCCACCGGTCTAACTAGTCGAGATGTGAATGTGCCGGTCTACCACGTGGGGCCGGCGAAGAACCCGTCGAAACGAATGCGCTGCTGACGCAGCATTTCCAGTTCACGGTCCTTCGGCAGCGCCTCAACCGTCGACTCTTTCAAGGTCGGCGCCTGTCCCTCCAGCACCTGACTCGGTGTCGATTGCATAGCGGTTCCTCCCGATGACGTTGGCGTCTAAAGCCATCGTTTCCGGAATGCACCATCAATGCGTGAGTAGTCGACTACTGCACTTTCAGGGCGCTTATTGGCAAAGCAGTGTCGCGCCCTAGGAATACGCCTACCCAAGAGCGCGACACTGGGCCTGCTACTTTCGCTCCGCCTCTCGCCTCGCGGCCTGGTACTCGGCGGCTTCGCCCTGGACGCGGTCGTCCACCGGGTCCTCTGAGCGCACCTTCGGATCCAGCTCATCGGCGTGGCGGCGACGCTCCTCGATGTCCTCACGCGACGCCGTGACCGCCTCGCGATGGCTCTCCGCTTGCCCCTTCAGCCGGGCTGCCTCTGCGGCCTTGGCTTCGGCTTCGGCTTCTGCGGCACGGGCCTTCGCCGCAGTCTCGTCGGCGAGCGCCTCCCGCTTGTCCACCTTCGCGACATGCGTGGTGACGTCTTCGCGGATCCGCTCCGCCTCGACATGCCTGTGCTGGTTGCGCCTGCTGCGGGCGGCGAAGAGAAGCCCCGCAATCACGAGGACCGCCACGATCGCGACGACGATCCAGACGGTGGTGGTGCTATTCATTGCGGTTCCTTCCGTAGGAAATCCCGAACGCGTGTTGACGCGCTCGCCAATTACGGATTCCCTCCGGCGACGCCTCCGAAACTTATAACGCCTTGAGCTCCTCGGCGACCGCGGTGACCGACTTCTTGGCATCGCCGAACAACATGGTGGTGCCGTCGGCGTAGAAAAGCGGGTTGTCGATCCCTGCGAAGCCCGAGTTCATCGACCGTTTGAGCACGATCACCGACCTCGACTGGTCGACGTTGAGGATCGGCATGCCATGAATGGGTGAGCTCGGGTCGTTGCGCGCCGCCGGATTGGTGACGTCGTTCGCGCCGATCACGATCGTCACGTCGGTGCGGCCGAACTCGTCGTTGATGTCGTCCATGTCCTTCATCGCGTCGTAGTCGACCTCGGCTTCGGCGAGAAGCACGTTCATGTGTCCGGGCATGCGGCCCGCAACAGGGTGGATCGCGTACTTGACCGCGACACCCTTGTCCTCGAGCAGGTTCGCCAAGTCCTTCACCGCGTGCTGCGCCTGTGCCACCGCAAGCCCGTACCCGGGCACCACGATCACCTGGTTGGCGTAGGCCATCTGAATGGCGGCGTCGGCCGCCGACGTGGACTTCACGTGCTTGTCGCCATCGTCGTCGCCGCCGACCGCGACACCGCCGCCGCCGAAACCACCGGCGACGATCGCGGGAATAGACCGGTTCATCGCCTTGGCCATCAGGTTCGTCAGGATCGAACCGGATGCGCCGACGATCATGCCCGCGACGATCATCGCGGTGTTGTTCAACGCCAATCCCGCTGCGGCCGCTGACAATCCGGTCATCGCGTTGAGCAGCGAGATGACCACCGGCATGTCCGCGCCGCCGATCGGCAGCACCACCATCAGGCCGAGCACCGCCGCGGCGGCCAGCAGCCCGATCATCCACCACAGCGACGCACCGCCGCCAGGATGAGCGGCCAGTCCGATCACCACCGCCGCCGCCACCGCGGCGACCAGCAGCAGGATGTTCAGCGGCTGCTGAAGCTTGCCGACGCCGATCGGCTTGCCCGGCAGGATCTCCTGCAGCTTGCCGAACGCGACGATCGATCCCCAGAACGAGATCGACCCGATGATCGCGGCGAACAGCGATGCGATGACGATGTGTACCGTCGGTGACTCGCCGTGCTTGAACGCCGAGAAGCCGTTCGTGTCAATGAACTCCGACAGTGCGATAAGCGCAACAGTGCCACCGCCGACGCCGTTGTAGAACGCCACCAGCTGCGGCATCGCGGTCATCTTTGTCAGCCGTGCCGGCGGCACGCCCAGCGCCACACCGACCAGCAGACCCGCGACGATCAGTCCCCAGTTCTCGGTATGCCGGATGGCGATCAGCGTCGCGATCACCGCGAGGGCCATGCCCGCCGCGGCGATCCAGTTGCCGCGCACCGCTGTCTTCGGTCCGGTGAGGCCCGTCAGGCCGTAGATGAACATTCCGAACGAGATCAGGTACAGCAGGATCACGAGATAGTTCATCGGGCTTGCCCGTTCGTACCTGCGGCGGAGGCCGCAGATCCAGCAGAAGCGACTTCTGCCGAGGCCTTGATCTTCTGTGGCTTCTTGCCTTTGAACATGCCCAGCATCCGGTCGGTGACGACGAAGCCGCCGACCACGTTGAGCGTGCCGAACACCACCGCGACGAACAGGATGATCTGAATCGCGAGCGACGGGTGCTCGACGCGGCCGAGCACCACCAGCGCACCGACGAGCACGACGCCGTGAATGGCGTTGGTGCCCGACATCAGCGGCGTGTGCAAGGTGTTGGGCACCTTGGAGATAACGGCGAAACCGACGAATCCGGACAGCACCAGGATCGCCAGGTTTGCCAGCAGTTGGTCATACATTTACGAGTCCCCCTAGCTTTCTGCGCCGCTCGCGGCGCGGCGAGTTACGCAGGATTCGGCGATGACCTCGTCATCGAAATCGGGCGCCAGCTTGCCGTCGGTCAACAACAGATCGAGCAGCGCGGTGATGTTCTTCGAATACAGCTCACTGGCGTGCTCGGGCATGGTTGCGGGCAGGTTCAGCGGCGAGGCGATCGTCACGTCATGTTTGACGACGGTCTCGCCGGGCTCCGTCAGCTCGCAGTTGCCCCCGGTCTCGCCGGCCAGGTCGACGACGACGCTGCCCGGCTTCATGCCCTGTACCGCCGCTGCGGTCACCAGCCGCGGCGCGGGCCGCCCGGGAACCAGTGCGGTGGTGATGACGACGTCGAAACCGGCGATCGCTTCTTCGAGGGCCTTCTGCTGTTGGGCGCGTTCCTCGTCGGTGAGCTCGCGGGCGTAGCCGCCCTCGCCCGCAGCGGCTACATCTTTCTCGCCAAGGCTCAACCATTGCGCGCCGACGGACCGCACCTGGTCGGCGACCTCCGGCCGCACGTCGTAACCGGTGGTGCGTCCCCCCAGCCGCTTGGCAGTCGCCAACGCCTGCAGGCCGGCCACGCCGACGCCGAGCACCAGCACGCTGGCCGGCTTCACCGTGCCCGCCGCGGTGGTCAGCATCGGGAAGAACCGCGTCGACTCCGATGCCGCCAGCAGCACCGCCTTGTATCCGGAAACGTTGCCCTGCGAGGACAGCGCGTCCATCACCTGGGCGCGGGAGATCCGCGGGATCGCCTCGAGCGCGAATGCCTGCACCCCGGCCTTCGTCAGCGCGTCGATCTGATTGTCGGAGTTGCGTGGGGCGAGGAAGCCGATCAGCGTCTGGCCGCTGTGCAGCCGGCCCACCTCGTCGGTGGTCGGCGGCGCGACCTTGACGACCACGTCGGCGGCCCACGCGTCCCCAATCGTCGCGCCCGCCTCCGTATAGAGGTCATCGGGCAGCAGCGCGCGCTCCCCTGCACCGGACTCGACGACGACCGCCACACCACTGTTGACCAGCGACGCGACCGCCTTCGGCACCAGCGCCACCCGTCGCTCCCCCGAGCCGGACTCCCGGACCACCCCCACGGTGGTCTGCGTGTCTGTCATGACCTGACACCCTAACCGCTACCGGCGGTCACATCTAAATCAGCCTGGTGGCCGCGGATACAGTGCTGACCATGGCCGTCGACCGGTTGTTGCCGTCGCAGGAGGCGGAGGATCTGATCGCGCTCACCCGCGATATCGCCGACAAGGTGCTCGACCCCATCGTCGACGCGCACGAGAAGGCGGAGACGTATCCGGAGGGCGTATTCGCCCAGTTGGGCGCCGCGGGACTGCTCAGCCTGCCGCAACCCGAGGAGTGGGGCGGTGGCGGCCAGCCGTTCGAGGTGTACCTGCAGGTGCTCGAGGAGATCGCGGCGCGGTGGGCGGCCGTGGCGGTCGCGGTCAGCGTGCACAGCCTCTCGTCGCATCCGCTGCTGGCCTTCGGCACCGACGAGCAGAAGCGGCGCTGGCTGCCTGCCATGTTGTCCGGCGAGCAGATCGGCGCCTACAGCCTGTCGGAGCCGCAGGCCGGTTCGGACGCCGCGGCGCTGCGGTGCGCGGCGACGAAGTCGGAGGACGGCTACGTCATCAACGGCTCGAAGTCGTGGATCACCCACGGCGGGCGGGCCGATTTCTACACGCTGTTCGCCCGTACCGGAGAAGGCAGCCGCGGCATCTCCTGCTTTCTGATTGCCGCCGACCTCGTCGGGCTCTCCTTCGGCAAACCTGAGGAGAAGATGGGCCTGCACGCGGTTCCGACCACGTCGGCGTTCTACGACCATGCGCGGGTCGACAACGACCGCCGCATCGGCGACGAGGGTCAGGGTCTGCAGATCGCCTTCAGTGCACTGGATTCCGGCCGACTTGGCATCGCCGCCGTCGCCGTCGGGCTGGCACAGGCGGCACTGGACGAAGCCACCATCTACGCCAACGAGCGAACCACCTTCGGCCGCAAGATCATCGATCACCAGGGCCTGGGTTTCGTGCTGGCCGACATGGCCGCCGCGGTGGCCAGCGCGCGTGCGACATATTTGGACGCTGCGCGTCGACGTGATCTCGGCCGGCCGTATTCGGCGCAGGCCAGTGTGGCCAAGCTGATCGCCACCGACGCCGCGATGAAGGTGACCACCGACGCCGTGCAGGTGTTCGGCGGTGTCGGCTACACGCGCGACTACCGCGTCGAGCGCTATATGCGGGAAGCCAAGATCACCCAGATCTTCGAGGGCACCAACCAGATTCAGCGGCTGGTCATCGCTCGAGGCTTGACGACGCCGGAGCGCTAGCCGGCTCGGGCGGCGAGGTCACGGTGACCTGGGTGCCTTTGCCGATCCGCGAGTCGACGTCCATCGCGCCGCCCATCGCGTCGAACCTCGCCAACAGAGAGCCAAGGCCGATGTGCCCGTCGGCGATGGACTGGCCGACGACAGCGGGATCGAAACCCCTTCCGTCGTCGGCGATCGTCAGCTTGACGCGGTCGCCGTTCCGTTTCAGCGTCACATACACCCTCGTCGCCGCGGCATGCTTGCCGATGTTGGTGAGCAGCTCGCGCGCCGCCCGGTGCAGCAGCTGCTGGGACTCCGGCTTACCGACGTCCTCGAGGTCGGCGACGACCTCGACGTCGGTACGGGTCTCGAACTGTCTCAACAGTTCTCGCACTGCGGGTGTCAGGCCGAGTTGGGCGAGCACCTGCGGGTGCAGCTCGGTGACGGTGGAGCGCAGGCCGGTCGCGGTCTCCTGCAGGGCTTGGTAGACGAAGTCCAGCGCCGGGTCGGGATTGCGCTCACGGGCCTCTTCGAGTTCGAGCCGCGCGGCCAGCAGCGTCTGCAGCGGGCCATCGTGCAGGTGCTCGGCGACTTCCCGGTTTCGCCGCTCGTCGGCCTGCAGCGCCTCCGACACGAGCTGCCGGCGCACTTCCTGTAATGCCTTGACGCGCACCGACCGTCGGGCCAGCACGAAGCACAGCGCGGTGGTCGCAACGGCCAGCCACAGCAGGAAGCCGAAGTGCGTGTACACGATGTTCGGCAGGCCGATTCTGTCGTCGCGCTTCGAGTAGAAGATCCAGACGGCGAGATAGCCCACCGCCGTGACGATGCCGAAAATCGCCGTCAGCGCCGGCCGGTCCCCGAACGCGACCGAGATCGGCAGCAGGAAGAACACCGGCAGGAGCGCCGACGTCGCACCTCCCGACACCAGACACAGCGCGATGATCACCAGCAGGTCGATGATGGTCGACGCCCAGTCCGCCCACGGTGGCACTGGCCCACGCATCACCGCAATCAGCCACAGCACCGCGGCGATCGCATACGCACCGAGAATCACGGCGTACAGCTCGGGCAGCCAGTGGTCGACCTCCCAGATCCACACCAGCACCGCGATCAGGCCGATCAGCGGCAGCCGCAGGATCGCCGATACCCGGACGGGTTCGGCCGCGAAATAGTCGACGATCCAGTGAAACGGGTTGTCCACGCTAGTCCAGCAGTTTGCGGCGCATGGCTTCGGCGACGGCGGCCCCGCGGTCGCTGACGCCAAGCTTTTCGTACAGCCGTTGCACGTGGGTCTTGACCGTCGACGGCGCGAGGAACAGCTCTTTAGCCATCGTCGGAATGCTGCTGCCCCCGGCGATCATCTTTAGCACCTCGCGTTCGCGCGGGCTGAGCGCGGGCACGTCGGGTTCATTGCGGCGCCGAATCTCCGACGCCAGGCCCGCCGCGATTTCGGGCGAGATGACGTCCTTGCCCTTTGCGCACCTCAATACGGCGCTTACCAGCTCGCTTCTGGTCGACTCCTTCGGCAGGAAACCGGCCGCACCCTCCTGCAGTGCCTTATAGACGATCGCCGACTCGTCGTGGGCCGACACCAGTAGCACCCGGGTCGGCAGCTCGTCGCGGGTGACCGCGGCCGCCACCTCCGCACCGTCCATGCCGGGCATCCGATAGTCGAGCAGCGCCACCTGTGGCTGGTGGGTTCTGATCAGCTCCAGCGCACCGAGACCGTCCTCGGCCTCGGCCACCACGTCGATCTCGCCACTGGACACCAGGGCCCTGCATCACACCTTCGCGGTACATCGGATGGTCGTCACCGACCACCACGCGCACCTTTTCGCTGGTCACGGGTTTCAGCTTGGCACAGCAACCGTCTCTGTTCCCCCGATTGGGGGACAGAGAGTTCCTCCGTGTCTCCGGCCGATCGGTGGACATACAGCGACCACCGGCTCCGGCAGTCTTAAGTCATCGCCGGAGAACACCGGCGGACAACCTGAAAATTCAACGGAGACAAAGGAACTGAAATGACCAACATCATCGCCCGCTACATCGCCCTCCCGATCGTCTCGGCCGGCATCCTCGGAGGCGCCGCCCTCGGACTCGCGGGTATGGCGAATGCCGAAGTGACCACCACCCAGAACGGCGGGCACACCTCGATCGTGGCGACCCCGGACACGTACGCGAAGCCGGCGCCCAGCGCGATCCCGGGCTGGCGCTTCCACCACGGCCACGGTCACGCGTACCTCGGCCAGTAAGCCCACAACTGAATAACAACTGAATAATCCCCCTCCACAGAGGCCCTCCCCGGCGGCGTATTCCGGGGAGGGCCTCATTCGTGGTCGGCGCTCACCACAGTGGGATGTCGTGCCCGTGCTCGGACTCAGGCCGCGGGCCGAAATAGCGGCGTTCGGACTCCTCGATCTTGACGTCGTTGATGCTGGCCTCCCGCCGCGCCATCAGCCCGTCGGGGGTGAACTCCCAGAGCTCGTTGCCGTAGCTGCGGTACCACTGCCCTGCCGCGTCGTGGCATTCGTATTGGAAACGCACAGCGATGCGGTTGTCGTGGAAGTCCCACAGGCTCTTGCGCAGCACGTAGTCGAGTTCGCGCTGCCACTTCTGTGTCAGAAACGCCACTATCTGTTCGCGCCCGGCGACGTGGTGGTCGCGGTTGCGCCACTGGGAATCGACGGTGTAGGCGAGGCTGACGCGCTCGGGGTCGCGGGTGTTCCAGGCGTCCTCGGCGGCCTGCACCTTCTGTTGCGCGGTCTCGAGCGTGAACGGTGGAAACGGTGGACGGCTCTCGGTCATGACCCCATTCTGAGCACCGTTTAGGGTGGCTTACATGGACTTCGCGATGTCGGCCAAGGCGCAGGACTACCACAAACGCCTTACCGCATTCATGACCGAATTCGTCTTCCCTGCGGAGGCGTCGTACGAGGCGTACCGGCAGAAGGCAGGCCCGGACGACCACACCGTGCCGCCGGTGATCGAGGAGCTCAAGGCCCGGGCCAAGGAGCGCGGCCTGTGGAATCTGTTCCTGCCGTCGATATCCGGCTTGTCGAATCTCGAGTACGCGCCGCTGGCGGAGTTGACCGGCTGGAGCCTGGAGATCGCGCCCGAGGTGACCAACTGCGCGGCCCCTGACACCGGCAACATGGAAACCCTGCACCTGTTCGCCACAGAGGAGCAGCGCAAGCAGTGGCTGGAGCCGTTGCTCGACGGCCAGATCCGCAGCGGGTTCTCGATGACCGAGCCCGCCGTCGCGTCCAGCGACGCCCGCAACATCGAGACGCTGATCATCCGCGACGGCGGTGACTACGTCATCAACGGCCGCAAGTGGTGGACGACGGGCGCGTCCGACCCGCGCTGCAAGGTGCTGATCGTGATGGGCCGCACCGACCCCGACGCGGCCAGCCATCGTCAGCAGTCGATGGTGCTCGTGCCCGTCGACACCCCAGGGCTGAAAATCCTTCGGTCGACGCCGGTGTTCGGCTGGCAGGACCAGCACGGGCACGCCGAGATCAGCTACGACAACGTCCGGGTGCCCGCGACCAACCTGCTCGGTGAGGAGGGCGCGGGGTTCGCGATAGCACAGGCCCGCCTCGGCCCCGGCCGCATCCACCACTGCATGCGGGCGCTCGGCGCGGCCGAACGCGCGTTGGCGTTGATGGTGGACCGGGTGCAGAAGCGCGTCGCCTTCGGCAAACCACTCGCCGAACAGGGCGTGGTGCGCGAGTCGATCGCCAAGTCCCGCAACGAGATCGACCAGGCCCGGCTGCTCTGCGAGAAGGCCGCCTGGACCATCGACAAGCACGGCAACAAGGAGGCACACCTTCTGGTGTCCCAGATCAAGGCCGTCGCACCGAAGGTGGTCTGCGATGTCATCGATCGCGCCATCCAGGTGCACGGTGCCGCGGGCGTGTCCGACGATTTCCCGCTGGCCCGGCTGTACAGCTGGCATCGGGCCATGCGGCTGTTCGACGGCCCCGACGAGGTGCACATGCGCACCGTCGCGCGGTCGGAAGTCGGCAAGGAGAAGTCGGCCTTCGCCGCGGCGGTGACGGGCTAGTGCCGCCGCTGTCGGGGACATGGAATTTTCGCGACGTCGCCGAGAAGACGGGAATCCAGCAGGGCAGGCTGTTCCGGTCGGGCGAGTTGAGCAACCTCGACGACGAGGGCCGTGAAACGCTCACCCGAATCGGAGTCACCGATGTGGCCGATCTCCGGTCGGCACCGGAACTTGAGCGTCACGGCGAGGGGCTGGTGCCCGATGGAGTGGCGATCCACCATCTGCCGTTCGTGGAAACCCTTGCGTCCGACGGTGATGCGCCGCACGAGAACGCGTTCCAGAGGATGCTGACCGAGAAGCCCGACGGCGAATCGGTCAGCGACGCCGCAAGCAGATATATGAACGAGGAGTACGGCCGGATCGCCCGGTCGGTCCTCGCTCAGCGCGCGGTGCACAAGGTGGTCACCATGCTCGGCGACGACGATCGGGTGTTGGCGCACTGTTTCGCAGGCAAGGACCGCACGGGGTTCACGATCGCGGTGGTGCTCGAGGCGGCGGGTGTCGACCGCGACGCGATCATGGCCGACTACATGGCCAGTAACGCCGCCGTGCCGGAGTTGCGCACCCACATCGTCGAGACGATCCGCAACCGGATGGCAGGGACGCCCGAGGTCGCAGAGGTGGCCGAGGCACGCCTGACCGACGCGGTGCTCGGCGTGCAGGAGTCTTACCTCGATTCGGCGCGGCGCGCGATTATCGAAGACTTCGGCTCACTGGGTGGATACCTTGACGCCGCGGGTGTGAGCGACGACGACGTCAAGCGACTGCGCGCCGTCCTGCTGGGTTAGCTTCCGCCCTTTTCCGCCTCGTACTTCTTGGTCATGTGGTCGATCGCACTCAGCGCACTCAGCGCAAGACCTTCACGCACGCCGCTGGCCCGCGCTGCAGCGTCCAGCGTCGGGTGCGCCTGACCCTGGAAGTGTGGAATAACTTCTGCCGCAAACAGTTCCGCAGAACGCCGGGTCGCCGCGGGATTCGCCCATTCGTGGCCCATCTGCAGCATGCAGCCGAAGCCGCCGGACTGGTCCCACATCCGCTGAACCTGCGTCCGGGCCCGCTCGGGCGAGCCGATGACGCCCGCGCCTGCCTCATTGATGATGTCGATCATCTCGTCGATCTGATCGCCGGGCATGGTCATCTGAGGGAACGCCGCGACCTTCTGGAAATACCGGAACCACGGCTCGATGCCGAAGCGGACATCCGCGCGTGCCTGCTCGTCGGTCTCCGCGATGTGCATAGGCGACACGAGAGTCCAGTTCGTACGGTCGACGGTGGTGCCGAACGCGGCGGCGCGCTCCTGGGCGATTCCCCAGTGGTGGGCCAACGCGTCAAAGCCCTCGACAACGAGGGTGGCGCCGATCGAGAGCAGCCCGATGCCGTGCTTGCCCGCCAACCGGGCGCCCGTCGGCGACGCCACCGCCGCCACTGCAAGCGGGATCCCGGCGTCGGTATAGGGCGCCAGTTGCAGTTTGGCGTCCAACAGTTCGTGGGTTGCGGTCTTGGCACTGACCGTCTCGCCTGCCAGCAGGCGGACGACGATGTCGAGGTTGGTTTCCAACAGCTCACGCGTGTCAGTGGGGGTGAGCCCGATCATCGACGAGTCGGTGGGCAACGATCCGGGTCCCATGCCTCCGATGATGCGGCCGTGAGTGAGATGGTCGAGCAGTATCAGCCGGTCGGCCACCCACAGCGGGTTGTGGTACGGCAACGAGATGACCCCGGTGCCGAACCGGATTCGTTTGGCGCGCTCCGCGGCGGCTGCGATGAACACTTCCGGCGAGCTGATGATCTCGCTGCCGGCCGAATGGTGCTCGCCTATCCACACCTCGTCGAAGCCGATGGCGTCGAGGTGCTCGACGAACTCCAGGTCCCGCTGTAGCGCGAGGGTGGGGTTGGTGCCTGCCCGGTGGAACGGCGCGATGAAGTATCCGAAACGTAGCTTGGCCATGCCTAGAACCTAGCCAGTTGGGCCGCGAATTTACTGAGTTAGGTACACCCCGAATGCCCACGCGACGGTGGCCAGCAACGCGCCGGCCAACTCGACGCCGACGGACAGGGCCACACCCTTCAGCGCGTGCTTCGTCGACGTCCATGCCAGGCGCTGGTCCCGGCGGTTCGCCAGCTCGGCCAGATAGACGCCGAGCACGAACCCGATCACCAGGCCGACGACCGGAATCACGAAGAAGCCGATGATGCCGAGCACCGCACCGATGACGAGAGTCCCGGTACCCACGTCCGCTGCGCGCATGCGTCGCATCGGCCACATGTATTTGATGAAAGTCGTGGCGCCGATCAGCACGGTGACCACGCCGAGCGTCACCCACGCGGTGATGTTGTGTTCGACGAAAGCCCAGACCAGGATCGCGCCGTACACCAGCAGGATGCCCGGCAGCAGCGGCAGGACGATGCCGATCAGGCCGATTGCGATGACGAGTGCAACGAGGACGATCCCGCCGGTACTCACGGGATCGAATCTAGTTCGTCAGGGCCGCTTCCCGCGTACCCATTGAATGTTGCCGACCGTCTTCGTGCGCACGCTGACGAGGCCCAGTTCCTCGAAGGTGTCGCCGAGCTCGTCCTCGGCGAAGAAGCGGACGCCGCCGTGGGGTAGCCAGCGGAACAGCTCACCGGCGCGCGCCGCGGTGGGCACCATGATGGCGATCCGGCCACCGGGCCGAAGTACCCGCACCATCTCGGCGAGCGTCGCCGTCGGCTCGGGGATCAGCTGCAGGACGGCGAGGGAGACGGTCGCGTCCACGGTCTCGTCGCGCAGCGGAAGCTGTTGCGCGTCGGCACGGAGGAAGCCGACGTTAGGGCCCGCCTCGGCGCTGACCGCGCGGGCCAGCATCGGCTCCGAGATGTCGACGCCAAGCGCCAGCCCGTCGGGACCTGCGGCGCGGGCCAGGGACGCGGTCACGTTGCCTGGGCCGCTGCCCACGTCGAGGGCGACACCGCCGGTCGGGATGTTCAGCCAGTCGATCGGCAGCTGCCACGCGCTGAACTTGCGGGCGAAGGCCTGCGCGTTGTCGTACAGCATCGACCCGAGCCCGGAGGCCCACGCCGCCTGGATGGCACCGGTGTTCTTCTCTGGCGCGGCAGCCGCCTCGGGGGCGTCCTTGAGGAGGTCGAGGTAACCCTTGCTGACGTCGGGGTTCGCCGGCGGATCAGCGAGCAGGTCCAATGCCCTGCTCAGCGCCGGCCCCAGCTTGGTTGTCATTCGATCGGTCACGCTTCCACGCTACGCCGCGTTTCAGGCGCCCAGCTGCTCGGCGAGGTCGAGAAAATCCGTTGCCGTGACGTCGAATTCGCCGTCTTCGAGCCTGCGAGGCGGCCGGTCAGGACCGTATTCGAGCGGCCGCGCGACGTATCCCGTCATCAGGCCTTCGGCACGGGCGGCGCGCAGGTCCGACGGATGGGCGGCGACGAGCATCAGCTCCGCCGGGCGCACGCCGAGGAGGTCGGCACAGCCGAGGTAGGCCTCCGCATCGGGCTTGTAATGGTGGAACAGCTCCGCGGAGATCACGCAGTCCCACGGCAGCCCCGCACGTTTGGCCATGTTGGTCAGCAGCGACATATTTCCGTTCGACAGCGTTGTGATGACGAACCGCTCCTTGAGCCGCGTCAGTCCCGGCACACTGTCCGGCCACGGGTCGAGCCGGTGCCACGCGCGGTTGAGGTGGTCGACGTCCTCGTCGCTGATCGACGTGATGCCCGCAGCCGCGAGCAGGTCCTCGAGGATCGTCCGGTGCAGGTCGTCGATGCGCGTCCACGGAAGCTCGCCGCTACGCACCCGGTCCATCGCGGGGGCGTAACCGGCACGCCAGTCGTCGGCGAAGGCCGCCCAGTCCTGTTGGACGTTGTGCGCGCGGCCGAACTCCTCGAGCTCGCGAGTGATGCTCGAGCGCCAGTCGACGACGGTGCCGAAGGTGTCGAACGCCAGCGCTTTCGGGGTCATCTGTTCTTCGCGCAAGGGCTCATCACCGTCCCGGCTCCAGTACTACCTTTCCGAGCACCCCGCCGTCGGCCAGGCTCTGCAGCGCGGCTCGGCCCTCCGCGAGCGGGAACCGTATCGGCGGTGGCGGGCGTAGCCCCGCCTTCACCAGTTCGGCGACGCCGTACTCGAACACCGACTGCGATCCGGGTTTGCGGTTGACGTATTCACCGTAGCCGACGCCGACGACGCTGACGTTGCGCAGCAACAGCCGGTTGACCTTGACGGTCGGAATGCCGCCTGCCGCAAAGCCGATCACCAGCAACCGGCCCTCGGTGTCGAGTGCCCGGACCGCGTCGTCGAACGCCTCGCCGCCGATGGGATCGACGACCAGGTCGACACCGCGGCCGTTGGTGTGCTCCTTGACCGCCTGCAGCCATCCGTCGCTCAGCGGCAGCACCACGTCGGGACCCAACGACTTCACGAACTCCATGGCTTGCGGGCGGTGCACCATCGCGATCACCCTGGCGCCCAGCGCTTTTGCAACCTGAACAGCGGCCGTGCCGACGCCGCCTGCCGAGCCCAGCACCAGCACCGTCTCCCCGGACCGCAGGGCGCCGCGTTTGGCCAGCGCGAAGTACATCGTCTGGTAGTTGCCCAGCAGCGCGACGGCCTCGGCATCATCGATGCCGTCCGGGGTCGGCGTCAGGTTGGCAGGCGGCACCACCACCTGTTCGGCCCATCCGCCCAGCATCGAAAGCGCCGTAACCCGTTGGCCCGGTGAGAATTCGGAGTCATAGGGAGCCGAACGGACCACCCCGGCGACTTCCATGCCCGGGATGAACGGCGGCTCGAGACGCAGCTGATACTCGCCACGCAGGAGCAGCAGGTCCGGGAAACTCACCCCCGCCGCGCCGACGTCGACGACAACCGCGTCGTCGCCGCCGACGACGCCGTCGACCTCGGTGTAGTCCAGCCCTGTCGGCCCGGAAAGCTCCCGCGCGACAAGCGCTTTCATGCGGCTGCGATCAGCCGACGCTGAAGGTGGCCCGCTGCGCCGCAGACAGGTCGGTGATCTCGCCCCACTTGGAGGCGACGTCGTCGACCGTCGGCACCCCGTCGGAGAACGTCACGCCTTCGTTCTGGAACAGCGCCGCGCGCTGCACCTTGCCGCCGCCGACGATGAAAACCGCTGCAGTGTCGGGGTTTTCCTCGCTCATCAGATACGCCACCACCGGTGCCACATACTCCGGAGTGAGCTTCTCGAACACCTCGGGCGGCAGGATGTCCTGCGTCATGCGGGTGGCGGCGATCGGCGCGACGGCGTTGGTCTTGATGTTGTACTTCGCACCCTCTTGCGCCAGCGTGTTGACCAGGCCGACCAGGCCGAGTTTGGCGGCGCCGTAGTTGGCCTGCCCGAAGTTGCCGAACAGTCCGCTGGTGGAGGTCGCCACGACGACCCGCCCGTAGCTCTGCTCGCGGAAATGCGGCCAGGCTGCCCTGATCACGTTGTAGCCGCCGTACAGGTGCACCTTCAGCACGGCATCCCAGTTGGCGAACTCCATCTTGTGGAACGTGCCGTCGCGCAGGATGCCTGCGTTGCTCACCACGCCGTCGACCTTGCCGAACTCGTCGAGCGCGGTCTTGATGATGTTCTCGGCGCCCTCGGACTCGGCGACTGAGTCGTAGTTGGCGACCGCGCGGCCGCCCGCGTCCTTGATCTCCTTGACCACCTCGTCGGCCATGGCCGATCCAGCGCCGGTGCCGTCACGCGCTCCGCCGAGGTCGTTCACGACGACGCTGGCGCCCTCTTTGGCGAGCGTCAACGCGTACTCACGCCCCAGTCCGCCGCCGGCTCCGGTGACGATGATGACGCGGTCCTGCACTCCTGGCACTGGTGTTCCTCTCGTCGTTTGCGTGGCGCGGTTTGTCAGATCAGCTTGCGCGCCAGCTTCTTCGCCTTCTCTGTATACGGGGGATACATGAAGCTCATTGCGTCGGGTCGGGTCGGCTTGGTCATCACCGATTTCTTGTGGCTGAACTCCTCGAAGCCGAACTTGCCGTGGTAGGCGCCGATTCCCGACGGTCCGACGCCGCCAAACGGAAGCTTGTTGCTCGCGAACTGGAACAGTAGTTGGTTCACCACCATGCCCCCGGCCGAGACTTCCTTGATCACGCGTTCCCGGATGCTCTTGGCCTTGGTGAAGAGATATGCCGCCAGCGGCTTGGGTCGCGCGTTCACGAATTTGATTGCCCCGTCGAGGTTTTCGACAGTGACGATCGGTAGGATAGGACCGAAGATCTCATCGGTCATCAATTGCTCGTTCGGATCGGGATCGACCACAATAGTCGGCTGGATGCTCAGCGTCGACGCATCCGAACCACCCCCGAGTGCGATGGTTCCCTTGGTAGCGGCAAGGGATGCGGTCAGCCGGTCGAAGTGACGCTGGTTGACGATGCGTTTCCCACCCGGGTTTTCGGCCTCGAATGTCGTTACGGCGTCTTTGATCTTGTCGACGAGCTTGTCGCGGATCTTCGCATCGGCCAGCACGTAGTCCGGGGCGATGCAGATCTGTCCCGAGTTGATCAATTTAGTCCAGGCGATGCGCTTGGCGGCCACGTCGATGTCGGCGTCCTCGGCGACGATGACCGGGCTCTTGCCGCCCAGTTCCAATGTCACCGGCGTCAGGTGTGTGGCAGCGCCCTCATATACTTTGCGGCCGATCTCGGTTCCGCCGGTGAAAAGCAGCCGGTCGAAGCCCTGTGCGATCAGCTCCTGGCTCACTGCGCCGTCACCTTCGATCACCGCAATCGCCTCGTTGTCCAGATACCTCGGCACCAGTTCGGCCATCACCGCCGATGACGCAGGCGCCACCTCGGACGGTTTGAGCACCACGGTGTTTCCCGCTGCAATGGCGGCGACGGCAGGCCCCAGCGTCAACACGATCGGGAAGTTCCACGCGCCGATGATGAGCACCGTGCCGTACGGCTCGTACTCGATCCAGCCGCGGCCGGGCAGCTGCGACATCTCGAGCATGCGGTGCTTGCGCCGCATCCACTTGCGGACGTTCTTCTCTGCGTCCTTGGCCTCGCCGACGGTGGGGGCGATATCGGCGAGCCAGGCCTCGAACGGTTTGCGGCCGAGATCCTGCTCCAGCGCCGCCGCGATGACGGCCTCGTTCTCGCTCACCATCGCTCCGAGCGCCTTCAACTGCTGCTTGCGCCATTCCACGCTGCGGGTGCGGCCACTGGCGAACGTCTCACGCAACCGGGCGACGGTCGCTGGGATGTCAGGGGCGATCGGTGCCGGTACGGCGGGCGCGGTCTGGGGGATCGAATCGGCGGTCATGGTGGAGGTCCTTCCTGACACGAGGAATCCACCGATCCTAACCACCCGGTTGGGCCGCCCATAAGGCCCGGCTCATCCCCGTGGGCGACCCCGTTAGACCTTCTGTGCGGTGACGAAGGTCGCGAACGCCTCGTCGTCGGCGTCGGCCAGTTCGGTGAAGCGGCCCAGACGGCGCATCTCGTCCTGCGATGTGATGCCCTCGGCGCGCCAGCCATGCGCGCGCAGCCATTCGGCGACGTCGGCACGGTCCGGGTCGTTGTACATCAGCTCCTGCACATCGAACTCCCGCTCGATGCCGAGCTCATCGGAGATCCGCTCGAAGCGCTCCTGCATCTGCGCGCGCCGCTCCTCGGAATGCTTGCCGACGGTTTCCACCGCGATGCGGCTGCCCGTTGCGCTGAGCTCGGTGACCAATTTGAAGAGCCGGTCCTGCGCGTCGGCGGGCAGATACATCAGCAGCCCTTCGGCCAGCCACGCGGTCGGCTGGCTGACGTCAAAGCCGCTGTCGCGCAGTGCGCTTGGCCAGTCGTGCCGCAGATCGACGGCCACCTGATGCAGCGTCGCCGACGGCTTGATCCCGTTGTCCGCCAAGGTGGCGGCCTTGTACTCGAGCACTTTAGGCTGGTCGAGCTCGAAAACCGTGGTGTCGCCGGGCCAGTCCAGCCGATAGGCGCGCGAATCCAGGCCGGAGGCCAGAATCACGATCTGGCGGATACCCGCGGCGGCGGCCTTCGTGAAGTGCTCGTCGAAGAAGTGGGTCCGCACCGCCTGGTAGTTGCGCATGTGAAGGAAGATCGCGGCGACCTCCGGGTCGATGGCGGCGGCCTTTTCCACGATGCCCTCGTCGAGCATCGTCGTCCATGCGCCGGTGCCTGCCCCCGCAACGAGCACCTCGGCGTAGGGATCGGAGATCAGTGCGTCGTCCCGCTCGGTTTCCGCGGCGCGGGCGGCGGCCACCATCACGGCGGTGGTGCCGACGCTGGTGGCGATGTCCCAGGTGTCGTCGTGCGTACGCAGCGAACTCATCGATTCTTCTCCGTCAGCTCGGCGCGCAGCAGCACGCTGGAGGAAATCTCTTCGGCCTCGTAGTCGGGCGCCGCTCGGCCCAGGCGGGTCATCTCGACCTCACTCGGCACGGCGTCGACGCGCCAGCCGTGGTCAGCCAGCCACTCGGCGGCATCCGCGCGGTCGCCGTCGGCGTAGGTCAGGGTGTCGACGTCGATGTCAAGGCCGGACCGCTCCCGCATGCGCGCGCTGCGCTCACGCCGGACGATTCGATCCTGTTCGGACTGGCTCGACAGATCCATGCTGAACGCCTCGACGGCGACACGGCTGCCCGCGGCACTGTGTGTGGTGATCAGGTCGAAGAGCCGGTCCTGGGCCTCGGCAGGCAGATACGGCAGCAGCCCCTCGGCCAGCCAGGCGGTCGGCCGGGTGGCGTCGAAGCCCGCATCGGCCAGGGCCGACGGCCAGTCGTCACGCAGGTCGACCGCGACGGGAATGCGATGTGCCTGCGGCTGCGCCCCGTGGGCATTCAGCGTCGAGGTCTTGTACTCCAGCACCTTGGGCTGGTCGATCTCGAAAACAGTGCTGCCCGCGGGCCAGTTCAGCCGGTAGGCGCGGGAGTCCAGCCCTGCCGCCAAGATGACGACCTGGCGGATGCCTGCCCGCATCACGGCATCGAAGTACTCGTCGAAGTAGTGGGTGCGCACGGCTTGGTAGTCACGGGACATCTCGTGGAGCCGGCGGAAGTCCTCGTCGTCGGTGATCCACTCGGGATCACTGCTGGCCATCTGCGCCCATTGCGGGCCGGCCGATGCCACGAGTAGGTAGGCGAATTCGTCGCGGATCAACGCGTCGTCGCGCGCGGTCTCGACGGCGCGGGCAGCGGCGACGCCAAGGGCGGTGGCCCCTACGCTTTCGGTGATTTCCCAGCTGTCGCCCTCGGATCGGATCGAGGCGACGTCATAAAGATCAGTCATATCGTAAGCAATGCTACATAATAAGTTAGTAGATCTATATGATCTGTGGCGGACATCACCCTAGGTCATACAGCGGATTGCCAGGGACGGCTACTCGGCGAGTTTCCAGAGCTTGCTGGCCAACAGCAGTTCGAGCTTGTCCACGATGGATTCGAGTTCGTTGTGCGAGCCGACGTAGCCGGCGTAGAAGCCCATTCCCCACATCACCGCGACAAGCATCTCGACCAGTTGCGGGATGGCGGTGTCGGTGGTCAGCTCGCCTTTCTCGATCGCGTCGTTGACCACCCACGTCACGAAGGCCCGTGAGTTCCTCAGTGAGTCGTGCTCTTCATGGCTCAGCTCGGGATGGCGCTGTGACTCCAGCACCGACGTGACCAGGAAAGCGGCCGCTGACCGGTCCTCGCTGTCGGCCTGCATGGCCGCGGAGAAGAACGCCGACAGCCGGCCGAGCAGAGTGGTCTGGTTCTGCGCCTTCGCCATGCCCGTGGCAACCACCATCGCATTCGTCTGCTCGACGACCTCTCGATACAGCAACCGTTTGCTCGCGAAGTAATGGTTGATGGCCGGACGGGTCAGGTCGGCGCGTATCGCAATCGCCTGAAAAGTGGCAGCGTCATAGCCGAGTTCGCTGAACACTTCGCGAGCGGCACGCAGAATGCGCTCACGGGTTTCAGCTGCCTTCGCTGCTGGCGGACGACCAGGCCCCCTGCTTGCCGTATGCGGCATAGTCAATATCTTGCCATACGACATCCCCGTGCTTTGCATAACACCCTATTTGAATGACAGGTCAGCAAACTGTAAGGAAATAGGCCGGTTTACGCGGCGACACGGCGGATCTGGAAAGCAGATGGCGGTCCCGGCTCCGTAATCCGCTACAGAGGCTATGGTTCCGTGCCATGGCGGGCGTCGTTTCGCGCGAGTCTTACTTCGAGACCGGCCTTGACGTGCTGTCCGACCTTGGCTACGGCGGACTGAAACTGGCTGAGGTGTGCAACCGCCTCGGGGTGACAACCGGGTCCTTCTATCACTATTTCTCCGGCTGGCCGGGCTACACTCGCGAACTCGTCGAGAATTGGATGAAAGAGCGAACTGTTCTGGTCATCGAATTCCTCAAGAACGAGACCGATCCGCGCCGCAGAATCGACAGGCTCGTCCAGGTCGGGCTCGAGCTTCCGCACGGCGCCGAAGCCGCGATCCGGGCGTGGAGTTCGGTCGATCCAGACGTGCACAAAATTCAGGTTCAGGTCGACCAACAGCGATTCGACATCTTGTGCTCCTCGGCGATGGAGATTCTGCAGAACCCGGACCAAGCGCAGATGTTCGCGCGGTGGGCCGTCTATCTGTTGGTCGGCTATGAACAGGCAACGCTCCCGCGGAACACCGCCGCGCTGGCGTGGATCGCCAAGCAGCTCACCGACGCACTCGATAACGGTCGGTTCGCTTCCGTCTCCACTGATGACTAGCGCGCCCGCCCGCGTGCTGCGGCGGGTGGTCCATCGGATCCGCGAGCGCGATCCCGAATTCGATGCGCTGCGGCGCGCGGTGCGGGCGGCGGTGGTCGTGCCGTCGGCGGCCGCGCTGAGCTTCGCGATCGGGGGCGGTTCGCAGACACCGATGTTCACGATCTTCGGCTCCTTCGCGCTGATGGTGTTGGCCGACTTTCCCGGCAACCCGCAAAACCGTGCGGTGGCATACGCGGGCCTCGGCATCAACGGGGCGGTCCTGATCACTCTCGGCACGCTTGTGTCGCCGCACGCATGGTTGTCGGTTGGGCTGATGTTCGTGCTCGGCGTGGCCGTGACGTTCTCGGGTGTGCTCAGTGAGACCATCGCGGCCGGGCAACGGCCGACGCTGCTGACGTTCGTGTTGCCTGCGTGCACGCCGCCCGGCCCGATCGGCGACCGACTGTTGGGATGGGCGGTGGCGCTGGCCGTCTGCGTTCCCGCCTCGCTGTTCGTGCTGCCGCCTCGGCACCACGGTGAACTACGCAGGCATGCGGCCAACGCGGTCAGCGCGCTGGCCGACCGCCTCGAGGGCAGGGCCGCCCGCAGCGAGGTGGTCGATGCCATGCTCGCCCTGCGGGAGAGCTACCTCGGCGCGGACTTTCGGCCGGTCGGGCTGACCGCGGGCAGCCGGGCGCTGGTGCGAGTGGTCGAGGACCTCGAATGGCTCGCCGACCGAGTGAGCGACGAGGCGGGTCCGGCGCTGCGTGACATGCAGGAGCCGGGCGTGCGGGTGCTGCGCTGCTCGGCGGCGGTGCTCCGACACACCCGGGTGGCCGATCGGACGACCGACCGCGCGAATCTCGAGGCCGCGCTGGTTCACCTGCGGTCCGTGGCGCGAGGACGCTACCGGGACGACGTCGAATCGATTCTGGGCGCGCGTGACGACGACACCGCCGTCGCGCTGGGGCAGCAACTGCTGAATCGCCGGACGATCGCTGCCACCATCGGTGCGACTGGCCGGGTGATCGCGGCGGCCGCCGCGGCTGACGCGCGACCGGTGTGGGCCCGGGCGTTGGGCCGACGCCTACCGCCGACGACGGCCACCGACCGGCTGATTCCCGAAACCGCCGCGGTCACGTCGACGACGACAGGTTTTCTCAGCGGCCGGTCGGTTGCGGTGCGCAACGCCGTGCGCACCGGTCTCGGGCTTGCACTGGCGGTGGCGGTCACCCACCTGTTCCCCGTCGAGCACGGGTTCTGGGTGGTGCTCGGCGCGCTGTCGGTGCTCCGCAGCAGCGCACTGACGACGGGCACCAAAATGCTGCGCGCCGTGCTGGGCACCGGTATCGGTTTCGTGCTGGGCGCCTTGTTGATCAGCGTGGTCGGCGTCGATCCCGCGGTGTTGTGGATCCTGATGCCCGTCGTCGTTTTCGGCTCGGCATTCGTTCCCGAGATCGCGTCGTTCACCGCGGGACAGGCGGCCTTCACGATGATGGTGCTGATCTTCTTCAACCTGATCGTCCCGACCGGATGGAGCGTCGGCCTGATCCGGGTCGAGGACGTCGTCGTCGGCGCGCTCGTCGGCGTGATGGTTTCGGTGCTGTTGTGGCCAAGGGGCGCAACAGCTTCGGCGACCGCCGCAGTCGAGTCGGCACGCGGTGTCTTCGCGCAGTACTTGGAGGCCGCGGTGCGGAGGATCACCCGCGGCGAGTTCGAGGCGGTGGTCGACAGGCTGGCCATCCTCAGCCACGACGCGCTCGCGGCGACTCGGGTGGCCGATGACGCAGTGCGGCAATACCTTTCCGAGAGCGGCGGGACGACCGACTTTCGCGGGCCGATCGTGCGCGCGTTCAACCGGGCGATCCGGGTGCGCGCGGCGGCGGACCTGATCATGGACATTCCCACTCCGCCCCCGCTGGGCACATACCCGAGAGTTCGCGAGGTGTTGGAAACTCATGCCGACGCTCTCAGGGATCGGCTGTCGGGCAAGGTGAATACGACACAGTCATGGACACCGGTCAGCGACGAGTTCGTGGTCGCGCTGAGGGCGGAAGCGCTGGGTACGGCTGGAGCACCACCCGCGCGAAGCGACGGCGGAATGGCGGTTGCCGCCGCGATGCCGCTGGTAACCACTGCGGCCGCGATCGGCGAACTGGAGCTGGTCTACCCGCGACCGGCGGACTCCGAACTGGCCCGCCGGTAGCGGTCGACGTCACCGAACGACGTGTGGCATCAAGGCATTCGGCGGGATGGTGCCGAACTTCCCTGCGTTGAAGTCCTCGAGCGCCTGGGCCAGTTCGGCCTTGGAGTTCATCACGAACGGCCCATACGCGAATACCGGTTCGCGGATCGGCTTGCCGCCGAGGATCAGAACTTCCATCGCCGGCCTGCGCGACTCCTGCGTCGGCTCAGCGGCCACGCTGATGCGGTCGCCGGGGCCGAACACCGCGAGCTGGCCTTCGTGGATCGGATGGCCGATCGGACCGACGGTCCCGCGACCGGACAACACGTACACCAGCGCATTGAAGTCGCGGTTCCACGGCATGTTCAATTGGGCTCCGGGCTCAATCGTGCTGTGCGCCATGGTGATAGGGGTGTGTGTGGCACCGGGGCCGCGATGGCCGTCGAGGTCGCCCGCGATGACCCGCACCAGCGCGCCACCGTCCTGGGACGACAGTAGCTTGACCTGATTGCCCTCGATCGCCTGGTAGTTGGGCGTCGCGAACTTGTCCTTGCTCGGCAGGTTCACCCACAGCTGGATGCCGTGGAACACGCCGCCGCTCTCGACGAGCTCGGCGGGCGGGGTCTCGATGTGCAGGATGCCAGATCCCGCGGTCATCCACTGAGTGGCGCCGTCGGTGATCAGTCCTCCGCCGCCGTGTGAATCCTGGTGGGCGAAGCGGCCGTCGATTATGTACGTCACGGTTTCGAAGCCGCGGTGCGGATGCCAGTCTGTGCCCTTCGGCTCACCAGGCTGGTACTCCACCTCGCCCATCTGGTCCATGTGCACGAACGGATCAAGGTCGGCGGTGCTCACGCCGGCGAATGCGCGAACGACGGGGAATCCCTCCCCCTCGTAGCCGTGCGGCCCGGTGGTGATCGAGCGAACGGGCCGCTCGGTGTCGGACGGTGCGGGCGCGGAGAGCCGCGCCAATGTCAATGTGTCAGCGGTGATGGCAGGCATGACTACATTAACCGGACTGCAGTCCGATTAATTCCCGCTGAGGGCGGCCATGGCTGCGGCACGGGCGTCTACCGCCGTTCCTGTCGCCAGCACGGCGTCGGCCGCGTCGCGGCACTGCTGCAGCGTCACCTGCGACAGCTTGGCGCCGACACCGTTGACCGCAGCCGCCGCGGCGGATAGGGACGTGACGCCGAGGCCGGTCAGCACACACGCCAGCAACGGGTCGGCCGCGGCCTCGCCGCACACACCGACGGGCTTGCCCGCCGCCGCACCCGCGCGGACCGCCATGGCCACCAGCGCGAGCACCGCAGGCTGCCAGGGATCAGTGAGGGTGGCCAGTTCGGCCGACATGCGATCGGCGGCCATCGTGTACTGCGCCAGGTCATTGGTGCCGATCGACAGGAAGTCGACGTGCTCGAGGATCCGGTCGGCCAGTAGCGCCGCCGCGGGCACCTCGATCATCACACCCGGGGTGAGACCACGTGAACGGACCTGCGCGGCAAAGCGTTTGGCCTCATCGGCGGTGGCGATCATCGGCGCCATCACCCACGGCGCGTTGCCGGTGCGCTCGGCCGCGGCGGCGATCGCGTCCAGCTGCCGGTCCAGTATCGCGGGATTCCCCTGCGCGATCCGGATGCCTCGAACGCCGAGCGCGGGATTGGCCTCTTCTGGATGGCCGACGAACTTCAGCGGCTTGTCTGAGCCGGCGTCCAGCGTTCTGATCACGACCTTCTGTCCGGAGAATGCCTCCAGCACGTCGCCGTAGATCTGCGCCTGTTCGTCCACGGTGGGCTCGGTATCGCGGTTGAGGAAGCACAGTTCGGTGCGGAACAGCCCGACGCCCTCGGCCGGGGTTTCGCGGGCAGCGCGGGCCGCGGCGCCGTCCTGCACGTTCGCCAGAACTGCGACGGGGTGCCCGTCCGCGGTGGCACCCGGGCCAGCCCAATGCGCTGCAAGCTCGGCCTCGCGGCGGGCCGCGGCAACGGCATCGGCGGCAACCGCCGGGTCCGGTGACACGGTGACGGTGCCCTGTGTCCCGTCGACGAGCACCTTGGTGTCGGTAACGACGGCGTCGAGTCCGTCAACGGCGACGACGCAGGGGATGCCGAGTTGGCGGGCGATGATCGCGGTGTGGCTGGTCGGACCGCCCAGCGTGGTGGCCAACGCAACGACCAGCGTCGGGTCAAGGCCCGCGGTGTCGGCGGGCGCCAGGTCCTCGGCCAGCAGGATCGACGGGACGGCGGGCAACGGGACGCCCGGTTCGGGGAGGCCGCTGATTTCGGCGATGACCCGGTCGCGGATATCGCGCAGGTCCGTGACCCGTTCTGCCATCAGGCCGCCGAGCTGCGTGAAGAGGTCGACGAACTGGTCTACGGCGGCCACCACCGCGCGCACCGCAGGGGCGCCTGCGTTGATGTGCTTCTCGGCAGCGCCTATCCAGGCCCGGTCCTGCGCCAGTGTGGCGGTCGCGGCCAGGACCTCGGACGCTGCGCCGGTCGCATGCGCGGCCCGGTCACGGAGCCGTGCGGCGACGGCGCCGACCGCCCTGGTGAAGCGGGCCGCTTCGGCGGCCCGGTCGGGCTCGTCGACCTCGGGCGCCGACTGCACGTCGTCGAGCCCGGGCAGCCGCCCCGGCCTGATCACCGGGCCGTACTGAATGCCGGCGACGACCGGGACACCGTGCAGAACCCTGCCGTCCTCGAGGTCGGCGGATGCGGTGTGCTGCGGAAGTGACGTGGGCGCAGATGAGGCGGTCATGTGAAGCAGGTTACAAACGAAGCATTGACAAGTCAACACATTCAAGAGTAAAACAACATATATCAACATTGAAGAGGGTCCGATCCCACATAAACGGAGTGCCATGTACGCCGAAGAGCGTCAGCAAGCGATCGCCTCGCTGGTGATCAACCAGGGTCGTGCGTCGGTGGCTGAGCTCGCCGAGGCCTACGACGTGACGACCGAGACGGTCCGGCGCGACCTTGCCGTCCTGGACCGGGCCGGTCTGGTGCGGCGGGTACACGGCGGCGCCGTCCCCGTGCGGGCGCTGCGGCTCGTCGAGGCCGGTGTCGGCGAGCGCGAAGGCACCCGCGCCGAACACAAGGACGCCATCGCCGCGGCCGCCGTTGACTTCTTTCCGCAGACCGGGGCCAGCGTGTTGCTCGACGCCGGGACGACGACCAGCCGGATCGCGGCCGCGCTTCCGTCGGACCGCGAACTGAATGTCGTCACGAACTCCGTTCCCATCGCCGCGCGGCTGGCGGGTGTGCCGTCGGTCACCCTGCAGCTGCTCGGCGGCCGGGTCCGCGGCCTCACCCAGGCCGCAGTCGGCGAGCAGGTGCTCCGGGTCCTGGACACGCTTCGCGTCGACATCGCGTTCATCGGCACCAACGGCATCAGCGTCAGGCACGGGCTGTCCACCCCGGACGACGACGAGGCCGCCGTCAAGCGGGCGATGGTGGCGGCCGCCAACTATGTTGTGGTGGCTGCCGATTCGTCGAAGGTCGGCCGTGAGGACTTCGTGAGTTTTGCCTCGCTCTCGAGCGTCGACACCCTCATCACCGACTCCGAGATCACCGCCTCTTATCGTGACCAGCTCACTGCCCACGGCATCGACGTGGTGATCGCGTGATCGTCACCGTCACTCCGAACCCGAGCATCGACCGCACTGTCACGCTGGCCACCCCGCTGACCCGCGGGGCCGTCAACCGCGTCAGTTCGGTGACCACAGAACCCGGCGGCAAGGGCGTCAACGTCGCACGGGCCCTCATCCTGGCCGGCGTCGACGCCGTCGCCCTGCTTCCCGCATCCGGCACCGACCCGCTGGTGGCAGCACTTCAGGGCAGCGGGTTGCCGTTCCGGTGTGTCCCGATCACCGCGCCGGTTCGGACGAACATCGCCGTCACCGAAATGGACGGCACCACAACCAAAATCAATGAGCCCGGCGCACGGCTGGACGAACAGGCGACCGAGGCGCTGGCCCGATCGGTCGTCGATCACGCCGAGCACGCATCGTGGGTGGTGATGTCGGGTTCACTGCCGCCTGGCGTGCCCGACCGCTGGTATGCCGACGTCGTCGCCGCACTTGCCCGCTACGACTGCAAGGTCGCGATCGACACCTCCGACGGCCCACTGGCCGCGCTGGTGGACGGCTTCGACGTGGCGGCTCCGGACCTGATCAAACCCAACGCCGAAGAGCTCGCCGGTGTCATCGGCTACGCTCCCCAAGCGCTGGAAGCCGCGCTGGCACAGGGCGATCCGGGCCCGGTCGTGTCGGCCGCCCAACGGCTGGTCGACCGAGGTGTCGGTGCGGTGCTGGCCACCATGGGTGCTGCGGGAGCTGTGCTGGTGAACCGCACCGGAAGCTGGTTGGCGACGCCACCGCCGATCGTTCCGCGCAGCACCGTCGGCGCAGGGGACTCATCGCTGGCCGGATACCTGCGGGCTGAGGTCGGCGGGGCCGAGCCACCCCTACGACTGCAGATGGCTGTCGCCTACGGCAGCGCGGCAGCGGCACTGCCGGGTTCCGCATTGCCCGGCCTGACCCAAATAGATCTCGATGCCGTTGCGGTGACGTCGATTTCGCCGATATCACCGTCTCTCACTAACCCCACCATTTCATAACACCGACCGAAAGTATCGCTATGACCAACACCGCTTCCCCGACAATCATCGAGGCCGATCTGGTTCTGCTCGACGTCGACGCGGGCGCCGACAAGCAAGCCGTGATCGGGCGGCTCGTCGGGCGTCTCGCGGATGCCGGGCGCACGTCGGACGCCGACGGGCTGATCGCTGCCGCGATGGCCCGCGAGGAACAGTCGGCCACCGGGCTGCCCGGCGGTATCGCGATACCGCATTGTCGGTCACCGTATGTCGATACGGCCTCCATCGGATTCGCGCGGTTGGCGCCGCCCGTCGATTTCGGTGCGCCTGACGGCCCGGCGGACCTGGCATTCCTGATCGCGGCGCCCGAGGCGGGCGGGGCCGAGCACATGAAGCTGTTGTCCAGCCTCGCGCGGGCACTGGTGCGCAAGGACTTCGTCGCATCGCTACGCGCTGCGTCGACCGCCGATGAGGTGGTTGCACTCGTCGACGAGGTGCTCAACCCTGGCGAGAAGCCGAAGCCGGCGGCCGCTGCCGAGAAACCGGCGGAGGAGACGCCCAAGACTCTGGTCGCGATAACGGCCTGCCCGACGGGCATCGCGCACACCTACATGGCCGCCGACTCGCTCGTCGCCGCGGCCAAGGAGGCCGGCGTCACACTGCACGTCGAAACCCAGGGGTCGTCGGGCAGCACCCCGCTGGACGCCTCGACGATCGCCGGAGCCGACGCCGTCATCTTCGCGACCGATGTCGGTGTCAAGGACAAGCACCGCTTCGCCGGCAAGCCGGTGGTGGCCTCAGGCGTCAAGCGGGCGATCAACGAACCGGCCAAGATGGTCGCCGAAGCGCTTGCCGCAGCGAACAATCCGAACGCCGCCCGAGTTGAGGGCTCGCGCGCTAACGCGGGCGCGAGCGCCGCCCCCGCCGGCGGCGTCGGCTGGGGAACCCGCACCCGCCAGATTCTGCTGACCGGCGTGAGCTACATGATTCCGTTCGTCGCAGCCGGCGGTCTGCTGATCGCGCTCGGCTTCCTGTTCGGCGGATACCAGATCGCCAACAAGCCCGACGGCGGAACCGACTCGTTCGCGCACATGTACGCCCTCAACAACTCGCTGTGGAATCTGCCACCCGGCGGCTTCTCGCAGTATCTCGGCGCGGTGCTGTTCAGCCTCGGCGGCCTTGCCTTCAGCTTCCTGGTACCAGCGCTGGCCGGCTACATTGCCTTCGCAATCGCCGACCGCCCCGGCATCGCACCCGGTTTCACGGCAGGAGCGGTGGCCGTGTTCGTCGGCGCGGGATTCATCGGCGGCATCGTCGGCGGCCTCATCGCCGGCTTCGCGGCACTGTGGATCAGCGGACGCAAAGTGCCGCAATGGTTCCGGGGGTTGATGCCGGTAGTCATCATTCCGCTGTTCGCGTCACTAGTGGTCGGCCTCTTGATGTTCATGCTGCTCGGCCGCCCGCTAGCAGCGCTCACGTCGGGCCTGACCAACTGGCTCAGCGGAATGTCCGGCACCTCGGCGGTACTGCTCGGCGTCATCCTCGGCCTGATGATGTGCTTCGACCTCGGTGGCCCGGTCAACAAGGCGGCCTACGCGTTCGCCACCGCAGGACTCACTGCGGCGACTACCGCGTCGTTCGAGATCATGGCCGCGGTCATGGCGGCAGGCATGGTGCCTCCGCTGGCGATGGCGCTGGCCACCTTTGTCCGGCCCAGGCTGTTCAGTGAGCCGGAGCGGGAAAACGGCAGGGCCGCTGTGCTTCTCGGCGCGTGCTTCATCTCCGAGGGCGCTATTCCGTTCGCCGCCGCCGACCCGTTCCGTGTCATCCCGTCGATGATGTTCGGCGGCGCCATCACCGGCGCGATCTGCATGGCGGCAGGCGTCACCTCACGGGCACCGCACGGTGGGATCTTCGTGTTCTTCGCCATCGGCGACCTGCTCTGGTTCATCATCGCCATCGCAGTCGGCACGGCTGCCGGCGGGCTGGCGGTCATCGCCGCCAAACAGTTCGCCAAACCCAGCGTCGAGGTCGACGAAACACCTGCGCTGGCTGCCGCCTGATCCGCACAATCAAACCAATCACTGAAGGAGACCTCATGCCAGAAAAGACCGTCACCGTCGGATCGGCGATCGGCCTGCACGCCCGTCCCGCGGCGATCATCGCCGAGGCCGTCGTGAACGCCGGTGTACCCGTGACGCTTTCGATGGACGGCGGCGATCCCGTTGACGCCGGCTCCGCCCTGATGATCATGACCCTTGGCGCCGCCAACGGCGCGCAGGTCACGGTGCAGTCCGACGACACAGATGCGCTCAAGAAGGTCGCCGAGCTGGTGGAGCAAGACCTCGACGCCTGAGGGCTGAAATTGCCGCAGAAGGGCCTCCGTGCTGCAGGTTAGGCTTGCTGGCGACGGAAGGGGCCGTTGTGGATGGGTGGCTGCTCGGGCAGGTCAGCACCGTGCTGACGGCACTGTCACATGCCCAGGAGCTGTTCGACGGCACGGGCCGTCCGGCGTTGCCGATGGAATTCGCGCCGCGTCCCGACCTCGAGGACAACCTCAGCGGTGGGCTTCTGTGACGCAACCGTCAGTCGATACCGCGCAGTCCGGCAACGCCGCCGACGCGGTGCGCACCCTGCAGGCCGAGCTGAGCGGCGATTACTCTGAAATGCGTTCAGCCGAAATGCAACTCACTGAGGCGATCCTGACCGCACACGCGGTGACGGTGTCCGGCCGCAGCCGACTGCAAGACGTGCAGCGTCAACTGATCGAAGCCATCAACAACCCGGTCACGGCCCTCAACACGCCTGCAGGCGAGCGGCACTTCCTGTTGTTCCTGCGGAGCAAGATCGCCGAGATCCAAGACATCGTCGACACCGGCGCCCTCACCGACGAGGACCACGCGAGGCTCACTCGGGCGCTTGGCAGTGGATACCTCCTTCCGACGTCAGAAGCCGACGACAGGCCCGTCGCCACGCCGGTTGGTTCGTCGGCCGAACAGGCCGCAGGCGCGATGCCCGCGGTCGGGTCCTCTCTCGGCGCGTTGCCTCAAGCGGTTCAGGGCGCTGCAACAGCCCCGGCCCAGGCTGCGAGTGGGCTGGCCGGAGCCGCGAGCCCGTTGGCCGGGCTGGCTTCGGAACTCCTACGCCGCGGCGACGAACCCGGCCTACCCGAGGACCGTATCGACCCCGAGTTGACGCGCGATGAGCCCACCGACGTCGACGAGGCGCGAAAGCCCAAAGCCGACGAAAACGAAGACGACGCCCACGACCGGCCGCAGGGCGGACCGGCCGCTCCCCAGCCACCCCCCGATCGCGAACCGCCGGAAGATGGTCCCGCGCAGACCCGGCCCGCCACCCTTCTCTAGGAGCTCCCATGGCAACCATCCGGATCACCCCAGAAGTGCTGAATCAGGTCGCCGCGCGGCACGACAGCGTTGCCGACGAGATCGCCGTCGCGCGCAGCGCTGGATCGGACATCCTCGCCGCAGTGGCCACCCACGGGCCGATCATGCATCAGTTCAAGGCGGCGGCGAGCGAGGTCGTGCAGCGCCGCGAAGCCGCCTTCGCCGACCATGAGGCCGCTCACCGTGCCGCGGCCGACAGGTTGCGTTCTGCCGCAGCGCATTTCGGTGAGCAGGAAGAGGCCAACGCCGCGGCGGTTCGCTTTGAGTGAGGAGTCGTTCACTGCCGCGACACCGGACAACGCCATCTTTGTCCGGGTCGCCCTCGGCGGCCATACGCTCGGCGTACAGATCGAGCCTGCTGCCATGAAGCGGCCCGCCACCGAGATCGCACAGCGCATCATGGCGTGTAACGATGTCGCTTATCTGAAGGGGCAGCTCGTGATCCGCGCCGAGCTGGAGGAAAGGTCGATTCCGGTGGACGATATGCCGACCGAGCAGGACCTTGCCGATGCCGAACGAAAGTTAGCAGAGCTGTAGGTCGCTGATGAAGGTCGATGTTGCCGGGCTTGTCGCCGCCGCGCAGAAGTTGCTTGGCCTCGCGACGTCGGCGCAGGGCTTGCTCCCTGAAGCAGCGCCGCTGGCGGCCGACCCCACATCGGGCGGTGCCGCCGCTCGGCTCGACGCGGCCTCCTTGCAGCTGTGGGGAGCGGCGTCCGCGCAGGCCTACGCCCTGCACACCGCCGCAGTGCACCTGATCATGATCGCGGCCAAGTTCGGGGGCCAGGAGGAGATCAACGCGGCGGGACTGACCATGTTGGTGGTTCCGTCGATGGCCGCCGACGACGCCACCCTCGGCACACTTGCCCCCGTCCCCCCGATCCCGCCCGATGTGCGGACACCGCTGCCGCCTGCACCCCCGCTCACGGGGGAAGTGTTCTCCCAGCAGGTCAACAGCGGTTCTGCGGACAAAGGGGTTGGTTTCAGCACCACTGCGACGAACAATGGTATGGGGATCGATGAAGCGGCGACCACCGTTCGTGAAGTCGCTGCATCGGTGCCGGAGATGTGGGACAGCCCCGTAGGCACGGCGTCTCTCGCAGGCCGGCTCAACGAACACGTGTCCGCGCTCAATACGATCGCCGACCGTTGGTTCGAACTCGGCGAGCAGGCGCGCAAGCACGCCGACGACTACAGCCAGACAGTCTCCGCGACGCCCAAACCGCGGGAGTTCAAGGACGCCGAGGACAAGCTGAATCGGGCGCGCGCGGCCAATGACCCCATCGGTGTTTCGCAGTCGCTTACTGAGCGCGGCCAGCTCGAGCAGCGCGCTCTCGCCGAAGCGGGGCGATACGTCGGCGTCACCGAGACCACCACCTCACCCAAGGGAATGGGCGCGCCGCAGACCCCTGGCGCAGGAGGACCCGGCGGAGGGGGTTTTCCAGCGGGTGCTGGGGCGGGGACCCGAGCCGCGGGTGCACCGGAGCAAGCGCAGCTCGCCAAGGCAGGTGCCGCCGAAGCGGGGCAGGCCGGCCAGGCCGGGGAGGAGGCCGGTCAGCTGGCGCAGATGCTGCCTTCCGCACTCGGCGCGATCGGCGGTCTGGCAGGTGGTATGGCCGGCATGGCCGGTCAGATCCCGCAGGCGCTCATGCAGACCGGGCAGGGTTTGGTGCAGACCGCCACACAGGGGTTGTCGGGGTTGGCGTCGAAGAAGCCGACCGACGCCGAGCTGGCCAAGTCGGTCGGCGAGCTGAAGCCGGACGAACGCTCCAAGTCCAATGCAGGCGGCGGGGCCGGCGGCGGTGGTGGGGACACGCATCCGGCGGGTGCGCTCGGGCCGCCGGTCACTCCGTCGACGTCGCATTCGGCACCGACCATGCCCGCGGGGGCCGCGGCTCCGCCGGCACCCTCCCCCGCGGGTGGCAGCGCGATGGGCGCCATGCCGATGGGCATGCCGATGGGCGGTCTGATGCCGCACGGCGGCCACGGCGGTGACACCGGCGGCAAAGTACCCGCAGACAAGAAGGTCGTCGTGCCACCACAGCCGCACACCGAGCCGGTGACCGGCAAGGTGTCCGACCGGACCGCGGCCGCCGCCAAGGCCTCCCGCACTCGCGCTGAATCCGACGACCCCGACGATGAACCGCCACGCGGACCCGTGCTACGGCGAATCACGTTGGCGCCCTTACGTGATGAGGGGCCGTGACGGATTTCGACGCGCTGGATGACGCGGCCAAGGTCAAGTACAGCCAGGCCGAACTGGCGGCCACCTACGACGAGCTGACGACGATCTTGGACCGACTGGCCGCGCTGCGCACCGAGGCAATGGACCCCGCTGGCGACATCCGGGTGCAGCTCGGCCCCGACGGCCGCTTGCTCAGCCTGTTCATCGACGACTCGGTGCCGGGCAGGCTGACCCACTTGGGCCTCGAGGAGAAACTCAACGATTTGCTTGCTAGGGCCAATGCGGTTGCTCAAGATTCCTGGAAGGCCAGCCGATGACGGCCCGCGTGAAGTTGCCGATCCGCCCATACGGAAATCTCGGTTAGGGTTACGAAGTGACCACGCGCCCCTTCGTGCCGCCGCCGCGCGTGCCACCTCCCGAGGCCGGTGGGGGCAAGATCGCGGTGGAACCACCGATCGCGGCCCCGGTCCCGCCACCGCGAAGCATCTGGGGAATCGTGCTGCCGATCGGCCTCATTGTCGGCGTCCTCGGGTTCATCATCGCGATGTACGTCTCCGGTCAGCGGTCGCTTGCTGGCGGATTTGCTATCTTCCCGCTGATCATGTTGATGAGCATGGGCGGCATACTGTTCCGGGGACGTGGCGCGGCGCAGAAGATGCCGTGGAGCCAGCTCGAGCAGTACCGCAGGGAGTATTTCGCCCGCCTCGACGAGGTCCGGGGCGAGGTGCAGGAAGCCGGGCGCAAGCAGTGGGCGCACCGCGAGCACAGCCATTGGCCGCCTTCGGAACTGGTCAGCGTCGCGGGTTCGCCCCGGATGTGGGAGCGCCGTCCTGGTGACCCGGAGTTCGGCGTGGTGCGGCTGGGCACCGGGCGCGTCGAATTGGCGATGACCATCGACAAGCCCCAGATCGCGGCGGCCTCCAAGATCGAGCCCGCGACCGGCCACGCGCTGCGCAAGTTCCTCCTCGAGCAGCGGCACGTGCGCGGCATGGCGCGGGTGGTGTGGCTGGAGCGAAATCCCGGCATCTCGCTAGTCGGAGAGATGGACGACGTCCGGGGCGTCGCACGTTCCATGGTCTGCCAGCTCGCCGCCTTCCACAGCCCGGCGGATCTGCAGATCATGGTCGTGACGTCCGCGCCCGCGCGCTGGGACTGGGTCAAATGGCTACCGCACTGCCAGCATCCCGAGGCCCGTGACGGCTGCGGCGAACGCAGGCTGGTGTTCAGCTCGCCCGCCGACCTGGAGGCCTTCGCCGGTGACGACCTGCTGGATCGCAAGGAGTGGATGCCGCCGGCCAGCGGACTGCATGGTGGCCCTGACCCTTCGGCACCGCCCCTCTGGGTGATCATCGATGACAACTGCGGCGCGGCCGAGGACTGGGCGGGCGCCACCGGCAAGCGCGGCGTCGGCCGGGTCTGTTTCGTCCGGCTGGCCCCAGAGATCGGCATCGGCGTCGGCTTCGACCCCGACGCCACCTACCGGCTGTCCGACGGTGTGCTGCGCAAGCGCGTGGGGGTGGGCTACCGATGACTTCGCTACCCGAGGAACTCGACGACGCCTTCTACGCCGTCGCCGACTCAATGAGCATCACCGACGCCGAACGCTTCGCCCGCGCGCTCGCGCCGTGGCGCCCCGTCGGCGCGGCCACCGCCGTCACCTCGGACGGACCGGCGCGAGACCTGTTGGAAGTGTTGGGCATTCGCGATGCCCGCCAACTCGATGTGGACCGTCTGTGGTCGGCGCGCCGTACCCAGAACCGGCTGTGGATGCGCTTCCCGATCGGTCTGGATCCGACCGGCGAAGTGGTCGAACTGGACCTCAAGGAGACCTCCCAGTACGGCATGGGCATGCATTCCGTGTTGATCGGCTTCTCCGGTTCCGGCAAGTCCGAGACGATCATCACCGAGGTCACGTCGCTGGCGCTGACGCACTCGCCGGAGACGGTCAACGTCGCCTTCCTGGACTGGAAGATGAAGTCGGCAGGCATTGTGCTGGAGCGGTTTCCGCACGTCGTCGCCAGCGTCAGCAACCTGGGCGATGAGATACATCTCGTCGAGCGCATGCTCGAGGCGCTCGAAGGCGAACTCGACCGGCGCGGCGCGCTGTGTGCGGCGACGAACTGCAAAGACCTCAACGTCTACAACGAAAAGCGAATGGTCGACCCGTCGCTAGAACCCGTGCCGGGTCTCGTGGTGATCATCGACGAGTACCAGGAATTGTTCCGCAGCGAGTTGGGCACCGAGTTCGTCGACCTGTGCTGGCGCATTGTGCGGCAGGGCCGCTCGATGCACGTCTTCCTCCAGCTGGCCGGTCAGACCGTCGACGCGCACCGGCTGATGAAGATCCGCAGCCTCATCGGCTTCTTCATGGCGCTGCGCACCGGCACCGAGGAGGATTCGCGCGAGGCCATCGGCTCGTCGATCGCCGCGCACCTGCCCGAGAAGGGCAAGGAAGGCACCGGCTACCTGCGCGAGGGCATGCGTGCTCCGCGTGAGTTCCGCGCGTTCTACTCGTCGCCGCCGTACGTGCCGCCGCCCGAAGCCGGCGGGCCCACGCCGGTGGCCGCCGCGGGTACCTGGTTCACGCCGCGATCGTTTACCGCCACCGAGGTGCCCGACGAAGACGGACTGCTCGCCCCGCCGGAGACGAACGGGCCCGAACCCGCGCCGGTGCAGGAACAGGCCCCGATGCCGCTGGCGCCCGGTGAACTCCCCCCGACCCTGGTGGACACCATCGTGGACTCGTTGCGCGCGACCGGAGCCCGTCCGCCCCGTCAGCTCTGGCTGCCCCCGCTGGAGAAGCCTGCGACCGCCGACCAGCTGGTCCGGTTAGTGCGAGGCAAGCCGTGGGATGTCGACTACGGCAACACGCCCGGCTTGGCTTTCCCTGTCGGTATCGAGGACCGGCCGCGTCAGCACCGCCAGGATGTGCACTTCCTTGATCTGTTGGGCGCCAACGCATTGGTGATCGGCGGACCGCAATCCGGCGTGACCACCACCCTGGCGACGATGATGACGACAGCGGCGCTGATGTACCGGCCCGAACGCGTGCAGTTCTACTGCGTGGCCGCGGGCGGTCCGAGCCTCGCCGCCGTCGGTGGGCTGCCACACGTCGCGGGTCTCGCCCCAGCGGTGGACCGCGAAGGCGTCGGCCGCATCATCGCCTCGGTGCAGGGCATCGTCGCCGAGCGCGAAGCGATGTTCGCCAAGACCGGGCTGGACATGGAAGAGGTCCGGCGCCGCAAGTTCAGCGATAAGCCCGAACCGGTGCCGGTGGCCGGCGGCGACGTCGTCCTCGTCATCGACGGCTGGGCGACGTTCGCCGAACGAGTATCCGCAGTACGTCGACCACATCGTCGCGTTGGCCCGCAGCCTCAGTTACGGCGTGCACGTGGTCGTCTCGCACACCAGCTACCTGCAGGGTTTCAAGCAGGCGCTCAAGCCGCTGGCCACCGAGCGCATCGAGCTGCGGCTGACGGACCCCGGCGATTCGGAGATGAATCGCCAGCTCGCCAAGAAGGTGCCGCGCGGTGCGCCGGGCCGCGGGCTCACCAAGGCAGGGATGCATCTCTTGATCGGCGTACCCGAGCTGGGCGAACGGGCGGGATCTGATGTCGCCGGCCAAGCGGCTCCGGAAGGCCGCGTCGCGACGCGCGACATCGGTCCACTCATCGCCCAGGTTTCCGGCATTCAGAAGGCGGTCACCGTCAGCAGGCTGCCCGAGTCGGTGCCGTTCGAAGAGGTGCAGCGGCTGGCTCAGCCTGTAACGCGACGAAGCCTTGTTCCGTTCGGCCTCTCGGAGACCGATTTGGGACCCGCGTATATCGACATCGCAGATCACCCGCATGCGGTCGCCGTCGGCGCGCCGCGGTCGGGCCGGTCGAACTTCCTGCGGGTGATGTGTCGGTCGATCACCTCCCTCTACCGTCCGGAAGAGGCCAAGATTCTGGTGCTCGATCCGCGCCGCACGCTCCTCGGTGTGGTGCAGGGCCCGCATCTGCGCGACTACGCCTATACCCAGACCGCTATTCGTGAAGCGATCAAGGAACTCGTTGCTGAGCTTGACAATCGGCAGCCTCCTCCCGGCACGACGCAGGAGGAGATGATGACGAAGACGTTCTGGTCCGGACCCGAGATCTTTGTCGTCATCGACGACGCCGGTGTGTGGTCGACGATGGACAATCCGCTGATGATGCTGGGGCCGCACATCGAAGGCGCCAGGGACACCGGGCTGCACGTATTTGCCGCCACCGCCGTCGCAAACTGGAACCAGGTGGCGATCGGCAGCTCGGTTCTTGGCAAACTCCGTGCATCGCTTGCACCGGTGCTGATCTTGGATGGGCGCCGCGACGCCGGCAAGATCGTCGCGGATATCTTCGCCGAGCCCCAGCGCCCTGGCAAAGCGACCTACTACACAAGATCTGGTACAACAGGTGCGCTGATCGGGTGGAGTAACCCCCCGGCTCCGCCGTCTCAGGCGGATCCGCAAACTTCGGGGTACAGTGAGGGCGATTCTGGAAATTGGTGAAAGTGAGTAGTCCGAACCAGCCTTAGACTGCAGGAAGCAGCTACGTCAGTCGGGAGACAGCATGTTGATTAACATCGATCCGGCGATTCTCGCCGCGGCAGCAAGTTCCGAGACCGGTGGGACTGCCACGATGGCGGGTGCGACGGCCGGTGCAGCGGGGCCTACCTGTGCGGTCATTCCGCCTGGCGCGGACGACGTTTCGGTGCGAGCCGCGGCGGCTCTGTGCGCCCGCGGCGCGGCGACGTCGGGCATCCTCGCCGAGTACATCGCGATGCGCGGGTTGTTCGCTGGCGCCATCGGTACCAGCGGTGCCACCTATGAAGCGGTCGAGGGCGTCAACTTGATCACAGCCACTATCGGAGGGGCCTAGCCGTCCATGGCGGCCGGTTCCTGGTCTGCGTTCCCCCCTGAGGTCAACGCCGGCCAACTGATGCTCGGTGATCAAGGCGCCAGCATCGAGGCAGCCGCAATTGCCTACGATGTGCTGGCCGCAGCCCTGATGGCCGAGGCCTCCCAGATGGCGGCCACCACCGGTTCCGCAGCCGCGAACGGATTCATCGGGGCAGGCGGCACGGCCATGATGGCCACCGCGGTCCCCTACATCGCTGCCCTCGAGGCGCTCGCGGCATGGGTGGAACAGTCAGCGGCGTGCGCGGCGGCGATTCTGCAGGCTTACGTCACCGCGAAGGCCGCGATGGTCCAGGTACCCGTCTGTGAAACGAACCGCGTCTCGCAGGCCGGTTTCGTCGCGTCCAACATCATCGGGCAGAACACCCCGATCATCATCTCGCTCGATATGGAGTACTACGACCTGTTCTGGCCCGTCAACGCGACGAACATGGGCGGCTACGAGGGCATCGTGACGACGATCGTCACGTCGCTCGGCATACCGCCACCCCCGGCGCCGCTCACCGCCAACCCCGCGGGCATGGCCGCGCAGGCCGCTTCGATCGGCGAAGCCGCCGCCGATGGCGGAGCTAACGCCGCGATGTCACAGAGCCTCGGCGCCGTCGACAAGGCCGCAGGCACCGTCGGAGGGAGTGCCCAGACCGCTGCCGCACCCGCTCAGTCGATGGCATCGATGGCCCCGCAGATGATGAGCCAGCTGGGACAACTGCCGCAGATGTTCGGCCAGATCCCGCAGATGCTGGGGCAGTTCCCGCAGATGCTCGGCCAGTTCCCCCAGATGGCGATGGGGATGCTCGGACCGCTCACCAGCGGCATGAACTCGGGCGGTCTGGCTGGCGGCGTTGAGAACGCGGGCGCGACGCTGGGCACGACGACGCTCGCATCCACCACCGGCGCGGGGGTGGGAGGCGGTGGCGCCGGGCTCGGCGGCGTCGGCGGAGCCACCGGGGTGATGTCCAGTTTCACCCGACCTACCGGCAGCTTCAACGCTCCGGGACCGCCCAAGCTGCCGACGGGCTGGGCGCCGGGCGCCGGCGGGGTGCCGGAAGCGGCGACGTCAGTCCAACCCGCGGCGGGGGCCGGCACCGGAGGACTCTACGGCGCGCCGGCTGCCGCCGGGCACATGGCGCGCGACGAACGCGGCAAAGAAGGCTCGGCCGAGGGCAGGACCATGCAGCTGACGGTCGGCCCTCGTTCCGGGAGGGAGGATTAGCCGGAAATTGGTGAAATGACCACCGCCCGGGGCGGAATACGCTTAGCAGAATCAAGCCGACCAGTTAATGAAAAGGAAGAACTGTGGCAGATAACATCCTCGTTGGCGCCGATAAAGTGCGCGCCGTAGCAATGCAGCTCCAACACCTCTGCGACGACGCAGAGGGCGCCATGAAGAACTACATGTCAACCGCGCACGACTCGAACGCGGCGGGTATCTGGCAGGGCATGGCGGCAATGGCCAACGTCAACGCATCACAGGAGATTCACGATTCCACGATGCAGCTGACCAGCACGTGGGGCCAGTTGATCCAGGCGCTGCGCGCTGCCGCCGACACCTTCCAAGAGCAGGAAGAGCATTCGCGCGCCGCCATCAACTCCATCGCCCACCACTCCTGATCTGAAAGGAATTAGAAATGGCAGATTTTTTTGAGTACAACCCGGCAGCCATTCCTGACCTGATTCACGCCGTCGCCACCACCAGAGGGCATCTCGAAGATGTCCGGAATCAGGCGCTCAACGCGCTGACCAGTGTCCGCGAGGAACTGCGGGGCGCAGGCGGCATCTCGTTCGAGGATTCGCAGATGCTCGTCAACAACGGCATCGACGGCTGTGAACAAACGCTGGATCACCAGTGCACCGTCGTGAATCACGTGCTCGAGTCGATGGTCCATACGGACTTGGCGGCAGCCAAGTCGCTGCACCTCGGCTGACCCGAGGTAACTACCGAGTCAGGGGAGGCCGACGGTGGTTGGCCTCCCCTGAAACATGTTGAGCCTGAAAAGGATAGAACGTTATGGCTGAGTTGACGACGACTCCGTCGGGAATCTGGGTGCTGCAGGCACTTCTCGGCGTCGAGAAGATGCCGACGGCGCTGCGGCTCCGCCCGTTCGTGCCGTCGATCGACGGCGGCGGAACCGTGGCGACCGACATCGGTGAGATCCCGCTGCGGCAGACCGCCGAGTACGCGTCACTGGCCGCAGCCGGGGTCATCGACGATCACGGTCGCGTCGACGAGGCGGTGCGGGACTGGATGGCGGTGGTGGGAAGGCCGCAGCGGGAAGTCATGGTCGCCATTCGGCGGCCGAAACCGTTCGACGGTACTGCGCCCCTCGGCGAAGACGCCCCCGCGCTGGTGGAGGAGCGCACGATGTCGATCTGTCAGCGCGAGCGCTGGCTGGCGATGATCGCGCGCAGCGACGATCAAGTGGTGCTCGCGCCGCTCGGTGAGGCCGCTCAGTCCGATGCCCAGGTGGAGCTGATCAGCGACACGGTGCTGCACGCGTTCGCCGCCGGACGACCCGCCGCCATCTCCGGTTTCAACCTGCCCAGCGCGTCGCTGGAACAGGCACTCAACGACACTCTCGGCAAGGATCAGACCATCGTCGCGTCAGCGCTGGCCCGGCTCGGGCTGTCCCCCGATCAGGTCGCGGTGTTGTCGGCCGCCGCCCGGCTGGACGAATCGGCGATGGCGGTCGTCACCATCATCGAGCACGGCATCAAACCGCATGTGCATTCGGACGTGATCTCAGTCATCGACTCCGAGCTCGGGCGTATCACGATCAGCTACACGACCGGTCCGGACGGCACCCGTTGGACGAGCGTCTGGCCGACTTCCCCCGACGCGTTGCGACAGGACATCGGCAACTTGCTCAACGCGGCGAAAGCGCCCGTTTAGCCGTCACAGACACATGTGAGTCAGCAAACGCCAAAAAATGCACCGGTGAAAGCTGGCTTCGCCCCCCGAATCTGCGTCTCGACGGTTCCGGACCCGCAAGTAAGGTATTGAGTCATGGCTTTGAATTTGGCCAGCGGACTCCAGGTGTCGGCGCACTTTTTCTGGAACCGGCGAAATGCCGCAGCGCTGTCGCATCACGGTGTGCGGATGGAGTTCGATCCGGTGCAGCGCCAACGCGCGTCGCTGATTCTCGGCTTCATCTTCGCGATCCTCGCGGTCGCGTTGATGTTCGTGCTGTCCTGGTTCAAGCCAGCCGGGCAGGTCGGCCAGTCGTCGATCCTCGCCGACCGGGACAGCGGCGCGATGTTCGTCCTCGTCGACGGCCGGCTGCATCCCGCGCTGAACCTGGTCTCCGCGCGGTTGATCGCCGGGCAGGCCAACAACCCGACCTTCGTCAAAGCGAACGAGATCGCGAAATACCCGCAGGGCCCCTCGGTCGGCATAGCCGGAGCGCCCGCGACGATGCCGCTGCGCACCGCCGACAGCTCGGAGTGGACCGTGTGCGATACCGCGCCGGACAACCCCAACGGCGCGCCGGTGGTCACCGCGATCGGGGGACCGCTCTCTGTCGGGACCCGGACCGAATCGCTCCAACCGCCTAAGGCGGTGCTGGCTGAGCACGACAAGAAAACCTATGTCATCTGGAACGGGCAACGCTCCATGATCGACCTGTCCAACAAGGCGGTCGCACTGGCGTTGGGCGTCGACACCAATGCGCCTGAGCCGGTGCAGATCTCGACGCCGTTGTTCGATGCACTGCCTGCGACCGAACCACTGACCAGCCCGGTCATCCCCGATGCAGGCGGCCCTTCGCAATTCAACGTGGCGCCCGACGCGGTCGTCGGCTCGGTGCTGTCCGTGCGCGATCTGCAGACCAACGCCGACAAATTCTACGTGCTGCTGCGCAACGGCGTGCAACCCATCGCACCATTCGTTGCATCGCTGTTGCGCTCGGCCAATTCCTTCGGCGACGAACTGCCTGTCGTGGTCTCGCCCGACCGGCTGGCCAGCGTCCCGGTAGTGGAGAGCCTTCCCGTCGACTTCTATCCGACGACGCGCCTCGAGCTCGTCGATACCTCGACCAACCCGGTGACCTGCCTGAACTGGTCCAAAGGATCGACGGACCGGACTTCGGCCACGGTCGTTCTGTCCGGCAAGGGGCTGCCCATCCCGGTCGGGTCGGATGACCGGCTGTTGCGTCTGGTCAAGAGCGACCGGTCATCCACCAGTATCGAGGCCGACCAGGTATATATGCCCCAAGGCGCAACCAACCTGGTTATGACAACCGGCGCGGCGCCGGACGCCACCAGCCGCGAATCCATGTGGTGGATCAGCGACCAGGGCGTGCGATACGGGATCTCGCTCGACGACGAAACGTTGCGGGCGCTTGGCATTTCACCGCCCATGGCGCGCCAGGCGCCGTGGCCGCTGATCCGGGTGTTCGCGCCGGGACCCCCGCTCAGCCGCACCGATGCGATGACGCAGCACGACACCGTGGCGGGCCCCCTGGAGGCAGCTCCGCTCGGACAACCGCAGTAGCACGACTCGATGATGGCCCGCAGGCAACGACATTCACCGGAGGAGACCATGAACACCTATTCAGGTCGGTGGCGGAAAGGATTGGCGCCGTGACCGAACGCGATGACTTTCTGCGGGAACACCTTTCACCACCCGCCGGTTCTGACGATGAGCCCTCGAGCCGTCCCACAGGAGTCCCGCCGTCCTCCCCGCCGCCAGCCGAGCAGGACGATGCTCCCCCACGCAGTGCGGCCGACGCCGGCCCGCGGCCGAGCGCTCCCGACAACGGCACCCACCGCGCACCCGAAGATGCCGTCCGCCGGCCGCCAGAAGAGCCGATCTGGCCGGCTGGCCCCGACGACCGCGCCCGTCGCGACATCTGGTCGGCGGACCGGACCAACACCGGGCCGCAGCGCATACCGCCCGGCGGCTTCCGGCAAGGGCCACCGCCTCCGCCGCCTCCGCGGCCAACCGAGCGCGAGCCCGGCGCAGCCGCTCGCCCCGATGGCCGACCCCGCGAAGAAACAGCGGCGGAGTCCACTCGGATGATGCCGCCCACCGGTGCGCGGCCTTCGCCGGGTTGGGGGCAGCAGGAGCCCCAACGCGAGCGGTCATCGCGCCCAGCCAGCCAGGAATGGTCATCGCAACCGTCGTCGGCGCCGAACTGGGCCGCGGCCCCCGCCGCCGCACCACCGGCCGCCGGGTATTCCTACGTCGACAGCATCCGCACCAGCGAGCTGGTGCCCACAAAGAAGGTGCCGCCGCGCAAGGGCTGGCGGCGCTTCATCTACAACAGCACCTTCGGGCTGGTAAATCTCGGACCATCACCCGACGAGCAGCGGCTGGCCGACCTGGAGATCAAGATCCGTTCACTGTTGCGCGGCCACTACAAGATCGGCGTATTCGGCAAGGGTGGGGTCGGCAAAACGACCGTCGCGGCAAGTGTGGGGTCTATCTTCGCCGAGCTGCGCCAGGACGACCGCGTGGTGGCGATCGACGCCGACACCGCATTCGGCAAGCTGGGTAGCCGCATCGACCCGAACGCCGCAGGCTCGTACTGGGAGCTCGCTGCTGACGAACACCTCGACACCTTCGCCGACGTTCGCAGCCGGGTCGGAAACAACTCCGCGGGCCTGTTCGTGCTCGCGGGCGAGTCCAGTACCGCGCGGCGACGGGTGCTCGACCCCGCCATCTACCGCGAGGCCACAGGGCGGCTGGACCGGCATTTCACGATCTCGATCGTGGACTGCGGCTCGACGATGGACTCCTTGATCGCACAGGAGGTGCTGCGCGACCTCGACGCCCTCATCGTGGTGTCCTCGCCCTGGGTGGACGGGGCCTCTGCGGCGGGCCAAACGATGGAGTGGCTCGCGAACCGCGGATACACAGGCCTGCTCCATCGCACCGTGGTGGTGCTGAACGACTCCGACGGCCACGCCGACAAGCGCACGCGGTCAATCCTGGTGCAGCAGTTCGCCAGCCGCGGTCAGGTCGTCGTCGAAGTACCGTTCGACTCACACCTGCGGCCGGGTGGCGTGATCGACGTGACCTCCGAGATGGCACCGCTGACCAAGCGGCGCTTCATCGAGATCACCGCCGCGATCGCCGAACACTTCGCATCCACTACCGACGGACCGCGGGACCGCCGGTGACGACATTCCGCGAACCGGCCCCCGAGTCGGTGAGTCGCACCGACACGCCGGTCGAGGTGCCGCCGTCGTGCCGCGTATCGATCCTGGCGGGTGACTCTCACCAGATCGACCTCGTGTTGCCGTCGGCAGCGCCGCTGAGCACGTTGGTCGATCCGACGGTCATCGCTATCAACAAGGTGCTCCGTGGCCGCGGCGCCCCCGAATTGCCACCCGCCGCTTACGAGTTCGCGCGCGCAGCGGGTATGTCGGCGTTGGCGTCTGACGTCTCGCTCGCCGGTCACAACATCGTCGACGGCGAGGTTCTTGCGCTGACGCCCGCCGGTACGGCCGAACGCTACGGGCCCGTCGTGGAGAATGTCTCGACGGCGCTGGCACAGTATGCGTCCAAGAACTTCGTTAGGGTTTCGGCGCGGACCGCTCTCACGGTCGCGGTGGTCATCATCGGCGGTGCGCTCGGCGTGGCAGGCATGCTGCTGTGGCGGATGCGCTGGGCGTACGAAAGCGCGCTGCTCGTGCCGATCCTGTTCGCCGCGACGGCGCTCTGCCTCGTCGCCACTGTCGCGATCGGGGGACGGCTCGGAGCCGGCCGTGTCGTGACCGACGGCGCCGCCTGGGCGGCGCTCGTCATCGCCGCACTTGCCGCCGCGACGATCCCGCCCGGTGGTTCACCCGGCGCCCCACACGCGTTCCTCGGCGCGATCACCGCGCTGGCGGGAACCTGGCTGCTGGTGCGGTTCACCGGCCGGTACTGGTCGGCGGCTGCCGCGATCGTCACCGCGGGCTTCGGCGCGGGCGCGGTCGCGCTGGTCCGGATGTACTGGGAGGTACCGGGATCGCGGATTGCGGTCGCGGTGCTGGTCGCGGTGCTGGTGGCTGTCTCGGCGGCGCCCACGATCGCGTTGCGTATGGCGAATGTCCCCAGTCAGGCGTTCGGCTCCATCACCGGCCGTGACATCTTCGCCCGTGCGCCCGGTCAACCCGAAGACACCATCTCGCCGGTGGAGGACGGCCCGCCCTCCGATGTGACGCTGACCGGCGAACAGGTCGCGGCCGCCGCGCGCAAGTCCAACACCGTACTGACCGGCGTGCTGCTCGGCGTGGCGGTCGTCGCCATACCCGCGGCGTGGGTCGCCGTCACGCCCCAGGGCGAGCGGGAGTGGGCGCAGCTGGTGGTGCTCGGAGCGGTCGCCGCCATTCTCATCCTGCGCGCCAGGGCATTTCGGGATCGGCGACACGCGATCATCCTGGTCGGGACCGCGGTCACCGCGATGCTCGGCGCCGCCGCGAAGTACGGATTGAATGCGCCCCCGACCGACACCACCGTCACACTTCTGGCCGCAGGTGCGGCCATCGCGATCGCCGCACTGGGGCTGGCCGCCGCCACCGTGGTACCGCCGCGGGTGTTCTCGCCACCGGTGCGCAAGGTCGTCGAGTACACCGAATACATCTTGTTGGCCTTGGTAGTTCCGTTCGCCGCATGGGCGCTCGGACTGCTGCAGTACATCCGCTACCACTGATGGATCGGCTGACCCGCGGAGCGCGGACCTCCTCTGCGGCGGCGGTGGCCGCCCTGCTGCTCGGTGCCAACGTGATGCTGCCCGCGACGGCGGTGGCCATCGAGCGGCCCGGCGTCGATCCGGCCGCCCTGCCGCCGGACGACACACCCGGTCCCGACCAGGAGATGAAGCAGCAGAACACCTGCGCCGACCCCCTGACCGTTGCGACCCCTGACGTGACCCAGCCAGCGCCGGGCAACGTCATGCTGGACATCACCCAGGCCTGGAAATACTCCACCGGCGCTGGCGTGACCGTCGGGATGATCGACACCGGCGTCACCCCGAACCCACGGTTGCCTGCGTTGTTCGCGGGCGGCGACTACGTGATGGGCGACGAGAACGGCGGCCTGTTCGACTGCGATTCGCATGGCACCGTCGTCGCTTCGATCATCGCGGCGCAACCATCCGACCCCGGCGCCAAACCGCCGCCGATGCCGCCGGACGCCGGTGCTCCGCCGCCGCCACCGGGTGTCCCGGCATCACCGTTTCCGTCCTCGCCTCCTCCTGCGCCGCCGAAACCCAGCACGGTCACGGTCACCGCACCCCCACCGCCACCGCCACCGCCGCCCCCTGAAGCGCCGCCAGACGAACCCGTTGCGCCCGCCGCAGGACCTGGCGGGGGTGAGGTTCCGCCGGTGCCGCCGCCCCCGCCGGGCAGCCCCGACGGTGTCGTCGGCGTCGCCCCGGACGCCGCGCTGATTTCGGTGCGCCAGTCGTCGTCGGCGTTCGGCCCTGCCCGGCCGCAACCCGGCGACAACGACGAAACACGCCGCAAGGCAGGAGATATCGCGACTCTGGCCCGCGCCGTGGTGCATCTGGCCAACCTCGGCGTCAAGGTGATGAACATTTCGGTGACAGCCTGCATCAACGCCGCGCAGCCCATCGACCAGGCGGCGCTGGGCGCGGCGGTCCGTTACGCCGCGGTCGACAAGGACATCGTCATCGTGTCGGCCGCGGGAAACGAGGGCGAAGGAAGCGGTTGCGCGCAGAACCCGGTGTTCAACCCGCTGCGGCCCGAGGACCCGCGTGACTGGCAAGACGTGTCCACCATCGTCACCCCGGCCTGGTTCTCCGACTACGTCCTCACCGTCGGCGCGGTGGCACCGGACGGCCAGCCGCTGCCGCAGAGCATCGCGGGCCCATGGGTGAGCGCCGCGGCGCCCGGCCTGGAGATCATGGGCCTGTCGAATGTCAACGGCGCACCGATCAACGCGCTGCCCGGCCGTGATCCAGGCAAGGCAAACCCGTTGTCCGGCACCAGTTTCGCGACCGCTTACACCTCGGGGGTAGCCGCGCTGGTGCGGGCGAAGTACCCCGACCTCTCTGCGCACCAAATCATTCGGCGGATCACCGAAACCGCGCACAACCCGCCGCGTGGTGTTGACAACAAGGTGGGCTACGGTGTCGTCGACCCGGTCGCCGCGCTCACCTTCGACGTGCCGCCGGGTGACCGGTTGCCACCTGAGAACCTGACCTCCCTGCTGGATGTGCCCGCACCGCCGCCGCCCCCGGATCTGCGGCCGCGGCACACCGCGCTGATCGGTGCCGCGGTGGTGGCTGCGCTCGCCAGTGCCGTCGCAGCCGCGGCAGCAATTCGGCGGAGGCGGTCGTGAAGGCCCGCACCATCGGCATCAACGCCACCATCCCCGCCGTGATCGGGGTTGAGGTGGCCGTGATCGCCGCGATCCTGATCTTCCCGCCGGCCCGCATGTCGTGGTGGCCGACGGTCGCGGTGGCGCTGATCGCAGTAGCTGCGTTGCTGGTTACGGTGCACCGCCGCAACGCCTTTCGATGGTTCGTGGATCGACTCAGCTTGAGGCGGCGCCGCCGACGCACCGAAAGCCCTGCCGCTGCCGTCGACATTCCACACGGAGCAGCGCTGTACGGCGTGCGGGTCGCGGACCGGCTCGACGGCGAAGCGATCACGATGATCGAGGTCACCGGCCAGGCCTACTCACCGACGCTGCTGACCGGATCGGCCACCGCGTTGACACCGAACCGGTTGCCGCTCGACGCGTTGACGGGTCTGCTCGATCAGCCCGGCGGCATCCGGCTGTCCGGCATCGACGTGGTGTCGAGCGGCTTGCGGGTGCGGCGCGGCACCGGCTATCCGCCGCTGTATTCCACGCTGCTTGCCGACCGTCCCGCCGCCGGTCAGCGCCGGACGTATCTAGTGGTGCGCCTCGACATCGAGAAGTCCGTGGCCGGGCTGGGCTACCGATCAACCGTGGGCGCGGCCGCGGCGGCGGCCACCGAACGCGTCGTCAATGAGCTGTTACAGCGCGGTGTGCGCGCCAGCGCGCTGACCGCCAAAGACCTTGACGCCGCGCTCGTCGAGTTGGGCGCGGGCCTGGCGGCGGTGCCCGCCGGAGTCGGTGCGGATGATTCACCCCTCGTCGCGCGCACACCGACACCGGTGGCTCCGACCGAGACATGGAAATCGATCGCGGCCCATCCCGGCTACCTGACGTCCTACTACTTCTCGCCCGAAGACATCGCGACCAACACGCTGAACCAGATGTGGGCGCTGCGTTCCGACGCTGTGGTGCAGACGATTTCGTTGACCAAGAGGCGCGGCGACGGCGAAGACGGCGTCTGGGTGTCGGCGCTGGTGCGGGTCAATGATCCGCAGGCGCCGACCCGCCCGCCCACGCTCTATCTCAACCCGCTACCCGGTTACCAGGGTCCCGCGGCGGTCCGGTCGGCGCCGCTGCCGCGCCGGTTCGACGCGGTGCCCGCTCGCCCGCTCGACGCCGCGCCGCTGGAGGTGCCGGTCGGCGCCTCGGGCGTGCTCGTCGGCACCACCCAGCGCGGCGACCTGCTATTGCTGTCGTTGACCGATCCCGATCAGGCCACCCGCATCGCCCTGCACACCGGCATGCCCTTTGCCTGCCAGCTGCTGGTGCGGGCGGCCGCCGTCGGCGAGCGCATCGCGATCTACACCGACAAGCCGGCCCGGTGGCGCCAACTCGAGCAGCCGCTGATCGCGGTGGTCGACCGAAGGCACCCGCCGGAATTCGTGCCGTCCATCATCGTCAGCGACCGGGCTGGTGGGCCGCCGCCCGCCGGTTTGGCGTCGACGGTCATCACGATCGGGGACAGCGACCGCAACGCGCCGACACCGGATCTGTCGTTCCACCAAATGTCGCCGTCGACGGTCCGAATCGCCACGGCCGCCTTCACCACAGATGTGCAAATCGCCACGTTCAAAGCCGAGCAGCCCTTCCTGGGAGCGGCGGGCCAGACCGCATAGGAGAGCGCATATTTCGATGACTGCCCCGACGGATCAGCGCCGCGCATTCGACGCTGCGATCGAGCGTTACAAAGCCGGCGACACCCGCGGCGCGCTGGCCGGTTTCGTCGCGATCACCGCCGCCCAGCCGACGATGTCGGACGCATGGCTCGGCAGGGTGGCTTGCGGGGATCACGCTATCGACGTTCTCGAGGCGGCGCACCGCAACTCGCGGTCGCTGTATCGCGAGACCCGGCGGATCGGGTTGGTCGACGGTGATCTGCACGCTCGCCTCGATGCGCCGCTGTACGTGACGATGCCGGTCTGGTCCCGGTCGACGATCGCGCTGGCATACGCGACGGCACTGGTCGGGGACCGACGGTTCGCGGAAGCTGCCGACCTGCTCGAAGATCCCGTCGTCTCCGGCGATGCGATGGCCGCGCAGTGGGCCCAGTTCGTCGGCGCGGCCGCTTACCACCTTGCGCAGCGGTGGCCGGATGTCCTAAAGGTCACCGCGAAGTCGCCGCCAGCGCACGCCACCCACGTCGTCGAGGACCTGACCGCCGCTGTCGACACGCTTGCCGCCGCTGCTGCCGCCAGCGTCGGGCAGTTCCAGACCGCGCTGGACCGCGCCGACACGGTGAGAACGAAGAACCAGTACATCGCGGCCGACGCGGCGCTCACCAAGGGCTGGTGCCAGCGCGAACTGAGGCAGGAGGACGCCGCTCGGGCGTCCTTCGAGCAGGCGACCAACAACGGCGTCCTGCTCGACGCGGCCGCGCAGGCGCTGGCCAATCCCGGCTACCGGCTGATCGTCACAGACACCGAGACCATCGCCACTCGCACCGACCCGTGGGATCCCAGCACCGAGACGTCGAAGGCGCAACGTGTGGCCGCGGCGCTGGAGGAACAGAAGGACACGGTTCTCGCAGAGGCGCAACGGAAGTTGGACGAGCTGATCGGGCTGTCCGGCCCAAAGGAACAGATCACGGTGTGGCGCACCGAGATTCAGATCGACCAGATCCTCGCCGCCAGGGGCGAGGAGACGTCTATAACCAACGAGAACCACATGGTGCTCGAAGGGCCGCCGGGCACGGCGAAGACGTCGTTCGCCCGCATCGCCGCGGAGTTCCTGTTCGGTCTCGGCAAGATCGAGCACCCGACCGTCGTGGAGGTCACCGAGGAGGACCTAGTCGTCGGCTACATCTCGCAGACCGCGGCCCGGATGAAGGAAGTCTGTGAATCCGCCTTGGGCGGTGTGCTTTTCATTGACGAGGCGTACCGGCTTGCGCCCGAGCATGAGGGCCACTCATTCGGCAAGGATGCAATCAACACCCTGCTGAAATACATGGAGGATTTCCGCGACCGGCTGGTGGTGATCGTCGCCGGCTATCCGAAGGAGATGCGGCGGTTCTTGCAGGCCAATCCCGGGCTGGCGTCCCGCTTCCACCTCACGTTGTCGTTCACCAGCTACACACCGGACGAGATCGTGCAGATCGGCCGGCTGATCGCGGGCACGGAGAAGATCGTCATTGCCGAGTCCGCCTGGCCGTTGCTGCGCGACGAGGCGGCCCGGTTACGGGACACCCCCATCGAACAGGGCACGGCGTTGGACACCGCGGGCAACGGCCGGTTCGCACGCAAGGTCATCGTGCACTGCAAGCACGAGCGTGCCCGCAGGTTGAGCAGCACCCCACCTCAACTGCTCGCGCAGGCCGCCGACAACGACCTGATCGTCAACGATGACGACATGCGTCGTGCCATCGCCGCGGCGTTGGCGACGAACTAGCCTCTACGCGGAATAGCCGCCGGGCGGCACCGTCCCCCGCTCTTTCAGAACTGGTGCGTCAGGACGGCTGGTAGCTGGGCGTGGCAGCTGACAGTGACATCCCATGTAGTCCCGGTCGGTACGCCCTTGATCTTGAAATTTGTGCTGTCTTTGGCCTTGATGTCGAATTCGTGTACTGAATTCTGTAGGAGCGTGGGCGGTCGCGGAACGGCCTCGTACTTGCAATGGGTGTCGATCCCACGGGGGTTCTTGACTGTAACCACGACACCTGGGTCCAGACCTGAGACGTTTTCTATGTCGACGTCGGGTGGTGTCGTATAAATCAACGCTTTAACCGGGCCGTTTGGATGTGGCGGAGTAGCCGGCGCAGGAGGCGGCGCTGGGCAACGGACCAAGGGCTTGTCGAAGTGCCAGAACGCCGTCATTCCGCCGCCGGAGGTTGTGCCCGTCACACGGCCGTTCTGATCAACCGTCCCCCTGTAGTCCCCCTTTTTGCCGTCGTTCCACAGCACAGAAAAATGGACGCTCTCACCAGTAACGCTGCCGACTGCCTTACCCCATACGTCTCCTACCGGGTAGAAGGTCGACACCGCGTCCGTGCCAGCGAAGCTGGCGATCCAGGGTGGATCGGAATCGGCGGGGTTTGGGAAGACAAGTGCCCCCGTGGTGTTGTAGTCCTGGGTCCAGGTAATCGCGGTCTGATTGGGTAATCCCCACGTATCGCAGTCTGCCCGTGCGATCGGCGCAATCGTCAGTGCCACTGCAGGAAGCGTCGCTGCCGTAGCTACTGCACCCAACGCGGCGACCACCAGTGTCTTGTGGGTATCGGCGGTGTTCATTCTGCTGTTCCTCTTGTCTTGACGGGGGCCTGTGGGCCGCACAATCGTGTCGGTCCGCCAAATCGATTTCGACAATGACGACACATTGCGTCGCCCTGCTCACCAACACACGCGTAGTCGGGTACCTGAATGCAGCAGCTCGCCTACCTAAGCGTGGTTGCAGTCAGACCACACCCGGCAATTGACCGCGGACACTAAATTCGTATCGGCTAGGCGTTAGTACCGACAGCTCAAGGCTGGAGTAGTTCGGTACGCGTTCCAAGACTCGCAGATGGTCGCAGGCTTGAGTTCATGAAAACCGCATTGAAAGGCCGCGAGGCGCTAGCCGCCGGTGCGGCGGCCGCAGTCTACGCATCGACGGTGTTTGTGGGAGTCGCTCCGGCACATGCTGATCCGTGCACCCAATGGGGATTCATCGGTCCCGTCCACATGGATCAGGACAACGGCTGGTGGATCGAATTCAACCCTACGCCGGGGGGCAATGTCGCAACCGGCGTCGACGCGTGGGGCGCCGGAGACAGAGACACGGTTAGCCACAGCAGGTTGATGTGGGGCAAGGTCAACAAAGGCGGGATACGGGGCTCAGACGTCGGTCTACTGATTGACTGGAATGACGGATCGCAGGGTTTCTACCGGGGCGCAGTCGATACGAACGGCGTGGCGTCCGGAGTTACCGAGAACCAGGTGTTGACCGGAGATGTCGCAACTTGGACATGGCGCGATTCACTTGAGTGCCTTGCCTCTGGTCAGGCGCCGCCTCCCAACCCGCAACCCGATCCGATCGGGTCGCCGGATCTCTCACACCTTGATGACCTCTTGGACGCCAGCAAGCTACCACCCCTCGGCGGTTGAACGCTGCAACGATCACCACGTGTCGACGAACCGACGCGGCGCGGGCATCTCTGCGTGTGCGGTCGCGGCCGTCAGCGTGTCGGCAATGATCCTTCGGGTGTCGGCCGGATCGATGACGTCGTCGATCTCGAACAGCTGAGCGGCGTTGAGCGCCTTCGCATTCTCCTGCGCAGCCGCCGTTGCCTGACGCACGCGTTCCTCGCGCTGATCTTCGTCGGCGATCGCCTCCAGTTCCTTGCGCAGCCCCAGCCGAACGGCGCCCTCGAGACCCATCGGACCGAGGTGGGCGCCCGGCCACGCCACGGTGAGCAGCGGCTCGTGCAGGCTGCCGCCCGTCATCGCCTGGGCGCCAAGGCCGTATCCGCGGCGTAGTACGACAGCGACAAGCGGAACCCGCAGCGCGGCGCCGGCGACAAGCATCCGCGACGCGCGCCGCACGAGTGCCTCGGCCTCCGCAGCCGGGCCGACCATGTAACCCGGGCAGTCGATCAGCGATACGACGGGAAGTCCGAAACAGTCACACAGTTGCAGGAACCGCGCCGCCTTATCGGCTGCGGCAGCGGTGATCGCGCCGGCCATGTACCGCGTGTCATTGGCGATCACCCCGACCGCTCGCCCCTCGATCCGTGCCAGCGCGGTCACCATCTCGCGGGCGAATCGTGGACGCAGGAATGTCACCGACCCGTCGTCGGCCAGCGTCTCGATCACCGGGCCGACGTCATAGGCGCGGCGGTCACGCTCGGGAATCATTGTCCGCAAGCGTGTTTGGTCGCCAACCTCCCCGGCGGGCGTCGATCCCTGGAAGTAGCCGACCAGGCGCTTGGTGACGGCGACCGCCTCCGCCTCGTCGGTTACAACGACGTCGACGACCCCGTTGGGTTCCTGCATCGAGATGGGTCCGACTTCGTCGGGGTGCACGTCGCCGAGCCCGCCGCCGGCGATCATGGCCGGACCGCCCATCCCGATCGAGGCGTCCTGCGTGGCCACGATGAGATCCGACGTGCCGGCGATCACGGCGTTGCCTGCGAAGCAGCGGCCCTTGACGACGGCGATCCGAGGCACCACACCGGACAGCTGCGCCCACAGTTTGAACGCGCGCGTCTCCAGCGATGAGACGGTCGGATAGTCGGTGTCGCCCGGTCGTCCTCCGCCGCCTTCCGCGAAGAAGACCGTGGGCAGCCGCATCCGCTCGATCAGGTCGAACAGGCGGTCCTTCTTCCGATGACCGAGGTGGCCCTGGGTACCGGCGAGAACGGTGTAGTCGTAGGACAGCACCGCGCAAGCGCTGCGCTGGTCGCCGAACTGGTCGCTGTTGATGCGCGCCGTACCCGCGATCAGCCCATCGGCAGGAGTCCGCGCGATCAGGTCGGACAGCTCACGGCGAAAGCGTTGGGCGGCGATTGCGAACCGGCCGTATTCGACGAAGGTGCCTGCATCGACGAGATCCTCGACGTTTTCGCGCGCGGTGCGGCCGTTCGCGGCGTGCCTGCGCTCGACCGCTTCGGGCCTGGCCGCGTCCTCGGTCAACGCCCGGCGGCGCAACAGTTCGGCGTGATCGTCCCGAATGGAGTCGTCGCTCATCTCCCGCGTTCCAGACCGGCGATCGCCGCCTCGATCCGCCCGAAAAACGCGTCGACCTCGCCCTCGTTGTAGCCACGCTTGCCCGAGGGCGGCTTGCCAAAACTCGTGTTGCGGACATCGTCGGCGGTCAGCCTGTCGGTCATGTCGCTGAGCCTAACAACGCCGCCGTGAGGTCCGTCACCTCACTAGTTAGTGCCCTAATTATTAGGGTACGCTCTTCCTATGGCTGTCATCGACGCAGAGGTCGACCCGCTGGCGCTGGAACGCCAGGTATGTTTCGCGTTGGCCGTCACCAACCGAGCGGTGCTCGCGATATACCGGCCGCTGCTTGAGCCGCTGGGGCTGACCCATCCGCAGTACCTCGTGATGCTCGCGCTCTGGGATCATTATCGGTCCGACAGGTATGCGAAACCGTTGTCGGTCAAGGAGATCGCGACGGCCCTGCAGCTCGATTCCGCCACGCTGTCGCCGATGCTCAAGCGCCTCGAGACACTCGGATTGATCACCCGCACGCGCTCGGCCGCCGACGAACGGGCCACCGACGTCGAACTGACGAAGGCCGGCCAACAGTTGCGGCGGCGGGCCGTGAAGATTCCGCCCGCGGTGGTCGAGCGACTCGGAGTCGGGCTCGATGAACTCGAGCACCTGCATTCCGTTCTGACCAGGATCAACGCCGCCGCGCTAGCCGCGGGGGCCCTCGAAGGAGAACGTGCATGAAGCGTCCCAACCCGGCCCAGTACATCGGCTACGTGTTCGGCCGCAGGCTTCCCGCCGAATTCCGCGACTGGGTGCGCAACGACCTCGCAGGCAAGGGCGCCGTCCGGCGCCACATGGTCCGATACGCGATTCCGCCGTTCTTGGTGCTCGCGCCGTTCTGGCTGCTGCCGGCGTCTCTGTACGTGCATCTGGAGATGACGTCGCCGATATACATCTGGTCGCTACTGATGGCGCTGGCGCTCAACAAGGTGTGGCGCCGCCACCGACTCGCACAGCACGGTCTGGACCCGAACATCGTGGACGAGATCAACCGAAAGAAGAACGCCCACATTCACGACGCATACATCGCCAAGTACGGGCCGCGCCCGGAGGAAGCGAAATGGCAATCCAATAGCAGCCCGTTCTAGGCCGCGTCAAAGCGTTTCGATGAGCCGGGTTGCGGTGGGTATATCGACGTTGGTCTCTTCGCGGTAAGCCTTGGCGGGCGAGCTCGCGGGGATCGGGGATCGGCACACCCGTGCGTTCGTAGAGGTGTCGAACGAGCAGCTCGAGGGCACCGAGCCGTTCGTAGATATCTCTGTCATTGGAGGCCATTGCGTCCGTGTCTCATCGGCCGAGTTATCCACAGGCTGTTGATCGCGCGGCCGTAGGTGTCGGGCGGCGGGTTTAGCGTGCGGTCATGACGAACTGGATCAACACTGTCAGCCGCGACCACGTCGAACGTGGTGTCCGCGGCCGGTTCACTCAGGCGAACCACGGCAAGCCGAACATGTTGCGCAAGATGGCCCGTGGCGACTGGCTGGTCTTCTATTCCCCGCGGGCCGTCTACCCCGACGGGGAACCGTTGCAGGCGTTCACGGCCATCGGACAGATCGTCGACGACGAGCCCTACCAGGTCGAGATGTCCGACGACTTCCACCCGTGGCGGCGCAACGTCGACTTTCTGGAGTGCACGGAAACGGCGATCAAACCTCTGATCGAGAAGCTCGACTTCATCGAGGACAAGACCCGCTGGGGATACAAGTTTCGATTCGGGGTCTTCCGAATCGACGACCACGACCTGGCCATCATCCGTTCGGCGATGACGGGCTAGCGGCTTTCAATCCGTCGAGAAGGACGTCGACAATCTGACCGGCGAGGTACTCGTCGACTGGTTGCCGGGTGAGCAGTGCTCGAAAGTGCAGTGGTGCGATCAATAGCTCAATGGCGATGGCCGGGTCGGTGTCGTCCGGCAGTTCGCCACGCGATACTGCGCGGTCGATCACGACGCGGGCGAGGTCCAATCGTGACTGCCAGAACTGGGCACGTGTGGCGGCCGAGGTGACGTCGTCGTCGGCGACGGCCATCGACCTGACCACCGTCTGTCCCAGCGGGCTTGCGAGGTAGTTGACGATAGAGGTCGCGAAGTCAACTAAGTCATCACGCAAGGTCCCGGTGTCGGGGATGGGGAGCTGCTCCTCGCTGTAGCCGAGTAGCGCGTCGAGGACGAGGCGCTCTTTGGTACGCCACCGCCGATAGATCGACGTTTCATGCACCCCGGCCCGACGGGCGATCTCTCCAATGCTCACCGCGTCTGCGCCCTGTTCGGCCACCACCTGCAGTACCGCCTCGAGGACGGACTCGCGGACGCGCGCAGACCGGCCGCCGGTGCGGCGACGCTGGCCTGCTACTTCATCCATGCCCAACATTCTAACGCAATTTACTTGCTTTAATTGGTTTCCCTGTGCTATCGTTCACTAACGCAGTTCTCTTGCGTTAATACCCGAAGACGAGGAGCTCACGATGTCCTTTCAGTGGCCAGTCGACCCAAAGAGTCTGTTCACCGAGCGCAATCCCCAGATGGTCAACACCGGACTGCCCGCCCAAGACGTCGCCGCGGTGGCTTCCGCGATCTCCGAGATGTGGCCTGATGCCCCCGGTGGGTGGGTCTACGAGTGGACGGCGCTGGCCGACCGCTACGCCGCGCTGGGTCAGCATCAACTTGCCTCGTTGGCCTTCGGTTGGGCCAAGTTCCCGACCCTGTCCGATGGCCCCAAGCGGCGGGCACTGGCGCGCCAACTCGAGCAATACCTGCTTGCCGCACCGGATTTCGGGGTGGACTTTGAGCGTCGGGTATTCGAGGTGCCGTATCAGGGCGCAACCACGTCGGTTCCGGTGCACATCTTCGCCGCGCCCGGGCTGGCGGCAGATGCACCTGTGTTGCTTGCCTCCGGCGGGGTGGACAGCTGGAAGATGGACATGCACAACATCTTTGCGCTGGCGGCGCTGACCACCGGCGTCCGTGTAGTGGCTTTCGACATCGCGGGGACCGGCGAATCGACGGTCCCGATGACACCGGACGGTGGCGCCGAGATCGTGCGCGGCCTCGTCGCCGAGGCGCGTGCGCTGGGCAACGGCGTCGTGGTTCATATGGGGATCTCGATGGGCGGTTATTACTCGGCTCGTTCAGGCCTGGCCGGAGAGGTGGACGCGGCGATCGTGTTCGGCGGTCCGGTCGAGGGCGCATTCGGCATGGACGTCTCCACGGCCCGGTTCGGCATGGACGGCATCGTCGGCAACGCCCTCGGATTCGACCGCCGACCGAGCGCCGAGGAACTGGCTTCGACGTTCGGCGCCTTCTCGCTACGTCCGCTGCTGGACCAGGACATCAACGTGCCGATGTTGATAGTCAACGGCGCTGACGACGTGCACGTCCCCCAGCACGACACCCTGGTCTTCGAGGGCCGTCGCCATACCGAGGTGCACCTCATCCCCGACACCGGGCACTGTGCGACCACCAAGCTGCCCGAGGTCATCCCGCTGATGTTCGATTGGCTGCGACGCGAGGTGAAAACGCTCGCCGGTGGGTGATTGCCCCGTCGGGGCGGTCGCTACTCTGAGCAGGTGAGCAATACCGATACCGCACCTGCCGAAGTGGCCTGCGCGGCATCGGCATTCACCGGTGTGCTGCATCCACGGGAAGTTCCGTTGGGCGGCCCGCGGGCCATCCACGTGCGTCGCACCCTGCCACAGCGGGAGCGATCGCTGATCGGGGCCTGGTGCTTCGCCGACCACTACGGGCCACACGACGTCCGCGGCGGCGTCGGGATGGACGTGCCGCCGCACCCACACACCGGACTGCAGACCGTCAGCTGGTTGTTCGAGGGCGAAGTCGAACACCGCGACAGCGCAGGAGTGCACGCCTTCGTGCGACCGGGTGAGCTGAACCTGATGACGGCAGGCGCGGGCATCTGTCATTCGGAGATCTCCACAGCCGCGACGACGGTCCTGCACGGGGTTCAACTGTGGGTGGCACTGCCCGACTCCGATCGCGACACCGGTCGCGACTTCGCTCACTATGCGCCCGAGCCCATTTCGGTGCCGGGTGCGGTCCTGCGGGTGTTCCTCGGCAGGCTTGCGGGTAGCCGATCGCCCGTGCACACGTTCACGCCGCTGCTTGGCGCGCAGATCGATCTCGACTGCGGTGCGCGGGTGGACCTCGACATCGACCCGTCGTTCGAGCACGGCGTGCTGCTCGACCAGGGCCACCTCGAGGTCGCAGGCACCGCGATCGCGGTAGCGGACCTGGCCTTCCAAGGCACCGGCTGCGATGTCCTATCACTGCACAATCGGGGGGACGACCCTGCCCGTGCGGTGCTGCTCGGCGGCCCACCGTTCGACGAGCAGCTGGTCATGTGGTGGAACTTCGTCGGCCGCAGCCACGACGACATCGTCGCCTACCGCAGCCTGTGGCAGGAGCACGACGCCCGGTTCGGCGCAGTCGAGGGCTATCGTGGTGCCGTCGAGCGGTTGCCCGCGCCTCCGCTGCCGAACGCCACTCTGCGGCCACGGCCGACCGCGCTCTAGGCCGCGAATTCGGCGAACGTGAATGCGGTCCCCACCGCGTTGGGCACGAATGCATCGGGGAGTGCCGCCGCCAATCGGTGCTGGGCTCTCCATCCGGTGCAGTGGGCGGGTACGAGGACGTCAGGCGACAACTCGCGAAACGCGCTCACCGTCGGTTCGATGACGGGCTCGAATGCCGGTCCGGTCAGGTGGAAGCCACCAAGCAGTGCGTGCAATCGGTTCACCCCAGTGAGCCGCATCGCGTGTCGCGCGATGTTCACCGCCCCGGCATGGCCGCAACCGGTGAGCACGACCAGCCCTCGACCCCGGACGTTGACCACCAGTGCCTGCTCGTCAACGATCAACGGGTCCGGTTCCCACCGACCGCCGCGCCACGCTTCGTGGTTGGGCAGTCCCCGCTCGAACTCTGTGGTGCGGTCGACTTCGCCGGTAATCAGCACCGAGCCGTCGAGCAGCAGCGATGGCTGCCGCCGCTCGATCACTTCGAAGCCCTCGGCCTCCAGCGCCGAGCGGCTCAGCGTCGGCAGCTCCATCGGCGGTGCACCGAGTAGTGCGAAACGGCGCCGACTGAAGACGAGGGGGTGCACGGTCAGCGGCAGCCCGCCGCGGCGCCGCAACCGGATCAGACCGGGAAAACCGCCGTCATGATCGGCGTGGCCGTGGCTGAGGACCACGGCCTCGATCGCAGACGCATCCAGTTCCATCCTCTCGAAGTTGGTCGCCATCCCGTCCGGGGAGACACCGGTGTCGAACAGCAGCGTGTGGCTGGTGTCCCCGCGACGGGTGGTCACCAACGCCGAGAAGCCATGCTCGGCGATGAGGCCGGGCGAGGTGCGGCCGCCCTCGAACTGCGCAGCCGCAACAGCGGGCACCCGGCCCATCCCGGTCCGCCGGGCCGGCCCGGTATCGCCCATCAGCGCGTCATAGCTGTTGTCCACCAGTGTCGTGACGGTGATCTCGTCGACCGGGGTAAGAGCAATGGGGTCGACAGCCGCACCGACAGCCTCCCGCGGCGTGGTCGCGAACGCCTCTGCGCGAGTACCGGAGTCGTCACACATGACCCCATCCTGCACCCCCCGGATCACCTGAACCAGGGCCCAGCCAGGTCGGTGTCACTAGCCGGTGACACATCGGTAGCGTCGAGGCATGACTGCAACCGACAAGACCGGCGCGGCCACCACCGTCACCGCGGAACCTGATCGCTACACGATCGCGGTCGAGGGCAAGGACGTCGGCAAGGCCGAGTTCACCCAGCGGGGTGGCCAACGCGTCTTCATCCACACCGAGGTGGACAAGAGCTACGAAGGGCGTGGCCTGGCAACGATTCTCATTGCGCAGGCGTTGCAGGAGACCCGAGACGCCGGGCTGCGGATCGTCCCCCGGTGCCCGATGGTTGCCGCCTACGTCTCCAAGCACGACGAGTACCAGGACATCGTCGACAATTAGGCCCGCTATCGTCTTTGGCGATGAGCATTCATGACCAGGCGTTCTTCACCGCCGACGGAGACGTGCTGGTACCAAGTCCGCTCGCGCGGGGGCCGTGGGGTTCGACGATCAGCGGCACCTATATCGGGGGACTGCTAGGGAGGGCGATCGAACTCGCGGGCGGTGACCCCGAATTGCAACCCGCACGCCTGACCGTCGACTTGTTGCGGCCGGTCGCACTGGCCGACCCGGTACGCGTCGACACCACCGTCGAACGCGAGGGCAGGCGAATCCGGTTGGTGGACGCCGAGATGCGGCAGAACGACACCGTCGTCGCCCGTGCCAGCGCCTTGTTCCTGCGCCGCGCCGAACAACCTGCCGACCCGGCGTGGACGCTGCCGATCGAGATGCCGCCGCCACCCACGCGGCCGGCCGACGTGTCGGGCGACTTCACCATGGAACTCTGGGCATACAGCGCCAATTCGGAGTCGGCCGCGCCGAGCAACGATCTCAGCGAGTGGCGGCACGGTGGCCAGAAATACGCGTGGGTGCGCGACGTCAAGCCCCTCGTTGAAGGCGAAGCCGTCTCCGCGTTCGTCCGCGCCGCGATGGCCGGCGACGTGACGAGCTCGCTAACCCATTCCAGCGCAAGCGGATTGAACTTCATCAACGCCGACTACACGTTGACGTTGAGCAGGCTGCCCGACGGTGAGTACATCGGCCTGGCCTCCTTGACGCACTACAGCCACGCCGGCGTCGCCACCGGGACGGCGGCGCTGTTCGATCGCGTGGGCCCGATCGGCACCGGGATGGCGACGGGACTCGTGAATCCGGGCTTCCGCCCGCCGAAGCGCGTCTAGCGCGGCTTAAGGATGAACACCGGGATCTCCCGGTCTGTCCAGGTTTGGTAGGTGGCCAAGTCGGCGTATGCCTCGACCAGCTTGGGCCACAGCCGTTCCTTCTCCTCTGCGCCGGCGAGCACGGCGCGCACCGCCCGCCGGTCGCGGCCGATCTCGATGTGCACGTCGGGATCGGCGATCAGATTGTGGTACCACTGCGGGTTCTCGTCGCGGCCACCCATCGACGCGACGATGATCACGTTCTCGCCGTCGGTGATGTAGATCAAGGGGGACGCGAACGGCTTGCCGGACTTACGGCCGCGGTGCTCGAGCAGCAGCGTCGGCACCGGCTTCTTGAACCCCGCGCCGACCCGCCAGGTTCCGCCGATCCGACCGCCGCTGCGCCGGTACACCCACGCGACAGCCTTGCTCGAATACTTCATGCCCATCTTGACGAACGGCGCGTTCAGTTGCTTGGGCTTCTTGTCTGCATCCATGGCATCAACCTAGATACTGCGCGGTGCTGCCGCCGATCGGCATCGGATCCATGCCGAGCTTGCGGTGATCCCAGCTGCGCAACCGGCCCGGCACCACCCGCACGCAGATCCGGTTCCGCATCATCTGATCGACGAACGGGCGCATCTCGTCGGTGTAGGGGCCGGTGTAGCGCTCCCACACGCTCTTCCCAACGCGCAGATTGGTTTCCGGGTCATCGACGATCTCGGCGCGACCGTCGATGGAGACTCCGCGAAGGGTGTCGTAGCTCTGGCCGTCCTCGATCATCACCGTGATAGTCGGATCGCGGAACAGGTTCACCGCCTTTTGCGACTTGGCCTTGGTCTCGAACCAGATCTCGCCGTCCACGACCGCGTACCACATCGCGACCAGGTGCGGCCGTCCGTCCGGCAGCACGGTGGCCATCGTCGCGGTGCGGCTGCGTTCGATGAATTCGGCGATCTCGTCGTCGGACATGACGATCTTCGCCCGCTCGTTATTGCCCACGTCCAGATACTTTCAGGTCCGCACCGGGGTGACGGTCACCGGGATGCCGTTCAGTGCCCCATTGCCGGACGGCTCGTCGATGAACGTGGGCGGCGACAACACGTTGGTGTTCACTCCCGGTGATCCGTTCGCGATCGCAAGCCTGGTTCCCGCCTTGCCGTGACCCCAGCCGTGTGGCATCGACACGACGCCGGGTTTGATCGCATCGGTCACTTCGACGGGCACCTCGATGTGCCCGCCGGACGACGTCACCGTGACGAGGTCGCCGGATCGCACGTCGCGGCGTTTGGCGTCGTCGTCGTGCATCAACAGGGTGCAGCGGTTCTTGCCCTTCATCAGCGGCGCCACGTTGTGCAGCCACGAGTTGTTCGACCTCAGATGCCGGCGGCTGACCAACACGAGGTCGTCGGGCGCGCGCTCGAGGCGTTCCGCAAGCCTCGGCAGATCGTCGAGCAGGTACTGCGGCGCCAGCCGGATCTTGCCGTCCGACGTCCCGAGCGCCTCCGGCACGCGCGGGATCATCGGCCCGAAGTTGATGCCGTTGGGCTGCGCCTTCAGTTTCTCCAGCGTGACGCCGTCGGGGTTCTTGCCGTACTCGTCGCCGAACGGCCCGGTGCGCAGCGTGAAGTCGAGGATGCGTTCGGGGCCGCCGGTGTCGTAGAGCTTGCGAATCTCCGCGCCGTCGAGCCCCTTCGTGAATGCCATGTAGTCGAAGAAGCCGTCGTCGATGGCGGCGACGTCGACGTCCTCGGTGGGCATGCCGGTGCACAGCCCGGTCAGCCGGATCAGGATTTCCCACTCCTCCGGGCCGTCGGGGTCGGGGCGGTCGAACACCGGAGCCGAATAGTTCGCAATGCTGTTGATCGCGAAGTTGAGGATGAGGTCGTCGTGGTGCGGCTGCTCGAGCGGTGACGAACCGGGCAGGATCACGTCGGCGTGCCGGGTGGTCTCGTTGAGCCACAGGTCGACGGAGATCATCGCGTCCAGCGTCGGCAGCACCTCGTCGAGCTTGTGCCCAGCAGGGGTGGACAGCACCGGGTTGCCTGCCACCGTGATCAGCGCCTTGATCTGGCCGTCGCCCGGCGTCGCGATCTCCTCGGCCAGGCAGGACACCGGCACCTGGCCGAGCACCTCCTTGGCGCCGCGCACCCGGGTCCGGTACCGGCCGAACTCCGGTGCGCCGTCCTCGAGACCGGGGATAGGTTGCACGGTGACCGACCACGCCGCCGCCCGCGGGAACATGCTTCCGCCTTCGACGTCGAAGTGGCCGGACAGGATGTTGACGACGTCGACGAGCCAGCTGGCCAGGCTGCCGAATTCCTGGTTGCACGTGCCGATCCGGCCGTAGACCACCGCTCGCGGCGTGGCGGCGAGCTCGCGGGCAAGCTCGCGGATGCGCTCGGCGTCGATGTTGGTGACGGCGGCGACGCGCTCCGGCGGCCACTCGGCGGCCACCTCCCGCATGCGGTCCAGCCCGTCGACATGTGGCCCGAGATCGCCGAGGCTGACGAGGTCCTCGGCGAACAGTGTGTGGGCGACGGCCAGCAACAGCGCCGCGTCGGTGCCCGGCGTGATCGGCAGCCACTCGTCGGCGCGTGTGGCGGTCGCCGTTCGGACAGGGTCGATCACAATGACCTTGCCGCGTTTGCGGATTCCCTCGATGATGCCCATCACATCGGGAGCGGCGAGCAACGAGCCCTGCGATGCGGCCGGGTTGGCGCCCATCACGACGAGCAGGTCGGTGCGCTCGACGTCGGGCACCGGGAAAGTCCACCATCCGCCGTACATCAGGTGCGACGACAAGTTCTTCGGCCACTGGTCGACCGTCCCCGGCGAATAACTGAGGGGGATGCCCGACATGCCCAGCAGCACACCGGTGTAGCGGCCGAGGGAGAACGAGTGGGCGAGCGGGTTGCCGGTGTAGCAGGTCACTGCGCCGATGCCGTGCTTCTCGATGACGGGTGCCAGAAGTTCCGTGCACCGCCGAAACGCCGCGTCCCAGCTGACTTCCTGCCACTGCCCGTCGACCTTGATCATCGGGCGCCGGATCCGGTCGGGGTCCTCGTGCAGGGCACCGAGCGTCGCCCCCTTGGGGCAGAGGTGCCCGCGGCTCCAGGTGTCGTCGGGGTTGCCGCGGATGCCCGCCACCCGGCCGTCCCTCACCTGAATCTCCAGCCCGCACATGGCCTCACACAGAGGACAGGTATAGACGTGCCTCCCGTCCTCTCCGGTCGCGGCCACTGGCTTGGACACTTCGGTAGTCATCAACGCCTCCCTGCGTCGGCATTTGTTGTGACACACTGTAACGACTAAGTCGGTGAGGGAGGCGCGAACGGTGAACACGACGCGACACCGCCGACAGGGGTCGCGCCGGGATCCTGCCATCGACGCGGCGGTGCTCGAGGCGACGCGCGCGCTGCTGGTCGAGCGCGGCTACTCGGCGACGACCATCGACCTGATCGCCGCCACCGCAGGGGTGAGCAGGCCCGCCGTCTACCGCCGGTGGACCTCCAAGGCGCAACTGGTTCACGAGGCCGTATTTCCCGACCTCGGGCCGGAGCCACAAGAGGACGACTTCGTCGCCGAGATCACCCGGTTGTGTACGGGTGCCGTGCGGATGTACCGGGATGCGGCTGTGCGCGAGGCTATTCCGGGTCTGATGATTGATTTGCGCTCCGACCGTCGGCTGCGCCAGGTGCTCAGCGATCGCCTGGAAGCGGCGGCCCGCAGCCAGCTCGCCGCGAAGCTCGCTGGTGCCACCGATGCTGGGGTGGCGCGACCGGGCATCAGCGCCGACACCCTGATGGACGTGATCGCCGGCGGCGCCTGGTACGCGGTGTGTGTACGCCATGTCGCCAACACCGATCGCGCCGCCAAGGAGTTGACCCGGCTGGTTCTTAACGGTGTGTTGAACGCAGAAGGCACACATGCTCAAGCATTCGTGAGCTCACCGGCGACCCTAGGCCTATGGCCGATCAGCAGCACTCCTGCGATCCTGACCCGCCCGAGACGGCATCAGATCAACAGGTGCCCCAGGCCGCTGGCCGGGGCGATCTGTAACCGATGACGCGACTCAGGTGTACCCATGACTCGACTCATCACAATTGTGGGCGAAGGGGGACTTGAACCCCCACGTCCCGAAGGACACTGGCACCTGAAGCCAGCGCGTCTGCCATTCCGCCACTCGCCCCAACAACCGGGGGAGCCTATCACTCTGTCGGCCCCGATCCCCAACCCTACCGATCCGGCCCAGACGCCTGCCACCTGCGGCTAGACGATTCTCAGAGTTCTGTTGGTCCCGCATGGCTGTACTGGACCGATACCATGCAATGTGACAGGTGTGGTCTCGCGACACGCGCGCGACCGGGCATGTGACAGGAATGACTACCTACGGCGATTAAGGCAGGCGATGAGATGGGTCTAGTAGACCGCATCGAACGCAAGCTTGAGTCGACCGTGGGCGACGCCTTTGCGCGAGTGTTCGGCGGATCGATTGTGCCTCAAGAGGTCGAGGCCATGCTGCACCGTGAAGCCGACGCCGGAGTACGCGAATTGGCAGGCGGCAGGATTTTGGCGCCGAACGAGTACGTCATTACCCTCAGTGTGTCCGACTACCAGAAGGTAAGCGCTGACCGAGACCTGACATCGTCCACATTCGCCAGGTACTTGGAGGGTTACCTGCATGAACAGGGGTGGCAAACGTATGGTGATGTGGTCGTTAAGTTCGAGCAGTCGGCGAACCTGCACACCGGCCAATTCCGTGCACGTGGTGCGGTCAATCCTGACTCAGCCACTGGCGAACCCGCCCCAGCACTACGAGACCGCGCGTTCACCGCAGAACCAGGAGTACCACCGATGACCGACAACCCGAGTTACCGCGGAGGCCAGGGACAGGGGCGGCCCGACGAGCACCACGACGAGCGTCACGGGCGCCCTGAGGACCGCGAAGGCGGCCAGGATCCCCGCCCCCCGTACCCGCCCGACCAGCGCGGCTACCCGCCACAGGGCGAGCCCGGTTACGGCCAGCGCCCCGGTTACCCCGAACAGCAGGGCGGCCACCCCGAGCAACAGGGCGGCTACCCCGAGCAACAGGGCGGCTACCCGCCACAGCCGCCGTACGAGCAGCGCCCGCCAGCCGGCGGCTACGGACCCCCGCAGGGCGGCGGTTACGACCAGGGCGGCTACCGCCAGGCACCGGGCGGCTACCCGCCGCCCGCCGGCCAGCCTGGCTACGGAGGCGAGTACGGCGGCGGTGACTACGGCCGTCAGCCCGCCCCGCCGCGAGGGGACGACTACGGCCGTCAACCCGGCGGCTACCCCGACCAGGGCGGCTACCCCGACCAGGGCGCCGGTTACCCGGACCAGGGCCAGGGCCAGGGCTACGGAGGCCAGCCATATGGCCGCCAGGACTACGCCCAGCCCGACTACGGCCGCTACGGCGAGCCCCCGGCGGCCGGCGGGTACGCCGAGCCCGGGTACGCAGAGCCTGCGGGTGGCGGGTACGACTACGGACCCCCGGCCGGCGCGCCAGGCGGAGGCTACGGGGCCGGCTACGGGCAGGGCGATTACCCGGCCGGTGGCGCCAACGTGACCCTGCAGCTCGACGACGGCAGCGGCCGCACCTACCAGCTGCGCGAAGGCGCCAACGTGATCGGCCGCGGCCAGGACGCCCAGTTCCGGCTGCCCGACACCGGTGTTTCCCGTCGCCATCTGGAGATCCGCTGGGACGGGCAGGTCGCACTGCTGGCCGACCTCAACTCCACCAACGGCACCACGGTGAACAACGCGCCGGTGCAGGAGTGGCAGTTGGCCGACGGCGACGTGATCCGTCTCGGGCACTCCGAGATCATCGTCCGCGTTCACTGAGGAGTTGGCAGGTCACACCGCGGGTACAAGCTGCGGCTTCACCCTCGCGGTGCCGACCGTCCAAGTATCGTGACGTTGCCGAAGGTCGCTGAGGGAGCCGCGCTGTCGGTGCGACTGGACCGGGGCGGGTACGGAGAGGACGTCGGATGCAGGGACTGATGCTGCAGCTGACGCGCGTCGGTTTCCTTCTGTTGTTATGGCTCTTCATCTGGTCGGTGCTGCGGATTCTGCGAACAGACATCTACGCGCCGACCGGAGCGGTGATGGTCCGGCGCGGCCTCGCGCTTCGCGGCTCGCTCTTACCGTCGCGGCAGAAACGTCACATCGCCCGCACGCTCGTGGTGACCGACGGGGCGCTGTCCGGTACCCGCATCACGCTGGGCAGCCAGCCGGTTTTGATCGGCCGGGCCGACGACTCCACCCTGGTGCTCACTGATGATTACGCGTCGACCCGGCACGCCCGGCTGTCGCAGCGGGGTTCGGAATGGTATGTGGAGGACCTAGGATCGACCAACGGCACATACCTTGACAGGGCGAAGGTGACTACGGCAGTACGGGTTCCATTGGGCACGCCGGTTCGAATCGGCAAAACGGTAATTGAGCTGCGCCCGTGACACTGGTGCTTCGATACGCCGCGCGCAGCGACCGCGGCCTGGTCAGAGCGAACAACGAGGATTCGGTGTACGCGGGCGCCCGGCTGCTGGCACTGGCCGACGGCATGGGCGGTCATGCGGCCGGCGAGGTGGCGTCGCAGTTGGTGATCGCCGCGCTGGCACATCTCGACGACGACGAGCCCGGCGGCGATCTTCTGTCCAAGCTCGACTCGGCGGTCCGTGACGGTAACTCGGCGATCGCCGCGCACGTCGAGGCCGACCCCGAGCTCGAGGGCATGGGCACGACTCTTACCGCAATCCTGTTCGACGGCAACAGGCTTGGGCTTGTGCACATCGGCGACTCTCGCGGCTATCTGCTCCGCGACGGGGAGCTGGCCCAGATCACCAAGGATGACACCTTCGTCCAGACCCTCGTCGACGAGGGCCGCATCACCGCAGAGGAAGCGCACAGCCACCCGCAGCGCTCGCTCATCATGCGAGCGCTCACCGGACACGAAGTAGAACCGACACTGACCGTGCGAGAGGCGCACACCGGCGACCGCTACCTGTTGTGTTCCGACGGGCTGTCCGACCCCGTCAGTCACGAGACGATTCTGGACGCACTGCAAATCGCAGACGTCGCCGAAAGTGCCGACCGCCTCATCGAACTGGCGCTGCGGGGCGGCGGGCCCGACAACGTCACGGTCGTCGTCGCCGACGTCGTCGACTACGACTACGGGCAGACGCAGCCGATCCTGGCCGGCGCGGTGTCCGGTGACGACGACCAGGTCGCCCCTCCCGATACCGCCGCGGGCCGCGCCTCGGCGTTCAATCCTCGCCGCACCGAAGCCAAGCGCGTTGTGCCGCAACCGGAAGAGATACCGCGGCCGCCGCAGTCACGCCGCAAGATGCTGATCGCCGCAGCGGTGCTGGTGCTCGTTGTGCTGGCCGGCCTGTTCGTCGGCAGGGAGATCGTCCGCAGCAACTACTACGTCACCCAGAACGACGGCACGGTGTCGATCATGCGGGGTGTTCAGGGCTCCTTTCTCGGTATCCAGCTTCAGGAGCCCTTTCTCCTCGGCTGCCTGAACGAACGAAATGACTTGTCGCTCATCAGCCCGGGGCAGGCCCGCGACAACCTCAACTGCCGCATCCTCGGCGTCAACGACATGCGCCCGTCGGAGCGCGCACAGGTGATCGCCGGGTTGCCATCGGGCAGCCTGGACAACGCCATCGCCCAGATCGAGGAGCTCGCCCGAAGTTCGGTGTTGCCGACGTGCCCACCGCCGACCGCAACCTCGAAGACGCCCACCGCTGCGTCCCCTCCCGCACCGGGCCCGTCCAGCTCGTTCGAATCACTAAGCCCCGCACCGGAAACGCCCGCCAATCCCAACAGCCCGTCGGATCCCCACCGACCGCCGGGCCAGAGCCCCGCTCCGGAAACACCGACCACGGTCACCGCTCCGCCGACTCCGTCGCCGACGCCCTCACCGACCGCCACCGCCCTGCCGCCCCCTCCCTCCGAGCCGGGGAAGACCTGCCGGAACGTGTCATGACGACGCAACCCCAGCCGCCCGTCACCGTATTGCCGCCCCTGCCGAACCGGCGCAATGCCGAGCTGTTACTGCTGGGGTTCGCCACCGTGATCACCACGGTGGCTCTTCTCATCGTGGAGGCCAACCAGGAGCAGGGACTGCGGTGGGATCTGGCCTCCTACACCGCCGCATACATGGCGCTGTTCGGCGCTGCACATCTGGCCATCCGGCGCTTCGCCCCCTACGCCGATCCGCTGCTGCTACCCGTGGTGGCGCTGCTGAATGGCTTGGGGCTGGTCATGATTCACCGATTGGACCTCGCGACGGGCGACATCACCTCCGGTGCCGCGCGCGGACCGAGCGCCAATCAGCAGATGCTGTGGACCCTGGTCGGGGTGGTGGCGTTCTCGTTGGTCGTGATCTTTCTGCACGACCATCGGATCCTCGCGCGCTACGGCTACGTCTTCGGCGTCGCCGGCCTGATACTGCTGGCGATCCCCGCCGTGCTGCCCCGTTCCATTTCGGAGCAGAACGGCGCCAAGATCTGGATCCAGTTGCCGGGCTTCTCGATTCAGCCCGCCGAATTCTCCAAGATCCTGCTTCTGATCTTTTTCGCGGCGGTGCTGGTGTCCAAACGCAGCGTGTTCACCAGCGCCGGTAAGCACATGCTCGGCATGGACCTGCCGCGGCCCCGGGACCTGGCGCCGCTGCTCGCGGCCTGGGTGATCTCCGTCGGCGTGATGGTCTTCGAAAAGGACCTCGGCACCTCACTTCTGCTCTACGCCTCGTTCCTCGTGCTGGTATACGTGGCCACCGACCGGTTCAGCTGGGTCGTCATCGGGTTGACACTCTTCGCCGCGGGAAGCGTTGCGGCGTATTACGTTTTCGCCCACGTCCAGACCCGGGTGCAGACCTGGCTGGACCCGTTCGCCGATCCTGACGGCGCCGGCTACCAGATAGTGCAGTCGCTCTTCAGCTTCGCCACCGGAGGAATCTTCGGCACCGGCCTTGGCAACGGTCAGCCCGGCGCGGTCCCTGCGGCGTCGACGGACTTCATCATCGCCGCGGTCGGCGAGGAGCTCGGACTGGTCGGCCTGGCTGGCGTGCTGATGCTCTACACGATCGTCATCATCCGTGGCCTGCGTACCGCGATCGCGGTACGCGACAGCTTCGGCAAGCTGCTGGCCGCCGGCCTGGCCTCTACTCTGGCGATTCAGTTGTTCATCGTCGTCGGCGGCGTGACCAAGCTGATCCCGCTGACCGGTCTGACCACCCCGTGGATGTCCTACGGCGGCTCGTCGCTGCTCGCCAACTACGTTCTGCTGGCGATCCTGATCCGGATCTCGCACGCCGCCCGCCGTCCGATCGTGACCCGGCCGCCCAACCCATCACCGATCGCGGCGGCCAGCACCGAGGTGATCGGGCGCGTATGAACACCTCCCTGCGCCGCATCTCGGTCATGATCATGGCGCTGATCGTCCTGCTGTTGGCCAACGCCACCCTGACGCAGGTGTTCACCGCCGACGGTCTTCGCGCCGATCCGCGCAACCAGCGGGTGCTGCTCGACGAGTACTCGCGCCAGCGGGGCCAGATCTCGGCGGGCGGTCAGCTGCTCGCGTACTCGGTGTCGACCGACGGCCGGTTCCGGTACCTGAGGGTCTATCCCAACCCGTTCACGTACGCCCCCGTCACCGGCTTCTACTCACTGCGGTATTCGAGCACCGGGCTGGAACGCGCAGAGGACACCATCCTCAACGGTTCCGACGAGCGGCTGTTCGGCCGCCGGCTGGCCGACTTCTTCACCGGCCGCGACCCACGCGGCGGCAACGTGGCGACCACCATCAAGCCGCAGGTACAGCAGGCGGCATGGGACGCGATGGCGGAAGGCTGCAACGGTCCGTGCACCGGCGCGGTCGTCGCACTGGAGCCGTCGACGGGAAAGATCCTGGCGATGGTCTCGGCGCCGTCGTATGACCCCAACCTGCTCTCCAGCCACGACGTCAACGAGCAGGCCCAGGCCTGGCAGCAGCTGCGCGACAACCCGGGCTCCCCGCTGCTCAACCGGGCGATCTCGGAAACATACCCACCCGGATCGACGTTCAAGGTGATCACCACGGCCGCGGCGTTGCAGAACGGTGCGACGCCCGACCTCCCGCTGCCGTCCGCCGCGCGAATCCCGTTACCGGACAGCACCGCAACGCTGGAGAACTTTGGCGGCACGCCGTGTGGCGACGGGCCGACCGCCTCTCTGCGCGAAGCGTTCGCGAAGTCCTGCAACACCGCATTCGTCCAACTCGGCATCAACACCGGTGCCGATGCTCTGAAAACCACCGCACAGGCTTTCGGCCTTGACGCGAGTCCCCCGCCGATCCCGCTGCAAGTCGCCGAGTCCACCGTCGGCCCGATCGGCGATACCGCCGCCTTGGGGATGTCGAGCATCGGGCAGAAGGACGTCGCACTCACACCGCTGCAGAACGCGCTGGTGGCTGCCACCATCGCGAATCAAGGGGTAACGATGCAGCCGTACCTGGTCGACAGCCTCAAGGGGCCCGACCTGTCCAATATCGAGACGATGATGCCGCACGAACAGCAGCGTGCAGTGTCGGCGCAGGTCGCAGATACACTTACGGACTTGATGGTCGGCGCCGAGCAGGTAACGCAGCAGAAGGGAGCCATCGCCGGCGTGCAGATCGCATCCAAGACAGGCACCGCGGAGCACGGGACCGACCCGCGTAACACCCCGCCGCACGCGTGGTACATCGCCTTCGCGCCGGCCCGCGCGCCCAAAGTCGCCGTTGCGGTGCTGGTTGAGAACGGCGGTAACCGGCTCTCGGCCACCGGCGGCGCGCTCGCCGCACCAATCGGCAGGGCCACGATCGCGGCAGCCTTAAGGGAGGGATCATGAGCCCCCGCGTGGGAGTGACGCTGTCCGGCCGGTACCGGCTGCAGCGGCTGATCGCCACCGGCGGCATGGGCCAGGTGTGGGAGGCCGTCGACGCGCGGCTCGGCCGACGAGTCGCTGTCAAGGTACTGAAGGCGGAGTTCTCTTCCGATCCGGAGTTCGTGGAGCGGTTCCGCGCGGAGGCCCGCACGGTCGCGATGCTCAACCATCCGGGTATCGCCAGCGTGTACGACTACGGCGAGACCGACATGGACGGTGAGGGCCGCACCGCCTACCTCGTGATGGAGCTGGTCAACGGCGAACCGCTCAACTCGGTGATCAAACGCACCGGCCGGCTCTCGTTGCGGCACGCATTGGACATGCTCGAGCAGACCGGCCGGGCATTACAGGTCGCCCATACCGCGGGCCTGGTCCATCGCGACGTCAAGCCCGGCAATATCCTGATCACCCCAACCGGCCAGGTGAAGCTCACCGACTTCGGCATCGCGAAGGCCGTCGACGCCGCCCCGGTCACCCAGACCGGAATGGTGATGGGCACCGCGCAGTACATCGCGCCGGAACAGGCGCTCGGTCACGATGCCACCGCCGCCAGTGACGTTTATTCGCTGGGAGTCGTTGGCTACGAAGTGGTCTCGGGCAAGCGACCGTTCACCGGCGAGGGCGCGCTGACGGTGGCGATGAAGCACATCAAGGAGACACCCGCTCCACTGCCCGCCGACCTGCCACCCAACGTGCGCGAGCTGATCGAGATCACGCTGGTGAAGAACCCCGGCATGCGCTACCGCTCGGGTGGCCCGTTCGCCGACGCAGTCGCAGCGGTGCGGTCCGGCCGCCGTCCGCCTCGCCCCAACGCCGCGCCAACCATCGGGCGCGCCACGCCCACCGCCGTTCCATCCGGCGCGACGGCGGCCACCGCCATGGTGCCGCGGTCCCCCGCGACCGCCGCCCGAGCCCGGCCTGTGACGGGAGGACACCGGCCGCCGCCGCCCCCGCCGCGCCGGACGTTCTCGTCGGGCCAGCGGGCACTGCTGTGGGCGGCAGGCGTGCTCGGCGCGCTCGCCATCGCCATCGCGATCCTGATCGTGCTCAACGCCCAGGACAAGAAGGACAAGCAATCGCCGCCGCCAACGGTCACCGACACCGTCACCCAAACCACGCCGCAAGGGGCTCCGCCGCTGGTAGGAGTGCCCGGCTGGACCGATGACGGGTCTATCGGTCATCGTGGTGAACAAATTGGGGTATACCTCCCCGATGTGTTCGCGCCGTCCGCACCCTTGCGGGCGGCGTCCTCTGATCTGAAACCGATATTGGAATGACGACCCCGCAGCACCTGTCCGACCGCTACGAACTCGGCGAGATCCTCGGCTTCGGCGGCATGTCCGAAGTCCATCTCGCGCGCGATCTGCGCCTTCATCGAGACGTGGCGGTCAAAGTGCTGCGCGCCGACCTGGCCCGCGACCCCAGCTTCTATCTGAGGTTTCGCCGCGAGGCGCAGAACGCGGCCGCGCTCAATCACCCCGCGATCGTCGCGGTGTACGACACCGGTGAGGCGGAGACGCCGAACGGCCCGCTGCCCTACATCGTCATGGAGTACGTCGAGGGCGTCACGCTGCGAGACATCGTGCACACCGAGGGGCCGATGCCGGCTCAGCGCGCCATCGAGACCATCGCCGACGCCTGCCAGGCGCTCAACTTCAGCCACCAGCACGGCATCATCCACCGCGACGTCAAACCCGCCAACATCATGATCAGCAAGGCGGGCGCGGTGAAGGTGATGGACTTCGGCATCGCCCGCGCGATCGCCGACAGCGGCAACCCCATGACCCAGACGTCGGCTGTCATCGGCACCGCGCAATACCTGTCGCCCGAACAGGCCCGCGGCGAAACCGTCGACGCTCGCTCCGACGTCTACTCGCTGGGCTGCGTGCTATACGAAATCCTCACCGGCCAACCGCCTTTCGTCGGTGACTCCCCTGTCGCCGTCGCGTATCAACACGTCCGCGAAGATCCCGTTCCTCCGTCGCAGCGCCATGCGGGCATTTCTCCGGAGCTGGACGCCGTGGTGCTCAAGTCGCTGGCGAAGAATCCCGACAACCGCTATCAGACCGCTGCCGAGATGCGCGCAGACCTGATCCGAGTGCACAGCGGCGAGGCGCCCGATGCGCCGAAGGTTCTCACCGACGCCGAACGCACCTCCCTGTTGGCTTCCTCGGGTCCGACCGACCGCAGCTCGCCGACCGAGCACTTGCCGCTTCGAGGTGGCGCGTACGGCGAGCGTGAGCGGGGCCAATCGGTGGGTCGCTGGCTGATCGCGGTCGCGGCGCTGGCGGTGCTGACGGTGGTGGTCACCATCGCCATCAACATGATCGGTGGCCACACCCGCGACGTGCAGGTGCCCAACGTGAGCGGGCAGGCGTCGGCCGATGCCGTGGTGGCGCTGCAGAACGCCGGCTTCAAGACCCGCACGCAGCAGAAACCTGATTCGAAGGTCGCGCCGGGTCTTGTCATCGACACCGAGCCGGGCGCCGACGCCGAAGTGGGCGCGGGCGACGAGATCACCATCAACGTCTCCACGGGGCCGGAGCAGCGCGAGATACCCGACGTCTCGTCACTGAGCTACGCCGATGCCTTGAAGAAGTTGACGGACGCCGGCTTCGGGCGTTTCAAGCAAGCCCCGTCGCCGTCCACACCCGAGCTCAAGGACCGGGTGGTCGGCACCATCCCGCCGGCGAACCAGACCTCGGCGATCACCAACGAGATCACTGTCGTGGTTGGCTCGGGCCCGGAGAGCCGGCCGATTCCCGATGTGAAGTCCCAGACCGTCGATTCGGCGCAGCAGGTGCTCAACGCCAGCGGATTCACCAAGTCGGTGCCCGTGGATACCGACAGCCCGGAGGCCGCCGGGACCGTGATCGGTACCAATCCGCCGGCGGGACAGACGGCGGCGCTCGACACCGTCGTGCAGATTCAGGTGTCGCGGGGCAACCAGTTCACGATGCCGGACCTGCGCGGCCAGTTCTGGACCGACGCCGAGCCGCGGCTGAGGGCGCTGGGCTGGACGGGTGGCCTGGACAAGGGCGCCGATGTGCGGGACAGCGGCCAGAGAACCAATGCGGTCGTGACTCAGAGCCCCGCGCCGGGCACCACGATGAATTACGACGCGACGATCACACTGAGCTTCGCTGCATAGCAGCGCGCACCGTATTGGCGACCTCGTCCTCCAGCGTTCGTACCAAGGACTCGGCGGGAGCGGCGCCGCAGTAGCCCAGCCAGTTCGCCAGCATCCGGTGGCCGCCCTCGGTGAGGATCGACTCGGGATGGAACTGCACGCCGTGGATGGGCAGCTCGACGTGCCGGACGCCCATGATGACCCCTCCCTCGGTGCGCGCGGTGACTTCCAGTTCCGCGGGCACCGTGTCAGGCAAGATGGTCAGCGAGTGATACCGCGTCGCGGTGAACGGGTCCGGAAGGCCCTGCAGCACACCGACATTGGCGTGAAATACGGTGCTGGTCTTGCCGTGCAGCAGCTCCGGCGCCCGATCCACAGTGCCGCCGAACGCCACCCCGATCGCCTGGTGACCGAGGCACACACCCAGCAGCGGGGTCTTCGCCGCAGCGCAGGCTTTGACGAGCGCGATGGAGGCGCCTGCGCGTTCGGGCGTGCCGGGGCCGGGGCTGAGTAGGACGCCGTCGAAGTCGGCGGCCGCGGTCGCGATGGCGGCCTCGCTGGACAACCGCTCGTCGTCGTTACGCCACACCTGTGCGTCCACTCCGAGCTGGCCCAGGTACTGGACCAGGTTGAACACGAAGCTGTCGTAGTTGTCGACGACCAAGACCTTCATCAGCACAGGTTACTAGGCGTTCCGCGCAGCCTCCTGGGCGAGTTGCACGCGCGATGACAACCCAAGCTTCGCGTAGACGTGGGTGAGGTGGGTCTCCACCGTGCGAGGTGAGATGAAAAGCCGGGTGGCGATGTCCTTATTGGGCAGGCCCTCGGTGAGGAGTCGGACCACGTTCAGTTCGGTCGGAGTCAAGGACGCCCAGCCGGCCGACGGCCGCTTGCGTTCACCGCGTCCCCGTTGCGCGTAGGCGATCGCCTCGTCTGCGGACAGCGCCGCGCCTTCCGCCCACGCCACGTCGAAGTCATTGGCACCCATGGCGGCTCGCAGCCCGTCGACGTCGGCCTGATAGTCGGCCTCGAAGCTCGGAAACCGTACCTCACCCGTGCGTTGCCGGATCGCCTCGGCCGCACCGAAGAGGCGCGCTGCTTCACGGTGGCTGCCCGCGGCCGCGGCCAGTTTCGCGAGACAGTCGAGAGTCCAACTCACTCCGTGCTTTGTCCCGGTCTCTACGGCAGCCGCCAGTGCCGCGATTGCGTCACGCTCGGCCTCGTCCATCTCCCTTTGGGCGCACTTCACGTGAGCGCGCGCCATCAGCGCCACCGACAGGTAGCAGCCACGGGTGGCGCCGACGGCCTCGTCGGCCCACTGCCGTGCAGTAGTGAGGTCACCGCACGCCAACGGTGCGAAGGGCGACCAATGGAACAAGCCTGCGGCCATCGAAGTGAGGCCTGAATGTTGGCGTGCCGCCGTATACGCCTGCTGGGCCCCTTCCGCGTCACCCGCCGCCTGGCAGGCTATCGCGACTGTGGCGTGGCCGGGGCCCGCGAAGAACTCCATTACGTCTGCGGCGGCCTCCATAGCCGCTTCGGCCGATGCATGCGCTCCATCGCTGTCGCCCAGATAGGCTCGGGTGAAGAACAAGGAGAAGCCATGGGCGAGAGCTATATTTGGGAACACTTACTCCGCTTTTGTGGATATATCTACACAATTCAATAGGAGAAGAGCCAGCTTCACATCAGCAATACTTCAATAATTACAAACCCGATAAGTTACCAAGATTACAACATCAAGTATCCACTAGAAATATAGGCACAAATGGCTAACCCAACTAGAGAGCTAGTAGTTTGGAGATCTACGTGCTCCTCTTCTCACCTGAGTTACTCCTTGAGAACCTGCGGCGGCGGTCGTCGACCTAAATAATCAGATATTGGAGAGCTGATATGGCACGTAAGTTTAATTATTTCCTGCTCTTGCTGTCGGCGATGTTTCTATTGGCAGGTTGGACACTAAATGCTCAGACCAGTAAAGCAATTCTTGCCGGTCGCATCCAGGACAACAGCGGGGCTGTTGTCCGGCGATACAACAGTCACAGTAACGAACCAGGAAACCGGCGAAACACGCAACAACCTCTGGCGGGGACGGACAATACAGGGTTGAGGCGATTGACCCGGGGTACTTCACGATCCACGTAGAGGCGCCGGGATTCGATACGTTTAATGTGAAAGATCTGGCTGTGCGAGCATCGGTCGTTACCAGCTACGACGCCGTGCTTCAAGTGGGTCAGGTGAGCCAGACCGTCGAGGTGGTGGCGAACACCAATGGCGTGAATATGGAAAATGGGCAGCTCTCTTCGGTAGTTCACAACAAAGAGTTCATCGCGCTTCCATTTTAGCCTGGAATCCGATTGAGTTAGTAGCGACACTTCCTGGGGTGCAGTATGTGAACCCGATGCTCAATTTAGGGGGCGCTGGCGGAAACTATGGCAGGATTGAAGTGAACGGAGCTCGACCGAGAGCCAACAACTTCATGATGGATGGACAGGACATCAACGATGTTGGTCTTGGCGGACGAGCGTTTCAGCAAATCCCGGACATATTTCAATCCGTCGTAGCGCTTACAAACTCCCCATCCGCAGAGTATCGGACGTGCCGACGGCGGAGCCGTAGTCAATCTGATTACCAAGGCCGGAACCAACCAATTTCATGGGTCTGGTTTTTGGTTGTACCAAGGATCGGGGCTGAACGCACTGGATGGTCAAACCCGCCGTGGAGGGCCGTTTCCTCCCGGATCACCGAATCCGAAAGCTCACTTGACATCCACAACATTGGGTTTACTGCCGGCGGACCTGTTTGGAAGGACAAGCTATTTCTCTTGGCGCGTCACAATGGAGCAGATTCTACGGAAACTCTCAATCATCTCCTATCGAACTTCCCGAGACGCCGGAGGCTACGCTACCCTCACGAGCATCGGTGGGCCTAACGCCACCCTTCTTCAGGGCCTCCTGAACAGTGGATCGTATCTGAATCAGTACACAGTTCAAGGACCGGGGGAGATCCTCAACGCCGGTCAACCTTCAACCGGCAATCCAAATGCGTGCCCGGCCACTGGATGCCTCGTGTCGACAGCGATGTTTGAGCGGCCGCCAGTTCCACAACAAGAACCCGATACGCAATACATGATCAGGGGCGATTACATTCCGCGGCAAAAAGACACGATTGCCGTCCGCTACTTGCACGACGAAGCAACGTTTACCCCTGATCTAGGATTGAATACCTCGGGTCTTCCCGGCTTCGATGGAGAGGTGGGTGGTCGATCTGAACTCGCATTTATTAACTGGACCCGCGTTCACTTCGAGCTTGTCGAATGAATTCACGTTCCATGACGCGTATTAATTTCCTGTTCCAGGCCACTCCTGAAACTGCGGCAAATCCACTTTCAAAGTCTTACAATCTCAATTTCACCGACAACAGCATGCCCGAGCTGGGCATCTCTCAAAACGTACCCGCAGGGTCGCAAAGAAAACTTCTACCAATTCCAGGACACGGTGGGTTGGACCGTTGGCAAACAATCCCTGCGCATCGGGGCGGATGTCGGGCGCATTCTGAAACTGACCTGGTTGCTGACCAGAATGCCTTGGGCGCATTAAACATTACCGCCGGGACGCAATCTGGCCTGGCAAATTATCTCAACGACAACCTGGGGCCGTCCAGGTAGCGCGACGAGGACATTTCGCCCAACGCGCTTTGACCCCCACATCTGGAGATCCGCCGGCTTCGTTGAGGATGACGTCAAAGTATTGCCGCAGCTAACCCTGAACCTTGGATTGCGGTATGACTACCTGACCGATCCAGCAATTCGTTGCCATTCCCCGGTATTGACATAACCGATCCGTACGCGCCGATCACGAACGTCTACAAAATCAACACCGATCACGCGAACTGGGGGCCAAGATTCGGGTTCGCTTATGCTCCGAGCGGCGGCTGGCTGGGTAAGGGGAGTGAAACCGTATTTCATGGTGGTATCGGCATCTTCTACGACACGGACTTCAGTAACATTCCGGTCAATTCGGCACAGGCGGCTCCAAATGCCACCTCGACCACGTTGACATCTAATAGTGGCGCCGGGCTTGGAAATGCTTTAGGGCTGATCGCTTCGATTCAACCAGGTCCTGTCAATCCACTCTCAAGCGTGCAAAGTGCAGGAGCAAGAAACTGGTTAACCCGCGGACTTACCAGTGGAACCTTGGATTTGAGCAAGCCCTTCCAGCACAACTGAAACTGACAGTGAACTATGTAGGCAGCCGCGGTAGAAGACTGTACGGTAACCAGCAATATAACTACTTCGGCCCAACCGCACTGAATGGCGAAGATCCGAATTCCCGGCTGGAATCCGGACCGCGGAGCAATTAATGCTCGCGCCAATACCGTCGCGTCTCAGTACGACAGCATAAGGACCCGAGGTATCGAGACAGTTCTCACATGGCCTCTTCTTCCGTGGAACCTACACATTCGGGAAAAATCTCGATAACGGCTCCGAAGTATTTGCACTCTTTAACAATCCAGGCACCTCGTACTCCGCCAATCTGGGTCCGGGTGGGCGCAGACAGGATTGGGGGCCGTGAGCGTTCAACTTCCCCAACTTTTTCTCTTTTTCCTATGCGTGGTCCCCGGCAGGCTTCCGTGCGAGTGAGCACATGGCGGATGCTTTCCTGGGAGGCCTGACCCGCCGCTGGACGGTGTCAGGCCTAACGCAACTACAATCCGGGTCTCCGGGCACCTTTGCCATCAATGGCCTTGACACAAACGGAGATGGGAACCCGGCGAATGACAGACCTCTGGTCGGGAATCGACATTCTCCTATCGATTCAGTTGGAATCGACGGGATCTATCTGGGAGCAACGCCCGGGCAATATTATGACCTCGCACAAAATAATGCCACCAATGCAATTGCTCCGTCGACCCAACCCAGGTGCATTGGCTGATTCCTACGGAGCGCAATTCCTTCCACTTGAAGTTGGGCGGAACAGCTGAGAATTCCGGCAGCACTATCTGGAACCTTGCCTCCAAAAAGACATTCCAACTCCCTGGCTCCGCATTGAAGGAAGCGCTCTCCAACTTCGTGCGGAAGCATCGGATATCGGAAATCATAATGATGTGGGCGTTCTGAATACCGAATTCCATTCACCAGCAGGCAGCGTTTACACAACATCTACAAACTACTGCGAGGCAACGCCGCACGAAATCTGCGATTCTGGCTCAAGTTTGCCTTTAGGCAAAAAGGGAACTCTGCAAAGGGAAAAGACCGCCGGTTTTCGGCGGTCTTTCTTTTTCCTTTTTCGAAAGAGCTCTCACGTCCGGCATGATACTGATGCCGCGAAAATCGAGTCTTGCGCCGTCATTTCTTCTTGCGGTTGGATGATGCAGTACTTTCCTTTTTTGGCGAGGTGGTTTTCTTACCGGCAGCCTTCTTCTTCGTTGATGGCGTTGCCTTTTGCAGCAGAAGCAGTTTTTTTGCCGGCTGTTTTCTTCCTTGCCGCCAGAGTTTTTTTCTTTGAGCGCAGCCTTCAATTCTTCGAGATCGACTGTCCGAGCGGACTTCCATAACCGTTCGAGATCATAGAAAGCTCGTTTCTCTGTCAGAAAAATATGGACGACGAAGTCGACGTAATCCATCAGAATCCACTCGCCCAGCTTGCGGCCTTCGACGGAGTGCGGATATGTACCAAAGTCACGTTTCAGGCGGAGCTGAATCTCATCGCCGATCGCCTGCGCCTGGCGATCGTTGGCGGCGCTGGTGATGAGGAAGAAATCAGTAAAGCCTGAATCAGCGGGATCGAGCTCGAGAATACGAGTGTCTTCGGCTTTCTTCTCTTCGCAGGCTGCAGTGGCAGCCAGTACCATTTTGCGGGTTTCGGTGGACGCCATTCGGTCGGGTTCATCTTCCTTAGTTATAACGCTTCATCGTAGCGTGGACAGCGCGCGAACGCCAGTGGCACTGCTCGTTACGGTATCGGTAAAGATGGCGAGAGCGAATATACTCAGCCACCGGTTCGGGGAGTACATCATTGCGGATCAGATGCTCGGTCAGCGCCGTGCGCACGGCGGTTGCTGAAATCTCTACATGCAAATCGGGCAGGAAATATAGGGTCGACAATTGCGCGGCAGCGTTGAGCGTGAACGTGGAGAGGCCTGGCTCGGGATGCAGCTCTGCCGAAATATACACACGTTGCGGCAGCATCGTTTCCGCAGTGTCAAAGTCAAAACCGGGGCGTCCAGCAACGATGAAATCGCAGGCGAATAAAAGCTTCGCAGCACGATACCAGCGTGGCAAACTGAGAAACAGTCGGCTCCGACGGCAAAACGAATGATCTCGCGGCCAAGAAAGCTTTTAATTCCTTGCAGAGTATCAATGGTGTAGTTGGGGCGATCATCCTGGCGTGGCGCATCCACCATCGATAGTTCGAAGCGCGTATCGTCTGCAACTGCGAGTTTCACCATGGCCACGCGGTCTTCGAAGCTGGCGACTGATGAATCCTGCTTAAGGGGCTGGCTACCAACCAGCGAACAGAACACGATCGAGGCAAAGCCGGTTCGGCCGCCGCCCTGGCAATGACGATGTCCGCAATGGGGCGGGTCGAATGTGCCGCCGAAGAAAGCGATGCGCATATCAGAGATTCTCTAGAGATGATCGTAAACTGTTCCTGCGTATATCTCTTACGATGCTCCAGCGGAAATACACACGGCTTATATCGGTCTTGGTTCGAACCTTCATTCGCCAGCGGGAACGCCTGCTGAGACGATCGAGGCAGCACTCCGTGTTCTTGGGCAGATCGGTAAAGTAACGGCGCGTTCCTCGCTGTATGAAACGGCGCCCGTGGGATTTACTGAACAGCCACTTTGTAAACGCAGCCGCTGCCTTTGCAGACGGCGATTTTGCCGACACATTGCTCGAAAAACTCCTTGAAATAGAACGCCACTTTGGACGGGATCGCAAAAGCAGCAGGCCAAAAGGCCTGCTTGACCTCGATTTGTTGCTGGTGAATGGCCTGACTGTAAACACGCCGGAACCGTACCCGCATCCTGCTCTTGCTGAGAGGCGTTTTGTTCTTGCTCCGCTAGCCGAAATTGCTCCGGAGCTGCAGCACCCGGTTCTTCGTGTAACGGTGCGCGAGTTGCTGGCTGTTCTGCCTGAGGCTGGCGCGAATGGCACAGACTCCATTCGGATTCTGATGCCTCGTCCGTAGAATAAGAACACCGATGAATACACGAGTGCCAGGGCGCTTGCTCCTTCTATCTCTGATGTTGTTGTGTGTGATATTGCCGTGTCATGGTCAACAATCGACGCTGCGTTTTTTCGGCACCGTGGTCGATGCACAGGGATCAGGCATCCCTCACGCGGAGATCGCCAGTACCAATGGCGCGATTCTGGGCATTACCAGGGATGATGGGGCTTTCACCTTCCAGAACGAATCGGCGGTTGCAATTACGGTGAGAGTCAGCGCTCTTGCATATGATACTGTCACGGTTACATGTTCCCCGGATTTGCCTGAACGCATAGTCCTGCAGAAGCAGCAGGAGCGTGTTGTAGTAACGGCCTACCGTTCTCCGCTGGACACACTGGATGATCCTGCCAGTACTCGTGTCGTTGATCGGCAGCAGCTTCAGGAAGCGGCGGTGCCGGCGCTTGATGGCAGGCTGCGCCAGGTTCCGGGGCTGGAATTATTCAGGCGCTCGAGTTCGCTGGTGGCGAATCCAACATCGCAGGGCATCTCGCTGCGCGGACTGGGCTCGACGGCCGCAAGCAGGACGCTTGTTGTTTCAGATGACGTTCCGCTGAACGATCCTTATGGTGGCTGGATTCACTGGGAAGAAATACCCGAGTTGGCCGTGCGCTCAGTGGAGGTTGTACGCGGCGGCGCGTCCGATCTGTATGGATCGAGCGCGATCGGCGGCGTCATCAATGTGCTGCCGGTCAAGCCAGAGCACAATCTCTTTGCTCTGACTACGGGATATGGCGGGGAAAGCACAACTGATAATGGTCTGCTGGCCTCGCTGAAGCGCGGATCCTGGGCGGGTCTGCTCGCTGGCGGAATTCTGGGTACGGATGGCTATACGCTGATTGCTCCGGATATGCGCGGCCCCATCGATCAGCCCAACAATGTGCAGTCACAGAATGGATTGATCGATCTCGAATACGCAATTCATAACAGTGGCCGTATCTTTCTACGTGGCAGCGGATTCAATGAAGCACGTGACAATGGCACTCCACTGCAGAAGAATGCCACACGATTGTGGCGCTACTCGACGGGCGTTGACTGGTCACAACTGACGCTACGGCTGTACGGCAGCACGGAGCATTACCGGCAGACGTTCTCATCGATCGGGGCGAACCGCGCGTCGGAGACCCTGACGCGTTACGCCGAAGATCCCGCCGATGAACTGGGAGCTGCGATGCATTGGCGGCAACCGGTTGGCGCAAAGGCAGTCATACTCGCAGGTGCGGATACTCACGACGTGCGTGCATCTGATGACGAAGTGCTTTTCTCCGGTACGGGGGGATACCAAAACACGGCGGCCCGGCAACGGCAGACTGGAGTTTACGGCGAGGCGCTGGCGACTCCAGGCAAATGGACGTTGAGCGCTTCCGGACGCGTCGATCACTTCTCGAACTTCGACGCGATGCAGTGGACGCAGACCGGCACAAAGACTTTTCCATCGTTCAGCGAAACGGTTTTTGA